>NZ_DASWWA010000008.1:0-174038 GCF_036401095.1 Methylotenera sp.
AATGAATGGTGCATCTGGGAACATCTCTTTCAACTCTGGCATCAAAGGACCGTTCGGGCCATTCTCAAAGCTAGTAGTTAAGATCGTTGGCAACTTAAAGTACTTAGCTGCATCTGCTAATGCCAACACATTGTTCTTGAAACGATCTGGCTCGATATCGCGCACTAAAGATAACAGGCCTGCTTGGTGATCTACTAATAAAACTACTGCGTTATCACGGTCTAGACGTACGTATGGTTTGTTCATGGTATTACTCCTCAATAGATAATTTGAAATTAAAGTTTGGTATTGTTTTTATGCCGCTACTGCAAAGCGACCATTGTTGTAGTCATCAACAGCCTGATTGATTTCTTCCCAGGTGTTCATGACAAAAGGGCCATGGCCAACCACTGGTTCATTCAGCGGTGCCCCGTTTAATAACAGTAAAACTGTGTCTTGCTGTGCTTCTAATACCAGTTCTGCTCCTTCGCGCTGCATCACCGCAAGCTCGGATGGCTGGATAATGTGTACATCGCCAGTGCTGATTGCACCATGCAACACAAATAAGGCAGTGGTATGACCCTCTGGTAAATTGAATGTGGTCGTGCTGCCGGCATTCAAGCGTACATCCCACACATTCATGCTACTGAATGTATGCGCAGGGCCTTTTTGACCTGCAAACTCACCTGCAATCACGCGCACTTTCCCTGCATCCCCAGCTAGCTTAACTTCTGGAATTTGCGCACTGGTAATGCCTTGATAGCTAGGCGCTGTCATCTTGTGTTTAGCCGGCAGATTGACCCAAAGTTGAATCATCTCTAAAGGGCCACCGGTACGGGCGTAATCATCTCCGTGATATTCCTCATGGATAATGCCGGAGCCGGCTGTCATCCATTGCACCTCACCTGCACCGATAGTGCCGCCGGCATTGGTCGAGTCATGGTGTGATACTTGGCCATCGTAGACTATCGTTACTGTTTCGAAGCCACGGTGCGGGTGTTTGCCTACACCACGGCGTTGCTCGGTTGGCTCAAAATTGGCTGGGCCTGCGTAATCCATGAGTAGGAACGGTGACATTTCTTCGTAGATATCACGGTAAGAAAAAATGCTTTGCACAGGGAAGCCGTCACCTACCCAGTGATTGCCGTTGCTTCGTTTAATAAAAGACAGTTTTTTCATGATGATTTTCCTTGATTTCTGTACTTCAGTTTTTTTACTTAGTTACGATGGTTCCCACTATAAACACATGACAAATCATAGACTAGATGGTTAAATATTAAATTACTTTTCATTTAAATGAACAATTATGGATTTCAACGAATCGGCAGTGTTTGTAAAAGTAGTACAGGCTGGCAGTTTTAGTGAGGCGGCTAGGCAGATTGGCCTGCCTACCTCTACAGTCAGTACCAGAATTTCTAGGTTGGAGAAGCGCTTGGGCATTACGTTGTTACAGCGTACGACGAGAAGGCTTAGCTTGACTGAAGCCGGCAACGTTTATTATCACCACGCATCGCAGGGGCTGAGCTATTTACTGGAGGCTGAAGCCGCTGTTGACGAGGCGCGCAAGCAACCGCAAGGCAAGCTGAAAGTGACCGCACCTGCCGACCTTGGCGATAGCATGCTTGCCAATCTGATACAGCGTACACAGCAAGAGTTTCCTCAATTAGAGATGGAGTTGCTGTTGACCGACCGCTATATAGACTTGGTAGCAGAGGGGGTGGATGTCGCAATCCGCACCGGTGATTTACGCGATTCCAGCTTGGTTGCAAAGTCATTGGGGACCATACATTGGGAAGTATTCGCTAGCCGTGATTATTTAAAGAGCGCTGCCCCATTGGAGGTGCCACAGGATATACATGCGCACCATTGCCTGCAATTTACGCCTATGGGGCGTGATGCCTGGACCCTAAGGAGTGAACACGGCAACGTGACTATTCCATTACAGGCACGCACCATGGCTAACAGTATCGGCGTGGTGAAGTCGATGGCAGAAAATGGGCAGGGGGTAGCACTATTGCCAGCTTTTATCTGCAGACAGGGTTTAACTAGCGGTGATTTGCTAAGAGTGCTGCCGGAGTGGCAAGGTAGGGCCGACCCCGTGCATCTTGTGTACCCCAGACAACGCTTTATGCCGCCTAAGCTGCGGGCATTTTTAGACCTTGCCCAAGCGGAACTAAGGCCGCAATTTATTACTTAGCTAATTTAAAACCAGATTACGCCTAAAACTAGGTTTAGCTTAAAGCCAGATTGCACATTTGGTAATCAACTCAGCTTGATTTGCGGCATTGAGTGTATCTCTGGCGTTTCTGAGTTGGTTCTCTATGGTGCGTACAGATTTACCTAATTCATTTGCAATTTGTTTGTAGCTCATGCCCTTAGCTGCAAGTTTGATTGCAATTAACTCGGACTCGGTAGGTTTTTTGATGAGCTGGTATTTTTTAGGGTCATGCCAAAAATGACTAATGCCTAGTAAGGGTCCTAAAAAAGTTTCGCAGAATTCTGCGACAAATTCGATTTCAGTTTGCGTCCAAAAATGAGGCTCATGCGTAAAATCAATACAGGCCATGCCCAGTGGGCTTCTATCCCATACTAATCTTTGAAATAAAATAGACTTGCTCTGGATTGACTCGAATTTTTTCCTGGAATCAAGCAGCAGAGGGCTGGAAGTTACATTGTCACAAGCTACCGGCAGGCGCTGATGCCAGGTTTTCTGGAACACTCTGTCTTGGTTGGAATACACTGTTCCAGTGCAGTTCAGCGGACTTGAGCTTGCGTTGTAATAAATAAAAGCAGGCCTGTAAATACTGTCTTGTGGCCTGACAAAGCCAATATCTGCACGGCACGCTTCGAGTTTTTTCACGATAAACTCTAAAGCCACCGACATCATTTCATCCGGGCTTTCAATCACCAAAATCAAGTGCGCAACACAGTTAAGCGTATCTTGCGGAAAGGCGTCTCTGTTAGCATCAATGAAGTGCTGTTTCAATAACCGCTTAGATGGCGGCTCATCTTTATAATTGAACAAGTTCAATCACTTACGCCTTAAATAACTCTAGTTAGCAGCGGACTGCCTATTTATATCTTACTCCTAATTTTTAATGATTAGACAAACTATTCAACAATATTGATTCACAGTTTTATTACAAAAATATTTAGTTTTTTTGATTTTTATAGGGGTTTTTTGTCATGTCTGTACACTCTATTAACAAATAAGATATCTCCAATGAAAGAGCAATCTTTCTTAATTGAAACATTAATTTTTAATATTGGAGATGGACATGAAAAAGTCATATTTATTAAGTGGTTTGATCGCAACTTTAGCTGTTTCTTATGGCGCTGCGTTAATGGCGCACGGCGTAGAGGTACCTGCAGGCAGCAAAAAAATGGAGTATTTTAAAAATGCCTCACGCATGAAAATTAAATCGATGAACATTAAAGGCACCAATGCTTACTTGCAGGATATCGTTGCCTCTAGCGACCCGAAAGCGCCGATTGCATGTGGTTTGTTTAAAATTGAAAAAGGCAATTCATTAACTTATACATACGGTTACGATGAGGCTAAAATCATTATCAAAGGTGAGATGATAGTGAACGATGGCACTACCAAAGTTAAAGCGGTACCTGGTGATGTGCTTTTCTTTCCTAAAGGTTCAACCATCACTTTTAGCACAGAAAGTTCAGGTTTAGGATTTATCTGTGGTCAACGTGAAATTGACGGCGCTTAATATTCAATAGCAAAAATTTCAGTTGAACCAGAGAGCTCCAAGGAGAGCGAAATGAACAAACTATCAACTTATGCAGTGCCATTGTTTGCTTCCCTTTACATTGCATCATTTGGCACCCAGGCAGATGAAAGTATTAATCTTACCGATCTGACGCAGGGCGACCCGTTTTTTTATACCAGTGATCAGAACATTAAAGATGACGATGCACAGAAGGCTTTACTAGGAACGGGTCGCCCGAACAAGACCCATTCTCAGATTCCGCATCTGCCGTTTTATACAGGATATATGAGTACCAACTATACCTATCGCTTTGTGACGGTGGCAGAGCAAGTGCTGACCATGATAGGTGAAGGTAAACATGGCCTGTGGCGTGTGCAAGAAAACGGCACAGTCCGTGAGTACCTTAAAAAAGGTGCGAGCGGATTACCCGCAACTGCCGATTTAACCGCTAAAGAAAACTTAGCAAAAATCGAAAGTGACTACAGCGCTTATTTGCCACAGGAAAGCTGGTCTGGCTATAAATACCCAGATGAGAAATTGAGTAAAGATGGCCAGCTAAACTATATTGATTTACCTATCAGCCATCCTAAATATAAAGGTAAGTACGCAAAGCACGAGCCTATTGAACTGCCAAACTTTTATTGCACTATGTCTGAAAACGACTATCCATATGCCAAACAGGCAATGAATTTTGCGTTTAACCAACCGGGGGCTAACAAAATTGGCCCGCTTGGTAAACGCGCAGGCTTAGATGTAAAAGAAAACTACACCAATGTGCTCAGGTTGAATCAATTATCGGATGCGCGTTCCTGGATTAACGTCGGGCAGAAGGGTAAGGACAATCTCCATGTGAAGTGGGAGGCTGTTGATGCCAATAAAACCAATGTTGAATACTACTTGGTGGAGCGTCCATTCTTTAATAAGCCTTATCTTTTTGTGACTGCGGTATATGACAACAAAGATAACAATGACTTACGGTATGTGCGACCTGAAGGCCCTTATTACGACAGTATTAAGAATGAGGGCTTGAAGTTAAAAACCACTGTGACTGCCCAACCTAGATTTCACTTGGAAAATGGCGAAATCGGGCAACCAGTTGGCCTACCTATTTATGGCGTACACCACCCAAACCGTGCTGCATTTGGTGGCGGAGGTGCTTGCCCATTTAAAGGCGGGGATTGGGGGCGTTACCCTAAAACCACAGGTGGTTCTGGCTGGCCGACCCAATATGAAGAGGTGACCCCACTGTGCGATGCTGTATTAGTAGACATTAAGTTCTATAGCAACCTTGATGGCAGAGATTGGAATGATGCCAACAAATATATGGCCAATGCAGGTGTAGGTGACAAAACCGTTACTTACAAAATGCAGCCTGGTGAATATGGCGTATTTGATGACGCATACAACACCAAACGTGGCGTTAAAAATGCTGAAGCGCAAAATGTACCAAATGTAGTAACACTCACTTACCCCGCAGTTGAGCCTGCCGTTACTTATGTTGAACCACCCAAACTGGACCTAGCTAACCGCATGGTTCCTACAAAAGGCACCACCTGCCGACCTGTACAGCAATAACAATAAAACAGCTGTAAGGCCACATCACAACTTAGGAGAGAATAATGTACACACGTATATTAAAAACCGTGAGCTTGCTCATGGTGAGTATGGTTTTGTCTGTAAATGCCGTAGCGGCAGGCGCAGATAGACCAAAAGACGAAACTGGACCTGTAGAAACAGGCCCTGTAAAAGCTGCAAAAGAGTCCACCACATTTGATGATTTTTTAGATGATGAAACTTTGTTTGGCGGTAAATTTTCTACTTGGGTAGAGTTTGCCTCTGATTACGTTTTTAGAGGTGAATCAGAAACCAATAACGGTAAAATTCCATCGTTAAAAGCGGCCATTACCTGGTCACACCCTAGTGGTTTTTATCTAGGCTATTACGGGGCAAATAACTTGTTCCCAGGCAACGATGCTGCGCACAACAACCCCAATATCAATGCGCTTTGGGGCCCGTATGCAGGCTATAGCGTTAAGGATATAGCAGGTAGCGGCATTAACTACAACGGTATGTTTTTCCAATACATCTACCCAGGGTCTAGAGATTCAAATTACCTAGAGATGTTTAACTACTTAGATACGCAAATTGGTAACTTGAATCTTAAGTTTGAATACTCACCAACGATTACTGATTGGTTTGGCGTTAAAGGCCTGCAATCTCATAACGTTGCCATTCTTCCCAGCTATGCGCTGCCACATAAGTTTGTTGTCTCTGGCGGGGTGGGGTACCAGTTCTTTAATAACCATGGCCCTAACTTGGATGCAAACGGAAATGGCAAAGAAGAACTGAATTGGGTGCATTGGAATATCGGCATCAGCCGTAAGATGTTTGGTTATAACGTAGACTTACGTTACCACGACACTAATATTAAAGAGGGTCATCATGATTTTTATGGATTCTCATCCAATCACCAGATTGTAGATTCACGTTACGTATTTTCACTATCAAGAAGCTTTTAACTCTCAACTTATCCTGCCCACTTAAGCGTTGGGCAGGTTTCTCATATATAAAACAGTGCATTTGTGTTTTATCTCATATGAAAATTGCTACAGGCGGCGAATCATCATATCTAAATCTACAAGATGATAAATTAACCTCTTAGCCAGTCTCCACTATTTGGCAGATTTAACACAATTTCTACCCTCAAGTTTCGCTTTGTACAAAGCTTTGTCCGCACGGTTAAGCAGGCTTGCTGTGCTTTCTCCATATTGCATCTGCGCGACACCAAAGGATGCAGTTACAACGCCAACCATACTGTCGTCCTTTAGCTCGAAGCTGTTTCTGATTCGCTCAGCAAACTTTAAAGTAGCCTTAAGCGTAGAGTTTGGTACGACAATTAAAAACTCCTCGCCACCCCAGCGGATGACGCTATCTGTAATCCTTGCCTCATTTTTGAGTAATTGGCTGCTAGCTTTTAATACCTGGTCACCGACTACGTGTCCGAACGTGTCATTGATTTTTTTAAAGTTATCAATATCCAACATAATCAGGCAGAGCATATTGTTAGGCGGCTGTTTCATATCATCGTACTGCTTAAGTAGTTGCTCGCCAGACCTTCGGTTGAGTAGACCCGTTAAAGCGTCTCTGGATGCCAGATCTTTTAGCTCAAGCTCCTGTTTCAGTCTGTCAGTTGAGTCTTTACTAAAACTCACATAATGCGTTACGTTTCCAGCGTCGTCCTGAATCTTGGCAATACTTTGATCGACATAAAATACTGCTCCATCTTTACGTAAATTAGGCGCTTGTGATTTGAAATGCATGCCGAAGACTTGTGGGTCTGAGTTATCAGAAGCTATTTCTGATGATGTGTAGCCCCATAAAAAAGATGGCTCTTTGCCGAGCACCTCATCTTGCCCATAACCGGTTAATTGTTCAAAACCAGTATTCACAAATATAATTTTATTTTGTATATCAGTAATCATCACGCAATCGGGCGAGTCATTAAGTGCTTTTGCCAGCAGGCTGCGCTCTTGCTGCACTGCAATTAAAGCGGTGATGTTTTTTTGTACAGAAATGAAGTGTTGAATAACGCCAGATTGATCCTTAATCGGAGAGATAGACCACTCTACATTGTAAGGGGAGCCATTTTTATTGTAATTAATCGTGGAGCCTTCAAAAAACTTTCCGCTTTGTATGCATAACCGCATTTCTTCTATCACTCGTTGATCCGTGAGTGGGCCTTGCAGAATTTTAGGAGACCTGCCGATCAGTTCACATAGCGCATAACCGGTCATTTTCTCAAATGAAGGATTGGCATAAATGATGTGAGGGCCGTCATTTTGGGTGTTGGCATCTGTAATCACGACAGAGTTGTATGACTGATCCAGCGCTACTTGAAAAAGTAGCGTTTTGGCTTCAACTGGCATCGCCAGGTCTGAATGCGTATTGCTGTTCAAATCAGTCATGCCTGTTTAAATCAAAAGAAGGGCAATAGGTGGTTAATGAAAACAGATGCCATCATAACCATGCCTCTTCTCTAATCGAAGGCAATGTTTCAAAACCGGGTCTGGCAAAATGATAGCCCTGAAATAAATCGACTCCTTGCTCAAACAAGGTTTTGCATTCCTCTTCGCACTCAATACCTTCAGCAATGATTTTGATCGATAGTTCTCTGCATACCGTAATAATGCCAAACACTAAAGACCTGCGAACGCGGTCATTATGGATGTTTCTTGTTAATGACATATCCAGTTTGATGACATCAGGTTGCCAGTCCGCTAGAAGATTTAGTCCCGCGTAACCTGCGCCAAAATCATCGATAGCAGTAGTAAAGTTTTGTTTTTTATATTCAATAAAAATGCTCTTTAAATGATTATGGTCTTTAACTTTTTCACCTTCGGTGACCTCAAACATAATGCGGTCAGTTGGGAAGTCTAATTCTGCTGCGGCTTCAAGCGTTGCTCGAATACAGGTTTCTGGACGATATACCGCATTAGGCAGAAAGTTGATACTCAACATTCCCTGCAGGTTCAGTTTTTTTGCTAAATCCAGCGCCTTTACTCGAATTGCCTGATCGAACTTATAGCGGTTGCTGTCATTGAGCTGTGAAAGTACAGAGTCTGCACCTTCACCATTGATACCCCTGACCAGTGCTTCATATCCAAAGATAGATTTATCGCGCACATTCACTATAGGCTGAAAAGCCATGGTGAATTGGATTCCGAGCTTTTCCGGATCACGACAGTCTTTGCAGCCGACAGACTGAAATGGTTTAACCTCAATCATTGAATTTTACCCCCGATGCTAACTATATAATTTTTATACTTTCAAATTATGCCACGGACAGACATAAGTGTTACTGCAGAGAAAACAAACGCACTTATCGAGAGGAATAAAGCTAAGATTACTAGCTTCTTATAACCACTTGGTTGCGGTAGTGTGTGCTGGATTACGTCTTTGGCATCTGCCTCTAGCATTAACGTTGGGTCATATGCGTCAATTAGCAGCCCCAAAACCTTTTCTGTCATGGCTGGAACAAATGCGTAGGGATCGAATGTCTGATATCCATTCTCTTTCAGGAATTTACCCATTTTTTCATCAAGAGGCGCATATTTCATCGCCCAATCTGGGAAAGAGAGCTTTGCAATATGTTTCCTGGAAATTAACTTGAGGTCTTTATGACGAGGATCTTTTTCGATTTTGGCAAAAAGAGTATTAATTGCGTCCTCATCGCCTTCCAGACATTGAAAGAATGCACCATCGCCAAAATACATCACACCAACCAAGCCATTCTTGCGGTTATTAATTCTAGATTTCGCCAGAATTCTCACCACGTTTGGTTCTATCTTATTTACTTTATCCGCACTTTCAAAAGTTGAACGGCTGATATAGATAATCTGAACAAGCTTTCCCATATTACCCCTTGTAATATTTTGATTTGTAGCGGTTTAAACAGCAGTGTTGATTAAAATTGCCTTCAATTGACAACTGAATTGACGACTTGTTCTGTCGTTTCACAAATTGGTTAAAAATCACAGCTGAACCAAAGGCTTAATATCGGATTTTCTACAAACTTATATTCATGTATCCCTTTGATTCAATAGATAATTAAAACCTGTAAAAGCTTGTTACTGATACCCGTATTCAGGCAGGATTTTTAGCGCATATGAAAAGTATATACAGATCTGTATAAAAATGGTGAACTTTAGTGTTAATTAATGCTCATAGCAACAAGTAGCTCAAGCTACTTTACTGTTAAACCAGCAAATGAACATTAATTAAGGGGTCAAAAAATGAAATTAAGTCTTGTGGTATCGTCTTTAATACTTGGCATGTCTTTCAACACTTTTGCTGCGGATGCAAAAAAGCTTACTGTCAATGAAACCGTAACAATTAACGCACCAGCGGCTAAAGTTTGGGAAAAGGTACATAACTTTAATGACCTAGGTGCTTGGCACCCTGCCGTTGCTAAAACAGAAATTACTTCAGGCACAAATAATAAAAAAGGGGCTGTGCGCCAATTAACACTGCAAGACGGTGGAAAGATTAATGAAAAATTATTAGCCTTTAGCGATAAGCATATGACTTTTAAGTATGCGATTATTGATGGTGTGTTGCCGGTAAGTAATTATGTTTCCAGCGTTATCGTTAAAGCAGACGGTGCTGATAAATCAATCGTGATATGGCGTGGTGACTTTAAACGTAAAGATTTAAACAGCACCCCTGCAAAAGATCAGGATGATGAAACAGCGACTAAAACTATTACCAGCGTATATCGTGGTGGTTTAGATAATCTTAAGAAAATCAGTGAGTAATTATCCAAGTAAAATAATAGGTAACTTTGGTTAAAAGCATCTGACTCTTCATGATGGCATGTAACTGTTAGTACCTATTTTATGTGTTTGGCTTTATAAAGGCCTACTTCCCATCGGGGGTAGGCCTTTATAGTTTTTACGTGCCATAACAATGCTAGGGATAGCTATGAGTAAGTATTGAGGTGGTGAGTTATGGCGGCCAGTAAGGCCAGAAATTGCCTCTCGCAGATAGTTAAGTTAAATTTGGTTATTCACCTTAAATCAGCTATTAAGTATAAGTTTTAAACAAGGCCTAAACCGATGTAAGAGTGTAGCTGATGTAAACTCTCATTAATTAAGTCGATGATATTTTTATGACAGCACAACGTACATTCTGGACATTAGTTATTTCAGCAGCTGCAATTCTGGCTGTTACCATGGGTATACGGCAATCATTGGGCTTATTTTTATCACCATTAAACACCTCTACTGGTTTAGGGATTGTGACTGTGAGCTTTGCAATGGCCGTTGCCCAGTTTACATGGGGTCTAGCCCAGCCAATGTTTGGCATGCTCGCCGATAAAGTTGGCTCTTATAAGGTCATCGTATTAGGTACTTTACTGCTAGCCATAGGTTTGGTGCTAACGCCTTTTATGACCTCAGGCTTTGGTTTGATATTTGCAATCGGCATCCTGACAGCAGCAGGTGCGGGTGCAGGAAGCTTCTCAATTTTAATTGGTGCTGCAGCACAGCGATTACCTGCTGAAGGTCGTTCTAAGGCTGCCGGATTTATCAATGCCGGTGGCTCGTTAGGCCAGTTTATTTTTGCGCCTGTCACGCAGGCTTTAATCAGCTCATTTAACTGGGTAATTGCCTTATTTGCCCTAGCCGCCACTTCACTGACAACCATGCTTTTAGCACTGCCGCTACGTGAGAAAAAAGACATTGCAGATAAACGTATAGCAGCACAGGGCGATGGGATGGGTTTGAAGCAGCAACTGCAACTTGCATTTAAAGATAAAAGCTACCTCTGTTTGAATGCTGGATTCTTTACTTGTGGCTTTCATATTGCTTTTTTAGTGACGCACCTGCCAGGTGAGGTCAGTCTGTGCGGTTTGCCCGCATCGGTAGGGGCCGTATCACTTGCCATTATCGGCCTCTCAAACGTAGCCGGAAGCATTGCCGCTGGCTTGCTAGGTCAAGTCAAGCGTATGAAAATGATTCTGTTCTGGATGTATGCTTCGCGCGCTGTTGCCATTGCTATATACCTGATGGCACCTAAAACAGAGCTCACTTTTTATATTTTTGCAGCCATCCTCGGGCTCACCTGGCTGGCAACCGTACCGCCAACGGCTGGATTAATAGGAAAGTTATTTGGCCCGCGTTATTTAGCAACGCTGTTTGGATTTGCTCTACTTAGCCACCAGATTGGCGGTTTTTTTGGAGCATGGTTGGGCGGAATCACATTCGTGCAAAGCGGAAATTACGAATGGATGTGGTACGCAGATATTGCACTTGCAGGTATTGCGGCGTTGGTTAATCTACCCATTCGTGAGGCACATCCAAAATTGTCGGTGACTTCGGCTTAATGCTTAAACGGTGTTAAGTCATAGCCTTTCATTATTGGCTAGTGCGTAATTCAGGCATTTTTAATTGAATGCAGCACAGTTGGGTATAGCCAACTGTGCTGTTAAAGCTGCAAAAGTTAAGCTTGATAACGACTAGCTGCTTGCGTGTGTGACAAGTTTGGCCCAAGTGCTTTGCGGGCATTATCTAATGCATGCCATTCTTCAATATTGGGTAGTGAAGGGATGGTAATGACTTCGCCTAAGTCAAACCCGGCTAGTGCCGCATCAACCAAACTCTCTGGGCTCATCACTATTTGCGCAGGTAGATTATTCACTGGCAATCCGCTCTTGTCCCAGAACGGTGTATCAATGGCGCCAGGTAATACAGCCTGTACTCTGATACCTTTATCTACAAGTTCATGATGCATTGACTGTGTGAAGTTAACGACGTATGACTTAGAGCCGCTATATGCACCATTTAAAAGCTCCGGGGCAAGTGCAACGATAGAAGCAATATTGATAATTGCGCCATGAGCATTTGCAATCAAGCCCGGCACAATTGCAGCTGAAAGTCTTGTCAGTGCGATCACATTTAATGAAATCATAGTTTCAATATCGTCCATATTGGATTCTGCAAGTTTGGTCACCGCACCCAAGCCTGCATTATTGACCAGCAGCGTAATGCTTTTATCAGCCTTTAATAGATTTTCTATCTGTGCTAACTCTGATTTTACTGTCAGGTCAGCAGGTACAACCGTCACATTAACTTTGTAATCAGACTTTATTTTATTGGAAACTGCATTTAGCTTATTCTCATCACGGGCAACTAAAATAAGATCATATCCTCGCTTAGCAAGCCTATCTGCATACACGGCACCCATGCCGGTTGATGCCCCAGTAATTAATGCTTTACCTTGATTTTCTATTGAACTCATCACAACCTCGCTTATTAAAAATGAATGAAAATTTATATTTAAATACCAATCGGTAAATAAATATAATTCAGCGCAGCTTGCTTTGTCAACACTTTTTTGTAACAATTGGTATATTATTAAATTTATGAAATTTAACGATGTCTATTAATGATAAAAAATTACGCGGTCGACCTAGAGTTTTTGATATGGATGAGGCGCTTGATAAAGCTTTAGCCATTTTTTGGAAAAGAGGCTACGAAGGCGCGTCACTGGCTGAGTTAACGGAAACGTTGGGGATCAATAAACCCAGCTTGTATGCCGCGTTTGGTAACAAAGAGGAGTTGTTCAAGAAGTCGTTATCAAGATATACGGCGGGACCAGTTGCCTTTGTGAAAGACGTAATTAATGAGCCTACAGCATTCAAAGTGGCCGAGCGTTTTTTATTAAATGCTGCAGAGTTTCTTACCGCCGCTAATCACCCTAAGGGTTGCATGATTGTTCAGGCAGCATTATCTAGCGGAGAAAGCTCCGATATAGTTAAGGATTTATTGATTCAATATAGATATGCTTATGAGCAACAGTTAGCCGCACGTTTTGAAAAAGCCCAAATCGATGGAGATTTAGCTAGTGATGCTAACCCTAAATCACTGGCCAAATATTTGGCTACATTACATCAGGGCATGTCGGTACAAGCAACCAGTGGTGCTAGCAAAGATGAATTGTTCGAAATTGCTAAATTAGCGCTTAAAAATTGGCCGAATAAAAATAAATCGAGTAATTAATTAAGTGCAGGACGTATAAGCAAGTTATCAATTAGATTAACTATCGATCAAATTGAAGTTGAGCACGCTGCGAGTCCTCTTTACCGATTTTATGGCATTGGAGGCAACGCTTCCGATGAACGTCTGCATCACCACCAATGTTTAAATACTGATCATTCGTTTTTGAGGGGGCAGCCGCCTCAGCAAAAACGCTATGACGCCACATTCTAGCTGGCCTTAGCAGCCATATTGGCACGGGCCGTATGCAGCTTTCTGTAGCTGTCAATTAGGCGGTGGTGTCTGTCTAGCCCTTCTAATTTCAGACTGGTTGGCGTTAAGCCGAAGAAGCGCACGCTACCGTCTACTGAGCCCATCACAGCGTCCATTCTGGCATTGCCAAACATCCGGCGGAAGTTTACCTCGTAGTCGTCCAGCTCCAACTCTTCATCTAGCAGAACTTCCAGCACCACATTCAATGCTTGGTAAAACAATCCGCGCTCGACCGTGTTGTCGTTATACTGCAGGAAGGCACCCACTAACTCATGTGCCTCCTCAAATTGCTGCAAGGCTAGATTAATTAGCAGCTTCAATTCAAGCACTGTGAGCTGGCCCCAGTCCGTATTCTCATCAAATTGGATGCCGATTAAAGTGGCGATGTCGCCGTAATCATCTAACTCGTTATTCTCTAAACGCTCAAGTAGAGCCTCCAAGCTCGCATCATCCAACTGATGCAGATTTAAAATGTCCGCACGGAATAACAGCGCCTTGTTGGTGTTATCCCACACCAGATCCTCTACCGGATAAACTTCAGAATAGCCTGGCACCAATATGCGGCAAGCCGTGGCACCTAGCTGGTCATACACTGCCATGTAGGCTTCCTTGCCCATAGCCTCCAGTATGCCAAACAAGGTTGCCGCTTCCTCGGCATTGGAATTCTCACCTGCACCAGAGAAATCCCACTCAACAAACTCGTAATCTGCTTTGGCACTGAAAAAACGCCACGACACAATACCGCTAGAATCAATGAAGTGCTCCACGAAGTTGTTTGGTTCAGTGACGGCTTCACTGGCAAAGGTAGGTTGTGGCAAATCGTTCAGGCCTTCTAAGCTGCGCCCTTGTAGTAATTCGGTCAGGCTGCGTTCCAGCGCCACCTCTAAGCTTGGATGCGCGCCGAATGAGGCAAACACACCACCAGTGCGCGGATTCATCAAGGTGACGCACATCACTGGGTATTCGCCCCCAAGCGACGCATCTTTTACCAGTACCGGAAAGCCTTGCTCTTCCAAGCCTTTGATACCGGCCACTATGCCCGGATACTTCGACAGTACTTCTTGTGGCACATCAGGCAAGGCGATTTCACCCTCCAGAATTTCGCGTTTCACCGCCCGTTCAAAAATCTCCGACAGGCATTGCACTTGTGCTTCAGCTAGGGTATTGCCGGCACTCATGCCATTGCTCACGTACAAGTTTTCAATCAGGTTAGATGGGAAATAGACAGTCTCGCCGTCCGATTGACGCACATAGGGCAGCGCACAGATGCCGCGCTCGGCATTGCCGGAGTTGGTGTCTATCAGGTGCGAGCCACGCAGTTCGCCATCTGGGTTGTAAATCTCCAGACAGTAGTCATCCAGAATCTCTTTCGGCAACGCATCTTTACGGCCAGGCTTGAACCAGCGCTCGTTCGGGTAATGTACAAACGCTGCGTTGGCGATATCCTCGCCCCAGTAAGAGCCAGCATAGAAGTGGTTATTACTCAGGCGCTCAAGATACTCGCCCAAGGCTGACGCCAACGCGCTTTCCTTGGTTGACCCTTTTCCGTTAGTGAAGCACATCGGTGAGTGCGCATCACGGATATGTAATGACCACACATTGGGAATGATATTGCGCCATGAAGCGATTTCAATCTTAATGCCTAGGCTCGCCAGCAGCTCAGACATATTGGCGATGGTTTGCTCTAGAGGTAAGTCTTTGCCGGTAATGTAGGTGTGCGTATCGGCAGATGGTTTCGCCATCAGCAAAGCCTGCGCATCTTCGTCCAGATTCGCGACTTCTTCAATCACAAACTCAGGGCCAGCTTGCACCACTTTTTTAACCGTACAACGGTCTATGGAGCGCAAAATCCCTTGGCGGTCTTTGTCAGAGATATCCGCTGGCAACTCAACCTGAATCTTGAAAATCTGCTGGTAACGGTTTTCCGGATCAACAATATTATTGTGTGAAAGACGGATATTGTCGGTAGGAATGTTGCGCGTATCACAGTACAACTTCACAAAATAAGCCGCGCATAAGGCTGATGAAGCCAGAAAGTAATCGAAAGGGCCGGGCGCCGAGCCATCGCCCTTATAACGGATAGGCTGATCTGCAATCACCGTGAAGTCATCGAACTTGGCTTCAAGACGTAGCTTATCGAGAAAGTTGACTTTAATTTCCATGGTGATAATTCCAAAAATGGTGCAAAAAATGATGTGGGCGCTATTATCCCTCACAACGCCGATGCCGTGTAATACATCGATGCTTTTAACGAGCGTGATTGTATCTGGATACGCTGCGAACGAGAGTAGGCTGCGAGCTTTGTGGTAGATCTTAAATTAGCAGTTAAAGCTATTTGAATCAAAAGTTGGCGGTGGGTATGAAAATGCACAGATTGATTGTTTTTAATCAATCAGTATCGGTCCATGCATTGACCACTCTAGAGCGTTTGGCACACTTTTTGTAAACTTCTGGCAGAGTCTCACAATTTATTGCGAAACGGCCACTGAGTTTCAGTGGCCGTACATACTTAGACCTGAGCTAAACCACCATCAACAAAGAATTCGGCGCCTGCGATAAAGCTTGCATCCTCAGAGGATAGAAAAGCAACAGCTTTGGCAATCTCTTCAGGTTCACCTACACGTCCCAGTGGAACTTGTGACCCCATGTAATCCAGCAAGCCTTGTTGCGCTACTGGGTCGTCGCCTGCAAGCTCTACCAAGCCCGGCGTTCTGATTGGGCCAGGGCTAACGACATTGACACGAATACCACGTTCTTTCAGGTCGATGGTCCAGCTTCTTGCCAGGTTACGGATTGCGGCTTTAGTGGCACTGTAGATACTGAACGCAGCTGTACCCGTAATGCTTGTTACAGAGCCAGTCAACACGATTGATGCGCCATCTAGCAGTAAAGGCAAAGCTTTTTGAACCGTGAATACCACTCCCTTAACATTGCTATTGAAAGTATTATCGTATTGCTCCTCGGTGATTGCGCCTAAAGGCAACATGGTGCCGCCACCTGCATTGGCAAACAGCACATCAATCTGGGAATGCTGTTGTTGAATCTCATCATATAAACGATCTATATCCGCCAGTTTTGACATGTCACCCCTGACGCCAACCACAGTACCACCTATTGTTTTGATGGCTTGATCTAGCTCAGGCTGACGGCGACCAGTGATGAATACCTTGGCACCTGCGTCGGAAAAATGTTTAGCTGTTGCAAGACCAATACCGCTAGTACCACCAGTAACTACAACTACTTTATTTGTAAAATCGTATGACATTTCGTTCTCCTTAATTAATTGAATTGCGTGAGGAGAATATTGCCATTGGGCTAATACATGCACTAGACTGTTATTGTGAGTTACATTGTTCCATTAATGAGTCAATATGCGCGATATTAACGATTACATACTGTTCACAGATGTGGTAAAAGAAGGCAGTTTTGCTGCCGCCAGCCGCAAGGTGAAAATTCCAAAGTCTACCATCAGCAGGCGAATAGGCAATCTTGAGGCTAGGTTGGGTGTCCGCTTGGTAGAGCGGTCAACCCGACGCTTCAGGGTGACAGAGATTGGTCAAACATTTTATGAGCGCTGCAAGACTATATTGCTGGATGTAGAGCAAGCTGACTCCATTGTGTCAGAGTCTTTGAGCGAACCGCAAGGACTGGTGCGCTGTAGCTGCCCACTTGGTTTGTTTGAGTTACTTTCACCCACGTTTTCATCGTTCATGCTTCAATTCCCGAAAGTAAGATTGCAACTGATCGCCGGTGATCAGCCCGTGAATTTGATAGAAGATAGAATCGATGTGGCCGTCCGAGTGCGCATCGCACTTGAGACCGATGCATCATTGATAGTGCGAACCCTGGGGCATTCCAGAAGGATTTTAGTGGCTTCACCTACACTGGCTGTAAAGTGCAATCACGCCGATATTCAACACCTTTCATCTCTACCTACCTTGGCGACGGTAGAGCATGCGGGCGAAGTTGATTGGAAATTCAATCACCTTGAGTTCGGCGATGAGGTCGTTAGGCATGAGCCTAAAATGACCTGTGTGGATTTTGCTACCGTAAGAGAGGCTGCAATCAATGGATTGGGTATTGCATTGTTACCAGACCATACATGTAGAGAGTCGATTGAACGCAATAAGCTGGTACATGTATTTCCGGACTGGAGTGCCGATATGGGCATAATGCATATTGTGTTTACAACCAGACGCGGACTTCCGCCAGCAGTAAGATTGTTTATTGACCATCTGGCTAAATCACTCAAATGATTTTGTAGCGGCATTAGGCCGATAGTGGTTTTTTTTAACTAGAATCAGTAAATGTTGTGATGAGTAAAAGTGGCCCAGACAACAAAGACAAAAAGCTCACAGCTATTAAACTGTGAGCTTTGTTTTTCCTGGCGCGCCCGGCGGGATTCGAACCCACTACCCTCGGCTTCGGAAACCGATACTCTATCCAAATGAGCTACGGGCGCAAAGTAGCGTTGCATTATAGCAAACTGAGGTGCTGTATGTAGCCTTAATGCGCAATGGAGACACGCTACAAAGTCATATTTTTTGTGGGGGTGCTTTTTGTCATAAGCTAAAGTGTAGGTATAATAAGGTTTTTATCCATATATTTTCAGGAACAAACGTAATGAGCAATGTAGATAATGAAGCTAAAGGCTACTCTCTAGGGCAGATTCTGCTCGCGACTTTTGCTGGTGTCGTTGGTATTGTTGCATTTATAGTGATTGTCGCTAAAGTTTTTGGTGTGACAGATCCAGTTGAAGTTGATGAGCCTGTGGCGGCGGTTGCAGCTAAGCTTGAAGAAAACATTAAACCTGTTGCGGTTGTAGAAGTTGCAGAAGAAACTACTGGTGCGACAGCAGGTAAGAGCGGCGCTGAGGTAGTGAAAGCCGTTTGTTCTATGTGTCACGCGGCTGGCTTAATGAATGCGCCAAAAATTGGTGATAACTCACAATGGGCTCCACGTATCGCTCAAGGCTACCAAACATTGGTAAAACATGCGCTTGAGGGTATTCGTAGCATGCCTGCTCGCGGTGGTAATCCAGCATTAACCGATGATGAAATTGCAGCTGCAGTGGCTGAAATGGCAAACGCATCAGGTGCTAAATTTACTGCACCTAAACCTAAAGCGGCTGACGCGGCGCCTGCTGCAAAAGCAGCCGAAGCTGCACCTGCAGTGACTGAGCCTGCTAAAGCGGTTGAGCCAGCAAAGGCAGCAAAAGGATCGGACCTAGTTGCTGCAGCTGCAGCCTCTGCACCAGTTGCTGCCGGTAAAAGTGGCGAGGAAGTGTATAAAGCGGTTTGTTCTATGTGCCACGCTGCAGGCTTGATGAATGCGCCTAAGTTTGGTGATAAAGCACAATGGGAGCCGCGCATTAAACAAGGCTACGACACATTGGTTAGTCACGCAATTAATGGCATACGTACAATGCCAGCTAAAGGTGGTAACCCTGCATTATCTGATGCAGAAGTTGCTGCAGCAGTAAAACATATGGCAAATGCTGCGGGTGCCGGATTCTAAGCAGAGATTTTTGCAAGGTAGTACACTAAAGCCACTTGATACATTAAGTGGCTTTTTTATTGGCGATATATTTTAACTATCAGGGCGGTATGGGTTAGTGGCTACTTATGCAATAGGCGATTTACAAGGTTGTTATCATGCTTTTCAGGCATTATTAACACGTCTTAAGTTTGATCAAGATAAAGACCAGCTTTGGCTAGTGGGTGATTTAATTAATCGCGGCAGCGGCACGCTGGAGGTTTTGCGCTGGTGCTATGCACACCGAAACAGCTTACGTATTGTGTTGGGTAATCATGATTTGCATGCCATCGTGGTAGCTGCGGGTATCGTTGCTGCGCATAGGGGTGATACTTTGCAATCATTGCTGGCTGCTGATGACCGCGATGTGCTGCTAGATTGGCTACGTCACCAGCCCTTGGTGTATCAGGAAGCTGATTACTTGATGGTACATGCTGGTTTGCTGCCTCAATGGACTGTAGATCAAACTATGGCCTACGCGGCAGAGGTTGAGTCAGCGTTGAGTGGTGAGAATTATCTGCACTTTTTAACGCACATGTATGGCAACTTACCCAACTGTTGGACGCCAGATTTAACGGGGGTTGATCGTTTACGCGTCATTACTAATGCGGCAACACGCTTGCGTATATGTACGGCAGAGGGTGAAATGGAGTTTAAATTTAAGGGCGAACTGCAAGATATCCCTCACGGTTATATGCCTTGGTTTGATGTGCCTACGCGCGCGAGCAAAGATACTCAGGTGATTTTTGGGCATTGGTCTGCGTTAGGGTTGCAACAACGTAAAAATCTATTTGCTTTAGATACCGGATGCTTATGGGGCGGCAAGTTAACTGCCCTGAATTTAAATACTAAAGAAATTGTGCAGGTCGATGCACACCCTTTAGATCGGCCAATAGCGATACAAAAATCAGAGCATTAATTGTTTGCGAATTAAACCTTCAATATGCAATGTGATGGTGCGCCTGTCCATTGCCTCGTACTCTGCTGGCGTGATTGGCGCTAAGAAATGCAAGGCGATGACTGGGTTCTTTTGCAATAGCATATTACGCATAGATTCAACCAAGGTGGTTTCTCCTGCGTAAGCAATCTTAGTGTTGATGCTGCCATCAGCGTTTGGGTAGTTTAAGGCTACTGGCCAGATGGGTGATTTTGCCAGAATAGCAGCCTGAATTAAGCTGCTCTTAAATGGCTTCATTTCTGTGCCATCTGTCGTAGTGCCTTCAGGAAATAAACACAAGTTATCGCCGTTTTGCAGGCTGGTGTAAGCGATATCAATCGTGCGCTTAGCGTCCTGCCGTTTAGTCCGATCAATGAATAATGTGTTGGCTTTGCTAACTAGATAGCCAAAGATTGGCCAGTTTTTAATTTCAGATTTTGCAATAAAACGTAACGGAATCACACTATTGAGTGCGTGGATGTCGGACCATGAAACATGGTTTGCCACAAACAAGGTATTGGTGAGCACCGTGTTTTCGTTAGGCGGTAAACCGGTCTTTTTTACTTCAATATTGAATGCGGCCAGTAAGCCACGGCACCACCATTGAATCAGCTTGGCTTTTATTTGATTGCCGGTGAATGGAAATAAAACGGATGCCAAGACTAATCCCACACATGTGTGGCACACGATGCGCGCTACACGGAAATAACGAGTAAGCGCATTGGTTGGGTGGGTGGGGGATTGTGTTGGTTGCAAAGTAACAGAGCTAATCAAGGGCCGGGCTTTTATTTTACATGAGTTATATGTTGTTGCATCTGACAATATGCCACAACCTTGGCGCTTTTAACCTTAGCTGGTGTTGCGCAGTTTGACGCACAGCACTGCAGCCAAGCTAGGTGAGTCAGCACTAGATTTATTTTAAAAAGTGCGCGGCGTATCTTGGGTTGATTCTGGATAGTGGCAGCATCACCAGCATATCTGCGGTGTTGAAATAAGGGTCCCAAGCTGGCTCGCCGCAAATATAAGCACCTAGACGCAAATAGCCTTTAATCAGAGGCGGGCATGCAACTTGCAAGTTGTCATGTAATGCCTGGATTGGCAATGGGTTGCGTGCAAATACACGGTACTCTAAAGGTGATAAGTATTCGTCACGTAATTTGTTGTAAAGGCTGGCTGCGCTGTGGCCGCCATCCGACATGCTCATGCTGCCGCAGCCAATCATGTACTCGTAGTTATGAATCTGCATGTACTTGGCAAGGCCCGCCCATAACATAGTAATGGTTCCGCCGTTGCGGTAGTTCTGGTGTACGCAGGCTCGGCCAACTTCAACAGTACGGTCAAACAGGTGAGAGAGGCGGCTTAAATCAAACTCACCGGCAGAGTAGTAGCCGCCAGCTTCGTTAGCCTTGGATGGGCTTAATATTCTATAAGTACCAATCACTTGATTGGTGCCGCTGTCACGCACAATCAGATGGTCGCAAAATTGGTCGAAGCCATCAATATCTAAACCACCAGTACCTGAAAGTTGTGCACCCATTTCTTCAGCAAATACTTTGTAGCGCAGGCGTTGTGCTTCTTCAATTTCAGCCTGCGTGTGTGCTAGATTCACATACAGTCTTCTTTGTGATGCTGACTCTTGGTTACGTGTATTGATGCTGCCAATTAGGGTTAAATCTTTACGCATGATCTGGCGACTCTCCATGAAATTTATCTTTTATGCTTGAACAGCACTTTAAAGATGGAATATGAAGAATTAATGACGTGCAGATGATGCTTTGTTGACAGCAGTTTGGTGTAAAGCAAAGCTATGTTCAGGTTTGATATAGCGAACGCTCAGCACTTGGCTTTAGATTGTTTGGTTTGTTGAGTGAGTGGTGATTCTCAGTAATGCAACCGCGATGCCTAATTTATCTGTAGCTTAGGCATCACGGAGGTTGTGAGCGTTAGTCGCTGTTTAGTGCGATACGCGTGTGGTGCCGCCGTTTTCAATCAGGCGGACTCTTTGACCTGCAGAAAATGCTTCATCCGCTTCTTGCACCACTGCAAGCAGACCGCCGCCATCAAGTTTGACAGTGATTTCCAACGCATCTTTTCTAGTGGCTACTTCTTCAGCAGCTGAGCCCGCAAGGCCGCCAACCACAGCGCCAATCACTGTGGCGATTGCACTGCCTTTGCCGCCACCCACTGAACTACCTGCGATGCCGCCAACTGCGCCACCAGCTAGGGTACCAATCGGTGATTTTGTGCCTTCAAGTTTTACCTGACGCACACTTTCTACGGTACCAGTTCTTACTGTTTGCGTTTTTCGGGCATCTTCTCTGCTGTACACAGAGCCAGAGTTGGAGCTTGCGCAAGCAGCTAAAAATACGCTGAGTAGGCTTACTGCGATAAGTCGACTGATATGCATTTTATTTTTCCTTTAATCAGTGAATATAAATTTTAAAAGTTTTACCTCTACCAGCATACTAAAGGTAGCCAGTATTTAATTGGCTAAGCCTTCAGTTAACGCCGTTTCATTGACGAGTGCCTGAGTGTAAATAATCTCAATCTCTGCACGTGTCGGTGCATGGTTTTGTCCACCACGGTGCGCAATTTTAATTGCGCCCATGGTCGAAGCAAGCCTGCCGCAAGTTGGCCAATCCCAGCCTTTAGCAATACCATACAGCAAACCTGCACGGTAGGCATCCCCACAGCCGGTTGGATCAACAATCTTATCTGCCACAACGCATGGAATATCAAAACGTTGACCATCAGCATAAATTTGTGAGCCCTGACCGCCTAAGGTTACGACCAGCGCTTTAACTTTTAGTGCCAGTTGCTCGAGAGATAAGCCGGTTTTATCTTGAATAATTTGTGACTCATAATCATTAACAGCAAGATAGTCAGCCATTTCAATAAAGTGCAACAGCTCTTCACCATTGAACATAGGTAAGCCTTGTCCAGGGTCAAATAAGAACGGAATGCCAGCTTCATGGCATTCGCGCGCATGCTGAAACATACCGTCTCGGCCATCGGGTGCAATCACTGCCAAGGTGATATCTTTGGCTTCTTTTACACTGTTTTGGTGAGACTCTATCATCGCACCTGGGTGGAATGCTGTGATCTGATTGTCATCAGTATCTGTTGTAATAAAGGCTTGGGCAGTAAAGCTGTTAGGAATGATTTTGATGTGGGCTGTGTTGATTTTGTTTTTATTCAGCCATTGTGTGTAAGTGCCAAAATCTTCACCGGCGGTTGCCATGATGAGCGGGTTGCCATCTAGTAGTTGCAAGTTATAAGCAATATTACCTGCTGTGCCGCCAAATTCACGACGCATTTCAGGCACATAAAACGCAACGCTTAAAGCGTGAATTTTATCTGGCAAGATATGATTTTTGAATTTATCTTGGAACACCATAATGGTGTCAAAAGCGAGTGAGCCGCAAATAAGTGTGTGCATGGAATTAACGCAGAAATGAAAAAAGAATCATTATCTTAGGTATTAGCCCAGATAGGCAAGTTTAATAGATGGGCTAGCCTAATATCTGCCAGTATTTGCTGTGCGCGATGCACGTGTTCGTTTTATTGCGTTGACGCGCCGTCTATGAGAATTTTTGCTGCTGTTTTTGCGTATTTAATTGCACCTGAGCCACGCTTCATTTGCTCAGCCTGTACCGCGCCTTCAAATATCAAAGATAGCTGTAGCGATAAGCCCTCGGCATCTTTAATATTGGCCTCGGTTGCCAAGTGGTGAATATACTGCTTAAACTGCTGCGATTGCTGTGAAGATAGTTGATGCACCGGGTTATCTTCTTGAGGAAACTCTGCTGACGCTTTAATAAAACCTACGCCATGAAAATCGGGAGAGGTGACCCACTCTTCAATGTAGTCAAACAGCTTTTGCAACTTTTCGCTAGGTTGCTTGGTGTTGTTGCTCAGTTTGTCGTTGAGCCAGTTTTGAAAATCGAGATGACCTTGTTTCAGTACTTCGAGAATAAGTACTTCTTTGCTGCCAAAGTATTTATATAACGTCATTTTGGTAGTGCCGGCGACAGCCACAATGGTATCAACTCCGGTTGAGTTAATGCCCTGCGTTTGGAACAGATTGCTCGCAGTAGTGAGTATTTTTTCACGTAGGCCAGTCATAGCATCATTATACTAATCTGTATACAGTGATTGCAACTGTTTTTAGCGTGTGGTTTTCTATTTGGATGCAGCCATCAGCATTGGCGTGTAGTTGCATCGTATTTTTTCTAAGTATTCATTCGCTATAGCAAGGTCTTCCAGGTTGGCTGGCAGCTTGCCAGCCACTACATTTTCTAGGTAGATGGCTTTATGCTTATCTGGCATTTGTAATACTTCAGGAAACTGACATGAGCCCTGACGCATCAGCTCAAATTTAGCGTACATCTGCGTTGCATCTTGAGCGGTCAGGGGTTGTGTTGCTGCAACAGCCTGCTTGCTGTTGTTTGTATCGCTTGTTTCAGCGCGTGCATGTGTTGCTAATTGTTGATCTTTTAGCATAGGTGCCCATATGAGTGAGGCACCTATGGCAAGCGCCAAGGTTGCCGCAATACTGTATGCAACCGGCTTGTTAACGGCGCGCTTTACCTGAGTAGGCGCCGGTGGTTGGGTTTGTGCCAAAATGAGAGCATTAGCTGCTTTTTTGGCATGCATTAGGCTATTGCTTAATGGGTGCGCAATGTTTTGCTGGGCAGCATTGCGCGCAATCAGTACGATATGTTCGGCTAAAGTTTCAGGACTTTCTGCCCCTAACGCTTGTGCCTGCGCGATACAGTAGCTAAGTAATAATGCATGGTTGGTATTACTTAAATGACAGTGCTTCAGCATGTTGGGTGCTTTTAACCAGTCATTAAGAATATCAAACAAGCTTAATAAGCGCCCTTCGGGGGTATTACTTGATTTGGCTAACATGTAAATGAGCCAAGACGAGCCTAGCAGGTCAGAATCTTCATTATTCATGTTTAATCTTTCTATTAAAAAGGTTTAACCACAACCAGTATGACAATGGCGATGAGAATGAGCACCGGCAGTTCGTTAAACCAGCGATACCAAATATGGTTGTGCTGGTTTTTATTCTGCTTGAAGTCATTCACGAGTTTGCCGCAGTAGACATGGTAGCCGATAAGTATAGCTACCAGTGTTAGTTTTGCGTGCATCCACGCGCCAGAAATGCCATACCCCAGCCATAGCCAAAGGCCAAAGCCAAGCGCTAATATGGCGAGCGGTAGCATAAAGCGGTAAAGTTTGTTTTCCATCAACTTCAGGCGTTCAGAGGTGTTTTGGTCGGGCGTTGCGCTATCTAGCACCATCGCGTGGTTAACAAATAGTCTGGGTAGGTAAAACAAGCCGGCAAACCAGCTAGTGATGAAAATAATGTGCAGCGCTTTAATCCAAAGCATTTAAACACCTAACTCTTTATTTAATAATTGCTGTAATGCTGCAAAATCTAACTCACCCATGGTTCTTTGCAGTAAATCGCCTTGTTTGTTGTAGATAAATGCAGTGGGTGTCAGGCGCACTTGACCGAATAGTTCAGTGAGTGCTGCACTTTGGTCATATGTCACAGGGAATGGCAGTTGTTGAGCTTTGCTGTAATTTTTGATTTGCGATATTTCATCATGTGGCATGGCAACCGCAATGATTTCAAGCCCCTTGGATTGATAGGTGTTATATGTTTTAATTAACTCAGGCATTTCTTTAATGCAGCCTGGGCAGTCTGTGGCCCAGAAGTTAACGATGACGACCTTGTCTTTCAAAGATGCCATTGAGATTTCTTTGCCATCGATCGTGTTAAATGTCACATCCGGCGCTTGTGGCTTTTTGGTTAGCTGTAACCCTAGCAGAACTAAAAGTGCAATAATAATTACCGGCAGTAAAGATTTCTTTAATAATTGTTTCATCTTGGTAGTCTAACTTTATTAATGGATATTCAGGGTGAATTTTTTTCAGGTGTTGCTATCATAAATGTGTGAGTGTGATAAATAACCATATCACAGTCGCGCTTATTTGCCAGCTTACACCATGTTATAATGATTCTTTAATAGCAAAGCTATTTGTCAAAAACTACAATGAACGCACCTCTATTAAGCACTATTTTAAACGCAGAGCCTAAGCCTGCTACGCGCTTGCGCGAAATTCCCTATAACTATACTTCTTTCTCTGACCGTGAAATTGTCATTCGGTTTCTTGGAGAGGAAATTTGGAGTATTTTAAATGAATTGCGCGGCGAGCGTAAAACTGGGCGTTCCGCACGCATGCTATTTGAAGTGCTAGGGGATTTGTGGGTGGTCTCTCGCAATCCTTATTTGCAGGATGACTTATTAGAGAACCCTAAGCGTTGCAAAGCGCTAGTCGATGCCTTAAAACACCGCATTGCTGCGATTGATGAGCGCAGTGCGGGCAACGCAAAAGTAGTTAAGCTGGTAGTGGCTGCACGCCAAGCTGTGACTAAATTCGAGAATGAATTTAAGCATACAGCTAATCTACGTAAAAAAGCACTGGCTAAACTTTCAAAAATTACGCGCAAAGATAATGTGAAGTTTGATGGCTTATCACGTGTATCTCACGTGACTGATGCTACCGACTGGCGTGTAGAGTATCCATTCCTGGTGTTGACGCCGGACACCGAGGGCGAAATTGCTGCCTTAGTACGAGCATGTATTGAGTTAGGGCTTACTATCATTCCACGTGGCGGCGGTACTGGCTATACGGGTGGTGCAGTCCCATTAACACCTTTGTCAGCTGTAATTAACACAGAAAAGCTGGATCAACATACAGGCGTGCAAATGCGCACCTTGCCGGGTGTTGCTCGCCAAGTTGCTACTATCGAGTGTGGCGCTGGTGTGGTCACCAGACGCGCGATGGAAGCTGCCTCTGATGCAGGTTTAGAGTTTGCTTGCGATCCAACCAGTGCCGATGCCTCTTGTATCGGTGGTAACGTAGCCATGAATGCGGGTGGTAAAAAAGCCGTGTTATGGGGTACTGCTTTGGATAACCTAGCCTCATGGCGCATGGTGACGCCAGATGGCGAGTGGATGGAAGTTGAACGCTTAGATCACAATCTAGGTAAGATTCACGACATTGAAATGGCTAGATTTAAAATCAGCCGTTACAGCGAAGATATGAAAACGCTGTTGTCTGAGCCTGAGATTTTGGAAATTCCAGGTCCAAGTTTCCGTAAAGTTGGTTTGGGTAAAGACGTTACCGATAAGTTCTTATCTGGCTTGCCTGGCATTCAAAAAGAGGGTTGTGATGGTTTAATTACTAGCGCTACTTTCATTTTGCATCGTATGCCTAAGTACGTGCGCACCATTGCCTTGGAGTTCTTTGGTAATGTGTCACATGCAGTGCCGGCTATCGTAGAAATTAAAGACTACCTAGATGCAACCGCGAAGCAAACGCCAGCCGTTATTATGGCGGGGCTTGAGCATATGGATGAGCGCTATATTAAAGCGGTCGGCTATGCCACCAAAGCTGCCCGTCAGCAACGCCCGAAAATGGTGTTGATTGCAGACATTGCATCCGATGATGAAAATGCTGTAGGTGAAGTTGCGTCCAGCATGGTGCGTTTATGTAACGCACGTAATGGTGAAGGCTTTATTGCAGTATCTAGTGAGGCACGTAAGAAATTCTGGTTAGACCGTGCACGCACAGCTGCAATTGCTAAGCATACCAATGCGTTCAAAATCAATGAAGATGTGGTGATTCCGTTGCCGCGTTTGGGCGATTACTCTGATGGTATTGAGCGCATAAATATTGATCTATCTATCAGAAACAAGCTTAAGCTGATTGATGCCTTAAAAGTATTCATGCAAGGCGAACTGCCTTTGCAAGCAGACGAAGATGGTAATGCTGATTTGAATATGGTGAAAACAAAGCAAACAATGGCGTTGGCTTTGTTAGATGATTTGCGCGCACGCTGGAGCTTCGTGTTAGAGCATCTGGATGAGCCTGTTTCAGTGTTAGGCGAGGCTGGCAAAGCATATGCACATTATGAGAATGTGTTCAGAGCCGTGCAGTCTTATGACTTACGAATTTCTTGGAAGCGCGAACTAAAACGCCCAATGGCAGATATTTTTGCCGGACGTGAGTATCAGAAAATTCTTGAGCGCTGCGATGAGATTCATAAACAAGTGCTAAAAAGCCGCGTGTTTATTGCGTTACACATGCATGCGGGCGACGGTAACGTGCATACCAATATCCCAGTCAACTCAGATGATTATGGCATGATGCAGGATGCTCATGCGGCCGTAGCTAAAGTAATGGCACTGGCACGTAATTTAGACGGTGTTATTTCTGGTGAGCATGGTATCGGCATTACCAAAATGGAGTTCTTGGATCAATCTACCATTGATACATTTACTAACTATAAAAATAAAGTAGACCCTAACGGGCACTTTAATAAAGGTAAATTGCTAGCTGGCTCTGGTTTAGAGAATGCTTATACGCCAAGCTTTGGTCTGCTTGAGCAAGAATCTATCATTATGGAGCAATCTGCAATTGGCGAAATTGCAGACGACATTAGTGATTGTTTGCGTTGCGGTAAGTGTAAGCCTGTGTGTTCTACCCATGTGCCTCGTGCAAACTTATTGTACAGCCCACGTAATAAGATTCTAGGTACATCATTGCTTATTGAAGCCTTCTTGTACGAAGAGCAAACACGTCGTGGTATTTCAATTAAGCATTTTGATGAGTTTAACGATGTAGCTGACCATTGTACGGTTTGTCATCGCTGTGAGAAGCCGTGTCCTGTGGATATCGACTTTGGTGATGTCTCCATCAAAATGCGTAACTTCCTGCGTGAGCAAGGTAAAAAGCAATTTAATCCAGGCACAGCGCTAGGCATGGCATTTTTGAATGCTAAAGATCCTGCCACCATTAAATTATTGCGTACTGTAATGATTAATTGGGGTTATAAAGCACAAAATCTGGCACATAGTCTGGCTAAGCGCTTTGGCTTGCTGCGTGATAAAAAACATCCGCCGGCAACCGTAGGTAAGGCAGAAATCAAAGCACAGGTGATACATTTTATTAATCGCCCTATGCCGAAGAAAATGCAGTCTAAAACCTCACGTGCTATGCTGGGCTTGGAAGACGATCATATGATTCCGGTAATCCGTAACCCGCAAAAGGTAACGGATGATTCTGAAGCAGTGTTCTACTTCCCAGGCTGCGGCTCTGAGCGTTTGTTCTCAAATGTAGGTTTAGCTACGCAGGCCATGCTGTATGAAGTTGGCGCGATTACAGTGTTGCCGCCAGGTTATCTATGTTGTGGTTACCCGCAAACATCCGCAGGCAATCATGACAAAGGTCAGGAAATTACTGCAGATAACCGCGTGTTGTTCCATCGTGTCGCAAATACACTGAATTACCTGGATATTAAAACGGTGATTGTGTCTTGCGGTACTTGTATGGATCAGTTGCAGAAATACGAGTTTGAAAAGATTTTCCCAGGCTGCCGCTTGTTAGATATCCATGAGTATCTGATGGAGAAAGATGTGCGCTTGCAAGGCGTTACCGGCACGCGCTATATGTATCATGACCCTTGCCATACGCCTATGAAAACGTATAAACCACTAGAAGTGACTAATACGCTAATGGGCCAAGATGTAGCATTAAATGACAGATGCTGCGGTGAGAGCGGTACTTTTGCGGTAGCACGTCCAGATATTTCTACGCAGGTAAAAATGCGTAAACAGGAAGAGCTGGAAAAAGGCATGCAGCAAATGGGCTTAACTGTAGGTGCACCGGAAGAACAAGTGAAAATACTGACCTCTTGCCCAAGCTGCTTACAGGGTCTGTCACGTTATGGTGAGGATACTGGTATTGAAGCTGACTACATTGTGGTGGAAATGGCTAAACATATTCTAGGTGAGAACTGGATGCAAGAATATGTACACAAAGCCAACAATGGCGGTATCGAGAAAGTATTGCTGTAATAGTAACTACGATTCCATGTAGATTGCATACTGCAATTTACATGGGACGTTAGTGGTAGTCTTTGGGTTGCGGTTCGGTGCAGAAGTGTTGCGTAGCGCAATGCTCAGCAAATATTTCGCTTGAGAGCTCAGTAAGTTAAGCTTTTAGGTTAGAACGGCAAGAATAGGGCGGTAGCAAGGTTCTGCACTACGCGTGAAATCAAACGTTGCGACTTCTCAGCCAGTACAAGTGCATACAGGTCAATGCGGCCAATCATTTTCCCAAACTCACGTTCAAACGATAAGTTCTTATCGTGATCATTAATCTCATTGCTAAGTAAATACAGTGCGCCGGTTTCGTCCCTGGCGTTTGATAGTTTCCACACAGCAATTTCTATATTGCGCGCCACATTGTATATGCGCTGTGGGTCTAGGCTGTCTGTGAAGTAAAACTCGGTTTTATCGTTATGTGCCTTGAGTAGCATGGTGTGCAGGCCGACGGTAAACGCTAGCACTCTGTCGCCTTTGAACTCCGGATTAAACGCCAGGAAAATTGCATCAGTCGTCACCAGATTGTTAATCTCCGGCAGTTGATAGTGATGCTGCGCTGCACCATCAAACACCCAGTCAATCATTTTTTCGGCAGGATCTGAAGTGCTTTTCTTGAGTTCCTGCGGGTTACGTTTGTACAACTTGAGCATCAGCAGGCGTAAGCTCTGCGCGTTCTCGCGCATTTCTACATCGGCCATTCTATCGATATCTGCTTTTGCAATCTGGCTAAGCGTACTTTTGTCTTTTTGGTCTGGAACGTTCTTTTTACCGTTTTTATCTAGCGGCACATTGGAGGCGCAGGCAGAAAGTAAAAAAGCACAACCGATGTATGGCGTGATTTTCTTAAGCTTAGCAGCAGCGCTTATCACTTTTGTATAATCCGCGCTTTAGGGAAGACAGCGCTGAATGTACTACCCACGCCAAGTTCACTGGTGATTTCAAGCTTTGCCTGGTGTCTGGTTAAGATGTGCTTAACGATAGAGAGCCCGAGCCCCGTGCCGCCCGTTTCGCGGCTGCGGCCTCTGTCCACACGATAAAAACGCTCAGTTAAGCGATGAATATGTTGTTGGTCTATACCAATACCGTTGTCTGATACGCTAAACACACCTTGGTTATGATTTAGTTGCCAGCTGATATTAATTTCACCGCCTTCTGGTGTATAGCGTATGGCGTTGCTTACTAAATTGCCTAAAGCGCTTTGTAACTCATCAACAGCGCCGGTTAAGTCGAAATGTGGGTTGGTTTGTGCGGTAATCTTGTGTTTGCCTTGGCTCAGTGCATTGGCGTCATTTAATAACATATTCATGAGCATGGACATATTAATCGGGTTGTTGTCAGGAGCCTGCGTGTTACTTTCTATATGCGAAAGGGTGAGTAAGTCCTCTATTAGGCGTCGCATACGCGTCGTCTGGTCTTGCATCATACCAAAGTAGCTACGTATGCTCTCGGGAATTGCACCTTCCATGTCTGAAAGTGTTTCAATAAAACCGCCAACTACGGTCAGTGGCGTGCGTAACTCGTGTGACACGTTTGCAATAAAGTCACGGCGCATCGCGTCAACTTTTTCAATTTGCGTGACATCACGGCTAATCAACAGTTTTTGCTTGGTTGCTAGCGGAATTAGCCAAATTTCAAGGGTTGACTCAGTACTCTTAACGTCTTTCAGTTTAAATGGCTCGTCGTAAACTTCATTATACAAATAAGCAATGAAGTGGCTGCTTCTGAGTAAGTTAACTATGGGCAGATTTTTATCGGTTCTAAGGTCTAATCCTAGCTGGTATTCTGCATGGGATGTACACCACTCGATAGTATTGGCTGCGCTGAGGATAACTAGCCCATCTGGAATCGCATTTGCAACAATTTGAAAGCGCTCTAAGGCAGAGTTTAATTCTGTTTGCTTGAGCGTATTGTTGCGTTCGTATTTGAGTAGGCTACTGTATACATCTTCCCACAGACCTGAGCCCTCCGGCACCTGACGTATGTCCGGTGTTTTGAGCCAGTTGTTGAGTTGGTGTATCCAGCGAATATGGTTAACGAGGTAAAGTAACAGCCCCAGTGTAAATACAACCAGGGCGGTTACCAAGCTTGAGATTAGCCAAAGAAAAACGCTCACTATGCTTAGAGCGCAAATAAATAAGGCGGCTTTCCAGCGTATATCAATCACGAGTCATATTTTCAGTTGTTTTTATTAAAGTGATTATAGCGAGGATTTGCAAGTAAGCATGAGTTTTTGCTGTCATGTGTAACCACTTGATGTTCTGCGTGCACTGTTTAATTGTGACTGGCTTCACTAGGTTGCGAAGATAGTCGGTAGCCGGCACCTCTTACTGTTTGAATCAAGTCTTCGTGCCCTGAAGCTGACAGTGCGTTGCGTAAGCGTCTGATATGTACATCTACAGTGCGGTCTTCAACAAATACACGGTCGCCCCAGACTTTGTCCAACAGTTGACTGCGGGTATGTACGCGCTCGGCATTGGTCATGAAGAAGTGTAGCAGTCTGAATTCTGTCGGTCCTAAATCTATGGTTTTTTGATTGCCAGTCACGCGGTGCGTGGTTGGGTCTAACCTTAGTCCGCTCAGTTCAATTGGGTCATCTGTCATTTGTGGTGCCCTGCGACGTAACACAGCTTTGATGCGCGCATTAAGCTCGCGTGGGCTAAATGGTTTTGTAACATAATCATCGGCGCCAACTTCTAGGCCGCGCACCTTGTCGTACTCTTCGCCACGTGCGGTAAGCATGATGATAGGAATATTTTTAGTGTAGGTGTCTGATTTAAGTTTGCGTGCAAGTTCTAAGCCGTTCATTCCGGGCAGCATCCAGTCTAACAGGATTAAATCAGGCACGGTTTCACGCATGAGGTCTAGCGCAATTTCACCACTAAGCGCGCGGATTGCGTTGTGACCAGCTTGGGTGATGTTCAAAGCGAGTAACTCTTGAATGGCTGGTTCGTCTTCAATTACTAATATATTGGCTGGCATATATATTTCCTCAATTAAATTGCCTCGGATATTTAAGCCTAATCAGTTTATGACGCTAATATGACATATTCATGACAAAGTTTAAACATGTATATATGCAGGTAAATGCAATAACTAAATTGCCATTTTTAACAATTTGTTACACTATACCGTTAGCGATATTAATCGGGTATTAAAAAATAATAATGCGTGTGGAGAGTAATGAATGACGGATTTTTTTTCTAAAGAGAGAATCACGGCTAGTCCTAGTTTTAATCGTTGGCTGGTGCCGCCTGCCGCCTTGGCAATTCATCTGTCTATAGGCATGGCGTATGGGTTTAGCGTGTTTTGGCTGCCCCTCTCGAAAGCGCTAGGGATCCAAGACCCAATTGCGTGTGCTGATACCATGGGGATATGGGCACGTGCGTTTGCGACAGACTGTGATTGGAAAGTAAGTGATTTAGGCTGGATGTTTACTTTGTTTTTTGTATTTTTAGGCACATCAGCTGCCGTGTTTGGTCATTGGCTGGAGCATGCAGGGCCGCGTAAAGCGGGTGCAGTTGCTGCGGTATGCTGGGGTGGCGGTCTGCTATTGTCCTCCTATGGGGTTTACACGCATCAGTTATGGTTGATGTGGCTAGGCTCTGGGGTGATTGGCGGCATTGGTCTAGGCTTGGGTTACATCTCACCAGTTTCTACATTGATTAAGTGGTTTCCGGATCGCCGTGGTATGGCAACCGGTATGGCAATTATGGGCTTTGGCGGCGGTGCCATGATTGGTGCGCCACTTGCTAATACCATGATGTCGCACTTTGCTACGCCTACTTCAGTTGGTGTATGGCAGACTTTTGCAATTATGGGTGTGTTCTATTTTATTGCCATGATGATAGGTGCATTGAGTTATCGTGTGCCGCCAACCGGCTGGGCGCCTAAGGGCTGGGTGCCGCCTGTGAACAATGGCAACAGCATGATTACCAATCGCCATGTGCATGTGAATCATGCGCATAAAACACCGCAATTCTGGCTGCTTTGGGCGGTACTGTGCCTGAACGTGAGTGCAGGTATTGGTGTAATTGGCATGGCGTCACCTATGTTGCAAGAGGTGTTTGGCGGTGCCTTAATCGGCGAGCATTTGAAGTTAGCTGAACTGTCGCCAGAGCAGTTGTTACGTGTGACGGCGATTGGCGCTGGCTTTGCTGGCTTACTCTCCCTGTTTAATATTATCGGCCGTATTGGCTGGGCGTCGCTGTCAGACTGGTTGGGACGCAAGCGTACTTATATTATCTTTTTTGCATTAGGTTTCTTTTTGTATATCTCTGCGCCATGGGCAGGCGGCACCGGCAGTGTTGCTGTGTTTGCCGGTTTGTTCTGCGTTATTTTGACCATGTACGGCGGTGGCTTCTCTACTATTCCAGCTTATCTGGCCGATATTTTTGGTACCCAGCATGTGGGTGCGATTCATGGGCGGCTCTTAACCGCTTGGGCTACTGCCGGCGTGTTGGGTCCTGTGATTGTCAACTACCTGCGAGACTACCAGTTGGATCACGGCGTGCCCGCTAGCGCAGCATACAATGTGATTATGTATGTGTTAGCTACACTGCTTTTGCTTGGTTTTATCTGTAATTTGCTGGTAAAACCAGTAGCAGAAAAGCATTATATGACTGACGCCGAACTAGAAGCAGAGCGACAATTAGCGCATGAAAAATCAATCAAATTAAATGGCGATAAAGTGGAAAGCCAGCAAGCTGAGAGCCATCCGCTACTAGCTATTGTCGCGTGGACTCTGGTTGCGATCCCAATTTCGTATGGCATATTCAGTACATTGCAAAAAGCTTGGATATTGTTTCACTAGTTGATACTGATTTTATCTAGGTCGAGTGCTTTGAATATATCGCCTATGATGTTGGCGATATGCGGTAAAATATTGCTTTATTAAGTTTAAGCAAGTTTAAAGGAAGCGTACGTGAGAGAAATTAAGAAAAACCTAGATGGATCAGGGATGCAGGTAGGTGTTGTTTTATCAAGATTTAACAGCAATATTGGTGACGGTTTACTTGAGGCGTGCAAGAACGAGCTGCTTAAGTTAGGTGTGGCTAGTGATGCAATTACCATTGCAACGGTGCCAGGCGCGCTGGAAACACCTCTGATCCTTCAGCACATGGCTTTAAGTGAAAAGTATGATGCGTTAATTGCTTTGGGTGCGATTATCCGTGGTGAGACCTATCATTTTGAAGTGGTAGCCAATGAATCTGCTCGCGGAATTTCAGAAGTGCAATTGAATACAGGCGTGCCTGTTGCAAATGCAGTGCTGACTACAGAGGATGATGATCAGGCGATTGCACGCATGCACATTAAAGGTGCTGAGGCAGCTCAGGTAGCTGTTGAGATGTTTAATTTGGTTAAAGCGCTATGATTGAAAATAAACCAGCAGTAACAAGCTTAGTGATAGATACCGAAGCCGAAACTGGCGCTGCTGCCAGTGGCGGTGCTAAAAAGCCGGGCTCTAGAAGTGGTGCCAAAAAAAGCGGTAGTCAAAATCGTAGAAAATCACGCGAGTTAGTATTAAAGGCAGTTTACCGCGGTATGTTAAATGACTCTGAGCTGTCACAAGTGTTCCGTGATATGCGTGATGACCCAGATTACAACAAGGCCGATGAAGCTTACTTTAAGCATTTATTGCAAGCAGTTACTGAAAATTTGACTGCTATTGATGGCAAGATTGTTAACTTTATTGACCGTGCTATCAGCGAGCTTAGCCCGGTAGAGCATGCAATTTTACGCATTGCAGGTTGTGAATTGATGTTTGATCTAACCATTCCATACCGCGTTGTGATCAATGAAGGTGTTGAGTTGGCAAAAGTGTTTGGCGGTACAGATGGGCATAAATATATCAACGGTGTTTTAGATAAATTTGCAGCAGATGTACGCGAAGCAGAAGTTAAAGCTGCGAGAAGCTAGTCTCTGATATTAAACACGGTAGTTTTGTGATGCATGCTCAGTCAAGGCAGATATCATGGATTTGAGCCACGCTCTGGAAATTGTACGTTTAACAGATGTTGGATTGCTGCGTAGTCACAATGAGGATGCCATCGCCAGTGATGCTAGCATCGGTTTAGTGGTTCTGGCCGATGGCATGGGTGGTTACAATGCAGGAGAGGTGGCCAGTGAGATGGCGGTGCTTAGTATCACCGCTGAACTCAGCGAGGCATTAGGTTCTTATTCAGCGGCATCTGGCGTGCTGGATATTGTTGATAGACCCTTTGTAAGTAAAGCAACTCTCAGAAAGCTCTTGATTGATGTAGTGGCTACGGCAAATGCATCTATTTATCAGGCATCACAAACATACTCGCAATGTGCGGGTATGGGTACGACTTTGGCATTAGGATTGTTCACGAATAATCAGTTGCTCGTCGGACATATTGGCGACTCTCGCGTCTACAGGCTACGCAACCATCAGTTGCAGCAAGTGACCGAAGACCACTCCTTATTGCAAGAAGAGATTAAAGCTGGTGTCGTGACTTTGGAGCAGGCAAAGCATTGTACCCATAAAAATCTGGTGACCAGAGCTTTGGGTGTGGATCCAGAGGTTGAGTTAGAACTGAATGAATTTAAGGTTGAAGTAGGCGATATTTATCTATTTTGCTCTGACGGATTGAGTGATTTAGTGGATGATGCGCTTATCCAGGCAACACTTAATCATTACTTATTGGATTTATCCAGCGCAGCCGATGCGTTGGTACGCTTGGCGAATAATCATGGCGGTAAAGACAATGTTTCTGTCATACTAGCCAAAGTTAATAGCTCTTATGAAGATAAGAATACCTGGTATGATAATTTTATAGGTTGGATAAAGTAACAGGATAGATTATGGCAAAGCTTATTCTTACCCTAGACGGTTCATACTTAAATGAATATACATTAAGCCATCTTAAAACTACCATCGGTCGTAAATCCAGCAATGACATTCACCTTGATAATCTAGCCATCAGTGGTGAGCATGCTGTTATCCTGAAACAAGGGAATGATTTCTTTGTGGAAGATCTTAATAGTACCAATGGTACGCGCATCAATAATACAGTCGTTAAAAAACAGCAGTTAAACAATGAAGATGTGATTGAGTTGGGTCGGTTCCACCTTACATTTCATGAGCATGAGGCGAGCGTCGCAGGGTTTGAAAAAACCATGATGGTGCATCCTTCAGCTTTTAGTGCCAAACCTCAACAGTCTTTTTCTAATGCAGCATCTGAAGCACAAACCTCAGCACCACGGCAAAGTGTTAGGCCATCAGCTATTTCAAATGTAATATCTGACGATAGTGACCAAGCCCAGCCAGCTTTAGTTGGCAAGATACAGGTATTAAATGGTTCTAGCAGTGGGCGAGAGTTGGTGCTCAATAAGGCGCTTACCACATTGGGTAAAACTGGCGTGCAGGTCGCTGTGATCACCAAGCGCCCTAATGGTTATTTTATTACGCATGTAGAAGGTAAAGTCTTGCCTGTGGTTAATGGCGTTTCTACAGGTGTGCAGGCGCATGCATTGGTTGATCATGATGTGATTGAGCTGGCAGGCGTGAAAATGGAGTTCTATCTATCTCATGCATAGAAGTACTGAGCATGAGTTTTAATCAGTGTGTTTGCGTTATGTGCTTAAGGCACAGTGTTAAAGAAGTTTAAGTTACCCAGTTAATGAGGTATAGCATTCAATGTTTGAACATCAGCACCCATACTTATTAGCGCAGCTAGAGCGCCTAAATGCAATCGGTATTGCGCTCTCGGCTGAGCGCGATCACCAGCGCTTGTTAGAAATGATTCTGCTTGGCGCACAAGAGATCACCAATGCTGACGGCGGTACCCTTTATACCATTACGCAAGATCAGCATCTTAAGTTTGAAATGATGCGTAATAAGTCGCTGAACATGTATCTAGGCGGGACGACGGGTAAAGAAATTCCATTTTTGCCATTGCCTTTATATTTGGAGGACGGAAGCCCTAACCTAACTACTGTTGCCGCCTATGCCACCCTACAAGATCAAACGGTTAATATAGCGAACGTGCGTGAGGTAGATAGTTTTGACTTCTCCGGTACGCGCAAATTTGATGAAAAAACTGGCTATCATTCGCAATCATTTTTAACGATTCCGATGAAAGACCACGAATCAAAAGTGATCGGTGTGCTGCAACTGATTAACGCTATAGATAAAGATACTGGCGCTATTATTCCATTCTCAATAGCCAATCAAACACTGGTCGAGTCTTTGGCGTCGCAGGCCGCTGTCGCGATGACCAATCACCACTTGATTGAAGGGCTGAAAGGCCTGTTCGAGGCGTTTATTGAGTTGATTGCTGATGCCATCGACCAGAAGTCACCTTATACAGGCGGGCATTGCCGACGCGTCCCCGAGCTGACTATGATGCTTACGCAGGCCTTAATTGACGCTAAAAGCGGGCCTTTTAAAGACTTCACGCTAAATGAAAATGAGCTTTACGAGCTGAAAGTGGCAAGCTGGCTGCATGATTGCGGTAAGGTGACGACGCCGGAGGCGATCATGGATAAGCCGACAAAGCTATCCTCGATTTTTGACCGCATCCAGTTGATTGAGCAAAGGTTTGAGCTCTTAAAACAGCAGGCCGAGTGCGCAATGCTAAGAGAGCAAGTGGCAATGTTGAAGGCGGGAGAAACAGAGCAGGAAAAGTTCAATCAGCAGCAATCAACGCTAGATGCTTTTAAAGCCTATTGTGATGAGGCTGTTGCCTTTTTAAGGATGGCCAACATTGGTAGTGAGTCTATGACTGCGAGTGATTTACAGCGCATACAAGAGATTGCCAAGTTGGAGATATTGGATACCTTAGGCAATAAAGTGACATTTTTGAATGAAGACGAGACCTATAACTTAAGTATCAAGCGTGGCACTTTAACTGCAGAAGAGCGCCAAGTGATTAATAACCATATTGTCGTGACTATCAGCATGCTGGATTCGCTACCGTACCCGCAGAGCCTGGCGCGTGTTCCAGAGTATGCGTGTGGCCACCATGAACATATGGATGGCAGTGGCTATCCTAAAGGCCTAACACGAGAGCAGATGTCGGTGCCAGCGCGCGTGATGGGAATTGCAGATATCTTTGAGGCGCTCACGTCTAAGGATAGGCCATATAAAAAAGCAAAAACGCTTTCTGAATCATTGGCGATATTGGGCCGGATGAAAGTAGATAATCATATAGACCCAGAGCTATTTGATATCTTTATACGAGAAGGTATTTACCTGAGGTATGCTCAGCAGTTTTTAGAGCCTGAACAGATCGATCAAGTTGATTTGACCTTAATACCAGGGTACCAGCCGTAATGCTTGGTTGCTACGCCACGTAGACTAAGCTGGTTTAATTGCTGTTAAGGTTGACGCTACGGCAGCCTGATGCATCGCACACCAAGTAGCTACCCTGTTCATACCAGTCACCCAGCACCCATCTTGTGGTTGTGTTACCGTCCACTAGCAATTGGTGCTGATTTGGTCTGTGTGTGTGGCCGTGAATCAGCAGGCTAGGGTGGTTATATTCTCTTAGCAACTGGTTTACTGCATCTGGATTTACATCCATGATCGCAGCTGACTTATTGGATTTTTCTTGTTCACTGCGTAATCTAATAGCTTCAATCTGATTCTTGCGTGCCTGTAATGGTTGGCTTAAAAAATCTGCTTGCCACTGCTTATTTCTCACCTGCGTGCGGAACTGCTGGTAGGTGACATCATCCGTACATAACGCATCGCCGTGGCTTAATAGCGTAGTGTTTCCACTTAAGTCTATCAGTGTAGGGTCATTGATTAAATGTATCTGTGCCGCGTTACAGAAGTCATCGGTAATTAAAAAGTCACGGTTGCCGTGCATTAAGTAAATCAAGACGCCGGAAGTGGCTAGCTGCTTAAAACCTTGAAGGATCTGCTTGTTAAAAGCGTCCTCAATATCATCATCACCAGCCCAGTATTCAAATAAATCGCCCAGTATATAAATCGCTTTGGCTGACTTTGCCTCGGATGATAGAAATTGCAGAAAAGCATCGGTGATATGCGGACGACTCGCACACAGATGTAAATCAGAAATGAAAATAGTCACGTCTGATGAAGCGGGGCTGCCAGTGTTGAGATTAACCAAAATGTGCAGCCCCGATTTTATTGCGTTTGCCTAGTTTGCTTGGAAGTTTCAGCATATTATTTAACTGGATAAGTATTCTGCAGCAAACTAATGCTAATCAATATTGCGATTAAACGCGTGTAGCACGCTCAATCACTACGTTGCTTGAAGGCACGTCTTGATGGCCTTTAAGGCTGGTGGTAGCAACTTGTTTGATTTTATCAACTACGTCCATACCTTCTACCACTTTGCCGAACACACAGTAGCCCCAGCCGTTACCGCTAGGCGCAGTGTGGTTTAAGAACTCATTGTTTGCAACGTTGATAAAGAATTGGCTGCTTGCTGAGTGTGGTGCAGATGTACGTGCCATAGCAATAGTATATTTTTCGTTACCTAAGCCATTATCCGCTTCATTTTTAATTTCAGCCTCTGTGCTTTTTTGTGTCATGGTAGTGTCAAAGCCACCACCTTGAATCATAAAGCCATTAATCACACGGTGGAAAATTGTGCTGTCATAAAAACCGTTATCCACGTACTGTAAAAAGTTAGCTACTGTAATCGGCGCTTTTTCAGCGTTTAGTTCGATAGTGATATCGCCAAAATTTGTTTGTAGTTTAACCACGAAATTTCCTTAATAAATAATTGTTAAAACTGTTGAAGATACCTAATAAAAATTAGCGGTGTGCCTATAACGGCGTTTTGTTCACTTTAACCTGATGCACAACGATAGGTGATCTTGGAACATCGCCGTATGGTCCTACATTGGCAGTTGATGTTGCGGCAATGTCACGCACCACATCCATGCCTTTTAGCACTCGGCCAAACACGCAGTAGCCAATAAGTTGTGCATCCGGGCTTTGGTAGTTAAGAAACTGGTTGTTCTCTAGGTTAATGAAAAACTGTGAGGTTGCAGAGTCTGGGTCTGAAGTTCTTGCCATGGCAATGGTGCCTACTTCATTGGTAAGGCCGTTGTTGGACTCGTTAACAATGGGCGCGCGTGTTTCTTTTTCTGTCATGTCGGCATTAAAACCACCGCCTTGAATCATAAAGCGCTTAATCACGCGATGGAAAATAGTATCTTGATAAAAGCCGGAGTTCACATACGCCAAGAAGTTTGCCACAGTTTTAGGTGCTTTTTCAGGATACAACTCCACGATAAAGTTGCCGCGATTGGTTTCAAATACCACTTGTGGGTTGGCCGCCATAGCTGGGCTGCTAAGTAGTAATAAGGTTAGAAGAATATAGAGTTTGCGCATAGGGTTCCTTGAGTGATGATTGAAGCAGCCTAGTGGAAACTAAGCCGTACCTTCATAAATGATTTTCCAGCGGTTGCCTTCTTGAATCCAGTACTGGCGTTTTTGCATGACATTTTTTAAATGTGGGCTATTAAAACTTTGTGTGAAATCGACCACCACCAGCTTTTTCTGTGGGTCAGGATAGCTAAACATACTGATGTTTGACAGTGAAATGTCGATGTCAGGCTTACTAGCTTGCACGCGATATTTATGCTCAGCCCACTGCTGATAGTTGATACCATTGGTTGAAAAGTCTTTGGAGTAATGCGACAGGTATTTCTCTGTATCCTGTGCGCGCCAGTCGTTCAGCCAATGGTCTATTGCTGAGTTGAGTAACTCTTTTTCAGCTTCTGGTGCATCAGAGCTGTTTAACCATTCCAGATTGTTGGCAATGATAATCGGAGTTTTACCTGATTGCAGTGCAGGCTCCAGCGCTTTTAAGTCTTGATTGGCAACTACAACACAGCCATCGCTTGCGCGTGGCGGGCGGCTATAAGTGCTGCTTGGTGTGCCGTGCAGCCAGATGCCTGAGCCGTTTCTATTATGTGCTTTATCCCATTCATTAGGGTAGCTAAGCGGGTAAGCGCCTTCGCCATAAAAGTCCGGTAGTTGTTGTTTTAGTTTGGTGCTGGCAAAGTAGACGCCAATCGGTGTGCGCTTGTCGCCCTCTGTCTGTTTCTCAACACCATTTTTGCCTACGGTAATGTAATAGTCAGCAACGTATTTGAGTTGATTGTCCTGTTTTTCATACAGATACAATCTGGATTTGCTGGTGTCAATCAGCATCAAATGGCTTTGTTGGGCATTAGGTGCCAGAATCAAATTGGGTTGTTTCGCTTTGGATTGCTTGGCTAGATATCGCTCAATGCGAACGCGCGCTTCTTCCTGCAAGTCTTGCACTGCTTCTGGGCGATTGATGCTTGGGTCGCCAAACGCCTGCAAATACTTACCTTGCGCCATGAGTAAGTCGCCACGTACCAAGTGTGCAAGCTTGAAATTAGGAACGCTTTGAATCAACTGATCTATGGTATTCAGCGCTTGCTGGTGCTTACCCTCAGAAATCTCGAATAAACTTTTTACCAGTAATTCCTCTACCAGATTAGCTGCCGCGTTAGATGCGATGGCTGCTGCGCTACCGAAGCTAGCTTTAGGCAACAGGTTGCCAAAGCTAAAGCGATTCACAGCGGTTGCATTCCATGGCACCAGCGTAATGGCAGCTAATAGCGTATAGGTCAGTGCTTTGTTAATCATCATGCCTTATATTTCAATACCACTATTTCAAAAATACCATGCGCAACTAGTTGCTTGCGATTTCTTCAGTAATTAACCAGTTGTCGCCTGATTTTTTAAGCAATAGTGTTTTGCTGGTACGGATTGGTGAGCGCTTGTCAGCTTGGTAGCTTTGCTTAAAGCGTACTTTTGCTGTATTGCCTTCATTTGCGACCACCGCAATATTGTTGAGTTCAACATTGATTTTAGATGGCGCGCTAATGCGTTCGCGTCTTTGTTTTTCCCATGCTTTGTAATTTTGACCTTTAGCCGGCTTAAAGTCGTCTGCATAGCTAGCAAAGTATTTGTTTAAATCCTTGTTAGACCAAGCTTGCGCCCAACTGTTTATAGACGCTGTAATGTTGTCTGTATTGTTGCTTGCTGGATTTGGTGCTTTTTTAACTTCAGCCGCCGGTGTTGGGGCAGGAGTTGTTGCGTTTGCTGTAGTTGACGCGCTGGCAGTTTTTACAGGCTCTCTAGCGGCAATGGTAGTTTTGTTGCCGGTGCCGAACAGGTCTTTAATTAAAGATAGTTTGCCTTGCGCACGCGTGTTGGCGGTGTCAAGTTGCAACGCTTTATCATAAGCCTCGCTGGCCATACGTGCATAAATGTCGCCTAGGTTTTCGTGAGCGGTTGCATAGCTAGGATGGGTTTTAATTGCAGTTTCCAGTGCTTTGCGCGCTTTATCAAACTGGCCTTGGTCAGCATATAACACTGCTAGGTTGTTGTATGGCTCTGGCAGGTTTGGGAAGCGTTCAGTGACTTCAGTAAATGATTTGATTGCTTCATCTCTACGTCCTTGCTCAGCTAGCAATACGCCTTTCATAAATAACGCTTGTGCGTTTTTTGGGTTTGCCGCAATAAACGTATTGATGCGGTCGAGTGCTACCGCAGTTTGACCTTGGTCAGCTAGTTTTGTGATGTCTTTTAGTTCGTCTGCATATGCAATATTGAATGCAAAACTTGCTGAAGCTACTAGAACAAAGCGAGCGATTGAAGGAGTCAGTGACGCAATAAAATTATTCATTGTGATATACTTTTTGGGTGAATAAATAAAGTGTAATTCTATCAATAGCCTAAGCAACCTCCAATAGCTCATTTTGATTTAAGCCAATATATTTCTTCATTGCGCACATTAATCGGCTTGGTGGGCGCTTAGTTTCAGATAAAAACAAATAACCAACCCTCTAGCTCTTAAATATATGTTAAAAATTTACAATACATTAGCCCGCGAGAAGCAAACATTTACACCGATTGTTGCTGGCAAGGTCAGTATGTATGTATGCGGTATGACCGTTTATGATTATTGTCATTTAGGCCATGCGCGCGTGATGGTGGTTTTTGATATGGTGAGCCGCTGGTTGAGGACGTCTGGCTATCAAGTAACTTATGTACGCAATGTGACCGACATTGATGACAAAATCATTAAACGCGCCAATGAAAATAACGAAACCATTGCGCAGCTGACCCAGCGCTTTATTGATGCCATGGATGAAGACTCTGCCAAGTTGGGTGTGTTGCGCCCGGATATAGAGCCTAAAGCTACCGAGTTCGTCGGCGGCATGCTCACCATGATTACTGCGCTAATTGAAAAAGGATTTGCCTACCCAGCAGCTAACGGTGATGTATTTTATTCAGTGAGCAGCTTTCAAGGTTACGGCAAATTATCAGGCAAATCTTTAGAGGACTTACGTGCGGGTGAGCGCGTTGAGGTAGATAACTTTAAAAAAGACCCGATGGATTTTGTATTATGGAAGGCAGCAAAGCCTGGTGAGCCAAGCTGGGATTCACCTTGGGGTAAAGGTCGACCTGGCTGGCATATTGAATGTTCGGCAATGAGTTCGCATCACCTAGGTCAGCATTTTGATATTCACGGTGGCGGGCAAGACTTACAGTTCCCGCATCATGAAAATGAAATCGCACAGTCTGAGGCTGCGCATAGCCATGATGGCAAGCCATGTCAGATGGTGAATTACTGGATGCATAACGGCTTTGTGCGTGTTGATGATGAAAAAATGTCTAAATCTTTAGGCAATTTCTTTACGATACGTAGAGTGCTGGAGAAATATGATGCAGAAGTCATCCGCTTTTTTATCCTGCGCGCGCACTATCGCAGCCCGCTTAATTACAGTGATCTGCACTTGAATGACGCCAAATTGGCGCTCACGCGCCTTTATACTGCGCTGCGTGGTTTAGATGTTACTGATACCACTATTGATTGGCAGAATCCTTACGCTGCGCGTTTTAAGCTAGCCATGGATGATGACTTTAATACGCCGGAAGCAATGGCGGTGCTGTTTGATTTGGCCAATGAGGTGAATAAAACCAAGTCTGCCGAAGCGGCAAGCCTGCTTAAGCATTTGGCTGGTGTGCTTGGCCTATTGTCACGTGACTCTGACGAGTTTTTGCAGGCTAAGTCAAACGCTAGTAGTGCGATGTTAGCTGCAAATGGTGAGACGGTAGCGTTGAACGTGGATGATTTAATCACGAAGCGCCTTGAGGCAAAACAGGCCAAAAACTTTGCAGAGGCAGACCGCATCCGTAAAGAGCTGGCAGAAGCTGGCATTATTTTAGAAGATACGCCACAAGGTACAACCTGGCGTAAAACTTAATCAGCTTGTTTTTAAATATTATTTGAATTGAGTAAGGAACTGTTATGCCAGTTAAATTAACTGCACCCCTAGCTTCATCTTTATTGCCTGTTAGCGGCGTTGAGTTAGGCTATGTAGAAGCGCATGTGAGAAAACCTAACCGTAAAGATGTATTGGTGATTAAGCTTGCTGAAGGCACGCGCGTGGCCGGTGTTTTTACTAAAAATCGTTTCTGTGCTGCGCCAGTGGTGCTGTGTAAAGACTTTTTAGCGCAACAAGCTGGAATTCGAGCTTTGCTAGTTAACACTGGTTGTGCCAATGCAGGTACGGGCGAGGATGGGTTGCAACGTGCTCAGCAAAGTTGTGATGCGCTAGCTAGCTTGCTTGGTATCCAAGCGAATCAAGTGCTGCCATTTTCTACTGGCGTGATTTTAGAGCCATTGCCTGTTGATAAAGTAGTGGCTGGTTTGCCGGCAGCTATCGCTAATTTAAAGGCTGATAACTGGCTGAATGCAGCTGAAGCAATTATGACCACTGATATTGTGGCTAAAGGCACATCTCGTCAACTGAACGTGGGTGGTAAAACCATCACCATTACTGGCATGAGCAAAGGCTCAGGCATGATTCACCCTAATATGGCCACCATGTTAGGCTACGTTGCAACTGATGCTGCGATTAGCCAATCTGCACTCGAAAGTATGATTCAGTACGCAGTGAATAAGTCATTTAACTGCATTACGGTAGATGGCGATACTTCGACCAATGACAGCCTGATTTTCATGGCGACCAACCAAGCGGCTAACGCTGAAGTTACCGAAAATAGCGCAGATTACATTGCGCTGCGTGATGCATTTACCGATGTGGCGGTTGAGCTGGCGCAAGCGATTGTGCGTGACGGTGAAGGTGCAACCAAGTTTATGTCGATTGTTGTCGAGCGTGGCCAAAATGAAGAAGAGTGCCGCAAAGTGGCTTATGCCATTGCTCATTCACCATTAGTTAAAACCGCATTTTTCGCATCAGACCCTAATTTAGGCCGTATCTTAGCTGCGATTGGTTATGCAGGCGTAGATGATTTGGATGTAAATGCCTTACAGTTGTATTTGGGTGATGTGTTGGTGGCTGAAAAAGGCGGTAGAGCTGCTTCATACCTAGAAGAACAAGGCTCTGCCGTAATGAGTGAGTCAGATATCGTGGTGCGTGTGGTGCTTAACCGTGGTGATGCCGCAGTAACGATTTGGACATGTGACTTCTCGTATGATTACGTAAAGATTAATGCAGACTATCGCTCTTAAATCATCATTAAGCTGCATTTAACTCAAGCTAACAAGAAAACCTAAAACATGAGCACCAGCGCCCTTAATTTCTCCTCAGATAATTCGGCTGCAAGTATGCCTGTTTCGCAAGTGACAGAGGCAGCTGTTGGCATTATTCAGCGCGATAACGGCATGGTATTGTTGGGTGAGCGCCCAGTCGGAAAGCCCTGGGAAGGTTATTGGGAGTTTCCAGGAGGTAAAGTAGAGCCTAACGAGACGCCGGCACAAGCCCTGAAAAGAGAGTTGCTGGAAGAGTTGGGCATCGTTGTCACACGCTTTCACTCATGGATTACGCGCACTTACGAATATGAGGCGCGTTATGATCAAGCAGGAAAGTTAATCACACCAGCTAAGGCCGTCAAGCTACATTTTTTTATTGTGGTAGAGTGGCAAGGTGATCCGGTTGGTTTAGAGGATCAATTGTTAAGCTGGCAAAATCCGGAAAAGCTCACGGTGGGGCCTATGTTGCCAGCCAATAGTCCAATTCTCACTGCGCTCAGCTTAGCGTCTACTTATGCCATCACTAATTTAAAAGAAATGGGTGAGGCGCAGTTTTTTGAGCGCTTAAAGATTGCGCTGGAAAATGGGTTGATGATGATACAAGTGCGCGAACCGCACTTATCCAAGCAGGATTTAATGCTGTTTGCCGAGCATGTGATTGCGCTGGCAAAGCCGTTTGAGGCGAAAGTATTTATCAATACCGATGTAGAGAGTGCGCAGCAGCTTAACGCTTCTGGCGTGCATTTGTCAGCACAGCGCCTGATGCAGCTTACGACTAAGCCTGACGGCTTGTTGGTTGGGGCTTCTTGTCATAATGCCGCGGAGCTAGCGCACGCAAAAATGCTGGCGCTAGATTATGTAACACTGTCACCAGTTAAATCTACGTTAAGCCACCCGGATGCATCGCCGCTTGGTTGGGATGTATTTAATCAGATGATTGCCGGTTATGCACTACCTGTGTTTGCGCTAGGTGGTATGCTGCGGGAAGATCTGGATGCTGCAAGAGTCTATGGTGCACATGGAATAGCGATGCAGCGCGATGTATGGGGTGCGCTATAAGTTGGTGTGTTCTGTCAATCAGTGGCTATGGTGGTGTTCGTGATTGTCATGGTTGGCTGGGCCGCTAATATTTTCTGCGCTCTTAACCATGGCTTTTACACTTTGTTTGAATTCAACATTCTGCTTGTTTTTAAATGTCAGTTCAAAGTTCACCGTTTGTGTATCTGCTAACGGTTTTTTCAGATCGAACAGCATAAAGTGGTAACCTGCCGGTTCTAGCTTGTAAGGCTTGCCCGCAGTTAATGGAAGTGAGGTTAGCATGCGCATTTTCATCACGTTATTTTCCATTTTCATGCTGTGAATTTCCACGCTATCGCTCACGTCACTTTCAATCTTCACTAAAGTCACATCATTGGCACTGGTGATTGTCATGTATCCGGCGCTGACACTCTGTCCTGGGTAGGTGGCTTTTACCCACGGGTTGTGGATGCTAATGCTCTCTTGCGCATAACTTAGTGTGGCTGTGGCGGTAAGTATTAACGCTAAGCCATAACGCAAGTTACGCTGTATGTGGTTACGTATTAGGTGTAGCTGCGTCATTATCATATTGAACACCGTGAGATTTATCGTGGATTAAGTGCTTACTGTGTTAATTCATCAGGTAAGTCATTATCTTTTGCTACTGCCGGTATTGCGTAGTCTTCATTGGCCCAAGCGCCCAAATCTATCATTTCACAGCGTTTGCTACAAAATGGCCTATAGGCGTTAAGTGGAGAAAATTCCACTAGTTTTTTGCATGTCGGGCATGCAACCAGCCGTTTGTTTTGGGTCATATGTAGGTGCTTTGCTATTGCTTTATGGTTTAAGCATTATATCTTGAAGATGGATGTGACTTGTTTAGGCGTATTGCACTTAAAGATTACATAGCGTTAAAGTGAAGTCTACATCTTCTTCAAATTTTTGAGGTTTTTGTGTGCAGTCCAGCGTATTAAATCTAATATTGATCGCGTATTTGTTGGCGCTTACCTCAGGGAAGCAGTTGAGGTTGTCCGCAAGGTTGATTTTCAACATTTGCGCTGGTCTTACGCCGCCCAGCATTTGTTGGTAAACACCATTAGTTGCAACCAGTTTGTTGGTGCTGCCGCTACCGCGCAAAATACGTAAGATAATAATGATAGCCTGCTGCATTGGAATCAGCGGTTTGATCCATGACTCCAAGTCATGCTTTCGGCGCTCCGCACCAAGACCTAACCAGTAGTGGTAGGACGGCACATCAAACTCACATACACCACCTGGGATACCTGCGCGTTGTTTAATGCTCATTAACCATTCGTTGGCGCGTAAGGTTTGCCCGAGTTTAGTGGTTTCTGCACGTAACGCATCTGAAGCTACGCTTATATCGTCTAGTGTTGCTTCTAGCGCCTCTGCAGAAATAATAGGGTTGCCAATTAACATGCGCATAGCTGTTTTCTGGCGGTCAAGTTCTTGCAGTAAATCAACCTTGAGTTCAGCGCGGTCTACTACATCCAAAATTTGTAACAGCGTTAGCAGAGCGCAGTGGTGTTGAAACTCATGCTCTGCAGCAACGTTATGCAAAACTTTGGCAAACAAATCCTCTACGCGCAGCAGCGTGCGTATGCGTTCATTAAAAGGATAGTCGTAACTAGGCATGTTTAATCATGTAGCCAAATGCTTTTTTTCGGTTAGGCCGTTGCATTGAATTTAAAAGTTGAACTGGATTATCAAATTTATTTGCTAACTATGCAAGTCTTAATAAGTTTTTTATGGAATTCATTAATTTTTTCCGTTAACTCTTGTACGGTGCTGCTGTTATCTATGATTGCATCGGCAAGATTGCGTCTATTTTCTCTCGATGTTTGTGCGAGCATTAACTTTTTCACCTCATCGGCCGTTAGCTGGCTACGGCTCATTGCGCGCTGGATTTGTAATGACTCATCGCAATCAATCACTAAAGTTGTATTGGCAATAGATTGATAGCGCTTATTTTCAAACAGCAGTGGCACCACTAATAATTGATAGTTTGGATGCAGGTTTTGTTCATTATTTTGTAGGGTTTTCCATGCCTGTTGATAGATAGCCGGGTGCAGCAATTGTTCCAGCTTAGCCTTTTCATCGGCGTCGCTGAGGATGTGCTGACGGAGTTTGGCACGGTTAAGCGTACCATCGGCATTAAAAAAATGTGCGCCAAATATGCGCTGAATTTCCTTGAGTAACGGGCTGCCAATCGCAGTTAGTTCATGTGCAATCACATCTGTATCTACCACTGGAATGCCTAGGCTGGAAAAATGCCTAGAAGCTTCGCTTTTGCCCGAGCCGATTCCGCCAGTGAGTGCTACGACGTACATGGCTGAACTACGGTAAGTAAAGCGTGGCCAGTGATTGGCCAAAAAATAATGCAGCAATACCACCAATAGCTAAGAATGGGCCAAACGGCATGGGTACTTCTTTACCGCGATTGGTGACTACGATTAAAGCAATGCCGATGATTGCGCCTAGTGTGGAGGATAGCAGTACCACGGCAGGCAATAGCTGCCAGCCAAACCAAGCGCCAATTGCTGCTAATAGTTTGAAGTCACCATAGCCCATGCCTTCTTTGCCCCGAATCAGCTTAAATAGCCAATAAACCGACCACAGCACCAGATATCCAGCCATGGCACCAATGACGGCAGACTTTAAATCCGTCAAGCCAGTATTTAAGTTAAATAAAATACCTAGCCACAGTAGTGGCAGGGTAATGTCATCTGGTAGAAGCTGGGTGTCAAAATCAATAAAAGTCAGTGCGATAAGCGCTAACGCAAATATCCATGCCATCAAGGTGATGCTGGAATAGCCAAACTTCCAGCTGATCGCGCCAATTAAAGTGCCGGTTAGTGCTTCAATCAGAGGGTAGCGCATGCTGATCGGAGTTTTGCATCCTTTACAGCGCCCTTTCAGTGCCAAGTAGCTAATGATAGGGATATTTTCCAAAGCTGATATGTGGTGGCCACAGTGCGGGCAGGCAGAGCGCGGATGGCATAGGTTGTATTTGGTTGCAGGAGGAATCTCTTTCCCTTGCAACTCTAGGCAGTTGTTATGCCACTCTTGCTCCATCATTTTGGGTAAGCGGTGGATAACGACGTTTAAAAAGCTGCCGACCATCATGCCAATTAGCGTAGAGAGTGCGATAAATAAGGTATTGCTTTGTTGAAGGATAGTAGATATTTCATTTAATGCATCAGGCATGGCAATCCTTTAGTCGGGCTTGTTGTGGGCATCGCTTCAAGATAAAACTATAACGTGCCGTTAACTAACTGTAAACTTAATGCACGGTCTTCGCGTTGAGTGATTATAGCTATCATGGTTTAGTTTGTGGCTTCAGACTTGAAATTTAAGCAGGGTGCCACAAATATAGAGTTGGTAATTGATATTATAATAGAGCGGTAATTTGTATTAAGGACACAATATGACAGACACTAATCTTCAACTGAATGCAGCTGAACTAGTTCAGGCTGAGATGCATCACCCAGAGTGGGATGAGCCTATTATTTGCCGTGTTGAGGTTGATTTGCCAAGTTGGTTATCACAATTGGCGGGGGGTAGAGATTGGGAAGTCTATTCTGAGGCGGAGGAGGAAAACTGCATTAGTTTCGCGATGCGTGAAATTGCAGTGAAAAAGCCAAAGTTGGCAGAGGTGACGTTGTACCACAACGGATACGCTGTGGTTGATGTTGAAGGGCAGTCTTTGTTTGACGGGTCTTTAACCGCCGGCACTAGTGATTGCGCGCATCTAACTTACTACCACGCGGATAGTGGTGAGAAAATCGTCTTGAACTAAATATCAGCTTTTAGCAGAGGTTTACTCCGCGGCTAAAAGCTTCTTGTTACTGCAAAATCTGCAAGCTCAATCAGTGCTTGCTTGAATTTTGATTCCGGAAAATGCGCAATCGCCGCGCGGCATTGTGCGGATTCTGCTTCAGCAATTTTCTTTACATGATCAAGTGCCCCAGAGTTTTTCACAATTTCTACAACCTGGGTTAAATGTTCCAAGCCGCCTTGCTCAATCGCATTGCGGATAAGTTGGCTTTGTTCGGCGTTGCTGTTACGCATTGCGTATAAAAGCGGCAGTGTTGGTTTGCCTTCGGCTAAATCATCACCTAGGTTTTTACCGATGTCTTCACTGTTGCCGCTTAAATCCAGAATATCGTCTATCAACTGAAAAGCCGTGCCCAAATGCATGCCGTAAGCGGTGAGTGCGGCTTCGTCTTTTTCGCTAGCCTCGCTGATGATGGCGCCTAGTCTGGTGGCGGCCTCAAAAAGCTTGGCGGTTTTGTAATGAATTACTTGTAAATAAGCCTCATCTGAAATGTCAGCGTTATTTACGTTAAGTAGTTGTAGCACTTCGCCTTCGGCAATCACATTAGTCGCATTGCTGAGAACTTCCATGACGCGCATATTCTGTACGGCAACCATCATTTGAAATGCACGTGAGTAAACAAAGTCGCCAACCAATACGCTAGCAGCGTTACCAAATAAAGCGTTAGCTGTGCTTTGACCTCTGCGCTTGGAGGACTCATCTACGACATCATCATGCAGCAAGGTTGCTGTATGGATAAACTCAACAACCGCAGCTAATTGGTGATGCTGCGCCTGGATTTCACCAAACAAGCCTGCTGACAGTAGTACAAGCATGGGGCGCAATCTTTTGCCGCCGCTGTTGATAATGTATTCGGCTACTTGATTAACTAGAGTCACTTCGGAATGTAGTGATTGGCGGATAGTGGTATCCACCATGCGCATGTCGTCGTTTATGCAAGATTGAATGATGCTTGGAGTCACATTAATAAAACCTGTAAAATGAAATCGGATTTTATCACAGCCTATTTAAATCCTAGATTTTGAATGACATGGTTTTTTAACCATATTCATCTATATAATAATGTTTTTGGTTTTTTAAGCTGGCTGCTCCATTGTTAAGCTAAGTTTCCGTAGGCAAAACCTAGTCTATGTGTATTTAGTGGTTCTTGGGGGTTGTTTTTCTGCTTGGGGTGCAACCAAACACTTGGCTGTGCATTGCTAATTAGGCAGCGGCAGTTTACCTGACAAAATTTAATCTAATATTTTTGTGAATTTGCTAGATTAAGGTTTGCTTTACAGGATAAATTGCGTATAATGCGCGATTCTTTTGAAGTATGAGTTAAAGGCATAATCATGTATGCAGTAATCAAAACTGGTGGTAAACAATATCGCGTAGTTCAAGGCGAAAGATTAAAAGTTGAGAAACTAGAAGTTGAAGTTGGCGGCACAGTTACGCTAGATCAAATTCTTATGGTTTCTGACGGTGATAACACAACAATTGGTTCTCCAATTATTAAAGGTGCTACTGTTAAAGCAACGGTTGTTTCACACGGCCGTGGCGACAAAGTAATGATTTTTAAATTCCGCCGTCGTAAGCACTACCGTAAAACACAAGGCCATCGCCAAAGTTATACGGAAATTAAAATTGAAGCAATCGCTGCTAAATAAGCAGTTATCGTTAAGTTAAGGATTAAATCATGGCACACAAAAAAGCAGGCGGTAGTTCACGTAACGGTCGCGACTCACAAGCCCAACGTTTAGGCGTTAAAGCATTCGGTGAGCAATTTGTTTCAGCTGGTAGCATTATCGTGCGTCAACGTGGCACTAGAATGCACGCTGGTGAAAACGTAGGTATGGGTAAAGATCATACTTTGTATGCTAAAGCAGACGGTAAAGTGAGCTTTACAATTAAAGGCGCATTAAAACGTAAAACTGTGAATATTATTCCAGCTTAGTTTTTTGCGATAATTTAAGAAGCCCTGTCGTTTGATAGGGCTTTTTTATTTGGTACGCGCTGGCAGAATGTTTTTTCAATTCGTGCGTTCTTGCTAGTTTGTTATGAGGTAGTGTTTTTCTTATTGAATGGTAATGCGCTTGTCATTACACTTTATAAAATCTCCTACAAAACATAATCTTGCGCGATAATTACATGAACTGATTATACAGTCTGGGTATTATGAAATTTATTGACGAAGCTACTATTAAAATCTATGCGGGTGACGGCGGTAACGGCGTAGCTACGTTTCGTCGTGAAAAATACGAGCCGATGGGTGGCCCTAGCGGCGGTGATGGCGGCCGTGGTGGTTCTATCATTATCGAAGCAGATCGTAACATCAATACTTTAGTTGATTACCGTTATACCCGTAGCTTTAGGGCTGAGCGTGGTGAAAATGGGCGTAGTGCTGAGTGTTATGGTGCTAAAGGCGAAGATATGATTTTGCGTGTGCCGGTTGGTACCGTAATTTCCGATAAGTCTAGCGAGCAAATGCTGGTGGATTTAAGCGAGCATGGTCAGCGTGCGCAAATGGCAACTGGCGGCAAAGGCGGCTTGGGCAATGTGCATTTTAAATCCAGTTTGAATCGTGCACCGCGTCAATGTACTAAAGGTGAGCCTGGTGAAGAGTTTGAGCTTTATTTAGAGCTTAAAGTGTTGGCTGATGTGGGTTTACTGGGCATGCCTAACGCAGGTAAGTCTACATTTATACGCTCTGTGTCTGCAGCTAAACCTAAAGTTGCCGATTATCCGTTTACGACATTGCATCCTAACTTGGGTGTAGTGCGTGTGGATGCTGAGCGTAGCTTTGTGATTGCGGATATTCCAGGAATTATCGAAGGTGCGGCAGAGGGGGCTGGTTTAGGTCATCAGTTCTTGCGTCATTTACAGCGTACCTCATTATTGCTACACCTAGTTGATATCGCTCCATTTGATGAGGCAGTTGATCCTGTGCATGAAGCGAAGGCGATTGTAGAGGAGCTCAGAAAGTATGATGAGGCGCTTTACAATAAGCCACGCTGGTTGGTCCTGAATAAGATTGATATGTTGCCAGAGTCTAAACAGGTGGTTGAAGACTTTGTGAAGGCTTATGGCTGGGAAGGGCGCGTGTTTGCAATTTCTGCCATTAGCGGCATTGGTTGCAAAGAGCTGACCTATGCCATCATGCAGCATATTGATGAAAGTAAACAGCATGTAGAAGATGCTGTTGAGAGTAAACAAGAAGCCGTGGTAAGTGCTATTGCTGATAAAGAAGCTGGGAATGAAGTCGTCTGAATTTAACTCTCTAGTGCTAGATGCAAAAGTCATTGTAGTGAAAGTAGGCTCTAGCCTAGTCACTAACAATGGCAATGGTCTTGACCAGGTAGCTATCGCTGAGTGGGCCGCGCAAATTGCTGCGCTGGTACAGCAAGGCAAGCAGGTTATTTTGGTTTCAAGCGGTGCGGTGGCTGAAGGCATGCAGAGGCTGGGTTGGAAAAAGCGTCCAGTCGCTGTCAATGAGTTGCAAGCTGCTGCGGCGGTCGGCCAAATGGGCTTGGTGCAAATGTATGAGCGCTGTTTTAGTCAGCATCAGTTACATACTGCGCAAGTATTGCTTACGCATGATGATTTGGCTGATAGAAAGCGCTATTTAAATGCACGCACCACATTGCGCACTTTACTGGACTTAAAAGTTATTCCGATTATTAATGAGAATGACACGGTTGTAACTGATGAGATTAAGTTTGGCGATAACGATACTTTAGGTTCGTTGGTCGCTAATTTGATCGAGGCTGATACTCTGGTGATTCTAACGGATCAGCAAGGTTTGTATTCTGCGGACCCGCGTAAAGACCCCAATGCTCAATTTGTGCAGCATGCAACGGCAGGTGATTTGGCTTTAGAGCAAATGGCTGGCGGTGCAGGCAGCAGTGTAGGTACTGGCGGTATGTTGACCAAGATTTTGGCAGCAAAGCGTGCTGCGCGTAGCGGTGCGCACACCGTGATTGCTTCTGGTCGTGAACATAACGTACTTGTACGTTTGAGTGCTGGTGAAGTAATTGGCACCCATCTTGAAGCAGCGCAGATGAAGATTGCTGCTCGTAAGCAGTGGCTTGCGGACCACCTACGTACTAATGGTAAATTGGTGCTGGATGCGGGTGCTGTGCGCGTACTGGTGACTGAAGGCAAAAGTTTGCTGCCAATAGGTGTAACTGCGGTTGAGGGTTATTTCGAGCGCGGTGATGTAGTGGCCTGTGTAGATGTTGATGGTCATGAGATCGCACGTGGTTTGGTCAATTACTCTGCGAGTGAAACCTCGCGGGTGATGCGTAAGCCTAGTCAGCAGATAGAATCAATTTTAGGTTATGTGGATGAGTCTGAATTGATTCATCGTGACAATCTGGTCCTGTTAAAGCAAGGCTAAGGTTGCAATAGGAAAGTCGTTAGTTTAATTAAATCCTCTAGTTCTAATTTAGATTACATAAAGGAATGCATGTGGCAAATAATCAACCGTTGGTAGCCATTATTATGGGGTCAGACAGTGATTGGCCTGTAATGAAGAATGCTGCGCAAATGCTTGCTGATTTTGGTGTGGCTTATGAAGCCAAAGTGGTTTCAGCACACCGTACACCTGATTTGATGTTTGAGTTTGCAGAAACGGCTGCCACTAAAGGTATTCAAGTGATTATTGCCGGTGCGGGCGGGGCTGCACATCTGCCAGGTATGGTTGCTGCTAAAACTACGCTGCCGGTTTTAGGTGTGCCAGTGCCATCTAAGCACTTGCAGGGTCAGGATTCGTTATTGTCAATCGTGCAGATGCCAAAAGGTATTCCAGTTGCAACGTTTGCTATAGGTGATGCGGGCGCTGCCAATGCAGGTTTATTTGCGGTATCGATACTTGCTAACCAAGATGCTACGCTGTCTGCTAAATTGGCAGAGTTTCGTACTAAACAAACAGAAAAAGTATTTAACATGGAGTTAAGCGACAAACCATGAGTCAATCTTCTATGATTCTTCCACCAGCAATGCTGGGTATGTTGGGTGGCGGTCAATTAGGCCGTTTTTTTGTGATTGCCGCACATGAAATGGGTTATAAGGTGACGGTGCTAGACCCTGATCAAAACAGCCCAGCTGGCAAAATTGCTGATGTACATATCTGTGCTAAGTACGATGATGCTGATGCATTAGCTAAAATGGCAGCCACTTGCCAAGCCATTACCACTGAATTTGAAAATGTGCCTGCTGCAACCTTGAGGACATTGGCGCAGGCTGTGCCGGTGCGACCATCTGCAGAGGCGGTTGGTATTGCGCAGCATAGAGTGAGTGAAAAGAATTTTCTGAAAGAAGCCGGCTTGCCGGTGGCGCCTTATGCAGTGATTGATGCCGAGTCAGATTTACCGGCGGATGATAGTGAAATTTATCCAGCTATCCTTAAAGTGGCAAGATTTGGTTATGATGGTAAAGGCCAGGCGCGTGTTGCCAATTTGAGCGAAGCTAAGGCGGCTTTTGCTGCATTCTCTCAAGAAGAGTGTGTGCTGGAAAAAATGCTGAAGCTGGATTACGAGGTTTCTGTGGTGCTTGCGCGTGATGTAAATGGGCATGTTGCAACTTTCCCTACTGCTGAAAACAGCCATCTAAATGGTATTTTGGATATCTCTATTGTGCCGGCACGTGGCAGTGATGCAGTGAATCATCAGGCGCAGAAGTTAGCAATCAGCGTGGCTGAAAAGCTGCAATATACTGGCGTGCTGGGTGTTGAGTTCTTTGTGTGTGACGGTGAGTTGCTGGTGAATGAAATTGCGCCACGTCCGCATAACTCAGGCCATTACACTTTGGATGCATGTATTACCAATCAGTTTGAGCAGCAAGTACGTGTGATGACAGGCTTACCATTAGGTAGCAGCCGTCAGCACAGTCCAGCTGTGATGGTTAATCTGCTTGGTGATATTTGGCCAAGTGAAGCGCCGCAAACCGAGCCAGCTTGGCAATTAGCGCTGGGTGCTCCTACGCTTAAAATGCACCTGTATGGTAAAGCGGAAGCGCGTGCGGGTAGGAAAATGGGTCACTTCACTGTACTGGGTACCAATCGTGATGATGCAATTAAATTGGCGATGCAAGTGCGCTCTGAACTCAAAATCGGCGAGTAAGCATAGTTAATCGTCTGCAAGACCCAAGACCTGGTCATGATGTGACTAGGTCTTTTTTTATGTCCTTTTTATTTGATTTAAGATTTTTATTAAGAATTTGGTACTATTTACTTACTAATAACTTTAAAAAAATAGAGAGACATTATGGCTATACTCAATAACCCCTCAGTTCAGTCTCAATCTGGCGCAATCAGGGCAATTAAATATGTCGCGATATTGATTGCAGCACTCATCCTTATCTCTTGGCTGAATCCGTTTGTGGTCATTAACGCAGGTAACCGCGGCGTGATTACGACTTTCGGTAAGGTTAATCCAACAGTGCTAGAGGAAGGGCTGCACCTCCGTATCCCAATCATGCAACAAGTGACTGAAATTAATGTACAAATTCAAAAAGGTGAAGGAGACGGCGATGCAGCTTCGCGTGACTTGCAACAAGTGCACGCCAAGATCGCACTTAACTATCATTTGATTCCAAACCGCGTAGCTGAAACCTATCAAGCGATTGGTGATTTGAACTCTGTGGGTGACCGTATTATCATTCCTGCGGTACAAGAGGCAACCAAAGCCACTACCGCTAAATACACAGCGGAAGAACTGATTAGCAAGCGCCCAGAAGTGCGCGATCAGATCAGCCAGTTCATGCGTGACAGGCTGTTGCGTCACGGCATTCAGATCGATGAGTTCAGCATCGTCAATTTCCGATTCTCCGAAAGCTTTAACCAAGCCATTGAAGCCAAAACGACCGCTGAGCAATTGAAGCTGAAAGCTGAGCGTGATCTGGAAAGGATACGCGTAGAGGCTGAACAGAAAATCGCATCAGCCAAGGCGGAGGCCGAGTCACTGCGCTTGCAAAAACAAGAAATAACACCGGATCTGCTGAAGTTGCGTGAGATAGAAAATCAGCGAGTGGCTCTGGAGAAATGGGATGGCCGTTTACCGCAGGTCACAGGTGGTTCTGTACCCCTCATCAATATTAAGTAAGTGAGATACATGTTGAAGCTTGCAGTATTTCGTACCTTAATCATTTTGCTGCTGTGCGGGTTCAGTTGGGCGGCATTAGCTAAGCCGCCTTATTTGGAGCCTGGTGTTAATAACTACAATGACATGCTCAGATTGCTAGGAACGCCTCTGTCAAAAGAGGTTATGCCTGATGGTTATAATTACTTATATGATGGCGTGATTGTCAATATCAGTGGCCCTGATCAAGCTACGATTTTGACAGTAACTTATCTTAAACCCAATATTTACAATAAATACCTATATCTTGATGTTGGTTCAACTGCTAATCGAATCAAAGAAAATATAAGTGATTATTACGAACATAAAGAGGCTGCTTATCATTTCATCACCGATTATGAAAGGTCGGTAATTTTTTGGTTTGATAAGAATCAGCGTGTTGTTAAATATGTTCAAGCGCGCAAAGGCAGTTTGAAGCGTATTTAATATGTAGAGTCTTATAGAACCAGTGGACAATAAAAAAGCCGAACATCGGTTCGGCTTTTTTATTTGATTTAAATAACGACGCAAGTGCAAACACTTGCGAGGCTAATTATGCCATCGCTTTAATTGCAGCGTTTAAGCGGCTTTTATGACGTGATGCTTTGTTCTTGTGAATGATGTTTTTGTCCGCAATGCGGTCAATAACACTTACATTCTCTGAGTACGCAGCAGTAGCTGCAGCTTTATCGCCAGCTTCTACAGCTTTAATGATTTTTTTAATTGCTGTGCGCAAAGTAGAACGCAAGCTTGCATTGTGAGCGCGTTGCTTAACTGCTTGACGAGCACGTTTTCTTGCTTGTGCGGTATTTGCCATCTGTTTTTCCTAAAAAGCTATTCAAAATACGAAGCCCGTAATCATAGCATTTTATAAATATATTGCAAGTTAAAATAATGCAAATATGTTTGTAAATAATACCTAGTGACTATTGGCGTGTTAAAATTACGCAATATGTTGTTAATGCTATACTTTTCTTCACCTACATTATAACGATAAAGCATGAATTTACTCAACGCGCTGGCTAAAGTCGGCAGCATGACTTTTGTTTCGCGTATTTTGGGCTTCGTGCGCGATACGCTGATTGCACGTGTATTTGGTGCAGGTATGCTGAGTGACGCCTTTATCGTCGCGTTTAAAATTCCTAATTTATTGCGCAGAATTTCTGCTGAAGGCGCCTTCAGCCAGGCGTTTGTGCCTATTTTGTCTGAATACAAAAGCCAGCGCGGTTTTGATGAAACGCATCATCTGATCAATCGGGTTGCCACTTGGCTCGGCCTGATTCTGGTGGCGGTTACCATCATCGGTATGTTGGCCGCGCCTTGGATTGTTAGTTTGGTCGCTCCCGGTTTTAGGGGGGATGCGGTGAAAATGCAGCTGACTATAGAGTTGCTGCGTATTACTTTCCCATATATTTTCTTTATATCTTTAGTGTCCATGGCTGGCGGGGTACTCAACACCTATAATAAATTTGGTGTGCCAGCCTTTACACCGGTGTGGCTCAACGTGGCGATGATTGTTGCCATCTTATTTTTTGCGCCTTACTTTGATGAACCGGTTAAGGTGTTAGCGTGGGCGGTGTTTATCGGTGGATTTTTGCAATTAGCGTTTCAGGTGCCATTTTTAAAGCAGATAGGCCTGTTACCTAAGCTTGATTTTAAATCTGATGATGAGGGTGTCTGGCGCATACTGAAGTTAATGGGCCCTGCGGTACTTGGCGTGTCTGTGGCGCAGATATCACTGATACTGAATACGATTTTTGCTTCATTCTTAAATACAGGTAGCGTTAGTTGGCTTTATTACGCAGACCGCCTGATGGAGTTTCCGACTGGGGTGCTCGGCGTTGCGCTAGGCACCATATTGCTACCTAGCTTATCTAAGGCTTATGCTGGCAAAGATGATAGCGAGTACTCGCAATTGCTGGACTGGGGCTTGCGCTTAACCTTTATTTTGGCTGCACCTGCCGCGGTTGCCTTGGCCGTGTTGGCGACGCCTTTAGTTGTGACTTTGTTTAACTATGGCAAATTTACGTCATTAGATGTGCTGATGACGCAGCAGGCCTTAATTGCCTACAGCGTGGGCTTGCTCGGGTTGATTCTGGTTAAAATTTTGGCGCCTGGCTTTTATGCGCGGCAAAATATCAAAACCCCAGTCAAGATTGCCGTATTTACCTTGGTGATGACACAGGTCATGAATCTAGTGTTTGTTTTTGGGCTGAATTTGCAGCATGTAGGCCTGGCGTTGGCAATAGGCGTGGGCGCCTGTCTGAATGCCAGCTTGTTATATCACCACTTACGTAAAGCCCATATCTTCCATCCGCAATCAGGTTGGCTGCTGTTTATGGCCAAGTTACTGCTGGCATTAAGTGTGATGGGTGTGGTACTGCACTTTGCGATGGGTGATGTCAGTTTGTGGTTAGGCTTGGGTTTAATGCAGCGTTTAGTTTATTTAAGTGGCTTGGTGGTGCTAGGTGCAGTGAGTTATTTTGCCATGCTCTTGTTGTTAGGGTTTAGGCTGCGTGACTATATGCGTAGAGTGAGCCGATAGATGCAGATTTTTAGACACATTCCCACCAACTTGCAGCCGCCATGTGCATTGGCGATAGGTAATTTCGATGGCATGCATTTAGGACATCAAGCGTTATTTGCGCAACTTAAGCAAACTGCGTTAGCTTCTAATTTAGAGGCCGCGGTGATGACATTTGAGCCCCACCCACGTGAGTTCTTTACACCAGAAAGCGCGCCAGCGCGGCTCTGTTCTATGCGCGAAAAGTTGGAGTACTTTGCGCAGGCAGGGGTGGGGCGTGTTTATGTGTGTAAGTTTAATCAGCGCTTTGCTAAGGTGACGGCTGAAGCTTTCATGCAAGATATTTTACGCCATGCGATTCATGCTGAGGCGATACTGGTTGGTGAGGATTTTCGCTTTGGCGCAAAACGCGCTGGCTCTGTAGATGATTTTGTGGCGGCAGGGTTTAACTTGGTGAGTTTGCCGCAGGTCGACATGGCCGGTGTTAGGGTTTCTAGCACCAGAGTGCGCTCAGCTTTGGCTGATGGGCATTTGCAAGAAGCGGCATCACTGTTAGGCCGTGGTTACAGCATTAGCGGTAAGGTGGTGCACGGCGCAAAGCGTGGGCGTCAGCTTGGCTTTCCTACTGCAAATGTGCATATGCGGCATGAGCGGCCTGCATTAAAAGGGGTATATGCAGTAAAATTAGACGGTTTGAATGCAGTGGCCAATTTAGGGGTGCGCCCAACGATTGCCGGGGTGCCTAAACTATCATTAGAAGTGCATGTGCTTGATTTTAATGGTGACTTGTATGGCAAGCATGTGCATGTGGAGTTTTTGCATAAAATACGTGATGAAATGAAGTTTGATGGTTTGGATGCATTAAAAGCGCAAATTGCAATTGATGTAGAATTGGCAAGAAATTTTTTTGGGATGGTTACTCCCGCTTAGTGATAAATGTAACCAGTTGATGGGATGTAATGCTTATTGAGATACCAGAATGGTATGTCGGCAACTGGATTTCTGTGTAAGCTTAATGCGACGTTAAGCGGGCAGAAATGATGAATATGAAATGTGTTGAGATTTTAAATGACTGAAGATAATAAAGAGCAAAGTAAGTATAAGTTAAATCTACCTGAGACCGCGTTTCCTATGCGCGGCGACTTGGCAAAGCGTGAGCCTGCATGGTTGAAAGCGTGGCAGGATAAAAAACTGTATGCACGTATTCGCAATGCGCGCAAAGGTGCCAAGAAATTCATTTTGCATGATGGCCCTCCCTATGCCAACGGTGATATTCACATTGGTCACGCAGTAAATAAAATCTTAAAAGATATCATCGTAAAATCTAAAACGTTCTCAGGGTTTGATGCACCTTACGTGCCAGGCTGGGATTGTCACGGCTTGCCGATTGAGCTCGTAGTAGAAAAAAATCACGGTAAAAATATAGACCCGGCGCAGTTCCGCGAGTTGTGCCGTGCGTACGCTGCTGAGCAGGTAGAAAAGCAAAAGAAAGACTTTATTCGTTTAGGTGTACAGGCTGATTGGGATAATCCTTACTTGACGATGGACTTTCAAACCGAAGCCGACATCATGCGTGCTTTGGGTGATATTTATAAAAATGGCTACCTGTATCAAGGCAGCAAGCCTGTACATTGGTGCGTAGATTGTGGCTCAGCCTTAGCTGAAGCAGAAGTTGAATATGAAGACGTAAACTCGCCTGCGATTGATGTAGGATTTAAGGTTGTAGACAATACAGCCTTGGGTAAAGCGTTTGGCATTGCGGTTACAGGCGATGCGTATGCGGTGATTTGGACCACCACACCATGGACCTTGCCGGCAAATCAAGCGGTGAGTGTACACGCTGAGCTTGATTATGATTTGATTCAAACCAGCAAGGGCTTGCTGATACTGGCAAATGCTTTGGCCGCGGCGACATTAACGCGTTATGGTGAAGCGGATGCAAAAGTGCTGGCAAGCTGTAAAGGTTTGGCATTAAAACACTTACAGTTAGCACATCCGTTTGACGCACGCCAAGTGCCTGTTATCTGCGGTGACCATGTGACGACAGAGGCAGGTACCGGCTTGGTGCATACGGCAGCCGCCCACGGTAATGATGACTGGTTGGTGATGCGAGCTAACTTCCCAGAGCAAAAACCAAGAGTCTTAATCGGTAGTGATGGCAAGTTCTTTAGCAGTGAGTTGGTCGAGTTTGCCGCTATTCGTGGCCTAAGCAGACAAGACGCGAACAAAGTTATTTTGGCGAACATGCAGGAGAGTGGTCGCTTACTTGCAAGCGCACGTTTGAACCATAGCTTCCCACATTGCTGGCGCCATAAAACGCCACTGATGCAGTTGGCAACGCACCAATGGTTTATTGGCATGAACGCACATGACATTAACGGTAAAGCATTGCGCGAGCATGCTAACAAAGCCGTGGATGAAACTGAGTTTTTCCCGAGCTGGGGTCGTGCACGTTTAGAAGCAATGATTAAAAACCGCCCAGATTGGTGTGTATCACGCCAACGTAACTGGGGCGTACCGATGCCATTATTTGTGCATAAAGAAACTGGCGAACCACATCCGCAAACCGCCGAGCTGTTAGAGCAGGCGGCCTTGCTCACGGAAAAAAGCGGTGTAGAGGCTTGGTTTAGTTTAGATGGCGCGGCTTTCTTGGCACAACATGCCCCAGACTATGCTGAGCAATATAAAAAGGTGACTGACACGCTAGACGTGTGGTTCGACTCAGGCAGTACTCATGCTGCAGTGCTTAAACGCCGCCCTGAATTGGCCTTCCCCGCAGATTTGTATTTAGAGGGCTCAGATCAGCATCGCGGCTGGTTCCAGTCTAGCTTATTGACCGGTTGTGCAATTGATGGTCATGCACCTTATAAAGCATTGCTGACGCATGGTTTTGTGGTGGATGGCAGCGGCCACAAAATGAGTAAATCTAAGGGTAATGTGGTTGCACCACAAAAAGTGATGGATACCTATGGCGCAGATATCTTACGTCTATGGGTCGCCTCTACCGACTACTCAGGTGAACTGACCATTTCAGATGAGATTTTAAAGCGTGTCGCTGAAAGCTATCGACGTATCCGCAACACTTTACGTTTCCTGTTAGCGAACTTGGCTGACTTTGATGCGGCTAAAGACTTGTTACCTGTGAGCGAGTGGTTAGAAATTGACCGCTATGCTTTGCATTTAACTAACAAATTGCAAACTGAAATATTGGCGGATTATGACCGTTACGAATTCCATTTGGCGGTGCAAAAATTTGTTAGCTTCTGCTCAGAGGACTTGGGCGGTTTCTATTTAGATATCTTAAAAGACCGTTTGTACACGACGGGTGAAGCCTCGCATGCGCGCCGTGTTGCGCAAAGTACTTTGCATCATATTACCCACACGATGATGCGCTTGATGGCACCAATTTTAAGTTTCACTGCGGATGAAATTTGGCAAACGCTAGGTTTGGATGCAGATAAAACCGTATTTGAAGAACTTTGGTATGCCTTGCCAGCGCACGGGCTAAGTGATGCAGAGGTCCAGTCTTGGCAAACAGTGCTTGAGGTGCGTGCCTTAGCAAATAAAGCGATAGAAGAGAAACGCGCGGCTGGTTTGGTGGGCTCGTCATTGCAATCTGAATTGGATATTTATGCAGATGGCACAACATTTGAGGCATTAAGCCGCCTACAAGATGACTTGCGTTTTGTGCTGATTACATCACGTGCTTCGCTGCATCAGCGTGCTGGCGCATTAGAGGTGCAAGTTGCGCCTAGTGCACATACAAAATGCGATCGCTGCTGGCATTACCGTGCAGATGTAGGGGCCGATGCTGCGCATCCACATATTTGCGGGCGCTGTGTAAGCAATTTGTTTGGCAAAGGTGAGGTTCGTTCACATGCGTAAGTGGTTTGCTATTAGCGCAATTGTGGTCGCCCTGGATTTGTACACCAAATATCTAGTTCAACATGCTTTTGTGTATGGTGAGCACTTAACCATTACTAGCTTTTTTGATTTGGTACGTTTTCATAATGAAGGCGCAGCGTTTAGCTTTTTAGCCAACGCTGGTGGCTGGCAAAAGTGGTTCTTCACTGGAGTCACTGCAATTGCCGCCATTGTGATTACTTATCTGATTAAAAAGCATCATCATGAGAAACTATTTAGCTTAGGTTTGGCCTTAGTATTAGGTGGTGCGATTGGTAATTTGTACGATCGCCTGACCTTAGGCTATGTAGTGGATTTTCTGTTTTTTCATATTGATCAGTTATATTGGCCGGCTTTTAATGTGGCAGATAGTGCAATATGCGTTGGGGTCGGTTTGTTGCTTGCGGATAGTTTCAAGAAGTCGAAAGTAAATTAATCAACTCGTAGACATTTAGTTCGGAACAAATCTATGCCAGACTGGAAAAAGCTTATCGAAGGAAAAATAGCATTAGCAAAACGTGGTGCAAAGCCAGGTAAAACCAATGCAAATGAGCGGATTCCGGCAGGGCAAACCGAGGTGAAGAATTTTCCAACTTTAGATTTAGGAATTCGTCCGCAAGTGACAACTGAAAGCTGGAGCATGCGTGTATATGGCTTGGTAGAACATGAGCTTGATATTAACTGGTCGCAATTTCAGGCAATGCCACAAGTGACCGAAGTCTCGGATTTTCACTGTGTGACGCGCTGGAGCCAATTAGATATGGATTGGCAGGGAGTGCCAGCCCGCGAGATTTTAGCAATGGCGGCACCGTTGCCAGCCGCCAAGCATGTGACTTTGCATGGCTATGATGGCTACACTACCAACTTACCCCTAGATGCCTTATTAGATGATGACGTCATCATTGCCCACAGCGTGCTGGGTGGGCCATTAACCGCAGCGCATGGTGGTCCGGTGCGCATGATTGTACCTAAGCGTTACGCGTGGAAGGGTGCCAAATGGCTGAAAGCGATTGAACTGCATGAATTTGACCGTCTAGGGTTTTGGGAAGTGCGCGGTTATCATAATGAAGCTGACCCATGGCGTGAAGAGCGCTTTAGCGACGAATAAAGATTAACCTTGTCTCAATGCTAGTGTTGTTCTCTTAGCAGGTCTTGAATGCGATTAAATAATGCTGAGGTTGATGCTAGGTTTCTTGCCTAATTTTCTTTGTAACGTACGTCTGTGCATATTTAAGCTGCGTGCGGTGGCGGAGATGTTGCCATCATTCTCTGACAATACCCGTTGAATATGCTCCCACTCTAACCTGCCTACAGGTAGCGGGGAGGACGCTAGTTCAACTTCTGAATCTCCAGCTTGTTTATCAAATGCAGCAACAATTTCATCCGCATCAACAGGTTTGGCTAAGTAGTGGGTTGCGCCTAGTTTGATTGCCTCTACCGCTGTGGCAATGCTGGCGTAGCCTGTGAGCACCACTATTTTTGTGGCTGCCTGCAAGCTTGCCAACTGCCTGACTAACACTAAGCCGGAGTTGCCTGACATTTTAAGGTCAACCACCGCAAACTCCGGTGGGTCGGTCTGTGCAATTGCAAAGGCAGACTCAGCACTGCTGGCAAGCGTAACTAAAAAACCGCGTTTGCGCATTGCCATTGCCAGTGCGTTTAGGAATACTTCATCATCGTCAACCAGCAGCAGGGTAGGCTGTTCATCGCTACTTTTTAAGTCTGCTGCATGGTTTGAGTTTATTGTGTCGCTATCAAGCATCGCCGTATCCCTAATGACCTATGCGCAATTGGTGTAGCGGTAAGGAGATGGCAGTGAGCACTCCGCCTTCGGCATGATTGCTGAGCGTGAGTGTGCCGCCAAATTTTGCAATAATCATTTGTGTGAGGTACACCCCCAAACCCATGCCGTTACCATTTTTTGAGCTAAAAAAGGGTTTACCAAGCTGTGTTTTTACTTCATCACTTAAGCCGTTACCAAAGTCCCTAATATACACCTGCAAGGTATTTTCATCCCAGTTTGCATCAAATAGCACCCGGTCTGGTGATGCGTCGGCTGCGTTGTCTAGTAAGTTCTGTATGGCCTGACTTAGTGTTCTGTCTGTGAAAATTAATGGGTTGCTAGCGCTATCGCTCAAGCTGACTATTAGCTCGGTTGCTGGGCGCGTATCACGCCAGCGTTGAATCGCATCTTGCAAGAACTGGTTTAGCGGCAAACCATGCCCGGCATCTGCGCGGCTTTGACCTGCATTACGCGTGATGGACGATAGTATTTCTTTGCAGCGGTCAATTTGGGTACGGATGATGACTAATTGCTGTAATGGCTCAGGCTGATTAGATAAATCTCGTGCCAGCTCTTTGCTAATCACCGCCATGGTGGCGAGTGGTGTTCCTAACTCATGCGCGGCACTGGCAGCGAGGGTTCCTAATGAGAGTGCAAGCTCACTTTCAAGTGATCTTTCTCTCACTGCGGCAAGCAGTTGATCGTAATCACGTAGGCTTTGCCCAATGCGCGTGACAAAAAAAGCAATAATGCCAGCACTCACCACAAAGCCCAGCCACATTCCGACCAAGTGGATGTCTAGTGATTTTCCCGCCAAGTAATGCATATGTAGATGCGATAACGGCACATAATAAAACACCAGTGTGGAGTAACAAATAACGGCAATCGCGGCCAGTAGCCAAGTGTACTCTCGTTTTAAAGCAACCGCGGCAATGGTGAGCGGTAATAGATACATCCACACTAGCGGGTTGCTGTAGCCACCAGTGAAATAAAATAAGACAGTGAGCCCGAGTAAGTCGCCCAGTAACTGTAATAGTAGTTCATGGTCAGTCACGTTGCTGAATTTTTGCAGGCGCAATAATGTCATCAGGTTAAGTAACAGCATGCCACCAACAGCAAGCGCGATAGGAATTTTTGGTAATGGGATATGCAGGTAATATAGCGCCGCTGTAGCGGCCAGCATGAACGCGAGCATGACGCTGCGCAGCAAAAATAAGCGCTGCAAATTACGGCGTGTTGGGTTTTCTAAAGTGGGAAAATGCGTATTCATCACCTGATTATTATACGTGCTGATACTCAAATTGCATTGCGTCAAATTGTCGCGCATATATGTGCACGTCCCTGCGACAATTGGTCACATTACGTAGCGCACATATCTAAAATATACTACTAACCTATCAAGATGTAGCGGCACTAACCAGAGCCATCACAGATAGGTCCTGCATCAATATTAAAAATAATAATTATAGAACTTAGTATATAAAAATCAGGGGTATGCAATGCGTATTAAGCTAATTTCGACCATCATCGCAGCAAGCTTTAGCAGCACATTATTTGCGGAGCATAATGAGGCAATTGATTTAGATGCGGTTGAAGTGCGCGCACCAATGATTGATAGCCGCATCACTAACCATCCAGCCACCGTAGAGACTTATACTAAAGAGCAAATCCAAGATACGGTAAATGCAACCACCTCTATGCAGACATTGAAATATCTGCCAAGTTTCCAAGTGCGTGAGCGTTACATTGGCGATAGAAATGGCCCGATTGCTACTCGTACTACAGGTACATTATCCAGCGCGCAAACCATGCTTTATGCCGATGGGGTGCTGTTATCTAACCTGCTCGGTAACTCTTACAGTTTCCCGCCGCGCTGGGGATTTGTCAGTCCGGAAGAGATTGATAGCGTCAGTATTTTATACGGGCCATTTTCTGCTTTGTATGCTGGCAACTCATTTGGCGGTGTTGTTAGCTTGAATACGCGCATGCCGACAAAGCTTGAAGTGCATGCCAGTGCACAGTCTTTTATGCAGAGTTTCGAGTTGTATGGCACAGATAAAACCTTTAAGGGTAATCATGAAACGGCGTCTATTGGTAATAAAATCAATGATCTAAGTTTCTTGCTAACTGTTGACCGCTTGCAAAATGACAGTCAGCCTATGCAGTTTGCCAATGCGTTGCGGTCAACTACTGCATCTGGAGGTGCACCTGTGGTGACTGGTGCGTACCAAGATAAAGACCAGACCAATAAGGACCGAGTTATTTTCGGCGCAACAGGTTTTGATCATAGCGAGCAGACTAATGCCAAGATTAAGTTGGCTTATGACATCACGCCGCAAATCAAAGCTAGCTATAGCCTAGGTATATGGGATATGAATAGCAAAGTCGATGTGAAAAGCTACCTGAAAGATGCTGGCGGCAATGCAGTCTACAATGGACCGGTTAGTTTCGGCGGCTTTCGCTACAATGTTTCTGGTTTTACGCCATCAGAGGCTGAGGCTTTACATATCATGCAAGCGCTTGATATTAAGTCTAATACCAAAGGCTTCTTCGATTGGCAATTTACCTTGTCTGACTATGATTACCAGAAAGATAAAAACAGTGCATCAAGTGCCCCCACCAATTGTGCAACATCTGTAACAGGAAACCCTTACGCCAATCGAACTGGTTGCGTTACCGACTTGACCGGCACCGGTTGGACGGTATTTGATGCGCGCGCTATTTTACGTCCGGTAGATGGTTTCGGACGCCAGCATTTGATAGACTTTGGCTACCACATCGATAATTACCAGCTACGCAGTGATACTAACAATACAGTGGATTGGATGCGTGGTAGCAAAACTAGTCTGTTTGCATCATCACGTGGTGAAACGCAAACCCAGGCCTTGTATGTGCAAGATAAATGGCAAATTAATCCATTGTGGGCACTCACATTTGGCGGTCGCCAAGAATACTGGCAGGCGACAGATGGGCGCAATCAAACTACTTTAGGTGGTGCATTACGTACAGCGAATTATGCCAGTCAGTCGAATAATAAATTCTCACCCAAGTTATCACTAAGCTTTGAGCCTGAACCTGCATGGGGGTTTAGAGCGGCGCTTGGTCAGGCGTTTCGGTTTCCCACTGTCAGTGAGTTATATCAGCAGTTGAGTCAGGGCAGCACCGTGGTGGAGAACAACCCTAACCTTAAACCGGAAGAAGTGATTTCCGGTGAGTTCACCGCTGAAAGACGTTTTAATAATGGTTTGGTGCGGGCAACGTTGTTTCATGAAAGTAAGTTTGATGCATTGATCAGCCAAACAGTGGGCACGGGCGCCAGCATTCCATTCGGTAGTGGTACTTGCACTGGAACAAACTGTTCATACATCCAGAATATTGACCATGTGCGTACCAATGGGATTGAACTCTCTACTATTTGGGAGAATGTAGCGATTGATGGCTTGGATATCATGGCTAACGCAACTTTCAGCGATGCTGAAATATTGAAAAACAGCCTTGCCCCTTCTACAGAAGGTAATAAGCCGTCACGTATTCCCAAACAACAATACAAAGTAATTGGCACTTATCACCAAGGGCATAATCTCACGTATAGTGTTGCAGCACGCTATAGTGGTCGCCAATACAATACTCTGGATAATAGCGATGTAAATCCAGATACTTTTGGTGGTACTAGCAAATTTTTCATTGTAGATGTTAAAGCCAACTACAAATTTGCAGATAGGCTCACAGCCAGCGTGGGCGTTGATAATCTTAATAATTACAAGGCTTATGTATTTCATCCCTATCCACAGCGGACAGGTTACGTTCAACTGAAATTTGATTACTAACCATGAAAATTACCACATTATTTTTGACCTTTTTGCTTTGTTTAAGCACACCGCTAAGAGCGCATGAAGACCATACCCATCCGCAAAAGAGTAGTTTAGCTGTAAGTGTTGCCTTTGATGCTAGCGGTCGTCTATGGCGGGTTGGCGTGCAAGATGGTTTTGTCGTAGTGGATGCAAGTACAGACGGCGGCAAGAGCTTTACTCAGCCACACAAGATTAACGCTAAGCCACAGAAAATCGGTGCCGATGGCGAGGCGCGACCAAAGATAGCTGTTGGCCCAGAAGGTAATCTATACGTCACCTGGACGGAAGGGCTTAAAGCACCTTTTTCCGGGTACATATGGTTTGCGCGCTCTGTAGACCAAGGTAAGACATTTGAAAAGCCTTTGGTGGTGCATCATGATAAAGCGGAAATTACACATCGCTTTGATTCACTTAATGTGAGCCATCACGGAAAAATCACCGTTACTTGGGTAGATAAGCGAGATTTATTAGCTGCTAAAGCCGCCAATAAGCCTTATGAAGGCGCCGCGATTTACTACGCTGTTTCTGATAATAAAGGCGTAAGTTTTGCATTGGAGCAAAAGCTTGCAGACAGTAGCTGTGAGTGTTGTCGTATCGCTCTGACAAATAAACCCGATGGCACTGTAGCTGCGATGTGGCGTCATGTGTTTGAAGGGAGCGAGCGTGATCATATGATGGCAGAGATCCCAGCCAATCAAACAGCGCCCCAGTCTAAGCGAGCAACTTTTGGTCGCTGGAAAGTGGATGGTTGCCCGCATCACGGCGCGGCGCTGGCTAGTGGCGGGGAGGGCGACGACTGGTGGGGCTACCATATGGCATGGTTTGATGGCGGTAATGATGATGCGGGTGGAAAAGCCACACTCTATTATGCGCGTATGGATGGCGAAGCATGGGTGTCGTCACCGGCCAAAAAGTTTGGCAATATGAAGAAGCAGGCAGGGCACCCGGCAGTGGCTGCAATTGCAGACAATGTTTGGTTGGTTTGGCGTGAAAAGGACCTAGGTAAGAATCAAATCTGGATGATGAAGTCTGATGATGCTGGAAAAAGCTGGGATGTGCCACATGTGCTGAGTGAGAGTAGCGGGGTGGCTGATTACCCCGTGCTGTTGCAAAAAGATAAACAAATGTTTTTGTTATGGAATACTGCTACTGATGGTTTAAAAGTATTGGCTATTTAGCGTTATTTTTGTCCGCAGAGTTGCTGCAACTCAGTTATGTTGCGCACCATACTTTGGTATTGTGGGTAAGCTCCATCCAGATTGCCCAAGCGCTTGCTGCGCTGAGTAACACACCAGCTAAACGCATGCCGTAAGGCTCAATCGTGTTGGTCTTCAGTTTTAGCCATAGCCATGGCGCTAGAAACAGGGATACACTGGACCCCAATGCAAAAGCTGACATGCTTAATGCGCCGTCTAATGGGTTGCCGTTAAATGATGCAATCACCAGTGCTGAATATAACAAGCCGCACGGCATCAGCGCCCATAACATGCCAATGTAAAAGTGGCCGCCTTGCTTGGTACTAAGCTTTTTTACATGCCCCCATATGTTGCGCCCGGCACGGTCTACCCAAATGGGTTGACGTGCGTAGATGATGAGCAACACGCCCCAGAAGAATATCAACACATGGAAGAATGTCCATAGTGGGTGCAATACGCTGCTATAGCTAGATAGCCAGGCAATACTTTGAATCGCAAAGGTGGCGATTGCCCCCAGCATGGCATAGCCAAATAAGCGACCAATGTGATAATGGTAAATTGCGTAAGGCGTTTGTGGAGACTGTGTAAGTGCAGTACAGGCTGCGCCACACATAGCAACGCAATGTGGCCCTCCTGCGATACCCATCAGTAATGAGCTGTAAATAAGCGCGGTTTGCATTGCGCTACTATTTATCCAGATTTACACCAGTGGCTGCATGGTTGCGAGCAAGAACAGCTGGTTCTAGCGCATTTTTCTCTTCAGTAGTGAGGGGTTTGTTAGTATGAAACTCTGAATTTTCATCGTGAGCTAATACTGGGTCTTGCCCATTTACTGCAATATATACGGTGGTTAAGCTAGCTACCACTACAATAGCTGGGCCACAGAACACTAGCCACGCATAGCCAGATTTCCACCACTTTGCTTTTTCATTTTGCGTTTGTTTTGTTGACATAGGATTACCTCTTTAACGAGACATATAAAAAATAGACTTTTCAAATAAGCGTTCTTTTGAATCGCCTGCAACAATTTCAAATACTACTGGGTGTGAACCGCTTTTAATCGAGCCATCTGCAATCTGCAAACTTACTGCCACCATTCTTGACTCTGCGGCGTTCACGGTAAATTCTGAATCAGAAGCTAAAGATAAGCCTTCTATACCTGATACTGAAATGTGATAAGTTTCAACATGCTCTGAAGCGTTGGTGATTTGCAGTTGATAAACGTTCTCTACTTTGCCGCCAGGTGCAATACGCGACATCACTCCGCGATCGCGAATCACATCTACCTTAAACGAAATGCGTGTAACTAGCGAGTAAACAAGCCCCGCACTCATCAGCAGCAATAGCGCGCTATAAATGAGTACACGAGGCCGTAGAATTTTTTTCAGTACCTGTTCTTGTGACCAGTGATTAGTGAGTGCGTTCTGTGTGGAGAAGCGAATTAAGCCACGCGGGTACTCCATTTTGTCCATAATGCTATTACATGCATCTACACATAAGCCGCAGCTAATGCACTCTTGCTGTAAGCCATTGCGGATATCAATGCCGGTTGGACATACCTGCACGCAGAAACTACAGTCAATACAGTCACCTAAACCGGTTTGCTTTGCATCTACCTTGCGTGAGCGGCCGCTACGTGGCTCGCCGCGCTCTTGATCGTAAGTCACGATGAGCGTGTCATTATCAAACATCGCACTTTGGAAGCGTGCATACGGGCACATATGTTTACAGATTTGTTCGCGCAGAAAGCCAGCGTTACCATAAGTGGCAAATGCATAAAAACAAATCCAGAATGTTTCCCATGGGCTTAAGCTCCATTGTGAAATGTTATGGATAAGATCGCGGATAGGGGTAAAGTAGCCGAGGAAAGTAAAGCCAGTCCATGCCGAGAAACTGATCCACAAGGCATGCTTGATGGTTTTTTTGGATAGTTTATTAGTGTTAAGTTTGCTTGCGTCTAGACGTAAGCGTGAGGCGCGGTCGCCTTCCACCTGCCGCTCAATCCATAAAAATATTTTAGTATAGACGGATTGCGGGCATGCGAAACCGCACCAAAGTCTGCCGGCAACCGCTGTAAATAAGAACAGGGCCAGCGCGGCAATAATTAAAATGACGACTAGGTAAATAAGGTCTTGCGGATACAGCACCAATCCAAAAATATAAAAACGGTGGGTGCTAATATCTAGCAGCACAGCTTGGCGTTGTCCCCATTCTAGCCACGGCACACCGTAGAACACAATCTGGGTAATCCAGATCATCGCCCAGCGCCAGTTTTTATAGAAGCCGGAGATGTTACGCGGGTAAATTTTCTGATGCGGTTCGTACAACGACCTAGTGACTGGCTGTGCCGGATCGTTAATGATAGGAATCGTTTTCTTTGGTGTACGAGGCTTAGTGGACACTTTGATTCAGACTTAATTTAGAAATTCGGTGAATAAAAACAAAAACGCCCACTATTTTAGCATAAGCGCAAATAGCGGGCGTTAAGATGTTGTTTGTATTAAATTAATCTTGGCCAGTTTTTAGCCTCGGACTAATTATTTTGCGTTAGAAAAACGCCAAACATAAGCAGCCAATACATGAATTTGTTCAGGTGTCAGGCGTGATCCTTGTGCTGGCATTTTGTTATCTATACCATTGTTAATGCGTTGGATAATCGCCGCTTCACCCGCACCGTGCAACCAGATGTTGTCAGTTAAATTAGCTGAACCAATTGCTTGGTTACCTTTACCATCAGGGCCGTGACAAGCTGCACATGCGGCAAATTTTTCTTTACCTAATGCAGCGCGTTCAGCGTCATGCTCACTGTTAGATAAGCTCAACACATAGTTTGCTACGTTTTTAACGTCGTCAGCACTACCTATAGCTGCAGCCATAGGAGGCATCATGCCATGTCTACCGTTAGTAATTGTTTGCTTGATGGTCTCGTGTGAACCGCCATGTAACCAATCGTTATCGGTTAGGTTAGGGAAGCCTCTGCTACCGTGTGCGTCAGAGCCGTGGCATTGTGAGCAATTGTTCATGAACAAACGCTCGCCGATTGCCATTGCTTTTGGATCCTGCGCAACTTCTTCACCCTTCATCGATGTGAATTTTGCGTAGATTGGCGCAATACGGTCATTGGTTTCTTTAACTTCCTGCTCATACTGTTTGAGTGCAGTCCAGCCTAGTTTACCTTGGTAAGTGCCTAAGCCTGGGAACAGGAATAGGTAAGTTGCACCGAATACACAAGTGATAATGAACATCCACATCCACCATCTTGGCATTGGGTTGTTCATCTCAATGATGTCTTCATCGTACACGTGGCCGGTTGACTCACCTGTGTGTGCTGGATCATGTGACTTGCTTGTCATAAATAGTACCGTTAAACAGAAAACGATACCGCCAATCACGATTGCCGAAATAAAATACGGCCAGAAATCGCTTGTAAAATCACTCATTCTTCATCTCCCTCAAGCGGCAATCTTGCCGCTTCGTCAAAGTCTTTTTTATGCCGCCCAGACCAAGCCCAAACCCATATACCTACAAAGGTAACTAGGGCTAGGACTGTGGCAATGCTGCGTAAACCAATAGTGTCCATGGGTTCAGTTGCTTATTGTTTAAGCGCTGTACCAAGCACTTGTAAGTAGGCGATTACAGCCTGCATCTCTGTTTTTCCATAAACATCGTTAGCTGCGCTCTTAATTTCAGCATCAGCATATGGAACACCAGCGATTTTTAAAGCGCGCATGTGTGCAGGTAAGTTTTTCGCATCTACTAGGTTTTTCTCAAGCCATGGGTAGGCAGGCATAACAGACTCAGGTACCAAATCACGAGGGTTGATCAAGTGAATGCGATGCCATTCATCACTGTAACGGCCGCCTACACGTTGTAGGTCTGGACCTGTACGTTTACTACCCCATTGGAATGGGTGGTCGTAAACAAACTCACCAGCTACTGAGTAGTGACCATAGCGCAATGTTTCAGCTTTAAACGGGCGAATCATTTGTGAGTGGCAGTTGTAGCAGCCTTCACGGATATAAATGTCGCGCCCAGCTAATTGCAGTGCTGTGTAAGGTTTTAAGCCTTCCACTGGTTGTGTTGTTGATTTTTGGAAGAATAGCGGTACGATTTCCACCAAGCCACCAAATGAAACCACAACCAAAATTAAGATGACCAATAAGAAACTATTGGTTTCAATTTTTTCGTGGCTAAAGCCTTTTTGTTCTTTATCTGACATTTTCGATCTCTTAAGCATGAACAACTGTTGAAGGGATTCTGGCGCGAGCAGGCTGCCCCATTTGAACTGTTTTAATTACGTTCCACAACATGATCGCCATGCCGCTCACGTACATCAAGCCACCAACCATACGAATTACGTAGAATGGGTGCATTGCTTTAACAGACTCAACAAATGTGTAAGTTAATGTGCCGTCGTCATTCATTGCGCGCCACATCAGACCCGCGGTAACGCCTGAGATCCACATTGCAGTAATGTAAAGAACCACGCCGATCGTTGCTAACCAGAAGTGCAACTCAATCGCTTTCTTGCTGTACATTTGTTTTACACCCCATAAGCGAGGTACCAAGAAGTACAGTGAACCCATAGATACAAAACCAACCCAGCCTAAAGCACCTGAGTGCACGTGGCCAACGGTCCAGTCTGTGTAGTGTGAAAGTGAGTTAACGGTTTTAATCGCCATCATTGGGCCTTCAAACGTACTCATGCCGTAGAAAGACAATGAAACGATCAAGAAGCGTAGGATAGGGTCATCGCGCAGTTTGTGCCATGCGCCAGACATAGTCATCATACCGTTAATCATGCCGCCCCAGCTTGGCGCTAATAGGATTAAAGACAGTACCATGCCTACTGATTGTGTCCAGTCAGGCAGTGCGGTGTAATGTAAGTGGTGTGAACCTGCCCACATGTAAGTGAAAATCAAACCCCAGAAGTGCACGATAGACAAGCGATATGAGTACACTGGGCGCTCAGCTTGTTTAGGAATGAAGTAGTACATCATGCCCAAGAAACCAGCTGTTAAGAAGAAACCAACTGCGTTATGACCATACCACCATTGGATCATTGCATCTTGTACGCCAGCGTAAGCTGAGTATGATTTCATCCATTCGGCAGGGATTGCAGCACTGTTAACGATGTGCAAGATTGCTACCACAATGATAAATGCACCGTAGAACCAGTTTGCAACATAAATGTGTTTGATTTTTCTTTTTGCGATAGTGCCAAAGAAAACAATTGCGTACATCACCCAAACTACCAGTAGTAGTAAGTCGATAGGCCACTCTAGCTCTGCATATTCTTTAGCTTGAGTGTAACCCAAAGGTAAAGAGATAATCGCTGCGATAATGACGGCCTGGTAACCCCAGAATGAGTAACGAGCCAACATCGGAAATGCTAGTTTAGCTTGGCTTGTACGTTGCACTACATAGTACGACGTAGCAAACAGTGCACAGCCACCAAAAGCAAAAATAACCAAGTTGGTGTGCAACGGACGTAAACGTCCAAAGCTGGTCCATGGTAGTCCTAAATTTAATTCAGGAAATGCCAGTTGTGAGGCAACAATCACCCCCATTAACATTCCAAGAACTCCCCAAACTACCGCCATTACGCTAAACCGGCGTATGACGTAGTCGTCGTAAAACGTTTCTACATTATTAGTGCTCATTACTTTCATCCTTAAATAAAACCAAATCATATTCATGACTAGTGGCGGGCCCTAGCGCCGTAGTCATATCAGCATCCGTTTCAATTCTAAACAATAGTGCACGTGCTTTAATCGCGGAATTATACAACGTAATCTTTGCTTTTACATTGGATTTAGCGACTTTTTGTATGCATTTATATGAATCAATTCACGAACTGTAATGCTTGTTTACATTAAATTTTTTTCAGAATTTAAAGTGGCAAGTAGTGATCAATTAATAAACCTGCAAATAATAGGGTTAAATAAATAATGGAGTACCTGAATGTACGCTTAGCTAGTGCATCGGAGTAGTTTAGGTAAAGTTTGATTACGTAAGCCATGAAAATAGCATCAAGCACTAGCACTGAACTTAAGTAAATCATACCGCTCATGCCCAAGCCATAAGGCATGAGTGATACTGCTACCAAAATAACGGTGTAGAGCAGAATGTGTAACAAGGTAAAGGACTCACCATGCGTTACTGGCAACATGGGCATGCCAACTTTGGCATATTCCTCTCTGCGGTATAGCGCGAGTGCCCAGAAGTGCGGAGGGGTCCAAGCGAAAATGATTAAGAACATAATCAGTGACTCAGGTGAAACGGTGTTGGTGACCGCAGCCCAGCCCAAGATGGGCGGCATCGCGCCTGATGCACCGCCAATTACGATATTCATTGGCGTTGCCGGTTTAAGGAATATGGTATAAATCACGGCATAACCGACAAAGGTTGCTAGTGTTAGCCACATGGTGAGTGGGTTAACATAAAAATACAGGATAGCTAGCCCAGCGCTGCCGAGTAGCGTGGCAAATATCATGGTTTCACTTGATGACACTTGCCCAGTTGGTAGCGGGCGGGCACGGGTACGTGCCATATTGGCGTCAATTTTGTGCTCAATCAGGCAGTTAAACGCTGCGGCCGCCCCCGATGCAAAGGCAATGCCTAGTGTTGTTGCAATGAGCAGCGGTAGCGGTACCATATTAGGCGTAGCTAAAAACATACCAATCAGTGCAGTAAACACAATGAGTGAGGTCACGCGCGGTTTGCACAGCGGGAAGAAGTTTTTTAATCGCGGAACGAGTGCTTTAATTTGGCCCATGACGTTAACGTGCATGTGTAGCTCACTTTTAAGTTTTTGCGTGGTCATGTTGATGCTCCGTGATTTTAGAGTTAAGAACGATGGTGGTAATAATAAGTAATGCTGCGCCTAAGTTATGCAGCACGGCCAATGCCAAGGGTAAGTGGAGAATCAGATTAGCGATGCCGATGGTGACCTGTACTGTTAGCAGGCCAAGTAGCAGTAACGCGATTTTCCTAAACGCAGGTAGTTTGAGCAGTTGTGCAACCAGTGTAGCGATGTAAATAAACGTGACTAGTGCGCCTATTCTGTGGGTCCATTGGATGGCGGTCAGTGATGCCAGTGTTAAATTACCGCCATCAGCACTTTGCCCAAGCTCGCGTACTAGGTGAAATGCATCATTAAAATCCATTTCCGGAATCCAGTGCCCATGGCAAGTTGGGAAATCAGTGCAAGCGAGCGCCGCATAGTTGGTGCTGGTCCATCCGCCTAGCAGTACTTGCAGTAGTAATATCAATACTGCGCCGCGTACCATAAGCTTTAAGTGGGGTGGGGTGGGTATATTGTTATGCGTGACCCAATGGCGGTGCGCTAGCCAGGTGAGCAAGCCCAGTGTGGTTAACCCGCCAAGTAAGTGTGCGCTGACAATCACCGGTTTTAATAACATGGTGACGGTCCACATGCCTAGCATGGCTTGCAATATGATAATAACCAGCAGTACTGTGGTCAGTACTGGGCTGGCTGTTAATTGACGTTTATTGCGCCATCCCAGCACAAAAATTGCCAGCACCACCAAGCCTAGTGAGCCCGCTAAGTATCGATGCGCCATTTCTTTCCATGCCTTGGCAGCTTCAACTGGTTTATCAGGATGCAATGCCTGTGCCTGTTGAATTGCAGTTTCACTTTGTGGCACAGTGAGTGTGCCATAGCAGCCTGGCCAATCTGGGCAGCCGAGCCCTGCATCAGATAGCCTGACATAAGCGCCCAGCACTACAACGCACAGTGCGAGCATGGCGCCAAACAGGCATAGATTTTTAAATAGTTTGTAGCCCATGACTAGCCTGTCCAGGAGTATTTCATTAAACGCGTGATGTCTTTACGAACTAGCGCAGGTGACGTAGATGCGTGGTAGCTCATGATGAGTTGGCCCAGCGGGTCGCTCAGGTAAATTCTATTAGTGTTAATGGCGGTCTCATTAGCTATGTTGAATTGCTTGCTAAATGCAATGACATCTTCAGCTGGCTGATTGATGATTAATAACTCTGGATAGTTGCGTGCAATATCAGCAACGTCAGGTGAAGTTGTGATTAATACGCGCTGCATGCGCGGGATTTCTTTATATAAGGAGACATGAAGTTGCCGCATCTGGTGCAGTTTATTTTTACATTGGAGATCACAGTCTGTAGTGACATAGACCATGCTCCATTTATCTTTGAGCAAGTTGTTGCTTACTCTAGTGCCATTGCTATTGATGAGTGCTTGGCTGATAGGTAATGCCCTGGGGGGTGACACTAACTCGCCCACGCTCTCTCCCTTGGGTCGCCAGTCGAGTTTGTACATCGCGATAACGGCGATGATAGGGATAATAAAAAAAATCAACATGCATAAGAGTGTCAAGCGGCCTCTACGTTGCTGGTTGAGATACTCAGTGCTTTCCATGGCCGTATTTATCATATGACTTTGCCTATATTTTGGTGTTGTTGGCTTTTTTAATGCTGGTGAATAAAAAAATAAGTACGCTAGCCAGTGCAAACCCAAACCATTGGTAAGCGTAACCTATGTTGGTTGTAATTTTGCTGGTTGGCAGTTGCCAGTTACGCACAAAGCCACCTGCATTACTTTTGGCATCTAATTTGATTACCAGCGGTAATATGTGGATAGGTACGCTTTTTCTGTAACGCTCCATATCCATATGCTGCCAGATGACATTCCATGTGTTTTTTTGCGGTTCACTTTCCAGTGTGAAAATCTTGTTGCTAGGCAGCCAGACTAAGCCGGTTACCTCTAGTGCCTGATTGGGGGTACTGATGGTTGGTAAGTCAGTATGTGTGGCGCTACCTGCTACCCAGCCCCTGTTAACCAAAACATAATCATTGCTGCCATCCAGCTTTAATGGTGTGATGACATGGAAGCCTGCGACACTGTTCTCCACTTGATTGTCGAGCAGGATTTGGTACTCAGTTTCATAGTGGCCTTTTATTTTTACTTTTTTGTATTTCCATGTGTCTAAATTATTAAAGCTACTTGGCAGATTTAATGCATCCTGCTCAAGTGAACGGTTGTAGCTAGACTGTATTTCTGTACCTAACTGCGCTTTGTGGTATTGCCATAAACCCAGTTTGATAAATATTGGTAAGCAAATCATCAGGATTAATAAGCCTTGCCATGAAGGGCGCAGTAAGTAATTTCCTAATCTAAATTGCATTTGTGTGATGTGCATCGCATAATGACTTAACTAAACTGATAGGACATGATTATGATATTCAAAGTTGTTATTGTGTTGGTGCTGGTTGTCATCATTGCTAGCTTGTTTTCAGCATTGTATTTTTTAGCCAAAGATAAAGATGCTGGGGTGCGTACGGTAAAAGCATTGACCATACGTATCGGTCTTTCTATTACCTTGTTTGTGTTTTTGTTGATTGGGTATTACTTTAATTGGATTCCACATGCTGCTACCTAAAGGTTTGCGTAAAGTAACTCACTGATTTAGCAGTGTTAGTTCGAAATAGGCGGTGCATATGCACCGCTTATTCTTTGCTGGTGTTATAACCAGTAAACAAAAATAAATAATCCTAGCCAGACTACATCTACAAAGTGCCAATACCAGGCAACACCCTCAAAGCCAAAATGACTTTTTGCCGAGAAATGACCTTTCATAGAGCGTAACAAAATCACAATCAGCATGATTGTGCCCAATGTTACATGGAAGCCGTGAAAGCCTGTCAACATGAAAAATGTTGCACCATAAGCGCCGCTACCTAATGTTAGCCCCATATGGGTATAGGCTTCGTGATACTCGAAGGCTTGGCATACCAGAAAGGCAGTACCCAAAGCAACAGTTAGAAATAAACCGAAAATTAGCTGTTTGCGGTTGTCTTTAAGCAAGCCCCAGTGTGCCCAAGTAATGGTTGCACCTGAGCTCAGCAGTAATGCGGTATTGATTGCGGGTAAGCCCCATGCTCCCATTGGTGTTAGTGTGCCCGGTTTGTACTCTGTACCTAATACCGTACCGCCAGGGCCAGCAGATGGCCATGTACCTAAGAAGTCTTTGTAAGGAGTAAAGATAGGGTCGAATGCTGCAAGGTCGGGTACCGAAATGATGCGCATATAAAATAGCGCGCCAAAAAATGCAGCAAAAAAAGCAATCTCGGAGCAGATAAATACGATCATGCCGATCCTAAAGGATTTATCTTCCCATTTTTTATATTGGCCTGTAATGCTTTCTACCACAACGGCACTTAACCATTTGAAGGTCATTAGCAGAATGATAGCAGCGCCTATGTACATCATCCATTTTCCTGGTGTTTGCAGGTAGGCGAGATCTTTGTTTTTATCCGTAGCTACACTAAAAATAAAACCAGACGCCAGTGTGAGTAACCCCGCTGATAAAGTGACAGGATATAAAGCGCCATGTGGGACATAGTAATGATTATTTGAATGTGTTGTCATGCATAAGCTCCCCATTACATTATTTAACTTACTTGTAGCTAAAATAAAATCAATAAATGATGGCTATTGTTTTATCTAGACCAATATATGCGTTATTTTTTCAATTTAATTACCTGTTATTTACTCTTTAATCACTTTGGATGCTTATTTATCTATACTGAAAAATGCGTACGATAAAGTCATCTCTTTTACATCTGCAGGTATGTCTGGGCTTACAAAGAAACGTAAGGGCAATAGCTTTGTTTCCCCCGGATTTAGTGCCTGCCTTTCAAAACAAAAACATGCTAATTTTTTAAGGTGGGCAGCGGCCACACCAGGTGTTACGCTTGGCACTGCTCTACCAGCCACTACCTCATTGGTGATGTTTTTAGCCTCAAACAGTACGGTTTCAACTTTGCCAGGATGCACCTTAATGCTGGATTGTTTAGGATAGAAGTTCCAGCCCAATCCAGGCATGGTGCTGGTGGTAAATTGCACAGTTACCCAGCGTGTTTCATCTACCTTAGTGTTATTTAGCTCACTGGCTGTACTTTTGGTTTTGCCGTTTAGCCCTGTCATCGTGCATAACACGTCATATATCGGCACTAACGCAAATGCAAACAAAAGTGCTGCAACGACTACCCATATCATTTTGTAGCCTAGCTTTTTGTTAGCGGCCGACCTAAGTTCTATAGCGCTTAGGTCGGTTTTTTTTGCATCTATTTCCATATGGTGAACATTGATGCTAAATACCAAATGAACGCAATGACAGCCAAAACAATCGCTACTTTTTTGTTCTTATCACTTCTGGAAGTTTCTTGATTTTTCATATCAATTAAGTAGCTGCCTTTATCCTATTTAATAGTCGGTTGCTCGGTAAAGCTATGGTAAGGCGGAGGCGATGACAAGGTCCACTCCAATCCCTCTGCACCTTCCCATACTTGGTCCGTTGCTTTTTTGCCACCTTTGACGGTGCTGATAATGTTATAAACAAAAATCAGTTGGGATAAGCCGAGTACAAAAGCCGATATGGATGAAATCATATTGAATTCTGCAAACTGTAATGCATAATCTGGAATGCGGCGTGGCATGCCGGCTAGGCCCAAGAAGAATTGCGGAATGAAAGTAAGGTTAAACGAAATGGCAGTGAGCCAGAAGTGTAGTTGCCCCAGTTTTTCGTTGTACATGTGCCCAGTCATTTTTGGCAGCCAGTAGTAAACCCCAGCCATAATGCCCATGATGCCGCCAGCAAATAGCGTGTAGTGGAAGTGTGCTACAACAAAATAGCTGTTGTGATATTGCGCATCAGCTGCCACGTCAGCGAGTACTAAGCCTGTTAGGCCGCCGATACCGAATAGGATAATCCAGCCTACCGTAAATAGCATAGGCGTTTCAAAGCTCATCGAGCCGCGCCACATGGTTTTAATCCAACAGAAGAACAACACTGCTAGCGGTAGTGAAATAGCCATAGTGCTGTACATAAAGTAAAGCAGTGCAGGTACTGGCATGCCGGCGGTAAAGAAGTGGTGCGCCCATACAATTACTGACATCGCACCAATCGCCCATAATGAATATACCTGTGCTTTATAGCCATACATCGGTTTACGTGAGAACGTTTGTAAGATTTGTGGAATGAAGCCCCATACCGGTAACAGCAAAATATAAACCTCTGGGTGACCAAAGAACCAGAATAAGTGTTGGAACATAATCGGGTCGCCGCCACCCGCTGCGTCAAAAAAGTGTGTACCAAAATGACGGTCAGTAAGCAGCATGGTAACAGCGCCTGCAAGTACCGGAATTGTTGCAATTAACAAGAACGCTGTAATCAACCAGCCCCATGCAAACATCGGCATTTTCATCAGTGTCATGCCTGGTGCGCGCATGTTAAATAAAGTGACGATAATGTTGATAGAGCCTAATACAGAAGAAATACCTAGCAAGTGCACCGCAAAAATTGCGAAGTCCACGCCAATGCCACCTTGTATCGAGAGTGGTGGGTAGAATGTCCAGCCGGTTGCCAGTGCGCCATCTCCAATGCCGAATAGTGCTAGGGTAAATGGCAGTGTGAGTAGAATGGCTGACGGTGGCAACAACCAAAAGCCCCAGTTGTTCAAACGTGGCAGCGCCATATCTGGCGCGCCAATTTGCAATGGCAGCATCCAGTTGGCAAAGCCAGTGGCTGCAGGCATGAGCGCTGCAAAAATCATAATCAGTGCATGCACGCCGATCAGCTGGTTAAAGAAATCAGGCTTAATTAGTTGTAAGCCTGGTTGAAATAACTCGGCACGAATGCCTAGTATCATTGAGCCACCCACCAAAAACATAATCAGTGAGAAGGTCAGGTACATGGTACCGATATCTTTATGATTGGTGGTGGTTAGCCAGCGCATGATCCCCGTCGGGTGGTCAGTGTGCTCATCATGATGTGCGACTGTAGTAGTGCTCATAACTCTCTCCTGTACCTGTGTTTATTGACGTGCGGCTTTAACCTGCGCGGGTTGAAGAACATCACCCACACTGTTGCCTAGCGCGTTGCGCTCATAAGTGATGACAGCAGCAATTTCAGTGTCAGTTAATAATGCTTTCCATGCCGGCATCACACGTATCCCATTGAGTACTCGATCTAAATGACTGTCTGGCAGGTATTTGCCACTGGCATCAAAGATTGGTGAAGTTGCAATTTTGCTACCGGTGAGTGCCGGGAAGGCAGGCGGTAAGCCAGCGCCAGATACTTGGTGACAGACTGCACAGTTTTTATCATAGACGGCTTTTCCTTGAGCGATTAACTCGTCTTTACTCCATTCTTTATCGGCGCCTGCAGCTTGTGCGCTGATTTCTTTCTGCTTGAGATCTACCCAAGCTGCGTACTCTGCTTTAGGCAGCGCATCAACCACTACCGGCATGTAGCCGTGGCCTTTGCCGCACAGCTCTTTACATTGGCCGCGATAAGTACCCGCTTTATCAACCTGCACCCAAGTTTCACGGATAAAACCAGGAACGGCAACGCGTGAAGAGCCAAATTGCGGCACCCACCAGTTGTGCAGTACATCGGTTGATGTCATCAGTATGCGTACCTTGGCGCCAACCGGTAGCACCAGTCGGTTATCTACATCTAGCAGGTATGGGCTCTTAGGATCGTCAACGGGAGGTACTGTGCCGTTTACTTGGTCTTGAGGGGTAGATAGGGTGCTGGTGAACTTAATACCTTTGGCTTCTACTAGGCCGTTTTGGTTCCCTTTGTCGGTATTGCCTATATATTCATATTGCCAACGCCATTGGGAGCCCGTGATTTTAATCATCATGTCGGACTCGTTCTTCGTGTCCTCCATCATCACCACGCTATGGTAGGCCGGAATGCCCATGATGACAAAGTCGATGACGAGCAAAATAACAAACGGAATCAGTGTCCAGAAAATTTCTGTCGCGGTGGACGGTGCTTTGTCTACCACTGCTTGATGACCAACACTCTTGCGGTGTTTGATCAGTGAGTAAATCATGATGGCGAGTACTACAACAAAAATCACGGCAACAATCAGCATGAATTTGTTATGTACATGTAACGTATCAAGTGCCATCGGGGTGACTGGCTCAGGAAAGTTCCAGCGAATCTCAGCAAGCACGTGCGGTGCTGTGAGTAACAAAAGTAAACCGAAACCAATCTTTTTCATAGCCTGCTTCAACATACCTTCTCCCAAAACAAAAACCATTAAACGATTTTTAAATCTTGCTTCAGTTGCTTGGCGATGACTTCTCGCTCTTCTTTGTTGATGTAACGACTGCCAAATTCGACTTCCTTGCCGTGTGAGCCAATGAAAATCGCGGTTGTACCGTCCAGGGAGTCGTGTAATGTCACCCTGATCCAGTAGCGCTGAAAAGTGAATTTCTCAAAACTTTTATAACTGTATTTCTCTATTACCACATCATCATTAACGATTTTGATGCTTTCAAAGTCACCGTAATGTAGGTAAGCATTGATAAGCACGTATGCCAGTACGATGATTTCCATTCCGGCAAAGGGCAGCACTAGCCAAGCACCTGCTAACGTAAACCCAACGGTAATTGTCATGGTGATGGTGAAAACACCAACAAACAACCAGACAAATCCTGTTGGGGATAGCGAGTTATTGGGCTTTGCAATCAATATGTTGCCATCTGAGCCAGAAACCGTCATGCATCATCCAAGTTTCACGTTTAAATTGATGATTTGCTAACACAATTTCATATGCGTCAATTTGACGCATGTCAGAAACTAGCATAAAAAAAATAATTACTCAAGAGAATTTGTTACAGATTTGAAACAAATAGAAATATTTTTGAAAGGATTTTTTAGCGTGTTTTTACTTGGAAAAACACGTACTTTGAGGCTGGGTTTATGTGTGCAGTTCGTTGCTAATAAGTCAGAATGTATAGAACCGTTGTGACTTTCGAACAAAAAATATTTTAGTCGTCATCTTCTAAAATACGTTTGCCTTCGTCTTCGATATCTTCAAATTGACCACGGTAAATTGCCCACCATAACCCACCAAGGACGACAAGGGCCATGATGACTGAGAGTGGAATAAGTACAAATAATATGTCCATGACTAGCTCCTTGATTGATCGCTATGCGTGTCGGTTTCTGATGATGAAAATTTAGTTAGGCGCAGTGCATTAGCCACCACAATCAGTGAGCTAACGGCCATGCCCAGACCCGCCAGCCATGCGGATAGTATGCCAAAAAAAGCGAGTGGGATACTGATTAAATTATAGACTATCGCCCAGGCGATATTTTCCTTAATAATTTTCATGGTTTGTTTAGCATGGCGAATCAGGTGCGGAATCTGACTGATGTCGCCATTTAAAAATACGTAATCTGCATGCGCCAATGTGAGCGGCACACCTTTGCCCATCGCGATAGATACATGGGCACTTGCTAAAATAGGTCCGTCATTCAGGCCGTCGCCCACCATCAATACTTTCTTGCCTTCACCTTTGAGCGCTTGCAGGCGTAAAAGTTTGTCCTCCGGGCTACAGGCAGATTGAAATTGGGTAATGCCTACCTGGGTTGCGGTATTTTCTACCGCGTTGGAGCGGTCACCAGACAGTAGTTCGATGGCGAGTTTAGCTTCTTTTAACGAGGCGATGGCAAGCGCTGCATTGTGTTTAATGGCTTCTTGTAAAGTAAAGGTCGCCAGCCAGCCTTGCTTGTTTGCTAAGTACACTTGTTGTGTATGGTTGTTGGTTTCCGTAATGCCGCAGAAAATTGCGGAGCCAAGTTTTAGTTCGTTGCCGGCAGCGCTGTGTTCAAGTGCATCGGCTGTACTGGTTTTAATCGTGGCACTAATACCGGCGCCTGATGTTTCTTCAATATCAGTTAACTCAACGTAATTTACCCCGGCTTGTGGCGCGGATAAGCCACTTGCTTTGTGGGCATTTGCCAGTGCGCGCGAAATAGGATGCATAGAGTGCTGTGCAACTGCCGCGGCTAGCGTTAACGCTGCTGATTCAGTTAGTCCCGCTTTGGTTGCGATGGCTTTAATTTGAATATGGTCTTCTGTCAGCGTGCCGGTTTTATCAAAAATTATTGTATCGATGTCTGCAATGTTTTCAATCGCCTGAATGCGCTTAATTAAAATGCCGCGCTTCACAAAAGCGCTAGCGCTGGCGAGCATGGCTGCTGGCGTGGCTAATGAGAGCGCACATGGGCAGGTGACAATCAGAACGGCGGCGGCTGTCATTAAAGCGCGTCCGTGGTCTATATTCCATAGTAATGCGGCAGCACCGGCAGCGCTTAACATCACAAAAATCAGGAAGGGGCGGGCAACACGGTCTGCTAGCTTTGATAGGCGCGGTTTCTCAACCGCGGCATTGTTGATGAGGTTAACAATTTGACCGTATTTTGTAGATTCGCCTATGGTATTGAGCGTGATGCATACAGGCTGACGCAGGTTGTAGCTACCGGCAATTACCTCATCATGCAGGTTTTTCTGGATAGGGGTAGATTCGCCTGTGAGCAGCGATTCGTCGACACTGGTATTGCCGCTGATGATTTTTCCGTCAGCCGGAAACGCCTCACCAATCTGTACGCGGACAATGTCGCCTACTTTCAGTTTGGTATTCAGCACCCGTGTAAAGGTGCCGTCTGGGTTCTGCCGTTCTGTGTTTTCAGGAATGCGGCTGGCGAGATTATCTAGCGCGCCCAGTGTTTTGCGGTGCAGTTTTACTTCAACCAGACGTGCTGAAAGTAAGAAGAATACAAACATGGTGAGTGAGTCAAAATACACGGTATTGCCCCACCAGCCGCTAGGGTCAAACGTGGCGGCTGAACTCACGATAAAGGTGATAATAATACCTAGCGCTACAGGTAAATCCATGCTGATTTGCTGTTGCTTCAAATCACGCAAGGCGTTGCTAAAGAATGCGCTGCTGGAGAATAGCAGTACCGGTAAGCTCAGTAACCACGATGCCCAGTTGAGTAAATGCAATATGTCGCTGGAAATTTCGCCCGGTGTTGTAAAGTAGGTGGGGCTGGCGTACATCATGACCTGCATCATGCAGAAGCCAGACACCATCCAGCGCCAAAACGCTGCTCTTTGTTTTTGCAGTGAGGCTAGATCATCTTCATGTTGGGTGGCGGGGAACGCGCTGTAACCTAAATCATGAATGGCGGTGAGTATTTTGGAGGGCAGAGTTGCGCTGGGTGACCACACTACCACCGCGCGTTTTTTGGACATGCTCACGCGCGCACTGACAATGCCCGGTGTTGATTTCAAGCCTTGTTCAATAATGCCGGAGCAAGCGGCGCAACGTAACCCATCCAGTAGTAAGTCCGATTGCACTAATTGCTGTGTGGATTGTATGTCTTGATTTAGCACCGGCTTGCTAAACGCTTGCCATTGGTCTTCGGTATCTAAAATCGTCCAAGCTGCGTTGGATGGTGTGTCTACAGCACTGAAAGTATTGGTAAGCAAAAATCCACTCCATGCAATGGCGTAGTCAATAAGACGGTGAATCCCATTGCCTTTTAAATAAGGAATTAATACTTTGTATTATATATTGAAAAGTGAATATTCAGCCCCACGTTAGCTGCAGAAAAGCATTTAAACCTTAGAGTGATAATAGGAGAAATCTGTGCGCTTTGATAAATTAACGACTAAATTCCAACAGGCGATTAGTGATGCGCAAAGCTTGGCTTTGGGCGCTGATAATACCGCCATTGAATCACAACATTTACTACAGGCGTTGCTACAGCAGGAAGATGGCGGCACCGCGTCGCTATTAGCGCGCGCTGGAGTGCAACTTAATCAGCTGAAAACAGGCTTGAATGCCGCTATAGCTAATTTGCCTAAATCAGCTGATACCAGTGGCGAGGTGGCCATCTCACGTGATTTAAATAATCTGCTGAATGTGACAGATAAGCTTTCGCAAAAGCGCGGCGATGCTTATATCGCCAGCGAGATGTTTTTATTAGCGCTGGCTGATGATAAGGGTGAAACAGCGAAATTACTCAAACAAAATGGCTTAACTAAGGCCGCACTAGAAGCGGCGGTGCAAGCTGTACGCGGTAATGAAAATGTAGATAGCCAAGAAGCCGAAGGTCAGCGTGAGTCACTGAAGAAATATACGATAGATTTAACTGAGCGTGCGCGCCTTGGCAAGCTAGACCCAGTGATTGGCCGCGATGATGAAATTCGCCGTGCTATTCAAGTATTGCAGCGCCGCACCAAAAACAACCCGGTACTGATTGGTGAGCCTGGTGTGGGTAAAACTGCGATTGTAGAAGGCTTGGCGCAGCGCATTGTTAATGGTGAAGTGCCAGAGTCGTTAAAAGGCAAAAAAGTATTGTCATTGGATATGGCTGCCTTGCTCGCAGGTGCAAAATACCGTGGTGAGTTTGAAGAACGTTTGAAATCCGTGCTGAAAGAATTAGCGCAGGATGAAGGCCAAACCATTGTGTTTATTGATGAAATTCACACCATGGTGGGCGCTGGCAAAGCAGAAGGTGCGATGGATGCTGGCAATATGCTGAAGCCCGCTTTGGCGCGTGGTGAGTTGCACTGCGTGGGTGCGACCACTTTAGATGAGTACCGCAAATATATTGAAAAAGACGCGGCACTGGAGCGCCGTTTCCAGAAGGTATTGGTGGATGAGCCTAGTGTTGAGGCGACTATTGCCATATTGCGCGGCTTGCAAGAAAAGTATGAGCTGCATCATGGCGTGGAAATTACCGACCCTGCCATTGTTGCCGCGGCTGAATTAAGCCATCGCTATATTACAGACCGCTTTTTGCCTGATAAGGCAATTGATTTGATTGATGAAGCGGCAAGCCGCATTAAGATGGAAATCGACTCCAAGCCTGAGGTGATGGATAAACTAGAGCGCCGTTTGATTCAGCTCAAAATTGAGCGCGAGGCGGTGCGTCGTGAAAAAGACGAAGGCAGTAAAAAACGCTTTGAGTTGATTGAAGAGGAAATTGGCAAGCTAGAGAAGGAGTATGCTGATTTAGAAGAAATCTGGAAGGCAGAAAAAGCACAGGTGCAGGGCTCTGCTCACATTAAAGAAGCGATTGAAAAAGTAAGATTTGAAATAGAAGAAGCCACACGTAAGGGCGACTGGCAGAAAGTTTCTGAGTTGCAGTATGGCAAATTGCCGCAGCTGGAAACGCAACTCAAGCAGGCCTCAACTGCTGAAGTGAGTGTAGATTTAACCAAACACAAAATGCTGCGCACTGAAGTGGGTGCTGATGAAATTGCCGAGGTGGTGAGTCGCGCCACAGGTATTCCTGTAAGTAAAATGATGACCGGCGAGCGTGAAAAATTGCTGACCATGGAAGCAAAATTGCATGAGCGTGTAGTGGGTCAGGATGAGGCGGTGCGCTTGGTTTCTGACGCGATTCGCCGTTCCCGTTCTGGTTTAGGTGATCCGAGCCGACCTTATGGCAGCTTCTTGTTTTTAGGCCCTACCGGAGTGGGTAAAACTGAGTTATGTAAATCATTGGCTAACTTCTTGTTTGACAGTGAAGACCATTTGATTCGAATCGACATGAGCGAATTTATGGAGAAACACTCAGTTGCGCGCATGATAGGTGCGCCCCCTGGTTATGTGGGTTATGAAGAGGGCGGTACCTTAACCGAGGCGGTGCGCCGTAAACCTTACAGCGTGATATTGCTAGACGAGGTGGAGAAAGCCCATCCAGATGTATTTAATGTGTTGCTACAAGTGTTGGATGATGGTCGCTTGACCGATGGCCAAGGGCGCACGGTGGATTTTAAAAATACCGTGATTATCATGACTTCTAACCTTGGCAGCCAAATGATACAAAGCATGAGCGACCAAGACTACCAATTGGTGAAACTGGCGGTAATGGGAGAGGTGAAAACCCACTTCCGGCCTGAGTTTGTGAACCGGATTGACGAAGTAGTGGTGTTCCATGCGCTAGGTGAAGAGAACATTAAATCTATTGCGGCGATTCAGTTGCAATACCTTGCAAAACGCTTGGCAGCCATGGATATGCAGCTAGAACTGACGGATGCAGCGATTGCTGAAATTGCAAATGCAGGGTTTGATCCTGTATACGGTGCTCGACCTTTAAAACGCGCAATACAGAGTGAAATAGAGAACCCGTTGGCACGTGAAATTTTGGCAGGGAATTTTATTGCCAAAGACATTGTCAAAATCGACGTGAAGGCTGGGAAGCTGGTGTTTTCAAAAGCGACTACCTAGCCTGTAATAATGGAGTGCCTTCGTAAAGGAGTGGGTTAATCAATACTGCGTTGATCAAAAAGTTGAGCATAGCCACACTGACGATGTTGTTTGCGGTGGTGGGCGTGTCGCACGCGGAACCTAGCCGGCATGAGCAAGAAGCCTTTAATCACGATGCTTTTAATCTTGAGCCGGAGGTGATTAAAGGTTTGCTCCTGCAAGCTGCAAATGCAGAGCACGATGCAAAAGGCTTGGACAGCGACTGGCAGGCCGCACGGCTGTATTGTCAGGCCTCGCGCTTAGGCAGTGCCGAGGCACAGTTCAGGCTAGGCATGCTGTATGCGGCCGGCAAGGGTGTGCCTGCTAACCGTGACTTGGCTGCTGCTATGTTTGCAACTGCATCGTTGCAGGGGCATTCGGAGTCGCAGCGCATGTTGGAAACGGTAGAACTGGGCGCAGTTGATTTGCCACCGTGCGTTACCGCGGAGGTTGACCCAGAGAAAGCAGTGGCTAGTGCTGATGGCATAGACCAGTATGTCGCTGGTTTGCCTGACAACAAGCGCTGGATTCTGCATTTGGTCGATACGATTTCCGCTTGGTATAAGGTCGATGCTAAGTTGGTATTGTCTATTATTTCGGTTGAATCCGGTTTTGCGCAGTCTGCACAGTCTAACAAGCAGGCGCAGGGTTTGATGCAATTGATTCCTGATACAGCGGAGCGGTTCAACGTAAAAAATGCATTTAACGCCAGCCAAAATATTAAGGGCGGCGTAGCTTATTTACGTTGGCTGCTCGCTTACTTCAAAGGTGATGTTGCCCTAGCTGTGGCAGCCTACAATGCAGGTGAGGGTGCCGTGAATAAATATAACGGTATCCCGCCTTTTCCGGAAACGCGCCAGTATGTTAAAAAAGTGCAGGCACGTTATCCCATCAAAAATCATGTGTTTGATGGTGCGATTGTCGAGCCATCACCGATTTTCAAACGGAGGGGTTGATTGTGATAGAGGTTAGTAATCGTGCTTATTTGGCATTAATCATTACATTGTTATTGGCTACCGGCTGCGCAACGAGTGGTCAGGGTGTGGCTAATCCTGCCATCGACAGAATCTCGGCTGAAGAATTGGAGAAAATAATGCCGCAAGCGCATCCGGTGTTGAGCTTGGATGATATTGTTGCTCTATCTAAACAAGGGCTGGGTCACGAGCAGATTATTCAAAAAATTAAAGACACAGACTCCGCTTACGATCTAACGCCTAGCCAAAGCGTGGATTTAAGCAAGCGCGGCGTGGATGGCAGAGTATTGGATTATATTCATACCAGCCGCGAACTGGCGTTAAGAAACAAGCTAGCGGAAGAAATTAACAAACGCGAACAGGCCAAGCGAATTGAAGTGGATAAACTGAAACAGCAAGTGATTAACAGCCAGCGTTTTAATGACCCGTTTTGCCGCTACCCTCGCTTTGGTATGAGTCCTTATGCGTTTGGTGCCTATGGCTCACGCTTCAGGCCAGGCTTTGGTATGGGCGCAGGCTACCTGTCGCCTTGGGGCTGCTGGTAGGTTTGCATTGAGTTTTTGTTGCTAGGTTATATACTCTGCGTATTAAGAATGAGTTTGGAGTCATCAATGCAGCAAAAAACATCGCAGATTAGCGTAAACACAAAGGGGCGCAAGCTTTACGATATTACACCGCAGGTGACAGCGTGGGCTGAGTCTAGCGGTTTAAGTACTGGATTGCTAACAGTGTATATCCAGCATACGTCTGCTAGTTTGTTGATTAATGAAAACTATGATCATGATGTGCTGGTGGATATGGAGGCGTTTTTTAATCGATTAGTGCCTGATGGTGATCCGCTATTTATTCATACGGTAGAAGGGCCGGACGATATGCCGGCGCATGTACGCTCTGCACTGACACAAACGCATTTATCTATCCCTTTACTGGAAGGTAAGCTTGCATTAGGGCAGTGGCAAGGTATTTTTCTGTATGAACATCGTCACGTTGCGAGTCATCGCCGCGTTATTTTTCATCTGATTGGTAATTAACTAGCAGTGGGCGCTAGCTCGCAGCAAGTAGTTGTGCCCAAGTTAATGGAAATGGTTTTGGCCTTGTGCGTATTAAGGTTGCAGAGAATCTTGAATCCGTTAGAATAGCCGTTGGCTTCAAGAAACAACTTAACTGATTGTCTGTAAAACATTGAATATAGAACAATGAGTTAAGTTGTTTAATTTATTTAAAATACAAGGGGAATATATGTCTATGTTATTGCGCTCATTATTGGCTGTGGGTATGACAAGTTTGTTGTTGGTAGGCTGCGGCGAAAAAGAAGAGGCTGCACCAGTAGAAGCTGTTGCACCAGTTGCGGCTCCAGCACCTGCACCAGCAGCGCCTGTTTCAGGTGGCTATGAGCCATCTGCAGAAGAGCGTATTCCTGGTATTACTTTAGACCCAGCTCAAATTGCAGCTGAAACAGAAGCAGCTGCAGCTGCGGCTGCGGGTGAAGTAGCAAACTTTGCAGATTCAGAAGCACAGTAATTGCTATCGCTGAACAGTATTTGAAATAACACAGCATTCGAGATAACTTAGTACAAGGCAATAGCGTCTATTGAGTGATGAGTTATCAGGCTGTTGATTAAATAAAAAAGCACGCAAATTTGCGTGCTTTTTTATTGGGGTATTGGCAGCCTAAAGGCAGGTAACGGCTAAGTGTTGTGGCTTAAATATAGCGGCTTCATTATGGCCGCCTAGTTCACGCTGCTCCATGTCATTGGGTCAAAAGGTCGGCTTTGGTTTCTTAGTTCGTAATACAGCCCATTCGATTCATTGCCGCCAGTGTTACCCACTGAGGCAATCGTATCGCCGCTTTTTACCATCTCGCCTGCTTGTTTTAAGACAGATTGGTTGTTGCCGTACAGACTCATGTAGCCATCGCCATGGTCAATAATAATCAGGTTGCCAAAGCCACGCAGCCAATCGGCAAAAACTACGCGGCCTGTGGCAACGGCTTTTACTTCCGCACCTTCGCTGGCTTTGATGAACAAGCCCTTCCATGATACGCCGCTGTCTTGTCTGGCTGATCCAAAGCGATTGCTCACTGTGCCACGTACCGGTAGGCGTAACTTGCCTTTTAGGGCAGAGAAGTTAGCGCCGGCGAAATTGTCGCTAGGTAAGTTGTCATTGTTAAGGGCAATATTGCTGCTAGGTGTATTTTTAATAGCAGGGGATGCCTGCTTGGTTGATGCTGGCTTGCTGACCGGTTTGTTTTTAGGAATGATTTTAGCTAGCCTGCTTACGAGCTGAGACAGTCGCTTTTCGTCGCGACTTAATTTTTTAATCTGCCCACGCTGCTCAGCAATCTGCTGTGAAAGCGAATTCACAACTTTAGATTTTTCTTTCTTTTGCGCCTCTAGAATGCGCTTTTCATTCAACTGTTTTTGTTTCAGGTCTGTGATTTCCTGAAGTTTAGATGCAGTTAACTCGTTAAGCCTTTTAATCTTATTCAAGTTGTTCTGCATCTTGTTGATTAGGTCTGCACGCGCTTTTGCCACGTAGGAGAAGTAATGCAGGTCACGTGCAACTTCATTAGGGTGTTCGCTTTGCAGAATCATCTGCACATAGCTTTGCTGCCCGTGTATATATTGCTGGTAAAGCTGGCCGCTTAGCAGTTTTTGCTCTTGGCTCAGTGCTTGGTTGGTAGATTTTGATTCAGCATCCAGTTTGGCTAATTCTTTTTTGTTATCAACCTGTTGTTTGCTGATTTCATGCAGCTTTTTATCAGCGCCGCTAATGGCCACTTCACTTTCCTTAAGTGCGTCTGCGGCGTCTTTGTGTTCTTCCTGTGCCTGATCCAGCTCCTTTTTTAGCGCCTCTAGCTGCTGCTGCAGTTCGTTTAGTGCCTGTTTTGGCTGTTCGGACTTTTTCTCTGCATAACACCATGATGCGTTAAATAGCAACGAGAGCATCAATGTCCATATTGATGTTGTTTGAATAATACGTTGGCGCATCATGGTATAGGGCGTGGGTTTAAGCGTTAAACTGAACTAAGTTTTTACCTGTCATCTCAGCTGGCTGGTTGAGACCCATTAAGCTTAAGATAGTAGGGGCTAGGTCTGATAGTGCACCATTCTGATTTAACTTCCCGTCTCTACCAATGTAAATGAGCGGTACCAAGTTGGTGGTGTGCTGTGTATGTGGCTGGTGGTTGCCTGCGTCATACATTTGCTCTGCATTACCGTGGTCTGCGGTAATCAGTACTTCACCGCCTATACTTTGCATTGCGTTCACTACACGGCCGATACAGGTGTCCAGCGCCTCCACTGCAGCAATTGCTGCCTTGAGGTTGCCTGAGTGGCCAACCATGTCGCAATTGGCATAGTTGCAAATAATTGCATCGTATTGTCGATTCAGAATCACTTCTTCCAGTTTTTCCGTGACCTCAAAAGCGCTCATTTCTGGCTGTAAGTCGTAAGTTTCAACCTTTGGCGAGGGCACAAGAATTCTGTCTTCACCGGCAAATACAGTTTCTTCACCGCCGTTAAAGAAGAATGTTACGTGAGGATACTTCTCGGTTTCAGCAATTCTCAGTTGTGTCAGTCCTTGTGCGGATAAATATTCGCCTAGCGTGTTTCTGACTTCCTGTGGAGGGAAAATTACCGTCGCCTTAGTTTCTTTTTTATCGTACATAGTGAGCGTGAAGAAGCCTGCCAGTTTTGGCGTGCGACCACGATGGAACCCATCAAACTCGTCCGCCAGTAATGCGTGTGTGAGCTGGCGTGCGCGGTCAGAGCGGAAGTTCATAAATACGGCTAAATCACCGTCTTCCATGCGTACTGCTGCTTCATGTGGTTGGTGGATAGCGGTGGTTTTTACAAACTCATCGTTTTCTCCGCGTGCGTATGCATCCTGCAGGCCTGCGGCTGCAGTTTCTGCGGTAAATTCGCCAACGCCTTCGGTAAATAATTTGTATGCGGCCTCAACACGCGGCCAGCGTTTATCACGGTCCATACCGTAAAAACGGCCGCTGATAGATGCAATTTTACCTATGCCTATGGCTTTGCATTGTTGCTCTAATGCCTCAATGTATGGCGCGGCGCTGACTGGAGGCGTATCGCGGCCGTCCAGAAAAGCGTGTATGTACACCTTACTTACGCCGTGTAACGCAGCCATTTTAATCATGGCATGAATATGGTCTTGATGGCTATGTACGCCACCGTCTGATAGTAGCCCAAAAATATGCAGAGCCTTATCAGCGTTTTTGATGTTAATTAGTGCTTGCGTAAGCTCAGTGTGCTGAAAGAACTCTCCGGTGGCGATGCTGTTATTAATACGCTCAAAGTCTTGAAATACCACACGTCCGGCACCAATATTAAGATGACCCACTTCCGAGTTGCCCATTTGGCCGTCAGGTAAACCTACATAGTGTTCTGATGCGTTAATCAGGGTATGTGGGAAATTGTTCCAAAGTGCATCTAAGTTAGGCTTGTTTGCTTGGGCAATGGCGTTATCGGTGATTTCTTCACGATAGCCGAAGCCATCCAAAATGAGCAGGCATACTGGAGTGATATTTTTATTAGGGGTCATATTGCGCCTCAATCTTTTGCATAAATAGTGATATCAATATGCACATTTTAGCGCATTTGCACGTAAAATCTGATTATAAATGCGTAAGTGTCGGTGCTCAGGTGCGGTAAGCCAAGCTTACGATTAAATGCAAAAAATTTTGAAAGGTAAGTTGTGGAGTTTATAAAAGATAATGTCTTATTGATTGGCCTGGCTTTAGGCTCCGGCATCATGTTGCTATTACCTGATTTTGGTAAAAAAGCGGGTGGTGTGCCTAACGTAAATGCAACTGAGGCCGTGGCATTGATTAATCGTAACCATGCCTTAGTAATTGATGTGCGCGATGATGTAGAATTTGCAAGCGGCCATATTGTGGATGCGAAACATATCCCACTGGATAAGTTGGCTGATCGCCTCAAAGAGCTGGCTAAATACAAAGATAAACCGCTGTTAGTGAATTGCCAGCGCGGCGCGCGCTCAGCAAAGGCCTGCGATATCTTGCGTAAAGCTGAGTTCAAGCAAGTGCACAATTTGCAAGGTGGGATCAATGCGTGGCTTGAGGCTAAACTCCCAGTGGTGAAAGCGTAATCGTATGGCAAATATCCTAATGTACACCTCTGCAGTTTGCCCTTATTGCATCAACGCTGAGCGTTTGTTGGTAAGTAAGGGTGTAACTGAGATAAATAAGGTACGTATCGACCTGCAGCCTGAGCGTCGTGAGGAAATGATGCAGAAAACAGGGCGTCGTACTGTGCCGCAAATCTATATTGATGATCGCCATATTGGCGGTTTTGATGATTTGCGCGCGTTAGACCTAGCAGGCGGGCTCGATCCATTGTTGGCGGCATAGCTGCTACTTTAGCGGCAGTGTGGTTTTGCTGTGCATTTATAGCCGAGCGCAAAATTTATATAGCCTCAGGCGCAATATTTAAAGTCTGCTAGAATGCCAGCTTAAGTTTTAACCAGCTGTAAATTATTTTAATCACGTTTATCAATTTTAATTAATATTTTAAGTAGAAAATTATGGCACAAGAAGACAACAACGTAGCACAAGAACAAGCGCAACAACCAGGCTTCAGCATTGAAAAAATTTACGTGAAAGACGTTTCATTAGAAATTCCTCATGCACCACAAATTTTTACTGACCGTACCCAGCCACAAGTAAGCATTGAGTTAAGCAACTTAGCGCAGCAAATTGAAGAAAGCGTGTTTGAAGTTGCAATCAAAGTAACTGTGACCTCTAAAATTGCAGAAAAGACCGTGTTCTTAGTTGAAGTAACACAAGCTGGTATTTTCCAAGTGCGTAACGTACCAGCAGAAAGCATGGAAATGATTGTTGGCATTACTTGCCCTAACATTCTGTTCCCATACCTACGTGAGAGCGTGTCTGATTTAATCGTACGTGCTGGTTTCCAACCTGTATTGTTGAATCCAATCAACTTTGAAGCTTTGTTTGCACAACAAAAGCAACAAGAAGCTGAGCAAGCAGGTTCTGTGCAATAAGTGTAATGCTTCAATTTCCGAAAGTTGCTTTAATTTTCATGCTGATGTGGGTGCCGATCACGGCATCCGCATTGGATTTTAGGTCGGTTTCCGTGCCTAAAGCCATCTTGTACGATGCGCCTTCAAATTCATCCAAAAAAGTGTTGCTGCTAAGCCAGTTCTACCCGGTAGAGGTGGTAGTGAACCTTGGCGATTGGCTAAAGGTGCGCGATGCACAGGGCAGCATGAATTGGGTTGAAGCTAAGCAGTTGTCGACCAAGCGCTCGGTGATGGTGACTAAAAGCCTGACAGAAATGAGAGTGCGGCCTGAGGCTACTGCCGACTTGGTGGCAACGTTAGAAAAAGATGTAGTGTTAGAACTGATGGATGTTAAAGCGAATAACGGCTGGTTAAAAGTAAAGCATAGAGACGGCGTTATGGGGTATGTTTTAGTGTCATCTACTTGGGGTTTTGATTAATGGCAAAAATAGCAGTATTGGGTGCCGGGGCGTGGGGAACTGCGCTGGCGATGAACATCAGTCAGCGTCATCAGGTTGCTCTGTGGGCACGTAATGCTGGTCATGTGTCCGGTATGCGTAAAGCACGTGCCAACCCTTTGTATTTGGGCGACTTCAGATTTAATGACCAGTTGCAGGTTGAAGATAACTTGCAAACTGCGCTAGATGGCGCTGATTTGATTTTATCTGTAGTGCCTACTGCCGGCTTTAGAAATATTCTCAAAGATATTAAGCAATTAGGCTGTACGTTGCCGATTATTTGGGCACACAAAGGCTTGGAGCCGCAAACGGCTAAACTGCCGTATGAGGTCGCGTTAGAGGAGCTGGGCAACGCCCAAAAATGGGGTGCACTCTCTGGGCCTAGCTTTGCTGCGGAGTTGGTGCGTGGCTTGCCAACCGCGGTAACGCTGGCTGCCAATGATGAGGCATTTGCTAACGAAGCTGCGCTGTTGATTCATGGTGCAAATCTGCGCGTGTACCATACTACCGATGTAGTTGGTGTTTCAGTTGGTGGCGCGGTGAAAAATGTAATGGCAATTGCCGCTGGTATCTCAGATGGTATGGGCTTTGGCAATAATGCACGTGCCGCCATGATTACGCGCGGTTTGGCAGAAATGACACGGTTTGGCTTGGCACTGGGTGCCAAAGTGGAAACTTTTATGGGGCTGGCAGGTGCGGGTGATTTGATATTGACCTGTACTGGGCAATACTCTAGAAACCGCGAAGTAGGCTTGCAACTTGCCAGTGGCAAAAGCCTGACTGATATTTTGCAAGGCCTGGGGCACGTGGCAGAGGGTGTGAATACAGCGCGCGAGGTAATGCGCCGCGCTGAAACACTGGGTGTTGATATGCCAATCACTTATGAAGTTAATCAGGCGTTGTCGCATGGTAAAAGTGCGCAAGATGCCGTGATGGATCTTCTAGGGCGCGATCAAAGACCTGAGGGTGTGTAAGGGGCTGCTGCCAGATTGTGCATAAGGCGCACAATCTGTAGTCGTTCCATATTTAGCTGTGCAGCATTTGCAATGTTGATAGCGTAGTTTTCGTCTAGTTATTAAGTTTGCTCGCTCAACTTCCACCTTCAAATCCGATTTGCCTCCACGCTTCATAAAGCAATATTGCCGCAGAGTTTGATAAATTCAGGCTGCGGCTGTTTGGCAGCATCGGTAAGCGCACCCGATGCTCAGGCGTAAACTCATTGCGTACTTCTTCTGATAGGCCGCGAGTTTCTGGGCCAAACACAAATGCGTCACCTGCTTTAAACTTAATATGGCTATGTGTGGTGCTGCCTTTAGTGGTGATTGCAAACAAGCGGTGTCCTGCCAATGCTGCTTTGCAGTCTTCCCAATTTTCATGCACTTTTAAGTTTGCGTACTCGTGATAGTCCAAGCCAGCGCGTTTAAGTTGCTTATCTTCCAGACTAAAGCCTAGCGGCTTGACTAGGTGTAACTGCGCGCCAGTGTTGGCGCATAAGCGGATGATATTGCCTGTGTTTGGAGGAATCTCAGGTTCAAATAAAACAATGTGGAACATAAGTTTGTTAATCTCTCTAAATGTGCAAGCTGCCAAGCATATCGTGTAGGATCGCATCCATGATGACGGAGTCTACTTGGGTAGGGTTCTTGCTATCACCCAGCATTCTACACGTGCTGCACCTGCCTGTTTTAATGTTTTGGCGAGTTCATCTAAACTGGCGCCAGTCGTCATCACATCGTCGATCACGGCAATGTTCAAATTATGCAAGGGGCGTTGGCAGTGAAATGCCCCGCGTATATTTTTGATGCGGTCTTTAAGTTTTAGGCTGGCTTGTGGCGGCGTGTATTTAACGCGCTGGCAGGCAGTGTAATCTAGCGGAATAGTGAATGCGTTACTTAAACGCTTGGCGATTTCCAGTGCCTGGTTAAAGCCACGTTCGCTTAAGCGTTTTTCATGCATAGGCATGGGGATAATCAGGTCAGTCGTGTGCTTTTTTGTGTTTTGTATGTGCTGATAATCTAACCAGAGCGCAGCGAAAGTCCGCGCTAAATTTAAGCTGGCATTGTATTTGTAGTGCTGTAATAAGCCATCTAACGGGTAGTCGTAAGTAAAGGCGGCTGTGGTGGCGTCAAAATGAGGCTGGTTGCTTAGGCAGGCGCCGCATAAACCACCGTTGCTGAGAAGTGCACACTGAGGGCATTGTGCTGCACGGTGCCAAGGTAAATCTGCCATGCACGGCGCGCATAGGCCGAAATCGCCGCCGTAGTGACTGGCGCAGAGTATGCAAGTCTGCTGCATATGGATTGCTTGCTTAAATTTTAATCTATTGTTCAAAATTTGCAGTCAGATTTATTGACAATGTATAATCGCACTCAAATTCTATCTCAATTTCACATCATCACCGATTTTGTGAATATACAAGGAACAAACCATGCTTGGACTATCACCAGATTCAGAGACAACAACTCCCTGCGCAACCGCATCTAATGAGGCAATTATTAATACCGATAGCCTAAAAGCGGGCTTAAATAAATCATGCGGTACGCACGAGGAAAATACAGTGAACCGCTGGAGCGTTGCAGAGATTGTTGAGCTGTTTGAATTGCCATTCAGTGATTTGATGCATCGTGCGCAAAATGTGCATCGCGAAAACTTTGACCCGAACGCGGTGCAAGTGAGCACTTTACTCTCGATTAAAACTGGCGGCTGCTCTGAAGATTGCGGTTACTGCCCACAGGCTGCACGCTACCATACCGATGTGGAAAGTGAGCCATTAATGGCTTTGGATGACGTGCTGGCTGCTGCGCAAGAAGCAAAAGATAACGGTGCGAGTCGTTTCTGTATGGGTGCTGCATGGCGCGGCCCAAAACAGCGCGATTTAGAGCCTGTGCTTAAAATGATTGCAGAAGTTAAAGCCATGGGCTTAGAAACTTGCGCAACTTTGGGCATGTTAAAAGAAGGCCAGGCCGAGCAGTTGAAAGATGCGGGTTTAGATTATTACAACCACAATTTAGACACTGCACCAGAGTTCTATGGCGAAGTGATTACTACACGTACTTACCAAGACCGTTTGGAAACACTAGACCGCGTGCGCAGTGTAGATATCAATGTATGTAGCGGTGGCATTATCGGCATGGGTGAATCACGTAATCAACGTGCGGGCTTGTTGGCACAATTAGCTAATATGGAGCGCCCGCCAGAAAGCGTGCCGATTAACCTATTAACTCAAGTAGAAGGCACACCGTTACACGGTACGGATGAGCTAGACCCATTGGAGTTTGTACGTACCATTGCCGCGGCACGTATTACCATGCCAAACAGTTTTGTGCGCTTATCGGCTGGCCGTCAAAGTATGCATGAAGGTATTCAAGCTTTATGCTTCCTCGCAGGTGCTAACAGTATTTTCTATGGTGAAAAATTACTGACTACCGATAACCCGGAGGCGGAAACAGATAAACAGTTATTTGCCAAGCTTGGCATTAACAAGATTTAATTACGCATGTTAGCTTCTTTACAACGTGAACTTGACCAGCGTAAAGCTGATGGCTTATTACGCCAGCGTCGTTTGTTGGATTCGCCGCAAGCTGAGCATATTGTGGCGAACCAGCAGCCGTATTTATCTTTTTGCAGCAACGATTACTTAGGGCTGGCCAATCATCCTGAGCTGATTGTCACGATGCAAAAGGCGGCGGGAGATTCTGGTGTAGGTAGTGGGGCTTCCGGTTTAATCACCGGGCACCACCGTTACCATGATGACTTAGAAAAGCAGCTTGCAGCATTCGTTGAGTTACCAGCCGCGCTGCTGTTTTCTACCGGCTATATGGCAAATATTGGGGTGCTAGGCGCACTGACCGGCCGCGGTGATGCGATATTTGCGGATAAATTAAATCATGCCTGCTTGAACGATGGCGGTTATTTCTCGCACGCGGAGTTTCAGCGCTACCCACATAATGATGTAGCCGCACTAGAAAAACTATTGCAGGCAAGTACGGCCAAGCATAAATTGATTGCTGCGGATGCAGTGTTCAGCATGGATGGTGATATTGCGCCTATCCCTGAGTATCTGGCGCTGTGTGAAAAGTATGATGCTTATCTGTACTTGGATGACGCGCATGGCTTTGGTGTGTTGGGTGAGCATGGCAAAGGTTCGCTGAGCCACTTTAAGATTAAATCACCGCGCATTATCATGATGGCAACTTTAGGTAAGGCGGCTGGAGTGGCGGGTGCTTTTGTGGCTGGTGAGCAAGTGGTGATTGATTACTTGATTCAAAAGGCAAAAAGCTATGTGTACTCTACGCCTGCGCCGCCAGCTTTATCTGCCACGCTTTCTGCATCGGTTAAGCTGATTGAGCAGGGTGACCACCTGCGCGCGAATCTGCAACAATTAATCCAGTATCTGAAAGCGAATCTCGGGCTCAATAAATGGCACTTACTTGATTCTGACACTACCATCCAGCCCTTAGTCGTAGGTGATAACTTGGAGGCGCTGGCGTTAAGTGAGTATTTGCAAACCTGCGGTATTTTGGTGCCGGCGATACGCCCACCAACCGTGCCTGTCGGTACGGCAAGGCTACGCATATCATTATCAGCAGCGCATACGCTGGATGATATGAAAAAACTGATTGCTGCTATTCATCAGGCAGAAAGAGAGCTGAGTGCATGATCGCTAATCATCTCCACGTTGAAATCATCGGGACTGGCCCTAACCTAGTGCTGCTTCACGGATGGGGGATGAATGGCGCGGTCTGGCAGCCGCTTGTCAAAAAGCTAAGCAAGCTGTTTACGCTACATATTATCGATTTGCCAGGCATGGGCTTAAGTCGTCCGATAGAGCCGTTTCATTTACCTGCAATTGCAGAAAAGGTAGCAGAAGTGCTGCCTGCTCATGCTGATGTGGTGGGCTGGTCTTTAGGCGCACAAGTCGCTATGCGTATCGCTTTGGATTATCCTGATTTGGTACGTCGATTGGTATTAGTTGGGGCAACACCTTGTTTTGTAAATAAGAGCTTTGATCAGGAAAGCGTGGAGTATAAATCCACCTGGGATATTGGCATTGAGCCTGAAATATTTGGCAACTTTGCTGACAGCGTGAATGAAGATTATCACAAGACCATGACGCAGTTTTTAACCTTGCAGTGCATGGGCGCTGATGATGCCAGAAGTACAGTTAAATTGCTGCGTAATAAATTCGCCGAGCGCCCAGCACCAACCTCGCAAACTTTATATCGCGCGCTGAATATCTTGTTAGAAACCGATTTGCGTGCGGAAATCGAACATTTAAGAAAACCCACATTGCTAGTACATGGTGACCGCGATACCTTGGCGCCGGTGCAGGCAGCGCATTGGATGATGAAAACACTGCCCGTTGCTTATCTGCGGGTGATGGCGGGCGCGTCACATGCCCCATTTTTATCGCATCAGGAACAGTTTATTGATGCCATTGTTCAATTTTTAGAACCTCAAGTGCAGTAACCACAATGACAGACGATATTTATCGCATAGATAAAGCGCGTGCACGTGCCTCTTTTGGTCGCGCAGCAGACACTTACGATGCCGCCGCTATCTTGCAAAAGCAAGTGCGCGAAGAAATGCTAAACCGCCTGAATTTAGTTAAGTTAAGCCCGCAAACCATATTGGACGCAGGCTGCGGTACGGGCTTGGGTAGCCATGCACTACAAAAGAAATATAGTGCAGCACAAGTTGTATCACTGGATTTTGCTTACCCTATGTTGCAAAAGACACGTAAAACCTACCCGAACGTTGGTTTGGTACATGTGCTGAAGTCTTTGGTTGGCTTGGTGAGGCAAAACTTGGTTTGTGCCGATATCGAGGCTTTGCCGCTTGCAAATGCTAGTGTAGGCATGGTGTGGTCTAACCTCGCCATACAGTGGTGCAATGATTTAGATGCGGCCTTGCAGGAGTTTCACCGCGTATTGCAGCCAGAGGGCCTGCTCACGTTTAGCACATTTGGACCAGATACTTTGCGCGAGCTTAGGGTGGCCACTAATAGTGCCAGTGGCTACACTAGTATTAGCCGTTTTATTGATATGCATGATATTGGCGATGCCTTGGTGCGCGCAGGCTTTAGTGCGCCGGTGTTGGATGTGGAGCGATTTACGCTGACTTATGATGATGTGAAGAGTGTGATGCGTGACCTGAAAAGTATAGGCGCGCACAATGCTACAGATGGCCGCGCCAGAGGCTTGCTCGGCAGAGGTTTCTTCAGCAAGCTAGAGTCCGCTTACGAGCAATTTAGACAAGACGGAAAATTGCCTGCAACCTTTGAAGTGGTTTACGGCCACGCGTGGCGCGCCAAAGACAAAACCGTATTGCCAGATGGTGCAGCGCCTATCCATTTTTCACCCAGAAAATAACCTATCGTTGTTGAACACTATTAGCTAAAGCATGCAGTCCTCTTATTTCATTACCGGCACCGATACCAACGTAGGTAAAACCTATATTGCCAGTGCTTTGGTTAAGCATTTTGTGCGTGCAGGCTACCAAGCAGTCGGCATGAAGCCGATTGCATCCGGCTGTAATCTAACGCCAGATGGCGAGCTGCTAAATGACGATGTGCTTGCACTAAGGGCAGCGAGTAACGTGAGTGCGCCGCTAGACTTGATTAACCCTTACCGCTTTGCGCCAGCGATTGCGCCGCATATCGCAGCTGAGCAAACTGGGCAGGATATAGACTGCACGCAGATTATGCAGGCATATCAGCACTTAGCCACATTGGCTGACATCGTGGTGGTGGAGGGCGCGGGTGGCTTTTTAGTGCCATTGAATGCTCAGCACACCATTGCCGATTTGGCCGTGATGTTAAATATTCCGATTATTTTGGTCGTAGGCATGCGTTTGGGCTGCATTAATCATGCCTTGCTCACGGTTGAAGCTATTCAGGCGCGCGGGCTTACCCTGACCGGTTGGGTCGCCAACCAAGTTGACTCAGAGATGCCGGTGTTTGCAGAAAATCTTGTTACTTTGCAGCAGCGCATTGCCGCGCCATGTTTGGGAGTGGTTGGTTGGCAGCAGGAAGCCAGCTTTAGCTTTAGTTAGCCACGCGACCATGTCAGCCACTAGCCGCATGTGATTGCGGCTTAAGGTAGGCTCTGACTACACCCTTACTGCGCGATTTCCGCAGTTTCTACTACTACCTTGTACAGATTAGCCTCTTGAGGCGTTGCAACATGCTCACCCACTGCCACTTGGCTGCGTTTGCCCGGGGCCACACCGCCACTTATCAATAGAGGCTGGCTTTGTGCGATAGCGCGGCCAGCGGCGTTATATTTGATGACGCGGACTTGTACACTGCGCAGCGATACTGCTGTGTCATTTTGCACTACTGCAAACAAATTGCCGTAATTATCGTGCTGTATGCCAGATTTAATATACTTGGCCGGGTTGCGTGGTAGGTCTATGCGCACCGCTCTGGCGATAGCGTCTTTGCCGATATCTGAGTTAGAGCTTGCCGCTACTTGATAGTGCTGCAAAGCAACGTCGGTCTGGCCACGGTCTTCTGCAATTTGACCCAAGAGCGCATGACCAGGTGCTGTTGGCAGTAGCTCATTAGCACGTTTTAAATATGGCTCGGCTTCCGCCTTTTTACCCATATTGAATAATGCAATACCACTTTGAATGTGCGGTTTAAAGTAATCTGGCTGCATTTTAATGGCTTTTGCGTACAGTTTTAATGCATCTTGCGGCTTTTTCTCGGTCAGTGCAATGTCGCCTAACAGCTCTTGAAAGCGTGCTTCACGCGGCTCCCCTGCAATGGCTTGATTAACCAAGGTTTTGGCTTTGTCGATATTTTTCTCGCTGAGGGCTTTCACAGCATCATCGTAGGCTTTGTAGGCACTTTGGGTGGCCCTTAATTTGGCAGTTTTTTGCTTATAAATCTCTTTGCCCCAATCGCCCCCAGCCCCAATCTGTGCCAGCGTTGCTTTATTGGCATCTACACGCGCTTCTGACGGTGGATGGCTGGCAAACAGGCCATCAATAAAGCTGCTCTTTCTGTCTGCACTTAGTCTCACAAAAGTTTCCTGTAGCGTGACGGCGGCAGCTGGGTCGTAACCTGCTCTTTTCATGTATTGCATGCCGTATAAGTCCGACTCGCTTTCTGCGTCGCGGCCATACTTGCTATTCACCAGCTGCGCACCAGCCTGTGCACCGCCCACAATCAGGTTTGCATAGTCTGTATTTTGGGCGCCGATACCTACGGCAATCATTGCGCCTTGCAGAAAAATACCGCGCTCCATGCCTTGTGCGCCATGGCGTGCAGCTGCATGTACCAGTTCATGGCCCATAACAGCGGCTAACTCTGCCTCGCTGTTAAGCTCATAGAGCAGGCCGCGGTTAAATGCGATTTTTCCGCCTGGCATGGCCCAGGCGTTGGGAACAGAGTCATTGAGCAGGTTAAATTCATAGGGGAGCTTGCGGTCAGAAACGGCGGCTAATTTATTGCCTACACTTTGTATGTATGCGGTTAGTTCAGGGTCTAGTACATAATCTCCGCCTTGTGATTGGCGGGTAGGTGAATAGTTCTGGGTGCCGATAGAGATTTCCTGCGCTTCGGATACAAACTGGAATTCACGCTTTTTGGTCACAGGGTTCACGCCGCAGGCACTGACCATGAGCGTTAGCGACAACACAAAGGCTAAATTAAATCTAGTGTAAAAAGGCTTAGGTAAATATAATTTCATCGTGTGGGCTCGTCTGTAGGGTACAGGACAAAAATTAAAGCATGCGCTTGTTTGCAGTGCGTTGGCTTAATGTAATAGTCTTAAATGTAGTAATTTAAATCTAGTAATCTGAATTTAACAATCATAGATGATATTTATGTCACCTGCATTATAGAACATAGTGCGTAGTGCCACGTTATTTGTAAAGTTGGTGACTTTTAATGTAATCAATCACGCTATCCGGCATCAGGTAGCGTGTGGAAACGTGCTGTTTAAATGCGGCGCGAATCGCGGTGGACGAAATATCTAAAGCAGTGACTTGTCGCATGGTGATATAACCAGCAGCGCTGCTCTGCAGGTCTTCACCGTTTTCTGTGTAATGTGCATGCAGAAAGTCTTCCAGTATTTTGGGTAGCGGGTTGCCGGCTTGATTTTTGTTGGTATGTGGCCGCTGCACCAGCGCAATATGGCAATGCTGCAAAATCTCTTGCCAGCGATGCCATGTATTAAATTGAGTGAAAGCATCACTGCCCATAAAGAGGGTCAGGCTAGTCTCGTTGCCCAGCTCCGCACGCAGGCTTAGCAAAGTATCTATGGTGTAGGAGGTTCCGTTACGGTTTAGCTCACGCTTATCCAGCATAAAGTGTGGGTTGTTGCCAATCGCCAACCCTACCATACTGGCGCGATGCTCTGCGCTAATGGCGACTGCATTTTTATGCGGCGGATTGGCAGCAGGGATGAAGCGTATCGTATCCATGTGCAGGTCGTCTGCAAGCTCTTGCGCCATGCGTAGATGCCCGTAGTGTATGGGGTTAAATGTGCCGCCAAGTATGCCTATGGTTTTCATTGCATCAACATTAAGGTAGAAAAATCATGGTATGCCATAAGCAATTGTAGATTGCTGGCAGTTAGTGGGGCTGGTTGGGTATTTAGCCACAGATGTGTACTGTTGCTAAATACCCCGTTTTTTATTCGTGACTGCTGAATATGGCTAATAGCTAGTGTGCCAGATTAAGCGCGAACGTGCCCGTCACCTAATACTACGTATTTAAGTGAGGTTAAGCCCTCTAACCCTACAGGGCCGCGCGCATGTAGCTTGTCGGTTGAGATGCCGATTTCTGCACCAAATCCGTATTCAAAGCCATCAGCAAAGCGTGTGGATGCATTTACCATCACGCTACTAGAATCAACCTCACGTAAAAATCTGCGAGACTTGGTGTAGTTTTCGGTCACAATGGCTTCGGTATGTTGTGATGAGTGCTCGTTAATGTGAGCAATCGCTTCATCCAAGCCGCTAACCACTTTGCATGAAATAATCGCAGCAAGGTACTCTGTGTAGTAATCCTCTTCCGTTGCTGGAATCGCTTGGCTAACAAGTGCGCAAGTTTCGGCACAGCCACGAATCTCAATGCCATGCGCGGTGAGCATGGCTGCCAGCTTAGGTAGCATATCAGCTGCTACTGAGCGTGCTATCAATAATGACTCTGTCGTATTGCAGGTGCCAAGTCGCTGTGTTTTACTGTTCTCCAGAATGCGTAGCGCTTTAGCAAAGTCGGCTTCGTCATCAACATACACGTGGCAGTTGCCATCCAGATGCTTAATCACAGGGATGCGTGCGTCATTAGAAATGCGCTCAATCAAGCCTTTGCCGCCACGTGGCACGATAACATCCACGTATTGCTTCATGGTGATGAGTTCCCCCACTGCTGCACGGTCTGTAGTTTCTACAATTTGCACTGCCGTAGTTGGTAAATTCGCTGCCGCAAGCCCCTCATGTACGAGTTTGGCCAAGGCCTGATTACAATGAATCGCCTCGCTGCCACCGCGCAGAATCGCGGCATTACCGGATTTAATACATAGGCCAGCCGCATCAACCGTCACATTAGGACGTGCCTCATAAATGATGCCGATAACACCCAGTGGTACGCGCATTTGGCCAATTTGAATCCCGCTAGGGCGGTATTTGAAATTGCTCATTTCACCGATTGGGTCCGTGAGGCTTGCAATCTGGTCTAGACCCTCCGCCATATTGGCGATGGATTTTTCAGTAATGGTAAGCCTATCCAGCATCGCAGGTTCTAAGCCATTGGCTTTTGCGGCTTCTAGGTCTAGTTTGTTGGCGGCGAGTAATGTGTCTTTTTCACGTAATATTGCAGCTGCAATTGCGTTGAGCGCGATATTTTTCTGGTTCGTGTCAGCACTAGCCATAAAGCGCGAGGCTTTACGTGCTTCTACACCGATATTTTGCATGTATTGTTGAATGTTCATGATTAATTATACTTTTTATTGCGCGGAATAAAAATAAATTTGGCATGCAGCAAGTGCTGAAAATACATCAACAGCGATGGGTGTGCGCTGAATTTTCAGCTATCGGCTACGTACTTTTGCTAAGCCAAAACATAGCCTGGATATTTCTAGCCAAGCATCACCGAGCATGACGCCTTTTGCCATCCTATCAATATCAGCCAGTTTTTGCAGCGCGGCATCTAATTGACGTAAACTTAAACGCGATAGTGCGCGCTTGACTAGTATTTGTTTGTCGCCATAAATACGCGCGTTAGTCATAGCTGTTGTCAGGTTGGTGCCGCGCATTTCGGCTTGTTTAATCCGCACTAATGGACGCAGCACCCACATGAGCGGATTCATAATGGCTACGGCATTTTCGCCTTCATCTTGCAAGCCTTGCAGAATTCTGACGGTGCGTTCAGCATCGCCAGCAAGTACCGCTTCACCGAGTTGAAAGGCATCGTAACGTGAAACGTTGAGTACGGCTTCACGTACGGCAGCGTCTGAAAGCTCCCCTTGCGGATAGAGCAGGCTTAGTTTCTGTACTTCTTGATTAGCTGCTAGCAGGTTGCCTTCAACCTGATGCGCGAGGAACTCCAGTGTTTGCAGGCTGGTGCGTTGCCCATGTAGCGCCAGGCGGTTCGCAATCCATGTGGGTAGGTTGGCCGCATCTACTTCGTTAATGGTTAATACTTGCGCATGTGCTTCCAAGGCTGCAAACCACGCGCTATTCTTAGCTTCACGCTCTAGCGTGGGCAAGATGATAATGACAGTGGTGTCAGGTAGTGCCTTGGCCGCAAGCGCCTGCAAGGCTTTACTGCCATCCACGCCAGGCTTGCCATTGGGAATGTTGAGTTCTAATAAGCGGCGACTGGAGAACAATGAAATGGACTGGCCAAAACTCTGAATTTGCTGCCAGTTGAAATTGCGTTCAACAATTAAGCTGGTGCGCTCGTCAAACCCTTGCGTGTTAGCCGCCGCGCGAATCGCGTCTAGGCATTCGCGCTGTGCTAGGGGCTCGCTACCTACTAGCACGTAGAGTGGCTGCAAACCTTGCTGTAAGTGTGACGCTAGTTGGGCTTGGTTTAAGCGCATGCTGCGGTGCTATTGCTTGTCTTGATTGGTGGCGGATAGCCTACGTAATATGGCTCGCACCGATTCTTTACGCATGTCGGCATAAAGCCCGGCTTCTTCTTCCGCCTTACCTAGTAATGCTTTGTCGTTGTAAGAAAAGTCACGGCGAATCTGTATGGTTTGTACTCTTCCCCATAATGTTTCGCTCTGCGGCCGCGTTCTGAAATTGACGGTATAATACAGTTCAAACTCACGCACCAAACCTGCACCACTTAAAGAAAGAATACGTTTTTCAGTGGACTCGTTTAACAGCTCTAGCAGCATCTCAGCGTCTTCAGCACTGTCCACAATCTTGACGTTATTGGTTTCTAGCGTGCGTTTTAAGTCTTTTTTTATACTAAGTGCACCACCTTGAAAATTTAACGTAGTAAAAGATAAAGGGGCAGAGCCGCGTAATTGAAAGCCGCACGCAGTGAGTAATAGCGCAATTAAAAACACCCAACTTAATTGACGTGTAAATGTTAAGTTCAGGTATTGCATGGTTTACCCCACAACAACGTTAATGAGTTTATTTGGCACTACAATCACTTTACGTACGCTCATGTTTTCTTCAATGAACTTATGTACGCAAGGTTGTGCCAAGGCGAGTGCTTCCAACGCTTCTTTGCTTTCGGTTTTTGCGGCGGTGATGCTGCCGCGCAATTTACCGTTCACTTGTATCATATATTCGATGCTGTCCTGGACCATTGCGGATGAATCTGCAACTGGCCAGCCCGCATTTAAGATATGGCTAGTCGGGCAAAGTTCAGCCCATAGTGCCTGACAAATATGCGGCACGATAGGCGAGAGTAATAACGCAACATTTTGCAGCACTTCTTGTCTTACCTGGCGTGAAATTCCATCAGTGCCTTCCACTTTGGCTAAGCTGTTCATTAGCTCCATCACCGATGAAATAGCAGTGTTGAAACTATGGCGACGACCATAGTCATCCGCCACTTTTTCAATAGTAAGGTGTAGTTGGCGGCGTAATGTTTTAAGCTCAGCGTTTAGCTCACCCGATGTATAGGCTGCAGTTGCACCAAGCGCTACATGGTCGTAGGTAGCTTGCCATAGTCTGCGCAAAAAGCGATGTGCGCCTTGTACGCCACTGTCCGCCCACTCTAGGCTTTGCTCAGGCGGTGCGGCAAACATCATGAATAAGCGTGCGGTGTCTGCGCCATAGGTATCAATCAACTCTTGCGGGTCTACCGTGTTACCTTTGGATTTACTCATTTTGGTGCCTTCTTTCAGCACCATGCCTTGCGTGAGCAAGTTGGTAAACGGCTCATCGTTTTTAATCAGTCCAACATCACGCATCAGCTTGTTAAAGAAGCGCGCGTATAACAAGTGCAGAATTGCATGCTCAATACCGCCTACATATTGGTCAACTGGTAACCAGTAGTTGGCGCGTTCGTCTGCCATTGCGTTGTTGCTATCAAAGCTGGCATAACGTGCAAAGTACCATGATGATTCAAAGAATGTATCTAAAGTATCTGTTTCGCGTGTGGCTTTACCGTGGCAAGTTGGGCAGGTGGTTTCGTAGAAGCTCGGATCCTTTTTAATCGGAGAGCCCACACCATCCATCACCACGTCTTCAGGTAATACCACTGGTAATTGCTCTACTGGGACTGGCACTTCACCGCAGCTGGCACAGTGCACAATAGGAATTGGGCAACCCCAATAGCGTTGGCGTGAAACGCCCCAGTCGCGTAGGCGGTATTGGGTGCGGCGTTTACCTAAGTTTTTAGCAGACAACGCGGCGGCAATAGCTGCGCTAGCACCGTCAAAATCTAAGCCATCAAATTCTGCTGAGTCAAACAAAATGCCGTGTTCTGTCATCGGCAATGTGTCGATGTCGCTATGTTTGATCACTGCTTTAACTGGCAAGTTGTATTTACCAGCAAACTCAAAGTCACGCTCGTCATGCGCAGGTACCGCCATCACGGCACCTTCGCCATAGCTTGCCAACACATAGTTCGCTACCCAAACTGGCAATTGCTCGCCGTTTAATGGATGGGTAACAAATAAACCGGTAGCCATGCCTTTTTTCTCGGCGGTGGCAATGTCTGCCTCGGCCACGCTACCGCGTTTGCATTCGGCGATAAATTCAGCAAGGGCAGGGTTATTCTCTGCCGCTAAAGTTGCCAGTGCATGTTCTGCCGCAACAGCTACATAAGTTGCACCCATTAAAGTGTCTGGACGGGTGGTATATACCTTAAGGTTGCCATCTTGGCCAACGATAGGGAACTCCACCTCGCAACCGTAACTTTTCCCTATCCAGTTACGTTGCATGGTTTTTACTTGTTCTGGCCAGCCTTCCAGCTTATCCAAATCATTCAGTAACTCTTCGGCATATGCCGTAATTTTCATAAAGTACTGTGGAATGTCGCGCTTTTCTACCAATGCGCCACTACGCCAGCCGCGGCCATCAATTACTTGCTCATTGGCCAGTACCGTACCGTCAACTGGGTCCCAGTTCACGGTAGAGGTTTTTTTATAGATTAAGCCTTTTTTGAATAGCTCGGTAAATAGCCATTGCTCCCATTTGTAATACTCTGGTTTGCAGGTTGCAATTTCGCGGTTCCAGTCCACGCCTAAGCCTAGCTGTTTGAGCTGGGCTTTCATGTGCTCAATATTGCTGTAAGTCCAAGCAGCTGGTGCGGTTTCATTTTTAATTGCCGCATTTTCGGCAGGCAAGCCAAACGCATCCCAACCCATAGGTTGCATCACGTTAAAGCCCTTCATTTTATGAAAGCGGCTTAACACATCGCCAATGGTGTAGTTACGTACATGCCCCATATGCAGACGGCCACTTGGGTATGGAAACATCGACAGGCAATAATATTTGGGTTTGTCTGATTGTTCAGTTGCGGCAAAGGTTTGATTTGCTTCCCAGTAGGTCTGTGCTGATTGTTCGATGTCTTTGAATGGATATTGCTGGTGCATGTGAGTAGCTTAAGAGTTAATTTTTAGATTTCGGAATTATACCTTTTGGCGTGCGAATAATGTGACTTGACGTGTAAATAACCAACTTTAGTTGGTATGTTCACGGGCAAGCCCAATACTGGCTTACCGCAAGAATAATGTGCTTTGACGTGCAAGTAAGCGAATGCAAAAAACCTGCAAATGCAGGTTTTTATATCCTTGTGAGCGTTAATGTGATGGCTTATTGGTTGGGAATTTCAGCTTGTACCAACTGTGCCAGCAAAGCTAACGATTCTTGCCAGCCTAAATAGCAGCCATCTACCGGAATTATGGCGGGGATGCCTTCCTGTGTGATATTGATTTCAGTGCCTACGGACACTTCTTTTAACGTGATAGTCGTGACCATTTCACCCGGCCAGTTAGGATCATCGAATTGATCTGTATGGCGAATCAATGTGTTAGGCACCAATTCTAGGTATTTGCCGCCAAAAGCATGGGTCTGGCCAGTCGTGAAGTTAGTAAAAGACATTCGGTAGCTGCCGCCGACTTTAGCATCTATCGCATGCACCTTGCCTGTAAAACCATGAGGCGGAAGCCACTTCGCCATGGCGTCTGCATCTAAAAGCGCACGGTAGACTCTTTCAGCTGGGGCAGTTAGAACACGGTGTAATTTAACGGTGCCGGTAGTCATGACTTTTACCCTCTCGTTGTTAACTGATTCTATTGCTTACTGCATATTTTGGTAATGTTCAGAACTTGTTAAGTTAAGCTGTGATTACAGGTCTGCACTTAGGCTTTCTAGGGACACAACCCGCGACATTAGAATTTTTTGATCAACGCCTGGGTATTGATCTAATTCTACTTGAATAAAATTCACAATGTCTGGGATGTCAGCATCTGACTTAACAAACACATACCGTATATCTCTTGGACCAAATTTGATTACACAATGTTCTCGTGTTTTTTCATTGGCCGAAGTTAGAGTGTCGATATTTTCAAACTCTGATTTAAGTAGATAGGCTTTAACATTTTTATTCTTTGGTACATATCGCCACTCAGACTCCTGATAAAATAATTTTTCTACAGGCTTACCGTCAACTACCATTTTGCCTTGAGCAGGTTTCGAATGGGCAAGTAAATACCTCATTGTTACTTTCGCAGCTTCTTTTTGGTCAGCTTTGGTATGTTTATGAGAGTGCTCGTTAAGCTCTCTAAATGAGGAGGAAACATTATTTTCTCCTGCCACATACAGAATGGGGTTGAGTCTATTTGCCTCGGCCCATTGCCTTGTCAGACCTATACCAAATTCACCGTAAAATCCGACATGGTCAGTGATTCTAGATAATGGAATGTCGCAGAAACATACCACTGGATAGGCAACGTAATCGTGTGCGTCGTATCCTAACCAAGCCACATCTTCTAAACAGTATCGTGGCCAAATCCATTTTTTAAGATTAGTTTCAGTGTTTCTCTGCTTTTAGTGAAATGAAACAGATTGTTGGATTTTGGGTTCATATAGTTGAGTATGTTTCTACAATCCCAGGTATGTTTATTTCGGTTAAACCAGTGCTTTAAAAATATTGTTCTTAATTGTGTCCAACTCGCCCAAACCATTCACAAACACATGTTTAGGCGCACCTTGTGTGCCGCTGTTAGCCCAATCCACATAGTATTTAACCAGTGGTTTGGTTTGGCTGTGGTAAACCTCTAAACGTTTTTTGACGGTTTCTTCTTTGTCGTCATCACGTTGTACTAGGTCCTCACCAGTTACATCATCTTTACCTGCAACTTTTGGTGGGTTGAATTTTACATGGTAGGTGCGACCAGAAGCGGGGTGGCTACGGCGGCCACTCATGCGCTCAACAATCGCTTCATCAGGCACGTCAATTTCAACCACGTAATCAATACCTACGCCTGCATTTTTCATGGCGTCTGCCTGTGGAATAGTGCGCGGGAAACCATCGAATAAAAAGCCATTGGCACAATCAGCTTCTTTAATGCGTTCGCTTACCAAGCCGATAATCACAGCATCTGGTACCAAGCCGCCACTATCCATAAATGATTTTGCTTCCAAGCCAAGCGGGGTGCCAGCTTTTACTGCGGCACGTAGCATATCGCCTGTAGAGATTTGTGGAATATTGAATTTCTCTTTGATGAAGGTGGCTTGGGTGCCTTTACCAGCGCCTGGAGCGCCTAAAAGAATGATTCGCATGGGTTGGAAGTCCTTAATAGTAAATTTGAAGGTGGATTTTATCTTAAAACGGTGTTCACCACAGCATGCGCTGAGGACTTTAAGTTTTTTGGCTCAGATAGTTGCTGATTCTTACAAAGTCTGCCACGCTCAGATTTTCGGCGCGCAATTGTGAGTCGAGGTCTAAAGCCTTAAACCCTTCATCATCTAGCAAACCTTTGAGCGTATTGCGCAGAGTTTTTCTGCGTTGGCCAAATGCGGCGGTAACTACCTGTGCAAATAAAGCTTCATCATTGGCAGGGTGGGGTAGTGTTGCATGCGGTACGCAGCGCACAAATGCGGACTCGACTTTAGGTGCTGGGTCAAAAGCTTCTGGCGGTACGGTGAATAGGTATTCCATTTGCAGGCGGTATTGCAGCATCACGCTCAGGCGCCCATAAGCGGCAGTGGATGGTGATGCCACCATGCGTTCCACCACTTCTTTTTGCAGCATAAAGTGCATGTCAATAATAACGGCGACATTGTCCAGCAGATGAAACAGAATTGGCGTAGAAATGTTATACGGCAAGTTGCCAACCACTCTGATTGCGGTACCTAAGCTTGAAAAATCAAACTTGAGCGCATCAGAATTATGGATGGTAATTTTGTTGTGCACATAGGTCTTTTCCATCCAGCTAATGATGTCGCGGTCAACTTCTACCACATGCAGCATGGCCAATTGCTGCATTAACGGTTGCGTTAATGCGCCTAAGCCTGGGCCAATTTCTACCATGAGATCATCTTTTTTTGGTGAAATAGCATCTACCAAGCTGGAAATTACGCCTTGGTCAGTAAGAAAGTTTTGGCCGAAGCGTTTTTTTGCAATGTGTTTCATAGCGTTAATCAATAATAGGTGAAAGCATGTGAATAGTTACACACTGCTGGATGGTTTGCTCTTAGTGAGTTGAATCGCTAGTTCAATGGCGGCTAATAAGCTGCCAATTTCAATTTTGCCAGTGCCTGCCAGGTCTAGCGCTGTGCCATGGTCCACAGAGGTGCGTATGATGGGCAAGCCTAAGGTGACGTTCACGCCCTCACCAAAACTGGCATGTTTGAGTACCGGTAGGCCTTGGTCATGGTACATCGCTAATACGGCATCTGCGTGTTTTAAGTGATGTTTTGCAAACAGGGTGTCGGCAGGCAATGCGCCAATCAGGTTCATGCCTTCGGTGCGCAGCTTGGCTAACACCGGGTTAATCACGTCCATTTCTTCACGGCCCAAGTAGCCGTCTTCCCCAGCGTGGGGGTTAAGCCCTGCCACTAAAATACGCGGATTCTGAATGCCAAACTTGTTGACCAAGTCATGATACAGAATGCGAATGGTGTTTTCCAGGCTTTGCTTGGTAATTGCGTCTGGTACGTCTTTTAAGGCTAAATGCGTAGTCGCCAACGCAACGCGCATGCTGTTTGCTTGGTGGCCTGACACTAACATCATCACCACTTGCGCGGTGTGAGTTAGCTCGGCTAAAAATTCGGTATGGCCGCTAAAGGCAATGCCTGCATCGTTGATAATGCCTTTATGTACCGGTGCGGTGACCATGGCATCAAACTCTGTGTTGACGCATCCTGTAGCCGCTGTTTTTAAGGTTTCCAGCACATAGCCGCTATTGTTTGCATTTGGCTGGCCGGCAATCACAGGCTGGCTAATAGCCTGATTAAGCACCGTGAGTGAGCCGTTACCTAGGTGCGGCTGCCGAATATTTGCATCATAGGCCACAGTGCTGAGAGGGAGTTTAAGCGCTTGGGCGCGCGCTTGTAGCATCTCAGTATCTGCAATGACCACTAACTGTGCGTCGAGTGGCTGTGCCGCCAGCATGATGCATAAATCAGGGCCGATGCCAGCAGGCTCGCCTGCGGTAACAACAATACGAGGTAATGGTTTTGTCACTGTAATGGTTTCGTGATTATAGCGTTAAGCGCTATTAAAATTTGTCTTCAAGCCTTAGCTCTACGAAAGCGCGATCACGCAGTTCACGAATCCAATCTTGATACGCTTCATCCGCTTTTCTTGCGCGAATTTCCTGACGTGCTTTTAAGCGCGCGGCTTCCTTGCTCATATCTTGTTTTTTGCGCTCAAGCACTTGTATCACATGCCAGCCAAAAGGGCTGAGCACCGGCTCGCTGATTTGATTCGGCTGCAGGTTGTTCATGGCTTTTTCAAACTGAGGCACTGTGTCGCCCGGGTTTACCCAGCCTAAATCACCGCCGTTGGATGCCGTGCCATCTTCAGAGAACTGGCGTGCCAGTACTTCAAATTTCTCGCCGTTATCTAAGCGCTCTTTAATGCCATCCATTTTTGTTTTGGCATCTTTTTCAGACATGACTTCAGACAGTTTGATCAGAATATGGCGTGCATGCGTTTGCTCGATAATCAGCGGGGAGCTACCGCCGCGCTTATCTGTAAGTTTCAGGATGTGAAAGCCATTAGGGCTACGCAGCGCTGCCGAAACCTCACCTTTTTGCATGGCTTTTAATGCATCAAGAAATAATGCTGGCATTTGAGCACTTTGCTTCCAGCCGATGTTGCCGCCCTCTAAGGCGTTAGGTGCATCGGAAAAACTCGCAGATACTTTTGCAAAGCTAGTGCCTGCCGCCAGCGCAGCAAGGATTTCGTCTACTTTAGCTTTAGCTTTTTGTACATCTTCAGTTGCGGCATCTTCTGGCACGCGAATCAGGATGTGAGAGATTTCATATTCATCTTGATTCTGATTAGTTGAAGCTTGTGTGGTTAAGTAGTTATCGATTTCAGATTCGCTGACATTAACGCGGCTTTCTACCTCACGCTCGCGCAGTCTGGCAATGATGATTTCGTTGCGAATGTCTGATCTAAACTTGCGCACGCTGATGCCATCTTGGTTAAGCGCATCGTAGAACTCTCTTACCGTCAATTTGTTCTGCTCGGCAATACGCTCAAGGGTCTTGTCGAGTTGTGTGTCATCTACTTTAATGCCGGTTTGTGCTGCGTACTGTAGCTGTAATGCGTCAGAAATCAAGCGCTCTAATATTTGCTTTCTTAAGATGCTTGCTTCCGGCAGCTCAGTACCTTGTTTTTTTAACTGTGCGCTGAGTGAGACGATGCGGCTTTCCAGTTCCTGTTCCGTAATCACCGTTTGATCAACGATTGCCACGATGCGATCCATTTTGGTCACGTCTGCAGCCATTGCGCTGAATTGACCAAAGCTTAAGGCAATAAAAAGTGAAATTTTACTAAGGTTACGCAACATAATTACTCGTAATATGATGGTTGAGGATTGTCCGGAATGAAGTTAGAGCTTACATAACCTGGAACGTTTCGTTTAATTACTGCTAATGGGTTTGCGCCAATCGAAGCCAGTCCACCGAGTTCAAGTTGGAAGAAGAAAGCATAGTTCGCGTCTGCAGTGGCTGTAGTCACGCGCTGCATTACGCCGCGAGCTTGCCAGCAACCTGCATCATACTCTAAACCAGCAAGTGTTTCGATGATGTTCTTTTCGCGCATTGAGTAGTTCATGCGACCAACCCCGTACCAGCCTTTGCCTATCGGCCATTGGCTAGAAATGTTGAATTGATCTAATAAATCTTGTCTATAGCTATAGCTTAGGTTTAACACTTTACCTGGCTCAGGGTTGTAACGGCTGGTAATTGTAGTTCTAACAGCGGTTGAGTCGTCGGTGTTGTATTGCCAGAATGCGTCAACCTGCCAGCTGTTTTTAAGCTGACCAGTTATGCCTGCAATTACATCTGAGCTGTTGTTTTTGCGGAATGTAGACAGGTTGCTGTAGTCCAGAGCAACTTGCTGATCGGCAAAGTAGTAGCGTTGGCCTATTGATGCAGATAAGCGCTGTGTGCCGCTGCTGCTTTCAATAAAGCGCGTAGTGAGTGCAAAGCTGAGTTGGTTTGCGTTGTTAATGCGGTCGTTGCCGGTAAACTGATTTTCCATAAACAACGTGGCGAAGTTTAGGTCGGTAATGCTGCTGTCAAACACAGGAATTTTTGCCTGATTGCGGTCAGGGATATATACGTAGAACAGTCTAGGTTCAATTGTTTGCGAGTAACCTCTATTGGCAATTTTGAAATCACGGTCAAAATATAAGCCGCTGTCTAGGCTAAATATAGGCAGCGTTCTATGTTGTGATTCTTGGTCTGCTGCAACGTTATTTAAATTGTAGCTGGTGTAGTGTACGCCCAGTTTCGGTGTGATGTAGCCGTATGGTCTGCTCATCGGCAGCGTGATGCTCGGGTAGGCTGTGAAACGTGTACCTGTTGGGCGCGCAGTGCTGTTATTGTTGTTATCAAAAGCGACTAGCTGCGTGTATAGATTTAAATTAACATCACCATAGCTTTTGCCGCCCGATAGCGTCATTTGTGGCAGGCGCTCGTATGGGAATGACACGTTATCTAGCGTTTGGAACTTTTGCGCAATGGCATTAAAGCTCCAGTTTTCATCTGCGTAATCCACATTGAATTGTTGTGGCAGATTAATACGGCTGGTGGTGACAATACGGGTTGAAAGCTCTGAGAAATACTGGCTATCGGATACTTTCTCTAGGCTGTAGCCTGCTGACCAGCCATTACCAAAGCGATGTTGATGTTTTAAATTGGCAAAGTAGCGCGTTTCATTGGTAAGGGTGTCGCTAGGTAAGTACTCTATGTTGTCTGTACCGGAGAAGTTTTCTTCCATGTACCTGAATTCGCCCTGCAACTGCACGCCGCGTTTACTTAATGCGCGTACGCCCAGTGTTGCATCCATGTTAGGGGCAATGTTCCAATAGAACGGTGTTAATACTTCAAAGCCGCTGCGGCTGGTCGTACCCATTGTAGGTGCGAGCAGGCCGGTTTTACGCTGGTTATTAAATGAGAACTCAATCCACGGAGTATACAGTAACGGCACACCTTTGAACTCGACACGCGCGTTAGTGGCTGTGCCAGAGCTCGTGTAGTCGTCCAGCTTAATTTCACTGGCTTTGATGTACCAGTCATCTACGCCCACCTCGCAGGTGGTGTAGCGCGCACCGGTTAAGCGTTTTTTATCTTCACCCTCAAAGTAAATGTGCTCTGCGTTGCCGCGCACAGTGGAAGGTTTAGATGATAGTTGCATTTCACCGTATCTATTGGTTCCCATGCGGTCGTTAGGTTGGGAGCCTGCGCGGTTTTGATAGCGCAGCTGTTCGTTTTGTTGATTACCTAACTCGTTGGTAAAAACGAGTGCATCATCATCTTGCGACCCTGATTTGCTCGCATTTTTGTGCATGATGATGGTGGCGTCACGCATTTCACCAATGCTTTCCGAAAGGCGCATGCGTAATTCAGGGCCAGATAGTTTTGCATCTCCAACTTCAACTCTGGCGTTGCCTGTAACATGGAGTTCATCATTTTGTACGTTATATTCTATGATGTCGCCATAGGCGGTTTGTTTGCCACGATGAATTTCAGCGTTACCAATGGCGCGCATCTTTCTATCAAGGTGTAGCTCTAATTTGTCGCCATCAATAATAATGCCGTCATTTGCCTCTTGCTCAGTGCTTGGTAGCTGCTCTGTGGGAGTGCTTTCAGGTGGTGTATTTTCGTTTGCGTGCGATTGCGGCGCGTATGCCAATACAATAGGGGTAATAGCAGCTAAAAAGCGACTTTTTAGCATGCGCGTACCATCAGAAGCTGCATAGGGTTGAGCGGTGAAATTAAAAGCACGGGTATATAGGCAAACTGTTTTATTTTATCAATGTTAAAATCTCACATATTGTATTTTTTGGCAATCAGAAATTGACATTGCCTCGGCAGTAAGCAACGTAAAGATTTACATCTTTAACGTTAATCGGCATGCTTAGGCTAACAATGCTAAGGTGAAATTAAAAGCAAATTATACTTGTATAGCAGCGTTAACGATACATGGTTTCAGATATATCAACATTTAAGATGTTAGAAAGATAGACGTGGATAAGGGTCAACAAGATGTTAGGCAGCAGCAGTTAGCAACATGGTTAGAGCAGGTGCTGCAGCATAATGAGTTTAGTTTAAGCACTGCCTCGGCAGATGCCAGCTTCAGGCGTTATTTTAGAGTGCACTTAACCGCTAAAGATGGGAATACAGATACCTTAATTGCGATGGATGCTCCACCGCCGCAGGAAAACTGTGAGCCATTTGTGAGAATCGCGGCCTTGTTTGGCGAGGCTGGTATGCATGTACCTAAAGTGTTGGCACAAGATTTAGCTCAAGGTTTCTTATTGCTAAGTGATTTGGGCGATGTGACTTATTTAAGCATGCTCAATCAAACCAGTGCGCCAAGTTTGTATCATGATGCCAACACCGCACTTATTAAATTGCAGCTAGCGAGTAAGCCTGATGTTCTACCTGAGTATGATGCCGCATTGCTCACCCGTGAGATGCAGCTTTTTCCTGATTGGTATATCAGTAAGCATCTGAATGTGACTTTAGATGAAAAACAGCAGGCTGTTTTGCAGCAAACATTTGATGTGCTCAATCGCAATATTCTGGCACAGGGCAAGGTGTATGTGCACCGAGATTACCATGCGCGTAATTTGATGGTCTGTGCAGATAACCCTGGTGTTTTAGATTTCCAAGATGCGGTTTATGGTCCGATTACCTATGATTTGGTGTCTTTGTTAAAGGATGCTTATATCGGCTGGGAAGAAGAGCAGATTATCGATTGGTGTGTACGCTACTGGCAAGCGGCGCGTAAAGCCGAATTGCCAGTGCCGGACGACTTTAGCGAGTTTTATCGTGATTTTGAGTACATGGGTGCGCAGCGTCACATCAAGGTGCTAGGTATTTTCGCTAGGTTGTACCATCGCGATGGTAAAGATGGTTATTTAAAAGATATGCCGTTAGTGATGACTTACCTACGTAAAGTATGTGAGCGCTATATTGAACTTAAACCGTTGTTACGTTTGCTAGATAGTTTAGAGGGCACTAAACCGCAGGTTGGTTACACCTTCTAGGCTGGTGTTGCCATCATCAAAATGGTTCTTGATAAAGGGTAATGATTTGAAAGCGATGATATTAGCGGCGGGACGCGGTGAGCGCATGCGCCCATTGACCGACCATACCCCTAAACCATTATTGCCAATCGCAGGTAAGCCTCTGATTGTTTGGCACTTGGAGCGCTTGACTCAAGCGGGCTTTAAAGAGGTAGTGATTAATCATGCGCATCTGGGCGATATGATTGAAGATGCCTTGCAAGATGGCGCGCAATGGGGGCTACGTATTCAATACTCTCCTGAAGCGATAGCTTTAGAAACGGCAGGCGGTATTGCAAACGCACTTAGTTTGTTGGGCAGTGATCCATTTTTGGTCGTGAATGGCGATGTATTTACCGACATTCCATTTGCTAATCTTAAGCTAAGCTCAGGCAATTTGGCGCATCTGCTACTGATTGATAACCCGCCGCAACATATGCAAGGTGACTTTGCATTTGCAGATGAAAAAATTAAATTAGAAGGTGAGCCTAAGCTTACGTTTTCCGGTGTGGGTGTTTATCACCCAGCTTTATTTGAGGGTATTAAACGCGGTGATCCGGCAAAGCTTGCGCCACTGTTAAAGCAGGCGATTGCTGATGGTAAAGTAAGCGCCGAGCATTTTAAGGGTGTTTGGCATGATATTGGCACACCGGAACGCTTAATGGCACTAAATCAGCAGTTGCTTGGTCACAGTTGAAAGTAAAAAAAGAAATCAACCGCATATGTTTAATCTAAATGAATTTAAGACACGTCGCCACCAGTTGCTAAAAACGATGGGTGATGGTGTTGCTGTTATTCCAACTTCGCCAGAGCTGATTCGCAATCGTGATAGTCATTATCCGTATCGCTTCGATAGTTACTTCTATTACCTAACCGGATTTAAAGAGCCTGAGGCATTGTTGGTGTTAATCGCTGGCGAAGAGCCTAGAAGCATCCTGTTTTGTCGTGACAAAGATATAGAGCGTGAAATTTGGGATGGTTTTCGCTATGGTGCTGACGCTGCAAGGCTGGAGTTTGGGTTTGATCAAGCGTACAGTTTTAATGCACTAGATGAATTGATGCCTAAATTGCTGACCAATCAGTCCAAGCTGTTTTATAGCTTAGGAGCAGACAGTGCATGGGATGCGCGAGTAACGACCTGGTTAAATCAGGTAAAGGCGCAAGCCAGAAGCGGAGCAAGTGCGCCAGATGAAGTGCTGGATGTACGTAAGTTGGTTGACGAAATGCGGCTGTATAAAACTAGGTATGAGTTAGATCTTATGCAGCAATCTGCCAACATCGCTGCACGTGCTCACGCGCGTGCGATGCGTTATGTGCGTGCTGGCCAAATGGAGTATGAGTTAGAGGCAGAGTTTTTGCATGAGTTTTACCGCTCTGGCGCACAGGCGCCGGCTTATACCAGCATTGTGGCCGGTGGTGCCAATGCCTGCACCTTACATTACAACGCGAATAACTGCTTATTAAACGATGGTGACTTGCTGTTGATTGATGCGGGTTGCGAGTTGGATGGCTACGCATCAGACATTACACGTACCTTCCCTGTAAACGGTAAGTTTAGCGCAGCACAGCGCGATGTCTATGAGTTGGTGCTGGCGGCTCAAAACGCTGCGATTGCTCAGGTCAAGCCGGCTAATCATTGGAATTCACCGCATGAGGCGGCTTTAGACGTATTGGTGCAAGGATTAATTGATTTAAAACTGTGCCACGGTAGTAAAGACGCTGTGTTGGAAAGTGGTGCGTATCGCCAGTTTTATATGCACCGTACTGGTCATTGGCTGGGGCTGGATGTGCATGATGCTGGAGAGTATAAAGATAAAGCGGGTGATTGGCGTAAACTGGAGGCTGGCATGACACTAACAGTAGAGCCTGGCTGCTATATTCGACCGGCTGATAATGTGCCTGAACATTTTTGGAATATCGGGATTCGCATTGAGGATGATGTGCTGGTGACTGAAAGCGGCTGCGATATTATCACTATCGGTGCGCCTAAGACCATCGCCGATATTGAAGCAATAATGCGTGGTTAATGCGTGATGCAAAATGTAGATAATATTGTGATTGTTGGTGGTGGCCCAGTAGGGATGGTGCTGGCGCTTCTATTGGCGAAGCAAAATGTCCCAAGTACACTGCTTGAGGTACGCAAACTTGGTGCAGCCAACCAAGATACGCGCGCGCTAGCCTTATCTTATGGGACGCGTCGAATTCTTGAGAAACTCGGTGTTTGGCAGCATCTGTCATCACATGCGACGGCGATTAATACCATTCACGTGTCGCAAAAAGGTAGCTTAGGGCGTAGCATTTTGCAAGCGCAGGATTATCAGCAAGAAGCCTTGGGTTATGTGCTGTCCTACGGGGCTTTGTGTACGGTATTGGATGCAGAGCTACAACGATTGCCGATGGTGACGATGGTAGACGAGGCGCAAGCGGATGCAATTAGCTATGACGCAAATCAAGCCACCATCCGCTATTCGCGATTGGGTGAGAGCCTGCAGTTGAACTGTGCCTTGGCGGTGTTGGCAGATGGCGGACGTAGCTTGGAAGCGGCTGCTGGTTTGAAGCGCGAAATCAAAGAGTATGGGCATGACGCGTTGATTACTAAAGTTAGCGCAGAATTAGCGCATGGCAATATTGCATATGAGCGATTCACCGCAGATGGCCCGATGGCGCTGCTGCCGAATGGTCCGCGTGATTTTTCTTTGGTGTGGACTGGTAAGAAAGAGTTGATTGCACCACTATTGGCATTAACTGACGCTGAGTTTCTCGCACAATTTCATGCGCAGTTTGGTGATCGTGTTGGTCGTTTTCTAACCGTAGAAAAGCGCATGACATTCCCTTTGCGTTTATCACAATTACAGGAGACCGACACCCCGCATCTGGTGGTCATCGGCAACGCTGCGCAAACCATGCACCCAGTGGCTGGGCAAGGTTTTAATGTAGGCTTGCGTGATGCAGAAGTGTTAGCGCAGCATATTGTTAATACCAACAGCACATTAGGTGGCTCTGAAATGCTCGCCGCATACCGTACTAGCCGTAAAACGGATACAAAAAATGGCCTGTTATTTACAGATTTCTTAGTCAATATTTTCTCTAATGATATTTTGGGTTTTGCTAAGTTACGAAGTGCAGGCTTAGGCTTGTTTGATATGGTGGCACCAGTCAAGCGTCACTTGGTACGCAAAATGAGTTTTGGCAAATGATAGAGCCGCGCTTAAAAACAGATGTAACCATAGTAGGGGCCGGGCTTGTGGGTATGGCTGCTGCCGTTGCCATGAGTCAGGCTGGCTATGACGTTATCTTGGTGGATAGCCAAACTCTACGAGTGCCTAGTGATGCAGATGGTGATTGGGATCAGCGTATTTACGCGATTAGTCCCAAAAATATGCAATGGCTGACCCAGCTAGGTGCTTGGTCTTTATTAGATACGCAGCGTATAGCAGAAATGCAGTCCATGCAGATATGGTGCGATGCAACTGCGCAGCCGTTGGAGTTGCACGCTGAGGATGTGAGCGCCGATTGCTTGGGGTTTATTGTAGAAGAACGCTTGTTAAAAGCAGCGCTTTTAAAGTGTATACAAGCGAGCAATGTGCGCATGATTATGGGGCATCATTGTCTATCGGTTCAATCATCAGCCCAACATACGTTGCTGCAACTGGCAAATCAGCAAGAGATCGAGAGTGCTTTGATGCTGGCGGCAGATGGCGCTAATTCATGGGTTAGGCAGCAACTAGGGATGGGTGTACAGCGTAAAGATTATGAGCAAACTGCGATAGTAGCCAATTTCATCACAGAACGGTCGCATGCAAACATTGCAAGGCAGTGGTTTACTCAGGATGCAATTGGTAGAAGTGGTGTATTGGCATGGTTGCCATTACCAGAAAATAAAATTTCAATCGTTTGGTCTGCGCCCACCGAGCATGCAAAAGCATTATTAGAGTTATCACCCACGGAATTTGCGCACGCAGTTATGCAAGCAGGTGGCGATGTCTTAGGTTCTATGCGCTTGATAGGTCAGCCTGCAAGTTTTCCTTTGGCACTCAAACAGGCAAGTAGCAGTGTTATATCATCGGTGGTGCTGATTGGCGATGCTGCACATAGCGTTCACCCTATGGCTGGGCAAGGCGTTAATCTTGGCTTTCGCGATGTGATTGATTTGCTAAACTTATTGAGCGCTAGACATGTCTATCAACCAATTAACGATACGGCATTACTGAAGCAATACGCTAGAATCAGGAAAGCAGATTTACTTATTATGGTTGCGCTCACAAATGGTTTATATCATTTGTTTGAGAGTCCGTACGCTATGGTTAAAAATGTACGAAACTGGGGATTAGCCACGGCTAACCAACAAACAGTGAAGAAGCTGCTAATTGCCAATGCAATTGCACTTTAAAAGCGTTGTTTAGAAAATAATCACTTAATTGAAAAGCACTTAACTTGAAGTAAAGCGTTTAAATGTAGTCGAATGCTGTCATGATTCTGATTGGTTTTGTGTAAATGTTATCCATCTTACTTAAAGGAAATTAGATGTTAAAGAAGTTCGCTAGTATTGCATTACTGAGCGCGTTTGCTACAGCCGCTGTGGCAGACGAAGCTAGTGTTAAAAAAGCCGTTGAGTCTGCTTATCCTAAGTTTAAAGTGGAGAAGGTCACCAAAACACCTTATGCCGGCTTGTACGAAGTGTTTATGGGCGGTCAGATTATTTACACAGATGAAAAAATGTCATTTTTAATCGCAGAAGGTCGTTTGGTTGATCCAAAAACCAAAAAAGACCTTACTGGCGAGCGCTTGGAGGAGTTAACTAAAATTGACTTCTCAACATTGCCGCTAAATCAGGCGATTAAAGTGGTGAAGGGGAATGGTAGCCGTAAACTGGTTGTTTTCTCCGATGTAGATTGCCCTTTCTGCAAACGTTTAGAGCGTAATGAGTTGACTAACATTACTGATGTCACCATTTATACTTTCTTATACCCAATCGAACAATTACACCCAGATGCCGCGAATAAATCAAAGCTAATTTGGTGTGCTAAAGACCGTGTGAAAGCTTGGGAAGATTGGATTTTAAGAGACCAATTAGCGAGCTCCGCTGGCAGTTGTGATGTGCCCTTGGAAAAAGTAGGGGAGCTTGCGCGGAAAGTCGGAGTGACCAGCACGCCTACCTTAATCTTTGCTGATGGTAAACGCATGTTAGGCGCACAGCCTTATAAGGAAATTGAACGCATGCTTGCATCCGCAAGTAAAAAATAATTAGTGCTAACCTACTCAACAGGGTGATTTATATCACCCTGTTTTTTCTTAAAACTAACCAACAACTTGACCAAGTTTGAAAATAGGTAGATACAACGCGACGACCAAACCGCCAATCAGCACCCCAAGTACCACCATAATGATAGGTTCCATCAGGCTTGATAATGCTTCTACGGCATCGTCAACTTCAGCCTCATAAAAATCTGCAACCTTGCTTAGCATAGAATCTAATGCGCCAGACTCTTCACCAATTGCTGTCATCTGTAGGACCATATTAGGGAAGACTTCAGCATTCTGCATGGCTACAGTCAAACTGGTGCCGGTGCTGATTTCACTTTGGATTCTTTTTGTTGCATCGTAATACACCCTGTTCCCGGATGCACCTGCAACCGAGTCCAAGGCTTCAACTAGTGGCACCCCAGCCGAAAACATGGTGGCCATAGTGCGGGCAAATCTTGCAATAGTTGCTTTGCGGATGAGTTCACCAAATATAGGCAGTTTTAACATTAGCCTATCCATTGTTGCTTGCATAGAGATGGATCGCTTCCATGTGTAGAAAAAGAACCATAGTCCAAAGCCAATAGAGCCAAAGATTGCCCACCACCACTCCACAAAACCATCAGATATAGCCATCACAACTAGGGTTGGACCTGGAAGGTCGGCACCAAAGCTGGAAAATAAATCTTTAAATGCTGGCACTACAAAAATCATAATTACTGTTGTGATGATAAACGCAACAACTATAATAGAAATAGGATAAAACAAGGCAGATTTAATTTTTGATTTAATTGCGAGGATTTTTTCTTTATAAGTCGCAAGCCTATCGAGTAGGGTATCCAGAATGCCAGCCTGTTCGCCAGCGCCAATTAAATTGCAGAATAGGGCGTCAAAATACAAAGGATACTTACGGAATGCGGCACTTAGGCTGCTGCCGGTTTCTACATCTGATTTAATATCATTTAACAGTTTTGCTACAGCAGGATTGCTATGCCCCTTACCCACAATATCGAAGGATTGCAGTAGGGGAACACCTGACTTCATCATGGTCGCGAGTTGGCGAGTGAATAGCGTGATATCTTTATCCGAGACTTTTCCTGTTTTTGCAAAGCCGCTTTGTTTTTTAATTTTGGTGACAGTAATCCCTTGGCGGCGTAACGTAGCACTGACAAATGACTCGCCAGACGCTTTCATCTCCCCCTTAACGACTTTGCCTTTTTTATCTTTACCTACCCAAGTATAAATAACTTCTTTTGTGGCCTTAGGATTAGCTGCCATAATCATTCCCTGAGTGATTTATTTATAATTTATTGATTTAGCGTACTTTAAACTGAATAAGTATTACTAGCATACTTGTAAATTGACGTATTTTAAAAAACTATTCATTAGTGCAGGCCTCTACTTCTTCGATAGAAGTTAAGCCTTGTATCACTTTGAGTACACCTGAGCGACGTAAGTCATTGACGCCCTCAATTTTGGCTTGGTCTGCAATGTCGTGTGCTGTGCCGTTTTTCATAATAATGCGGCTAATTGCATCTGTAATAGGCATCACTTGGTAAATACCTACGCGTCCCTTATAACCGGCATTACAGAGCTCGCATCCTTCTGGGTTGTGGGCATAAAGTTGCCAGCTTTCATTGAAGTCCTCTTCAATAAAACCTACATTCAAGAGTGCTTCTTTAGGTATGGTGATAGGAATCTTACAATGTTTACACAATCTTCGAGCCAAGCGCTGAGCTGTGATGAGTGAGACTGCTGACGCAATATTAAATGGTGCAACTCCCATATTGAGTAGGCGCGTTAATGTAGATGGTGCATCATTAGTGTGCAGTGTTGATAGCACCATATGACCAGTGGATGCGGCCTTGATGGCCATATCCGCAGTTTCTAAGTCGCGAATCTCACCAATCATAATCACATCTGGATCTTGCCGTAAAAATGACTTTAATGCCGCTGCAAACGTCAAACCTTGTTTGTCGTTAACGTTGACTTGGTTGATCCCGGCTAGTGGGATCTCACATGGATCTTCCGCCGTTGATATGTTCACGTCTGGGCTGTTAAGAATGTTTAAGCACGTATACAGAGATACTGTCTTGCCTGACCCCGTTGGACCTGTTACTAACACTAAGCCATAGGGGCGGCTTACTGCGTTGAGCAAACGTTCTTTTTGTATAGGCTCATAACCCAGCGCTTCAATACCAAGGGTGGCGCTAGCTGGGTCAAGAATACGCATTACGATTTTCTCACCATGAATCAGCGGTAGTGTGCTCACCCGGAAATCAATAGTACGTGTTTTAGAGAGTACTAGCTTCATACGGCCATCTTGCGGAATGCGTTTTTCCGAAATGTCCATGCTCGAAATAACTTTAATGCGAGATGCTAGTTTTTCTTTAATCGCGAGGGGAGGCTGGTTAATCTCCCGCAACGCGCCATCTATACGGTAACGTACACGATAAAACTTCTCATATGGTTCAAAATGTAAGTCAGATGCGCCCATGTTAATGGCGTCTAGCAGCATTTTATTTAGAAAACGTACGACAGGGGCATCATCGACCTCTGTTTCAACTTGTTCTTCTTCTATGGCATTTGGGTTTTCATCACTAAAGCCAAAATCATCATCATTTCCAATATCTAATGATTTTAGACTGGTGTCTTTAGCTTGAATCACTTTTTCTATCCAGCGTCCAAGCTTATCGTCCTCAACCACAATAGGCGAAATGTTCATGCCCATCTGAAATTGTACGCTGTCTAATGCAAGTATGTTGGTGGGGTCAGAGATTGCAACATAAAGTACATTGTTGCGTGCTTGCAGGCCTATTACGCGATTACTAATAGCCAGTTTGCTGTCAATTTGTTTGGCGGGTAAGTAGTCTGGGTTGAACGCATCAAGATTGAAGTAAGGGAAGCCAAACGCCTTTGCTGAGGCTTCTGCAATACTTAATGCACTGAGTTTTTTGCTTTGAATAAGCTGCGAAATAAAAGAGGCGTTTGCAGAGGATGCTTGAGCCTCAACCGCTCTTGCTTCGTCTTCAGAAAGTAGCTTTTCTTGAATTAATGTTCTAGCTAGACCACTTAGTTTTGTTTGTGAAGTTGCAGTTGCCATATTGGTTGTCGTGGTTGAATGAGCTTACAAGCAATTACAGTTAATTAATTCAGACCAATAATGCACTTTACGTTTTTTTTTGTAAAGGCTTTACGTCTTTTATGATGAAAAATCAGTGCTTTTCTAATGGCGCTATGCAAAAACTTGGCAACATGATGATGCTGTTGAATTACAGCGGTGTTTGGCATTAAAAAAACTACTTGACATCTTGGAAAAAGCAACTTATAAATATGCTTAGGTGTTTGAATTCGAGTTTTTTGCAGCCAGCTTTGGTTTTTAGTTACTGCGACTTTATGTTCTTGAGGCAAACTTTTTGGGGCGCCCCCCTTTGTATTATGTAAGGATGTATGAAATGGCAACAGGTACCGTAAAATGGTTTAATGATTCTAAAGGTTTTGGTTTTATTACGCCTGATGATGGTGGTGACGATTTATTCGCACACTTCTCAGCAATTGTAGAATCTGGTTATAAAAGCCTAAAAGAAGGTCAACGTGTAAGTTTTGATTTAACTGAAGGCCCAAAAGGTAAACAAGCTTCAAATATTCAGAAAGCTTAAGTTTTATCTAAACTACATTTGGGTTAGCCTACATCTGGTCCCCAATACTCAAAAGGCTCTTTATGCATTGCCGCATAAAGAGCCTTTTTTCTAATCGAACTTGTGATAATTACGGCATATTGGCAATAATTTCGTCACCAAATTCCGCTGTGCCTACTTGAGTCGCGCCTTCCATTTGTGATGAGAAGTCGCTAGTCACACGTTTGCTGATAATTGCATTCGCTACGCCTTTAAGTACTAGGTCGGCAGCTTCTGTCCATCCTAAGTGACGTAGCATCATTTCAGCAGACAGGATCAATGAGCTTGGGTTGGCGATGTTCTTGCCGGCAATTTTAGGTGCGGTGCCGTGTGTTGCTTCAAACATGGCAACCGTGTCACTTAAGTTTGCGCCTGGAGCAATACCAATGCCGCCTACTTGAGCTGCCAGCGCGTCACTAACGTAGTCACCATTTAAGTTAAGGGTGGCGACTACATCGTAATCTTGTGGGTGTAGCAAGATTTCTTGTAAGAATGCATCGGCAATGCAGTCTTTAATGATGATGCCATTTGGCAATTTGCACCATGGCCCACCGTCAATCTCAACCGCGCCAAACTCTTGTTTTGCTACTTCATAGCCCCAGTCTCTGAAACCGCCTTCTGTAAATTTCATGATGTTGCCTTTGTGGGCAATCGTTACTGATTTACGGTTGTTATCAATCGCGTATTGAATCGCCTTGCGCACTAGGCGTTGGCTACCATCAATTGAAACTGGTTTGATGCCAATTGCTGATGATTCAGGGAAGCGTATTTTTTTACGCATACCCATATCGCTCAGGAAGTTGATGACTTTTTCTACTTCATCAGTGCCTGCTGCCCACTCAATACCTGCGTAAATGTCTTCGGTGTTCTCACGGAAGATTACCATGTCGGTTTTTTCAGGGTGTTTTACTGGGCTAGGTACGCCAGTGAAGTATTGTACTGGGCGTAAGCATACATAAAGGTCAAGCTCTTGGCGCAGCGATACGTTTAATGAGCGAATGCCGCCGCCTACTGGTGTGGTTAAAGGACCTTTGATTGAAATCACGTAATCGCGTACCGCTTGCATGGTTTCGCTTGGCAGCCAGGTGTCTTTGCCTTCTTTGTCTTTACCGTAAACCTTTACTGCTTTTTCGCCGGCGAATACTTCCATCCATGAGATTTTTCTTGTGCCGCCATAAGCCTTGTTGACTGCGGTGTCTACAACTTTGATCATAGGTGGGGTAATATCAATGCCTATGCCATCACCTTCAATAAATGGGATAATAGGGTTGTTGGGTACGTTTAGCGTATTGTCTGCATTAACAGAAATTTTTTCGCCTGTACTAGGTTTGATAATTTTCGAAGTCATTCACAATTTCCTAAGATGATAATTTTATTTAATAAACCGTTTAACGTCGTGTGCCAATTTAGCCCGCATGACTCACCGAATCCTGATAACAGGCACGCCACGTTAAAAGACTTTATTCCTATCCCTGATGTATATGCAGCCGGACGTTTAGATACTGATAGTGAAGGTTTGCTTATTTTAACCGATGATGGGGCATTGCAACATCGTTTAAGCCATCCAAAACATAAAGAAATTAAAACTTACTGGGTACAAGTTGAAGGCGCGCCGTCTGACGAAGAGTTGCAGCCGCTGAGAATTGGTGTCGATTTGGGTGATTTTATAACGCAACCAGCGGAGGTTAGTGTCATCAATGAGCCTGCCGATTTGTGGTTAAGAAGCCCGCCGATTCGTGAGCGCAAGGCTATTCCTACCACATGGCTGCAAATCAAAATTTCTGAGGGTAAGAATCGACAAGTGCGGCGTATGACGGCAAAAGTTGGTTTTCCAACCTTGCGTTTGATCCGGTATGCGATTGGGCGCTACACAATAGACGGTATAGTAAATGGAGAGTACAAGGTGTTAACAGCATGAAGCCAGTGATTATTTTTCGCCACTTTAACAGTGAAGGTCCGGGATATTTTTCTGACTTTTTAGACGCGCAAGGGATCCCTTGGATTTTGGTGAAAATTGATGAGGGTGATGCAGTTCCTGCTTCAATAGATGCCTATAGCGGTATTGTGCTGATGGGTGGGCCGATGAGTGTGAATGACGACTTGCCTTGGATCCCGCCTGTGCTGGATTTAATTCGTCAGGCCGTGGATGCTGATGTTCCTGTGTTAGGGCATTGTTTGGGCGCACAGTTAATGAGTAAAGCTTTGGGCGCAGTGGTGACACAAAATGCGATTAAGGAAATTGGTTGGGGCGAGGTGAATATCAGTGTCAATAACGCAGCCCAACATTGGTTTGGTGAGTTAGAGAGCTTTAATGCCTTTCATTGGCATGGTGAAACTTTCAGCTTGCCTGAGGGAGCTGTGCATATTTTGGCAAGCAAATATTGCGAGAATCAAGCATATGCAATAGGCCAAAAACATTTGGCTTTGCAGTGCCATATAGAGATGACCGAGGCGATGGTAAGTGAGTGGTGTGTGGTTGGTGCGGAAGAAGTCGCATCTGCACAGAGCAGCCCGGCGGTGCAGGATGTTGAAACCATGCAGCAAACATTGCCGTTGCATTGTTTTTTTCTCAATAAAGTTGCAAATCAGGTGTATACGCAGTGGATTAAAGGCTTGCTTAATTAACATGTTGCTCGGGTATGTTAAAATCACTTAACTTTAATTGAGGTCGTATCATGTCTGGCAATACACTTGGCAAGCTTTTTACCTTTACATCATTTGGTGAGTCGCACGGTGCTGCGATTGGCGGTATCGTCGATGGCTGCCCACCAGGCTTGGCATTGACTGCTGAAGACTTGCAAATTGATTTAGATCGCCGTAAGCCTGGTACCTCACGCCATGTGACACAACGCCAAGAGGCGGACATGGTGGAGATACTGTCTGGTGTGTTTGAAGGTAAAACTACTGGTGCACCGATTGGTTTGCTGATTCGCAATACCGATCAGCGTAGTCAAGATTACAGCAAGATTATGGATACATTCCGCCCAGGGCATGCTGACTATACCTATACGCAAAAATACGGAGTGCGCGATTATCGCGGAGGTGGTCGCTCAAGTGCACGTGAAACAGCTGCACGCGTGGCTGCGGGTGCGATTGCGAAAAAATGGCTAAAAGAGCGTTTTTGCGTTTCTGTGCGCGGCTATATGAGCCAATTAGGTGAAATTGATATCCCGTTTGAAAGTTGGGATGTAGTAAATGACAATCCGTTTTTCTCACCTAATGTCAGCATCTTGCCAACACTTGAGGATTACCTAGATAAAATTCGTGCAGAACGTGACTCTGTGGGCGCACGTATTACTGTGGTGGCGGAACATGTGCCAGTAGGCCTAGGTGAGCCAATTTTTGACCGATTAGATGCTGAAATTGCTTATGCCATGATGAGCATCAATGCGGTAAAAGGTGTGGAAATCGGCGCAGGTTTTTCTAGCATTGCGCAACGTGGCAGCGTGCATTCTGATGAAATGACACCGCAAGGCTTTGTTACTAACCATGCGGGTGGTATTTTGGGCGGTATATCCACTGGGCAGGAAATAAGAGTGAACGTGGCATTAAAGCCTACATCTAGCATTCCACAAGAGCGACGTTCGATTGATAAAAACGGCAATGCGGTGACGATGCAGACCACTGGTCGCCATGACCCTTGTGTTGGCGTGCGTGCAACCCCGATTGTGGAAGCGATGCTGGCAATGGTGTTGATGGATCACGCTTTGCGTAATCGCGCTCAAAATGCAGACGTTCAATGCACAACACCTAAAATTATATAAACTAGGTTAAAACCACTCACAATTCAATTTTAAGTAAAAAGTCGGCATCTGCCGACTTTTTTTATCGGTATGATATGTATATGCATACAGACTTACATTATCGGCTCTCTCGGTTTTATTTTATCTACTACTTCTTTGTGGGTGCGTTTGTGCCTTATTGGGGCTTGTATTTAAAGTCTGAGCAATTTTCTGCGGCAGATATCGGGGTGCTGATGTCGTTATTCCAGATTAGCCGCATCTTTGCGCCCAACTTCTGGGGCTGGTTAGCTGATCATACCGGGAAGCGCGCACCCTGGATCAGGCTCACCGCTTTTTTAGGTTTGTGCGGGTTTATTGCGGTATTTTGGGCACATGGTTTTTTCTGGATGTTTTTTGTGATGGCTGCACTAAGTTTGTTCACCAGCTCCACCTTGCCCTTGGCTGAGTCGCTTACTTTGGCGCATCTTGCCACAACTAATGGGCACTATAGCCGTATCCGGATGTGGGGTTCATCTGGTTTTATTGTGGCTGCGGTGGTGCTGGGTTTTTTGATAGATTGGGCTGGTATTGCAAGTTTGCTGTGGTTTTTACTTGCGGTACAAATTACATTGTTTGTGCTGACTTACTCATTGCCTGAGCCTAAACTCGCGGCACATCCTCATGACCATTTTTCAATCTGGCAGGTGGTACGGCAACCTAATGTCATTGCTTTGCTGGTTGGTTGCTCATTAATGGTGACGGCACATGGGGTGCTTTATAACTTTTACTCCATCTATTTGAGTGAGCATGGTTATAGTAAAGGCATGATAGGCTTGTTGTGGGCAGTAGGCGTCATCTGTGAGATTGTTATTTTCATGTTGATGCCTAAAATTTTGGCTAGGTATACGTTAAAAACCATCTTGCTGGTGAGCTTAGTGTTAGCAGTGATTCGCTTTAGTTTGATTGGTGTTGCTGTTGATCATGTATGGGTATTGATTTTTGCCCAAACTTTGCACGCGGCCACGTTTGGTAGTTTTCATGCGGCATCAGTTGAGGTCATTACCCAGTTCTTTAATGGTAGGCACCAAGCAAAAGGGCAGGCTATATATAACAGCGTGGCATATGGTGTGGGTGGGACGATTGGCGGGATAGCCGGCGGCTATGCGCTACAGTATCTAGGCGGCCAGCACACGTTTATGTTGGCGGCAGTTTTTCCGCTATTTGGTTTTGCGGTTGTAGCGCTCGGCTTACACCTAAGTAAGCAATCTGTCACTCAACATGGGATGTTCAAATAATGGTACGAGTAAAGTTACGTCGAAGCTTGCTGATTATGTTGTCAATTTCAGTATCACTGCTAGCACACTCTGCGAGTGCAAATACGCGCGTGAATATTGTAGGGTTGTTTAGCAGCAAAGCGGTGATGATGATTAATGGCGGCAAGCCGCAAACCTTGAGCGTAGGGCAGACGGTGGATGGCGTTAAGCTGATTGCTGCAGATAGCAGTTCAGCCACGCTATTGATTGAAGGCAAAACAACGCGGTTGGGCATGGGGCAGGCGGCTTCCGTCGGCGAGGTCTCAGCAAACAGTAATGCCAGTGTTACGCTGTATGCAAGTTCGGGTGGACATTTTGTTTCTGAGTGTAAGATTAATGGTGCAGCTTTGAAATTTTTAATTGATACCGGAGCGACTACCGTTGCCCTAAATAGCGGGGATGCTAAGTTTGCTAAGATTGATTATAAAAAAGGCGAGCCTGTGCTAGTGTCAACAGCAAATGGCGTGGTCACTGCATATCGTGTCACTATTGCCAATTTGAAAATTGGCAATATTACGCTAAGTCAGGTTGAGGGCAGCGTGTTGGAGGGAGGCTTTCCTTCGGTGGTGCTAATGGGGATGAGCGCTTTGAGCCGTATGGAGGTGAAGCACCAAGGCAGTACCATGACACTGACGAAGAAATATTAAGCGTTTGTTAGTATGCGCTAAGCATTTTAATGCTGAGTATACAAAAAAAGCCACTTAATAAAGTGGCTTTTTTTGTAGGTTATACGCGCTTGTCTTTTTCGATTAAGGCGTATGCTGAATGGTTATGTATAGATTCAAAGTTCTCTGATTCTACTGTGTAAGCCACGATACGCTTTTCTGCGTTGAGCTGTGCAGCAACATCACGCACCATATCTTCAACAAATTTTGGATTGTCGTAAGCACGCTCAGTAACGAACTTCTCATCTGGGCGTTTGAGTAGACCGTATAGCTCACATGATGCTTGTTTTTCAACCAAATTGATAATGTCTTCTATCCAGATGAAGTCGTTAATCAAAGCGGTAACCGTTACGTGTGAACGCTGATTGTGCGCACCGTAGTTAGAGATTTTCTTACTGCATGGGCAGAGGCTGGTTACTGGTACTAATACTTTTACTGTGATTTCAAAATTATCTTGATGGATTTCACCAATAAACGTGACTTCGTAATCTAGTAAGCTTTTTACACCAGAAATAGGTGCGGCTTTGTTCACGAAGTATGGGAACGTCATTTCTATGTGACCAGATTCCGCTTCAAGACGTTTTACCATTTCACGTAAAATGGTTTCAAAAGACTCTACAGAAATAGCATGCTCATTCATGTTGAGAATTTCAACAAAACGAGACATGTGAGTACCCTTAAATTGCTGAGGTAGGTGCACGTACATGTTAAACATGGCAACGGTGTGCTGCTCACCGCCAGTTTTGTCTTTGACGACTACTGGGTGGCGAATGGCCTTAATGCCAACTTTATCAATGGCTAGGTGACGTGTGTCAACAGTGTTTTGTACATCTTCAATCGGGTTTTTGTGCGTAGTCTGATCCATGTATATTTTCTTAAATTTTACAAATATTAGTTGAGTATAACACTAGGTTATTAGCTTCGCAATTGCTGAGGCTATTCCTTTAGCATCTAGACCGCATTCGGCCAGCATAGTTTCATGCACGCCGTGTTCAATAAATTGGTCTGGTAAACCTAGGCTTAGTGTTTTAATTGAGTGTGGCAAGTTTGATTGTATGGCTTGTAATGACTCCATCACGGCAGAGCCGGCGCCACCCATTACGCAGTTTTCTTCTATGGTAATAATTGCCGTATGTGTGTTTGCAAGCTGTGCGATAAGTGCGTGATCTATAGGCTTAACAAAACGCATATTAGCCACTGTGGCATTGATTCTTTCGGCGGCTTCTAATGCGGGCGCTAACATGGAGCCAAACGCCAAAATTGCTATTTTTTCGCCTTGGCGTTCAATGCTGCCTTTGCCAATTTCAATCGGCTCAAGTTTTGTGCTGACTAATGCGCCTGTGCCACTGCCTCTAGGATAGCGTACAGCGGCTACGCCGTCGTACAGAAAACCCGTGGTTAGCATTTGGCGACACTCATTTTCATCGCTAGGGGTCATGATGACGATATTTGGAATGCAGCGCATGAAAGTTAAATCAAAGCTGCCGGCATGTGTCGGACCGTCTGCACCCACTAAGCCTGCGCGATCTATTGCTAATAGGACAGGTAGGTTTTGCAATGCAATGTCATGAATCAGTTGGTCGTAAGCACGCTGTAAAAAAGTGCTATAAATTGCAACGACCGGCTTTAATCCATCACAAGCCATGCCAGCCGCAAATGTGAGCGCGTGTTGCTCTGCAATACCTACATCATAATAGCGCTCTGGATATTTACTGGCAAACGCGTTCAAGCCAGAGCCGTCGCACATGGCTGGGGTAATGCCGATAAGTCTGTGGTCAGACTCAGCCATATCAACGAGCCAGTCCCCAAAAACCTCGGTATATGACTTAGCGGCTTTGGCACTGATCGCATTGCCGTTAAATGGGTCGAATTTACCAACGCCATGAAACTTATTCGGATTTGCTTCCGCGGGTTCAAAGCCTTTACCCTTTTGCGTTACGATATGTAAGAACTGTGGCCCACTTAGCTGTTTAATGTTGTGCAGCGTATCAATCAAAGCATCTAAATCATGACCATCAATCGGTCCGATATAGTTGAAGCCAAACTCTTCAAACAGTGTGCCTGGGGTGACCATGCCTTTGACATGTTCTTCAGCGCGTTTGGCAAACTCCATCATCGGCGGTAATGCGGATAACACTTTTTTACCGGACTTTCTGACGGTGCCATAGAAGCGGCTGGAGAGTAGCTTAGCTAAATAATTGTTCAGTGCACCGACATTGTTAGAAATGCTCATGTCGTTGTCGTTTAGTACGACCAGCAAGTTCGCATCCATATTGCCTGCATTATTTAGTGCTTCAAATGCCATGCCAGCAGTCATGGCGCCGTCGCCGATAATTGCGACTGAGCGGCGCTCGCTACCAGCCTGCTGGGCAGCAACTGCCATGCCCAATGCGGCAGAAATTGAAGTACTGGAGTGCCCAGTGCCGAAAGTGTCGTACTCACTTTCATTGCGTCTAGGAAAGCCTGCAATCCCTTGTGGCTTACGCAGATTTTGCATGGCTTCACGGCGACCGGTTAGTATTTTGTGCGGGTAAGTTTGGTGTCCAACATCCCATACTAACTTATCGTCTGGAGTGTTGAATACATAGTGTAATGCAATAGTTAACTCAACTACGCCAAGATTAGAGGCTAAATGGCCACCGGTTTTGGCTACACTATCTACCAAAAATAAACGTAGCTCTTGAGCAAGTTGGGCTAATTCCCTACGTTCAAGTAACCGTAGTTGTTCTGGATAGTTAATGGTGTTTAATAATGGAGTCACGAGTGGTATTTATTACTTTAAGTGGCGGTTGAGGTTAAAAACTGCGATGTAAAATAAAGCCTGCCAACTCGCGCAGGCGTTTTGCATCTTCGCCAAAAGGTATTAAGGCGCTGATAGCGGTTTCATAAAGTTGGTCCGCTAATTTCTTGGCGTGATCTAAACCTAAAATAGTCACATACGTGGGTTTGCTACTATCGGCATCTTTACCCGCGGTTTTTCCTAATGTGCTGGTGTCTGCCTCTACATCGAGAATGTCATCAACAACTTGAAACGCCAGGCCAATATGCTCTGCATATGTGATGACGGCAGACATTTGTTCAGTTGTACCGCTTGATGCACCCAGTAGTGCTGCAGCCTGAATCAGCGCCCCAGTTTTTAGCTTGTGCATAGTTTCTAGCTCATTTTGGGTGAGTGATTTGCCAATTGACGCTAGATCAATCGCCTGCCCACCGGCCATCCCTAATGAGCCGGATGCTTTTGCCAGAATGTTCAGCATAGATATTTGTTGATTAGCATTTTCGCAAAGCGTTGGCGTGGATAGTACATCAAACGCCAAGCTTTGCAGTGCATCGCCTACCAGTAATGCGGTCGCATCATCGTACTGTTTATGGCAGCTCGGTTTACCACGGCGTAAGTCATCATTATCCATGCAAGGCATATCATCGTGTACTAACGAGTACGCATGAATCATTTCCACAGCACAGGCTGCAGCATCAGCAATCGTGGTGTTCGTCGCGCACAATTCTGCTGCTGCGTAGCAAAGCAGAGCTCTTACGCGCTTGCCGCCGCCCAGTAAGCTATAGCGCATAGCACTATGCAGTATTTCTGGCGTGGTTGTCTGGCTTGGCAGTACTTCATTCAGCACGATTTCAATATGGTCTTGCTTGTCTTTTGCCCATATTAAAAAATCAGTTGTAACGCTATCAGTCATGCGGATGTTAGTCATTGGTGTTGAATGAAGTAAGCTGTTGGCGCTCATTAAGAACTTTGACTTGCTGTTCAACATCGGCCAGTGATTGCTGGCAGAGCGCGAGTAATAAGTTACCGCGTTTGTAAGCCTTCAGCGACGCCTCTAGCTGCATTTGCCCTGACTCCATTTGCGCTACGATGCCTTCTAGCTCGGCAAATGCCTGTTCGAAGCTGAGTGTTGGCTCTAGTGTGTCTTTGTCACCAGCTTTAGTGCTGGTCTTTGCTTTAGATGCAGGCATCGTGTCCCAAGGGCTAAGTTTAATCAATACGCTATTCTATCAAATCTTAAGGTAAATCTCAGGACAAAACTTGTGCTAGGAAGCTTTCAATATCGATAATTTCTTGTTCACACAGCGAGTGTGCCATGTTGTATTGATGCCAACTGACGGAATATTGACAGCTTTGTAATAAATTGCGCGATTTTTCAGCCATGCTCAGCGGGATAATGTCATCAAATGTGCCGTGTGCCATGAAAATTGGCATCTTCATATTGGCTAAATGTGCTTCTTTGCTTAGCAAAGAGTGGAGTGGCACATAGGTAGAAAGTGCCAGTACTCCAGCTAGTCTCTGCGGGTAACGCAATGCGGTATGTAAGGCGATTGCTCCACCTTGAGAAAAACCTGCAAGAAAAATCCTGTTAGAATTGACATCCCTATTAATCTCATTATTAATCAACGAGTTGATGTATTCCTCACTAGTTTTTATACCTGATTCATCTTCCTGCACAACAGGAATGTTGCCATAAATATCATACCAAGCAGGCATGATATAGCCATTATTTCTGGTTACAGCCATATCTGGTGCGTGTGGTAGTATAAATCGCACATGATTAAATGCTGGGTTCCCTAAAAGGCGCTGTGCAATCGGTTCGAAATCATAGCCATCGGCCCCAAGACCATGTAGCCAGATAATACTGGCATTGATTTTGCTGGGGTTTGATGTGTGTAGGCTTAGTTCTAGCGGTTGTTGATAAGTCATAATCGTTGTAGCAATGTTCTGATGATCGTAACATTGTACTCAAAACTACCTGTACATGACCGTATATAAATTAAACAGAGTGTATTAATTAAGGTAATGTCTAAATGGCGCAACTTAAAGTACTTGGTTGTAGTGGTGGTATCGGTGGCGATTATCGCACCACATCGCTATTGCTGGATCAAGACATCTTGATTGATGCCGGCTCTGGTGTTGGCGATTTATCTATGGATGAATTACTCAAGATTAGCCACATATTTGTAACCCATTCACATCTGGATCACATTGCCTTTATTCCACTATTATTAGACACCGTGATGGGAATTCGTGGCGAACCCATTACCTTATACGCTACACAAGAAACGCTGGCGATTTTAAAGGCACATATTTTTAACTGGGAAATATGGCCGGACTTTAATCAGATTCCGAATAACGACAAGCCTTTTTTGCGATACCAGGAAATCAAGCTTGGGCAACCTGTGGTGTTAGGGGAGCGTACTATGACTGCGCTACCTGTGCATCATGTAGTGCCCGCTGTCGGGTATCACATTAAAGGTGCAAAGCACAGTTTGGTTTATACTGGCGATACAACCATCTGTGATGCACTATGGCATGAGGTGAATAACATCAATCACCTTAAATACTTAATCGTAGAAACGGCCTTTAGTAATAGTGAGCTGGGATTGGCAATCTTGTCCAAGCACCTGTGCCCATCTATGCTTTTGCATGAGTTGGAAAAGTTGAACCCAGTGCATCTCACAAGCGGGCTTGAAATATATATTACGCATTTGAAGCCGGGTGAGGATGCGCATATTATGCGTGAAATTACTAAAGGTAATCCTGGATTGTCGATTGCAGCACTAAATCGACATCAGGTTTTTGAGTTGTAGTTTGCTTAAATAACACTCGCATCGCTATAAGATTAAGCATCAACGATACCCATCAGTGGGGCAATATTATGTTACACAACCCTAATTACTTAGATACTTACGTTCACATGACTACTGCTGTACTTGCGTTATTAAACACTTTTGAACCCCTTGCTAAGCTCTCCGCTGGCCGTAAGCGTGAGCTTGCAGGCTTATGCTTTGTGGAGAAGGTAAGTCAAGGGATTAACCCATTACGCATGAATATCTCCAATGCAAAACAGGCAGTTTATCTAATTAAAGGTGAGCTGGAGCTAAGGTTCCTTAATGATGAGAAGTTGATACTGCGAGGGGATGATACTGCAGCAAGGCATCCAATTCCTTGTGATCATAACTTGGTTGATAGCATTGCGCGTACTGATATAGAGATTTTGCGTATAGATAATGACCTGTTAGATATCATGATGACATGGGATCAGCTATCTACCGGAGATGATGTACTCAAAAGTGTGCACAACACCGATGATGGGAAATCTAGCAGAACGCCTGTTGAGTGGATGCGTGATACAAGTGTGTTTAGTCTGGCTAAATTGCAATCAGGCGTTTTTAGTAAAGTGCCGGTTGCTAATATTGAGGCCATGTTTCAACGCATGGAGCGCATCAATGCGGTTGCTGGGCAAGTGATTATTCAGCAAGGCGCAGTTGGCGATTACTATTATCTAGTGGAAAGCGGCTCTTTGTTGGTCAGTCGAGCTGACGGCGTTAATGCAACGCCTATTTTAGTTGCTGAGTTAAATGAAGGGGATGCGTTTGGAGAAGAGGCGCTAGTTTCAGACAATAAGCGCAATGCGACAGTAACAATGAAAACTGATGGGCAGTTATTACGTTTGAATAAGCGTGATTTTGTTGAGTTGCTTAAAGAGCCTATGCTCACACAAGTTAGCCGCGAGGCTGCTGAATCCATGGTTGCAGAAGGTGCAGTTTGGGTAGATGCACGACTACCTTCTGAATATCAGTATGAGCATATTGAAGGGGCTATTAATTTATCTTTAAATGAAATTCGACAAAAAATTTCAGACTTAGATCGCAGCCTTACTTATGTAGTGTATTGTCAAACAGGTCGTCGTAGCTCGGCAGCCGCTTTTATATTGGCGCAGCAGGGGTTTTATGTAGTGGTGTTAAGTGGGGGAGCTAGGGGCGCAGGCATCTAGGAATATAGTCTTGAGTCTTGTCTGATTATATTGATGTATATATTAAAAAGCCCATCAATACTAGATGGGCTTTTTAATTTGAATAATTAGTATTTAACTAATGATTCGGTAATTAAGGCATTGTGCAGCTACCTGAGTCGTATGAACAGGTGATTGTTTTGGTACCAGGGGCTGCGGCGGTCATTGTGAAGTTGCCTGTTAACGCAGCAGCAGCAGCATCATCTGCTGGAGTCGCTGGGAAAGCTGTTGAACATGCTTTATTGGTAAGTGTAGGGTACACAGATACGTCACCGCTTTGTTTTGATGTGGTAATCGCACGTGCACCACCTGATGCTTCATCTAAACAGGCGTTATTTGCAGCTTTAATTGTGTAGTTTTTGTATTGTGGCAATGCTACAGCAGCTAAAATACCAATAATTGCAACTACAATCATCAACTCAATTAAGGTAAAACCTTTTTGTACTTGTTTCATTTTAGTTTCCTTTAGTAAAAATATTTAAGTGTTTTCACACTATTGTTAAGAGTACTGCTTGAGTTCTAATAAGCAACTGCTGTGCCAGTTATTTGAGGTTGTTATATCTATTTGCGGTATACAAATATTTTTAAGCTGGAGTGTGAGTCATTAGTATCAATTTTTTATCGAATTGAAATTGTAACAATATGTATTTAAAAGGTTTTAATGATTTTCTTTACCTCTTGACAGGCCGCTTAATAAGCAGGTTTTTATTATATTAGTTTAAAGAAATATCTTAATAGAGGTTTTAACTGGCAATAAAAAAGCGGAATATAAATTCCGCTTTTTTATTAAACTGACAATTTTTTGTATTTATACCGCTCAAACTGTCAAAAAAGGTCACGTAGCCATTGCATCAGTGACCATTTTGTCGATGCTCCATTTTGAGAGCCTTCGCGGTTAGTTACTTTGACGATTCAGCTGCCTTTTTTAGACCAGCTAAACCTGCATCGTAAATGCCGTTGATTGCATTTAATGCAGTTTCATCATCTTGACCAGCTGGGATAGGTGGGTTTAGTTTGTATAAACGGTAGAAACGACCAACCCATTGCACTGTAGACTCGCCTGGGTTTGCACCTTTTTTAACCACGATGTATGCATTGTAGTCAGTTAATGGTAAGCCGCTTGATACGATTTCATAACGGATTTTCATGTCAGCTTCATCAGCGCTGCGTAGTTTCTCAAGGATAGTGCCGCCGTCTTTCAGGGTTAGCGTTCTAAAAGTGTCTTCGCCTTTTTTCTCTAATTTAGTATTAGTCACCGCTGGGTGCCACTTTTGCATATTGCCAAAATCTTTTACTAATGCCCAAACTTTTGCAGGCTCGGCTTTGATAGTCACAGACTTATCAACCTTAAGTGGTGATGGGCCGTGTGCAGATGCTGACATAGAAACTAAGCTTGTAGTTAAGCCAAGTGCGATTAACGCTAGGATTTTTTTCATTCACTTTTCTCCAAAGATCTCACTAATGAGAGGGTCTGTTCAAAACAACAATACATTATAAATTAGAATCTGAATTTATGAGAGCCTGAATCTGCAATTGTAAAGTGGTTCGTGCTGTATTCAACGCTGTGAATCTGGCTTGGTTGACAGGTGGATGTGATTACCTTGGTTGGTGATTGCCTGAAATATTGCTAGCTGTTGCTATGGCGTTAAAATAAATTGGCCAAACGCGCGGCTCTTTTCGCCGGTGTTGATAGTTGTTAATAGTTGATTGATGTTGGTGTCAATCACACTTACGTTATTGCTACCCCAGTTGGCGACATAGGCGCGATGGTTAGCATGGTCAATGCTGATACCTTCTGGTGTGCTGCCTACATTAATGGTGGTGATCACTTTTTTGCTGGCAATATCCAATACAGTGACGCTATCGTCTTGCGTGTTGGTAACGTAGAGTGTTTTTTCATCTGCGCTAAATGCTGCACAGTAGGGGTGGTAGCCTACTTTCATGCTTTCTATGTGATTGGTCTCTGTATTAATAATGCTCACGGTGTCATCTTGCACGTTAACGCTAGCGAGCAACTTGCCAGAGGCGCTTAATGCAATACCGAACGGGTGTTTTCCCACTTTGATTCTGCGGTTTAGTATCAGAGTCTCAGTATTAATCACCGCAATATCATTACTGTCTCTATTAGTGATATACAGTGTTTTATTGTTAGGGCTTACTGACAAACCGGCTGGTGCTTCACCTATGCTTAACTCGCGCACGGTTTTGGTGTCGGTTGTACTAATTGCTAATACACGATTGTTGAACCAGTCTGCGGCGTAAAGTGTTTTCTCGTCAGGTGAGATTGCTAACCCAACCGGCGAGCCGTTGACTTTGAGTGTGTCAATCAGGGTATTGTTTGCGGTGTTAATGACTGAAATGTCTTGGCTTTCAACATTGGAAATATAGACGCGCTTTAATTGCGTCGCTATTGCAACGCCAACCGGTGCTTTGCCCACATGGATCGTATTGGTGACTTGATTGCTCTGCGTATTGATTACAGAAACCGTATTGGCGCCTTGATTGGTAATGTAGGCGTAATGTTTGTTGGCACTTACATTTGCTGAGCAAGATAGCATGCTGATAATAAAGCTGCTAAGTGTGATTAATATGCTGATTCTGGTGAAATTGTGTTTTTTTGTTTTCATTGCTTTTAATATTAATTGGCTATGAGGCAAATGGTTGCTTTCAATAATGCTGGAAATATGAAAAAATTGCATCATATTTTATAACAGTATTATTTAGGCAGTTTATGCTATGTTAGATCGTGACGGGTTTCGCCCGAATGTCGGCATTATTTTATGCAATGCCAACAATCAGGTATTTTGGGGTAAGCGTATCCGTGAGCATGCTTGGCAGTTCCCGCAAGGGGGCATCAACTTTGGCGAGAGTCCAGAGCAGGCGATGTATCGCGAGCTGATGGAGGAAGTGGGCTTAAAACCTGAGCATGTTAAGATTTTAGGCCGCACTAAAGATTGGCTGCGCTATGAAGTCCCAACCAGCTGGGTTAAGCGTGAGTGGCGTGGTAGCTACCGTGGACAAAAGCAAATTTGGTATTTGTTGCGATTAATGGGGCGCGACAGTGATGTTTCGTTGAGAGCTACCAGTCACCCTGAGTTTGATGCTTGGCGCTGGAATGATTACTGGGTACCCCTTGAGGACGTGATTGAGTTCAAGCGCGCGGTGTATGAGGCTGCATTAAACGAACTCGCGCCTAATTTGTATCACAAGGGCGCACATAAGTAGTAGATGTTGCGCGTATGACGTGTGCTGAGCAATAAGTCTCATTTTTATTGTTTAGTATTGCATTAGTGCAATGAGCTGCACAAATGCAATATTGGCCATTTTACAATTAAAAGTAGCCTCCGACGAGGCTTTCTTTTTTATTGCGCATATAGGTGGTACGTCCGCGCCTTAATTTCCCATGTGTTCGCCGAGCTTGATTGCTTGTGCGGGCTTCCATGCTGAGTTGAATGTTAGGCTATCTTTTTGGAATAGCATTACTACGGTAGAGCCTAGTAAGAATCTGCCCATTTCCTCACCTTGTTTGAGGCTGATATTTTTATCGGTATAAGACCAGCTTTTAATTGCACCTAAACGTGGTGGGTTAATGATGCCGTCCTGTGCATCATGCCAAACCGTTGCCATGCTGCCAACAATCGTTGCGCCAACTAGCACCATGATAAAGCTCCCATGTAGGTCGGATGTGAATTCACAGACCACGCGTTCATTGCGTGCAAATAAGCCGGGTACGCCTTGTGCTGTCACTGGGTTAACTGAAAATAGATCACCAGGAACATAAGTCATTTTTTGCAGGCGGCCATCGCATGGCATGTGGATGCGGTGGTAGTCTTTAGGGCTAAGGTACAGGCAAGCAAACAAACCATTTTCGTATCGTTTGGCAGTCTCTGCGTCGCCACCCAGCAGTGCATTGGTGGTGTAGTGGTGACCTTTAGCCTGAAAAATCTGGTCTTGTTCAATGTGACCAAATTGGCTAATTGCACCATCAACTGGACAGATAAACTTTGCATCAGCAAGCGGCCTGGCGTTGGGTGCTAACGGGCGCGTGAAAAACGCATTAAAGGTTTGGTATGAGGTGACGTCTGGGTTAGCTGCCTCGCTCATGTTGACGTTGTAGCGCTTAATAAACCAGCGAATCACGGCAGTCGTGGTCTTGCCGCCTTTTAGGTGGGCTAGCTTTCCGGCAAGCGCAGTAATGGCTTGCTTAGGTAATAGGTATTGTGTGAGTACTGTCATGTTGGTTTGCACGATAATTCCAATGGTCGTTATTTTTATTTTGAACTCAGTAATATTATGCACAACTTTGAGGTGTGTGTAAGAAAGCGATAATAAGTCTGTGCATCTCTAATAAAAAAGGGCAAATCGTTAAACGTTTTGCCCTTTTGACTTAATCTAATTTAAGTAAATGTAAATTAGACTTAGTTTTTAGATTGAACCGTCAATTTTTTGATCAATTTTTTGATTGATCAACTAATTTGTTTTTAGCAATCCAAGGCATCATTGCGCGCAATTGGCCGCCAACTTGCTCGATAGGGTGAGCAGCGTTCAAGCGACGACGTGCAGTCATTTCTGGGTAGTTAGTGCGGCCTTCCAAGATGAAGCGTTTTGCGTATTCACCGTTTTGGATATTAGCTAAACATTCTTGCATCGCGTAACGTGATTCATCGTTAATCACTTTAGGACCAGTTACGTATTCGCCGTACTCAGCGTTGTTTGAGATTGAGTAGTTCATGTTAGCGATGCCGCCTTCATACATCAAATCTACAATCAATTTCAACTCGTGCAAGCACTCGAAGTACGCCATTTCAGGCGCGTAACCAGCTTCAACCAATGTTTCAAAGCCAGCTTTAACCAATTCAACTGCGCCACCACATAGAACAGCTTGTTCGCCGAACAAGTCAGTTTCTGTTTCTTCACGGAAATCAGTTTCAATCACGCCACCTTTAGTGCCGCCGTTTGCAGCTGCGTATGAAAGTGCGATGTCTTTTGCTTTACCTGATTTGTCTTGGTACACAGCGATCAATGAAGGTACGCCGCCGCCTTTTAGGTACTCAGAACGCACAGTGTGGCCTGGGCCTTTTGGGGCGATCATGATTACGTCCAAATCAGCACGTGGTGTGATTTGGTTGTAGTGAATGTTGAAGCCGTGTGCGAAAGCAAGTGCAGCACCTTGTTTTAGGTTTGCAGCAACTTCTGCGTGGAAAATTTCTGGCATTGTTTCGTCAGGCAACAAAAGCATTACAACGTCAGCTTGTTTAGTTGCTTCTGCGATTTCTAATACGTTGTGACCAGCTGCCACAGCTTTAGCCCATGAGCTACCGCCTTTACGTAAACCGATAGTCACATCAGCGCCGCTGTCTTTAAGGTTAGCTGCGTGTGCGTGGCCTTGTGAACCGTAACCAACGATAGTTACTTTTTTACCTTTGATCAGGCCAAGGTCAGCGTCTTTGTCGTAATAAACTTTCATTTCTTTTCCTCTAAAAATATTGGCTACAGAGAACGCTATGTTCACAGAGAAACTTCATCTGGGATACTTTCGTTATCACTGCTGCTTTGAAACTACAAACTACATTGTTAAGAAAACTACAATTCAATTATCAAAAACATACAATTGCAAAAATCAATTGCTTACCAGTACGAACCGCGCTTGGCTCCTCGTGCTGGATATGTTTATTAAACCTTTAAGATTCTATCGCCACGCCCAATGCCAGATGCGCCTGTGCGCACTGTTTCTAGGATTGCAGCGCTGTCTAAACCTTCAATAAACGCATCTAGCTTATGGCCAGAACCAGTTAGCTCAATCGTAAATGTGCCATCTGCTACGTCAATAATGCGACCGCGGAAAATGTCGCACATACGCTTCATTTCCTCACGGAACGTACCTGTTGCCTTTACTTTAACCAGCATCAGTTCACGCTCAATAAATTTACCGTCATTCAAATCTAGGACTTTAACTACATCTACTAGCTTGTTAAGCTGCTTGATGATTTGTTCAATCACGTCATCAGAGCCGGAAGTAACAATAGTCATACGTGACAATGTTGGGTCTTCAGTTGGTGCAACTGTTAACGATTCGATGTTGTAGCCACGTGCTGAGAACAAGCCGGCAACACGTGATAATGCGCCAGCCTCATTTTCCATTAATAGTGAAACAATATGACGCATTATAAATCCTCTGCCAAGATCATTTCAGACAACCCTTTACCGTTAGGAATCATAGGGAATACATTTTCTTTCTGGTCAGTAATGAAGTCCATAAATACAAAGCGTGATTTCATGTCAAACGCTTCTTTTAATGCGCCTTCCACATCTTCTGGCTTGGTGATTTGCATGCCCACGTGACCATAAGATTCAGCAAGTTTTACAAAGTCAGGCAAACTATCCATGTAGGATTCTGAGTAGCGGTTCTCATAGAAGAACTCTTGCCACTGACGCACCATACCTAGGTAACGGTTGTTAAGTAGAATTACTTTGATTGGCAGACTGTATTGCTTACAGGTTGAAAGCTCTTGAATATTCATTTGAATACTGCCTTCACCTGTTACACAGGCTACCTGTGCGGTTGGGTCAGCAAACTGACAGCCCATGGCGTAAGGTAAGCCAACGCCCATAGTGCCCAAGCCGCCTGAATTGATCCAGCGACGTGGTTTGTCAAATTTATAGTACTGTGCTGCCCACATTTGGTGTTGGCCTACGTCAGATGTGACGTAGGCTTCACCTTTGGTGACTTCCCAAAGTTTTTCGATAACATACTGTGGCTTGATTAGGCCATTGTTGTTGCTGTAGTCTAGGCATAGCTTACTGCGCCAGCTTTCAATTTGCTCCCACCATGCTTTAAGTGCTGGCGATGGTTTTGGCTTCTCAAGTGCAACCAACTCATTCATTTCAGCGAGTACTGATTTAACGTCACCTACGATAGGTACATGTACTTTCACGCGCTTAGAGATAGATGAAGGGTCAATATCTACATGAATAATGGTGCGGTCTTTGCTGTAGAAGTGGTCTGTGTTGCCAATTACGCGGTCATCAAAACGCGCGCCTACGGCTAATAGCACATCACAGTTCTGCATTGCCATATTTGCTTCGTAAGTGCCGTGCATGCCAAGCATGCCTAGGAATTGTTTATCAGTGCTAGGGTAGCCGCCTAAGCCCATCAAGGTGTTGGTAACCGGAACGCCAAGCGCTCTTACCAGTTTCACTAATGACTCAGAAGCGTCGCCCAATACTAAGCCGCCACCGGTGTAAACCATTGGACGTTCAGCTTCCAGCAGTAACTTAACTGCTTTTTTAATTTGGCCGCTATGGCCTTTAGTCACCGGGTTATATGAGCGCATTTCTACTGATTCAGGATATACGAAGTCAGCAAAGTGTGCGGTTATGTCTTTTGGAATGTCGACCACAACAGGGCCTGGACGCCCAGTTCTAGCGATATGGAATGCTTTTTTCAAGGTTGTGGCGATGTCTTTTACATCTTTAACCAAGAAGTTATGTTTAACACATGGGCGTGTTACGCCAACCATGTCGACTTCTTGGAATGCATCTAAGCCAATGGCCGGTACAGGTACCTGACCACTGATGACAACTAGCGGGATTGAGTCCATGTAAGCGGTTGCAATACCAGTGATGGCATTGGTTGCGCCTGGGCCAGATGTGACGAGTGCAACGCCGACTTCGCCGGTTGCACGTGAGAATGCATCTGCTGCGTGAACGGCAGCTTGTTCGTGGCGCACAAGAATGTGCTTAAAGTGGCCTTGTTTATAGATTGCATCGTAAATATGCAAAACAGCGCCGCCTGGGTAGCCGAACAAAAACTTTACATTTTCTTGCTCTAGGCAACGGATAACAATTTCTGCGCCTGTGATTTGTTGCGGATGAGTAGTCTCTGCCATAAATCTTTTTGATTTGAATAATTTATTTGTAACCCTACACGATAACGGTTTGAGCGTATTTGGTCAAGGACGAATGTGTGAAAGCCTGTATATTTAGTTGACTAATTTAACTAAATACATTGACTTTCAGCTAGTGAATGGTATGCATAAAAACCATAATAAAAACAAGGCTTTTACTCAAGGTCGAGTGGTGGGGCGACCTTCAGCAATTCTTCAATAGTGGTGAGCCCTGCGGCTACCTTCTCAGCGCCGTTAATTACCAGTGGCTGCATGCCTTCTTGCTGTGCCATTTTTGTGAGTTTAGCCAAGTTTGTTTCAGGTGTGATTAGCTTTCTTAGCGTTGGTGTAATCGTCAACATTTCATAAATGCCGCTACGTCCTCTAAAACCTGTGTTGCGGCACTCTAAGCAGCCAACCGGTTTGTAAATGTGTGCTGGTTTAGCTAGCTTGAATGGCCCCACTAGCGCATCCCATTTGCTTTGATCAATCGGCTCTGGTGCTTTGCAACTAGGGCAGAGTGTTCTAACTAATCGCTGCGCCATAATGCCGAGCACGGTGGAGTGGATGAGATAGGACGGTACGCCTAGGTCTAGCAAACGTGTAACCGCAGAGGGTGAGTCATTGGTGTGCAGGGTTGAAAGCACAAGATGACCAGTCAAGGCAGCTTGAATCGCCATGTCTGCAGTTTCAAGGTCGCGGATCTCACCCACCATGATAATGTCAGGGTCTTGGCGCATCAGTGTGCGTATGCCGTCTGCAAAGCCTAAGCCAATATTGCTTTGAACCTGCATTTGATTAAATGCAGGCTCCACCATCTCAATTGGTTCTTCAACCGTACATACGTTGACTTCTGATGTAGCAAGCAATTTTAAGGTGGAGTAAAGAGTGGTTGTTTTACCTGAGCCAGTCGGGCCTGTTACCAAAATAATGCCGTTTGGTGCTTTTGTCCACGAGTTCCATTTGTCTGACTGTGCTTGAGAGAAGCCGAGTGCTAAGAAGTCTTTGCCTGAGATGTCCGGTGAAAAAATACGCATCACCAATTTTTCACCAAATGCAGTGGGCATGGTGGATAGGCGTAACTCGATTTCTTGCCCTTCTGCCGATAAGGTTTTAATGCGACCATCCTGCGGGCGGCGTTTTTCTACCATATCCATGCGCCCCAGTAGTTTAATCCTGCTGGTGATGGCATTCATGATATTAGGCGGTAGCTGGTAAACTTGATGTAGTACCCCGTCGATTCTAAAACGCATCATGCCCATGTTGCGTCTTGGCTCGAGGTGAATGTCACTGGCGCGTTGCTCGAATGCGTATTTAAACAGCCAGTCCACGATGTTCACTACGTGCTGCTCATTGGCGTCTAGATTTTTATCTTTGCCGAGTTCGACTAACTGTTCAAAGTTCTGTACCCCGACAATTTGCCCTGCTTTTGCCTGATTAGCAGCGTGCATTGAGTTTGCAAGCTTGTACATTTCCGGCAGGTAGCGGCTAACCTCCAGCGGGTTGGCAAAGACCAGTTTGACCTTCATCTTGAGAACGCGTTCTAAGTCCTCAATCCACTCTGTGCTGAACGGTTCAGTGGTGGCGATAATTGCCATGCCGTCTTTTACTGCAATCGGCATTATTTTTAAACGTTCTGCGTAACCCTTGGAAACAATCTGCGCCGCTGAGCCAAAATCCATTTTGAGTGGGTCTATATGGTAATAATCTAAGCCCGCGTGACCTGCAAGCCAGGAAGATAGCCACTCCACCGTAATGGCATTGTGAGGTGTCTTCAGGTTTTTCCATTTTTGCTCACCGATGACCACCAGTGGGTGCAGGTTGGAACTATCCAGTTTGCGGTCTTTATATAGTTTTTCCGCCTGCGTTTTATCTAGTGTGCCGTCATTGACCAGTATGCGGAGCGTGTCTCCAAGCGTGAGGCGGCCTGTGGGCTTAATTGATATTGCAGCTTTGCTCATTTTTTGCCTTTTAAACTAGATGCTATCTATGTAAATTAAATACACTGGATAAACTATTCGTATCACTGCTTTGTATTACCGTTTTATATCTAAGTATGGACTTATTTTGCAGCTGGTGGTGCTTAATTTAATATCTAAAATATCATGCATGGTAAGTAATCACTACCGCCTATGATTAAGCAGTGGCCGTGAATTGCATAGAAAGATCAATCGCACGAATATCTTTAGTGATTGCGCCAATCGAGATGCGGTCAACCCCTGTTTGTGCAATTTCACGAACATTGTCCAGCGTAATGCCGCCTGATGCTTCCAGCACAGCTTTAGGTTTAGCCGTGCTGTTGATTGCTACGGCCTTTAGCAGTAGCTCCGTATTAAAATTATCTAGCAGAATGCTAGTGGCACCTGCGTCCAATGCCTCTTGTAATTGGTCTAGGTTTTCTACTTCAATTTGTATGCTTTTGCCGCTATTCAGTGCAAAGGCCTGTTGCATCACATTACCAATGCTGCCGGCTGCTGCAATATGGTTTTCTTTAATCAGGATGCCATCGTACAACGCAAGGCGCTGATTGTGGCCACCGCCGATAGTGACCGCATACTTTTGTGCTAAACGCAGATTGGGGATAGTTTTGCGTGTGTCTAAAATCTGCGCAGATGTACCTGCAATCGCATCGACATATTTACGGGATGCCGTTGCGGTGGAGGAAAGTGTTTGTAGAAAATTTAGCGCGCAGCGCTCAGCGGTTAATAATGAGCGTGCCAAACCCTGTATCGTACATAGTGTTTGGTTGGGCTGAACTAGCTGACCCTCTGTGACTAGCCAGTTAACTGTGACCTTAGCATCAATCTGCTTAAAGCATTCATTAAACCAAGCAATGCCGCATATAACTGCATGTTCACGTACAATCACTTTTGCATTAGCGGTTTGTGTCGATGGTATCAAGTTTGCAGTTAGATCACCGCTACCAATGTCTTCATCTAACGCATTTTTTACTTGGGTTTGCACCATGAGTGTGAAATTGGTTGACTCATTCGGGTGCTGTTGGCTAATTTGTGTCATAAGTTATCGTAAGAGTGTGCTGTGATTGAATTATAATGTTAACCAAGAATTTACCAACATCAACACTATAGATTACTAAAATATTATGAAGCTTTTATATACCGTAAATAGTCCTTATGCACGTAAAGTGCGTATTGTTGCCGCTGAGAAACATATTGATGTTCAACTACAAGAAGTGGTGTTGTCAGCGCCGGACTGTCCAGTTAAAGACTATAACCCTTTAGGTAAAGTACCAGTGTTGATTCTGGGTGATGGTGATAGTTTATATGACTCTCGCGTGATTGCTGAGTATTTTGATAACCGCACACCACTGGCGCATTTGATTCCTAAAGACAACGGTGCGAAATCTGCAGTACGCAGATGGGAAGCGCTAGCTGACGGCGTATGCGATGCCGCGGTTGCGGTGATGTTGGAGCAAAGAAAGCCGCAGCCAATGCAAGATGCCGCATTTATTGATAAACAGATGGATAAAGTAACGCGCGGTTTAACTGTGCTCAACAATGACTTGGGGCAAAATAAATGGTGTGTGGACGATACCTTTAGTTTGGCTGATATTGCGGTAGGTTGTGTGTTGGGTTACCTTGGCCTGCGCTTTAGCCAAGTGATTAATCTGGCAGAAGATTATGCGAATCTGGATCGTTTGCAAATCAGTTTGTTACAGCGCCAGTCATTTAAAGACACTTTACCTGTTGCCAATTAATATTGGTTAGTAACGGTTTAGCAACCTCAGCAACTGTTGTGTAAAACACTTTCTGAGGTTGCTAAAAAAGCTCGCTGTTTTCGTCCAATATTCCTGATAATTGCGATTTATGGCGCATAGACTGTCTTTGGTTTAGGCGTTTTTGCGCTTGCTCGGGCAGGTCGGTAAAGCGAATAATGTTGCGCTCTACCAGTAGTGTGATCACATCTTCCAGTACGCGCGCTAAATGAATATCACTTTCGCGGAAAGCATCAGCCTCTGCCAATGAATGCTCCAAAAAGTTGATATAGGCCTTATCCGTGGCGTCAATTTGTATCCAATCCTCGCTAGGCTTCTCTAAAGCGCTGGTCGCGATGATCTGGCCTTGGGAGTTTTTCAGTGCGTACGCCATGTTGATATCTCTTTATTTAAATTGCGCCCGTAATAATACCACCACCTAAACATACGTTACTTTCGTAAACCACAGCAGATTGGCCTGGTGTGATTGCCCATTGTTTTTGCCCAAATTTAATTTCCACCTCATCGGCATTGATGCTGTCAATTTCACATGGTGCATCAGGCTGGCGGTAGCGCGTTTTTGCTGCATAAACCCAGTTAGTAATTGGGTTTTCATCGCTAATCCAATGTAGTTGTCCCGCTTTAAGGCCATCGTTAAGCAGTAACGGGTGTTCATGCCCCTGTACCACGATGAGTTCGTTCTTTTCCATGTCTTTTGCAGCAACAAACCATGGCTCGCCATTACTCTCTCGGCTGCCGCCGATTTTCAGGCCTTGGCGCTGACCTAGTGTGTAATACATTAGGCCTTCGTGGCGACCGACCAGTTTGCCTTCCGGCGTTTTCATATCGCCCGGTTCGCGCGGTAGGTATTTACTTAAGAACTCTTGGAATGGGCGCTCGCCAATAAAGCAAATGCCGGTAGAGTCTTTTTTCTCGGCGTTGATTAGACCTGCACTACGTGCAATTTCACGAACTTCACGCTTTAAGTGTTGGCCTAACGGGAACAAGGTTTTAGACAACTGCGCTTGGTTGAGCCTGTACAAGAAGTAGCTTTGGTCTTTACTGCCATCATCTGCCTTCATCAGCTGGAACAGGCCGGGCTTTAGTGGGTTTTCACGAACTTGTGCATAGTGACCTGTGGCGATTAAATCTGCGCCCATGCCCATGGCATGGTCAAGAAAAGCTTTGAATTTAATTTCAGCATTACACAGAATATCTGGGTTAGGCGTGCGCCCAGCTTGGTATTCACTCAGAAAGTTGGCAAAAACACGGTCTTTGTATTCGTTACTAAAATTTACCGCTTCGATATCAATACCGATTTTATCTGCCACTGATACAGCATCGATTAAGTCTTGCTTGCTTGAGCAGTATTCGTCGGTGTCGTCATCTTCCCAGTTTTTCATAAAAAGACCGGTAACTTCGTAGCCTTGCTGTTTGAGTAACAATGCAGTGACTGAGGAATCGACGCCGCCAGAAAGGCCGACCACGATTTTCTTTTTTTGAGCTTTATTTAAATTCATGATTCAAATTCGATAGGGTGTTCGAGTTATAAGTGTGTAATCACTGATAATGGAAAGTGTTGTCCATTCAGGTAGTCTTCAATGCAAGTAATGACTTGTGGGCTGCGCATGAGCATGGCGTTGCTGCGTATTTCATCCATGGTCATCCACACTGTACGGATAATGCCATCGTCCAGACCAAGTTCTGGGCGATGCTGGATTACCTTGCCAATATAGGCAAACCTTAAATAGGTAGTGTCATTGTGCTCATGCTTCCAATGGTAAATGCCAAGTAAGCTGGTTGGCTGGAATGTATAGGCGGTTTCTTCTAGCGTTTCGCGTATCACTGCTTCTAGCAGTGTTTCGCCATCTTCCAAGTGGCCGGCTGGTTGGTTAAAGCGGTTGCCGCGGTCTGTGGTTTCTTCTACCAGCAGGAATTTACCGTTTTCTTCAATAATCGCCGCGACTGTGGCGTGTGGCTTCCATTGCATAATGTGATCTTAAATTAATTTAACGTTATTTTACTCTGAAGCATGCCATTTGCTGAAATATCTATTTATGTAGGCATACTTAATTTGAAAGGCGCGCCGGCATCAAGCTAGCGAGGGGAATAGGCCTGTCAAACCATGCGCAATAAACTCTACGGCCATGGCCGCTAGAATCAAGCCCATCAATCGTGTGACTACATTAATGCCGATAGATCCGAGCTGGTTTGAGATGCGAACCGACAGTTTTAAGGCTAGCCAGATAGTAATGCAGACCAGCAATATTGGAATGATGAGGGAAAGATGGCCTAGCAAAGTGGCACTCTTTTGTGCCGCAATAATCATATTGCTGATGGCGCCTGGGCCCGCGAGTAACGGAATGCTCAGTGGCACAATAGCGATCACCTCTCGCTCGGCTAGGGTTTGTGCTTCCTCCGGCGTTTGGCGGGTGCCGCTTTGCTTGCCATGCATCATGGAGATGGCAATCAGCATCAGTAAAATGCCGCCACCTACCTGAAACGATGGAATGGATACGCCGAAGAAGTCTAAGATTTTATCGCCCATCAGTGACGAGATTGTTAATATGATGAACACCGAAAATGCGACGGTTCTTGCGGTGTGTGCTCGCTCTGTACTACTCCAGCCGCTGGTGGCGCTAATAAAAATAGGTACGCTACCAATCGGGTTTACAATGGCAAACAAACCTAGACTAATCTTAAATAAACTTGGCCAATCCATCATATTTATTTCCGTTTCATTAAATCTAACGTGATTAACGCGTTGTTAATTCTTAGATAGTAAATTAAAGTGCATGTATGTGGAAAAATAATCATAACAACTCAACCATTATTCTTGCATCGCGTAGCCCGCGTCGTGTGGAACTGTTAAAGCAGATCGGGCTGGATTGCAAAATCTTCCCAGCAGATATTGATGAATCTCAGTTACTGGACGAGTCTCCTGTGCAGTACGTCACTAGACTTGCCCGAGAAAAAGCCGCCGCCTGCACTGCACTGTTGGCTGCAGAGCATCTGGATTACCCTATTTTAGCGGCAGATACCACGGTGGCACTGTCGAGCGCGGTGTTAGGCAAGCCGGTAGATGATGACGATGCGCGTGCAATACTCAACAGCCTATCAGCAGGCGTACATCAAGTGCACACTGCAGTTGCCCTGAACCTTAATGGTGAAATTGAGGTGTTGCTGAGCTCGACCAATGTGGAAATGATGCCGTTATCAGCGGAACAAATTGAGAAATATATTGCCACAGGAGATCATCGAGACAAGGCTGGCAGTTATGGCATACAAGGCTTAGCTGGAGCTTGGATCAAAAGAATTGAAGGAAGTTATACCGGCGTGATGGGGTTGCCGATATTTGAGACCGCAGCTTTGTTAAGAAAACATCGCATTATTACGATTTAAACGATTAATGAATGAAGTGGGTATAAATTGAGCGAAGAAGTATTAATTAACGTAACACCGCAAGAGACACGTATTGCCATGATGGAAAATGGCGTGGTGCAAGAGTTGCAGATTGAACGTAGCTCATCACTAGGTTTGGTTGGTAATATTTACAGAGGCGTGGTGTGCCGGGTGTTGCCGGGTATGCAGTCGGCCTTTGTCGAGATTGGCTTGCAGCGTGCCGCTTTCTTGCATGCAGGGGATGTGTTGGCGTGCGGTGATGCAGATCTGAAGCGGCCAATACAAGAAGTGTTGCATGAAGGCCAATCTGTAATGGTGCAGGTGATTAAAGAGCCGATTGGTACTAAAGGCGCACGCTTGACGACCCATATCAGTATTGCCGGGCGCTTTTTGGTGTATTTGCCGCAACAAGAGCATATCGGAGTGTCGCAGCGTATTGAGATAGAAGCTGAGCGCGAGTCGTTAAAAGCCCGCTTGCTTGGACTGCTGCCTGAGGATAGGGTGGGTGGTTATATCATTCGTACCATGTCAGAAGCCGCAACTGACGAAGAGTTGTTGGCTGATATTGATTACTTAAATAAAACCTGGCAGCACATTAAAAAGCAAAGCATCACAGTGCCTGAGCGCACCTTGATTTTTCAAGACTTGAACCTGCCAATGCGGGTGCTGCGTGACGTACTCTGTGCAGATACAGAAATGGTGCGTGTGGACTCTAGTGAGACCTACCAGCGTTTGGTGGACTTTTCTAATTTATATGCAATTGCTGCCTTAGATAAATTAGTTCATTACCAAGGTGAGCGCCCACTGTTCGATTTATATAGTATTGAGCAGGAAATTGAAAAAGCCATGTCGCGCAAAGTGGAGTTGAAATCTGGCGGCTATTTGATTTTTGACCAGACTGAAGCTTTGACCACAGTTGATGTTAACACCGGCAGTTTTGTGAGCGGCAAAAACCTGTCCGATACCATCTTTAAAACCAATCTCGAAGCAGCGCAATCCATCGCTCGCCAATTGCGGTTACGTAATCTGGGGGGCATCATCATTATTGATTTTATTGATATGGATGAGGACGTGCAGCGTGCAGCCGTGCTGGATGAGCTGCAGAAAGCCGTGGCTCGCGATCGGGCGCGTACTGGTATTAATGGATTTACACCGCTGGGTTTGGTGGAAATGACGCGTAAAAGAACGCGGGAAAGTTTGGCGCACATTCTTTGTGAGCCGTGCTCAACCTGTAAGGGCAGAGGTGAGTTAAAAACCGCGCAAACCGTCTGTTATGAAATTCTACGCGAACTGCTACGTGAGGCTCGGCAGTTTAGTGCGCGTGAGTTACGCGTACTTGCTGCACCGAAGGTGATAGAAATGTTATTGGATGAAGAGTCGCAGAGTCTAGCGAATCTGTCTGATTTTATTGCTAAGCCTATTTCCCTGCAGGTTGAGCCTAGCTATGCACAAGAGTCGTTTGATATCATTTTGATGTAGTTGCATGACAACTAAGCCCACTCGTTGGTCTAATCTTGTCTGGTGCTTCTCAAGTATGTATTAAGCCGGCACTAATCACATTTGCTTATATGCCCTGCAAAGCTAAATAAACGGAGCATCAAACTTAACGCTTGATTTATTGATCTCACGCTCACTCATATTGCTCTTAGTCGTTACATTCAAATGCACCATGTGGTTCTCTGTGGCGTGCTCTTTGTGATGATCAGTACTAAATTTAACACTACGCATTAGCTTGAGTAAGGTTGCATCTAGCTGATTGGATTGATCTTGGTATTTGATCAGGTCTTTTTCAGCATTGGCTATATTTTTAATCACTTTGTCTGCGTTGTTGTGCGATTCCATCAATGATTCAGCCCGTTGGTCCAGCGCAGTTTTGTGTACATTGATTTGATTTTTCAGCTCGCCAATCACTTGGTTGAGCCAGTGCGTACAGTCTAAATGTGCTTGTTCAAAAATAGCCTGAATTTGTACGCCTAGGCCTAAAAAGAACTTACGAATCAAGAAGTTCTTTTCTGTCAGCAGGTTAACTGGGCTGCTGCAGAACTCCTCAGTCACTTTCTCCAAAGCTTGAATGTTCTCAATAAAGTGACGCATGTCGAGCTGAACTGCCTCTGTCTTCTCAAAGCCATGTTTACTCCAAAACAGCTGATATAAATCATCGGCATGTTTCTTAATAATTTGGCCTTCAATGCTAATTTCTTCAGCAAGGTTGATGGCTAATCGGGTGATTTCACGAATGTTGCGGTTAAGGCCTACAGTGGTCCAGCTATCACCCATATCTTGCTTGGTTTGAGCCAGCGTTGTGTCTAAATAACCCAGGCTTAAGTGGCGCAATAGCTTGCTGCTTAATCTTTTGATTTTTTCACTACCTTGATTAAAGGTAAGAATGGATGATTCGTAGCGTTTACGTTCCGCAACTACTTTGGCTAAAATTTCTTTAGAAGCATCATGGCTTTTATGTTGTAGCTCTCGTAGTTCTGCGAGTTGGTTTTTAACGCCATCAACACGGATCTGCGCTATCTTGCGCGATGCTCTAATCATATTAGAGCACTCTGTTACCACTGCTCTGCCTAAAATTTCGTGCTTGGATTGCACCATTTGCTCAGCAAGTGAGTTTTCTAGGTGGTTAATGCCGCTACGTTTGAGCAGTGCTTCATCTTTGCGGATTTTAGCGACCAAAGCTTTTTGTGCCGAGATAGCAAAAATGTTTTGCGAATCTAACCCCAACTCATGCGCCGTATTTTTAATTTGCTTTTGAATTAACAACTCGACTTCGGCGTCGGACTCCAGGCCATCCCACAGAATATCAATTTTGTTTAATACAACCAGCTTATGTGCAGCGCGTTTTTGTACATAGCTGTTCCAAATCTGCATGTCTGATTTAGTAATGCCTGTGTCTGTGGCGGTTAAAAATAGAATTGCTTGCGCATTTGGCAGAATGCTGAGGGTAAGCTCTGGCTCTGCGCCCATAGTATTAAGGCCAGGTGTATCTAAAACTACTAAACCATTTTTCAGGAGTGGATGTGGGTAGTTAATCAGCGCATGGCGCCACACTGGAATCTCGACTTTACCGCTTTCCTCTAACTGCCTTTGCATGCTGGAGTCATCTTCATTCCAGAAACCTAGTTTTTTTGCAGTATCAATGTCGACTTCTCGCTTTTGCACCAGCGCGCGTAAGGTTTGCTTCATTGCATCGGCAGAATGAATATCTAGCCTTATTTTGTGCCAGACATCTGGTGTGCTTTTCAGGTAGCTGAGTGTGTCGTCAGATTGCCTGGTTTCAATTGGTAGCAGCTTGATGCAAGGCTCTTCTTTGTCGCTCCAGAAAATTTCGGTAGGGCACATGGTCGTGCGCCCAGGCTCGCTCGGCAACAGTCTTTGGTTAAAGTCTGAAAAGAATAGTGCGTTAATGGTCTCGGTTTTTCCGCGAGAGAACTCGGCCAGGAATGCTAATACCAACTGATCTTTCTTTAAGATTTCTTTAATGTCATACAGTCTTAATTCTTGTATGGCATTTAGCGCTTCGGCATGGCCAGTCCAATCGATATATTCGTCAATCGTAGCAATAAGATTCGCTCGCCATTGACTGTACTCTGTAATTTTCGAAGTTAAGGTCGAAATAGCAGCCGTTGCCTGGTGCGGTGCAGAATTAGATATCGATATACTCATGGTGTTATCTTAACTTACAACGTAGATAGTAAGTTGTTTTCTAATGGAATTAGTATTGTAGTTAGCAATAACTGTGCCGTAATGATAAACGCCAATGGACTCAGGTCAAAATTTCCCGCAGGCGGGATGTATTTTCTGAAAATGCGTAATACCGGATAAGTCAGACTATTTAAAACTGGCGCAATCGGCGTGTGCGGGTTAACCCAACTTAAAATGGCCTGAATTAAAACTGCATATAAGAAAATAGAGAGGCTAATGCTGACAATACCAATCAGTGCTACGCCGAAAATAACAACCCAAACTGTACTGCCTGCAATTAGGATAGGAAAGCCTTTAAGCCATAAGGTACATACGCTAAGAATAAGCTGTGTGAGGTAAGCTAGTACTAGCGTAGATAGGTCTATTTTGCCAATGCTAGGCAAAAAGCGGCGTAATGGTTTTACTGCAAAATTAGTCACGGTGACGATTAGCTGCGCAAGTTGATTTTGAAATGGTGCCTTGGTCAGTTGTAAGTAAAAACGTAATAAGAATGCAAAGCTGAGAATGCTGAGTACGGCTTGCAGTAAAAATAAGATGACGTTGTTAAGCATAGTGTTTCCTAGGTAATTATTGACCTAGTAGGTCTCCTAATGTCACAGACTTATCGGCAGCTGCTTTTGCCGCTTGCGCAACGATATGTTTAATATTTGCAGACTCCAAAGTCAGGATACCTTGTTCGGTTGTGCCGCCCTTAGAGGTTACTTGCGCGCGTAGGGTTTTAACGTCAGTGTTGCTTTGCGTTGCTAATAAACTGGCGCCGGCAAAGGTCTGCAGTGCTAGCATGTTGGCCTCTTCATCTTTCAAGCCTAACGCTACGCCTGCTGCCTGCAAAGCCTCTATAAAGTAGAACACATAAGCTGGACCACTGCCTGATATCGCAGTGACCGCGTCCATTTTTGCCTCATCATCCAGCCATAAGGTTTTGCCCACTGCGGCAAGGATCGTGGTTGCTTGCTCACGCTGCGTTTGCGTTACTTGCGGCATTGCATACAGTGCAGAAACGCCAGCCTGAATTTGTGCGGGTGTGTTTGGCATAACACGCACAATCCCTTGGTAGTGATTGAGCCAGGTAGACATATCTTTGCTTCTAACACCTGCCGCAATAGAAACGACAAGTTGCGAGGTAAGTGCAGGATTTAATTGCTGGCAAACTTCCTTAAGTTGCTGTGGTTTAACAGCTAACACAATCACATCAGTGTTGCGAAACTCAGCATAAGTGTCGGTAACTTGGACATTAAGGTCTTGTGCTAATTCCGTTCTTTTTTGCGCATCAGGCTCCAGCACAGTGATATCTGACATAGCAAAACCATTTTGTTTCAAACCGCCAATAATTGCGCGCGCCATATTGCCGCCGCCAATAAAGTTAATCTTCATTTATGCCCTTAAATTCTAGTATTTAATTATCTTAAGTGTTTATTTATATTACGTATTTAATTTATTTTTGTATTCATGCATGGCAGTGCCAGCCACATCTGCTTGTAATTGGTATTACGCTGCCTTTAAAGGCGCTCTTGCACCAAACAGTGCTGAGCCTATGCGCACTATGGTAGCGCCTTGGCTAATTGCTGTTTGGTAGTCATTAGACATGCCGATAGACAGCGTATCTAGTGCATAGCCTTTGCGGATAAGTGCATCATAGCACTCTCTTACTTGTTTAAATTGTGCAATCTGCTGCGCCAAGTCTATGGTTGGCGCCGGAATCGCCATCAGGCCGCGCAGTTTTAGATGGGGCAGTGCATTAATCGCCGCTGCTAACGCTTCCAGCTGCTCTGGTAATACGCCGCTTTTGGTATCTTCGTTACTGACATTGACTTGTATGCAGACCTGCAGTGGCTGCGCTATGGATGACCTGGCTTCGTTCAAGCGCTGGGCAATTTTTAGGCGGTCTACGCTGTGCACCCAGCTGAAGTTCTGCCCAATCACTTGGGTCTTGTTGCTTTGTATAGGCCCAATAAAGTGCCATTCTATGGCAAGGTCCGTAAGCTGTTTTTGTTTTTCCACTGCCTCTTGGCTATAGTTCTCACCAAAGGCGGTTTGTCCTGCTGCATACGCATCGCGAATCGCGGCAGCCGGCTGCGCTTTACTTACTGCAAGTAATTGCACCTGTTGATGGCTGGGGCTGGTTGCGGCGGCAGATTGAATAGTTGCTAGAATATCTTGCAAGCGATTGCTAATTGTGGTCATAATTCACTAAGCCTAGAAGTTCGAGCATGTAATAATTAAAAATTAACCATAAGAATTATATCAGGAGCAGGTTGTGGATATTTCGGATTTACTCGCATTTTCAGTGAAAAATAAAGCCTCAGATTTGCACTTGTCTGCAGGCCTGCCTCCAATGATCCGTGTACACGGCGATATCAGAAAAATCAACGTACCAGCGATGGACCATAGCGAAGTGCATGACATGGTGTATGACATCATGAATGACGGACAGCGCAAGGTGTATGAAGAAACACTGGAGTGTGACTTTTCATTCGAGATTCCTAACTTAGCGCGTTTCCGCGTTAACGCCTTTAACCATAATCGCGGCTCTGGTGCTGTATTCCGCACCATTCCTTCAAAAATATTAACGCTGGAGCAGTTGAATTGCCCGGCTATTTTTAAAGATATTGCAGATACCCCGCGTGGTATCTGTTTGGTAACTGGTCCTACTGGCTCTGGTAAATCCACAACGCTGGCGGCGATGATTGATTACATCAACGACAAAGAGTTTGGGCATATTCTGACCGTGGAAGATCCAATCGAGTTTGTGCATCAATCTAAAAAGTGCTTAATTAACCAGCGTGAGGTTGGGCCACATACATTGTCATTTAACAATGCGTTACGTTCAGCATTGCGTGAAGACCCGGACGTGATTTTGGTGGGTGAGTTACGCGATTTAGAAACGATACGTTTAGCACTAACCGCAGCAGAAACTGGGCATATGGTGTTCGGTACCTTGCATACCAGCTCTGCGGCAAAAACGGTAGACCGTATTATTGACGTGTTCCCCGCGGCTGAAAAAGAAATGGTGCGCTCTATGTTATCTGAATCTTTACGTGCGGTGATTTCTCAAACCTTGTTAAAAACTAAAGACGAGCAGGGACGCGTTGCCGCACACGAAATTATGATTGGTACGCCGGCGATTCGTAACCTGATTCGTGAGAATAAGATTCCACAAATGTATTCAGCGATTCAAACCGGGCAAAATGTTGGTATGCAAACCTTGGATCAGAACTTACAGGATTTAGTAAAACGCGGTGTGGTTTCAGCAAATGAAGCGCGTTCTAAAGCTGCAAACAAAGACGCGATCTTGGGCTAGATAATCCGGTTTTATCTAGGGTTGTATTCAGGGTAACGCATTCATATTAGGTTTAGTAGAGGGAGTCATCGTGCAAGGGCAAATGGAAAAAGGGCAAGCTGAGAAGTTTGTGTTCGACTTATTACGGTTGATGTTGGCTAAAAACGCTTCTGATTTGTTCATTACCGTTGGGTTCCCGCCGGCAATTAAGGTGGATGGTAAAGTAACGCCACTGAGCAGCCAAGTATTAACAGCGTTGCAGGCGCGTGAAATTTCACGGGCGATTATGAACGATAAGCAAACTGCGGAGTTTGATGCTACCAATGAGTGTAACTTTGCGATTGGCATCCCTAGTGTGGCACGTTTTCGTGTCAATGCCTTTGTGCAACGTGGCTCTGTAGGCCTAGTATTTAGAACGATTACCACCAAAATTCCTGAAATTGATGATTTGGGCTTGCCGCCAGTACTCAAAGACGTGGCGATGACCAAACGTGGCTTGGTTATTTTTGTGGGCGGTACAGGCTCCGGTAAGTCAACCTCACTCGCCGCAATGGTGGGTTATCGTAATCAAAATAGCTATGGGCATATTATTACCATTGAAGACCCAGTTGAGTTCGTGCATGAGCACAAAAACTGTATTGTGACCCAGCGCGAGGTGGGAGTAGATACGGACAATTGGCATATCGCCTTGAAAAACACCTTGCGTCAGGCACCGGATGTGATTTTAATTGGTGAGATTCGCGACCGGGAAACCATGGATTATGCGATTGCCTTTGCCGAAACCGGTCACCTGTGTATGGCCACATTGCATGCCAATAGTACCAATCAAGCGCTAGACCGTATTATTAACTTCTTCCCGGAAGAACGTCGCCATCAATTGCTGATGGATTTATCGTTAAATGTGCGTGCGTTTGTGTCGCAGCGCTTAATTCCTAAAAAAGAAGGCAAGGGCAGGACCGCCGCGATGGAAGTGATGCTTAACTCGCCATTGATCTCAGATTTGATCTTTAAAGGCGAAGTGCATGAGATTAAAGAGATTATTGCGAAATCGCGCGAGCTGGGTATGCAAACCTTTGACCAATCATTATTTGATTTGTATGAGGCAGATGCCATTACTTACGAAGATGCCTTGCGCAACGCTGACTCAGTCAACGACTTGCGCCTTAAAATTAAACTGGAAGGTAAAGGCGCGCACAGTAAAGACTTGTCCGCAGGGCTCGATGCATTAGGCATCGTGTAGCTGTAGCCATCTGAATAAAAAAGGCGCTGATGATCAGCGCCTTTTTTATTGCAAGTTAAATGCCATAAGGCTTGGAGCTTGCTCTAGTCGTGATACACCACTTGCCCATTGACCAAAGTAAACTTCACTTTGCCCGCAAGCTCCAGCCCGGTGAACGGAGAGTTTTTACCTTGGCTTTTCAGTGTTTTTGGGCTGACTTTCCAGTACTCGTTTGCATCAAAAATGCACAGATCCGCATTGCTGTTAGGGCTTAAGTCACCAGCGGCAACCCCTAAAATATTGGCGGATGCCTTGGTGATGCGCTCAATAGCGTGTGGCAAGCTGACTTTCTCTTGCGCAGCCCATTTCAGAGTTAATGGCAGCAGTAGTTCTAAGCCAGTAGCCCCGATCTCAGCTTCGGCAAACGGCGCCAATTTTGCATCGTCATCCACAGGTGTGTGATCTGAGCAGATAGCATCAATAGTGCCGTCTTTTAAGCCTGCACTCAGCTCAGCTTTGTCTCGCTGCGTGCGTAGTGGTGGTTTCAAGTGGCAGTTAGCGTCAAAGTAGGCAATATCATGCTCAGTCAGTAGCAGATGGTTTGCGCTAACGTCACAGCTTACTTTTAAGCCTTGTGCTTTAGCTGCGCGCACCATGGCAACGCCTTCGGCCGTAGATAAGCGGCTAATATGTACGCTTGCGCCAGTTTCCTGCGCAATACGCAATATGCTCGCTAGTGCCAGCGCTTCTGCGGCGCTCGGAATGCCCTTTAGCCCCATTCTGGTAGCAACTTCGCCATCATGCGCTACGCCTTTTGCGGCTAAGAATGGCTCTTCAGCATGTAAAAATAGCGTAAAGCCAAACGTCGCGGCATATTCCATGGCACGCCACAGCACTTGCGTGTCTGTGACTGCAATATTAGCTTGAGAGAAACCGACGCAACCCGCGGTGTGCAGCTCGTTCATTTCTGAGAGTGCGGCACCTTTTAATTGTCTGGTCATCGCGCCTAGTGGGTATACATGCGCAAGGCCTTGCTGTTTAGCGCGGTGTTTCAGCATCTCTACCAGGCCAGGTTCGTCCAGTACAGGGTCTGTATCAGGTGGGCAGGCTAGGCTGGTCACGCCACCGGCTACTGCAGCTTGTAATTCACTGGCTAATCTAGCTTTGTATTCGTCTCCGGGTTCACGTAGTCTGGCGGATAGGTCGACTAATCCAGGGCACACGGTCAGGTTGGTTGCATCAATGGTTTTTGTGGCAACAAATCCATCTGGCATGGTACCGATACTGACAATTTTGCCAGCAGCGATAAATACATCCAGTTTGTCGTTAATATTGTTTTTTGGGTCAATCACCTGACCATTTTTAATATGAATCTTCATAGTGCTGCTCCTGTACCGCCGCCAAGAATCGCCATTACCGCCATACGTATGGCAATGCCGTAGGTGACTTGCGGCAATATGACTGACTGTTTGCCATCGGCAACGGTAGAGTCAATCTCTACCCCTCGGTTCATGGGGCCCGGGTGCATCACAATCGCATCGGGCTTGGCAAGTGCCAGCCGTTCAGGGGTAAGTCCGTAGGTTTTAAAATACTCTTCTGAGCTTGGTAACATTGCGCCGTTCATGCGCTCATTTTGTAAGCGTAGCATCATGATGACGTCAACATCTTTCAGGCCTTCATCCATGTCATGGTAAACGTGCACGCCAAGTTTCTCCACTTGGGCCGGCAGTAGTGTTTTTGGTGCAATCACGCGTACTTCTGGTACGCCTAGTGTAGTCAGCGCATGGATCTCTGAGCGGGCTACGCGTGAATGTAAAACATCACCGACGATAGCGACTCTTAGGTTGTGTAACTCGGGTTTATATTTGCGGATGGTAAACACATCTAACAAGCCTTGTGTCGGGTGTGAGTGGCGCCCATCGCCTGCGTTAATCACATGGATGTGTGGCGGCACGTGCTTGGCAATTAAATGTGCAGCACCTGATTGTGCGTGGCGTACCACAAACATATCTGCATGCATGGCAATTAGGTTATCCACCGTGTCTAAAATGGTTTCGCCTTTAGATTGTGACGATGTGCTTACGTTTAAGCTGATAACATCGGCGGAGAGGCGTTTTGCCGCAATTTCAAAAGTAGTGCGGGTGCGGGTGCTGTTTTCAAAAAACAGGTTACAGACAGTTTTACCGCGTAGTAACGGTACTTTTTTAACTTCACGTTCGGCAACGCCTACAAACGATTCTGCGGTGTCTAAAATCTGATTCAGTATCTTTTTGGGTAAGCCTTCAATAGAAAGCAGGTGTCGCAGTTGACCGTCAGTATCAAGTTGAGGGTTATTCATGCTGTTATGGTCTCGCACTATTGTGTTGAGGAGTAAGTTCTAGGGCCAAGCTGCCGTCAGCTAACTTGGTTAGCTGTAGGTGTTGTGAGGCTGCTAATGATAGATCTGCCGCAACCATTTGCGGGGCGATCGGTAACTCGCGGCCACCGCGGTTAACCAGTGCGATTAGCGTGATGCTGGCAGGTCTGCCGTAATCAAATAATTCATTCATGGCGGCACGTGTGGTGCGGCCGGTATAGAACACATCATCAATTAAAATGATATGTTTGTTTTCTACGTCAAATGCAATCTGGCTCGGGCGGTTTTCTGCCTTTAGGCCGCGCTGTGCGTAGTCGTCTCTGTAAAAAGAAACGTCTAGCGTGCCATGTTCGATTTGATGTAGTTTGATTTGGTCTGCTAACAGCACTAACAGGCGCTGCATCAGCCAAACACCGCCGCTATGAATGCCGACTAAAGCGGTATTGGCTTTAAGTAATGGTTTGAGTTTGTCCGCAAGTACAAGAAGTAAGGCTTCTGCATCCGGCAGTTGGTTATGGTCGAGGGTGTGGTTGGCATCAGTCATATTGTTATTTTACTGAATATTCCTAGTTACTTGTCATTCTTAATGGAGTGCGCACTAATTGAGTTTAAGCGCAAATGTAATCTTATTTAGGCGCTTGATCAAAATAGCTTTGTAATATGGTTTGAGCCGCTACCTGGTCTAGCATTTCTTTTTGTGCACGGCCTCTAATGCCGACTTCATTCAATAGCTGGCTTGCCTCAGCCGAGCTATAGCGCTCATCAATCAGTGCTACAGGCAGGTTAAACCTACCATTGAGGCGCCGTGCAAATTTTTTGCATAGTTGCGTTACTGCATGTTCGGTACCATCTAGACTTAACGGCAAACCTACCACTAACAGCCGCGGTTGCCACTCATTGACCAGTTTGGTGATGATTTGAAAGCGAATCTCGTTACTTTCATTATCTATGGTCATGAGCGGGGTAGCACTTGCGAGCAAATGCTCACCAACGGCAATGCCGATGCGTCTTTCCCCAAAGTCAAAGGCAAGTACAGTGCCGGATTGCACATTTGCCTGGTTGTAAACTTTTTCATTATCGATTAGTTGCATGGGTAATGTGGCTACCGTTAGGCATGCCCTGCAACGTCTGAGAGCATGGCCGGATCAAAACCCAAGAGGTTCATGGCTGCATTGAATTGCTCTTCATGCGGTGTTTCAAATAAAATTTTATTAAGGGTGTTAATGTCTTTGGCCTGCACTGAGAGCCAGCTATTTTGTACGATTTCCTGCTCTAGCTGGTTAGGTGTCCAACCAGCGTAACCTAAAGAAAATAGTAATTTTTTTGGCCCATTACCTACTGCTACCGCTTCTAAAATATCTTTGGAGGTAGTGAGTGAGGTTTGATCGTTAATGGTGATTGAGCTATCCCAGTCGCCGTATGGTTCGTGTAATACAAACCCGCGTTCAGGTTGTACTGGGCCGCCGAACATTACTGGGCTGTTTGCTATGGCTGTGTCCTCTAGTTTGATATTGATTTTATCAAACAGGGTTTCGTAGGTCATGTCGGTTGGGCGGTTAATCACAATGCCCATCGCACCTTCTTCGCTATGGGTGCAAATAAAGGTGACAGACTTAGCAAAGTAAGGGTCTGCCAAGTTGGGCATGGCGATAAGAAAGTGGCCAGTCAGGTTTATATTATCTAAAGACATAAGGTTAAGCCGATTTGGTTGCTTCTAAATAGCCTGTGACTTCTAACCCAAAGCCCGCCATACTAGGCATTTTTCGAGGGTTAGCCATCAGTTTCATTTTGCGGACATTACAGTCCAGCAATATTTGTGAGCCGATACCGTAAGTGCGCAGTTCCTGATTGACACGTATTGGTTCATCCGCACCTTTGATGCGGTCCACAATGGTTTCGTTAGACTCTTGATGGTGCAGTAGTATCATGACGCCAGCTTCAGCATTTGCAATCGTCTTCATCGCTTCTAGTGTGTTCCAGCTATGGGTGCAGCTCGAGCTATCCAATAGGTCAAAAATAGACAAGGGTTCGTGTACGCGTACCAGCACTTCTTGCTCTGGGCTCGGCGTGCCTTTGATTAACACCAGGTGTGTTTCTTTGGCGATTTTATCTTGGTAAGCAATCAGCTTCATTTCGCCATAAGGCGTCTGAACCATACGCTCTGCCGAGCGTTCGATCAGGCTTTCAGTCTCAGCACGATAGTGAATTAAATCTGCAATCGTGCCAATTTTAAGCTTGTGCTCTGCGGCAAATGTCATTAAATCGGGCAAGCGTGCCATGCTGCCATCATCTTTTAGAATCTCGCAGATGACGCTAGCCGGCTCTAAGCCTGCAAGGTGCGCTAAGTCGCAGCCAGCTTCAGTATGTCCAGCCCGCACTAATACGCCACCATCCATAGCACTAAGCGGGAAAATATGGCCAGGGCTTACAATGTCCTGAGGTTTGGCTGCCTTGGCGACCGCCGCTTGTATGGTTCTGGCGCGATCAGCAGCAGAAATGCCGGTAGTGACACCTTCAGCTGCTTCAATGGATACCGTAAAGTTGGTGCCCATGCGTGCACCATTTTTTTGTACCATCTTGGTCAAATTGAGCTGATGACAGCGTGATTCAGTCAGTGTTAGGCAGATCAGGCCGCGTCCATACTTGGCCATAAAGTTAACATGTTCTGCGGTTGCAAATTGTGCGGCAAGCACTAAGTCGCCTTCATTTTCACGGTGCTCATCATCAACCAGCACTACCATGCGGCCCTGTCTGATTTCTTCGATAATTTCTTTGGCTGGGCTGATATTGTTCATAGATGTTTCTGTGTGATTCATGGCTAGTGTCCCTGCGTTTCTGGTGATGCTTGTGTTGCCATTTGGTCTTCTGTTGACCATTGCGTCATGCGCTCTACGTAACGTGCAATCTGGTCTACTTCCAGATTGACGGGAGCCCCCTCACTTAAAAGATTTAAGGTGGTGTGTTCCAATGTGTGCGGTATTAAATTGATGCTGAAGTCATCACCAGTGATTTTATTCACGGTAAGACTCACGCCATTCACGCAAATGGAGCCTTTAATTGAAATGTATTTTGAGATGGCATGCGGTGCGCGAATATCCAGTTGCCAGCATTCGCCTAAAGACTGGAACTTGAGCACTTTGCCCACGCCATCTACGTGCCCGCTCACTAAGTGCCCGCCAAGCCGGTCGGATAAGCGTAGGGCTTTTTCCAAGTTGACGGGATGGGTCTTATTTAGCCCTACGGTCACGGACAGCGTTTCCTGTGAGACATGTGCCTCAAAGTGTGATTCGCTCATGTTAACCACGGTTAAACACGTACCATTGACTGCGATACTGTCACCTAGATTTACATCGCTCATATCGAGTGCTGTACTTGCTATAAAAAGATGCATATCTGCGCCAACGGGATTGGCTTGCGTGATTGCGCCGACTGATTGAATGATTCCTGTAAACATAATTGGAATTTTAACAGATAACACTAGATAACGATTAGAAGCCTGCTAAAATCTGCCCTATGAAATCT
>NZ_DASWWA010000009.1:0-8836 GCF_036401095.1 Methylotenera sp.
AGGATTCAGCTTATCAATAAACACACGCAACAATTTGCCTCGATTAGAAATCTCTAAATCAACAAGCTCATAGCCTAACTGGCTTACCGACTTTTCTATTAACGTTTGCAAATCCTGCATAAATCGACCCTTCACTTTCACTGCACCAATCTAACGCACACCTCATGCATGCGCAGATTGCAGAAACAAAAAATGGGCTCAAAGCCCATCAAAAAATTCATCCGCATTATACCAATCAATTCAATGAATTGGAAACACTACAGTTAATAAAGTGTGCTTTTTACACTTTTTACATGAATTACCACCTTATATTCCTTTTGATTATAAATTTATGACAATTAATTATTTTTAATTATTAAACAGTTTATTTATAGTGCGTACCTCTTAGTAATTAAGTAGTTAAGCGCAGATGCCAAACAACCAAACCACCAAAACTGTTACACAAGAAATCCTACGTGCAGTGGAAGAAATCCGTGGTGGCACAGGATTTGGATCGATTGAAGTCACCGTGCACGAAGGGCGTGTGACCTTTATCGAAAAGCGCGAGAGATTAAGGGTTCAGCACACTTCGATCTCAGGAAAAATTAGCAAACTTTCGTAACTGCACCAGCAGCGCAATAAAACTATTAATTAAAAACCATTAATTTAGATTAGCTGACCAGTTAACTGGAAGTTTGACTCAGGAGATTTAGTATGCAATTCCAATATTCAAAATTTGCCGTCGCACTATTATCAGCGGGCATCTTATCATCACCAGCTATTGCTAACGCAAATGATAGCAATGAGCTTGAGGAGCTACGCGCTTTAGTTCAAGAACTTAGCCAAAAAGTAAAAATTATTGAACGGAAAGATGAAATCAATGAAGAAGCTGCCGTAGCAGCTAAAAAAGAAACCCCTGTTGTAAAAGCAAGCGCTAATGGATTTGGCCTAGAGTCAGCAGATGGTAAAAACTCCATTAAATTTAGTGGTTTATTACAAGCGGATTACCGCTCATATCAAGATGGCGCCAATGATGTACGCAACAGAAGCAACACTCGTGCAGGTAGTTTAGATGCCAATGGCTTCCATGATGCAAACGATACAGCGCTATTACGTCGTATTCGCCCAACAATCCAAGGTACATTATTTGGCAAATATGATTTCCGCTTCACGCCTGAGTTCGCTGGCGGCAGTGCTTCTGCAGTAGATGCTTACATTGACGCACGATTAGATCCAGCTTTTAAAATTCGTGCGGGTAAATATAAACCATTTGTCGGCTTAGAGCGCTTACAAGGTGGTAGTGATATTAAGTTCGTTGAGCGCAGTTACGTAACAAACGCCATTTTACCAAACCGTGATGTTGGTGTTTCAGTTTACGGTGATGTATTTGGCGATAAACTTAGTTACGCAGTTGGTGTTAATAATGGCGTAGTAGATGGTGGCAACGCGACCACGGGTAACGAATTTGACGGTTCAAAAGAAGTAACAGCACGACTTTTCGCAACGCCGTTTAAAGATGATGCTAACGCATTATCTGGCTTAGGTTTTGGTATCGCAGGTACATATACCAATATTGATGGTGAGAGAAATTTGGACTTTACGAATACTTCAGCAGCTGATGCAACTAGAAATGGTTTACCAAGCTATTTAACAGATGGTCAACAAACATTCTTTCGTTATGGCTCAGCATCTGTTGCAGATGGCAAGCGTAGCCGTATTACGCCACAAGCTAGTTACTACTATGGCCCATTAGGCTTAATTACTGAGTACGCAAGAGTAAATCAGGATGTCAGCTTATTAACTAATACGACAAGCAATGCGCCGAGTGTAATTGCTGCAAACTCCAGTAAAACACTTAGCCACGATGCATGGCAAGTGGCTGTTTCATACTTATTGACTGGTGAAGATGCTTCGTTCAGAGGTGTAAAACCAAAAAATAACTTTGATATTGATAAAGGCGGCTGGGGTGCTTGGGAGTTAGTAGCGCGTTACAGCGAAATCAATCTGGATAGCGATACCTTTAAAAATAAAAACACAGGTTCATTTTCAACAGGTACATATGCAAACTTATCAGAAAGTGCAAAGTCTGCTAAATCATGGACTGCTGGTGTGAACTGGTACCTGAATCAAAACGCCAAAGTGCAGCTGAACTATTCACACACATCATTTGATGGCGGTGCAGGTGTTGGCATTACTGCAGTAAACGCGGCTGGTACCAATATCCGTGATCGTCAAAGTGAAAATGCATTGCTTGCTCGCTTCCAAGTAGCGTTCTAAGCTTGAATTGAGCTAGTTGGGATTGATCTAAATAAAACATCAGCCGCCCTTGTAAAAGAGGCGGCTGATTTAAGAAGTAAAGGATATAAAAATGCCTTGTTGTTCACCAATAGAAGATACCTAAACAAATCACTTAATTTTTAATAAGGATGTAAACCATGAAAAAATCATTACTCGCTCTTGCAGTATTAGCAGCAACTCTTAGCTTCACAGCACCAATCACGGCGTCTGCCAAAGACATCACATTACTCAACGTTTCTTACGACCCAACGCGCGAACTCTACCAAGACTTCAATGCCGCATTCAGCAAATACTGGCTCGCCAAAACTGGTGACAAAGTGACCGTAAAAGCATCACATGGCGGCTCTGGCAAACAAGCACGCGCGATTATTGATGGCTTGGACGCAGACGTTGCAACACTTGCACTTGCATACGACGTGGACCAGTTGCATGAAAAAGGCAAACTGATTCCTAAAGATTGGCAAAAACGATTATCACACAACAGCTCACCTTACACCTCAACCATCGTGCTATTAGTGCGTAAAGGCAACCCTAAAGGCATTAAAGATTGGGATGATTTGGTAAAACCAGGCATTTCAGTGATTACACCCAACCCTAAAACTTCAGGTGGCGCACGCTGGAACTACTTAGCGGCATGGGCATTTGCACAAAAGAAATTCGGCGGCGATGAAGCAAAAACCAAAGAGTTCGTTGGCAAATTGCTGAAAAACGTACCTGTACTAGACACAGGTGCTCGCGGATCAACCACTACATTCGTTGAGCGCGGCATTGGTGACGTGTTGCTTGCATGGGAAAACGAAGCATTTTTAGCTCAAAAAGAACTAGGCGTTGGCAAGTTTGAAATCATCGTGCCATCACTCTCGATTCTTGCTGAGCCACCAGTAACTGTTGTTGATAAATTTGCGAAGAAACACGGTACTGAAGCTGTGGCTAAAGCTTACTTGGATTACTTGTACACTGAAGAAGGTCAAGAAATTGCTGCTAAGAATTACTACCGCCCAACGTTAGAGTCAGTTGCCAAAAAATATGAAAGTCAATTTCCAAAAGTTAACTTAATCAAAATTGATGACGCATTTGGCGGTTGGCAAAAAGCACAAAAAACGCACTTCTCTGACGGCGGTACTTTTGATCAGATCTATCAAAAGTAACAATTAATTCGCCTGCAATAATGATATAAAGGATACAAAAATGACAGTACCAACCAACGCAACTTCACCGATTGAGCAACTAAGATTGCAACTCAAGGAATCACTATTTTTAGATTTAGATGATTACGGCTTAGTTGAACAATCAACCGGTGAATTTAACAGTACGTTCTTAGGCGTTCAATTAAATACTGCATTTCAACCTATTTATGACATACAGGCAGGCGATTTAATTGGTCACGAAGCATTATTACGACCATCGCTTGGAGGCGAACTGACCAGCACGCCAGAGTTCGCCTTCACCTATGCCGAACAAACCGGCAAGCTAGTACAGTTTGATCGTGTAGCCAGAACCCTGCACGTATTAAACTTTAAACAAATATATGCAGAAAATGGGCTGCTGTTTCTCAATGTACACCCCAAGTTACTCGTATCTGTGAATACGCACGGCAAAGTGTTTGAGCGCATCTTACATGCAAACTCAGTTCCAACGCACCGCGTCGTTATCGAAATTAAAGAAAGTGAAATAGAACAAGACAAGCAGCTGTCAGAAGCCATCGACAACTATCGTGACAGAGCTTATAAAATTTCTATTGATGGCTTTGGTGGCAAAAAATCGCATATCGATCGCTTGTGGAAACTCTCGCCAGATTACGTCAAACTGGATTTAGGCATTATTCAGCAAGCCGAAGGCAACCATCGTGTGCAAAAAATATTGCCAGGTCTTATTAATTTAATTAATGACAGTGGCGCCCAAACCATCATCACTGGTATTGAAACACAAGCACAGCTAGATATTGCCATCGAGTCTGGCGGACTATTTGTTCAAGGTTACTTCTTGGCAAAACCAGTACACGCTAAAGCTTTACAACCTTCATCTGCACTTAACAAGCTATCTTCATTGCACAAAGCAGCTTAATCAAGCGCTACTCTAGCTACGGATGCATCGGCATCCGCACCGCCATATAAATAACAATTAGATATATAGTCATTCTTAAATATTATTTAATTGTTATTTAACTATCGGTTAAATTAACACGCATTCACAACACAGACAAAAACTATGGCAAAGCAAAAAAACATTCTACCGGGCTTTAACCTATCACTAGGTTTTACGATATTTTACTTAAGCTTGATTGTACTTATCCCGTTATCTGCGGCTTTTATCAAGACTACAGAACTTAGCATGCCAGAGTTTTGGGAGGTGATCACTGCACCACGTGTCGTAGCATCATACAAACTAACCTTTGGTGCATCGCTGGTTGGCGCATTGATTAATGCTGTTTTCGGCCTGCTCACCGCATGGGTTCTGGTACGTTATAAGTTTCCCGGGAAAAAGCTTATTGATGCCATTGTAGACTTACCGTTTGCATTACCAACAGCAGTCGCCGGCATTGCCCTCACCGCGGTTTATTCGGCTAATGGCTGGATTGGCTCATGGTTAGAGCCGCTGGGTATCAAAGTTGCATTCACGCCAATAGGTGTAATTGTTGCACTTACTTTTATCGGCCTACCTTTCGTGGTGCGTACCGTGCAACCAGTATTAGAAGACTTAGAAGCAGAAACCGAAGAGGCTGCAGCCAGCTTAGGGGCTAACCGTTGGCAAACTTTTGTCAAAATTATTTTTCCAGCGATTGCGCCAGCACTGTTGACCGGCTTTGCCCTAGCCTTTGCACGTGCGATTGGTGAGTACGGCTCAGTCATCTTTATCGCCGGCAATATGCCAATGGTTTCAGAAATCACCCCGCTCATTATCATCACGAAACTAGAGCAATACGATTATGCAGGGGCAACAGCCGTCGCTGTGGTCATGCTTGTGATTTCATTCCTGCTGCTATTTGCCATTAACGGTTTGCAATGGTGGTCAAATCGCCAGCGCACAGCAGCAAACTAAATCGAATCATATTAATAACAATTAGATTAGGACATTTATGTCAGCAACCACCGCCACAACACAATATAGCAGCTACCGTAACAAGGTTGCACGTAGCCGCGCCACTTCAGAACCAGTATGGATTCGTTACTCATTAACCGCCATTGCGCTCACTTTTTTAACGCTGTTTCTGTTTGTACCATTGGCTGCAGTATTTACTGAAGCCTTACGCAAAGGCTTCGACACTTATATTACAGCTCTAGTAGATCCAGATGCTTTGTCTGCAATCAAACTCACGTTTATCGCTGCGCTGATTGCCGTACCGCTTAACTTGGTGTTTGGTGTTGCTGCGGCTTGGGCAATCACTAAATTTGAGTTCAAAGGCAAGAGCATCCTCATCACCTTAATTGATTTACCGTTTGCTGTATCGCCAGTCATTGCCGGTTTGATTTACGTGCTGATTTTTGGCATACAAGGCTGGTTTGGATCAGCACTAGTCGATCACGACATCAAAGTTATTTTCGCGATACCTGGCATTGTGCTAGCAACCATATTTGTCACCTTTCCGTTTGTAGCTAGGGAGTTAATTCCACTGATGCAAGCGCAAGGTAAAGATGAAGAAGAAGCCGGTTTGGTACTAGGCGCATCTGGTTGGCAAATTTTATGGCGCATCACCCTGCCGAATGTGAAGTGGGGCTTGTTATATGGCGTGATTCTAACTAACGCACGGGCAATGGGTGAGTTTGGCGCGGTTTCTGTGGTATCTGGACACATTCGCGGCATGACGAATACTTTACCGCTACATGTAGAAATTTTATATAACGAATATAACTACGCAGCAGCATTTGCCGTGGCATCCCTGCTGGCATTGTTAGCGCTAGTGACTCTAGCACTCAAAACTTTTATTGAGTGGCAGGTCGCCAGAAACGCAATTCAACATGAATCTGCATAGCATTCAAGTTAATCATCATCACTCGCACAACCATTATTTTGGAATACAACTATGAGTATAGAAATACGTAATATCAAAAAGAATTTTGGACAATTTAGCGCACTTAACGATGTAAGCTTAGATGTCCCTAGCGGTGAGCTGGTTGCGCTATTAGGCCCATCTGGTTGCGGTAAAACCACATTGCTACGCATTATTGCTGGCCTAGAAACACCAGACTCAGGCAATATCTTATTTCATGGTAACGATGCTACAGAGCGCCAAGTACAAGAACGGGAAGTTGGTTTTGTATTCCAACACTATGCATTGTTCCGTCACATGACTGTATTTGAGAATGTTGCATTTGGTTTACGTGTACGTCCTAAACATACACGCCCATCCGATGCCGAGATCAAACGTCGCGTGCATGAATTACTGGAATTAGTACAGCTAGATTGGCTGGCTGATCGTTACCCACCGCAACTATCAGGCGGCCAACGCCAACGTATTGCTTTGGCACGCGCGTTAGCAGTAGAGCCTAAAGTATTACTGCTGGATGAGCCATTTGGTGCATTGGATGCTAAAGTACGTAAAGAGCTACGTCGCTGGTTACGCCGCTTACATGATGAACTACACATCACCAGTATCTTCGTTACGCATGACCAAGAAGAAGCCCTAGAGGTTGCAGATCGCGTAGTTGTGATTAATCGCGGCAAGATTGAACAAATTGGTACGCCACAAGAAGTGTACGACCAGCCGGTGTCACCATTTGTTTATCAATTCTTGGGTAATGTAAATCAGTTCGATAGTCATATTCATCAAGGTTCAGCGCAAGTTGCTGGGGTAGATTTAAAGCTAGATGCACATGAAGACACGCAGAACACACCAGCACTTGCTTTCGTGCGTCCACATGACATTGAAATTTATAATACCCAGAAAACCGACCGTGTCGGTTTCGAAGCGATTGTACGTTACGTTAATGCCGTAGGCCCATTAGTTAAAGTGGAGTTAGAACGTAATGACCATACTGAGTTAATTGAAGCAGAGCTTACACAAGAACGCTTCCGTGAACTGAAATTGACACCAGCGCAACATGTACATGTTTACCCTAGAAATGTACGCGTGTTTGCTGCATAACTATGTAATAAATAAAGGTAGAAGTTGTTAAGCAATACGATTTCTACCTTTTTCCTTCGCTTGATACAACTGCCTATCTACCGCAGCGATAAAATTGATTGCTTCATCGCTGTGTATCGGAATGATAGTACTAACACCAATACTGACTGTTAACATCTGACTAACCAATGATTTTTCATGCGGAATCTGCGCCTTAAAGATCAAATTACGGCACCGCTCCGCAATCATTTTTGCTGCCTTTTCGTCAGTTTCCGGTAAGACAATAATAAACTCCTCACCACCAAAGCGTGCAAAAAAGTCTCGCGATCTGGTCGCCACTTTGCTCAACTCTTTCGCAACGCGTTTCAGGCACTCATCTCCATGTATGTGCCCATAAAAATCGTTATATTGCTTAAAGTAATCAATATCTAACATAAGTAGAGAAAGTGGCTGATGGTTACGCTTAGCATTAGCCCACTCAACCTCCATCACAGAATCAAACATGCGGCGATTATATACACCTGTCAGCGCATCTTTAAACGAGAGCTCTTCTAGCTCCTTTTGCAACACAATCAGCTTTTGCTCGGTATTCTTACGCTCCGTAATATCAAACATAAAGCCGATAAGCGCTTCCACTTCACCCTGCTTGTTGCGCACCACATGCACAACGTCACGAATCCATACATACTCGCCGTTCTTTGTCAGTGCACGATAGTCTGCCTCATGATCTGTGCCCGACTTAGACTGTGAAACACAGTAATCAACCACCCAAGCCCGGTCTTCAGGATGCATTCTGGAAGCCCAGTCCTCCACCGTCACCCAGCTAGCTTGTGACCAGCCTAACAATTGCTCAATTTGCGGCCCAATATAAGCAAACTGTAGCGTGCTCCAATCTATCTTCCAAGGGATGGCTTTAGTTGACTCCAACAATGTCTTATAAACAGCGTTATCAGCATCAAGGTAGTCGTTAGAAGTCGTCATTGGTTATCCAGTATCAATTCAGAACAAATGCATGTGTAAGTAATGCTGATTCAGCAGCAAAATTACTAGCACTTTATAAGTTTTTAGAATTAAGAGAAACAATTCAATTACTTGCAATATTAGCATATATCGCTTAATAGCAAATATTAAGAGCGAACATGGCAACCAGCAAGCAAAAACTATAGGAAATGATAGCTGAACAACTTAAGATCAACCCGTGTAGAAGCGCCCATTTAGCACGAATCATCGGCAATGCATTGTAATAGATACCATGAGATAGAAGCTAGGTAGCAAATAGGGATGGAAACCAGGACGTATCGATAAAGCGCAAGGCTAGCACTACAGATAGCTGGCACTACGCTGCGTACCGACGTAAAAAAACCCCACTACTTTCGTAATGGGGTTTTTGGTATAAATAGCTTGGCAGTGACCTACTTTCGCATGCAAGGAGCATACTATCATTGGCGCTGGTTCGTTTCACGGCCCTGTTCGAGATGGGAAGGGGTGGTTCCAAAC
>NZ_DASWWA010000010.1:0-4102 GCF_036401095.1 Methylotenera sp.
TGCCTGAGCACCTGAGTAGTCGAATTCACAAGCCTGGCCAATTACAATTGGACCTGCACCGATGATAAGAATTGATTTTATGTCTGTACGTTTTGCCATTAGATTTACTTTTTAACAAATTTGTCTTGCATCTATACACGCAAATCTGCGTGATGCTTTTTATCCGAGCTATCCACTATCACAGCAGACATCCAGATACACCTCATTACTGCGCCCGCATTAAGTCGATAAACTTATCAAACAGGTAACTCATTTCAGTTGGACCAGGGCTAGCCTCTGGGTGACCTTGAAAACTAAATGCAGGTTTATCTGTACGCGCCATGCCTTGCAAGCTGCCATCAAACAACGACACATGCGTTACTTTGACATTTGCAGGCAAAGTAGCGGCATCTGCTGCAAAGCCATGGTTCTGGCTAGTAATATAAACACGTTTAGTTTCAACATCTTGCACCGGGTGATTTGCACCATGGTGGCCAAATTTCATTTTAAGCGTCTTCGCGCCAGAAGCAAGCGCTAACAACTGATGCCCTAAACAGATACCAAATGTAGGGATACCTTTATCTACTATGGTTTTGATTGCAGAGATTGCATAATCACATGGCTCAGGATCGCCAGGGCCGTTTGATAAGAACACGCCATCCGGGTTAAGCGCCAACGCTTCCTCTGCTGTTGCCTGTGCAGGCAGAACAGTTACTTTACAGCCGCGTGAAACCAGCATACGCAGAATATTACGCTTTACACCGTAGTCAAATGCAACCACATGAAATTGCTCTTCAGGTGCTGAAGTAAAGCCTTGACCCAACACCCACTCACCTTCAGTGAATTGGTAAGGCTTTTCACAGCTCACCACTTTAGCTAAATCCATACCAGCCAAGCCTGGGAAACCAGCGATAGCATGTGTTGCTAATGACAGAGCAGTAGCCTCATCTGCCTCACCAGCAACAATAACGCCGGTTTGTGCGCCTTTTTCGCGCAGGATTCTTGTGAGTTTACGTGTGTCGATATCAGCAATCGCCACTACATTATTGGCGACCAAGTATTCTGATAAGGACTGGGTATTTCTAAAGTTACTATGTGTTAGCGGCAAATCCCTGATCACCAAACCACTGGCATACACTTTGCCAGACTCTACGTCTTCGTTATTAACGCCATAGTTGCCGATGTGCGGATAGGTTAGCGTAACGATTTGTTTGGTATAAGATGGGTCTGTCAATATTTCTTGGTAGCCTGTCATCGAAGTGTTAAACACAACTTCAGCTACAGCATGACCAGAAGCTCCGATCGACATGCCACGAAACACGGTTCCATCTGCAAGTACAAGTATGGCGGGCAGGTTTTGTGACACAATAACTCCTCGGTTTTACGATAATTAAAATTTACGACATTAAAAACTTCTAATCTTTAGTCCATCATGAACAGATGGCAGATGTGCAAAACGGGAGGAGCTTGTATATACTCTTCCCGTTTCAGAATTAACGAATTATAGCGAAAAAAAACCGACTAATCAATGTCAACGTGACAGATTCATTATCTGCCGATCATGCAATCCTGCCAAAAATGCTTGCGCGGTAACCGCTCCAACCAGCGCCATCAGCATATCCCACTGCGTATCCCATACATCGCCTTGCGTACCTAAAAAAGCATCCGCAGCACCGCCTTCATAGGCCGCAACCCACCATTCGATAAATTCGTAAACCGCACTAATACTAAGGCAAACGCAGCTCACTATAAAGAACAGCCAGCGTCCGGGCACTAAAGGAGATTTTTTCAATAAGATTTCACGCGCCACCATAGCAGGTACAAACCCTTGCGCAAAATGACCAAGCCTATCGTAATAATTGCGAGAGAGTTCATAAGTATCACGCAGCCAATTAAACCAAGGCACTTCGGCGTAGGTGTAATGCCCACCAACCAATAAAATGAGTCCGTGAATCAATATCAACACATACACCAGTGGCGTGAACACAAAGGAACGGTAGGTAAAAATCAGCAGAGGCAATGCTATCACCACTGGCGCCACTTCTAGCGCCCATGTCAACCTGTCAGTGGGGTGAATTGCAGACCAAACAAACACAGCACTGAGGATGCTGAGTAAAAATATGTAGAGGGGACGGTGAGTGCGCACCATTAGTTAATTATTAGCGCAAACCCAACACATCGCGCATATCGTACAAGCCAGATGTTTTATCTGCTAAATACTTGGCAGCACGCAACGCACCCAAGGCAAAGGTAGCGCGACTACTTGCTTTATGTGTAAGTTCTACACGCTCACCAATACCAGCAAGCACTACAGTATGATCACCAACCACATCACCACCGCGCATTGTTGCAAAACCAATTTTTCCTGCCTCACGCTCGCCGGTCACACCTTCGCGCGCATATACCGCACAGTCTTTTAAATCTTGACCTAAGCCGTGCGCAGCCGCCTCACCTAAACGCAAAGCAGTACCAGATGGCGCATCCACTTTATGACGATGGTGCATCTCCACCACTTCAATATCGTAACCCTCATTTAACACGCGGGCAGCTTGTTCAACCAGATTAATCAATAATGTCACGCCCACACTCATGTTAGGCGCAAACACAATAGCAATATTCTTTGCAGCAGCTTCAATAGCCTGCTTCTCTTCTATAGAGAAGCCTGTGGTGCCAATAATCATTTTCACTTGATGCTTTTGACATGCAGCCAAATAAGTCATACTTGCTTCTGGTCTTGTAAAATCAACCAGCACATCCGCACCCTTTAGTGCAACATCAATATCAGAAACGACTTTGATGCCTGACACACGGCCAAACTGTTCACCTGCATCACGGCCCAGATGAATATTATCAGCACGATCTAACGCACTATGCAGCACTAAATCAGCATCCGCAAATACACCCTCCAACAAAGCATGCCCCATACGGCCTGAGCAACCAGCAATTACAACTTTTAATGGACTTACCATATCAACAACCTATCAATTTCTACTAATTACTTTAATAAAAGATTAAAAACCAATCTTTTCCAACATGCGATCAAAAAAGCTAGGCTCACTCTCCGGCGGCAAGTCTTGTGGTATTGGCGCCACCTTATTACCCACGCGAGGTGCAGCAACAGTAGCTACCGCTTCAGGCTCAACCTCTTCTGGCAATGAGCGCAACTTACGATCAAACACCATACCGGATGCAGATTCATAAAGCGTATTATTCACTGGCTGATCATCAGGCATCACAACTGCAGGTAGGGCAACCGGAGCCACAACTTCAGACGAAGGCGCTTTAATCACTTCAGGCTCAACTGGAGATACCGTTGATGCAGGACTAATTTCCGTAAGCACCGCAGCAGGCGCAGCAACCGCGACAGGTGCAGAAGCGTCTACGGCTGGAGCAACCGGCACATCAAGTGGCACAGCAAGTATAGATGGCGCAGAATCTGTTTCTGCAGCTACTGGCTGCTCAGCGACTACCGCAGCCTTAACATTCTGCTCAACAGCTTTGGTTTCCGGTGCTTTCTTGACGTCCGGCTTCACTGCAGGCTCTTTAGTCGGCGCGGTCTCGTCTTTTTCCCAGAACTTCAATTTATTTATCAAGCTCTTTTCTTCTGGTTTTTTATACGGCTCAACCAAGCGGGTTCCGGTGTTTGCGCGCTCATCTTCAGGTGCGGCAGTTCCCGCAGGAATCACATCACCACGCACCGTTTTTAACAGGTCTTTTTCAAAATCGAGAATCACACGGCGCTGTTCGGTGACTTTGCCAGCCTCACGCATTTGATAGACATAATCCCAGCGATTGCCATGAAAACTATCTTGAATCAGCGGCGTACCCATGATAAAGCGCACTTGAGATTTGGTCATGCCAGGACGCAGCTGCAAAAGCATTTTAGAAGTGACCACATTACCCTGCTGGACATCTAGCTTATACGGCTTAATACTGGGCACAGCCGTGCCACACGCAGTGCAAAGCAAAACCAGCAAAACAACTAGATAACGTAAAGTAGAAAAATAACGCATATCATGACTTTAATTTGAATTGGCGTTAATATACCACGTAGCGACTGAAGCCAAAACATCCACCTTATTAATTGTGAATATTCCAAAATCATGCAAGATCAAAAAGATTT
>NZ_DASWWA010000011.1:0-21638 GCF_036401095.1 Methylotenera sp.
TAAGTGATTGAAAAGACTATAATGCAATCCCTTTTGAAAAACGGTTAAGCACATGCAAAGAACCATGCTTAAATCTAAGTTGCACCGCGTACACGTCACGCACTCGGAATTACACTACGAAGGTAGCTGTGCGATAGATGAAGAATTACTCGAAGCGGCGAATATTCACGAATACGAGAAAATTAGTATTTACAACGTCACCAATGGTGAGCGTTTCTCTACTTATGCGATTCGTGCTGATCGCCATTCTGGCATTATTTCAGTGAACGGTGCTGCCGCACATAAGGCAGACCCTAAAGACATCATTATTATCGCCAGTTATGCGAACTATAATGAAGCAGAGCTAGAAAACTACACGCCGCAACTTATTTATGTGGATAACGAAAACCGCATAAAATCTCAACGTAATGCAATACCAGCACAGGCCGCTTAAATGACACAAGATACCCCGAAAGCAGCTTCTAAAAATTTAGATTTAGAAGCTATGAAAAACGCAGTAGTTGATGCAATTGAAGATATCAAAGGTTTTGATATCAGCGTGATGGATGTGCGCAAGCTCACCAGCATGACCAACTACATGATCGTTGCATCAGCAAACTCCAGCCGCCAAGCGAAAGCTGTCGCAGATAACGTAAGAGAAAAAATCAAAGAAAAAGGCTTTGCGATTCGCGGCACTGAAGGCGAAAAAGAAGGCGAATGGGTTTTAGTAGACTTAGACGATATCGTGGTACACATTATGGTACCGGCAACTCGCGCTTACTATAACCTTGAGCAACTATGGGGCGAGGCAGAAGCACGCCGCGGCCACATTACACCAGTTTAGTGACCACCACACCCTGCGCCGCTAGGCCGCAGGGGTAAATGTTCACATCGCACTCCCTCTCACCACCCGCTCCCCTAAAGCCAATTGAAACTCCGCATTATTTCTGTCGGTCACAAAATGCCAGGCTGGGTAGAAACCGCTTGCGCAGAATATATCAAGCGCATGCCACGTGAACTCAGTGTTGAGATTATTGAAATCAAACCAGATAAACGTGCGGATGGCAAAAACAGTACCGTGGTACAAGAAGCGGAAGCCAAGCGCATTCTGGAAGCAGCTGGCAGAGATTTTTTAGTGGTCTGTGATGAGCGTGGGCAAGAAGTCACCACCCTGCAACTCGCCGAGAAAATGCAATTCTGGCAATCACTGGGCAAGGATATCAGCATTGTCGTCGGCGGCGCCGATGGCATTCACGCCAGCCTAAAACAGCAAGCCAACTGGCTTTGGGGCTTATCCAAACTCACCTTGCCGCATGCCTTTGTACGCGTACTGCTCTGCGAGCAACTCTACCGCGCCCACACCGTCATACAAAACCACCCCTACCACCGCGAATAAATAACAATTCTTCTGGCATGCTTAATGCTTATCTTAGAGATATCAACAAGATAAGTGCCTAAATTAACTATCCTATGCACCATTAAATTGCATTTGTAGCTAATTAGCACTTTTTTAGAAAAAATCTCTGGGAGTCATTATGGATAATCAATGTTTAGTTGTATTGTCAAAATTCTCTGTAGCAGCTAGAAAAGTAATAGGCGCAGTTAACCCAGCCAAACTGATTAAAGACCGCCAATATGCGACCGAAGTGTTTGAGCGCGTAGATGCACTGGGTGATGAAGAACTGATTCTATTATCACTAGACTTGCAACTACTACTTGGTTTACTCACGCCTTCCAGCAGTAATGAAACCACCTCGACCCCACCTCAAAAATACATGATGGGTGCAAGAAGTTAAGCAGCACACGCTATCGTTTCAATCACAAGGAATGTGACAACTGGAGTAAAATCAGCACACCTTAATCAATAGCTGATAGCGCATGCAATACTCCACCTCATTAGTCTGGTTTCGTCGCGACCTGCGCGACTATGACCATGCCGCACTCTATTACGCGCTCAAAACATCACAGCAAGTCTATTGCGTATTTGTTTTTGATACAGAAATTTTAAACCACCTGCCAGACAAAGCAGACCGTCGTGTAGAGTTTATCTGGGAAAGTGTAAAAGAACTCAAAACTGCACTCCAGGAACACGGCAGCGATTTAATCGTGCGGCATGGTGTCGCAGAGCATGAAGTGCCACAGTTAGCACAAGCACTGCAAGCTGAAGCAGTGTTTACCAATCACGACTACGAGCCTAGTGCGATTGCGCGTGATAATCAAGTGGCACAGCAACTGCAAGCGCAGCAGATTGATTTTCATCATTACAAAGACCAGGTGATCTTTGAGAAAGATGAAATACTAACCATGGCACACAAGCCATATAGCGTATTTACACCTTACAAAAACACCTGGCTCAAGACTGTTAACGACTTCTACCTCAAGCCTTATCCGGTTGCTCGCTACCTAGGCAATCTTGCCAAAGTGAATCTACAGCCACTAGCCAGCCTGGAGTCATTAGGATTTCAACGCACCAATTTATCTAGCATGCGCTTACCCACGGGCATGAGCGGTGCGGCAACATTGTTTGCAGACTTTATAGAGCGCATCAAACATTACAAAGAAGCACGCGACTTCCCCGCCGTCAAAGGCGTATCTTATCTATCAGTACATTTGCGCTTTGGTACCATTTCCATCCGCCAACTGGCAAGAACCGCGCTGCAAATAGGCGGCTTTGGTGCAGAGACTTGGGCTTCTGAACTCATCTGGCGTGACTTTTACTTTCAAATACTGCACCACAACCCACAACTGCAAACAGGTAAAGCATTTAAACCGGAGTTCGAGGCTATTCCCTTCCCTAACGATAGCGCACTGTTCTCCGCATGGTGTGAAGGAAAAACCGGCTATCCACTGGTCGATGCCGCAATGCGCCAGCTTAACAACACAGGCTTTATGCATAATCGCCTTAGGATGGTAGCTGCCAGCTTTTTAGTAAAAGACCTTCTTATAGACTGGCGCTGGGGTGAGCGCTATTTTGCAGAAAAACTGATTGATTTTGATTTCAGTGCCAATAATGGTGGTTGGCAATGGGCAGCCTCTACCGGCTGTGACGCGCAGCCCTGGTTTAGAATCTTCAACCCAATCACGCAAAGCGAGCGCTTTGATGCACATGGTAAATTTATCCGCAAATATGTCACTGAACTAGCACGCTGCAACGATAAAGAAATCCACGCACCATGGCTGATGTCAGCACAGCGCCAGTCTAGTATCAGCACTATGATTGGGCAGGATTACCCAAAACCAATTGTAGACCATGCCACGCAGCGTGAGCGCGTACTCAGCCTATATAAGAACACGGTTTGAGTATGTAATTACTTATATATTGCACATCACATACGAATGCTTACGCACAAAACCGCGCCTGAATTTTTGTTGCATAAATGTAACAAATGGTTTATTTTACAAGCGTTAATTATCGTCATGCATAGCTATCAATATTTAGTTCTCAATAAATTGGTATAATGGCTCACTACTTTTCGACAAGTCTCTAAATAAGAAACATAAAAATGTATAAAAAAATATTCTATTTATTCGCCTCTTGCCTTATGGCTGCGATGGTTACTGGCTGCGCGTCTCAAGCTAATAAAGACCCGCTAGAGAGCATTAATCGCGGCGTTTACAAATTTAACGATGTTACTGACCGCGCTGTATTCAAGCCTGTCGCCACTGCTTACAAAACAGTCGCACCTACGCCTATCCGCACTGGCGTAAACAACTTTTTCAATAACCTAGGTACACTTACCAACGTATTAAACAACTTACTGCAGTTTAAACTTGCTAATGCATTCAGCGAAGCAGGCCGCTTTGTGATCAACAGCACATTCGGTATAGCAGGCTTTATTGATGTTACTGGTATGGATAAAATCCCAGTGCACAAAGAAGATTTCGGTCAAACGCTAGGTTACTGGGGCGTTGGCCCAGGTGCTTACTTAGTACTACCATTCGCAGGCCCATCTAGTGTTCGTGATACCACAGGCTGGATTTTCGACCTATCAACCACTGACCCGATCACTTACACACATAATATCGGCGAAGTTCGCCTGCACAATCAGTTACGTGCTGCGCAATTCATAGACAAACGTACTGAGTTGCTAGATGCAAAAGATTTAGTAGATGATGCATCATTAGACCCTTACGCATTCATGCGTGACGCCTATCTGCAACGACGTGCAAGCCTGGTACAAGATGGTTTAGTACCAAGCGACTTAATCAAAGACGAGTTCTTTGAAGATGAAAAAGAAATTAAAGAGACTAAGTAAGCTCTAAATAAAAAAGCCCACTGAGTAGTGGGCTTTTTTTATAACAAACGCTATTACCCATCTGATACAAAAAACATGTGCATCAGATGGGTAATAGCGTATTTCACACTTGACTTGCCGCTTTAGCGGCTTATCGCACCAATCAGTTTTTCTACTTAGATTGGTGGTGATGCCCTTACGGGCAGTCAATTGGGGAAGCCAAATACTGACTAACACGCACAAAACCGTAAAGGTCTTGTCCGTGGAATATATCTGCTATACCAGTATTTGGCATCGCCGCTCCACTAAAGGGCTAAAACCCTAAGTGGAAGCGCGAAAGCAGATTATTCACACGCCACAGTCATGCGTTCAATCAGGATAGAGCCCACTTGTTTTGAACCTTGCACCAAAACATCATTGCCAACGGCAACTATCATTTTTAGCATTTCTGCCATATTGCTAGCTATTGTGATTTCTTCTACAGGATGCACAATCACACCATTCTCCACCCAGTAACCTGCAGCACCACGTGAGTAATCACCGGTTACCATATTCATACCGTGCCCAAGTAACTCAGTCACGACCAGCCCGGTTCCCATTTCCTTTAATAAGCCAGCAAAATCTAGCGCACCAGACTGCACGATTAAATTATGGTTACCGCCTGCATTACCGGTAGTTTTAAGCCCGAGCTTTCTGGCTGAGTAGCTGGAAAGCACATAGCCATGCAACACGCCGTCTTTCACTAACTGACGCGCACTGGTGGCTACGCCTTCATTATCAAACGGGCTACTGGCCAATCCTTTTTTAATAAAAGGATCTTCATAGATATTCAGTAGCGGTGAAGCAATTTGTTGCCCCAAGCTATCAAGCAAGAAGGATGATTTACGATATAAGTTTCCGCCAGAAATCGCGCTGATTAAAGTAGAAATTAACCCACTGGCTAACGATGCCTCAAACAGCACCGGCACTTGGCAGGTTTTGATTTTTCTCGAGTTTAGCCGCTTAACTGTACGCTCCCCGGCCAACCTGCCAATTTCCACAGGTGATTGCAAATCTTCTGCGGCACGTGCCGTGGCATACCAATAATCGCGCTGCATGCTGTCATCTGACTCAGCGATCACGGAACAACTGATGCCATGACGTGAGCTTGGGTATCCGCCCGTAAAGCCATGGCTATTGCTATACGCAAAAAAACCTGTGCCTGTTGAAACACTAGCGCCTTCTGAGTTAGTAATGCGCGCATCCACCGCCAAAGCCGCTTCTTCACATTGCTGAGCCAATAACGCCGCTTCATCTACTGAGAGCTGCCAAGGGTGATGCAAGTCTAAATCTGGAATTTGATTAGCTATTAAGTCCGCATCTGCCAATCCGCAAAAATCATCCTTGGCAGTATATTTAGCAATATTACAGGCAGCGGCAACGGTATCTTTCAATGCTTGAGGTGATAAGTCTGAGGTACTGGCGTGGCCTTTTTGCTTACCAAAGTAAACCGTGACCGACATGCCCTTATCGCGGTTATATTCAATATGCTCGACTTCTTTCATGCGCACAGAAACGTTTTGCCCAATACTTAAGCTCAGCTCAGCCTCCGCTTGGCTCGCACCAAGGTTTTTGGCCACTTTAAGCACGTCTTCCGACATCTGCTTAATTTCATCTAATGTATAACTAAACCCGGAATCTGACATAACGCTTTCTACTATAAAAAATGTACTTTTATCACTCAACTGCATAACTGATATAATACCTCAGCATGAAACCTAAAAAGACAACTAAAGATACAGAATTAAGTAACGATGCAAATTTAGATGCAGACTTACCTACGAGTAAAACCAAATTAAAAGCTGAAGCAGATGCACAGCAGGCGCTAGGCGTTAAACTTTCTGCGCTTTCTAAAGATAAGCTTAACAAACTTAACCTGCCAGAAGAGTTGCTTACAGCTGTACTTGATACCAAAAAAATTACCGCGAATGGAGCAATACGCCGCCATCGGCAGTATTTAGGACGCTTAATGCGCGAGGTCGATACAGCGCCGATTATTGAACAACTATCGCGCTGGGAAGGCAAAAATACCGCTGAGAATGCCTACTTTCATGGGCTTGAGCGCTGGCGTGATCGATTAATCAGTGAGCCTAATGCATTATCTGAATTCATGGCCTTGAATCCAAACACAGACAGCCAGCAACTACGCGCACTTATTCGCAATGCGCAAAAAGAGCATTTAGCCAATAAACCACCAAAAAGCAGTAGAGAGATTTTTAAACTACTGCGCGAGATTACCAGTAGCGGAACCTCTACCGACTCTGGTGAGTCAGACGAGTCGGAAGCAGAGTAAGAACTCTGTACTGACGTTCGACAATAACGCTCCGTACTGACGCCGTGTCCGGCAATCTTGCCGCATTAAAGCCAATCACATACCGTTGCTAACGTACTAGCTTCGGTATGCCCTAAAACAAGGTAGTAAAAATCATGACGATAAATTTCGATACTGTACTTGATGTACGCCATGAAGATAGCCCGATTCCAACTATTCGCACCAAAGAGGCTTTAGATGCCTTACCGCTAGGTACCATCTTGAAAGTGATTACCAGCAAAGAAAGTAGCGTTAGAAACATACGTACATTAGTTGCAAATAATCCATTTACCTTACTGCATGAACTAAAGAATGCAGAAGATTTCATCTTCTTTATTCAAAAATAATTGCATTAAAACTGATCACCTCCGCTCAACGCGGCTAGCTATCATGGCTATGCAGAAAAAAGTTTTATCATGCAGATAGCGGCAGATTTTTGATGCTTACTCACTGAATTTAATACACAAATTCAGTGAAGTTAACGCTAAATAATATTTAACTTTTTTAACGCATACGCTTAGCCATAATAGCCAAGCTGCATGCGCCTAGTTTATTTACGTGCGTTTAATTGCACAAACTGTGTGATTGCTTCATCACCGCGTTGCAGTTCTACTGCAACTTTTTGACCTACATACCGTTTGACTGCCGCAAACAAATCATCCGCGGTGTTTAACGTTACATCACCTAATTTTAATATTGCATCCCCACGCACCAAACCCATGTTGTAAGCCGGCGATGCTTTAATAACGGCAATCACCTTCAAGCCTGGCAATTCTTTAGGTGCAGCTTCATTTGCACTGTCTTGCTTCAGTTTAATTACGTGCACACCAAATAAAGGCATCGGCAATTTAGCCCAGTAACTTGCATGGTACTGATATTGTGTAGGACCTTCTTCTAAATCATTCGGGTCAATTTCACCGCCATTTTTTGCCGCTTCCTTTATTAGCTGCAGTTTAGAACTTGCTGTTTGTGCTGACTCATATTTTTGATACACCATCACAATATCGGCTTTAATGGATTTAGCATGCTGCAATGCAAGCCCTGATGCAGCCTCTTTTGCTGAAAAACCTGAGGTTCCCATCAAATCGTAACCATCTTCCAACATGGTGATGTTGTCTTCATTTTTATGATTCCCAACATACATCTTAGTATCTGGCACGGCCTGTAGAGAGCGTAAATCTCCAGCACTCTGCTTCCTATAATTCTGCTCATAAGGGTTTTGATCAGCCGCGTAAAGCTGATGTGCAAATAATGCTAAACCTAAACTTGCCAGAGAAAACAGCATAAACTTTACTAAACTTAGGTGTGAATTATTGGTACTAACGACTGGCATAAAATATCCTTTGAGCTTGGTAATGGTATGATTTAGTCTTGCTTAAGTACTAGTGACTCAAAAATGACCAAAGAATTCATTAAAATCGGATTAGTTTCAATTAGTGATCGCGCAAGTAGCGGCGAATATGAAGATAAAGGCATTCCTAGCCTGCGCGCATGGCTAGCACAGGCGCTTACCTCACCGTTTAACCTCGAGGCACGATTGATTCCCGATGAGCAAGACGAGATTGAATCTACCCTGATTGATTTAGTCGATTTTCAAGGCTGCCATCTAATCCTAACCACAGGCGGCACTGGCCCATCTTTACGTGACGTCACACCAGAGGCAACCCTAGCAGTTGCCGATAGAGAAATGCCGGGCTTTGGTGAGCAAATGCGCCAGATTAGCCTGAATTTTGTACCCACAGCCATTTTATCAAGACAAGTCGCCGTGACGCGTAAGCAGTGCCTGATTATCAATTTACCAGGTCAGCCCAAAGCAATTGCTCAAACCTTAGAGGGGCTAAAAGATGAAGCTGGCAACACACTAGTGCACGGTATTTTCGCTGCAGTACCCTACTGTATAGACCTGCTAGCCACACCTGATAGCCCAATGCCCAGAATAGAAACTAATGAAGCAATGGTTAAAGCATTCAGACCTAAATCTGCACCAACAGCTTAATTGATTAACACATGTCTGAGTTTAATTTAATTGCCAAATACTTTACCCGGCCTGCCCAGCATGCAGATTTAGGGGTGGGCGATGATGCAGCATTAATTCGTGTGACTCAAGGGCAGCAGCTAGCAATATCGGCAGATATGCTGGTAGCGGGCACTCACTTTTTTCATGATGCACCACCCTATAGCATTGGCTGGAAATCCTTAGCCGTTAACGCATCAGATATGGCTGCGATGGGAGCACAGCCAAAGTGGGCAACGCTTGCAATTGCCTTGCCTGAAGTGAACGAGCCGTGGTTAGCAGAGTTCTCCAAGGGATTTTTTGCGTGCGCTCAATCATTCAACGTTGACCTGATTGGCGGTGACACCACAAGAGGCCCATTAACCCTGAGCGTGCAAATAATGGGAGAAGTCCCACTAGGCCAAGCAATTCAACGTAACGGTGCAAAGGCTGGCGATGATATTTGGGTGTCGGGGATGCTAGGCAGTGCCGCACTGGGGCTGGCTTACCTGCAGGATAAAGTTCTCCTCACAGAACCAACCACATCACACTGCCTAAATGCATTAACCACACCCACACCACGGGTAGCGCTTGGCTTGGCACTACGCGGCATTGCTAATAGCTGCATTGATATTTCCGATGGCTTAACAGCAGACCTCAACCATATACTCAAAGCATCAAACCTAGGTGCAGAGCTTGTTTTAGAAAACATCCATTGCCACGATTATTTACGCACACACTTAAATGATGCCAATATACAACAGTGCATATTGGCAGGCGGCGATGACTATGAGCTTTTATTTACCGCGCCTAAATCGCAACGCACTTACATTCAGCAACTCAGTCAGCAATTACAGCTTTCGCTTAGCTTAATCGGCGAGACCACATCGGAACTAGGGTTGACAGTTACCCATCATCAGCAAGCTGTAGACATTACCAAAAAAGGGTTTGATCACTTTGGCTAACCATCAACCTACTTGCAAATTGTTGCTCTCACATCCCGCGCATTTTTTTGCACTGGGCTTTGGCAGTGGACTGGCAAAAAAAGCCCCCGGCACTTTTGGCACGTTAGTGGGTCTGCCGTTATTCTGGCTAGTTAACGGCTATACACTCGCAACACAATTAGCACTGATTAGCCTGCTGTTTTTGGCAGGTATTTACTTCTGTGAAAAAACAGGCAAGGCGCTAGGCGTATCTGACCACGGCGGTATCGTTTGGGATGAAATTGTCGCCATAATGTTAGTACTCACTTTCACTATTAGCCAATGGCAATGGTGGCTAGCTGCGTTCCTACTCTTCCGCTTTTTTGATATTTGGAAGCCATTTCCTATCCGCCAATGCGATGCCAAAGTAAAAGGTGGCTTAGGCGTGATGCTAGATGATCTACTGGCCGCTATTTACGCCATACTTAGCCTAAAGGCCCTAGCATGGACAATCACTCGACTTTAGCCACAGCACTCGGTCACGCGCTTAAGCAACGCGGTTATTTACTAACGCTGGCAGAGTCTTGCACCGGCGGCATGGCAGCACAAGCTATCACCAGCATTGCTGGCAGTTCAGCTTGGTTTGATCGCGGCTTCGTGACTTACAGCAATACCGCGAAAATTGAAATGCTAAATGTTAGCAACACGACGCTAGAAGCCTATGGAGCGGTAAGCGAACAAACCGCAGCTGAAATGGCAATTGGCGCACTAAACAATAGCCACGCGCAAATTGCTGGTAGCATCACCGGGATTGCGGGGCCAAGTGGCGGCAGTGTGGAGAAACCAGTAGGCACAGTATGCTTCGCACTGGTAGGCACTCATCTACCAATGTTCACATGCACTCAGCGGTTTGCGGGCGACCGTACGGCAATCAGACAACAGTCCACCGCATTTATGTTAACCAAGCTCAGTGAACAGCTTAACCTACTGACCAGGCTAACTTAGCAAACCTTCAGACAGGACACTATCTACGATAACCGTCGCGGTGACCGTATCCACGATGATGGTGATGCCCAGAGTAATAGCCTCCATACACACCATAGCCACCGCGATACACAGTTGCAGGATAATAATATTGGTAAGCCGGCGCATCGTAATAAACGCTGTAGCCTGGGTAATAGACCACTGGTGGCGCAACATACTGCACCTCTGCTGGATAAGCATAATAGCCAGGGGCACCGATATTAAGTGCAAAACTGATGGAATCCCGCGCTTGTGCACTAGACAAAGTGGTGGCACCGATTGCCAACACCACTAATAGTGAACGAAATACTTTCATTGCCACTCTCCTTAATATTACACAACTACGCTAATACTTAACGAATCACAGAACATCTCGTTGACGTATAACGCAAGATTATTATTTTCATCATGATTACCATAAATAGACATGGTTAAGCGCCTATGAGACTTACGCTAAACTGTAAAATATGGAATAATTGAAAGCTAATTTAAGCACTTCAAAATAAAGGTAAAAACCCAATGGATGACAACAAAGCCAAAGCACTCTCTGCCGCACTTTCACAAATTGAAAAACAATTTGGCAAAGGCTCCATCATGCGTATGGGCGACAGTGATATTGGCGAAGATATTCAAGCCGTTTCAACAGGCTCTCTCGGCCTTGATATTGCTTTAGGCATCGGCGGATTACCGCGTGGGCGTATCGTAGAAATTTACGGTCCTGAATCCTCAGGTAAAACCACACTTACCTTATCAGTGATTGCACAAATGCAAAAATTGGGTGGCGTAGCTGCGTTTATTGATGCAGAACATGCACTGGACCCGCAATACGCAGCTAAATTAGGCGTGAACGTGCCTGATTTATTAATCTCACAACCAGACACTGGTGAACAGGCGCTGGAAATTGCAGACATGTTAGTCCGCTCAGGCTCTGTAGACATCGTGGTAGTTGACTCAGTAGCAGCACTTACACCGCGCGCCGAGATTGAAGGCGAAATGGGCGACTCACACATGGGTCTACAAGCACGCTTGATGAGCCAAGCACTGCGTAAACTAACCGGCAACATCAAACGCACTAACACTTTGGTTATTTTCATTAACCAGATCCGTATGAAAATTGGCGTGATGTTTGGCAACCCAGAAACAACTACCGGCGGTAACGCGCTTAAATTCTACGCTTCTGTGCGTTTAGATATCCGCCGTACTGGCGCAATCAAAAAAGGTGATGAAATCACTGGTTCAGAAACTCGCGTAAAAGTAATTAAAAACAAAGTAGCGCCTCCGTTCAAACAAGCTGAGTTTGACATCATGTACGGTGAGGGTATTTCTCGCTTTGGTGAAATTATTGAACTTGGCGCTAATATTAAACTGATTGAAAAAGCAGGCGCTTGGTATAGCTACAATGGCGAAAAAATTGGCCAAGGCAAGGAAAATGCAAAAGAGTTTTTACGCGAGCATCCAGAAATTGCTGCCGAACTTGAAGCTAAAATCCGCGCCAATGCTAAATCGCTAAACGAAGCAATGGCTGCACCACGCGGTGAGGATGAGTAAAGAGTTTGCCCCTAAGTCTCTACGGCAGCGGGCTTTAGATTATTTGGCCAAGCGCGAGTATTCTTATACCGAGCTTGGCAAAAAACTAAAAGTATACGCGGATGAAAATGATGACATTCAGGCCTTACTGGATGACTTTAAAGCAAGAGGCTGGCTTTCTGACCAACGATTTACAGAGCAAATTATCCACGCAAGAAAAGCCAAGTTTGGCACTGCCAAGATAGCGCATGAATTACGTGAAAAAGGTATTTCAGACCAATTAATTACAGATGCAGTAGAAACATTAAAAACAACAGAGTTAGATAACGCAACTGAAGTGTGGCGTAAAAAATTCAAAACCTACCCACAAACTCGTGAGGAATGGGCAAAGCAAGCAAGATTTTTACAAAGCCGCGGCTTTGGCTTTGAATTGATAAAAAAAATACTAACCGTTGATGATAACGATTAAACAAGCGATTTAAACTAAACTTTATGACCATACAACTTAGCAGCACTCCAAGCAGCAACGAAATTCGTCAGGCCTTTCTTGATTTCTTTGCATCCAAAGGCCACGAGATTGTCAGTTCTAGCTCACTAGTACCGCACGGCGACCCTACCCTCTTATTCACCAATGCTGGGATGAACCAATTCAAAGACGTATTTTTAGGCTTTGATAAACGCCCATATACACGTGCCACCTCCAGCCAAAAGTGTGTACGTGCTGGCGGTAAACATAACGACCTTGAAAACGTAGGCTATACCGCGCGTCACCATACATTCTTTGAGATGTTAGGTAACTTTAGCTTTGGCGATTACTTTAAAGAAGATGCCATCAAGTACGCATGGGAATTGCTCACCGACGTATTCAAGCTACCTAAAGACAAGCTAACCGTCACGGTATATGCAGAAGATGACGAGGCTTATGCCATTTGGAATAACATTATTGGCGTACCAGCTGAGCGCATCATTCGGATTGGCGATAACAAAGGCGCACGTTACGCATCTGATAACTTCTGGATGATGGGTGATACTGGCCCATGCGGACCATGTACCGAGATTTTCTATGACCACGGTGCTCACCACTTTGGCGGTCCTCCAGGCAGCCCAGATGAAGACGGCGACCGTTACATTGAAATCTGGAACAACGTGTTCATGCAGTTCAACCGTGATGAAGCCGGCGTAATGCACCCGCTGCCAAAACCATCTGTAGATACCGGTATGGGCTTGGAGCGTATTTCAGCCGTGTTACAACACGTACATGCTAACTACGAAATCGATTTATTCCAGACTTTAATCGCAGCTGCAGCGCGTGAAACCAAAACCGCAGACTTAAGCAGCCCATCACTTAAAGTGCTGGCTGACCATATCCGCGCTTGTAGCTTTTTAATTGCAGATGGCGTGATTGCAGGCAATGAAGGCCGTGGTTACGTACTGCGCCGCATTATCCGCCGCGCAATTCGCCACGGCTACAAACTCGGCGTACGCAGTGCATTCTTCCACAAAATCGTACCGGATCTAGTGGCGGAAATGGGTGTCGCTTATCCTGAACTTACAAGCAACCAAGCGCGCATTACTGAGATTTTAAAACAGGAAGAAGACCGCTTCTTTGAAACCATTGAAAATGGCATGGCGATTTTGGAGTCAGAACTTGCCAATACACAAGGTGTATTCAATGGCGAAACCGCATTCAAACTGCACGATACTTATGGCTTTCCACTGGATTTAACTGCCGACATTTGCCGTGAGCGCAATGTAGCGGTTGATACAGATGCATTTAACGCAGCAATGGCGCGCCAAAAAGAACAAGCACGTGCTGCCGGTAAGTTCAAAATGGCTACCAACCTAGAATATGATGGCGTTGCCACCAATTTCCACGGTTATGACAAGTTAGAAACCAGTGCTACGATTACCGCGCTATATAAAGATGGTGCAGCAGTCACAAAACTAACTGAAGGTGAAATCGGTGTAGTCGTGCTCGACAACACGCCATTCTATGCAGAATCTGGCGGCCAGATTGGTGATTGCGGCGAACTACGCGGTACAAACGGTATTTTCGAAGCAGAAGACACGCAAAAAATACAAGCCACCGTATTCGGCCATCATGGCGTACTAAAAACTGGCACCTTGAGTGTAGGCGAGCAAGTAAGCGCACGTGTTAACACGCAAGCGCGAACCAACACCATGCGCAATCACTCTGCTACCCACTTGATGCATAAAGCATTGCGTGAAGTGCTTGGCGCACATGTGCAGCAAAAAGGCTCATTGGTGGATACGGATAAAACTCGTTTTGACTTTGTGCATACTGCACCGATGACCGATGACGAAATTGCAAAAGTTGAACAAATTGTAAATGCAGAAATTCTAGCCAACGCTGACTGCCAAGCACGCGTGATGGATATTGAGTCTGCACAGAACACTGGCGCCATGATGCTGTTTGGTGAAAAGTATGGCGATGAAGTACGCGTACTAGACATTGGTAGCAGCCGCGAACTATGTGGCGGCACCCATGTCAATCGTACCGGTGATATTGGCCTATTTAAAATCACGTCTGAAAGTGGTGTAGCCGCAGGTGTACGCCGCATTGAGGCAACCACGGGCGAAGGCGCTTTAAAACTGATTAATGCACAACAATCATTAATTTCAGCATTAGCTAATGATTTAAAAGCACCAGTAAGCGAGTTAGCCTCTAAAGTAGCGCAACTCAGCGACCATGCAAAATCGTTAGAAAAAGAATTAGCGCGCCTAAAATCAAAATTGGCTTCATCACAAGGTGATGACTTAGCAACACAAGCTGTTGAAGTTGCAGGCATTAAAGTGCTAGCAGCTACATTAGATGGCGCAGATGCAAATGCACTGCGCGAAACAATGGACAAGCTAAAAGACAAATTAAAATCTGCAGCCATTGTGCTTGCTAGCGTAAGTGACGGTAAAGTTAGTCTAGCCGCAGGCGTTACCGCAGACTTAATCAGTAAAGTGAAGGCTGGCGAGCTAGTCAACTTCGTTGCAGGCCAAGTTGGTGGTAAAGGCGGCGGCAAACCAGATATGGCAATGGCTGGCGGTAGTGATGCAAGCAAGCTGCCGCAAGCGTTAAACAGCGTAACGGATTGGGTTGCAAGCAAATTAAATTAAATAACGAGTATTGGCTAGCGTTAACAGGCTAGCCAAATACTGGAACATGCACTATCTGCTTCACCTAACAGCATGTTGCTGTTAGCAAATTAAATATAGTTAAAACAGTTAATAAGGTTAAAAGAACTTTTATGGCACTTATTGTACAAAAATACGGCGGCACCTCTGTTGCCAACCCTGAGCGTATCAAAAGCCTTGCTGCGCGCGTTGCCCGCTACAAGGCGCTAGGCCATCAAATTGTCGTCGTGGTTTCTGCCATGTCAGGTGAGACCAACCGACTGATTGCATTAGCTAAAGAAATCATGCCGGACCCGGACCCACGCGAGCTAGATGTCATGGTTGCCACTGGGGAACAAGTAACCATTGGTATGACAGCACTAGCATTAATGGAGCTTGGCATCAAAGCAAAAAGCTACACGGGCTCACAGGTCAAAATCCTGACAGACAACTCACATACCAAAGCGCGCATCTTAAGCATTGATGAGCACAACATTAAACAAGATCTGGATGACGGCTACGTAGTCGTAGTTGCTGGCTTCCAAGGCGTAGATGCTGATGGCAACATCACCACACTTGGCCGTGGCGGCTCTGACACCACAGGTGTAGCACTGGCTGCTGCACTGAAAGCAGATGAGTGCCAAATCTACACAGACGTAGACGGCGTTTACACCACAGACCCGCGCGTAGTGCCTGAAGCACGTCGCCTAGACAAAATTACGTTTGAAGAAATGCTAGAGCTAGCCTCACAAGGCAGCAAAGTACTGCAAATCCGCTCTGTTGAGTTTGCAGGCAAATATAAAGTTAAATTACGCGTGCTATCCAGCTTTGAAGAAGAAGGCGATGGCACACTAATCACATTTGAGGAAGAAAATACAATGGAACAACCCGTTATTTCTGGCATTGCTTTTAACCGCGACGAAGCCAAAATCACTGTATTAGGCGTGCCGGACAAACCTGGTATTGCTTACCAGATTCTTGGCCCAGTAGCTGAAGCAAATGTAGATGTGGATATGATTATCCAAAACACAGGCGCTGACGGCACGACTGACTTCACATTCACTGTGCACAAAAATGAAATGGGCAAAGCCTTAAGCATCTTGCGCGACAAAGTGCAAGGCCACATTGGCGCACGTGAGATTAATGGCGACGACAAAATCGCTAAAGTATCTATCGTAGGCGTTGGCATGCGCTCACACGTAGGCATTGCAAGCCAAATGTTCCGCACATTAGCTGAAGAAGGCATCAACATTCAAATGATCTCTACCTCTGAAATTAAGATTGCAGTAGTGGTAGATGAGAAATATTTAGAGCTTGCTGTACGTGTTCTACATAAAGCATTTGAATTAGAAGCAGCATAATTGCAAGTTAACGTTGATTTTTAAAAGCGTTTAGCGTAGTATCACGCCCTCGTAAGAAGCGTAACATGAAGTAAACGGAGAGCTGGCCGAGTGGTCGAAGGCACTTCCCTGCTAAGGAAGCATACGGGCTTAAATCTGTATCGAGGGTTCGAATCCCTCGCTCTCCGCCAAGTTTTATAAGTGTGAAATATTTTATTATTTTGCTGGAAAAAATCCCAGCTTCGAGTATAATGCACGCTTTCGCGCCCGTAGCTCAGCTGGATAGAGTACTTGGCTACGAACCAAGGGGTCAGGAGTTCGAATCTCTTCGGGCGCACCAAACAAACGAAGGCTTACAGTTTAACGACTGTAAGCCTTTTGTCTTTCTAGGGCCCTGCGTCCTAATCTCGTCCTAAAAAATCTTGATAAACATATGAATGTTATGAAAACCCACTCAGCAATTCACTACTCGCCACATACTCAAATTACTCTAAGAGATCTAAGCTCATCAATTTCCGATCAAAAACACTAAAACGCTATCTTGTGTATAGTGGACTTCCTAGCATTCAGTAGACATTAAATAATGTCGCAACTGAACTAGAGAGCAGTCAAAGATAGGTGCAAGATATACAGATGACAAGGCTGAGGGAATCAAACAAATCACTGAGCGCGGTCATCTTAACCAACAGAACCCGATGATGTTTGAAAGGCTACAAATCGGAAACTAATAAACGTCTATGATATTCGGGGAAATCCAAAAGATCACAACCTCAGTCAGTAGAAAATGACTCTCTTACTAAACTTTGGAACTTAGCTATTTCGTCATCACTAAGCCATTCAAAATGAGACTGTTTTTTTGTTTTAGACAGCTCATAGTTGTTTTGATGAACCAATCGAATAAACAGATCCAATGAGTGTGGTGGCCAATCAAATAGCGCGTTAAGCTGACTTCTTGCTTTATCAAACCCTATTAAGAACGCTATTTCATTTTGTAGATCGTTTTCTACAGTATTTTCAAGTGATCTATACAAGAATGATGCTTGCTCCGTTGCATCAAAGTATTTAAAGAAAATAGCATCATTACCAATAGCGGAAACATTGGGAGTGTCTGGGTTATATTCTGTTCTCGCTACGAGTGGCTTAGAGAAAGCGTCTAATACTTCCACGTATTGATCTAGGTTGGCTAAAATAACGGCAGATACAGGTAGCACAATACCTTTTGGGGTAAAGCCAGCAGCAGAGAGTATTTCGTGGATTAAATAGCGATGTAAGCGGCCATTCCCATCCATAAATGGATGAATAAACACAAAACCAAACGCCACGCTTGCTGCCATAATGACGGCATCAATACTTTGGCTATTTTGTCTAAATCGTTCAGCTTGCTGAACCAGCCCTTCCATCAAGTCACGCACATCCTCAGGACGAGCCGGTACTAGGCTAATTTTATTTCGGTAACCTCTGTTCTCACCAATCCAGTTTTGCTGATTGCGATATGAAACGTCTTGGAATCTTGGGTCTAATACTGCATTTTGTAGCTCAACGAAACGATCCTCAGAAAGAGGCTGGCCTGTTTCTGTTTCTCTCAGTAAGTCAGCAAATCTTTGTGCTTTGGTCGGACTTGGCTTTTCTCGCTCGACTTCAAAAGATGATTGAGTTTCTTTCAAGTACAGATATGCTGCTGCACGCCTCAGCAAATCGGGATCGTATTTTGCTAACGTTTCTTGCGTACGCAATTTGAGGTTCTTATTAACAATCTCATTCAGAAACTCAGTTTTCCAGACCATCGGGCAAAAATTCTGATTACCTGGCAAGTTATTAATAATGCGGAATTTTTGGTTTCTATCCCCTTCTGACATCCCAAATTGTAGCCTCTCGTCTAACAGAGGTACATATGAGGCTTTTGAAGGTACGTTTGAATCAAGAATGTCATTCGTTAGCCATTCATATAAAAATGCCGTTTGTCTCGCATATTTAGACTCAGTCTGCTGATTGACCCAGTTCTGAATTTCATCCTTTACATTTTCCCTAAATAGAAAATGTAGCACTTGTAAATTTATGCCCTCATAACGAAAAGCAAACTGCAAATCATCAGATAATTTATCTGATGGTCTATATTTTGGCTCGAGCCTTAAAGTATCATTTGACTCAACCCTACCTTTTACAGACGTATCTATCACTGCTGTACGAGTTGGTAAAATACATGCAAGGCCGTATTTATTTATTAATCTAGCATACCCAACCGATTCAATAGCCATCAAGCTCTCCGAGAAAGTGCCGCAAAATCTTAAAAATAACCGCTGAATTGCATTCTATGTGAAAAATAACCGCGCGGTCAAGATTCTCATAGCAATGTAATATGCGGCAAATTTTCTGGAGTTGCGGACATTTTTCGGGAGCTAACAATGGCATCACATCATTTATAAATACAGTAATTTAATACTTGAAGTGATTTTGGTATTCGGCAGAAATTATCTCCTGCCCAACATCTGTATAAACTGTTAAACCCTGATTCGATAGCTTAGCAGAAGCCTTTCCCCAAACACTATCAATCACATCAACGTTCTCTTTCTTATATTTATTTCTCATAACTAGATAAAAATTAACTTCATTTTCTGCAAACATAAATCTCTCCAATAAAAATTATTATGGGGACTTTTTGGGGAGTCACCCGTTATTTAGGGTACAACACAGTACAAAACACAGGATATGAGCAGCAAATATATATATAAAATCAACAAGTTATGTCGAACAGATTAACTACGAACCAAGGGGTCAGGAGTTCGAATCTCTTCGGGCGCACCAAACAGATATAGAAGTGGGCACTTGCTTCAGGTGACCCACTTTTTTATCGCCTATCGTTACCGCATGCGCTAACGCACCATAGCTGCCTTTTATTGTGGCTGTCTTATCTACCAATACAATTTTATCGACTAATAAATTTAAGTAGCTTTTTGCGATAGCTGAGTCTTTGGCAAGCAGTTTAGCTTTTAAGGTTTTAGCAAACGTTTCTACTTGGCTGGCTTTGAGCTGGTCTACAGGGAGGGAATGTTCACGTCGAACCCCTGCTTGCTCTATCAATAGCGCCTCTCGCGCAGACTTAAGCTGTTGCGCACGACGCTGTACGGTCTCATCAAGTTCAACGAAGCCCGTTTCGATGGCATCAAGTAGATTATGCTGGCGCGCTTCAATTTGCTTAAGTTGACGATTAAGTTCATTGACGCGTTGTTGCTGTAAGTCTTTGCTGCTCTTAATACGCTTACGGAGTGCCGTCATCATGCTATGCACACGTTCAGGCGTAAAAACCTTGTCAGCGAGCTTATTAAGCACCTGTTGATCCGTGGCTTCCATTGGATGGTTACCGCTAGAACAAGCGTGATTACCTTTGTTTTGGCGTGTGGTGCATTTGTAGTATTTATAGCGTCCACTTTTGCCAGTGACTAAAGTCATGCTGCCACCACATTCGCCACACTTGAGTAGTCCAGTTAATAATGTCGGTGATGTTGTAATACGCGGTGGTGTTTGATCGGGTGTGCGCAGCTGACGCTTTGCGCGCACGCGCTCAAACTCCGCCGCGTCGATGATCACTGGTATATTAGTTTTGACCCACTCGGTTGGTGGTCGCTTTTGTCTTGTTCTTGAATCTATGACGTTGAAATAGTAATCGCCCATATAGAGCGTATCAGACAGTATTTTATGTACTTTCTGAATGCCCCAAGGTTTACCACGCATTAATAAGCCTTTGTCGGTGAGATGCTTGCCGATCTCTTTAATGCCCATGACTCTACCTTGAGAGCCGTTAAGGTATAAGTCATAGATCATGCGCACGATGCCTGCCTCTGCTTCGTTGATCTCTAGCTTTTTCTTTTTACGTCCGTGACTGCCGTCGGTTTCTGTGGAGGCAGCAATATAACCAAAGGGTGGTTTTGAGCCATTGAAGTAGCCCTGACGTGCGTTTTCTTTCATGGCGCGTGAGGTGTGCTTGCTGTTTTCTTTTGAGTTGTATTCATCAAAGGTACTGATGATACGACGCATCATTTCACCCGCTGAGTCGTCGCTAGTCTGTTGTGTGATGGAAATGACTTTGACTTTGTTTTTACCGAGCTTGCGTTCATAGACACCGAATTGAATCGCATCTCTAAAGAAGCGTGAGAGACTATGAATGATGATCGCTTCAAAGGCTTGCGGCTTTTGCATGGCATCATTGATCAGTTGCTGAAATGCTGGACGTTTATCATCGGTAGCAGATGCGCCAGGTTCAACATACTCATGCACGACTAGATGACCGTTAGCTTTGCACCATTCATTGAGCTGCCTTAACTGATCAGGGATTGATAAGTCGTTGTCAGCTTGTCTGGTGGTAGATACTCGGGCATAAAGAGCTACGTGCATATTTAATCTATCTGTGATTTATTTAATTTGAGTCTATCACTGAAAAATTCATCCGCAACTTTCGAATTAATTATGCTAAAAATTAGCGATAACTCATCATCCGAAATCTGATCTGGAAGATTAAAGTTAAAAATTACTTCTAAATTATTCTTATCGCTGTTCAATGAAAAGTTAACAAATATATGGAATTAACAATATTTAACTCCGCTTCAAATTCTTGGGTGATAAAGTATAACTGATGAAATAACAGGTTATATTTGTGCACGTAAGTCATAAAAAAATGCATACGAAACTTTATCCATGCCTCGTCACTACCTATAGCGGTAGTGACGAGGCTGAAAATCAGCCGACGAGGCCGTTTATGTCCGCCTCGATGGCGGCATAAATGGCCCATGCGATTTTTCAAGCGCAATACACAAAAGTGACGGTGCAGAGTGATGGGGTGTTGACAGAAAAACAAATTACTTTAAGATTGGACGTAAGTAGAAATTATTTAACGTTTCTACATAAAAAACTAACCGTCGTTAAACGGCGATAGCGTTCTCAAAAACGCATTTCAAAATTTAGACTTCACGTCTACCTCAGATCAAAATTTTATTTTGATCAATCCCAAAATAAATCCGTCTATAAAATCCGGTCAATATTGATTTATTGATGTGCATTAGTTTTTCTTAAAACTTTATGTCTGTTTCTAGTTGTGTTTAATAGAAGTATTTCAAAAGGCTCTTTGCCATTCACACATAGCCTGAATGC
>NZ_DASWWA010000012.1:0-139245 GCF_036401095.1 Methylotenera sp.
CGCCAGTGGCGCTGATGTCGCCAAGGTCAAAGCCAACTGGGGCTTGGCTGAAGGTGAAGGTGACGTTAGATACGGTGTCTGCCACGTTGAGGTTGGCGTCAACGATGTTGACCACGACGCTTGGGCTGTTGGTGTCTACGACACTACCAGTGCCAGTCACACCGCCGATTTGATTGAGAGTATCCGCAAAGCTGTTACCGGATAATGCTTGATCATTTGGTGCCGCAGCACCAAACTCGTAAGCAAATCTGAAGTTATTTAGGTCATCGTTAATTCTGAGTAAATCAACAAAGCCGAAACCGTAGCTATTAGAGGAGCCACCGCCCGGACCTGCAGCAGTTTCTTCTAACACATCACTAATATCTTTGCCCTCTTCAATCGCCTTAACCACAGTATCGATGGTAGCAACATTAATTGAGGTATCCAGGGTTGCAGGCACAAACGCCTCTACAAGCTCATCGGCAAAAGCAACCAGTTGCTCAGCGCCAATATGGATAACCTGCCCATTCGCTAATTGCAAGTCGACTTCAACACCAGCACCTGTTTTAATCGTATCTGCAGTCTGTATGTTGTCGCCTAATCTCAAATCACGCTGATTGCCGTTATTTGAGATTAATGACGCAGTACCTGTCATTGCAATGATTTTGCCGATTAATGCCATGTTAATATCCTAAGAAATATTAGATGTTGCCGTTAAACTTTTATGCGTTATTTAGCATTAAACACCTTACGTTAGCTAAAACATATTGTACTAATGGCCAATACAGGTAAACGCTAGCTAAGCAACTATAAAAATCCAAGTCAGTTAGGGTATGATGCCTAAAAACCGATGTCGTAGCGACATTAAATTTGGGAGTATGCGTGGCTGGTAACACCAACAAAACATTAGGCACACTAAGGTTGCAGCTATGCATCGCTGTGCTGATGTCTTTGTCATTGTTTGTCAGCTATATTGCAGCAGAAGGCTACGACTTCAATAAACTTGCTACCCTAGCAAAACAAAAATATGGCGATGAAGCAGCTAACGACTTTTTAGAGCTGCAGCAACTCACCATCACACTCAAAAACGCAAGCGAAGCCGAAAAACTCTCCAAAATTAATAACTTTTTTAACCAAAAAATCATGTTTGCAGACGATGCGAATGTATGGGGACAATCGGATTACTGGGCAACACCACTGGAGTCTTTAGGTTTACATGCAGGCGACTGTGAAGACTTTAGCATTGCCAAATATGTGTTTCTAAAAGCAGTAAATATCCCCAATGACAAACTAAGACTCACCTACGTTAGAGCTGATCTTTTAGAAAATAATAGAAAAGTGGTCAAGGCACATATGGTGCTGAGCTATTATCCAACACCGCAATCAGAACCACTCATTTTAGATAACCTAATACCTCAGATATCCCCAGCATCAAACAGAAAAGATCTATCGCCGGTGTTTAGCTTTAACGATAAGGGGCTGTGGGTGGGCAATAGCGCAAAACCAAAATCAGACTCCCAATCTAACTTATCAAGATGGCGAGATGTGCTAACACGTATGCGCGCAGATGGAATTGAATAAATGAAAGTAAGGATGAATTTATGTCATTAATTAAACAACTATGGTTAGCTATTATTTTAATTTTAGCCTTAGCGTCTAGCGGCAGCTTTGTTTTGAGCACACTATCCAGCAAGCAATATTTAGAAATGCAGCTACAGATGAAAAATAACGATAACGCAGTCACACTCGCGCTATCGATGACGCAACTACCCAAAGATCCAGTCACGCTGGATCTGCTACTTTCTGCACAGTTTGACTCTGGCTACTATCAATACATTGCCCTGCTGGACGCCAACGGCAAGCCGCTAAGCGAACGTGTAAATAAAAACCTTAAAACCCACGCACCACAATGGTTTATCAATGCAATTCCACTGCAAGTGGAACCAGGCATCGCTGATATACAGGAAGGCTGGACACAATTTGGCACACTAAAACTAGAAAGCAACACTACTTTTGCCTACAACAAGCTTTGGGATTCAACCATACAAATTGCACTATGGGTGCTGCTCATCGGCTTAATCAGCTGCTATTTGGGTGGCCAATTACTTAAAAAAATCCTAAAGCCACTGGATGATGTAGTAGACCAAGCACAGGCGATTGGTGAAAGCCGGTTCATTATGATTAATGTGCCTAAAACAAAAGAGTTTAAGTCCGTGGTCAACGCCATGAACACCCTTTCCAACCGTGTGAAAAAGACTGTCACTGAAGAGTCTGCACGCTTGGAAGAACTCAGATTTGATAATAACTATGACCATGTAACCGGCCTAATGAACCATGACTACTTTGTTAAAAAGGTTAACGCCAGCATCAGTCATGAAGAATATTTCAATGAAGGCGTGATGGTGATTACCAGAATACTGAACATCGCTGAAATTGACCAAAAACTGGGTTACAAAGAAACCAACCAACTGCTAAAAACGATTGCGGATGCATTACAGCAATTATGCGAGCAAAATCCTGCGCTATCGGCCAGCCGACTAAGTGGCGCTGATTTTTCAGTATTCTCCAATCAGCCAGCAGACTGCTACAGCCTTGGCGCCAGTATTAACAGCGTGTTTGAGAAAGTAAGCAATATTACCGGCCATGATATCTTGGTCAATTTCCTTACTATTTCAGCGCGCATTACTAGGTCAGACACTGCCGAATACATCATTAACTCGGTACATCACGTACTAGATGACATCGGCACTGAAGGTAGTAACAATTTACATGTCATCAACTCCGGTGAACTTAATCAATATCAAGACCACAACTTACAAGAGTGGAAAAACCTGCTGACTTCAGCGTTGGATAACAAAAGAGTCAAACTAGAAAGCTATGCTGTGGTTAACCAAGTGGGCGATTTAATCCACTACGAATCACCCGTCAGGTTACAGCTTGCAAGCGATGGAAAATGGTTTTGCGCAGGCGAGTTCATCACATGGGCAGACAAGTTAGATTTAATTAATCGGGTAGATGAACTGGTATTACAAACAGCGGTTAACTCGCTAGCGCATGGCGCCATGCCTATCGGGCTTAACATATCGGCCAGCGCTATCTGCAACCCTACCTTTATTGATGCTGCAATGACAACGATTAAGCAGCAAATTCAAATTGCAGATAAGCTGTATTTTGAGGTGCCAGAACAAAGTGCTTTTGATCATTTGCCAGAGTTCAGAAAGTTCTGCATCGCAGTAAAAGCGCTGGGCTGCAAAGTGGGTATCGAACATGTGGGCACACGCATCTCACGCTTGGGTGAGCTACATGACTTAGGCTTGGACTACATTAAAATCGACGCTTCGGTGATTCGCGATATTAATAAAAATGAAGCCAATAAAACCCTACTCAGAGGTCTGTGCATGATTGCACACTCAATTGGCGTCATTGCTATCGCCGAAGGCGTGCAAAACAATGATGAGATTAACGCACTGAAACTGCTGGGGATTGATGGGATGACAGGCCCTGGCATTACCCTCTAGACAAAACGAGCCGAGATTAAAGCAACGCTAGAGTTGGATTACACCTAGTACCTAGTGCTTGGCCTAACCCAGATTTAGTCCAACTCCAAATTGGGCGTTGCTCGGCCACTTCAAAACCAACAGCGGCTAATCTGGCACCAGAGCTAGTGCGTATTGAGCATTAACGCCAATTGCAGCCTATCTTTAGCGCCTAAGCGCTCAAAAGTTGCCGCCAAATGCGCCTTAACGGTGCGTTCAGTTATATTTAGCAGCTTCGCCACCTCTTTATTACTCAAGCCTTTTGCCACCTCAACCGCCACTTCGCGCTCACGGCTGGTCAACTGCTCAAGCAGCCCATTGACGTAAGCCGGCTGGTTCCCTGCCAACTTAGTAGAGGTCTCAATCAGACGTAGCAACAACTCCTGCCCCAACCACAAACCACCATGGCCAATAACAGTCTTGATTTCCTTTAACATCGCAGGCGGTGAATAAGCATGCGCATAACCCACTGCCCCTGCACTTAATGCAGCAAAACAATCAGCTTGATTAGGTGTATTTGCCAACACCACAATCTTTGCGGATGAAAATTGATTGGCAATTTTGGTAATCATGTGACTCAAGCGGTCCGGCTTATCTTCATTCACATGTAACCAAAATACTACCCCGTCATGATCCGCGGTCACGTCATCAAACTTTTGGCTCCCTGCTACAAACTCTTTAACAATTTTTGATTCTGGAAATGCATCAACCCAATGACTAATGCGTTCAGATAAATTAGTAACAAATATATCCCGCATCTATCTCTCACTGAAAGCGTATGACTTTGCTTTTAAAACTGGTTTTAATAAGTAGGAAAGTATGGTTTTTTTACCAGTCATAATATCAACTTGCGCTACCATCCCCGGGATAATCGGCAGACCTTTCCCAAGGCTGGATTTAAGCGTACGCACACGCACTATATAATAGGCATTGCCTTTTTCATCGACTATAGAGTCTGGTGAAATATTTTCTACTACCGCCTCTAATGCTCCATAAATCGTATAGTCATAAGCAGTCAATTTAACTACGGCTGGCTGTAGCAAGCTAATAAAAGCAATGTCCTTAATCTGTATTTTAGTCTCCAAGATTAAAGCATCATCCGTTGGCACCACCTCCAACACCTCTTTACCGGGCTGAATCACCCCACCCACTGTATTATAAAAAAGACGGCTTACTTTACCGTTCACTGGCGATTTCAGGATGGATTGATTGACTTTATCCTTAAGCGAAACACTCACCTCAGAAACACTGTTCAAACGTGCAGTAATATCATTTAACTCAGTACGCACCTTGCTTTGAAAAGTCTGCTGCACTTCAGAAACTTTACGCTTTGCCTCACCAATCGCACTTTCAATTCGGCCAATCTGGGCACGTGCTTGGTCAATATCACCTTTTGCTTTATTCGTTTCTCGTTCCAGTTTTAAAATATCAATCTCAGATACCGCCCCGCTCGCTAACAAAGGCTTATTTGCTGCAAGCTCTCGTTTTGAAGACTCATAATTCTTTTCAGCAATCTCTTTGCGGAACTGCACCTCAAGCAGCTCTTTTTCACGCTGTACCATCTGATCACGCGCAATGGCAATGGCAGACGTCAACTCATCCTTACTGGAGTTATATAGCGCATATTCCTGATCATAAGTTTCAGGCACTTCTTTACGCACCTCATCTGGCGGATTAAAGCTAGTACCCTCAGCCAGTGCTCGCAACCTATATTGCTTAGCTAAGTAAGCCAGATACTGAGATTGATTCTCCCGCAGTGAAGACACTGCACGCGTTTCATCAATACGAATCAATGGCGCACCAACCGCAACCGACTCCCCTTCACTCACTAATATCTCTGAAACGATGCCGCCATCTAATGATTGAATCACCTGCACTTGCTTAGATGGAATCACGCGCCCATCACCGCGCACCACTTCATCTACCCGAGCAAAGAATGCCCACAATACTAGCAACAGCATCATGGCCGCAATCGTATACAGCAGTAGCCTGGCCCTCACTGGTGTCTGCTCCAAAATAACCAAGTCAGCCTCTTCGTGCCAAGGTAAGTCTTCTTTGGTTTCAGTCGGCGTCCATTTATCTAAAAAGTAATAAATAGGCTTAGTCAGCCAAGTTTGGCTCTTAAGAAAATGATTAATCGTCCCTAACTTTTTAAACAAGTCTTCACTCATAGCGCTTTACCAATCTTGCCGTTTCTTAATGCGTCAGTCACTTGTTCTTTTGCCCCATCGGCAACTATCCGTCCGGAGTCAATCACAATGATGCGATTTACCAATGCGTAAAGCGATGAGCGGTGTGAGATTAACAACAATGTCTTGTCCTGACTATTTTCAGCAAGACGCATCTTAATCGCATCCTCACCTGAGTGATCCATGGCACTGGTAGGCTCATCCAATAACAAGATTGCTGGCTTGTTAATAAACGCACGCGCCACCCCAACCCCCTGCCGCTGCCCGCCAGACAGGGTTTCACCACGCTCACCAATCAGCATATCAAAGCCTTTAGGATGAGAGTTTACAAACTCATCAATGCCACCAATCCGCGCGACAGCAATCACTGCAGCATCATCCACATGCGGTGCAGAAATCGTTAAGTTGTCGCGCATAGAGCCGTAAAACAATTGCGTATCCTGCTGCACATAACCAATACTGCGCCGCAACTCCGCCGGATCAATCTGGCGCGCATCTATGCCATCAATCAGCACAGCCCCTTCTGTGGGCTGATACAAGCCAAGAATCAACTTGTGTATGGTTGACTTACCAGAACCCATACGCCCAAGAATCGCAACATGTTCGCCTGCTTTAATTTTGAAGGAAACTTTAGTGAGCGCATTGCTTTCAGCACCCGGGTAACTGAAAGAAACCTCTCTAAATTCAATATCGCCATTAAACCCCGGTCTGGACAAAAATGTACTGTCGGCAGGACGCTCTACTGGCCTTTGCATAACTTCATCAAGAGAATTTAACGAGGTTGCGGCATTATGGTACTGCGTTAACAAACCTGCAGTTTGTGCAATTGGTACCAAGGCACGTGATGCCAGCATGGTAGAGGCAATCAAGCCACCCATGGTCAGTTCACCATTAATCACAAGATAAACACCCAGAATCACCAAGCTAACGGTGATTAATTGCTGCATGGTCGCCGCGCCATTGTTAATTGATGACGACAACAAACGTAACTTGCTAGAAACCTCGGTTAAGAAATGTGCGCTATGCTCCCATTTACGCTGCATATAGCCTTCAATCCCTAAAGCCTTAACCGTCTCCAAGCCCACCAAACTCTCAATCAAAGTAGCGTTTCTGGTGGCACTGGCACGGTACATGGTTTCAGATAAGTCATGCATTTTGGTTTGCACGCTAAATGAGTAAATAAGAATCACCACTGCACCTAGCAGGACAGGAATAATCATCGGCCAGGAAATCCAGGCCATCACCCCGATAAAGATCAAACCAAACGGAATATCAATCAGGGTAGTAATGGTGGCAGAGGTAATGAAATCACGCACAGTTTCAAACGAGCGTAAATTAGAAGCAAAAGACCCTACAGAGTTTGGCCGCTGCTCTAAACGGATGCCCAGCACCTGCTCCATAATACGTGCGGTAAGCTTAATGTCGATTCGGGTACTGGCCCAATCCAGAAAATAACCGCGCATGGTACGCAGTACCAAATCACCAATAAATATCAGTGAAATACCGAGCGCCATCACCCACAGGGTTTCTGTGGCGCGGTTAGGCAACACACGATCATAAACATTCATGGTAAAAAGCGGCATGGCTAATGCAAACATATTGACCACAAATGCTGCCACCATGATATCTCGGTAAATACGGCTATTCTCGGCTAGAGAGCCCCAAAACCAGTGCCTTACAGTTACCTTGCCCACGCTAGGCGCACGCTGATCAAAAGTAAACCTGAGTTTAGCAACAATAAAATAGCCAGCACTTCTGGCCGTTAGTTCGTCCAGCGGCACTAAAACCTCAGCATCACCTAACTCGGGGAAAATAACGCCTGCGGACTTGTTCTCAAGATTTACATTGGTTACCACGCAAGCTTCATCATCTTTTAACAGCAAAATAGCTGGTAAAAACTCTTGCCTGGTTTTATCTAATGATTTTTTTAGAATGGTTGTAGCTAAATGCACACGGCTTGCGGAGCGCTTTACTAATGCTGGCGTCATTTTGCCATCACGTAATGGTAACCCTGCAACTAGTGCATCACGTGAAGTAGCTACACCATGCAAACGACAAACCAAGAATAGGCTCTCTAGTAACGTATCAACAACACCATCGCTAGCTAACTGGCTCACATCATCCTGGCGCATGAATTCACTTTCTTAGAATCAATTTTGATTACATTATGCAACGAATATACATATCGTACTAAGTATTAAGCGCTCACTACAATAGAAATAATGTTAAATATTATTAATTTCCAGAAAAATAAGCACCTATCCATTCGGATAGTTGACAACAAGTAAGCGTATTAATTTGGTCACTACTGGCATTTAGTGCATTTCAATAATGTTATTCAGCATCAGGCAAACGTACGCCAAGTGAGAGTCACACACCCTTTTTTTGCTGCTCAGCCAGTTCTTTCAGAAAATCAGCTATATCCCACTCACAACCACCGCAACCCGAAAGCGCGCCAGTCCATTGAGAGATTGCATCCATATCCATCCCGCGCTCAAAGTACTTTTGCAGTTCACCACGCGTGGTGCCACTGCACTGACACATAACCTCATCTGCGGCGCTTTCATTCGGTGCATTCATAGGTGAATATAGATTCAAAACTTTGTTGATTGCTTAATATTGTAACACTAGGCAGTTTAACGCTGAGTAGGCGTGGAGTGAAGATAGTTGAGCTGATTCAGGATTAAATTCAGAGGCGTAAAAACAAAAACGGCGAATACATGACTGTATTCGCCGTTTTGCAGATGGAGCGGGAAACGAGGCTCGAACTCGCGACCTCAACCTTGGCAAGGTTGCGCTCTACCAGCTGAGCTATTCCCGCGATAAATCTATGCTAAAAATACTGGAGGCGCGAGCCGGAGTCGAACCGGCCTAAACGGCTTTGCAGGCCGCGGCATAACCGCTTTGCTATCGCGCCATTTCTAGCATTATTACTATACATCAAAAGTATTGAGCTTGATTAAACAATCTAAAACCATACTTTTTTAAAACTAAAACGGCGAAGCTATTATGCATTCGCCGTTTAATATTTGGAGCGGGAAACGAGGCTCGAACTCGCGACCTCAACCTTGGCAAGGTTGCGCTCTACCAGCTGAGCTATTCCCGCGTCGTTGTTACGTTGTGTCATCGTTAAGACAGGCGCCATTATAGAGAGTTTGAAGATATCGTCAAGTACTAGTTATGCATTTTTTATTAAATTATTGTCGCTTAATTTTCGGCATGGCTGCACGCAAATAATAAGCCATTGATAGCAATGTTAAAAATGCCGCAACCACGATTAACACCTGCCCAAATAATTTTGTAGGGAATGTGCCTACGTTCGCAATCTCAATACTGTCCCAATACAATAAAAACAAAATTGCTACCATTTGCACGGCTGTTTTCACTTTACCTATCATGGCAACACCCACGCTACTACGCTGCCCTTCGCCCGCCATCCACTCGCGCAATGCGCTAATAGCAATTTCACGGCCAATAATAATCAATGCCACTACCGCGCCCACGCGCTCAAACTCAACCAATACAATTAATGCCGCCGCCACCATTAACTTATCAGCAACCGGATCTAAGAATGCGCCAAATGATGAAGTTTGATTAAGCCTGCGTGCTAGGTAGCCATCAAGCCAGTCGGTAAATGCCGCCACGGCAAAAATAGCAGTCGCGGTCAAATTAACCCAATGTGCAGGAATCGCCCCAAACGCGTGTGGATTGGTAGGCAAATAAAAAATAACCACAAATACTGGTATCAGTAAGATACGAAGCCATGTCAGCATGGTTGGAATATTGCAAATCATATAGTTAATCCCAAAAAATAACGATTTTCAGCGGCAGCTTAATGCAATTCGCCATATATTTTCTCAGCCAAACTTTGGCTAATGCCTTCAACACTGGCAAGTTCATCAATACTAGCATTTTTTACCCCCTCTAAACCGCCAAAACGGGTAAGTAGCGCTTTACGGCGTTTTGCGCCTATCCCTTCAATATCCTCTAGGCTTGAATGCAACCTCGCTTTAGCACGTTTGGCTCTATGCCCAGTGATAGCAAAGCGATGTGCTTCATCGCGAATCTGCTGTAGCAGATGCAGGCCTTTGTTGTCTTTTTCGAGATTAATCATCTCACCGGTATCAGAGAAAATCATAGTCTCCAGACCGGGCTTGCGGTCCTCGCCCTTGGCAATACCTACCAGCAGGATATCATCCAGCCCAACTTCGGCCATGACTTCAATCGCCACGCCAAGTTGCCCCTTGCCACCATCAATAAACACCAAGTCTGGACGCTTACCCTCACCCGCCGCTACTTTTTTGTAGCGCCTGGTCAGTACGTCACGCATCGCCGCGTAATCATCACCCGGGGTAATGCCAGTAATGTTATAGCGGCGGTACTCGCTGTTTTGCATATCGCCGCGGTCAAACACTACACAGCTGGCAACCGTGGCCTCACCCATGGTATGGCTAATATCAAAGCACTCCATCCGCTCGGTACTATCAGGCAGGCGCAATGCCTCACGCAACGCAAGCAGCTTAGCCTCCTGATTGGCAGAAGTCGCGGCACGCTGCCCCAATGCCAGGTCTGCATTGGTCTGTGCCATTTTCAGCCACACGCGCTTGTCCCCGATAGGATTGGTATTGATTTTTACCTTACGGCCAGCTTGCTCGCTTAATACTTCTTCAATCAGTTCGGTTTCGATTTTGACGCCAACCACAATCAATGGCGGCGTGTTTTGGGCAACATAATGCTGCGCCAAAAAGGCTTGTACGGTGGTCTCTAATGTTTCGCCATCGGTGTTTTTGGGCATATAACTGCGGTCACCCAGGTGACGTCCGCCACGAATCATCACCAAATTAACACAGTGTTGCCCTTGTAGCTCAGCCCCGGCAATTACATCTGCATCTGATACGTTAAAGTCACTGACAAACTGCTTAGCCTGCACCTGATGCAGCGCTTGGATCCGGTCTCTAAACACAGCCGCTAGTTCGTAATCTTGCTTAGCCGCAGCAGTATTCATCTGCTCGGCAATGGTGTCGATCACCTCGGTAGTCTTACCTTGCAGAAACATTGCGGCCTGATGCACATCATTACGGTAATCTTCTGCAGAAATCAAGCTTACACATGGCGCCGTGCAGCGCTCTATCTGGTGCTGCAAACATGGGCGGCTACGATTAGCAAATACCGTATTCTCACAAGTGCGCAATTTAAAAACCTTTTGCAGCAATTGAATACTCTCACGCACCGCCACCGAGTTAGGAAATGGCCCAAAATACTGGTTACCTTTGCGTTGCGCGCCACGATGAAATGCCAAGCGAGAATACTCATCACCAGTCAGCGTAATATAGGGGTATGACTTATCATCGCGAAATAACACGTTATAACGCGGCATTAGGCCTTTAATCAGGTTGTTTTCCAGCAACAGCGCTTCTGCTTCACTGCGCGTCACTGTGGTTTCTATACGCGCAATATTGCTTACCATCACGCGTGTGCGTGGGCTAGGTAAGGTCTTATTAAAGTAGGAGGAAACGCGCTTTTTGAGGTCTTTGGCCTTGCCAACATAAATAACCTCATCGCTAGCGTTAATCATGCGATAGACGCCCGGCAGGTTGGGCAAGTTTTTTAGAATGGGCTTAGCATCGAACATGAGCGTATTTTACAGCCCATTAATTGAATTGGATTAATCAATCACGGTAAATATTACAAAATGAATATTTACCGTCATCATCAACCCAGAGGTGAATTACTCTGAGATCTTTTTAATATTTTCTAAACCTGATTTAAAGATATCTAAAATCGCGGCTTTTGCTGCTGCATCATCTTGGCCAGCCGCACCTGGATTTGCTGGGTCTTTACGTTTAAAGTTTGCACTCCAAACCACGGTTGCTTTACCATCGGCACTGGTTTTAACTTTTAAAGTTGCACCATATTCACGTACCGGCAATACGCTTTCTGTGATTTCATACTTCATGGTTTTAGCATCAGCATCAAAGCTAGTCAGTACTTCATTAATTTTGCCGCCATCTTGTGTAGTTAATACACGAGTAGCTCCAACTTCTGTAGCTTTTCCGCTGGTAATTTCAGTTTTTGCAATCGCTGGATGCCAGTGCATATCGGCAAAGCTGCCTACCGTTGCCCATACTTTATCCGCTGACGCATTGATTTCGATACTTTCTTTCACACGGATTGTTTCATCAATCGCAGCAGATGCTTGGTTTGTAAACGCAAACAATGAAACCAACATTGCTGTCATAAATTTACTCATAAAAACCTCGAAATATTATTATTTAAGAATGCGCCCGCCAAAAGCGAGCGCACAAGAATATACATGATTATTAAAACCATGGGGGACACAACATGATTGATGCATACAAAAGCATGCCTGATATGACAAGCAACAGTTGTAGCGACTACCTAACGGAAACAGCTTTAGGCATCTAACAGTTCGCCTGCAATGGCCCAATCTTCATAAGCAACCTCTTCAAACGTGATATAGGTATAAGATTTTGGTTTATGTGCAACGCGTTCTAATGTTTCGGTGATTTCTTTAGCGATTTGCGCTTTTTGCTCACGTGTAACTTCACCAGCTAATTTGATGTTCACATATGGCATGCTTCATTCTCCTTTATTTGATAAAAGTTTAGTGCACTTACTAATAATTTTTACGAGAACTACCTACAAAAAACCACGAGCTACTGAAAACATGCGCGCCGGTTGCGACTAAGGTCACGCAATCAATTTAATGCTCGTGATCGTGATGATGTTCGTGGTCATGTGCGTGTTGATGATATTTAGTCAGCTGACCTTTTAAGGTTAACCAAATATCTCGCAATAAATTTAAAGTCAGTATCAATAACAACAATGAAATTAATAATGACAAGATAGGGTCAATCAACATCCAGCCCGTAAAATAAATCACCACCCCCGCGGCCACTGCCGCAACAGAGCCTAGCAAGTCGCCTAAAACATGCAGAAAGGCAGCGCTATTATTCAAGCTCTCGCCATGATGATGCGCTTGATGATGCAACTGTTTGGCCACCACCAGATTAACGATTAAACCAATACTGGCAATAACGATTAAACCAAAACCCTGCACTTGATGAGGCTGCTGGAATCTAGTGATTGCCTCAATCACAATAAAAATCACTACCAGCAACATAGCAACGGCATTGATGATGGACACAACCAGCTCTGCATAGCTCACACCAGAGCGGTGGCGCGCAACATTGGCACGCTTACTCATTACCGATGCTATCCAAGCCAAGCCAAGTGCGGCAACATCAGAAAACATATGCCCGGCATCACTTAATAGCGCTAGTGAGCCGGTATACCAGCTACCAACAGCCTCTACGATTGCAAAAATGAGAATAAGTAAAAATGGGACGAAGTAATGATCGTGATCATCGTGGTTGTGGTGTGTAGATGTATTCATAAGCTAAATGCTAACCCAAAAATCTGGGATAATGTCGCCTTATCACAATTTTTCATGATTCTATGCTCAGTTACCGCCACGCATTTCATGCAGGCAACCACGCCGATGTACTTAAGCATTACGTACTAGGTTTAGTGCTTGCCCATACCGCACAAAAAGATAAACCGTTTTGGTATATAGACAGCCATGCCGGTGCAGGCATGTACAGCCTGCACCAGGGGTACGCCACCCAAAATGCAGAGTTTGAAGCAGGTATCAGCAAACTCCTGTCTGCGCCAAACCTGCCGCACAGCCTTGCTGATTACGTTGCTAAGATTAAATCATTTAATACCAGCAATACGCTGGAGTTTTACCCAGGCTCGCCCATGGTGGCTGAATCACACATGCGAGCAGATGACAAAATGCGCCTGTTTGAACTGCACCCTAGCGATTATGAATTATTGTCAGATAACTTTGAAGGCTTTGGCAGACAAGTAAAAGTAGAAATGCAAAATGGCTTCAAAGGTCTAAAGTCATGCTTGCCACCACCGCCGCGCCGCGCGGTAGTATTGATAGACCCGCCTTATGAAGATAAGCAGGATTATCTATACGTTGTAGACGCAATTAAAGACAGCGTGAAGCGTTTTCCTACTGGCACTTACATTATCTGGTACCCGTTATTGCAGCGCCCGGAGCCCGCAGAGATGTTAGATAGCCTACTAGCATTGAACTTACCTAACTGGCTACATGTCACTCTCTCGATTGAGGCGCCCTCAGCTGAAGGCTTTGGCATGTATGGCAGCGGTTTATTTGTGATTAACCCACCATGGACCCTACCTAACACTTTGGCAGAAAGTATGCCGGTTTTAACTGAACTACTGGCACTGGATGCGACCGCCAATTTCACGCTAGACAGCCAGATTGAGTAAATTTATCCTTAATCTAACTGCTACAATACATCCACGTTTTAAGTAATTAATTTAAAGGCTTTTACTAATGCAAGAAAAAACAAAACAACATGCGACCGCCTACAAACAAGGCAGCATTATGACTAATATTTTATTTGGTAGCCGCTGGCTACAATTACCGCTGTATTTGGGCTTAATTGTGGCACAGGCGGTATATGTGTTCTTTTTTGGTGTAGAACTTATTCACTTGGTAGCAAGCGCAAATAAAATCGTTGAAGCAGATATTATGCTAATCGTATTGGGTTTGATTGACGTAGTGATGATTTCAAACCTGCTGATTATGGTGATTGTTGGCGGTTATGAAACCTTTGTGTCGCGCCTTAACTTGGAAGGCCACCCGGATGAACCAGATTGGCTATCTCACGTAAATGCTAACTTATTAAAAGTAAAACTGGCGACTGCTATCATCGGCATTTCATCCATTCACTTACTCAAGACCTTTATCAATGCGCAGAACCTGTCTGATAAGGTTTTGATTGCACAAACCGTGATTCACATGACGTTTGTGCTTTCTGCGGTGGCAATTGCTTATATCGACAAGCTCATGGCGCATCCGCAACCAGCCGAGCACTAAATCACTAATAGAGCAGCACCACTCTCTGTGGTGCTGTTTCTACCTGCTGTACAGTAAACTTGTGTACGGTAATCGTTTTCTCATTTTCAGTTTCCACGCTAACTCGCCACTCACCCGGGGCTAAATTGCTCTTGTAGGTGTAACCTCTAAAACCCTGGTAACGTCCCCCTGACAAATCAAAACCAATGCGTGACTGCGTCACCCAGCCTAGTTTTTTATCATAATGTTGCCAGCGGTGATACAGCTTTGCCTGCAAGCCAGGCGGCGCAAATATAGAAGAAAAACAATACACGCGCTGCCCTGCTACCATTTCTAAATCATTGCTGGTTTTACGCCAGAACACCCACCATGGGGATGCCTGCTGCGATAAGCGATATTGACCATTAGCTTTTTCTAACTCAAATGCCACCGCCACATCACGCTTGACCAAAGGCACGGGCGGAATCATATCCACCGCATAAGCCAACATAAGTAAGGCTGCAATTGCGCCAACAGGCTTGATGCTACCCAAATGATTAGGCGTTTTTTTATACAGCCAAAACGCCAAGCTGGCACCAAGTAGCGTACTTAAGTAAAACCAGATTGCATGTATGCTGCCCAATATAAACGGCAAGGCAAAGTTAAACAGCAGCATGGCACACAAGCCAAACATAGACCAACTCAGTGTGAAACGCTTGTATTCACTTTCTAAAAACTCATTGGCTACCAGCAATGCAGCCAGCGCCAATGACATCAGCCATGCAAGCCAATGACTAGAGCTTTTAAAATACAAAATAAATAAAGCACTGAACAAGCTACCAAATAAAAACTGCAACAAAAAGTAAGGTAGGCGTGGTGAATAATGCTTTTTAAATACAGATACAAGCTTACTCGAGCTATTTTCAAGTGGGATCGGGCGGCCAATCAGGTACAGAATCACCGCTGCGCAAAACAGGTAGCCAGCAAATATCCATAAATCCAAGGCGGCGACATTACGGCCTATGGTTAAGGCATCCCAGGCGAAACCACCCACAAAGAATACGGCAGGCATGATATCGGCAACTTTACGCACATGGCGCATGGCAGTCTGTACCCAAGCTATATTGGTTAATTGACTAAACATATAAAAAATATCAGAAAAAAACGAATAGACTTACAGAAAATGGCCGATTACATAGCCAATAATAATACCAATGATTAACGCTATGGTTAACCCACGGTAGGTGAGTACATCTTTTGAATAGCCGCGTTTAATTGCGACAAATGAAACAATATAACCAATAGCATTCAGTAGCCAAATGATGGAGAGGCTTAGCACCTTGACAATCAAGGGGCCGACGACAGGTACCAAGCCAATAACACCTATAATCCAAACAAATACGTTAGACACTACACCAAACAGCAGGACACCAGCCGCCACCGCTTTTGCGTCCCAGCCAAAATACCAGGCAGCACAGATAACAGCCACCAGCAACAAACTTAGCGGCAACATGCGCTTCCATGCGCCACGTTGAGGTGGCGGCGTGATGGTCTTCGGGTCAAAAATCACCCGGTTATCCTGCGGCAGCGGCTTAGTCATGCGAGTAGTTTAGTCATGTAGCGGTGATTATTGCTGAACCAACTGAAACAAGCAACCTAGTATCTTAGCTATCACTTAAACTTGCTCAGTGATAGGAATAACTTTTTTACCATTAGAAAGTGCTTCTAAAGATGGCGTGTAATCTGTCATTTGGTCAAAATTCAGGTATTTGTAAATTTCAGCCGTGTTAGCTAGTTTGTTGCCTACGGTGTCTAAATACTCTGCATGTGTCGGCATACGGCCTAGCTTGGCACAAACCGCAGCCAATTCAGCAGAACCCAAGTACACGCGAGCACCTCTACCCATACGGTTGTCAAAATTACGCGTACTGGTTGAAAACACCGTGGCTTTATCTGCCACACGCGCTTGGTTACCCATGCATAATGAGCAGCCTGGCACTTCTGTCCTGGCACCGGCAACGCCAAACACAGAGTAAACACCTTCATCACGTAATTGCGCTTCATCCATCCGGGTTGGTGGTGCAATCCATAAACGCGTAGGAATACCGCCTGAACCTTCTAATACTTTAGCCGCAGCACGATAGTGACCAATATTCGTCATGCAACTGCCGATGAACACTTCATCAATTTTATCGCCCACCACAGCAGTTAGTGGCTTAATGTCGTCCGGGTCGTTAGGGCAAGCGACTAATGGCTCAGTAATGGTGTTGAGGTCAATTTCAATCACGTGTGCGTATTCAGCATCTTTATCAGCCTCTAATAACTCAGGCTTAGCCAACCAAGCTTGCATGCTGGCGATACGGCGTTGCAATGTGCGTGGATCTTGATAACCATTTTCAATCATGTTTTGTAGCAACACGATATTTGAAGTCAGGAACTCAATCACTGGCTCTTTGTTTAATTTCACGGTACAACCGTTAGCGGAGCGCTCGGCTGAAGCATCTGCAAACTCAAACGCTTGCTCTACTTTTAAATCTGGCAAACCTTCAATTTCCAAGATACGGCCGTTAAATACGTTCTTCTTACCTTGTTTACCAACCGTTAAAGTACCTTCTTGAATCGCAGCGTAAGGAATCGCATTCACTAAGTCGCGCAAGGTAATGCCAGGCTGCATTTCACCTTTAAAACGCACTAATACAGACTCAGGCATATCTAATGGCATCACGCCCATAGCTGCAGCAAAAGCTACCAAACCAGAACCTGCCGGGAATGAAATACCGATTGGGAAACGTGTATGTGAGTCGCCGCCGGTACCAACAGTATCAGGCAACACCATACGGTTTAACCATGAGTGGATCACGCCATCGCCCGGGCGTAAACTAACGCCACCGCGGCTGCTCATAAATTCTGGCAAGCTGTGCTGTAATTTAATATCCACTGGTTTTGGATAAGCTGCTGTATGACAGAAGCTTTGCATAACTAAATCTGCACTAAAGCCCAAGCACGCTAGTTCTTTAAGCTCGTCACGTGTCATACCGCCAGTAGTATCTTGTGAACCAACCGTTGTTGCCTTAGGCTCACAATAAGCACCTGGGCGCACGCCTGTACCTTCAGGCAAGCCACATGCTCTACCCACCATTTTTTGCGCCAGCGTATAGCCTTTGCCGGTATCTTTTGGTGCGATTGACTGAATAAACAAATCTGATGCTGGCAAACCTAGCGCATGGCGCGCATTGGTGGTTAAGCCACGGCCAATAATCAATGGAATACGACCACCGGCACGCACTTCATCCGGCATGGTGGTTGGTGCTAATTCAAATGTGCTAATCACTTCACCTTGCGCATTTAATACCTGACCTGCGTAAGGTTTAATCGTGATGACATCGCCTGTTTGCATTTTTGACACATCACATTGAATCGGCATCGCGCCTGAGTCTTCTGCAGTGTTAAAGAAAATTGGCGCAATTTTAGTACCTAGAATCACACCGCCAGTGCGTTTGTTCGGGATGTTAGGAATATCATTACCCATAAACCACTGTACGGAGTTAATGGCTGATTTACGTGATGAACCGGTACCGACCACGTCACCCACATAGGCTAGTGGCAAACCTTTTTGTTTTAAGGTCTCAATCGTTTTTAAGCCATCAGGCATTTTAGTCACTAGCATCGCTTTTGCGTGCAGTGGAATATCCGGGCGGCTCCATGCTTCTTGGGCTGGGCTTAAATCGTCGGTGTTGGTTTCACCATCCACTTTAAATACAACCACTTTAATTTCGTCAGCCAATTTTGGCACATTGGTAAACCACTCTGCATTTGCCCAAGACTCGATGAGTTTTTTAGCATGCACATTGCCTGCCTTCATTTTTTCATCAACATCATGGAATGCATCAAACATTAAAATCGTTTGCGACAAGGCTTTAACCGCAGCATCTGCCATAGCTGGGTTAGTCGCAGATAAGTCTAACAAACAGACCAAAGCCTGCACATTGTAGCCACCCAGCATTGTGCCCAATAAGGCCACCGCTGCTTCAGCGCTAACTAAAGGTGATACAGCTTTACCGTGCGCAATGTCTGACAAAAATGCTGCTTTCACATAGGCAGCCTGATCCACACCTGCTGGCACACGATTTTCAAGCAAATCAACCAACAGTTTTTCTTCACCCGCTGGCGGGTTTTTGAGCAGTTCTACAAGTTGTGCGACTTGTTCAGCTGTTAATGGTAATGGAGGAAGTTGTTGTGAAGAACGTTCTTGTACGTGCGCTGCATAGGCTTTTAACATAACGATTTTCTGCTTAGATTCTAGTTAAATAAAATTGTGTTTATTATAAACTAGCTTAACTTAATGTTGATTGATGCATGTGTGATGATTCATGCATTTGTAATGATTAGCGCACTTTCACCGTGCCTGTCACATACAAAATCAAACTATCCGCCAAACTAGTTCGTTAATTGCGATGCCCCTGCGAAAGGGGTAGCGCAGCTCGTGCCTTTAAGCGAAGCTTCAAATCTTTCTAAAACTTCACTTTCATAGCCCTTGCCATGCTTGAGCTCTAAAAAAGCACGCACCTCGCTGGCATCGGCGAATCCGTTTTTATCGGTATCCATCGACACTACGTTTTCTTCAACGGTGGGGCCTGTATAGCGGCCCTGGGTGTCGGTCAACACATCAAGGACAGTAGCGGCATGCGTAGGCATTGCCGCCGCTAAACCAAACATCAAGCCAGCTATAACACCAGCCAAGGTCATCGGTCTCAAGGTAAACAGCCTAATTTTATGTGATTTCATCAACTTACTCCTCGTACACGAGTTAAGAGTAAAAATTTAGAGAATAATTCACTCAGTCTATCACCTAACTAATTATTCACCACTGGCAATTGCTCATTAGGCTGGATGAACCGTAATCACCTCACCAGACATTTTGCGCTGTGCTATTTTTTGCTGCCACTCGGCAGGGCCGGTGGTATGTACTGAGCCGCCACGGCTATCAACCGCAACCGTTACCGGCATGTCTTGCACGGTAAATTCGTAAATGGCTTCCATGCCCAAATCGGCAAATGCCAGCACTTCGGCTTTCTTAATCGCTTTGCTTACCAAGTAAGCTGCACCGCCCACTGCCGTTAAATAAACCGAGCGATGCTTAGCGATAGTTGCAATCGTTTCTTCGCCGCGCTCAGCCTTACCCACCATGCCTAACAGCCCGGTTTGGCTGAGCATGGTTTCTGTAAAGTCATCCATACGCGTAGCCGTGGTTGGGCCTGCTGGCCCTACGGCCTCATTACCCACTGCATCCACAGGACCCACGTAATAAATAAAGCGATTGATAAAGTCTATTGGTAGCTTTTCACCATTACTCAGCATGGTCACCATACGTTTATGCGCAGCGTCCCTACCAGTGAGTAACTTACCGCTTAGCAGCAAGGTTTGCCCTGGCTGCCATGCTTCAATTTCTTGCTGCGTAATCGTATCAAGGTTAACCCTTAACGATTGTGCACTTGGCGCCCAATGCACATCTGGCCAATCATCCAAACTTGGGGCTTCCAGCACGGCTGGGCCGCTGCCATCCAGTTCAAAATGCACATGTCGTGTAGCCGCACAGTTAGGAATAATCGCCACCGGCAAGCTGGCCGCATGCGTTGGATAATCTAGTATTTTCACATCCAGCACGGTAGTTAATCCACCTAAGCCTTGTGCGCCAATCCCCAGATTGTTGACCTTTTCATAGATTTCCAGCCTTAAAGCATCAATTTTATTCTGCGCGCCGTTTGCTTTCAGCTCGTGCATATCAATCGGCGCCATCAGTGATTCTTTAGCCAATAACATCGCTTTTTCAGCGGTACCGCCAATACCAATACCTAACATACCAGGCGGGCACCAACCGGCGCCCATGGTTGGCACTACCTCTAATATCCAATCAACAATGCTGTCGTTCGGATTAAGCATGGCTAATTTTGCTTTATTCTCACTACCGCCGCCCTTAGCCGCGATGCTCACTTCAACTTTATCACCAGCCACCAGCTCTACATGTACTACAGCTGGGGTGTTGTCTTTAGTATTGGCACGCTTACCAGCCGGGTCGCTCACAATTGAGGCGCGCAGCTTATTTTCAGGTAACAAATAAGCACGACGCACGCCCTCATTTACCATCTGCTCCAATGAAAGCTCAGCATCAAAACGTGCATTCATCCCTACTTTAACAAACGCCACCACGATGCCGGTATCCTGGCACAAGGGGCGCTTACCCTCAGCACACATGCGTGAGTTAGTGAGAATCTGCGCAATCGCGTCTTTTGCGGCTGGAGATTCTTCCTGCGCATACGCTGCGGCTAACGCATGGATAAAATCGGCTGGGTGGTAATAAGAAATATATTGCAAAGCATCTGCAATGCTCGCAATAAAGTCCTCTTGTTTAATCGTAGTCATCGTGTTGATTTTGCTGTGGCAATGGTTGAGTTGATATCTTTACGTAAGATTTTACCATTCTTAGTGCGTGGAAAATCTTTTGCCAGATAAACCGTTTTGGGCGATTTGTAAGCCGCCAGGTGCTGCTTACCAAAATGCAATAAATCATCCGGTGTGATGCTGGCCTCTGGTTTCAATATCACATAAATCACCACCAGCAGCTTATCTTTCTCGATTTCCTCACCAATGGCAGCGCAATCCGCCACATCCGGATGGCCTTTATACACGCGCTCAATTTCATAAGGTGAAACACGGTAGCCAAAGCTTTTAATAATGTCGTCTTTGCGCCCTAAGAACCAGATGTAACCATCCGCGTCATATTTCGCATAATCTCCGGTAAAGAAGTAGCCATCATGCTTGTATTTAGCGGTTTCTTCATCCAGATTCCAGTAACGTAAAAACAAGCCGGGGTCGGTATCCGTTACGCAAATCATGCCCTCTTCACCCGCTGCTACAGGCTCGCGCGTATCTGGATTTAATAATTGAATATCGTGGCCAGGCTGCGGAAACCCAGCAGAACCAGCGCGGATAGGACGGTACTTGCTTTGTGATAAGTAGTATGAAAACTCACTCATACCAACCGCTTCGTAGATATCCAAACCAAAACGCGCACGCCATTGGGTTAGCACTTCATCAGACAAGTGCTCACCTGCGCTCATATAGTGGCGCATACTAGGCAACTGCTCTTTGGCTGTGGTCGTTTTTTGTAAAATCTGGCGGTAAATAGTAGGCACGCCAATAAAGATAGTCGCTTGATGTTTTTGGATTAAATCCAGCCATTTTTGCGCATCGTTTTTACCCTCATGCACAATCACAGTTTTACCTAAATACAAAGGATCCATCAAACCGGTACCTAGCACATAGGTCCAGTTAAACTTACCTGAGTGCATGATTCTATCTTGAATCTGCTCACTATAATTAAACCAATACTGCGCTGCGGGCTGACGTCCTAATAAGGCACGATGTGCGTGCAGCACCCCCTTAGGGTAACCAGTGGTCCCTGAGGTATAGACCAAATAAGCAGGATCTTCCGCTTTAGTGATGGGCATATCTTCTACTGCGCCTACACCTGCCATCGTCAGCTCAAGGTCATGCACCGCCAGTTTACTAGGTGCAATTGCCTGTGTTAGTTGCGTTAAAAGTACATGTTTTAAGTTTGGCGTACTACCCAAAGCACCTTCTAGCTGCGACTGCATCGCACTCCATGCGGTAGCATCTGTCACCAACACCGCAGCCCCTGAATCTTTAGCCAAATAGGCCACTTCTTCAGCAGTGAGTAAAGTAGATGTAGGCACTGAAATGGCGCCCATCTTCATAGCGCCCAAAAAGGCGATTGGATAATCTAAACTATTGGGCAAACGAATTAATACACGATCGCCAACTTTAACACCTAAATCGCGCAAAACTTGTGCAAATAGGTTAGTTTTAAGCGCCAGTTCTGCAAAAGTAATGGTTGAGGTACCTAACGCATCATCTTCTACAATCATGGCAATTTCATTGGCTTGCGCAGTGCCTAGATGCTTATCAGAACAAGCGACACCAATATTAAAATACTCTGGAATTTGCCAATCCCACTTTGGAAAGTCAGTCAACATTATAAAAGCACTCCATATGGCCAGTTTTCTCGCACAACCTGTGCAGGTAGTAGTTGTAAAACATGTAAAGCAAATTCCATATCGCTGGATTTCAGCGCGCGTAATGCATGCGCCCTTAATAATGTTTGCAAGGCTTTACCAAACATTGGCGGATCCAACATCTCGCCTTCAAACTTAATCGCGCCGCCCAGTAAGGCATCCGCCTCAATCGCCGCCTTCAAAATACAGACTTTTTGTGCAATTTCAGTTGGGGATGGCGTGTAGGCAGTTTTACAAAGATGTATATGTCCCGGGTGTATCACTTGCTTGCCAGTTAAGCCCATTGCAGCCTCTTTACAGGCATGTTTGTAAACTACGCGCGACTCATTATCGCCATGCAAATCAAGCCAGCGGCGCACATCATGCGGCTCAAGATATTTCTCCGGCATAGGGCTGGCGCCGATTAAAGTTTCCACGCCACCAATCACTCCCTTACCGGCGATACGCGCTTCAAACATCAATGTGTTCATGTAGAACTGCAACTCTTCAATCCAGTTTTCAGGCGTAATTTGTATACCCATCGCTTTTGAGAAGTCATGAATACCAAACACCACATGTTTAACCGTGCTGTACTGCATTAAATCTGGTGCTATTTTTAGCGACTTAGGGTGCTCAATAATAGGCTGAATCGTAATATGCGGATTAACACTCAATAGGAAACTGGATAAATCACGCACCTCTGCCGCACCATACGCCTCACCTGCTTTGGCCAACATCACAACATCAATATAGTCGCCCATGTCACGCACCAATTGCATATCTTGCTCGTACTCATCGGTTCTAAACGAGTTTGCGCGGATAGCCACCGTGACACGCTCATTAGTTTTGCGCAGCAATGGCAGCTCTTTGCGCAACAGATCACGGCTCATGGCCTTTTGTCGGCAACCGTCTTCTAAGTCAAAAATGAGTGTGTGCGCTTGTGTAAAGTGCGCATGTTTTTTCATGCGCGCAGCAGCCTGCTCCATGTCTTCATAAATACCCAGACTAGGCGCGTACTTCACCGGCGGATAATATAGCTGGATGCCAGGCCAATAGTCGCCCAGCGCTTTGGCGTCAAAAGTGATTGGCTCTTCACCTATATGCATCATCATCTTATTCAGCCTCCTGTAGTTTGCTTGATTCTGGTTTATTTAATCGGGCAGTTTTAATTTTATAAATCATGGCGTTTCTTGCAGTCTCCTGTGCCCCCAGTGCCTTACCCATGGCACTGGTATTATTAATCAGCATCCAAAAGTCATTGTCTGGCAACGCGAGTAGCGCATCGAACACTTGCAGCTCTTCTAAGGTCAATGCGTCGTAGTGATGTTGTACAAAGTCTTGCAGCACAATATCCAGCTCTAGCAAGCCCCTTCTGCAGCGCCATGCAAAGCGTCTTTGTTCTGCATCTCTCAGGTTTTCTGCATTCATCATCATGCCACCTCAAATCGCCTTAATCGACACCGTTTTTTTCGTGGCTTTTGCCTCTTTTGCCCGCTCAATTTTTAAATCTTTAATGCTGGCAATTGCTGCATTAGGGTTAAGTTTTTTCGGGCAAACGTCTACACAGTTCATAATGTTGTGGCAACGATACAAGCGGTATGGGTCTTCCAAGTTCTCCAAGCGCTCAGCCTCTGCCTGATCGCGTGAATCGACGATAAAGCGATAAGCCTGCATCAAGCCGGACGGCCCGACAAACTTGTCAGGATTCCACCAAAAACTAGGACAAGCCGTGGTACAGGCGCCACACATAATGCATTCGTACAAACCATCTAGTTTTGCGCGGTCTTCTGGGCTTTGCAGGCGCTCGGTTTCAGGCAGTGGGTCATCGTTAATCAAATAAGGTTTGACTGAGTTGTAATGCTCAAAAAACTGCGTCATATCCACTACTAAATCACGAATCACCGGCAAACCTGGCATCGGCCTAAGCACCACAGGCTGCTCAAGTTCAGATAACTTAGTAGTACAGGCAAGGCCATTCTTACCATTGATGTTCATGGCATCACTGCCACACACACCTTCGCGGCATGATTTACGCAAAGACAAAGTATCGTCGTGCTGCTTGATGCGAATCAGTGCATCCAGCAGCATTTGGTCCTCATCTTGCAAGTCAATGTCATAGTCTTGCATGTAAGGCTTTTTATCCGTGTCCGGGTTGTATCTGTAAATAGAGAACTTCATATCAATAAACCCTCGCTTTAGGTATAAATGGCTCTACAGTTAATGGTTGCAAACGCACCGGCTTATAAAGCAGTTGATGGTCTTTTTTATAGTAAAGTGAATGTGCTAACCAATTTTCATCATCACGCTCAGAGAAGTCCTCACGCGCATGCGCACCGCGGCTTTCTTTACGGTTGTTGGCAGCATGCATAGTTGCTACTGCCACTTCTATCAGGTTATCCAGCTCCAAAGCCTCGATGCGCGCGGTGTTGAACACTTGGCTCTTATCTTTAATTTCAATACGCTTAACACGTTCGGCAATCTCATTGATTTTAGCCACACCATCTTGCAGCAAGTCAGGAAACCTAAATACGCCACAATGCGTTTGCATGGCACTACGCATAGCTGCGCCTACCTCGGCCACATTTTCACCATTGGTTTGCTGGTTTAAGCGGTTAACCCGAGCTAAAGTTTTTTCAGCCGCATCGCTAGGCAACGGCTTGTGCGCTTGGTTTAAAGCAATCTGCTTCACCATTTGGTCGCCAGCGACTTTACCAAACACCACTAAATCCAATAATGAGTTAGACCCCAGGCGGTTTGCACCGTGCACGGAAACACAGGCACACTCACCCACAGCGTACAAACCGTTCACAACCTTCTCGCCGCCATCAACCGGCTCAACCACCTGCCCGTCTAAATTGGTGGGAATACCGCCCATCATGTAATGCGCTGTCGGCACAATCGGAATCGGGGCAACCACTGGGTCCACATTGGCAAAGGTTTTAGCAATTTCACGGATACCCGGCAGACGTTTGTTAATCAACTCTTCGCCCAGATGGTCAAGTTTTAAGTACACGGCATCTTTATTTTTACCTACACCGCGGCCAGCTTTGATTTCCGTAGCAATTGAGCGTGAAATCACATCGCGGCTTGCCAGGTCTTTGGCATTAGGCGCATAGCGCTCCATAAAGCGCTCACCTTCTGAGTTCACCAAATAGCCGCCTTCACCGCGCACGCCTTCGGTAATCAACACGCCAGCATGCAGTACGCCCGTAGGGTGAAATTGCCAGAACTCCATATCCTGCAATGGTAGGCCGGCACGTATCGCCATACCCAAACCATCGCCGGTGTTAATAAAGGCATTGGTACTGGCTTGGAATATGCGCCCTGCGCCACCTGTAGCTAACAGCGTTGTTTTAGCCTGTATCACATGAATATCGCCAGTTTCAATTTCCAGCGCAATCACACCCAGCACGTCGCCATCAGCGTCGCGAATTAAGTCCAGTGCAAACCACTCTACAAAAAACTGCGTATTTGCACGAATATTGCGTTGATACAAAGTATGCAGCATGGCATGGCCGGTTCTATCAGCCACCGCACAGGTGCGTGAAATAGGTTTTTCACCAAAGTTTTGCGTCATGCCGCCAAATGGGCGCTGAAAAATCTTGCCGTTTTCTAAACGGTCAAACGGCATGCCAAAATGCTCAAGCTCAATAATCGCTTTTGCAGCGTTTTTACACATAAACTCAATCGCATCCTGATCGCCCAAGTAATCAGAACCTTTAATCGTGTCGTACATATGCCAAAGCCAGTTATCACCGGACACATTACCCAAAGCAGCTGCGACTCCGCCCTGCGCCGCCACCGTGTGTGAGCGCGTAGGAAATACTTTGGATAGCACGGCAACCTTGACGCCAGCTTCTGCCAACTGCAATGAAGCACGTAAGCCTGCGCCGCCGCCGCCGACAATCACTGCGTCAAACTGATGATTTTGTATATTCATATGAGACTTAAAGCTTCCATAAAATAATGCATACCCAGCACAGGTAAGCAATCAACAATATATCTACCGTCACTTGCAAAACCGCGCGCAACTTCAGGTTAAACACGTAATCTTTGAATACATCACGCACCCCAAGCCAAGCATGTGTAAACAAGCTGGCAAAAAACACTAGGGTTAACAGGCGCCACCACCAAGGTGACATTAAATTCAGCCATGATGCATAGTCGTGTGGCTGCTTGATTGCCAACATGAGCAACATCAGCATTAAGTAAATCACCATCATCACCGCCGAAATACGCTGCGTTAGCCATAAACGCATGCCCGGATATTTTTTTGTTAGTAGTTCTATCAACATAGCAGTGATTGTTACCAAATATAATATGCAAAACCAAGCACAGAACAGGCGCCTAATACCAATACAATGCGACTAGAAAATTTGGCTTTATTCAATGTAGTCATCCAGTGCACGTCTTGCCCCAAATGCCTTAACCCTGCATACAAGTGGTGAAAGAATGGCCAGGAAAAACCAATTAAAATCAGCTTTAACGTCCAGTGCCTAAACATTGCACCCAACTTATCAAAATTTGACTCGCTACTCAGTGAAGTTTGCAGCGCCCAAATCAATGCTGGAATCAACAAAAATAGCACCATGCCACTCATACGATGCAAAATCGACACCACAGCATTGATAGGCAAGCGAATCGTAAATAGATTAAGATTCTTGGGCCGATTGCGAATTGGAGTTTTCTTAGCCACTTATGCTGCCTCAGCTACTGCTTTTGATACACGCGCTAACAAGCGCGGATCAAAGGGTTTAGGAATAATATAATCTTTGCCAAACGCAAGTGACTGCAGATTGTAAGCAGCTAACACCTCGGCGGGTATCGGCTCACGTGCAAGCTCACTTAAGGCATGTGCTGCGGCAATTTTCATCGCCTCTGTAATTTGTTTAGCCTTGGCATCTAAAGCACCTCTAAACAAATAAGGGAAGCACAGCGCATTATTGACCTGATTAGGAAAGTCACTGCGCCCGGTTGCCATCAATACATCACCACGTATGGCATGCGCTACGCTTGGCAGCACTTCTGGGTCTGGGTTTGCCAAAGCAAAAATAATCGGGTTCGCCGCCATATCATTGATTAAGTTGGCATCGAGTGCATTTTTAGCGGAAACACCAATAAATACATCCGCGCCCTGCATGGCATCTGCCAGTGTTTTTACTGCGCTCGGCGCAATGGCAAGTTCTCGATTATTGTCATGCAGGTCTGGTCGATTCGTGTCTAAAACGCCGGTTCTATCCACCATGGTAATATGGTTAGCGCCCATGCTTTTCATCAATTTGGCACAAGAACAGCCGGCAGCACCCGCACCGAGGAATACGATTTTTGCCGTTTCTATGGCTTTACCTTGCAAGGTCAGCGCATTAAGTAGCGCTGCAGCAACGATCACTGCTGTCCCGTGTTGATCATCATGAAACACCGGGATATCCAAGCGTTTTTTCAGCTCATTTTCTATATAAAAACAGTGTGGTGCAGCAATGTCTTCTAAATTAATACCACCAAAGGTCGGGGAAATATTCACTACGGTTTCAATAAACTCATCAGGTGTTTTTGCATTCACCTCAATATCAAACACATCAATACCGGCAAAGCGTTTAAACAATACCGCTTTACCTTCCATTACCGGCTTGCTCGCCAACGCACCCATATTACCGAGACCCAACACCGCAGTACCATCGGTAATCACCGCAACTAAATTACCTTTATTCGTGTACTTATAAGCATTGCTTGCATCCGCATGAATTTCACGTACTGGCTCGGCAACACCTGGCGTATAAGCAAGCGACAAATCATCTTGAGTAGTACAAGATTTAGACGACTCCACACTCAACTTCCCTGGCTTGGGAAATTGGTGGTAATCCAGCGCGCGTTTTTTTAGGTCATCCATTTTTTGCCTTTTTACAACTCACAGTTGTCTAAATTCACAATTATTAAAACACTTACTCAAGCTCACTCATGTAGTGATGATCATCGGTCAAACACAAGCCCAGGCGCCATTCCATAGGTTTATCACCATAGGTAAATGAAACGCGCTCTATACTGAGTAAGGGGTAACCTTCTTTTAAACCCAAGGCTTTTGCCACCTCTTGATTTGCGGCAACCGCTTTAAGGCGCTCTTCCGCACGAATCATGCGCACACCAAATTGTGACTCATACATGCTGTACATAGAGCCGTTGCACTCTTCCACCTTATTGCCATTAAGCCCTTTAAACGGCACGGCAGGCACAATTAGGTGATCGTAAATCAATGGTCGACCAGAGAAAGTGAGCAGACGCTTTACTTCTATCGTGGCCGCACCAGCTTTAATCTCTAATATCTTAGCGATATAGGCATCTGCTTTTGATTTCACACACGAAATCAACTCGTTCTGTAGCAACTCTTTCTTACCATCAACTGCTGTCAACCTTAAAAATCTAAGCTTAGTCACCTCTTCACTGTGCGTAGCAACAAAAGTACCCTTACCTTGTCTGCGAATTAAAATATTTTCAGCAGACAAGCTATCAATTGCCTTACGCACCGTGCCTTGACTTACCTTATAACGTGCAGCCAATTCCACTTCACTAGGAATCACATCCCCTGGCTTCCACTCCCCGCCAATCAAACCCTGCGTGATTAAGACTTTAATTTGATCATATAAAGGTCTATAGCTTGGTGAACTCAATTGCTTATCCATAATTTCACAACCTATGTATTTTAGTTAACAGCAATATGCTTAATTTCCATGGTTGAATTTATATCATGTCAAATAAAATTAGTCTAGCATTTTATATCTTATATAAGACATAAGATAAATGTTGACACTTATTTAATTTCATCTATATAATCAAATCAACATTTTTATAAAGTCATATTGATTATGGAACATCTCATCCGTCCAAGGCGCTCCGTGCTATATGTACCGGGCTGTAATCAACATTATCTTGATCGCGCACGTACATTGGCAGCTGATTCTGTCATATTGGATTTGGGTGACCCTATCCTGATCGATGCCAAAGAGCAATCTAGAGCTAATGTAGTTGCCGCAATTAAACAAGGCGGCTATGGCTCTAGAGAAGTAGTCGTGCGCGTGAACAACCTTGATTCAATCTGGGGTCACGATGATATTCGTGCAGTAGCAAATATCGGTGCTGATGCGATTTTGTTCCCTAATATTGAGTCACGCGAAGACGTATTAAAAGCACAACAATTACTGGATGATGCAGGCGGACATAATGTGCCGATGATGGTGATGATAGAAAGCCCGATTGCAGTGCTAAATGCAAAAGAAATTGCCGCGGCATCCGATCGCGTCATCTGTATTGTGATGGCAACTTCAGACCTTATCTCACAGCTGCACGCCCATGTTACCCATGAGCGCGTGGCGATTTTAACCTCATTATCCTTGGTGATTTTAGCCGCACGTGCTTATGGTAAAGCCGTGATTGACGGCATTACCAGCGACTTTAAAAACATGCATTCTTTTGAATACGCATGCAGAATTGGCCGCGATATGGGCATGGATGGAAAGTCCTTGGTACACCCTGCACAAATTGCCTACTGCAATGACGCATATACACCAAAAGCGACAGAGGTAGCCAACGCAAGGCTCATTATCACAGCGCTAAAAGAAGCGAATGAAGCTGGCCGCGGCACTGTGGTAGTTAACGACAAATTAGTAGAACATCACCACATTAAAGCAGCACAACGCTTAATTAAGCTACATGAAGCAATTATCGAGCTTGAAGAAGAATACATATAAATGGCGACTATTATGCAATCAAATAAAACATCATCAGGCCGTTTTTTTGAGCACTTCACGCTCAATGAAGTGATTAATCACGCCACGCCGCGCACCATTACTGCAGGCGATGTAGCACTCTATATCGCACTCACAGGTAGCCGCAATCCATTGCATTGCAGCGAACCTTTTGCGCAGAACTTGGGGTATCAATCCGCACCAATTGATGATTTACTCACGTTCCATATTGCTTTTGGTAAAACCGTCCCCGATGTTTCCGTAAACGCGGTAGCAAACCTAGGCTATGCCGATGTGCGCTTTTTACAGCCAGTATATGTGGGTGACACACTAAGCACATCTAGCCAAGTGATAGGGCTTAAACAAAACTCTAACGGTAAAAATGGCGTGGTTTATGTACACTCCACCTCTGTTAACCAGCACCAACAGCCGGTTTTGAGCTGGGTACGCTGGGTAATGGTGCATAAAAACGACACTAATGCACCAGCACCGGAAACCACAATTCCGGAGTTGCCGGCATTTGTAACAGCAGAGCAGCTAAGCATACCCGCACACTTAACAGCTAACCGCTTTGACCAACAAGCGACCAACGGCCAGTTTTACTGGGAGGACTATCAAGCAGGCGAACGCATCAACCACGCGGCCGGTATGACCATTAACGTCAGCGACCACTCACTGGCGACGCGCCTGTATCAGAATAATGCACGCCTGCATTTTGATGCACACCTAATGCAAAGCTCAACCTTTGGCAAACGCCTGGTATATGGTGGCATTGTGATTTCAGCATGCCGCGCACTGTGCTACGAAGGCCTGGAAAATGCCATCAGCATTGCGGCGATTAACGCAGGCACTCACGCGAACCCAAGCTTTGCTGGCGACACCATCTACACTTTCACTGAAGTGCTTGATAGCTGGGAGCTACCTAACAGAAGCGACATTGGTGCGCTACGACTGCGCATGGTTGGCATTAAAAATATGAATTCAGCAGATTTAGCAGAAACCAAGCAATTTAACAGTTACCACCCCAATGTAGTACTTGATCTTGACTACACCGTACTCATGCCTCGCAAAGGAAACAAATAATGGCTGTGACTTACAAAAAACACCCGAATGAAGCACTATTTGGCGGAGAAAAACCATTTCCGCTAATTCCTGCCTGCGAGCATTTTGCTGGCAGCGAGAAGCTCATTTTAAAAGCACTATCACTACAAGATAGCATAGGCGCGGTATTTGATATCACTTGCGACTGTGAAGACGGCGCTGCATCAGGCCAAGAGCGCGATCACGCAGAGATGATTGTGCGTGTATTAAATTCAGACGCCAACAAACACAAAATGGCTGGCGCGCGTATCCATGACTACACCCACCCTGCATGGAAACTAGATATAGACATTCTAGTGGCAGGCGCAGGCAAGGTTCTGTCATATATCACCATCCCTAAATGCACCAGCATTGAACAAGCACGTGAAATGATTGAATACGTTCAGGCAGTAGCTAAAGAGAACCATATCAACCGTGTGATTCCTATCCATATACTGATTGAAACCCATGGCGCACTCAAACAAGTGCATGAAATCGCCGCCCTGCCTTGGCTACAAGTATTAGATTTCGGCCTGATGGACTTTGTGAGCGCACACCATGGCGCCATCCCAGCCAGCGCGATGCGCAGCCCGGGCCAGTTCGAACACAGGCTGTTAGCACGCGCAAAATCTGAGGTCGTCGCCGCCGCACTCGCCAATGGCGTGGTGCCAGCGCACAACGTCACGCTGGATTTAAAAAATGTAGAAACAACATTGAGCGATGCCAGCCGCGCACGCAATGAGTTTGGCTTTATGCGGATGTGGAGCATATACCCGACACAAATTCAGGCGATTGTCGATGCAATGAAACCTAATTTTGATGAAGTAATTGATGCAGCCAATATCCTGCTTGCCGCACAGCAAGTGGAATGGGGCCCAATTCAATACGCTGGCGAATTACACGACCGTGCAACCTACCGATACTTCTGGGAAGTACTGCAAAAAGCCAGATTAACCAAGGTTGAGATTCCAGCAACGGCGGTTGAAGCATTTTTTTAACGAACCTCAGCCTCTCAAACATCCACAAAACAGCTATCAGCAGCTACCCAAGCTGATAGCTGGGGCTTGAATACCACCTCACGCCAGCATGGTAATACTGCGTGATTAAATGAACTGAAGGAAATCAGCAACATGAATAAACAAGCAACTGCAGGTACACGTTTTAGAGCCGCCTTAAGCGCAGAGTCACCTTTACAAATCATCGGTGCCATCAACGCTTACCACGCCCTGCTCGCCACGCAAACTGGTTACAAGGCTTTATATTTATCCGGTGGCGGAGTTGCTGCAGGCTCACTAGGTATTCCGGATTTAGGCATTTCGACCCTTGAAGATGTGCTGATTGATGTGCGTAGAATTACTGATGTTACTGAGACACCATTACTGGTGGATATCGACACCGGTTTTGGCGGCGCATTCAACATTGCACGCAGCATTAAAAGCATCATTAAAGCCGGCGCAGGCGCAGTGCATATTGAAGACCAAGTGCAGGCCAAGCGCTGCGGCCACCGCCCCAACAAAGCGATTGTCAGCCAAGCGGAAATGGTAGACCGCATTAAAGCCGCTGTTGATGCAAAAACTGACCCAGATTTCGTGATTATGGCACGTACCGATGCGCTAGCCGTAGAAGGCCTGCAATCCGCAATTGACCGTGCCTGTGCCTGTGTTGAAGCTGGTGCAGATATGATTTTCCCGGAAGCAATTACTGAACTCAGCATGTACCAACAGTTTGCAGATGCAGTGAAAGTGCCGGTACTCGCCAACATTACCGAGTTTGGCTCCACGCCACTATTCACCGTAGACGAGTTACGCAGCGCGCACGTGAGCATGGTGCTCTACCCACTTTCAGCATTCAGAGCCATGAATCAGGCTGCGCTAAATGTGTACCAAGCCGTACGCAAAGACGGCACACAAGCCAACGTAGTCAACACTATGCAAACGCGTGCAGCACTGTATGAACACCTGAACTATCACGCTTACGAGCAAAAGCTGGACGCATTATTTAAGGGAGAAAAGTAGCATGACACAAGCCACCACTACTCAAGAACCTAAAAAGAAAAAAGGCGTAGCACTTGCCGGCATTTCAGCTGGCACCACTGCTATCTGTACCGTTGGTCACACCGGTAACGACCTGCATTACCGCGGTTACGACATTATCGAATTAGCTAAATCTGCGACGTTTGAAGAAGTCGCCCACTTACTGATACATGGCGCACTACCTAACAAAGCAGAGCTAGCGGCATACCACCAAAAGCTGAAGAAGTTACGCGGCCTACCGAATGACTTAAAAAAAGTATTGGAACATATACCAGCTAATGCACACCCTATGGATGTGATGCGCACCGGCTGCTCTATGCTAGGTACACTAGAGCCTGAAGCAAGCGACCGTAATACTGAGGGCGCAAAAGATTTGGGCGATAGGCTAATTGCCTGTTTTGGCTCAATTTTGATTTACTGGTACCACTTCAGCCACAACCAAAAACGTATAGAAGTAGAAACTGACGAAGATTCGATTGCCGCGCATTTCTTACATTTACTACATGGCAAAAAACCTTCAGATTTACACATCAGCGCCATGAATACATCGCTCGTGCTGTATGCAGAACACGAATTTAACGCTTCTACCTTTACAGCACGCGTAGTGGCGGGTACTTTATCCGACATGTATTCATGCATTACCGGAGCAATTGGCGCACTACGTGGCCCTAAACACGGCGGTGCCAATGAGGCTGCGATGGAAATCATTGAGCGCTACAAAACTGCAGATGAAGCCGAAGCCGACATCATGCAACGCATGGCACGCAAAGAAATCATCATTGGCTTTGGTCATCCGGTATATACCATTGCCGACCCTAGAAACGAATCTATCAAAGCTGTTAGCCGCAAGTTATGTGAAGATAACGGCAATATGACGCTATTTGATGTTTCCGCGCGTATTGAAGAAACCATGTGGCGCGAGAAAAAAATGTTCCCTAACTTGGATTGGTACAGTGCATCCAGCTATCACATGATGGGCATCCCTACCGGCATGTTCACCCCAATTTTTGTAATCTCACGCACCACAGGCTGGGTTGCGCATGTGATTGAGCAGCGCATAGATAACAAAATTATCCGTCCAAACGCTGAATATATTGGACCTGAGAATCGCCCCTATGTGCCGCTGGAGCAACGCTAACCCTTAACTCTGTCATTTCCGCGAAAGCAAAATCCATATTTTTATCCTCCGTTTAAATATGGACTCTACTTTGGTGGAAATGGCGAACCCAATTAAATTACTTTCATATTAAAGGTCCTAAAACATGTCGTCGCACATCTCAAACGCCCGTCCCGCACCAGACCAAGTCATTGTTGACATTGCTAATTACGTTGCAGATTTTGAAATCAATAGCGACGAGGCATACGACACCGCACGCAATTGCCTGATGGACACCTTAGGCTGTGGATTTGAAGCTTTGGATTACCCAGCTTGTACCAAATTGCTCGGCCCAGTTATTGCTGGCACTGTGGTGCCTAATGGCGCAAAAGTGCCAGGCACTAACTTCCAGCTTGACCCTATCCTGGCCGCATTCAATATCGGCGCCATGATCCGCTGGTTAGACTTTAACGATACTTGGTTAGCTGCGGAATGGGGCCACCCATCTGATAACCTAGGTGGCATTTTGGCGGTAGCAGATTATATGTCGCGCAAAAACATTACTGAAGGCAAAGCACCGCTCACGGTAAAAGACGTGCTCACAGCCATGATTAAAGCGCATGAAATTCAAGGCGTACTCGCACTTGAAAACAGCTTTAACCGTGTGGGTTTGGACCATGTAATTTTAGTAAAAATCGCCTCTACCGCAGTGGTGACCAAGCTACTAGGCGGTAATAAAGAAGATATCATTAACGCTGTTTCTAACGCGTTTGTTGACGGCCAAAGCCTACGTACTTATCGCCACAGCCCGAATACCGGCTCACGTAAATCTTGGGCGGCAGGCGATGCCACCTCACGTGCGGTCAGACTGGCGTGGATGACGATGCAAGGTGAAATGGGTTACCCATCAGCGCTCACCGCAAAAACCTGGGGTTTCTATGACGTATTATTCAAAGGCAATGCGTTTAAATTCCAACGCGCTTACGGTTCTTATGTGATGGAACAAGTACTCTTCAAAATTTCGTTCCCAGCAGAGTTCCACGCACAAACAGCGGTGGAATGCGCATTACAGCTGAATGGCGAAGTAGGTAGCCGCTTACAAACACTAGAGCAGATTGCTGAGATTGATAAGATTGTGATTACCACTCACGAGTCTGCAATCCGCATCATTGATAAAACTGGCCCGTTAGATAACCCAGCTGATCGCGACCATTGCATTCAGTACATGGCAGCCATCGGCCTATTAAAAGGCAACCTGACAGCGCAAGACTATGAAGATGAAGCCGCGGCAGACCCACGCATTGACGCGATTCGCAGCAAAATGAGCTGTGTAGAAAAAGCAGAATACACGCGCGACTACCTGGACCCGGAGAAACGCTCGATTGCTAACGCGATTCAAATCTTCTTTAAAGACGGTACCAGCTCAAGCAACATTGCAGTCGAGTACCCTATCGGGCACCGCCGTCGCCGTGGTGAGGGCATCCCTGAGTTGGTGAAAAAATTCAAAATCAATCTAGCACGTAGATTTGATGCGAAGAAACAAGCAGAAATTTTAGAGTTATGCTTAGCGCAAAACACACTAGAAACCATGCCTGTGAATCAGTTTGTAGATATGCTCTGGCAGGGTTAATTCAAGGTTAATAATAGATAGGCGGGCGAAATCACCAATTTTGCCCGCTCTACCTTAAACTTGCCAATCAATCGGCTCTTCACCGCGTTTTTTCAGGTATTCATTGATACTCGAGAATTGGTGATTACCAAAAAAACCTCGATGCGCCGACAACGGTGATGGATGCACAGACTTCAGCACCAAATGTTTTTTCGGGTCTATCATCTCACCTTTTTTCTGCGCATAACTGCCCCACAGTACAAACACTAAACCTTCCCGATGTAGGTTTAAAGCCGCAATTGCCGCATCAGTAAACGCTTCCCAGCCGCGCTTCTGGTGCGAGCCAGCATTTGCCATTTCTACCGTCAGTGTTGCATTTAATAGCAGTACACCTTGGTTTGCCCAAGACGTTAAATCACCTTTGCCCCGCATTTTAATGCCAAGGTCACTTTCAATTTCTTTGAAAATATTAAGTAACGAAGGTGGTAATGCGACGCCTTCCGGCACTGAAAAGCTCAAGCCATGCGCCTGCCCCACTCCGTGGTAAGGGTCTTGCCCGATAATCACCACGCGCACCTTGTCAAACGGCGTGTGATTGAAGGCATTAAAAATCAATGGGCTAGGTGGAAATATGGTCTTACCAGCGGCTTTTTCCTGCTTTAAAAAAGCACGCAGTGATTGCATGTAGGGCTTATCGAGCTCGTCACCTATCATAGATTGCCATGAAGGGTGAAGTTGGCCAGGTTTTTCTTGAGACATGTGTTAAGTGTGAGGATTGATGGAGATTAGCCCATTATAGACCGAAATTTACGTGCATTTTGCATGACCGATACAAGCTGGTTTACACACCACACGACTAATCAATTGATACAGGAAGCACGGAATAAGTCGCTGGGTGGGACTATGTACAAGGTGCACATAACACTGCAACCTAGATAGTATGCGCTATACAGCTAGATTGCGAATACTGTGCAATAAAGCAACTCGCCCGAGTAGATACTTATTGCCTTGTTTGCTATGAAAATAAAAACTTTTTGCCCCACTCTACTACTAAGGTAAAATAGCACTTTTATAAAACGCTCATTTCTTTTTGCTATGTCACTTACAACACTAAACGCACTCTCTCCCCTTGATGGCCGCTACCAATCTAAACTTGACGCTTTGCGTCCTTATTTTAGTGAATATGCGCTGATTAAACACCGCGCATGGGTAGAAATTGAGTGGCTGAAAGCACTGGCGGGCGCACCGGCATTGGCAGAAATCGCTCCATTTAGCGCTGAAACCATCCAAGAGTTAGATGCTGCTATTACCAATTTCAGTGAAGCAGATGCTTCACAAGTGAAAGCGATTGAAGCGCGTACCAACCACGATGTAAAAGCATTGGAGTACTGGCTAAAAGAGAAGTTTGACAGCAACACTGAAGTAAAAAAAGCCAGTGAGTTTATTCACTTTGCCTGTACCTCAGAAGACATCAATAACCTATCGCACGGCTTGATGCTTAAAACCGCGCGTGACAGCGTGATGTTACCATTTTTGAATAATCTGATTGCTCGTTTAACTGAATTAGCTGAGCAATTGGCTGACCAACCGATGCTATCACGCACGCACGGCCAAACTGCATCACCAACCACCATGGGTAAAGAGTTAGCCAACGTGGTATATCGCTTACAACGTCAGCAAAAACAATTAGCTAGCAATGAAATTCTTGGCAAAATCAACGGTGCCGTTGGTAACTTTAATGCACACTTATCTGCTTACCCGGATTTCGACTGGGAAAGCTTCGCAGAACGTTTTGTATCATCATTGGGTCTGACCTATAACCCAATGACCATACAAATTGAGCCACATGACTACATGGCAGAGCTATACGATACCTTAGCCCGTATCAATACCATCTTGATTGATATCAACCGTGACATCTGGGGTTATATCTCTGTAGGTTACTTCAAGCAAAAAGTAAAAGCGGGCGAAATTGGTTCATCCACCATGCCGCATAAAGTTAACCCGATTGACTTTGAAAACAGTGAAGGTAACTTAGGTTTAGCGAATGCAGTGTTGCGCCATATGGCAGAAAAGCTACCAATTTCACGCTGGCAGCGCGATTTAACTGACTCTACAGTATTGCGTAATATGGGCGTGGCTTTTGGCTACGCCTTATTAGGTTACGACTCTTGCTTACGTGGTTTAAACAAGCTTGAAGTTAACACTGCACGTTTGGATGAAGACTTAAACAACAGCTGGGAAGTTCTAGCCGAGCCGATTCAAACGGTAATGCGTCGCTATGGTATTGAAAATCCGTACGAGCAGCTAAAAGAACTGACTCGCGGCAAAGGCGGCATTAACCAAACGTCATTACACGCGTTTATCAGTGAATTGGCTATCCCAGCGGATGCAAAACAAGCCTTATTAGCACTAACACCTGCGAGCTACACAGGTAAAGCAGCGGAGCTTGTAAAAACCATTAAGTGAGTTTAAATGCATGTAAATATTAATGATAAAAGGGCTTCTGAATTTGACTAGAAGCCTGATCATCTACATAGCGTTATTGTGTTGGGGGGTGCTTGCGTATGCTGATAACGCAAGCTACCAGATAGAAATCGAAGCCCCTAGCCCGTTAAAAACTCTGTTAGAAAATCATCTCGATATCATTAAGTGGCGTACCAATCCACGCATGTCGCCCAACGAGTGGAAGCGGCTGTCAGCTGAAGCGCCTAAGCAAATCAAAGAGCTCCTAGCAACCGAGGGCTACTTTTCACCGCAAGTGAGTGTTAAGTCTACGCAAAACCAACTTGAAAGCCTCACCGTACTTTCAGTTAACCCTGGTACGCCTACCCTAGTTGGCAGCGTCAATATCAAGTTTTTGGGTGACATCACACAGGCGCACCGAGGCCTGCCCAATGAGCAACAGCTGCGTGAAGAATGGCCGCTACCGGCTGGCGCACAGTTTCAACAGGACGCTTGGACCGCGGCAAAGCGAAGCCTACTAACCAAGTTATTAGTCAACCGTTACCCAAACGCGATCATTACTGACACCAAAGCCAGTATTGATATACAGCAAAATACTGCAGCACTAGAGATTACGGTAGATAGCGGCAACACTGTACATTTTGGTGAACTACAAATCGAAGGCCTGCAACGCTATCCGGAAAGTATCATTCACAACCTAAACCCGATTAAACCTGATGAGGTGTATAGCCAGTCACAACTGCTCACTTTTCAAACCCGCCTGCAAGAAAGTGGCTATTTCCGCACAGTAGAGGTCACCGCTGATAGCAAGGCGGCACTTGCTAGCCAACAGCAGGCGCCTATTAAAATTAAAGTAGATGAAAATAAATCGATTAAGGTCAGCACCGGCGCCGGCTTTAGTACCAACACAGGCGCGCGTACACAGCTGACGGTAGAGCACCTAAACGTATTTGACCGTAACTGGCGCATGACATCCAGCCTCAGGTTAGAACAAAAACTACAATCATTATCCGGTACGATACGGCTACCCACCACGGCAACCGGCTATCGCGACAGTGCTAATATCGCAACCACCAGAACCGAGATTGAAGGGCAAACAACCACGGTTACGCAAGCCGGCGTGAAGCGCGCATGGGGCTCACTCAAACGCGAGCAATACGTTGGTGCCAATCTGTTAGCAGAGCACGTTAATCTGGATAATGCCGATTCCTCTGACAATTACGCGGCCACCTTAGGTTATGGCATTACACTGAGACGCACAGACAATAACCTCAATCCTACGCGTGGTTATTTATTCAATGCGCAGTTTAATGGTGCCCCCTTGGCATCACTTGCTAGCGGTACTTTTTTGCAAAGCTACTTAAAAACACAAGCCTATTACCCTATCACTAAAAGCACACAGTTAATCGCCCGTGCCGAACTCGGCATGGTGCATGGGAAAAACAGCGCACCCGCTACTTTCCTATTTCGTGCGGGCGGCGACCAGTCGGTACGTGGCTATGGCTACCAGAGCTTAGGCGTAACTGAGGGCGATGCAATCGTCGGTGCACGCTACCTTGCCACAGGCAGCATTGAAGTGATTCAATGGCTAACGCCAGAATGGGGCGCGGCAATCTTTACCGACTTTGGTAATGCAGCAAACAGCCTTAAAGACCTAAAACCAGTGTACGGCTATGGCTTAGGTGCAAGGTGGAAAAGCCCTGTAGGCCCGATTGGTGCTGACATTGCCTATGGTCAGGAAACTAACGACTACCGCATGCATTTTAATATCGGGGTGATATTCTAATGGCACGCCGTTACTTACATATTTTGCTGCTTAGCATCAGCTTACTGCTGTTTTCACCCGCGCATAGCGAGATGCCCATTAGCGTTAGCACCAGCTTAGATAGCTTCAGCCACGATTTAGATAATATCCACCTGAAACTGGAAAAACTCAGTGCTCACTGGCAGCTTTCACCCTTTGGCGATGGCAAACTGGTGGTTGAGCAATTAAAAGCCAAACGCCTAGTCATCACCATTAAAAACAACGATGGTGAATCTGAGCAATCGCCACTGCCCAAGCGCATTAATCTGCCATTTCCTATCTCGGTACTACAATCCGAAATCAGCGAAGTAGTGATTGTCTCGCAAGATGAGCGACAAACCTTTCACAACGTAAAATTAGCATTTGAGGGTAACGCTAACTCGCTAAAACTCAACGTGCCGCATGCACAAACCCCCTGGGGAAATGCCTCAGCACGCATTAATATCAATGCCAGCAGACCCTTTACACTAAAAGGTGACCTCTCACTAAAAAACGCCGAGGCGCCCAACCCTTATGACTTGAGCGCACAACTAAGTGGTGACCTTAACAAGCTCAACATTGATACCAGCGCTTGGTTGACTTCACAAAATGGCAAACTCAGTCTGTCAAAATCTGAGAGTGAACAAGCGGCGGCCAAACTCCTGATACATGGCCAAGTTGAGCTGAATCATGATTATGCAATCCATGTACATAGCCAGCTTTTAGAGTTACGTCCCGAACGCTTAGGCAACTACCCTGCAGCCAAGCTTAATTTAGATTTAACGCTAGCGGGAGCACTTAAACCCACGCCTAATGCAACGCTCAACCTCAGCAGCCATGACAGCAATTGGCAAGCCCAGCCTGTTTCTGTCTCCGCCAATGCGCAACTCACAGCCAGCGCGCTAGAGCAGCTCACATTCGAGCTGGGTGTTGCCGCCAATAAAGTTAAAGGCACTGGCAACATTAATACACAAAACACCCACTTAAACTGGCAGGCAGACTTGCCAGACCTTGCGATATTTTCCCCAACATTGGCCGGGAAAATTAGCGCGAATGGTGCAATTGATGGTGCACTGGATAGCCCCTCGCTTAATATCAAATTGCTTGGTGAGAAACTACGCTTGGCAGATGACTTGCGGATAAATGAGTTAACAGGTGATGCCACCATGATGACTGGTGATAGCGGCACTATGGCTGCAAAATTTCTAGCAAATACCATTCAATACGGTAGTAATGCGCCATTTAATGGCAACATCACCCTAAATGGCACACAGGCAAACCATACAATCACCATTAACGCTGATAGCAAAGATGCTAAATTACAAAGCACGCTAAAAGGCGGGCTTGCTTTAAATGCACTTTCACTAAAAAGACAGTGGCAAGGCTTATTGCAGCAACTGGATTACTCTGGGCTAACCCCAGTTAAACTCAAAGCACCGGCAACCCTTAGTGCGGATGCTGACAGCATCACCCTCACACAAGCTAAGCTGATGCTAAATCATGGCGACATTAATATCGAGCAGCTCGCGCTAGGCAACGGAAAACTGGCCAGCAAAGGCACGTTAACGCAATTAAGCCTGAGCGACTTACCACCCGAGCTATTACCATTACCTAGCACGCTACAAGGCAGCCCAAGTTTTTCAGGAGAATGGGTGATAGAGACGCAAAGTACAATTAATGCTCAGCTTGCATTATGGCGCGACAGCGGTGACTTCACATTAACAAAGCCAGATGGCAGCACACAACCATTGGGGCTATCAACCGCAAAACTGACGCTTAATGTGGTGAATAATGCACTGCGTATCGAAACGGATATTGATGGTAAAAACTTGGGCATAATCAGCGCAAAACTTGCAAGCCAGCTCACAAAAACAGAAGCAGGCTTTAGCCTACTGAACAACGCGCCACTGCAATTTTCTGCCAGTGCCAAACTCAACACATTAGCCTGGCTACCCATGCCCACAACCCTAATGGATGCAGACCTAGATGGGCAAATCACACTAGCCGTATCTGCTTACGGTACCATGGCACAGCCTAACCTGAGCGGCACGCTCAATGGCAACAATATCAACTTCAACCTACCATCAGAAGGCATTCAGCTCAACAACGGTTTTTTCCAAGCGCACTTTGAAAATAATCAATTGCAAATCGAACAAGCCATCTGGCAAGGTGGCGCAGGCAAACTGAGTGCTAATGGCTGGATACGCTTTGAACAGGGGCAACCCAAAGCAGAACTCAGCTGGAATGCAGATCAATTTAGCATATTCTCCAGAGCGGACCGTCTGCTAGTCATTAGCGGCACAGGCAAAACCATCCTTGCTGACAACCTGCTTAGCATTTTAGGTGACTTCACGGTCAACAATGGCCTAATAGAAATGGCGCAAGAAGATACCCCTACGCTAAGCGATGACGTGATTATCTTAGGTGAAGCCACGGCTAAAAAAGAGCCGTTATTACAAATATTGCTGAACGGACTACGTATTCAACTCGGTGATGACTTTACCTTACGCGGGCGTGGTCTGGACGCAAAATTGACTGGGGCGTTAACACTGACCGGCCGTACCGAATACAGGCCACACACAGAAGGCAGTATTGCCGTTTCTAAAGGTACGTTCATGGCTTACGGCCAAATACTCAATATAGAGCGCGGCATATTAAACTTTAACGGCGTGATGGATAACCCTGGTCTAAACATCCGCGCCATGCGCGATAGCAAGCCCGTCAATGCAGGCGTTGAAATTACAGGGAGCGCATTAATCCCTGAAATTAAACTGGTTTCAGACCCTAATGTGCCGGATACCGACAAGCTAGCATGGCTAGTGCTAGGCCATGGCACGGAGCAGGCAGGTAAAACTGACTTTGCAATACTCTCGCTAGCAGCAGGTGCCTTATTCTCACAAGGGCAATCCGTTCCATTACAAAGCCAGATAGCCCGTGCTGCTGGGCTGGATGAATTCAGCTTTGCTGGCGGCGATGCAGAAAACGCCTCTGTCACCCTGGGCAAGCGACTCAGCTCGCAGCTTTACTTAAGCTATGCCAAAAGCATTAGCGGCCTACAAGACATTGCCAGACTCACCTTCAATATCACACCGCGCTGGGCACTACGCGCCGAAGCCGGCAATGAAAGTGCTGTCGATGTGTTATATACTTTCAGCTTCAAATAATCAGATTAATCTCATGAGCGAAATCCTAGTCCTATACTATTCTCAAGGTGGCGCAGTACGCGAAATGGCGCAGCTGATTGCTCGCGGTGTGCAAAGCGTAGATGGCGTTAAAGCACGCATCCGCACCGTCCCTAAAGTATCAGCAAATTGCGAAGCAACCGAATCTGACATTCCAAGCACAGGTGACCCGTACGCAGAACTGCAAGATTTAGAAGAATGCATAGGCGTAGCGTTGGGCAGCCCTACCCGTTTTGGCAATATGGCAGCACCGATGAAGTATTTTTTAGATGGCACCACCAGCTTATGGTTAAAAGGTGCACTATCGAACAAAGCGGCAGCTGTATTTACCTCTACAGGCTCGATGCATGGCGGCAACGAAACCACACTCCTCACCATGATGCTGCCGTTAATGCACCATGGCATGATCATGGTAGGTTTACCGTACTCAGAACCTGCGCTGTCTGCCACCACAACTGGCGGCACACCTTACGGTGCAAGCCATATTGGTGGCACTATGGATGACAAACCTATCAGCGATGATGAAAAAAAGCTATGTATCGCTTTGGGTAAGCGCCTTGCGGAAACCGCGCTAAAACTAGCGAGAAAACTTTAAACCATGAGCCAGCTACCGCTAGAAGCAAGACAGTTTTTAAGAAGTACTCGCACTGCCATACTATCAACCCATTCAGCAAAGCTTGAAGGCTACCCGTTCGGCTCGGTTGCACCATTTGTGTTAGACCACCAATGTCAACCCATCATATTGATCAGCAACATTGCAGAGCACACCAAAAATATCGCAGCCAACCCTAAAGTATCACTACTGGTATTTGCAGGGGCTGAAGACCTACAGGCAAATGCTAGACTTACCCTACTCGGTACTGCGCATGTCATCAATAAAAATGAAGATGCTGACTTACGCGCGCGCTATTTGCGCTACCTGCCGCAAGCCAGCGGTTACTTTGATATGCATGATTTTGCTTTTTATCGCATCCAAATTGAAACCTGCCGCTATATTGCAGGTTTTGGCAAAATGGGCTGGCTATCCGGCAGCGACCTGATGACAGACATGCCGGCTAATTCACAATTGGCAAGTCAGGAAGCACACATCCTCAACCACATGAATACAGACCATTCTGATAGCCTGATTGCCTATTGTCGGCACGTGCACGGCGTAGAGGCCACGCAAGCAACCATGCTAGGGATTGATTGTGACGGATTTGATGTTGCCGCGATTGTTAACAACCAAACCATGACATTGCGCTTAGCATTTGCAACACCCATCCATGACGCACAATCCGCACGCGCCGCCTTGGTCAGCCTTTCAAAATCAATCAACGCTTAATTCAAACCTGAATCAACCTTAACGTAAGTAAACTCCAACGTGAATAAACCTCAAATGATACAAAGACTCCAGCTAGGCGCTTCTGTTAGCCTTATCGCGCTCATCCTATTAACCCTAGCCTGGGAGGCTGTATTAGCGCCATTAAAACCGGGCGGCTCATTACTGATATTCAAAGTGCTACCGCTACTACTGCCTTTATTCGGCATTTTAAGGGGCAAGCGCTACACCTACCAATGGTCATGTATGTTCATTTTGTTTTACTTCACTGAAGGCGTAGTGCGCGCATGGGCTGATGTGGGAATCTCCGCCCAACTTGCGTTAGCAGAAGTCATCCTGACTATCTTATTTTTTACGTGCACGATTTTTTATGCCAGGCTGACACGCCAGGCGCCACAAAACAGTGTAAAAAACCCATAAACACACATAAGTTTTTACATAGATACCGCGCCAAACATACTGTCTTCTACTATAATTTAGCCATGAAAATACGATTTATAAGCTACGCATGAAAATACTGCTCTCAAACGATGATGGTTATTTCGCACCAGGATTAAATATCCTAGCAGAACATATTGCAAAAATTGCAGATATTACCGTGGTTGCCCCTGAAAGAAATCGCAGCGGTGCCAGCAACTCACTTACGCTTGACCGCCCGTTAAGCGTAAAAAAAGCATCTAACGGTTTTTTCTATGTAAATGGCACACCAACTGATTGCGTGCATATTGCACTTACAGGTTTGATGGATACCATGCCGGACATGGTCATCAGCGGCATTAATGATGGCGCTAATATGGGCGACGACACCATCTACTCAGGCACTGTAGCTGCGGCGATGGAGGGCTACCTGCTTGGCATCCCTTCTATTGCGGTTTCCATGTCACAGCATAACTCTACCCACTTTGAAACGGCAGCACGCGTTGCCGTGGAGCTGATTCAGCATTATCAAAAAAACGGGTTCAGTGCGCCTACACTGCTTAATGTAAATGTACCGGATATTCCTTACGATGCATTGCAAGGACGCACAGTAACGCGTCTGGGTAAACGTCATAAGGCGGAGCCCGTGGTACAGCTTAAAACACCACGTAATGAGACAGTTTACTGGGTTGGCGCTGCAGGGCAACCTAATGATGGCGGTTTAGGTACTGATTTTCATGCTGTTGCAAATCAGCAAGTTTCGATTTCACCCATTCAAGTTGATTTAACCTGCCACGCACAGCTGAATGACATCAAACAATGGTTATCTAGCTAATAATACTGGAAATAAAATCGTGGCATTAATCAAATCATCGCAAGCTGGCATCGGCATGACATCGCAACGCACGCGTGACCGCATGCTTAATCGACTGCGTGAGCAAGGTATTAAAGATGAGGTGGTGCTCGCAGCCATTGGCAGCACAGCGCGCCATATTTTTGTTGACGAAGCCCTTTCGATTCGCGCCTATGAAGACGTATCTCTGCCAATTGGCTTTGGCCAAACCATCTCGCAACCGTATATCGTTGCCCGCATGTCTGAACTACTACGCAACGGCCAGCCTTTAGAAAAAGTGCTGGAAATTGGCACGGGCTGCGGCTATCAAACAGCCGTATTATCTAAACTGGCTAAAGAAGTTTACTCTGTAGAACGCATCCGCCCTTTACTGTTAAAAGCGCGCGATCATCTACGCAAGCTTAAATGCATTAACGTGAAGTTAGACCATGCAGACGGCAATATGGGCTTAGTGCAGCTAGCACCATTTGATGCCATTATCGTCACCGCTGCGGCAAGTCACATTCCGCCAGATTTGCTAACACAGCTAGCAGTTGGCGGCCGTTTAGTTATCCCAGTTGGCACTGATGAACAAATCTTGTACCTAGTAGAGCGTGTGTCTACAAATGACTACCGTCAAACGCAGCTGGAGCCTGTAAAGTTTGTTCCCTTACTCGGCGGCACCACCTCACAATGAATGCATCACGCTGTTTTATCATCTTATTGATTTCATTGCTGAACTTTGCATGCAGCACAACCCAAGCACCGGTGATTGACCGCATACCGCAAGCAAAATCGAATAAACCACAAACCAAAGCTGCTACCCACAAAGCAGGTACAGACTGGCGTCCAGCAAATTACGTGGTCAAAAAAGGCGACACCCTGTATAGCATAGGCCTGGAGCATGGTTACGACTATAAAGAAATTGCTCAGGTTAATAATATCAGTGCACCCTACGTGATTAAAATTGGGCAAACCCTTAAGTTTGCACCTTTAAATGAATCTGCAGTCACGACAGAACCTAGTGCACAGCGTAGCGCAGCACAAGATAATAACAATGGTGTGATCACTTACGGGATTGGCGCTGATAATGCTCCAGAAGCAAGCAGCAACACGCAAGCACCTCCTGTAGCAATCAGCATTAGCGAGCCCAAAGCACTACGGGAGCCATATAGTGATGCAGCTTACAAACAGCCGCCCCCAGTTGCAAAGACCATTGCCAGTACGCCTGCCTCCACTGCTAATACCGTTAAAAAACCTATTGCAGAAAAAGTAGCGGATAAACCAGTAGTCGAATCAAAACCTGAAGTTAAGCCAAGCGAGCCAGTTGCCGAAGCAAAACCTAAGCTGGAGCCCACAGGCACATTTACCTGGGCGTGGCCTACCAAAGGCAAGGTGATTGCCAACTTTAACGATGCAGGCAATAAAGGGATAGATATCTCAGGCAAAATGGGGCAAGCCGTGCAGGCTGCTGCGCCTGGCAAAGTCATTTATAGCGGCTCCGACTTACGCGGCTATGGTAAGTTAGTGATCGTAAAACACAGCGCCACCTATTTGTCTGTGTACGCAAATAACAGCCTGATTTTGGTCAAAGAAGGCCAACAAGTGACTAGCGGCCAAAAAATTGCAGAAATGGGCGATACTGACAGCAATACAGTAAAACTACATTTTGAAATCAGGCAGCAAGGTAAATCTGTAGACCCAATGAAGTTTCTCAGTGCAGACTAAATAAGCGTCTTAGGAGCAAAAAATGGCAAAGCAAGAGCCTAACAAGTATCTTAAAAATAAAGATATTAAACCGGAGAGCAAGGCCAGTGTACTGACTGCAACGGTACGCATGGGCCTTATGCTTGTGGGCATTATTGGCCTAGCTTTGGAGCTGTTTCGTGAAGATGGCTGGCTTTCCACCATAACGAGCAAGCTGTTTGAATCCACCACCAGTATGCTGATGATTCCGGTCATCATTTTGGCATTATGGCTACTGAACAAGTGGGTCAGCTCTCCGAATAAATCAGAAACCAAAAAAAGCGGTGACTTGCCTATGTACTTCATGATGGCAGTTGGTGTATTTTACTTAGTCAGGTTATATACAACAGGCTCTTTTTAACGCCATGCCCATAATTAAGGTGACAACACAATAAAAAAGCGGCTCTAGAGCCGCTTTTTTATTGTAACTGCCAAGATGCTAGCGATTAGTTAGCTGCCTGCGCCTGTTGTTTGTAGTACTCACGCACAGGTGTCATATCAAAATCACGTGCCCATTTGATAATTTCATCAAATGCAGGAGCGCCAATTTCACCCACTTGCGCGTGGATACCAGCTTGTTCGCGAATCACTAAAATGCCTGGAATTTGCGTTACTTCAAAATACTCGCCGATTTCAGGGTCGGCTTCAGTATTGACCATACCAAATACGATGTCTGGGTTTTTCTCTGCCGCAGCTTCAAAAGTAGGCGTGAAAGCAACACATGGATCACACCACTGTGCCCAAAAATCAACAATCACAAAAGGATTGTTTTCTATTGTTTCTTTAAAATTAGCTTTGGTAAGTACAATAACTGCCATAATTTTGCCTTTAATTGAGTAAGGTAACGCCTAAAAATAGCAGTTTATCAGAAGCCATATCTTTCGTTAAGTTTTAGATTCGCAATGCGACTATTCACTCAAACCTGGTACTGGCTTACCCCATGTTGCACCAAAAAACAGCTCAGACAGAGGCTTTCTAGTACGCGGTGCGGTTTCCCTTGCCAAAGTATCACCTTCTAGAGTGGCAATATCCGCTTGGTAACCAACAGACATCATTGCCATCAAAGTGTACTGCTCTGGGATATTGAACGTAGCGCGTGCTTTATCAGGGTCAAAACCACCCATCTGGTGCGCCATTAAGCCCATGCTTGATGCTTGTAAACATACGTTCTCTGCTGCCGCACCGGTATCGTATTGCGCCCAGCGATTAGGCTTTTGGTTATGGCCAAACAAGGTATCGGCACATATCAACAATAGTAATGGCGCATCTTTCACCCAAGCCTGATTGCCTGGCACCAGACACTCAAACGCTTGCTGCCAACTGGCAGCATCTGTATTTTTATCCCAAACCACAAAACGCCAAGGCTGATCACCAAAGCAAGAAGGTGCCCATCTTGCAGCCTCTAGCAAAGCAATCACTTGCTCCTGCGTCACGCCTTTAGTTGCATCATAGGCGCGCCCGCTCCATCGGTTTGCTAGCGTGTTATCAATGGTTACTTGTGTAATGGCCGGGTTATGCATATTTAATTTATTCCTCAATAAATGGGTAGTCGGTGTAGCCTTTTTCGGCACCACCATAAAATGATGATGAATCCGCTTCATTTAGTGGCGCATCTAGTTTAAAACGCGCAACTAAATCAGGATTTGCGATAAATGGTACACCATATGCCACTACATCTGCATGACCATTTGCAATCACCGCATTGCCTCGAGCTTTATCGTAAGCTAAATTAGCCATGTATCCGCCTTTAAATAGCTTGCGTAACGCAGCAAAATCAAACGGATCAGATAAACCACCACCGTGAATACCACCCTCGACCACGTGTAAATACGCGAGGTTAAATTGATTTAGCGCCTCTGCTACATAATTAAACAGCGCTTGCGGGTTGCTGTCTTGCATATCGTTAAATGGATTAACAGGTGAAATACGCACTCCAACTTTATCTGCACCAGCTACATCCACCACAGCCTTAGTGACTTCTAATAGAAGCCGTGCGCGATTTTCATAACTGCCGCCGTACTGATCTGTGCGCTTATTAGTGCCATCACGCAGGAACTGATCCAGTAAATAACCGTTAGCCGCATGTATCTCTACACCATCAAACCCTGCGGCCAGCGCTGCTTTCGTCGCATGCACATAATCAACAATGATGCCTGGAAGCTCGTTCAGTGCCAATGCGCGCGGCTCTACATAATCTACCAAACCTTGATAGGTAAAAGCCTGCCCTGCTGGTTTAATGGCAGATGGCGCAACTGGTAGCGCACCATCTGGCAGCAGGCTAGGATGAGAAATGCGGCCTACGTGCCAGAGTTGAATCACAATCTTGCCGCCTTTGGCGTGAACCGCGTCGGTAATCTTTTTCCATCCGGCAACTTGCGCATCGGTATAAATACCAGGCAATGCTGGGTAGCCGTGTGCCATGGCTGAAATTGGCGTAGCTTCTGTGACAATCAGCCCAGCGCTAGCGCGCTGCTCGTAATAAGTAACGTTTATAGGCTGAGGCACACCCTGCGCTCCTGCTCTGTTACGCGTAAGCGGTGCCATTACAATACGGTTGCTCAATTGTATACTGCCCAGTTTTACTGGGCTAAATAGATCTAATGCCATGCTTTACTCCTAGCTAATGTTAAATATCTCAATTATTTTTTTGGCTTATCGGCTGCAGGTTTTACCGCTTCGATCAATAAGGTAATCTCAATGTCGTCACCGACTGGGCTGTTAGGTTTTACCCCCCAGCCAAAACCGTAATCAGAGGCTTTCAGTGATGTTTTTGCCTCAAAACCACTACGCTCGCCACCCCAAGGGTCGTTACCAAAACCTAACACTTTAAACGGCAAAGAAATTTCTTTAGTCACCCCATGCATGGTGAACTTACCCGTTATCACGCCTTCAGTTGCGCTTTTGGCCTCAATTTTGGTGCTAACAAAACTCATTTCAGCAAACTTCTCTACATTCAGATAATCTTTTTCTTTAATGTGTGCGTCACGCTTGGCAAGCCCGCTATTCACGCTCAGCACATTAATTTTGGCATCTACAGATGAATTGGCTAAGTTATCAGCGTCAATCAAGATATTGCCTGTAACATCGTTAAAAGTACCGGACGCCTTTGCTACCACATGGCGTACACTCCAGTTAGCAAAGCTATGTGCTGCATCAATCTTATAAGCAACCGGTGCCGCAATCGCTGCACTCATCCCTGAAAATAGCGCACCCAGTAATAATGCAGTCGTTTTTACATGTATGTATTTCATATGCTACCCTTTGTTTGAATCTGGTTTGTTAATTTAATCTTGGTTTGTTATCACAATATTTATTGACACCAGTTACTTCAATTGATATTCAAATACCACTTAAGCCCAGACCTAATTTCAGCCTAAAGATTCACATTAACACGATGTTAATGTTATATGCCAAGTTAATATTCAAGTTTATTGAATAATTAACAGCATGTTATTACTAATATCTTTATACTAATAGCTAATAATTTTGCACGTCTTATTCAAATAATCTGACCAAGATTGAGTACCAGTTATGTCCACTAAATTATCGCTAGAGTCGCTTGAGGTATTAGATGCTATTGCGCGCAAAGGCAGCTTTGCTGCCGCTGCAGAATCACTGTTCCGTGTACCCTCAGCCGTTACCTATACAGTCAGAAAATTAGAAGAAGACTTAAACGTTCAGCTCTTTAACCGTAGCGGGCACCGGGCGGAGCTCACTTTAGCCGGCGCAGAGTTACTTAAAGAGGGACGCAACCTACTCAATGCCGCGAGTGAGTTGGAGTCAAGGGTAAAACGGGTGGCAAAAGGTGTAGAAACCGAGCTCACCATCGCCGTCAGTGATTTATTTGACATCACCAGCATTTACCCAATATTAGATAAGTTCTACAGCCAGAATTTCGGCACCAGAATCAAACTCACACAAGAGGTATTTGGCGGTGGCTGGGATGCACTGATTAGCGGCCGCGCTGATATCACTTTAGGCAGCCCAGGTGACACACCGCCGGTCAACGGCTTTACCACAAAGCCCATCGGCTCGATGGAGTTTAGTTACGCTGTTGCACCGCACCATCCACTAGCCACGATACCAGACCCGCTACAAGACCAGGACATTATTCGCCACCGTTCTATTTCAGCTGCAGATAGCTCGCGTAACTTACCGCCAAGAACTGCAGGTATATTATCCGGACAAGATGTGCTGACTCTGCCCAACATGCACTTCAAACTACAGGCACAAATCGCGGGGCTAGGTGCTGGTTATATCCCCAGAAAAATTGCAGAACATTATGCAAGTAAAGGTCAACTCATTATCAAGCAAGTGGCAAAGCCCAAGCATGAGGTTATGGTCTTTCTTGCCTGGCGTAGTGATGGTGGCAAAGCGCAGCAGTGGTTTATTAAACAATTCCAATTACTGAACATAAATGATATTTTATTATCACCAGCACAATGAGAGACATAAAGATGTCACAAGAACAACTGCCAAAGAATTTCGCGCGCATCAACAGCTTTGCAATCAAAGCCATGCAATGGCTTAACGGATTTGCCCATATCATTATTGGCTTAGCACTCGCCACTTCAGTCATTATGTTTACCTGGCTATTTTTTAAAGATGTGTTTGCAGCGGCTAATGCGCATAACTTGGTACATGGCTTTTTACATGCGCTTGGTACCCTGATGCTGCTATGGTCGATCTCTGCACTTATCTCTGCAGAAATACGCTACTTGCAAGGCAGCAAACTGCAGGTAGAAACTTTTGTTGAAGTTGTACTCGTATTGTTCTTACGTAAGCTCATTGTTATGCCGGTGCAAGACGCCTCACCAACCACAGAAGAGATTACGGTATGGGTGGGTGGTGCATTTGTTTTAGGCTTGGTTTACGTATTAGTGCGCTGGGCTCAAAAACAGCAAGACTAAGCACCTGTGACCACCTGAAAAAATTAATCAACATGACAACTAGTATCATAAACACGACCGAACAAGACCAAGCCTTCATGAACATCGCGCTCAGTTTGGCAAAAGAAGCCGCCCTAGCCGGTGAAGTGCCAGTGGGCGCAATCGTAGTGAAAGATGGGGTAATTATCGGGCGCGGCAGCAACGCGCCTATAACACTGCATGACCCAAGCGCACATGCAGAGATTCAAGCCATGCGCGACGCCGCTCAGCACTTGGGTAACTATCGCTTAGTAGACTGCACACTGTATGTCACATTAGAGCCGTGCGCGATGTGTGCCGGCGCAATACAGCACGCACGCATCGCCAAACTGGTATATGGTGCCAGTGACCAGAAAACAGGCGCTTGCGGCAGTGTAATCAACCTGATGGCTGAGCAAAAGCTCAACCATCACACTACGGTCGCTAGCGGCTTACTGGCGGATGAATGCGGCATGATGTTATCTAACTTTTTTTCTGAACGCCGCAAACAAGCAAAACTGCAGCGCCAATAAAAAAACCCGCCGAAGCGGGTTTTTTAAAATCTAAACGTATGTACTAACGCAAAACGTATTAATCGTTACTGCCCATCAAGCCCATTAACAATTGCAACAAGCTAGTGAACAAGTTGTAAATGCTTAAGTACAAACCTAATGTTGCCATCACGTAGTTAGTTTCACCGCCGTTAACGATACGGCTAACGTCATAAAGAATAAAACCTGAAAACAGAACCACACCAACTGCAGACATCGCAAGCGCCATTGCCGGGATTTGTAAAAAGATATTAGCTAATGAAGCAACAATCATTAATACAATACCCACCATTAAAAACTTGCCCATAAAGCTAAAGTCTTTTTTGGTAGTGGTAGCAATACCAGCCAAGGTCATTAAGATGATGCCTGTGCCGCCAGCAGCTAAGCCTACGATTTGTGCGCCATTGCTTAAATGCAGTGCATGCTGAAGGATAGGGCCAAGCAACATACCCATTAAGAATGTTAAGCCTAATAAAATCACCACACCTACACTGCTATTACGGTTAGCTGCAATCGCTGCAAACAAGCCGTACATTACTGCCATTGCGCCAATCGCGAACATAAATGGATGCTGTTGTGCAATAGAAAAATTAATACTCATACCAATAAAGGCACCAATCACTGTTGGGATCATGGTCAAACCCAACAACGCGTATGTATTACGCAGAACTCGATTAGTAGCTAACTCGGTCGATTCTGAACGACCTAGTACTGGAGTGTTATCTAACATTGTTTATTTCCTTATAATTAAAAATACACCTGAAGCTAAGATACCGATTTACGCATTAAGTTTCAAGGCTTTTGTTAAGCGAACAATTCACCTTCTACAACACCCACCTGCGCAACTTGATGTAGCGCGCGTACGAAATCTGCACTTTCATGCAAGGCATCCATAGATAACGGGTGTTTATGTCCATGCATACGTGCCAAGCGGCTCAGGCTTTGTGCAGAAATAGTCCAGCTAAGGTTATCTAACAACTCATCTGCCATGGCAGGCTGGTTACACAGCAGCACCATATCGCAGCCAGCAGTAAGTGCCGCCAATGCTCGCGTAGTTACATCACCGCCTGCTGTAGCAGCCTCCATGCTTAAATCATCACTAAAAATCACACCATTAAAGCCTAGGCGTTCACGCAGTATTTTTTGCAACCAGCGCGGGGAAAAACCTGCAGGCTTGTTATCCACTTTAGGGTAAATCACATGCGCTGGCATAATTGCCTGAATGCCATCATCAATCAACATTCTGAACGGCTGCATATCGTGTTGTGCGATTTGGTCAAACTCACGTTCATCTACTGGCATACTCACGTGAGAGTCAGCCACCACAAAGCCATGCCCAGGGAAATGCTTACCTACTGCCGGCATCCCGCCTTTTTTCAAGCCTTGCATCAATGCATAGGCTAAATCGCTAATTGCTTGCGGGTTTAGGTGAAAGGCACGGTCACCAATCACTAGGCTATCGCCATAATCCATATCCAGCACTGGGGTGAAGCTAAAGTCCACGCCATGTGCTCGTAATTCTGCGGCCAGAATCCAGCCAGCTTCAGTGGCTAACTCTTTAGCCTTTTTAGGGTTTTTATCCCAGATTTTGCCAAACTCACGCATCGGCGGGATTTTGGTAAAACCATCTCTAAAACGCTGCACACGGCCACCTTCATGGTCCACCGCAATCAGCAACGGCGGCTGACGCACCGCGTGTATGCTTGCAGTCAGCGCCTTAAGCTGGGCATTATTTTCGTAATTACGCTTAAATAGAATCACACCACCAACCAGTGGATGCTTTAAACGCCGAATGTCGTCATCGGTTAACTCTGTGCCGACCACATCTATCATCACTGGACCTAAACTCATGCTACCTCTTTCTTAATCGGTTTTTCTAACATCTAAAGCGTCACGCAGATAGTCTCCGCCTAGATTAATCGCTAAAATCAAACTCATCAAGCATCCACCTACAATCAACACATAATGTGGCGCTATCAGCATATAACGTACGGCATCTCTCAACATCGCGCCCCAAGAGGCATCCGGCGCCTGAATCCCTAGGCCCAAAAACGACAGACTCGCCTCGGCAATCATCACACTCGCTAAACTGTAAGTGGCTTCTACCACCAAAATTGAGGCCAATAACGGCAATATATGCCGAAACAGCAAACGTGGCACACCTACCCCCAATGACTCAGCCGCGAGTACGTGCTGACGATGGCGCAAACTCAATGTTTGCCCGCGGGTCAGCCGCGCGTAGCTCACCCAGCCAGTCAAGCACAGCACTATCATTAAATTACCTAACCCTGGCCCCAGCACCGCTGCAAACGCAATCGCCAGCAAAATACCGGGGAATGCCAAAAAGATGTCGGTAATCTGCATTAAGATTGCATCTACCCTACCGCCGTAAAAGCCAGCCAGTAAGCCGATAAACACACCTATCGCCATGGTCACCGCAGTCACAACCAGCGCCACCCAAAGTGACACCTCAACACCGCTCAACACTCGTGCAAAAATATCACGACCCAAATCATCGGCACCGAACCAGTGCTGCATGCTTGGCGCTTGTAAAATCACATTCAGGTCAATCGTATTGGCATCAAGCTGCAGCAGGTTCTTCGCCAGCACAGCAAGTAGCCATAGCGCTAAAATCGAGTAGGATAGAAATTTCATCGAGTTAACTTACCCTTTAGTTCTGCTACGCATGACGCACTCTAGGGTCGGCTAGTCTGTATAAAATATCGGTAAACAGGTTCACCAGCACATAGCTTAAGGCCACAATCAGCACGCATGCCTGCGTAACAGGGTAATCACGCTTTTCTATACTCTCGACCAGCAAGCGGCCAATGCCATCCCAGCTAAAGATAGTTTCAGTAATCACAGTGCCGGCAAGCAAGCTACCCATCTGCAAACCCACAATGGTAATAATCGGCAATAAAGCAGCGCGCAAGGCATGGCGCAAAATCACGGTTTGCTCACTTAAGCCTTTAGCACGCGCAGTGCGTATGTAATCATCGTTTAACACTTCCAGTAAGCTGGTACGTGTCATCCGCGTCAAAATAGCGCTTAACCCAAACCCTAAGGTAATGGCTGGCAAAATAATAGATGTACCTGTATCCATACCACTCACTGGCAGCCAACCTAACCATACTGCAAAAATCAGCATTAGCACTGGTCCCAGCCAAAACGCAGGCATTGCAGATAGACGTACAGAAACAATAGTCACCACAAAGTCTTGCCAGTGCCCGGCTTTAAGTGCTGCAAACACGCCCAGTGGCACACCTATCACAATGCCAATCAGCAAAGACAACAATGCCAACTTTACGGTTGCCGGATAGCGCGCCTTGATTAACTCAACAATCGGTGTGTGCGTATGTATGGACTGCCCAAAATCTCCCTGTATCAGCTTTGCCACATAGAGACCAAACTGCTGAATCAACGGCTGATTCAACCCCAAGTCTGCACGTAATGCTGCGCGGTCTGCCATATTTGCAGACTCACCTAACATCACATCGACAGGGTCACCAGGCACCAGATGAATCAATAAGAAAGTAAGCAGCAACACGCCAAAAATGACGGTCAACAGACTGGCTAAACGTTGGACGATACCCATCAGGACTTCTCGTCAAACCAATGGGGATAACTCATGAGCGACAGACACACTAAACTGGACATATGCATTAATCAGTAATCAGCACGCTGGTGCCAACTTCAACCAAATCGAACAGCTCGATGATATCTACGTTGCGCATACGGATGCACCCATGCGACTCTGGCTTGCCTACGGCAACACTATCAGGCGTGCCGTGGATATAAATATAACGCTGCATGGTATCTACATTACCTAAGCGGTTTTTGCCAACTTCGCGGCCAGACAGCCACAAAATACGTGTCAGTATCCAGTCCCGGTCGGGGGACTCCGCCATCAATGCAGGAGTGCAAATTTCACCAGTGGGCCTACGCCCAACAAACACAGTATTTACGGGTTGATGACTACCAATTTTAGCGCGAATCACATGCGCGCCGATAGGCGTGCAGCCGCTATTTTTCTCGCAGCCTACGCCATTAGCCGCACTGGAGATCACGTAGCTCGCTTTAACTGTGCCTAGTGCATCCAGCAACGTCAAGCGCTGCTGCGAAATAGAAATATTAATCTGCATAAGCGCTTATTGTAGCTAAATCATCCCAATTACCATCTGGTTTTGGCGCGTAGTTGCTAATTTTTTTATTCAGCACCGCAAACTGCCCCTCATACCATAATGGAATGTACGGTAGCTGCGCGTGTACCCGTTGCGTAGCGCCTTGCCAATCTTCTTTTTCCAGCAGGCTATCTAATTTCATATCAGAGAATCTGCCGCGATTAAATCCATTTGGCGGCACGCTATTGGTATTAAACGCCTTAGCGTAGATTTCAGGGGTTTTAATGCCAACCCAAGTTAAGCCATATAGCTGAAAATTACCATGCTGCACATCTTCAAAGAAGGTACCCCAGTCTAAGCTACGAATTTCCAGCGCAATCCCCGCGGGGCGCATCTGCGCCTGCAGTATCGTTGCAATCCGCACGCGCTGTGCATCGGTAGAGGTTTTATAAACCAACTTTAGCGGCAAGCTGACCCCTGCCTCACGCAGTAGCTGCTGAGATAACGCAGGGTTGTAATCATAAGCAGTAAGGCTGGCATTACCTGCATAATGCTCAGGCGGCAAAATTGCACCTGCAATACGCGTGTGGTTAACCATCACCTTCTCAATCAATGCGGGGCGATTAATCGCATGCGCAATGGCTTGCCTTACTTTAAGCTGACTTAATATCGGGTCTTGCGTGTTTAAACCTAAATATGAATAGTTAACACCGACGCTGGTCTTTACCGTGACTTCCGGCTTGGTTTGCAAATACTTGACCAACTCTGCCGGTAGCTCGCCCTGTAGCAAATCAGTCTCGCCACGCAGCAACTTCAACACGCGCACGGTCGGGTCTTTTACTTCACTCAGTGTGATGATTTGGCCATCGGCAACTCTACGCAGTACCAGTTTGTTATTTTTCTCAACAAACGCCAGCGGCCCATTGCCTATTGGGTGACTTGCAAAGTCATGCTGCTGCTCAAGTAGCGGTTTAGGCATAATCCCAATAATCAACTTGGCTGCAAAGTGCGGGTCCGGCTGTTTAAGATAAAAAGTTAAGCGGTCTTGGTCATGCACCACGATACTTTTGATATTCGCATATTCAGCACTGAGTGGGGACTTTGCTAATTGCGTAATGGCATCATAAGTGGCTTTCACATCATCGGCATTGAGCGGTAGTTGGTTATGAAATGGCGCACGCGGAGATTTTAACGTGATGAGATATTCAGTAGTGCTCAGCATCTGCCAAGTAGCCAGTTTAGGGCTAGGCTTAAAGTGCTGATCAAAATCCACCAGAGGTTGGTAAATCAAGCGAATCACGCGTTCAGAGGCAGCATCGGTAGCAATGCGAGGATCTAAATTCAATGGCGCTTGAGACAGCGCAAAATGAATAGGCTGACGGGTATTACCATGCTTATTTTCATGCTTGCTTTCAAACCCACAGGCACTCAACTGCAAAACGCAAATTAGCAATAAAACGTTAAAAAATCTCATGCGCATCAGTTTACTTGATTTATAAAAATTAGGATTCAAGCACACGCTAAAAAGGCAGACTTTAATGTAGGGTCGATCAGAAAATATTGCATTTTTAGCCCCTCAATCACCGCCGATTTGATTTGCATCAAATGCCATTGCCTCAAGCTGCGACAAAATGCCACGTGTAAAACTAGCACTAAATTATCAATAGCACCTTGGGGGAGAACTAAATGCAAGTCTCGCATTCGCAATCAAATACGTACAACGACTCAGTTGTACGGCAATTTTCTATCATGGCCGTGGTTTGGGGCGTGGTCGGCATGTTGGTGGGCGTAATTATCGCCGCACAACTTGTTTGGCCTGAACTTAACCTGGGCTTACCTTGGACCAGCTTTGGCCGCTTGCGTCCACTTCACACCAATGCAGTTATTTTTGCATTTGGCGGCTGTACTTTATTTGCTACCTCATACTATGTGGTGCAAAGAACCTGCCACACCACACTATTTTTACCATCATTGGCTAAATTTACATTCTGGGGTTGGCAAGCAGTGATTGTAGCAGCGGCTATTTCATTACCTTTAGGTTTTACCCAAGGTAAAGAATACGCAGAGCTAGAGTGGCCAATTGACTTACTGATTGCAGTGGTTTGGGTTTCTTACGCGATTGTGTTCTTTGGCACTATCGGTACACGTAAAGTAAAACACATTTACGTAGCAAACTGGTTCTTTGGCGCATTTATCCTGACAGTTGCTTTATTGCACATCGTTAATAGTGCTGCAATGCCTGCCAGCTGGATGAAATCATACTCAGCTTACGCTGGCGTACAAGATGCAATGGTGCAATGGTGGTATGGCCATAACGCGGTTGGCTTCTTCTTGACTGCCGGCTTCTTGGGCATTATGTACTACTTCATTCCTAAGCAAGCTGACCGTCCTGTGTACTCATACAGCTTATCTATCGTGCACTTTTGGGCATTGATTTTCACTTACATGTGGGCGGGTCCTCACCACTTACATTACACAGCGCTACCTGACTGGACACAATCATTAGGTATGGCGTTCTCCTTGATTTTATTAGCACCAAGCTGGGGTGGCATGATCAACGGCATGATGACTTTATCTGGCGCATGGCACAAATTGCGTACAGACCCTATCTTGCGCTTCTTAATCGTTTCATTGTCTTTCTACGGCATGAGTACGTTTGAAGGCCCAATGATGGCGATTAAAACCGTTAACTCACTTTCACACTACACAGACTGGACCGTGGGCCACGTGCACTCAGGTGCTTTAGGCTGGGTTGGCTTGGTTTCTATGGGCGCGCTCTACTACATGGTGCCACGCTTGTTTGGTCAAAAACAAATGCACAGCATCAAGGCAATTGAGCTGCACTTCTGGCTGGCAACAGTGGGCATTGTGCTTTACATCGCAGCGCTTTGGATTTCTGGCGTGATGGAAGGCTTAATGTGGCGTGCTATCAACACTGACGGCACATTGACTTACACCTTTGTTGAATCAGTTAAAGCCAAACATCCTTACTACATTATCCGTATGTTAGGCGGCCTACTATACCTCAGCGGCATGACCATCATGTTGTGGAACGTTATTAAAACAGCAACCAATGGCAAAGCTGCTACGGCGACCATTCCTGCCGTTGCTGCTCACGCTTAAGGAACCAATCATGTCAAATCAAGATACAAATACTGGCTTCAGCCACGAAAAAATTGAGACCAACAACTTCCTGATGATCGTACTGATCTTGGTGGTAGTTGCCTTTGGTGGCTTGGTGGAAATTGTACCGTTGTTCTTTCAAAAATCTACCACAGAACCTATCAAGGGTTTAGAGCCGTACTCAGCGGTACAGCTGGCCGGCCGTGACATTTACATTCGTGAGGGCTGCTACAACTGCCACTCACAAATGATTCGTCCATTCCGTGCCGAGACCTTGCGTTATGGCCACTACTCAGTAGCTGGTGAGTTTGTTTACGACCACCCATTCCAATGGGGTAGTAAACGTACCGGCCCAGATTTGCACCGTGTTGGCGGCAAATATAGCAATGAATGGCAACGCATACATTTAATCAACCCACGCGACTTAGTGCCGGAATCTATCATGCCGGCCTACCCTTGGCTTGAAACCAACAAAGTGGATGCTAACTCGCTAGCGCCTAATATGCGGGCATTACGTGCAGTAGGTGTGCCATACACAGATGCGCAAATCTCTAGCGCAGCGGATGAAGCAAAAGGCGTTTCAGAATTAGATGCAGTGATTGCCTATTTGCAAGTGCTGGGCACGCACCTTAAATAGTCTAAAAATTTTAATGAATAAGGAGCTATACCATGGATATCAATACGTTACGAATTATTGCCACGATTGCTAGCTTTGCCGTGTTTCTAGGCATCATGGTATGGGCTTGGAAACGCCGCAATACATCAGAATTTAAAGATGCAGCTAACCTGCCCTTTACTCATGATTAAAGTTTAAACGTCTAAATAAAAACTTTTTAAAACTTCATCACAGAAGTTTAGAGGAAAACAAAATGAGTGACTTTACCAATAGTTTTTGGCCAATATTTATTACGGTAATCTCTTTGGCCGGCGTATTTGGTTGTGCATTATTACTATGGCTGACCAGCAAAATTAAAGCGAGCAGCCCTAATGGTGACAATACAAATGGCCATGTATGGGATGAAAACCTACGTGAAATGAACAACCCGTTACCACGCTGGTGGGTATGGATGTTTATTATCACCATCGTGTTCTCATTGTTTTACTTTGTGTCTTACCCTTCACTGGGTGCGAATCCAGGCAAGCTAGGCTGGACACAAACAAAACAATACGAGCAGGAAATGGCAGTAGCCAACGCAAAAATCGCCCCGCTTTATGCAAAATTTGCGGCAATGCCGATTGATCAGTTAGCCAATAACAAAGAAGCCAAAGCCATCGGCGAACGCTTGTTTATGAACAATTGTGCGCAATGCCACGGCTCTGACGCACACGGTAGCAAGGGTTTTCCTAACTTAACGGATAACGATTGGATTCATGGCGGCAGCCCTGAAAAAATCACCGAAACCATCACCAATGGCCGTATTGGCATGATGCCGCCAATGGCAGCTGCCGTAGGCAATGAAGAAGACGTGAAAAATGTTGCCAATTATGTGCTGAGCATTTCAGGCAGCAAGCATGACAGTGCACGCGCTGCATTAGGTAAAGAAAAATTTGCAGCTTGTGCTGCCTGCCACGGCGCAGAAGGTAAAGGCAACCAAGCGATTGGTTCTCTAAACTTAACCGATGGTATCTGGTTACATGGTGCTGGTGAAGAGGCAATTATTAAACGCATTAATCATGGCATTACCAACCAAATGCCGGCACAGTCAGCTAAGTTCTCACCTGAGCAAATTCATGTATTAACTGCTTATGTGTGGGGATTATCTAACAACGCTAATCACCAATAAAAGCTCTATTTATTCACATGAAAAGCGCAACTAACCCGAAGGCCTTACCAACTGCAGATGCCAAAAAACAGGCCACTGTGATTCATTTGTATGCTGCGGCGGAAAAAATATATCCGCGCAGCACCTTCGGGTTTTTTACCAAATGGCGCTGGGCCATGATATGGCTCACCCAAATTGTTTTTTACGGCATGCCCTGGTTAGAATGGGGTAACCGCCAAGCCTTATTATTTGATTTAGAAGCTAAACGCTTCTATATATTCAACCTAGTGCTATACCCGCAAGATCTGATTTACCTCACTGCGATTCTTATTATCGCTGCACTATCGTTGTTTCTGTTTACGGCGATTGCCGGCCGCCTATGGTGTGGCTACGCCTGCCCACAAACCGTTTATACCGAGATGTTTCTCTGGATTGAAGCAAAAATTGAAGGCGACCGTGCCGCCCGCATCAAGTTAGATAACGCCAGTTTATCAAGCCGCAAGCTGCTCAAAAAAGGCAGCAAACATTTTGTATGGATAGCGCTGTCACTATGGACAGGCTTCACCTTTGTTGGATACTTTTCCCCCATCCGTGAATTAGGCTCTGCCGTTGTTAACCTAGGCCTAGGGCCATGGGAAACATTCTGGATTGGCTTTTATGGCTTTGCCACCTATGGCAATGCCGGTTTTATGCGTGAGCAAGTATGTAAATATATGTGCCCTTACGCCCGCTTTCAAAGCGCCATGTTTGATGATGACACTTTGGTTGTCACATACGATGAAGCACGCGGCGAGCCGCGTGGCAGCCGCTCACGTAAAGCAGATTTAACCAACCAAAACATAGGCTCCTGTATCGATTGCAGCATGTGCGTACAGGTATGCCCTACCGGCATTGATATACGCAAAGGCTTACAGTACGAGTGCATTGGCTGCGGTGCGTGCGCCGACGTATGCGACACTGTCATGGACAAGATGGGCTATGCCCGTGGCTTAATAAAATACTCTACGCAGACCGCCATCGTTAAAGGCTGGTCACATACGCAGATGCTAAAGCGTATTTTACGCCCACGTGTAATGATTTATGCGGCAGCGCTAGTGCTGCTAGTAATCACGTTATGCACCAGCTTATGGTTACGCGCACCATTTAAGGTAGATGTGATTCGTGACCGTGGCGTCATGGCACGCTTAGCTGAAGGTGGCATGCTGGAAAATGTATACCGCCTGCAAATTATGAATGCCACTGAATCTGCACAGCACTATCAATTGAGCGCCACTGGGCTAGATGGTCTTGTAGTGCAGTCTGATGTACTTGATGCCAACCATACTGTAGTGGTCAATGCAGCTGAGACTCGCGGAGTACCGGTAAGACTGCAAATTCCAGATGGTTCAGTCAAATCTGGGTCACATGCAGTGACATTCAGCATCCATGCGGTAGAGGATGACGCCACCGTTACCGAAAAATCCATATTCCTAGTACCTAGATAATGCACATCGCAATCACGCATGTTATTTACAGCAAGCAGAGGCAATCATGAACTACATCAACAGCAATGACTTAGATACTGAAGCGCCATCCAAAGCATGGTGGCATTATGGCCACATGTGGTTAGTGGTAGGTGGGCCACTAACCGTGGTGGTAGCATCATTTGTCACCCTCTACTTTGCCGTTAAATTGCCAGACCCGGTAGTTGATGCAGATTACTACCGCAAAGGGATTGAAATTAACAAAACATTAGAAGGAAGGCACGATGGCTTAGTGCCAGCCATTCAAGGGCGCAACCATGCGGCTACTGGCATAAAGCCAAATCAACCTTAATGCCGATATAGCTTAAGCTCAAGCTATCAAAAAAACTAGCGCAACAATCCAGCTCGCCACGCTGATGGTTATGTAAGCTTACACCCAAAATTTCCAGTAATTACTTGTGTTTCTTTTTGTAACTATGCTGCAAAAAGAGCACAATAATAAAAACGGCAAATTAAATATACGCAATGTGTTTAGGTCATGAAGAAACCGCTTAATTGGGGAGAACAACATGCAAGCCATTAGCCATATCGTTGTAGGCACTGACTTCTCTGCAGAAGCAGACTTAGCGGTGCATCGCGCAGCCTCAATCAGCAAAGCACTCGGCGCCAAACTACACCTGATCCATGTCGTGCACCCACTAGATTTATACGCTGGCTCTGAGCTCTCGTTCAGCTTTCAAACTCACTATCAACAAGCACAGCAAGAAATAGTGAAAAACCAAATTGATACAATGGCATTTAAACTCCGAGAGCAATTTAATATCACCGTAGAAGCCGCAACCCGCATAGGTCGTGCACATACTGAAATCTCCAACTATGCAGAGCAAGTTCATGCCGGGCTGATTGTGGCAGGCGCGCAAGGACAGCACACCTTAGTCGATAAGCTATTGGGTTCCACCAGCGCTCGGCTCATGGCAGTTTCAAAAAGCGCTATATTGATAGTTAAGAACAAAGATATCACTACACCACCATACCGTCATGTGATCGCCGCGGTAAACTTCCTGGCTGGTGCAGAAAATGTACCAGCAATGACCCGCACGATTGCGCCGGATGCCCAAATTGAAGGCTTGCTGATATTTGACACCAATCAGGAAGCACATATGTATAAAGCTGGCATGAACGAAACCCTGTTGCAGCAATACCGTACTCAGGCACTGGCAGATGCAGACCATAAGTTAAGTGCTATTTTTAATGAACAAACACTTGGTAAAAAAGCATCAAGAACCATACTTTCGGGCTACCCATCACAAAGCATTTGCAACCATGCAGAAGCACAACATTCGGACTTGATCGCGCTAGGTAAAAATGAAAAAAGTGGCCTTGAAAACTGGCTGCTGGGCAGTGTGAGCAAGGGCGTTGCTTACGCTGCAGAGTGTGATGTGCTGTTGGCAAACTAAAGTACAGCTACATGCAATCTAGGGTTGAAATTCAACTTAAGTAGATAGTGCTTAACTTGTTCTTTGTGCACAAAACTTGGTTGGGTTAAGAACGGGAGTTATGTATTCTCAGTAAATAAAACCACCAAAAGTGTACTAAATTTAAAACAAGTTGCGTCCGCACTTGCAGTTCATTACTATACGAGCAGAGCAATGCTTAACTATAAGATTTAAAAAGAAAAATAACATGTCAAAATCAACATCCACAATATTATTATACGGATGCGTGTGTCCGTATAATAACTGTTAGGCAAATATGAATAAATCTCTGCGCGTTTTGCTCTGTGTCCCAATTGCCTTGATGGCTGGCTGTAACTCCGAAAGTGAGTCATTCACGCTCTATCGTAATAGCATCATGGACGAAAACATGCGAATCCATGTTGCATCTTTCAACGCTACAGACGGAGAAATTTATAACAAAGGCAATTGCGAACAAGCTCAGCTGTTATTCCAAGCTCAACCGGGTGTAAAGACCAAGTTTTGGTGTGAAAAGGGAGCGTTTAGAAAATGAGCGCGTTGCCTAACCCATCCATCAAGCGGGACGTGCTAAAGCGCGCCCCTTATGTCAAACGTTAGGCCCGAGGTTGGCACTCATCGGAGAGGTAAGTCATGATCATTCAACAATCTAAAGCAACGTTAGCAACATCGGTAACGGACAATCTTTTGTTCAAACGGCAAACTGTCGCCTCTCCGGTGGAAAAAACTACCGACACAACGACTATTTCACAAGCAGCCCAGGAGCGCCTCGCCGCTGAAAACGCGAGTGACCTCAACAATCCCAACTCCACCAATCTGTATCGAGTGGAGGGGCCGGTCTATAGCATTGAAGAAATGGTGAATAGCAAAGGTAGGCCGCTGATTGCCGTAAAAATGACGGAAGCCCAAGTCAACGAGGTCAAGCTCAGGGAACAACAAGAGAAGGCACGCGAGAACGTCAATTTCAATTACGCCCAAGCTCATCAATATCAGCCCATTGGCCAGGTGATCGTCAATGGAAAACTCATTGCAACGGTTTCTGACGCTGGTACCGTCGAGTCGCCTCAGGTGATACCCAACCTGAGTGAGCAGTCCTTAAGCCCAGCGGACAGACTTACCGAAATTGCTCGCGCTGTAAAAGGGGAAATCATCTACTCCAACTTTTTGCCTACCATGGGCGGCTGGATGGGACCATCAGCCCCAGAATCGGCGCTTCCTCCTATCACTGCACGGAGTATGAGCGAAATACTTGAACAGGAAATCGCTCCGGCCATGGAAAAAAAGATTGCTGAATGGGAAGCACAGACTGGGAAAACATATCCTCGTCCCACTTAGAGATGGGACGGTATATTGATCACTACGTTGAGGTGCCCAACTCATCGCTCAACCTCACTTCCTTCGGTCTCTGAACGCTCCGCGATAAAGCCGCGTAGCACCGGTTAGCTCTACATTAGGCCATTAAGTATGCATCTTGCTTCAATCTACTGGTTGGTAACTTTTTGTTTCATTTTGTCTCTCACGGCAAGCGCCGAGAGTTTTCAACCTTACGAAGCCGGCGCATACCCCATTAAATCTCGGATTCAAACTATTAATAATTTAATCAAGGCCATAGATGCGCGCTTAGCAGCTCAAGATATTTCATCAGAGGAGAAGCAACTGCGTTTGAACTGCTTGGAACAATACTCTGCTGAAAAAGAGCAACTGGAAGCAGGCCTTGAAGCCGGGAAGAAAATTAGTCAATTACCTGGGATTACATACCTCAGTGAGGCTGCCGAGCATGAGTGTGCCAAAGGCCTAACCCGTCATTCAAGCTAGGCTGTGGGCTTGCCCTAAAGAAGTAACACATCACTCCAACTTTGGGCTGCCCATGCATGTTACACAGACAAGATATCTGTGATGGTACTTTTGCACGACTTCATAGGCTATATGAATTGAGCTAAGGGCTCACATACACAGTGATACCACACTCTCTGATACGCTGCGCCACGGCTTCTAGCCACTCAGCAGGTAAGCGTGATAGTCTATCCACTTCAGCCTGCTCTGAACGCCGCGCCAACCCATAAAGATGCACACCTTTAATCACGTCCTTTGCCTGGCTGATCAAGACCAAATAATCGCTTATATCGGCTTCGCTTGGTGGCACGCCATCTAACGAGAACATGCAGGTTTGTATAAAGGTTGGGCAAGCCTCTGCACATTGCCTCAAACGCTCTAAGTGGCTTTCTGGGTTCAAATTCACGTCATTCACACGTGCAATAGCAGCTTTAGAGCCACCATCCACCTTAAACCAAACTTCGCCATTCAGTTGTGCCAGATGCTTCATGCTCTCCAGCACTAAAGGCTTATCCATCAAACTGCCGTTGGTGATCAGTCGCACTTTAATTTTGCCTAGCAGGTCAAAATCCCGCAGTACGTTTTCTACCAATGTCAGCACTTGTGGAAACTCTTTCGCGCTAGTGGGCTCGCCATTACCAGAGAATGCAATGTCTTTAAGCTGACGGTCGCCTTCTTGGACATGGCGCTGCATAAAGTCACCATGCAGCAGGTCATGCAAAAAGCCTCGCAGTTCTTGCTCTAATACATCCAACTCGATTGGCGGCGGTGACCCACGGGTCAGGTTAGGCACATTGCAGTAGATACAACGCCAGTTACAGGCATTGTTGACATTCAGGTTAACGCCGACAGACACGCCACCAGCGCGCCGTGAAATCACCGGGTAAATATACTTAAGCCCGACGACATCACGGTTATGATCGGTGGTGGTTAGATGAATTTTTGTGGTCATGCAGGAATTATTACTTTTAAATTGCAAATGACTTAAAGCGCGTCATTAAAATACGTGAGGCTTTACAATAAAGTCTGCGGATTGAATATTTTTTTCAGCGCGTCTGGCGCCAAAATCTTAACGTAACGCTGTTTTACTTCAATAATGCCATCTTCACTAAACTTAGAAAAAGCACGGCTCACTGTTTCTAATTTAAGGCCCAGATAACTGCCGATTTCTTCGCGCGTCATCCGCAGCACTAATTCAGATTGTGATAAACCGCGGGCATGCAAGCGCTGCAAAAGGTTGAGCAAAAATGCTGCTAAACGCTCTTCCGCACGCATATTGCCTAGCAACATCATCACGCTATTCTCACGCACAATTTCACGGCTCATAATTTTGTGTACATGTCTTTGTAACGCAGGTAACTCGCGCGACAGGTCTTCTACCGTGGCAAATGGCATCACGCAGACTTCTGCATCTTCTAGCGCCACCGCGTTGCAGTTATGGCGGTCACTCACAATACCGTCCATGCCAATAATTTCACCCGCCATTTGGAAGCCAGTCACTTGCTCACGGCCATCTTCACTGGTCACACAAGTTTTAAAAAAACCAGTCCGTATCGCATATAGCGAAGTAAACGTATCGCCGCTATTAAACAGCAACTCCCCCTGCTTAACTCGGCGGCGCTTTTCAACCACTTCATCAAGCCTTTTCATTTCTTCGACATCAAAGCCCACAGGCATGCACAGCTCGCGCAGATTGCAGTTAGAACAAGCGACTTTAATGGCTTCTAGATTTAAAACAGGTTGCATACTGTGCCCACTCATACGATTTCATTAAATATACCGCTTTCGGCAGTTTGCCGCCAGTGAATTAAATAATCGTCACTTCATAATTATCTTTTGATGTGCATCAAAGGCTTTTGCTTACAGTGATGGCAAAGTATAGGCCTGTAGTTTGCCCTGTAAATATTAGGTTTTCATCGTAAAAAGAATGCGCTGTAGCTAGGCGAACTGCAGCAAAGCACCTCATTTTAGGGTTCAATTAAACGCCATAGTGCGGAGTGCATTTTATATTTACAGGATAAACCAAACGGTTTAGGAGTCACAATCATGGTTGCCAACAATACAATCAACTTTCCTAGCAATCAGCCAGCCAATAAACAGGCTGAAGCAAAAAGCACGGTGCCGACGCTAACCCCAGAAACCTTACAAAAGTTTGACGTTTCCGGGCCTAGATACACATCTTACCCCACGGCAGACCGCTTTGTTGAGGCGTTTACCGAGGATTCTTATAAGCAGACACTGGCACAGCGCAGAATTGGCGGCTTAACACTGCCGCTCTCTATTTATGTGCATATTCCATTTTGTGAGTCACTGTGCTTTTTCTGTGCATGCAACAAAATAGTGACCAAGCATCACGAGCGTAGCGTAGAGTATTTAAGATACTTAAGCCGTGAAATAGATTTACATATTGAACACTTGGGCGCAGGTCAAACCATCTCACAACTGCATTTAGGTGGCGGCTCACCTACATTTTTCAGTGATGAGGAACTGAGTGAACTGATGGCGATGATACGCCGCAGCTTTGTGTTAGCCCCGAATGGCGAGTATTCAATCGAGGTTGACCCTCGCACCGTGAACGAACAGCGCTTGGCACATTTAGCCTCACTTGGTTTTAATCGCCTAAGTTTTGGGGTGCAGGATTTTGACCCGGAAGTGCAAAAAGCCGTGCATCGCATCCAGCCGGCAGAACAAGTATTTTCATTAGTTGAGTCTGCACGACGCTTGCAGTTTGATTCAGTCAATGTGGATTTGATTTATGGCTTACCTAAGCAATCACCGGAGTCATTCTCAAAAACATTGGCACAAATTGTAGAACTTAGACCAGAAAGAATTGCACTGTATGCTTACGCGCATTTACCAGAGCGCTTCAAACCACAACGCAGAATAGACACTTACGAGCTACCTGCAGCATCTGCAAAAATCGCGATGCTATCCAATGCCATTGCTACATTCCTTAACGCAGGTTACGTGTATGTAGGCATGGATCACTTTGCCCTACCTACTGACGCACTGGCAATCGCAAAGCGCCAAGGTAGACTGCATAGAAACTTCCAAGGCTATAGCACACAACCAGATTGCGACTTAATAAGCCTGGGTGTTTCTGCCATTGGCCGCGTAGGCGCAACTTACAGCCAAAATGCAAAAACATTAGAAGAGTATTACGACTACCTTAATCAAGGCAGATTTCCTATCGTGCATGGACTGGCATTAACCCGCGACGACCTAGTGCGCCGTGCGGTCATCATGGCCATTATGTGCCAAGGCGAGTTGCAATATGAGGCTATCGAGCTTGCCTACATGATTAACTTTAAACAATACTTTGCGAATGAACTAGAAGCTCTTAAAGAGCTGGAAAAAACTGGCATGGTCACGTTAGATGAAAACAGCCTGCAAGTGACCGATTTTGGCTGGTTCTTTGTACGTGCTGTAGGCATGGTGTTTGACCGCTACCTGCAAACCGACCGCAATCGCGCCAGATTCTCAAAAATCATCTAAATTATTATCTAGCTTAACTATTTAAATCTCCAAAACAAAAGCCTAGCTAAAGTAGCTAGGCTTTTGTTTCTCAAGCATTTGTAATCCATAGCAAACTACAAGCTGCATATTAATTTTCACTGCAAACTTAAGAGCCAACTTACTCATAACGCACACCATACTGCCGTAAATATGCATCGATGGCAAAGCCTACCTGCAATAAAAAAAGCCCCTGCTACATGTAACAGGGGCAAACGTGGAGGCTTACAAACTTGTTATATGACTGAGATTAACTCATCACTATAATTTTAGAATTTTTTACCGATACCGATACCAAATACCCATGGGTTGATGTCTAGTGAGTCAATTTTTGTCCAGCCACTTGCTGTCTTCAATTTAACTGTTGTATCAATCGTCACGTATTTAACGTCCGCATTGATCAACCAGCCGTCTTTCAAGTTAACATCAACACCCGCTTGTAATGCATAACCCCAGCTATCGTTATCCACTTTGATTTTTGAGCCAGCTAGAGCACCTTGTCTAATGTTAAGTTTTTTATCCAAGAAGTTAGTGTAGTTAATACCAGCACCTACGTATGGATCAATGGTTTGGTCAGGATTAAAGTGCCATTGTGCAGTCAATGTTGGTGGCAAAGCATCTACGCTACCCAATAATTGATTACCAACGGTTGCGTTGGCATCACCCTTGATACTCACATCATGTTTAGAGCCAGTCGCCAAGATTAATTCAGCCGCGATGTTTTTTGTGATGTAGTAAGAAATATCCAACTCAGGAATCGTGTGGCTATCTACAGACAACTCAGCGCCTGGTGACATTACGTTAGCTACGTTTTTGTTAACAGTTTTACCCAACTTACTATCTTCATTTGGGCTAACATTAGCAGCACGTACACGCACTACCCAGTCACCTGCCTCTGCTTGCGCTAACATTGGGGCAAATACAGCAGCGATTGCTAACACTAATACTGACTTTTTCATCTTTTACTCTCCACTTAAATTAAATTAACTAATGCAAATTCGATGGACGAATTATATTGAGCTAATTTCAGAGGCATTTTGATTTGCATCAAGTGAAGCGCTGCTAGTAAGAAATTGTTGCCGTTTTACAACGGCAACTTGAGATGTATATCAGTGTTTAAGCGTAAATAAAGCGATAGACTCAACATGCGCTGTGTGCGGAAACATATTAATGACGCCAGCTGCCTTTAATTGGTAGCCTTTTTCATTAACCAACACACCCGCATCCCGTGCCAAAGTGGCAGGGTTACAAGAGACATAAACGATAGACTCCGGTTGATTGCTAGTATCTAGTGCTTTAACCAATTCAAACGCACCATCACGCGGTGGGTCAACCAGCCACTTATCAAAGCGCCCTAAACCAGTTAAGGCTTCCGGTGTCATTTTAAACAAGTCAGCTACGCCAAACTTAACGTGATTAATCGCATTTAACTGCGCGCTCTCATTGGCACGCTCAACCAGATTAGCCAAGCCTTCTAAGCCCAACACCTGCGCACCGCTGCGTGCGATAGGTAGCGTAAAGTTACCGATACCACAGAAAAAGTCGGCAATCTTCTCATGTGCCTGTGGTGCAAGTAACTGCATGGCGCGGCGTATCATCACTTGATTAATTTGCGGGTTCACTTGCGTAAACTCGTTCGGCTTGAACGGATAAGTTAAATCAAATTCCGGCAGGCTATATTGCAACTGACTGCCGCCTGATGGATAAAACGGCTTGATAGTATCTGGGCCTTTAGTTTGCGTCCAAACCTGCACGCTATGCTCATCTGCAAATGCTTTAAGCCGTGTTTCATCCTGTTCGGTTAACGGCCCCATAATGCGCAGAATCAAGACCACCACAGACTTGCCGGTCTGCACATTTATGTCTGGCTCACCCACCGCTAATTCGATTTGCGGTAATTTATCTCGAATGCTTAGTTGCACGATCAAATCTTGCAGTGGAGCGATTAATGCAGAAACTTCTGGCACCAATACTTCACAGCTGTTCATATCTGCAACAAAGCGAGTTGATTTTTCATTAAAACCAACCAATACACGCTGTTTTTTCTCTACATACTTAACGCTTAAACGTGCCTTGTGGCGATAACCCCAAGTTGGGCCATAGAGTGGCGGCAGCATATTTTCAGCTTTTACTTTGCCGATATGCCATAAATCGCTCTCTAGCAAGCGCTGTTTGGTAGCCACCTGGGCGGCAAAATCCAAATGTTGCAATTTACACCCACCACACACGCCAAAGTGCGGACACTTGGGCGTTACACGCTGGTTGGACTGTTTTAACACTTCCACCACATTCGCTACTTCGTAGCTAGGTTTAATGCGTTGTGATTGGAAAGTGACTTTCTCGCCTGGCAGTGCGCCATCCACAAAAATCGTTTTACCCTCAAAATGGGTAACGCCACGTCCTTCTTGGTCTAGTGATTCAATCACAGCAGTTAGGATTGGTGCTGGTACATTTTCAGCTTGCGCCTTATTTCTTCGTTTTCTCATAGGTTAAATTTTACCGCAGAGCTTGTATTAGAGGAAATTATCTTATTTTGCTAAACTAGAATCGGATACGCAAAGTAGCGCTCATCCTAAAAAAATGAAGTCACAATAAAAAACGTTCCGCTTAATGCACCAACAATAAAAATAAGGAAATCAACATGCTTCCAGTTAGATCTACCCTGCGACTCTCAGCACTAATCTCGTCTTTAGTACTCATCGGCTGTTTTTCACCGCAGACACGCGCACCCAGCGTCAACAACGCAACCACCGACGCTGAAACAAAAAAGCAGCAGGAACTCGTTGTTGAAGACTACATGAGCAACTATAAAAAACTGCAAAATGTTTCTTCACGCATTATCACTAACGGCACGGATTTATGTGGCGAAAAAACATCCGGCTACTATGGGTTTAACTATTGGAATCAAGATGGCTTTAAACCCGCTTGGAAAGAAATCACCAAGTCTAAATACAACTTGGATGAAAAATTTAAGATTCTGCACATCGTAGAAAAGTCTCCCGCTGAAAAAGCTGCTCTTAAAGAAGGTGATGTTTTAGTTTCTATTAACCACTGGCTAGTACCGGTAGGAAAAGATGCAGACAAACAGCTAGCGCAAAAACTTGCTGAGCAAGCGAAGAGCCTAGGCCCTGTAGAACTCGCCGTGTTAAGAGATGGTGCAGAGCAAAAAGTATCCATCACACCTGTGAAATCGTGCGACTTTCAAGTGCACCTATCCCCTGATGACACCAAGAACGCTTATGCCGATGGCAACAATATTGTAATGTACAAAGGCATGATGGATTTCTTCAAAACCGATGAAGAAATGGCACTAGTACTCAGCCATGAGCTTGCGCACAATGCGATGAAGCACATCGATGCCAAAAAGAAAAATGCAACCACCGGTGGAGTTCTAGGCTTGCTACTGGATATTGCCGCGGCGACTGCAGGCGTAAATACCAATGGTGACTTTAGCCGCATGGGTGCTGGCATTGCTGGTAATGCGTACTCGGTTGAGTTTGAGCAAGAGGCAGACTATGTAGGCCTATACATCATGCAAAAATCCGGCTTTAACATTGATAACGCAGCCGGTTTCTGGCGCAGAATGGCAGTGAATAACTCGCAAGCCATTACCATTAAATCGTCGCACCCTACTACACCACAACGTTTTGTAGCTATTGAAGAAACCGTAAAAGAAATTAAAGGGAAAATTGAAAAGGGTGCAGCACTGACCCCTGAACTTAAGAAATAGCGATTAAAGCAATAACCACCAAATAACGACAAAAGAGCTAATAGGTATGGTCCTATTAGCTCTTTACTGTTTACTCTTGGGCACTCTATTACAGACTATTTCCAAGCAGCCAAAAACTCTGGCCAATGCGGTGCGGTGTAGCTTGATAAAGTATCGCGCACTAGCTCGATTTCTGCGGCATAAGCCTCAGGTGTCAAATGGCCGCGCATCAATTGGAACCTCAAATAAACCAGATGTGTGTTGGCCACATCAGTTTCACAATAATCTCTGATTTCAGCAATCTTGCCTGCTTTATACGCATCCCAGACTTTGCTGCCATCCATGCCTAATTTACCTGGAAAGCCACACAGCTTGGCTAAATCGTCTAACGGCGCATTGGCACGCGCATTAAATATCGCCATCACATCCATCAAGTCTAAATGACGGGTGTGATAGCGGCTGATATAGTTGTTCCACTTAAACTCTTTATCGTCTTCGCCCAAATCCCAATAGCGACTGGCATTGATGCCATGAATCAAGGCACGGTAATGCAGCACCGGCAAATCGAAGCCACCACCGTTCCAAGAGATAATTTGCGGCGTATATTTTTCTATGCCATCAAAGAAGCGTTGAATAATTTCAGCTTCTGTTGAGTCCGGGTCACCCAGTGTCCATACTTTAAAATGTTTACCTTCACGCAACGCGCATGAAATCGCGCAAATACGATGCTGATGTAAAGGTAAAAACTCCGTGCCATTTTGTTGCCGGCGTTGATGCAAGGCAATATTCGCTACATCTTCATCCGAAATGTCAGTGGGTAAATCCAATAAGCTGCGGATACCATCGGTATCAGGAATAGTCTCAATATCAAAAACTAAGGTAGGGGTCATGTCTGGGCTTTATTAAAATCGTAAGAAAACTCGGGGTAAAGCAAACGCGAAATAAATGAATCTCGATTACTTTTTGGTCCAGCCGCCTGCACCCTGCACCCACCATCCGCCTTGCGCTTTATCAATCCAACGGCTTGCAAAAGTGTTTTGAATTTCAGCCTGCCATTCTGGATGACCGTTTGCTGTCGCAATTTCCTGGTACAGCTTAGCGCGGTCTGCATTCTCCGCCGCTACTACCCCATTTAAGCCTGCACGCTCTTTAAGCGGCACAGCATTGGCATCGCGCACTGCAATCAAACCATCTTTGGTCAGGCCAATAGCGCCACTTGCATAGTGTGAAGCCAGCTGGGCGTGACGCGCTTGCATACTGCCCTTAATCGCTGAAATTGCCGGGGTGTTTACTTCTAAATCTGCGGCAGCTACCACCACTTGGCTTGCAATCATCACCACTAACAACAAAGCGCTGAATAATATTTTTTTCATCATCATTCCTTCAATTCAATCTTTTATTTGCTTAAATTTAAGCCGTGCTTCAATTTACTTAGGCTCTACCGTATTGGTGTTTGGTTTCTCGGCGCCATTTTTAAGCTGCCATACATCGTCAATAATTTTATCGGCGGCTTTTTCTGCGGCGGCTGCCGGGAAATAAATGTTAATGGTGACGCAAGCGGGTAAAACACATGCCAGTACCAAGGCGATCGACCAGTTTTTCATTACCTATCCTTTATCATTGATATATGTTGCGTTAAAACTATTTAAATTCACTGAGCTTTTGATTGTGCATCACATTTATTGCAGCATATATACACGATGCTAACTTACTACTTTATCGTATCACTTTAACGCACAACGGCCTTACTGTTGCCATCAATCACGCGTTCAATACGCGCTAACAGCTCGCTCCAGCCTACGGTCTGATTGTACCCCATCACTGTAATCGCAGGGATACCACTTCCTTTAACGATGATGTACCCATGTGCGGTTGACTCCACGCCGCCCATTTCACACACATCATTGCGCAAGCGGCAGCTCAGGCCCATCTTGCCGTAATTAAACTGCTGAAAAAAACGTAAAAAACTACGCTGTACCGCAGCAGCCGCGCCACCGCCACCTAATGCCGAAATATTCTCTACCGCGCGTTGTGAAATCTTCTTTGGATATTTGCCCGGGCTACTCTGTATCCGCGCATCAAAAGTCACCGGCTTCCAGTTTTGCAGTTCCAGGCCTTTAATATCCCCATCCAATTTACCTTCAATCGCACCAAATGAAAATGTGCGGGTAAGCTCGCCTAGCTCTAAATTCCTTAGGGCAATATCCGCATTCAATTTAGGTGCAATACCCAAGGGCGTATGCATAGTTAGTTGCGTGACCGTGGCTGTACCATTAAACACATTGAGCACTACGCTACCATCCGTCGTGAGTATGCCGCCGCTATAGGTCACCAAAGGGATTTGCGCTGACGCCTTACCCAACATCCGTGGCAGTTTAAGCTGCGTACTAAAATCCTCCATCGAGATTGGCTCCAACTTGGCGCTCAAATGCCAGAACCATTCATTGTGCAGACGCGTTGCCGATAGATTAGACAAACTTAACGCACCATCTAACACCGGCAAGCGGATGCTAGGCGCAGTAATTGCGTAACGATTCACCTCTGCATTAATTTCAGTTTTGCCTAACGGCAAATTGAGCAAACTGCCGCGTGCATAACTCAAGCGTACCGAGTTTGATGCCTCGTAACTCCATGGGATATTTGCATTGAGCTGATAAAACGCAAACTTATTATTAATATCCACCACATCGACATCATTCAGCTGCAAATTGAAGGATTGCAACTCTGTGTTTTTCACTTTAAGTTGCAATGATGCGCTGCCATCGATCGTGGCGTTATTAAATGCGGTATTGCCTAGCAATGGTTTAAACAGTAACGGGTAAGCCGCGCCAAGATCTAGTTTCGGCAATTTGGCATTTAAATCCAGTAATTTAAAGTCACTGAGGCGCAGCGCACCATCCGCATCCAGCTCGCCCACACGGTTAATTTTCAAATGCGCTTGATTCACCTCTAGCACATCATCCCTTAACGTGCCGGTTGCCTGTAACGCATGGCCACCGCTTTCAATATAAAAAGGCTGCCAGTACACTTCGCCAGTTTGCCAATCCACAAAGGTCTGCCATTGCCAGCCTTGCGCCTCGCGTTTTAATGCTATCGTCATTGCACCGCTCAGCTTTTCAGCGGCATGTAACCCCGCTTCATCACTAAAACTACCGCCCTTGAGGTACAGCGCGGCATCAACATCTAATTGATTACGATGAAATAAGCGGTTGATATCCAGATTAAAAGGTAAATCCACACGTGCGCTTTTTAAGCGTCCATTGTCACAGCGCACAGCCTCAATGCTGCGGCGCTTTGGCAGATTGCAGCTAAGGTCTAACTGCGTCCACTCATTCTGTTTGCCCTGCGCATCTGCTGGTTTTATTGCCGCATGCAGCGTAACACTAGGTTGAGGCTGACTCAGCTGAAGCTTTAACGCAATATCTTTAGCATCGCCCATCGCATGTTCAAGGTGCCCAACACTGATAGAAACCTCAGAAACGGCATGTGCAGTAATGCTATAGCAGATTAAACAGCAAATACCGACAATGCGACCAAGCGCGCTCATATCGGGTAAGCTACGACGGATAAACACCTGTAGAGAGGTAACGATCACCTCTGTCACACACAATGCTCACAATCACAGCATTTTCCACACGCTTAGATAACTGCAAGGCAGCATACAAAGCACCGCCGGATGAAATACCGGCAAATATACCTTCCATCGTGGCTAATTTACGTGTGGTATCTTCTGCATGCTTCTGGCTCACGTAAATCAGTTCATCTACCGCGCTGGCATTGTAAATACTAGGGAGATACGCTTCTGGCCATTTACGGATACCAGGGATTTGCGCCCCTTCTTCAGGCTGTACGCCCACAATTTGAATGTTAGGGTTCTGCTCTTTCAAAAAACGTGAGGTACCCATGATGGTGCCGGTTGTGCCCATGCTAGACACAAAATGTGTAACTTTACCTTCAGTATCGCGCCAGATTTCAGGGCCAGTACCTTCATAATGTGCCAATGGATTGTCGGCATTGCCAAACTGGTCCAGCACTATGCCTTCGCCTTCTGCCTGCATTTTCATGGCAACATCGCGCGCTAATTCCATACTGCCGTCTTTAGGGGTCAGCACTAGCTCTGCACCATAGGCCTTCATGCTTTGGCGGCGCTCTACGCTTTGGTTATCCGGCATCACCAATATCATTTTATAACCACGCATTGCCGCGACCATTGCCAGCGCAATCCCGGTATTGCCACTTGTGGCTTCAATTAAAGTGTCGCCCGGTTTAATCTCACCGCGGGCTTCTGCACGCGTAATCATTGAGTATGCAGGTCTGTCTTTCACTGAACCGGCTGGGTTATTACCTTCCAGCTTCAATAAAATAGTATTACTGGTTTTTCCCGCCATGCGTTGCAATTTCACTAATGGCGTATTGCCGACGAAGTTGTCTATCGTTTTGTACATTCAATAAATTCTCTGCTATTTCACATCTGTTGTAATTTAGATTTACTTTTTGCTATTTAATTTAAGCAAATACACGGCATACGCGCCAAAACCAATAAAAGCGATAAGTGACATCTGCGGAATGGTCAGCCCTAAAAAGGTCCAGTCAATCGCGGCGCAATCACCAGTGCCTTTAAACACCAGCGTCAATGCTTTTTGTAACGGGAAGTTTTCAAACATGTAATCAAAGCCCACGCCACAGTCTGCAATCATTTCTTCTTTATGCGCTTGTATCCACCAATGGCGAATTGCCACCCCCGCGCCGCCCAATGCCGCTAACACCTGAAACATTGATTGCAACTTCAAGCACTTAGGCACCAACGCCGCCACTAAAAACAAAACGCCTAGCGACATAAACACTATGCGCTGTGAGATGCACAACGGACAGGGCTCCAGGCCAAATTTCGTTTGTATCCACAGTGCCAGCCCAACCAATGCAAAGCAGCCCACAAAACCAATGAAATAACCTGTTCGACCAATAAGAATTTTATTTAGCATGATGTCCGTCACGATATAATCTCAAAAAATCATTTTAACGGATTAAGCCCATTTTGACAGACTTCGCAGCAAATTTATCTCAGGAAGGCAGCTCCAACGCTAAAGTGCTGTCTGTCAGCGAACTTAACCGTATGGCAAAAAACATTTTGGAACAAAGCTTTCCACTGTTTTGGGTTTCCGGCGAGGTATCTAACTTTACGCGCGCGGCCAGTGGCCATTGGTATTTTTCACTCAAAGATGCTGGTGCACAGGTGCGCTGCGTTATGTTCAAGGGCCGTAATAGTTACGTTGATTTCACCCCACGCGAAGGCGATAAAATCGAAGCGCGCGCGACTGTCACTTTATACGAGGCTCGTGGCGACTTTCAGCTTACGGTAGAGTTTGTGCAACGTGCAGGGCTAGGCGCATTATTTGAAGCGTTTGAAAAACTTAAAAGAAAGCTCAGCGCCGAAGGGCTGTTTGATGCCAGCATCAAGCGCGCCATCCCCAAACACCCCAAACAAATTGGCGTGGTAACCTCTGCCGATGCCGCCGCGTTAAGAGATGTGCTCACCACACTTAAACGCCGCATGCCTAATATCCCGGTTATTATTTACCCTACCCCAGTACAAGGCAAAGGCGCTGCACAGCTTATTGCCAATGCAATCAGCACCGCGCATGAGCGCGCCGAGTGTGATGTACTTATTATTTGCCGCGGCGGTGGCAGTATTGAAGACTTATGGCAGTTTAATGAAGAAATCGTCGCACGTGCAGTTGCCAACTGCAGCATCCCAACCATTAGCGGTGTTGGGCATGAAACCGACTTTACCATCTGCGACTTTGTGGCCGACATTCGCGCGGCAACGCCTACTGCTGCCGCAGAACTGGCAACGCCATCACGTGAAGATATGTTGAATAAAACCAATCAGTTAAAGTTACAACTGGCAAAAAATATGCAATTTGTGCTTAATCAGAAATCTCAAGCTTTAGACTACCTGGCGCGCAGGCTGATTTCACCATCACAGCAAATAGCACAGCAAAAAACTCAAATCACGCAGTTGGCTTCCCGTTTAAATAACAGTATCAATCAGCAGTTGCGAGGCAAACAACAAACCTTGTTACGCCTACAGCAGAATCTTCAACATCTAAACCCTAAAGCAGTACTCACCAGAGGGTATGCGCTAGTGCAAACTAAAACCGGGGCGATTGTCAGCTCTAGCTCACAACTAAAAAGTGGAGATGAAGTGATGTTAACCCTAGGTGTTGGCTCAGCCGAAGCAACGATTCAAACAATTAGAAACGAATAAGGTATTCGCTAATACATAATGCATAAACGCACAAAATTTCACCTCTGTGCGTTTTAAGTTGTCGCTAGTTACTAGCGAAATTGATAATAGATTATTTGCCAATCTGATTGCCGATTACACCACCAACTGCTGCACCACCGACTGTGCCTAATGCACTACCTCCAGTAAGTACAGCGCCTGCAACGCCACCGACGCCAGCACCAATTGCCGTACTTTTATCACGAGCGGACATACTGCTACAGCCGACCGTGCTTAATACAACAAAGGCGATCATTAAATTGGCTACATACTTATGTGTTGTGTTCATCACTTAGCCTCTTTTCTTACATTTCTAACAAGAATTATTGTTATAAAAATACTATTAGAATGTGTGACTAAATGAGATTCCACTCAAACAGTGTCACTAAAATCTTAATTAAATCAAACAATCACTGAACGCACGATAGTTTGTACCAACTCAGCTTACTGAGTATCAAACATTAACGATGTGGCGTCTGTACGCTAAAGCGCATTGCGTAAAATAACCGCATGGCACACACCGCGTCAGTCCATGGTTGAAGCAACCACGCACGTAACATCTTGTGAGGCTCACTCAATACGTCCGTAGAATACTATTAAGACTAATCAAGCCTGGACTACGAATTGATGAGCACCATCAGGCTGTTAAGAGTGAGTTTGGTAGACTACTTCCATTAATGATGCGACTGCAAAACAATGCATCCTTAATGGAGTAACTGTTTGTTTATTCAGAATTAGTTAACGACGCCCCATGAGCAAACCAACCACTACTCCTAGACTAGCGGCAAACCCAATAACGCGCCAAGGATTTTCATGTACATAAACGTCCGTAGCTTTAGTAGCGGCTTTTACATTTAGTAAAACATCGGTTTGCAGATCGTCCAACCTAGCCCGTACTCGTTTTAGTGATTTTTCTGATTTATCACGTATTTCTGCGAGCTTTTTATCGCCTGTGTCTACTGTTGCGGCCAATAAGGCCTCAGCATCAAGCATCACCTCTTTAATCTCGCCGACCAATTGATTTGAATGAAACTGATTAGAAAAATTATCCATATAGCACCCCATTAATATTCAAAGATCATCTGCATAAGCCCAGCAAGACAACACCGGACACCCTAGAAAACTGCTAAACCAGCGCAAAACAGCTATGATTAGCGACTAGCAGGTTAGTCACCTTCGTTTAATTGCTAGCAATTTAGAGATGCATGATTAAAACCAGACTTAAAAATAAATAGCATGGAATTAGTTGCTCACGTTTATTAAAGCTGTTTTTTTGAAGATGCCGCACAACCAGCACGGCGACAGCAATCAAGAGCAGCCAAGACTATCGCAATCTTTTCAAGCACTCTGATACTCCTAACTCCAATCTTAAAGTTAAGCTCTCATCAGTTAGTTAGTTTTTAAGTGCATATCATTTTTTACTGACTTCACACCATTCACTTTTCTTGCAACATCAACGGCTTTGCAAATGTCTGACTCAGAACTCACAAAACCACTTAGTTGAACAACACCTTTAAAAGTCCCCACATTAATCTCAGCTGATTTTAGAGCTTCATCATTCAATACGGCAGCTTTTACCTTAGCAGTAATCACACTATCATCGATATACTCGCCTGTTCCCTCATTTTTAGCGGTCGATGCACAACCTACCAAAGCTAGCAGTGCTGCTGCAAGAATTATGTTCACTATATATTTCAGTTGTTTCATCGCTTATATCTCCATGTTAATTAAACATCGCCATACACGCCCAGTTGAATCAACTAAAGATTAATAACCTAACATGCAAAAACTCAGCGCTGACACTATCAAAATCAAGTTACTCACTTCAGTTCACTAAAGTATTTAAATCATCCACTTATTCATTGATGATTCTCTGTGCATTAGCACACACAACACCTCTTAGCCTTTTTAAAATGCGTGCTACCCACCAAAAACCTATTGCATCTCAGATAATTATTGGTTTCATACGAGAATTGACTGATAATAGCCACCTCAATTATTAGCATGCAATCAAACGACAATGTCATCAGCTTCTGGTAGTAACACCAATCGCTCTGCACTTACGCTTGCAGCACTAGGCGTAGTTTTTGGCGATATTGGCACAAGCCCACTCTATACCATCAAAGAAGTGTTTTCAGTTGGCGTACACCCGGTACCTCTGACTGAAACCAATATGTTTGGTATTTTATCGCTCATTGTATGGGCGCTAATTATGGTGGTATCGGTGAAATATGTCGCATTTGTGATGCGAGCTGATAACCGCGGCGAAGGCGGCATTATGGCGCTGCTAGCACTTGCCAGCCGCAACGTCGCAAACAATCCAAAAAAACAGCGCAACATCATGCTATTAGGCATTTTAGGTGCTTGTATGTTTTATGCTGATGGCATTATTACACCGGCCATTTCAGTACTATCAGCAGTAGAAGGTTTGGAAGTTTCCGCACCGATTCTGCACCCGCTTATCCTCCCGATTACCCTTGTCGTATTATTTCTTTTATTCTGGGCACAAAATAAAGGTACCGCACTGGTAGGTGCCTTCTTTGGCCCCATCATGTTGATATGGTTTAGCACCCTTGCCGTATTAGGCATTCATGGCATTATGCAATACCCGGCCATCATCAATGCGCTCAACCCGATTTACGCTATTCATTTCTTCCAGTTAAGCCCTTGGATCGCCTTTGTGGCATTAGGCGCAGTCGTGCTGGCGGTAACCGGCGCTGAAGCACTCTATGCCGACATGGGGCACTTTGGGCGCTTTCCGATTCGTATGGCATGGTTTGGCTTTGTATTGCCGGCACTTATTCTGAACTATTTCGGACAAGGCGCACTTGTACTTAAAAACCCAGCCGCAGTAAAAAATCCTTTTTACTTGCTTGCACCTGAGTGGATGCTATTTCCGCTCATCATCTTAGCCACTATGGCTGCTGTGATCGCTTCGCAAGCAGTAATTACCGGCGCATTTTCCGTATCGCGCCAAGCATTGCAGTTGGGATTTTTGCCGCGCATGCACGTATCGCACACCTCTGAAAGCCAGCAAGGGCAAATCTACATGCCACGTGTCAACTGGGGGCTAATGATTGCGGTGATGGTGCTGGTCATCGGCTTTGGCTCATCAGGCAACTTGGCAGCAGCCTACGGTATTGCCGTGACCGGTGATATGGTGATTACAACCCTACTGGCTGGCATCGTGTTCCACAACCTATGGGGCTGGAGCAAACTACGCACCGGTGCATTGGTTGCATTATTCTTAACGGTTGATATTGCTTTCTTTAGTGCCAACGTACTTAAGATTCCTGATGGCGGCTGGGTGCCGTTAATCATCGGCGTGGTCATTTTCACTTTGATGATTACCTGGAAAACTGGCCGCAACATGCTATACAAGCATCTTAAAAATGAAGCCATGGCGTTAGACCCTTTTATTGAAGCGATTAGCGCACATCCGCCGATGCGCGTTGCAGGCACTGCATTGTTCATGACCCCTAACCCAGAGGGCGTGCCACATGCCATGCTGCATAACCTGAAACACAATAAAGTACTGCATGAGAAAGTTGTGATTCTGACAGTGAAGTTCTTAGACTTCCCGCGCACCGTACCTAGCGACCGCGTTAGCGTTGAAGTATTACCGCATGAGTTTTACCGTGTGACTGTGCAGTACGGGTTTAAAGACGAGCCAGACTTACCAAGAGACCTAGCACTGTGCGCAGAAAAGGGCTTGGTACTGGAGGCAATGGATACCTCTTACTTTATCGGTAAAGAAATTTTAATTGCGCATGAATCACCAGAAATGGCTTACTGGCGCAAAAAAATATTTATTGGGCTATTCCGCAGCGCAGAAACCATTACCAATCAGTTTAAGCTGCCGCCCAACCGTGTGGTTGAACTTGGGACGCAAGTCACCTTCTAACGTTAGTCAAGATGTACTATTGTTTACTTTAGCGCATTGCATTCAACCAAACTGCATGCAATGCGTTACTGCTTAGACCCACGCAAACGGATTAATAAAAATGACACATCTATTCAGATTCAAACAGTCCAGCCTTATTATCTCAGCAGTATTCATGGCTTATTTAAGCGGCTGCGCCACCACCACCCAAGACAGCGTATCAGGGGTAAAACGCACCCAATTACTGCTACTGCCTGAATCACAAGTCACCACCATGTCGACCCAGGCTTACACCCAAACATTACAAGAGGCTGAAAAGAAAAAAACGCTCAATGCCAATAAAACTCAGCTTGATCGTGTACGTAAAATCTCCAATCGGCTCATTGTACAGGTAGGCGTGTTTAGGCCAGATGCAACCCAGTGGAAATGGGAAGTCAATGTAGAACACAATGACGAGCTTAACGCGTACTGCATGCCTGGCGGAAAAATCATGGTATATACCGGCCTGATGGATAAGCTAAAAGCGACAGATGATGAGTTAGCTGCCGTGATCGGCCACGAAATCGCCCATGCACTGCGTGAGCATGGGCGTGAGCGTATGTCGCAAGCATACGTGCAGCAGTTTGGCTTACAGGCACTAGGTGCGGTGCTATCTTCCAGCACTGGCGCTGTTGTTGGCAATGCATCGATGCAGGCTGCCAGCATGGGCTCACAACTATTTTTTGCGCTACCTAACGGACGCGAACAAGAGCGAGAGGCTGATAAAATTGGTCTAGAGCTTGCCGCCCGCGCTGGTTACAACCCAGATGCAGCCGTCACTTTGTGGCAAAAAATGGAAGCGCAAGCTGGTTCTACCCCGCCAGAATTTCTTAGCACCCACCCTGCCAGTTCAAGCCGCATTGCAGAGTTACGCGCGCTAGCGCCTAAAGTTAGACCGCTATACAACGCAGCAAAAACTGGCAAGTAAGCAACAGAAATAGCGATTATTTAGAGCGCACAGCGTCAGTTGTGCGCTTTATTTTTGGGCTATTCTCCTGTTTGAGTTAAAATGTCGCATTAATTAATTTACCAACTTATTCAAAATCAATAGAGACTTTTATGGATCCACGTCAAAGCATTATCGAAGCAGCGTTTGAAGACCGCGCTAACATCAACCCAGGCAATGCATCTGCTGAAATCAAATCTACTGTAGCTTCTGTGCTTGCAGATTTAGATAGCGGCAAACTACGTGTAGCTAGCCGTGTAGCTGATACACAACAATGGGAAACACACCAATGGTTGAAAAAAGCCGTATTGCTTTCATTCCGTCTAAAAGACAATGAGTTAATGGACGATGGCGTAACCAAATATTTTGACAAAGTGCCACCTAAATTTGCAGATTACACAGAAGAAGACTTTAAAGCTGGTGGGTTCCGCGTAGTACCTAACGCGATTGTACGCCGTGGTTCGTTCATTGGTAAAAATGCAGTATTGATGCCTTCATACGTGAACATCGGCGCTTACGTTGGCGAAGGCACAATGGTAGACACATGGGCGACTGTAGGTTCATGCGCTCAAATCGGTAAAAACGTACACTTGTCAGGTGGCGTTGGTATTGGTGGCGTATTAGAGCCAGTACAAGCTGGCCCAACCATCATTGGTGACAACTGTTTTATCGGCGCTCGCTCTGAAGTGGTTGAAGGCGTGATTGTTGAAGACAACTGCGTAATCTCTATGGGTGTGTACATTGGCCAATCAACTAAAATCTACGACCGCGAAACAGGCGAAGTATTCTACGGCCGCGTACCAGCTGGTTCAGTAGTAGTTTCAGGTAACTTGCCATCAAAAGACGGCAGCTACAGCCTTTACTGTGCAGTGATTGTGAAAAAAGTAGATGCTAAAACACTAGGCAAAGTTGGCATTAACGAATTACTTCGTGGTATTTAAGCTTTTAAGAGAGCCCAAAATACAATGCTCACGCTTTATGGCATTCCCAATTGCAACACCGTAAAAAAAGCCCGCACTTGGCTGGATGAAAACGGTGTTGCCTATACGTTTCATGATTTCAAAAAGTCAGGCATTGATGCAGTAACGATTCAGCAATGGCTGACACAATACCCTTGGGAAAAACTTATCAACCGCGCTGGTCTTACTTGGCGCGGGCTTGATGATGCAACCAAATCCAGCATTACTGACAACACGGCCGCCACGGCACTCATGCAAGCTAAAACCTCAGTGATCAAACGACCTATTTTAGTCAACGATAATAAAATCGTAGGCTTAGGCTTTGATGAAACTTTATACAGAGAAACCTTCCTACCATGAGCACTACTTTAGAGTTAGCCATCGACCTCCTGCAACGTCAATCTAACACGCCGCTAGATGCTGGCTGCCAAGAACTGATGATTTCACGTTTAGAACCATTAGGTTTCAAAATCGAGCGTATGCGCTTTGGTGACGTTGATAACTTTTATGCACGCCGCGGTACAACCGCTCCATTGCTAGTATTTGCTGGGCACACCGATGTAGTACCGACAGGCCCATTAGATAAATGGCATACACCGCCGTTTGAGCCAACTATTAAAGACGGCATGCTCTACGCGCGCGGCGCGGCTGACATGAAAACCTCTTTAGCTGCGTTTATCACCAGCATTGAAGCGTTTGTGGCAGAAAACCCAAACCACCAAGGCTCTATCGGCTTGCTGATTACTTCTGATGAAGAAGGTATTGCGGTTAACGGTACGGTCAAAGTGATTGAAGCACTAAAAGCGCGCGGTGAGTTGATTGATTACTGTATCGTTGGCGAGCCAACCAGCAACAAAAAAGTCGGTGACATGATTAAAAATGGTCGCCGCGGCTCACTCTCTGGCAATTTGGTGGTTAAAGGTATACAAGGCCACATTGCTTACCCGCACTTGGTCAAGAATCCGATTCACCTAGTAGCACCTGCCATTAAAGATATGGTGGAAACAGTATGGGACAACGGTAACGAGTACTTTCCGCCCACCTCTTGGCAAATATCCAACATGAATGGCGGCACTGGTGCTACTAACGTGGTACCAGGCGAAGTAGAGATTTTATTCAACTTCAGGTTCTGCCCAGAACTTGATGGCGCAGGTAGCACAGATCAAAACCTAAGAAGTCGCGTACACGCGATTTTAGACAAGCACGCACTAGAGTACAGTTTAGAGTGGGAATACTCTCCACCTTACATTACGCCACGCGGCAACCTTGTAGAGGCCATTTCTGGTGCGATTGAGCAGGCTTACGGCATTACGCCTGAGCTCTCAACCACAGGCGGCACCTCGGATGGACGCTTTATTGCAGACATCTGCAAACAAGTGATTGAGTTCGGGCCGCTCAATGCCACTATCCATAAACTCAATGAATGTGTAGGCGTTGCAGATATAGAGCCACTGAAACAAACTTATCAATTAACCATGGAAAAGCTTTTGAAATAGCCCACTAACATGGCAGCTTAATCAAAGCCTACCTGTTTAAACGTGCTATACAATGGCTGACAAAACAATGACCTACAATCAAGAAACTACCGAACTGCAAACGATCCGTGACTGGCTCAGATTTGCCGTGAGCCAATTTGAAGTCTCCGATATTTTTTACGGGCACGGTACAGATAACAGTTACGATGAAGCGGTATGGCTCATCATGGGGGCACTACACTTGCCGCTAGATACACTTGATAACTTCCTGGATGCAAAGCTCACTAACAGTGAACGCAGTAAACTCGCCAGCTTTGTAGAACAACGCATCACCAAACACACACCCACCGCCTACCTGCTGAAAGAAGCTTGGTTGCAGGGCTTCAAGTTCTTTGTTGATGAACGCGTACTGATCCCACGCTCATTCATCGCTGAATTATTAGTAAGCAACGGCCTAGCACCTTGGATCGAGTTCCCAGAGCTTATCAACAATGCGGCTGACATTTGCACGGGTAGCGGATGCTTAGGCGTACTATTAGCCGAGGCATACCCAGATGCAGCAGTAGATGTGATTGATATTTCACAAGATGCGATTGATGTATGCAATATCAACATCAATAGTTACGGTTTACAAGACCGCATTACCGCCATTAAATCTGATATGTTCAGCCAACTTAAAGGCAAAAAGTACGACTTAATCATTAGCAACCCGCCATACGTGGATGCACCATCTATGGCAGCGCTACCAGCAGAATATCGTAACGAGCCACAGTTGGCGCTTGGCAGCGGCGATGCAGGCCTAGACCATACGCATACCATTTTGCGTGAAGCGGCAAACTACCTGACTGAAGATGGAGTACTGGTTGTTGAAATCGGCCACAACCGTGATGCAGTGCTAGATGCTTACCCAGACTTGCCATTTACATGGCTAGAGGTATCCTCAGGTGATGCTTTTGTATTCTTACTCACTCGAGATCAATTAGTAGCGCTGTAGCAACTGCGGCTAAATGCCTATCCAAGAATCGGCGGCAAGCAAAAGTATACTTGCCGCCGCATTAATCTACCTTCTGCCGCACACCGCGCGAATATAACAAACACTTCTGTAATTAGAGGCTAGATTCAGAATAAATACAGCCAGTCGCACATTGCGATTATAATTCGGCAGTATTCGCACTCACCGTAACATAAAAATGTGGCGTAATGCGAGTGCCAGTCGCAATCTCGACTCAACAAACTAACTATATATACAATTACCAGCAAGGTTAACCCATTTTGAACGACACCCCAACAATCAGCTGGCAAGAAGCTAGCAAAACAAAAACCAGCGTATGGCACTCTGAAAATGCAACGCCTGCTCCAAAAAAAGTACAGGTTGCAGACGATACCATTAAAGCTGATGCTGCTTACAAGCTATGCTGCGAAGGCACAGCACTGCTATGGCGTGGTGACTTTCAAAATGCAAAACAGTTGATGCAGGCCATCTCGCGCAGAATTGATCGCCCAGGTAAAAAACCTAAAAAAGCACCGACCAATATGACTGAGGCGTTTCACTTGCATCGCCAAGCTCAATCGCAAAAAGCCCGCATCTTAGGTATGCTATTGCTGGAAGTCAGCGTTGGCTACCATATCAACCTACGCCGTGCGCCAGATATCAAAGCCGCTTGCGAACATGCCTATGGTAAAAGCACGCAATCATTTGTGGTGTCTTTACGTGAGATTCTAGGTTTAATCGGCGCCTATGAGTGGAGCAAAAATGGCGTGGAAATTAACGTTATCAACAATAAAATCCACCCGAGCTACGGTGTGTTTTCACCGATTCGTGGTGAATACCTAACGCTAGTAGATACCGCACCATTACCTACCCCATGCACTACAGCATTTGACATCGGTACTGGTACCGGCGTACTGGCAGCGATACTGGCAAACCGTGGTGTAAAAACTGTTATCGCAACCGATAACGCACAACGCGCCCTAGACTGCGCGCAAAAGAACATCAATCAACTAGAGATGAAAAATGCAGTGACAGTGCTCAATGCAAACCTATTTCCAGATGAGTCATACGGCAAAGCTGATTTAATTGTATGTAATCCACCATGGTTACCGGCAAGGCCAAGCTCAGCGCTGGAGTCTGCAATCTACGATGAAAACAGCCAAATGCTAAAAGGTTTCTTAAATGGTCTTAAAGCGCATTTAAACGATGCTGGTGAGGGCTGGCTGATACTTTCAGACTTTGCTGAACAATTAGGCTTAAGAACACGTGATGAACTACTGGCATGGATAAGTGCAGCAGATTTTAAAGTAATTGATAAAATGGACACCAAAGCATCGCACAACAAAACACTGGATGCCAGCGATCCATTACACGCTGCAAGGAAAGCAGAAGTGACCTCATTGTGGCGCTTAGGTAAAGCTTAAAGGCAACTTATACTACTGCAAACATATTGCGCCCTAGTGCGCATTAGTACTCTAAAAAAATGGCTAAAGAACAAATCTTTAGCCATTTTTTATGCTTACAATCAAACCAGACAAACAAATATTATTAAAGTGCTGCCTATAATTTGAATAGTTAAAAGTTCAATAGTTAAAAATCAAACTAACCGCGCCCGCGATTCCTATCACTTTTCTTCTGCATCTGTGGCGCGTTTAAATCACTGGTCTGGCGCACACGACGATTAGCTGCTGGTTTTCTTGGTGCAGGTTTCTTAGCAGCTGTGCCACGTGCTGAATCCGGTTTACCTCGATAGCCTTTAGCCTCACCTTCAGCGGCATCACGCGGCGGTCTATCCAACGCACTCACACGTTGCTTGCGTACTTTTGGCGTAAACACTGCGGTTGATTTTAATTTTTCACGTTGCGTTAATTGGCGTAACGGTGCTTTTGGCACTGGCAAGTCTGCCCACTCCAATAAACCTACAACCTCTTTTTGCTCTAGCTTCAGCATTTTGCCGCGTTTAACACGTGGTGGTAGATTTACTGGACCAAAACGCACGCGCATCAAGCGGCTTACTGGTAGTTGGAATGCCTCAAACAGCCTACGCACTTCACGGTTACGGCCTTCACGCAAAATTACCTGATACCAGTGGTTTGCGCCCTCGCCGCCTTGCGGGATGATGCTGTCAAAGTTTGCAGGACCATCTTCCAGCTCGATACCCTCTTTAAGCTGAGCGATCTGGCCTTCTGTCAGTTCACCAAAAATACGTACCGCATACTCACGCTCTACTTCATAGCGTGGGTGCATAAATCTGTTTGCAAGTTCACCTGATGTTGTGAATATCAATAAGCCACTGGTATTCATATCCAAACGGCCAATGGCAATCCATTTACCATGCTTCACTTTTGGCAATTTATCAAACACGCTGGCGCGACCTTCCGGGTCGTCCTGGCTCACGATTTCACCTTCTGGCTTATGGTAAATCAATACTTGTGGTAACTCAGGCTCGAACGGTAAGCGTAACGGGCGGCTATCCAAGCGCACCACATCATGCTCAGTCACGCCAGCGCCTACCTCGGCAACTTTACCGTTAACGGTCACACGTCCGCTCGCAATCAGCTCTTCCATATCGCGGCGTGAACCCAAGCCAGCCAATGCCAATAGCTTGTGCAAGCGTTGCGTTGGTGCGGCAGGCGCATCTGGGTCAACGGCAAGCGGTGTGAAATTGGTGGTTGGTCTGCGTACGGGACGTTGCGGATCGCGTTGTTGCTTAAAAGGACGTGCCATGATTATTCGCTAATTTGATTGAATAATGCAATTTTACCGCAGATAAAGTAAATCGCAGTGGATAAAATAGATTTATCACCAGTGATGACAGTGATAGCCACACTTAGGGTTGCGCTATTGTGATTATTTTATTGAGATTTAGTTACTTAATCTGCTAGCTTTAGGTTTACTAGCTCTAGGTTTGCCGACTGTTTTATTTGCAATCCAATCTCAAAACCCAATGGTATCGGGCAAGTTTACTTAGACACGACTGTTATGCCTCAGGCTGCGCAAATACTTCCATCGGCGGCAACTCATCTAAAGAACGCAAGTTAAAGTCATTCAAAAAATGCTTAGTAGTTGCGTATAAAGACGGGCGCCCCGGTACCTCACGTTGACCAACTACATCCACCCAGTCACGCTCCTGTAGTTGACGCATGACATTAGGGTTAACTGCCACGCCGCGAATCTCTTCAATATCGCCGCGTGTTACCGGTTGACGATAAGCAATAATAGCGAGAGTTTCCATCACTGCACGCGAATATTTCGCCTGCTTTTCCGGGTGCAAGCGCATTAAATATGTCGTATATTTTTCACGTGCCTGAAAACGGTAGCCAGAAGCCACCTGCACCAACTCCATGGTGCGCTCTGCCCAGTCCTGCTTTAGTTCATCGAGCAGCATACGCAACGTTGCACGTTCCATGCGCTCAGTAAATAAGCGTAGCATGTCATCTAAAGACAATGGCTGGTGTGATGTGAGTAAAGCTGCCTCCAGCACATTTTTTAATTCACGAATATTACTGGCTTCAGTCATCGCTGTTGATTTGTACATATATCGGTGAAAAAGCCTGCTGCTGCGTAATGCGTAACAAACCTTCGCGCGCAAGCTCCAGTATTGCCAGAAAACATACCACTAATTTTGGAATGCCATCATGGGCAATATCAAACAGCTCGCTAAATTCCAGCATACGTGCAGATTGTAGGCGGCGCAGAATCAGGCTCATATGCTCACGTACCGAAAGCTCTGCACGCCCTACCTTATGATGCTGAAAATGGCTAGCCCGCTTCAACACATTGCGCCATGCCTCAGTTAGGTCATCCAAACTGACTTCAGGTGGCTTCACTAAACTAATTTGCTCAAAATAGGCGCTAGCAACGCTAATGCCATCACCAACTTTGGGCATTTCATCCAGCCGCTGTGCCGCAAGTTTAATGGCCTCATACTCCATCAAGCGTCTCACCAACTCAGCACGCGGGTCATCTTCTTCTGCGATTTCTGCCGGTTTAGGCAATAACATGCGTGATTTGATTTCAATCAGCATCGCCGACATCAGCAAATAGTCCGCGGCCAGTTCTAGCTTGATGGCACGCATTTTTTCTACATATTCCACGTACTGACGGGTTAAGTCCGCCATCGGAATGTCTAGAATATCTAAATTATGCTTACGAATTAAATATAGCAACAAATCCAGCGGGCCTTCAAAGGCATCTAGATAAACCTCCAACGCATCGGGCGGAATATATAAATCCTTAGGCAGGGTTGTGAATTCCTCACCCTTAATCTTTGCATTGCGCTGGGTTTCTATCACAATATCGCGCTAGCTATAATTCAACCCCATCGCATCACGCACATCACGCATGGTTTCACGTGCTAGCTTTCTTGCACGCTCGCAACCATCGGCAACGATGCTTTTCACTAGCGTTGGGTCTTCTGCATACTCTGCAGCGCGCTCTTGAATCGGTTTTAGCTCTTTAAGCACGCCCTCAATGACTGGGCCCTTGCACTCGATACAGCCGATACTCGCACCTCTGCAGCCAGTCTGCACCCAATCTTGGGTAGATTTGTCTGAGTAAATTTCATGCAATTGCCATACTGGGCACTTTGCAGGGTCACCCGGGTCAGTACGACGGATACGCGCAGGGTCTGTCGGCATGGTTTTGATTTTTTTCGCAACGCTATCTACATCTTCACGCAATGAAATCGTGTTGTTGTAAGATTTAGACATTTTCTGGCCATCTAAGCCCGGCATTTTTGATGCAGGGGTTAACTTGTAGTCTGGCTCAATCAGAATCATCTTGCCGCCTCCCTCAAGGTAACCCAGTAGGCGCTCTTTATCGCCCATGCTCATGCCTTGCTGTTCTTGAATCATCGCACGGGCTGTTTCCAAAGCTTCTTCATCGCCGCTTTGTTGGTAGGCGGTACGCATTTCTTGGTACAGTGAACCACGCTTACTGCCTAGTTTTTTAATGGCGGCTTCTGCTTTTTCTTCAAAGCCTTTTTCTTTGCCATAAATATGGTTAAAGCGACGCGCAATCTCGCGTGTAAATTCAATATGCGGGATTTGGTCTTCGCCTACAGGCACTTGTGTTGCCTTGTAGATTAAGATATCGGCACTTTGCAGTAATGGATAACCTAAAAAGCCATAGGTTGACAGATCTTTACTAGATAGTTTTTCTTGCTGGTCTTTATAGGTAGGTACGCGCTCTAACCAGCTTAATGGGGTAATCATTGAGAGCAATGTATGCAACTCGGCATGCTCAGGCACACGAGACTGGATAAAGATAGTCGCACTTGCTGGGTCTACCCCGGCCGCTAACCAGTCAATCACCATTTCCCACACGCTTTCTTCAATCACTTCCGGCGTATCGTAATGCGTAGTTAACGCATGCCAGTCGGCAACAAAAAACAAACATTCGTGCTCATGCTGCAAGCGTATCCAGTTTTTCAACACACCGTTGTAGTGCCCTAAATGCAGATTGCCTGTAGGGCGCATGCCCGATAAAACGCGTTCTATTGCCATGTGATGAAAAACCCTAAATTAAATATGTGCTTATTATACTAACTATGCTGGCAAAGCCAATCACCCAGTGCTTACAAAAGATTACTCAACAACCCGCCTACTAGGCTAATTAATGGCTGCAGAATATTACCGAGCACACCAGTAAATAAAAGTACGATCAAAATAACAAAACCATACGGCTCTATTTGGGCAAACGGACGCGCCAAACGGTAAGGTAGCAAACTCACGGCAATGCGCCCGCCATCCAATGGCGGCAACGGCAATAAATTAAGTACCATTAAAACCAGATTAATCTTGATACCAGCCTCAGCCATTAGCGACAAAGGGTAAGCCATCGAATCAGGTGCAAACGCAGCATATTTAAGCGCCAACACCCAGAATACAGCCATCACAAAGTTTGAAGCCGGCCCAGCCGCGGCCACCCAGAGCATGTCTTTTTTAGGGTTACGCAAGCGCCCAAAATCTACAGGCACAGGTTTAGCCCAGCCAAATAAAATACCACCAAGCATGATTGTTAATGCAGGCAGCACAACTGTACCAAACGGATCAATATGCTTTAACGGGTTGAGCGTGATGCGCCCGGCATTAAAAGCGGTCATATCGCCAAAGTATTTTGCCACATAGCCGTGCGCCGCTTCGTGCACAGTAATGGCAAAAATCACAGGCAATGCATAAACTGCTATTTTTTGTATGATGGTTAGTTCCATATATCGCTCTACTATAGGTATGTTCTTGGTCTATCTTACGGGTATGTATTTTGGGCGGATGATTAACCCAATCAATCAAAATCTTATTTGCCCACTTGAACTTACCACGGTTAAAAAGAAAACGGGCTTAAATCACCCAAGCCTTCACGCACCAGCACCGGCGTATCACCAGTTAAATCAATCACAGTAGTTGCGCCAACCTCGCAATGCTCTACTTCAATCACTAAATCCACCACATGCTCCAAGCGCTCACGAATTTCCCACGGCGCCATCAAAGACACATCTTCTTCATGCGGTAGACTCAAAGTCATGCTAAGTAGCGGTGTATCAATTGCCTCTAACAAGGCCTGCACCACAGGATGCTGCGGCACGCGGATGCCGATGGTACTGCGTTTAGGATGCTGCAATTTGCGTGGCACTTCACGCGTAGCATTTAAAATAAAAGTGTAAGCACCCGGAGTGTTGGCTTTAAGTAAACGGAACTGGCTATTACTCACCACCGCGTAATTACCTAGCTCACCCAAGTTACGGCACATTAAACTGAACAAATGTTTATCATCCACCGCCCGTATCTGGCGAATCCGTGCCTGAGCATCTGCATACCCAAGCATGCAACCCAAGGCGTAGCCTGAGTCTGTAGGGTATATAATCACACCGCCTTTACGTAAAATATCCGCGGTTTGTGCAATTAGACGTGCTTGAGGATTATTTAAATTAATATTAAAAAATTGCGACATGTATGCCTATTTTTCTATTGGTATTGATCTGATGGCAATTGCACATGAGGCCAATCTTGCCATACGGGGATACAGCCACTAGGTAACGCTGGCAACCGCCCCATTTCCATAAAGCTGATGCCTTTACCGTGATAATCAGACCCTTGCGATGCCTTTAACCCAAACAGTTGTGCATATTTTGCATATTCAACATACTGCGCACCGGTGTGGCTGCCAGTCACCACCTCAATCGCGGTGCCGCCCAGCCCCCTAAACTCCTCAAGCAGCAATAACATATTGGTACGGCGTATATCATAACGCCCAGGATGCGCCAAAACCGCCTCGCCACCGCTATTCACAATCAAACTCACGGCTGACTCCAAATCCATCCATTGATGATCAACAAAACCAGGCTTACCTTTGACTAGAAATTTTTTAAATACTGATTTTGTATCTTTGGCATACTGATGCTCCACCAGAAACCGTGCAAAATGCATACGCGTCAATATACTTTGCCCCGCTTTGGCAGAAGCCCACTCAAAGCTGCCATGAATACCAGATTTCTCTAACCCGGCCGCCATCTGCTTGGCTCTCTCTAAGCGGCCTTGCCGCACTGCAGCCAATCCAGTCTTGAGCACCTCATTCTCCACATCGACATTTAAACCGACGATATGCAAAGTGCGTTTTTTCCAAGTCACTGAAATTTCCACACCGTGGATTAATTGAATACCATGCAAGCTAGCCGCTTGCTTTGCTTCAGGCAAGCCGCTTATATCATCATGGTCAGTCAGCGCAAGCACACTCACCCCATGCTGCGCCGCATGTGCAACAAGCTCGGTTGGAGAAAGTAAACCATCAGAAATATTGGAGTGTGAATGTAAATCTATCATTAAACCATTGGTCATTAACAGCTTGCGCCAGTTCAACCCCTAAGAAAACACCTGATTAAACTAATCATGTATTTCACATCAACTAAAATTACGCCTTGCAGGCGAGTAACTATAATAGCAAAATAGCACATCGAGCCAAAGAATTGTTTGGCGCCTGTAGGCCGTAAGTTTTTATTTACAAAGAGTGAATATGAAGTTTCTGTTTGATTTGTTCCCCGTTATTTTGTTTTTTGTTGCTTTCAAATTTTTTGGTATTTTCACCGCAACCGCCGTGGCCATCGTTGCCACAATCGCGCAGATTGTTTATGTCAAAATCAAACATGGCGTGGTTGAAAAAATGCTGTTAATCAGCGGCGTAATTATCACCGTGTTTGGCGGCGCTACTTTATTACTTAAAGATCCAACCTTTATACAATGGAAGCCCAGTATTTTATACTGGCTATTTGCAGCGGGCTTGCTGAGTTCCCAGCTCTTTTTTAAGAAAAATCCAATGCGCAGCCTCATGGAAAAACAGGTTAAGTTGCCGGATAACGTTTGGTCTGCCCTTAACGTTGCCTGGGCTTTACTGTTCACCGCTCTAGGCTTTATCAACCTTTATGTGGCGTTTAACTACTCACAAGATACTTGGGTAAACTTCAAGCTGTTCGGCATTACCGGCATTATGTTTGGCTTTATTATTTTGCAAACCATTATGATCAGTAAATACCTACCAAAAGAAGACGATAAAGGGGATGCTCAATAATGTGGTACGCAATCATGGCCGAAGATACACCTAACAGCTTAGAAAAACGTTTAGCAGCACGACCCGAACACCTAAGTCGCCTGCAAGACTTGCAAAATGCAGGCCGCCTCCTGCTTGCGGGCCCGTTCCCAAGCATAGACAGTGAAGACCCCGGCCCAGCAGGGTTCTCAGGCAGTTTAATTGTGGCCGAATTTACAAGCCTAGAAGAAGCTACCACTTGGGCAAACAAAGACCCATTTGTCACCGCTGGTGTTTATCATCAAGTGACAGTGAAACCTTTTAGAAAAACACTACCCTAAGTAGCACTTACTGAGCATTAATAATCTAAAAATGATTGACCAAATCAAAACACGTTTACAGGCGTTAGACCCGATCGCACTGGATTTAATAGACGAAAGCGCGCTACATGCAGGCCACCAAGGTAATGGCGGTGGCGGGCATTACAAGCTCAATATCACTAGCTCGCATTTTTGCGGCAAATCACAGATAATGCGTCATCGCCTTGTGTATCAGGCGCTGGCAGATTTAATGCCACATAAGATTCACGCACTCAGCATTCATGCAATTGCAACAGATGAAGTTTAAAATACGTCACAAATTTATTACCTAAATTTAATACTTAAGGATGTTTTACTAATGAAATTCACACAAACATTAATTGCCGTTGCTATTTTATCGATGACTCCATCAGCATTTGCCGCTGATGCGCTAGCAACAGTGAATGGCAAGCCTGTGAAACAATCACTCTATGATGTAATCGTCAAAGATGTGACTGCTAACGGCCAAAAAATTGATGCCAACACCAAAGCAGCAATTATTGATGAGCTTGTCAGCTCCGAGTTGGTGTACCAAGAAGCGCAAAAATTAGGCCTGGATAAACAACCTGACTTCCAAGCACGTGAGGAACTAGGCAGCCGCAAACTACTAACTAGCGTTTTCCTGCAAGACTACGTTAAAAAACATCCGGTTTCAGATGCAGATACAAAAGCTGCTTACGAGAAATACAAAACCGCATACGGCGACAAAGAATACAGCGCGCGCCATATTTTAGTTAAAACCGAGGCAGAAGCTAAAGACATCATTGCCCAACTAGGCAAAAGTGGCGATTTTGCAAAACTTGCCAAAGAAAAATCATTAGATCCTGGCTCTAAAGAAAAAGGCGGCGATTTAGGCTGGTTCTCACCAGCGACAATGGTAAAACCATTTAGCGATGTAGTAGCTAACCTACAAAAAGGCGCAACATCAAATAGCCCTGTGCAAACCCAATTCGGCTGGCATGTAATTAAACTTGTAGACACACGCCCTGCGCAGCCACTGCCTTACGAGAAACTAAAAGATGGCTTACAAAAGAATCTGCAACAACGTAATCTAGAAAAACTAATGAGCGACTTACGCGCTAAAGCGAAAATCGACATTAGCAAGTAATTAAAAGGCTGTAAAAAAGGCTCCAGTAATGGGGCCTTTTTCATCTGTAACTGCCGCCATCTGTACTAAAAGTTATTGTTCACTAGGCGTTATTTTTCGACGACTGCCTGCACTTTCTTTTAAATTATGCGATAATAAGAATTGTTATCATCTGTAAAATGCATCCTTTAATCTATATGCAATTTTTATCACAATTAAAAGCTGGTCAACGTGCGGTTATCTCAGCGATAGAAGCTGAAGACTCTTTGTTTCACCGCCTCACGGCGCTGGGATTTCGCGTAGGCAAGCCTTTAAGCATTATGCGCCGCGCCAGTTTTAACGGCCCGATCCATGTGCGCCTTGGCACAACAGATGTCATTCTGCGTGTCACTGAAGCTGACCGTATTCAAATCAACGCAATATAAAGTTAATTAAATGAAGCGTATTGCGTTACTCGGTATGCCAAATACTGGAAAATCCACGCTATTCAATCGCATTAGCGGTGCCTCTGCGCGCGTAGGCAACTGGCCAGGCATTACAGTCGATTTGCTAAGTGCCAAAATTCTGCTCGGTGGCAATATTGTAGAGCTAATTGATTTACCAGGTATTTATGACCTGCATGGTTTCTCAGAGGATGAACAAGTCGTTAGACATTTCATCACTAACAACCCAGTCAACTTACTGGTGGTACTACTCAATAGTACGCAAATTGACCGCCAGCTATCGCTACTGCTACAAATTAAAAAACTGGGCTTTCCTATTGTGCTTGCGCTCAACATGGCTGACGAGGCAAAACGCGCAGGAATTACTATTGATGCAGATGGCTTAAGTCAGACCTTAGGCTTACCTGTTATTCAGATTAGTGCAAAATATGGCGACGGCCTGCCAAAAGCCTTAGCTGCCGCAACTGCCATTATTAATCAGCAAGACACTACAACTAACCCGCAAAGCATCAGCCTGATGCTAAAAGAAGAGCATGAGATTGAGGATGAGATGCATGAGCTGATTCAGCACCATGTACAGATTCCCACCACGCTTACGGACGATGTGACCGATAAAATAGACAAAGTGTTATTGCACAAATGGTTGGGTTTACCGCTATTTTTTGCTGCAATGTTTTTACTGTTTCAATTTATCTTTGCAGTGGGTGCGCCGATACAGGACGGCTTAGCATGGCTATTAGACCTACTACGCACTGAGTTGCTTAACCCACTATTTACCAATGCACCTACATGGTTAAGCGGTCTGATGCTAGATGGTATTTACAATGGCGTAGCCACTGTTGCCGCATTTGTACCTATTATTATCTTATTTTTCTTAGTCATGTCGATGGTAGAAGACAGCGGCTATCTATCTCGTGCAGCGTTTCTTATGGATGCCATCATGGCAAAAATGGGGCTGGACGGGCGCAGCTTTGTCATGATGCTGATGGGCTTTGGCTGTAACGTGCCAGCCATTATGGGTACGCGTATTATGCGCTCACGCAGCATGCGCCTACTCACTATGCTGGTTATACCGCTGTCATTATGCTCAGCCAGAATGCAAGTGTTTATCTTTATGATTGCAGCGCTGTTCAGCCCTAGCCAAGCACCGTTAATCTTATTCTCGCTATACGTGATGAGCTTTTTCACCATGTTTTTAACTGCGCTCTTATTTCAAAACCAATATAAAAATACCGAGCCGTTTATTTTAGAGTTACCGCCTTATCGCTTCCCTACCCCGCGTCAGATTGTGTTGCGCGGCTGGCACGAGGTAAAACACTTTTTAAACCGTGCAAGCAAGTTTATTGTACTGGGCGTAGTGCTAGTATGGCTATTGACCAACTTCCCAAGCAATGTAGCTCCTGCAAGCATCGACACCTACGCAGGGCAAATCGGTGTATTCTTCACGCCGATACTAGACCCTATCGGCATTAATCACGAGCTTGCCATTGCCTTAATTTTTGGCTTTGTGGCTAAAGAAATTGTGGTGGGTGCACTGGCAGTCATTTACGGCCTGCAAGGCGATGCACTCATGGCGCAAATGGCAACGCAAATCGACTGGGTACAAGCATTAAGCTTTATGCTATTCACTTTGATTTACACACCATGCCTATCTACGATTGCCACGATTAAAAATGAATCGAAAAGCACCGCATTTATGTGGCTATCAATTGCATGGTCTTTAGGTCTGGCATGGGTGATTAGCTTTATCTTCTACCAAAGCGCACGCTTGCTAGGGTACTAACCCTGCTTGCTCTCTCAGCTTTGGCTTAAAAACAGCTACACTCTCAATCAGTCATCCTATTGATAGCTGATTGAGAAACTCACACCCCATAAAACTAAACAAGCTTACAATGTGAAATTAGCCATTTAGCCTAACCTTCAGCTGCATTGAGTCGTGAAAAATCCATCTAAAATTGTAAAGTCGCCTAAAGTTGCCATTATCGGCGGCGGCCCTGCTGGGCTGATGGCAGCTGAAACTTTAAGCTTAGCGGGCATCCATGTAGATTTATACGATGCAATGCCAAGCGTAGGCCGAAAATTCCTGATGGCAGGCAAAGGTGGTATGAACATCACTCATTCTGAGGCGCCAGTACCGTTTCTCTCACGTTATGGCGCGCGCCAAGCACCAATTGCCCCTCTATTAGATGCAATGAGCCCACAAGCGCTGCGTGAATGGATACACGCACTGGGCATTAATACTTTTGTCGGTACTTCTGGGCGCGTATTTCCAACAGAAATGAAAGCCGCACCGCTATTACGTGCATGGTTACATCGCCTACGTGAGGCTGGGGTTAATTTTCATATGCGTCACCGCTGGACAGGCTGGGACAATGGCAAACTAAAGTTCAGCACGCCTGACGGAAGCGTTACCTGTGAGGCGGATGCAGTTATATTTGCCCTAGGTGGCGGCAGTTGGGCACGACTAGGCTCCGATGGCGCTTGGGTTAATTTATTTAGCAATCATGGCATAGCCGTATCTCCATTAAAGCCAGCCAATTGTGGCTTTAACACAGATTGGAGCGAGCACTTCACCTCTCGCTTCGCTGGCTCTCCGCTTAAGACTATCGCAATATCAATGCTAGATAAAGATGATCAGACCCAGCGCAAGCAAGGCGAATGCATGATTACGGAAAATGGGATAGAAGGCGGCTTGATTTATGCACTTTCTGCCAATATCCGTAACATGATAGACACCTGCGGTGAAGCCACCATCCATTTAGATTTATTACCTGACATATCACTGGATCAGGTGCTTGCTAACGTAAGTCACCCGCGCGGCTCACGCTCGCTATCTAGCCACCTCCAAAGCCGACTTGGCATCAAAGGTATCAAGGCTGGTTTATTGCGTGAGTTAGTATCGGCGCAAGACTATACAGACCCTGTTAAGCTTAGTAACGCCATTAAAACGCTGCCGCTCAGGCTAACCTCAGCACGCCCAATTGATGAAGCGATTAGTAGTGCTGGTGGGGTTGATTTTGAAGGCTTAAACGAACAGCTGATGATAAAGAACTTGCCTGGTGTGTTCTGTGCCGGAGAAATGCTGGACTGGGAAGCGCCTACTGGCGGCTACCTGCTAACGGCGTGTTTTGCATCTGGCCGCAGTGCAGGACTCGGGGTAATAGACTGGCTAAACGCCAAGCGCTCACATTGATTGGCTAAAAGCAATGACATGTTTAGACGGCATATTTAGCATAAAGTCCATATCATGCCCGAAACATGAAATAAACTGCCCCCATCAAACAAAGCCCAGCCCATAAGAAATCAAGCTTCATCGGCTGCTGCATATAGAAAACCGCAAATGGGACGAATACCGCTAATGTAATTACCTCTTGCAGTATCTTCAGCTGCGCGAGTGACATCAGGGTGAAACCAATGCGGTTTGCCGGTACCTGAAATAAATACTCCAACAGTGCAACACCCCAGCTTAGCAGTGCGGCAATGATCCAGGGTTTATTATTGAGATTTTTTAAATGAGCATACCAGGCAAACGTCATAAATACGTTAGAAATGGTAAGTAGCAGGATAGTTTTAAAAATGACAGGCATAAAACCAGTTGAGCGTAAGTAAGGCTAAAGTAATCAAATAACGATTACACGATGTGCCAGATTGCAGGGCAAGCTTAGCAACCAGAGCAAAACATGCCCCCACGCTCTACATTGCCCAGCTTAGTACTAAACAGCTGCCTCGCCTGTTTCACCAGTTCTGATACGTACCACTTGCTCTACGTTACTTACAAAAATCTTACCATCACCGATTTTGCCAGTATGTGCAGCATTAATAATGGCATCAACCGCAGACTCAACAATGGCATCAGCAACTACTAACTCTAATTTAATCTTAGGCAGGAAATCAACCACATACTCAGCACCGCGGTATAGCTCTGTATGTCCTTTTTGACGACCGAAGCCTTTAACCTCTGTCACGGTTAAACCATTTACACCAATTTCAGATAAAGCTTCACGTACTTCATCTAATTTGAATGGCTTAATAATCGCTTCGATTTTTTTCATACCGGCAAACTCCTAATAGTATTTAACTTTTATAATTTTATTGACGACTGCTTTGATGCATTTGCTTTAAATTCTTCAGTGACGCTACCAACATCAATCGATGCTGATTTCATATTAGCCTAGTTTAATCTAGTTTTCCAATATTCGTTCAGCTTTGCAGTGATCGGGTAACGTCTGTCCTTACCAAACCCTTTGTCTGTAATACGCACACCCACTGGCGACTGCCTGCGTTTATACTCATTACGATCAATCATCGCAATCACCCGATTAATATCGGCAATCGGGTAGCCTAGCGCAACAATATCAGCTCGAGACAAATCATCTTCGACATAAGCTTCAATAATGCCATCTAACACGTCATAAGGCGGCAAGCTATCCTGATCGACCTGATTAGCCCTCAGCTCTGCAGAAGGTGGGCGTGTAATGATACGCTCAGGAATCACTCTGGAGAGCTCATTACGATACGCACATAAACGATAAACCAAGGTTTTAGGCACATCTTTCAACAAAGCAAACCCACCTGCCATGTCGCCATACAGCGTGCAGTAGCCAACGGCCATTTCACTTTTATTGCCGGTTGTCACCACGATACTGCCAAATTTATTGGATATTGCCATCAGCAGCATGCCACGTATACGCGCCTGCAGGTTCTCTTCTGTAGCATCAAACGGCATATCACCAAACTGCGGCGATAATACGCTTAAATAATTATCGTACAGTGGCTTAATTGCAATCTCGCTGTACTCTACACCTACCAGGTCAGCCATTTCGCGCGCATCATTCACGCTCATATCGGCAGTAAACTCAGATGGCATCATCACCGCATGCACTTTATCTGCGCCTATAGCATCTACCGCCAACGCCAAGGTTAAAGCAGAGTCTACGCCACCGGACAGGCCAATGACCACACCCGGAAACCCATTTTTATTAATATAATCGGCCAATCCTAATTTTAATGCGTTATACACCATGGCTTCAAGTGACAGGCTTTGCGTAACTTCCCCATAGATGGGCTGTGCATGTTCAAACTCAATCACTTCAAGCTGGGACTCAAATGCATCTAACTCGGCAACGAGCTCGCCCTGCGCATTTAATACGAAAGACGCGCCATCAAACACCAGCTCATCTTGGCCACCAACCATGTTGACATAAACCACTGGCAAGTTATTTTCTAATGCACGTTGTCTTAACACCTCAAATCGGGTGCTTTGTTTTTTCATGTGGTAGGGTGAGCCATTCATTGCAATTAATAACTCTGCGCCTGCCACCTTCGCCAATAATGCTGGCTTTTGTTCCCACACATCGGCACAAATTAAAAGGCCGACTTTAACACCGCAATGATTAAACACCAGAGGCTCTGAGCCAGGCGTGAAATATCGCTTCTCATCAAACACGCCATAATTGGGCAATGCTTGTTTATGATAAGTGGCAACAATGCTACCACCTTCCAAGATAGAGGCCGCGTTAAAACACTGATCACCTTGCTGATGCGGATGCCCCACAATTACTGTAATGTCCGGCAGTTGCTTGGCAAGTGCAGCAAGCACATCCTCGCAGGCCAACAGAAAGTCTGGGCGTAATAGTAAATCTTCTGGAGAGTAACCACATAAGGAAAGCTCGGGCGTTACCACTAAAGTTGCGCCCTGCTCTTTGGCCATAGCAGCATAAGAAACGATTTTTTTTGCATTGCCGGCTAAATCTCCGACAATACAGTTGATTTGCGCAATTGCAATTTTCATTGATGAATGACTACTTTAATTAGATAAAAACAAATCGCCTAGGCATCAGTAGCTACCGCCAGCATCTTTAATCAACTTAACGATTTCAGTATGTTGCCCTTTAAGCGCGTACACCAAAGCCGTTAATCCATACTGATCTTTAGCTTTCACTTTTGCCTGATGATCAAGCAGCAATTTCACCATTTCAGCATCACCATTATCAACTGCGATATGCAGCAACGGGGTACCTTGTGAATCAAGATTATTCACATTGGCGCCAGCCATCACCAACACTCTTACCACCTCAATTTTTGCCTTTTTAACCGCCCAAGTGAGCGCAGTCCACTTGGTTGAATCTTTCTGATTTACATGCGCGCCATGTTTAAGTAAAAAATCCACGACTGGAGCATGCCCTTCGCGTGCAGCAATCATCATTGCAGTAACGCCAAAGCCATCTTGCATACTGACATCGGCTTTGTTCTCCAACAATACTCGCACTGTTTCAACATCACCGCTTTTGGCCGCATGCATTAATACCGTTTTGCCATCATCGCTTTTAATATTGACATCGGCACCGTACTTAACCAGCAAAGCTACAGTTGCAGAATAGCCAGAAGAAGCAGCTAAGCCAAAAGCACTCCAGCCTGCGCCATCTCTTGCGGCCGAATTAGCACCTAGCTCCAGTAGTTTTTTAACTGTAGCAACGTGATTCTTTTTCGCTGCATACATTAAAGCAGTCCAGGCATCGTTGTCCTTAGCGTTAATATCGGCACCTTTGGCAACAAGCGCAGCAACCACATCCGCATTATCTTTACGAGCGGCATACATCAAAGCAGTAATGCCCTCTTCGTCTTTGATATTAGGATTAGCGCCACTCGCCAGCAACGCATTGACCGTGGCAACATCACCCTTTGAGGCTGCTGTCAGCAAATAAGCAATATCCTCTGCTGCATAAGCCAGCGGCAGTGCCAACAAGCCTGTGAGCAATAGGGTAAATAAGCGTATAGCCAATGTTTGCATAGGTTTCACTAAGTAATCGCTCTCTTAACTTAAAGATTTTTCTGACACATCGCTGCCAGCACAGCCTCACCCAAACCTGCAGGTGAGCTTGCAACTACCGCACCTGCAATTTCCAAGGCGCGAATCTTATCTGCTGCTTTACCGCTACCGCCAGAAATAATCGCACCGGCATGACCCATGCGTTTACCCGCTGGCGCAGTTTGGCCTGCAATATACGCAGCTACTGGCTTACGCACATTGCTTTTAATAAACTCGGCCGCGGCCTCTTCATCAGAGCCACCGATTTCACCCACCATAATAATGGCTTCGGTTTCAGGGTCGGCTTCAAACATCTCTAAGCACTCAATAAAGTTAAGCCCTTTGATAGGATCGCCACCAATACCCACACAAGTGCTTTGACCCAAGTTCAATGCAGTGGTTTGATGCACCGCCTCATAGGTAAGCGTACCTGAACGTGACACCACGCCCACTTTGCCGCGCAAGTGGATGCTACCTGGCATAATGCCGATTTTGCATTCATCCGGTGTAATCACGCCTGGGCAGTTTGGCCCGATTAAACGCGTACCATTAGCTTTCAATGCTGCTTTTACATTCAGCATATCTAAAACTGGGATACCTTCAGTAATACAGATAATAAGCTCAATACCTGCATCGCTAGCTTCTAAAATAGAGTCCGCCGCAAATGCCGGTGGTACATAAATAACACTAGCATTAGCGCCCGTAGTACGCACAGCATCACGCATGGTGTTAAATACTGGTAGGCCCAAATGTAACTGCCCGCCCTTACCTGGAGTAACACCACCCACCATTTGCGTGCCGTAAGCCAGAGCCTGTTCAGAGTGGAATGTACCTTGTTTACCGGTAAAGCCTTGGCATAGCACTTTGGTATTTTTATTGACTAAGATACTCATGCTACCACCGCCTTCACTGCTTGCTGTGCAGCATCAGTTAAACCTTCAGCCGAAATAATATTAAGCCCGCTTGTTTGTAACATTTTTTTACCTAAATCCACATTCGTACCTTCTAAACGCACAATCACAGGAATTTGCATACCGACTTCACGTACCGCGGTAATAATGCCCTCCGCGATAATATCGCAGCGCATAATGCCACCGAAAATATTCACCAAGATGGCTTTTACATTGCTGTCAGCCAAAATAATTTTGAACGCCTTGGCCACGGTTTCGGCAGTAGCACCACCACCCACATCCAAAAAGTTTGCAGGCATGCCGCCATGCAACTTAATCAAATCCATAGTCGCCATTGCTAAGCCAGCACCGTTCACCATACAGCCGATATTGCCGTTAAGCGCGATATAGTTTAAGCCGGCATGGTGCGCAACAGCTTCTTTACTGTCTTCTTGGCTCCAATCGCGTTGCTCAGCTAACGCTTTTTGGCGATACAAAGCATTGTCATCTACGCTCATTTTGCAATCTAGCGCATACAGTTTACCGTCAGTCGTCACCACTAATGGGTTAATTTCCAACAAGGCTAAATCATTGTCTTTAAACAAGCGATACAGGCCTTTTAACAGCTTGGTGAAAGCCCCAATTTGATCACCACTTAAATCGAGCTTAAACGCTAAATTACGTGCTTGGAAATCCACTAGACCATTGAGTGGATCACAGACCTCTTGCAAGATTTTCTCTGGGCTAGTGTGCGCAATTTCTTCAATATCCATGCCACCTGCCACTGACGCCACCACCACCACGCGCTCTAATGTTCTATCTACCAGCATAGACAAATAAAGCTCGCGTGCAATAGGCAGTGTTTCCTCAACCAACACTTGATTTACTGGTTGCCCATCTGGCGCATTTTGATAAGTAACTAGCGTTTTGCCTAACAACTCACCCGCAACGTTCTGTGCTTCAGCAGCAGACTTCACCACTTTAACGCCGCCTGCTTTACCACGGCCACCGGCATGTACTTGTGCTTTTACTACCCAGCCATCACTGGCGATTTCAGTAGTGACACCTACCGTTTCTTTCGCAACTGCAACAACTTGACCGCGAGGCACAGGAATGCCGTATTTTTGAAGCAGCGTTTTCGCTTGATACTCATGCAAATTCATAAAAATAACTCGATTTAAAGGTTATGCACATTTTCTCGCAATTCAGAGAAATGCGCTAGCAAAGTAATGTAAGTTGATGCCATTAATGAAGTGGATAGTCGAGTGTATAATAAAACTTTACGTTCAGATTGTTTACTTATGCGTTTAGTTGTTCAAGGCAAGGCCATTACTTTTGCACATTTAGCTCATATTCACCAACTCTGCGCCTCTAGCGTGCAATTTGTTCAAATCGCGCAACATGGCTACTACCTGGCCAACCAGTCTGAAATAAATCCATCCGTTCAGCAGTTTTGTGCAGAGCAAAAAATAGACTGCGCATATGTACAAAACGACCAGCTGATTCAACATTATGGCTTGTGCGTGATGGATATGGATTCCACGCTTATCAGCATTGAGTGCATTGATGAAATTGCCGATATGGTTGGCTTAAAACCGCAAGTGGCCGCCATTACCGAGCGTGCCATGCAAGGCGAGTTAGATTTTGCACAAAGCCTGCGTGAGCGTGTGGCATTACTCAAAGGCTTGCAAGAGTCTGACCTGATGCGCGTGCTGAACGAGCGCTTGCAACTTAACCCGGGTGCACAGCAGTGGATAGATAACTGCAAGGCGAACAATATCACCACACTATTGGTATCTGGTGGCTTTAACTTCTTTGCAGACCGCGTCAAGGCGATGCTAGGGCTGGATTACGCCGTTGCCAACACCTTGGAAATTATTGATGGCAAGCTCACTGGTAAGATTTTAGGCAATATTGTAGACGCGCAAACCAAGGCGGATGAGTTAGTGAAACTGCGTGACCGTTTAGGCCTAAGCGCAACACAAACTATTGCGATTGGCGATGGTGCAAATGACCTTAAAATGATGTCTGCAGCCGGTGTTGGGATTGCTTACCATGCAAAACCAGTGGTGCAGACACAGGCTAGCTATGCTCTTAACTATATGGGCTTAGACGGCGTGATTAATTTATTCGCCAGCTAAACATCACAACAGCGCCAGCTCGGCTTCGGTAAAGCCAGCTTTGCGCCTAGCTTCTAAATTAAAAGGCTTACGCAAAGTTGGTGCGCTGTACTGCTGCGCCAGTGTTGCATAAGTGGCTATTGGCTCTAATTCACGTTTGTTACACAGCCAATTAAACCAAACATTCCCTATCGCAACATGGCCAATCTCGTCGCGCAGGATAATATCCAGAATTCCCGCCATATCAATATCACCAATTTGCGCAAACTTATTTCTCAACGATGGGCTGGCATCTAAGCCACGTGCCTCCATGGTGCGCGGCACCAATGCCATTCTTGCCAACACGTCATCTTGCGTGCGTGCCACCATTTCCCACAGGCTGTCATGGCCAGTAAAATCGCCATACTGGTAACCTAATGTTTGCAGATGTGCATTGAGCAAACCAAAATGATAGGCTTCTTCAGCTGCCACTTTTAACCAATCTGCGTAATACTGCTGCGGCATACCTGCAAAGCGCCAAACTGCATCCAGAGCTAGATTGATCGCATTAAACTCAATATGCGCCAAGGCGTGAATCAATCCAGCGCGCCCCTCCGCGGTGCGCATGGAGCGCTTACCTACCTCTAGTGGAGACACCAACACTGGGCGCTCAGGACGACCCGGAATTGGCTGGCTGGACATCAGCTCACGCTCGGCATCCAACTCTAAAGCGCCCAACTGCCATGATTGATACAGCGCGGTAACTGCGCTGGTTTTGTGTATAAGCTGACATTCAGCCAAGCAGTTAAGTGCCGCCTGCCTTAACTCTTGCATTGAAACGTTCCGTTCATAAAGCTTGTGGTCATGAGGCTTGTGGCCTGTTAGTAATGATGCGATGTTGCTGCTGCTTTAGCGTGATCCAAGGGAATAAAGTCCAACTCACCCGCCTTCATATCAGGTACCAATAAATAACGCTCATCCTTGGTAATCGCGATATCTGCCGCAGACTGATAGCCGGCTTTGAGCAGATGCACATCCCCCATTAAATTCACGCTAAAAACTTTGCCATTTTTCCAATCACTCACAAACATCACACCGCTAGAGTGATGCACCACGCCATCGCCGCCACCAAAGCCTTCTGCTAGGTCTGATAGTTCTGCAGTAGATGTGTTCAAGCTATATAGCACGCCAGAAGTAAAATCCACATAAATCAGGTTGTTGCCAGTATCGTCTGCCAGTAAGCCATTGGGTGCTTTTACACGTGCATCCTGAGTGTCTTTAATCAACAATTTAACTTCACCACGCGGGCTGATTTTATAAATCGCGCCGCCTTTGCCTGTATTAAATAAATCACCGCTGTCGCTCACATACAAGTTGCCTTGCAAGTCTGCCTCCAGATCGTTCAAGAAAAGCGGCACTGCAGGAAACGCCTCAGCCGGCACAAAAATGCTTACAGAGGGATTGGTTGTTTTGACATTGACCTTGAGTATCTTGGTTTTATCAGCTACGTATAAATAATCACCAATAATTGCCAAGCCCTTAGGGTCATCTAAATCGCTGGCAAACACGGTGACATTACCTTGAGGATCTACCACACTGATGCGCCCATCACCATCTTTACCAAACTCATTAATTTCGGAAATAAATATTCTGCCATCCTTCGCCTGCACAGCAGATTCAGGTGTTTTTAATCCTGTAATTTTTTTAGCTACATACTTTAAATTGGCAGATTGGTGCACAGGTGCTGCTTGATGTGGCTGAGTAGATTGGCAACCTAGCACTAAAGCGCCCGCTGCTATTAGCAAACTAATTTTGGTATATTTTATTAACATTTTTAACCCTAACTAGAGATTATATAAATGACTAGCAGTACTAATAATTAATAGTACTAGCGAAAAGAAAAACGAACGCTAAAACGACATTACTCGTATTTTTTTGGTTGGGAACAGCGTTACCATTGCGCAAGGCGATTTATCGGTCTGATATTGCTGAGATTTATTGTTAATGTGGCTATTGATATTTGCCTGTAAAGCGCTATCTGCCTGCATTTTAGCAACTACATCGGCTATCGCACCAGCGTATACTTTTTCAATGGAAGCCTCGGCCTGCATGTGCATGTTTAAAAAACCACGCACTTGTGACTTACCAACATACTCACCAATGTGTTCACCCACGCCTTTATAAACGTCAGCCGTTACTTCACCAAAAAACAATTGTACTTGTGGGTTATAAAATAATTTAGGTTGTAACCATACCAAGGCATTACCAGATTGATTGCTTTCACACATACCTACATCACCATAGGCCTTAGTGAAAGTTGAAAGCGCTACCTTCTCCACTACTGGACCTTGGTAAAACCAGTAATCTTGATACGGACTCCACAACCTGATAGGGTTGCTATAATCCACAGGCTGTATATACATCAGCAACTGTGATGAGCCTTGAGTAGCTGCCGGCTCTGCCGCATAAGCATTAACGCTGCTGCCGATGGCTAACAACGCGATTAATTTAATTACATTCATTTTCATCCAGTTTTCCTACTTCGTTTTATAACTAATGCGGTAAATAATATTCGCCTTATCGTCCGACACATAAAGCGCGCCATCTGCCCCGACTAATACATCGACCGGCCTGCCCCACACTTGTTGATTAGACAGCCACCCGGTGGCAAAGTCTTCCACTGCCAGCGGCTCATTGGCCTTGAATTTTACTCTAACTAACTGGTAACCAGCAGGCTGTTTACGGTTCCATGACCCATGTAACGCCACAATAGCATCTGCTTTATAAGCTGACGGCCAATTGGTTTTGTCTAAAAAGCTAATGCCAATAGGTGTGGTATGTGCTTTAAAGCTCACAACAGGTGGTTGCGTGGTATTGCAGAAACCAGCGGCACCCTTAAAGTTTGGGTCTTCAAACTGCGTACCAACTTCCTTATTGCCACCCCAGCAATGTGGCCAACCATAGTGCTTACCTGCCTCAATCTTATTTAAATGCTCAGGTGGTAATTCATCATTCACAGCCCCACCTTGCGTACCACTGCGGTTATCCGCACCATTATTGGTAGCGTACATAGCACCAGTCGACGGGTGCCATGCAAACCCCTGCGAGTTACGTAAACCACGCGCAAATATGGCAGACTGCTGGTGTCGACCCAAAGTAGTTAATGCCCCTGCCGGCTTACCCTCTATCGTGTATCTGAGCATAGTCGCCCGCATCGGCTCATTTTCTATACAAACATTACAACTCGAGCCTACGTTGATATACAAAAAACTATCCGGCCCTAACCTAATGTTTTTAAGTGTATGCCCACCAGTAGGGAGATTGCTAATAAAGGCTTGCGGTTTAGACCAACCCTCACGCTCAAGCGTCACTCGCACCACACCATCCTGATTGGCAATTAACAAGCTATCACCAACAAATGCAAGCCCCTGAGGCGCATTTAGATTCTGAGCAACTGTAATCACTTCATCGGCAACGCCATCCCGATTACGGTCTGGCAGCATTAGCACTCGATTACTGCCGACAGCAGATACATAGAGATTACCTTTTGCATCCAGCGCCATCATCCTAGGGGCAGACAACTGCGCACCATTTTTGGTATTAAAATCAGCAAACATCTCAATTTTAAAGCTATCAGGCAACCGAATATCGGCCAAATCAACGGCGAAAGCTGGCTGCACAGCCAAGAGCGTTAAAGCAGCAAGCAATCCTATATATTTTTTAACTGTAAAAATAAGCACTCCCAAACATGCTTCGCATTAAATATCATTCTCTTACCGCAGATAAAACCCACAAGTTAAGTCAGCACATCAGACCATATATTGTGTGCCCAAGCCTTGGCATAAGCGCCCTCTTTATCTGAAGGGGCGAGCGAAACACCGCCACCTTCCGCTGACACCATGATTTTTTTTGCAGCATCGTATCGATACACATTGGCTACATGCATAGCCTGCTTGTCATCAACAAAGCTGTAGCAGGTGTTGGCAAATACCGGTGCAGGGTCGGGACCTCTACCCTGCATTAACTCCACAATCGCACTCGCACAAACCCGGGCTTGTGACGTTGCCATATGTGCCGACTTAGGCAAGCCTGAAGCAACGCTATCGCCAACCACATGCACATTAGGTACTAACTTAGACTCATAGCTTAAAAAATCAACCTCGCACCACGGATAATCAGACGCGAGCAAATTTGCCATCTGCGCTGGCTTACCCGCACGTTGCGGAGGAATCACATTCAACACATTAGCCTTGACCCGCTCAAACTCGGTACTCACAGTTTTAGTTTGCACATCTACGGACACAATTGCACTATCAGGGCGATAATCAATCATGCCGGCATAATTGTTAGCCCAAACTTTAGTAAACAGGCCTTTTTTAGAAGTAATTTCAGCATTCGCATCCAGCACAATAATCTTGCTTTTAGGCTTGTGCGCTTTCAAATAATAAGCCACTTGGCAAATGCGCTCATAAGGTCCCGGTGGGCAACGGTATGGCGCTTTAGGGATCGTGATCACAAATACACCACCATCAGGCATTGCCTCTAACTGCTGACGCAAATTAACGGTTTGCCAGCCGGCTTTCCAGGCATGAGGAATCTGCTTTTGCGCTTCAGCGGTTTGCAACTGAGGTAAACGATCGTAAACAAAATCTACGCCTGGCGCCACGATTAAACGGTCGTAACTGATTTCGCCGCGCTGCATGATCACTTTTTTAGCATCGCTATCCACAGCGGTGACGGTATCTTGCACCCACTGTATGCCATGATGTTTTTTCAGCAAATCATAGCCAAAGGTCAGGTCGCCTATCTGCTGGCTGCCACCTAATACTAAGTTACTCAGCGGACAGGACACAAACTGTGGTAACGGCTCTATGACCACCACCTCAATGCTGCCCATACTCCACATACGAATATATTTAGCGGCACTGGTACCGGCATAGCCACCACCAATCACAACCACACGGCCTATCGGTGGCTTTTTACCCATCGCGACTGCATGTGGGGTAACCGCCAAGGCACCCAGTACGCCTACAGTCTTAATAAAATTACGGCGATTAAAATCAGCTGTGTTACTCATCCTGCACCGCCTTTAGTTTTTGTGGTTCTGGCATGGTGTGTTTCTCAGGTTTCTGGCGTGAGAAATAATCTGCAAGTTGCTTAATTTCATCTAGCGTCAAGCCATTTGCATGTCGGTGCATCACCGTAGCTGGGCGCGTGCCTTTACGAAAATCAAGCAAGCGTTGCTCTATATAAGCTTTATCTAGCCCCGCAAGTACGGTTGCGTCAAACTCAGCATTGGTTTTCACCGCGTTACCATTGGTGCCGTGGCACGCTGCACAAGATGCTGCCAATGTTCGAGTATGCAAACCCTGCTCTACATAAACAAAATCCTCAGCAGCCCTGCCCGGTGTGGGCAAAACAACTGAGGATATCAGTATTAAATTTAGAATAAATGTTTTCATGGGCTCTGTATCTTTTTGTTAGGAACACCACTACAAATAATCAAACTTACAACTACCAAGCTATCTATAGCACCAGCCTATAATGACCAGTGCCGAGATAGCAAGTTCAAGTGATTAGAAACACTTTTCTTCTAAACAGCCATCATCTTTCACGCCAAGTGAAGTAAGCAGTTCTACCATTTTGGTATTACCTTCATCACGTACAGCGCGAATAATAGAAACATCAGCACGCATTTTAATATTAACGTCAGCACCTTTAGCCGCTAACAATTTCACCACATCTGAATATCCACCAAACGCTGCCATATGAAAAGCGGTGTTTTTGCTGATTGGGTGTTGATAGTTAAGGTCAGCGCCACGATCAATCAACAACTCAACAACTTTAAGCTGACCTTTAGTTGCAGCAATTTGTAATGCAGACCAGCCGAAAAACTTGTCATTTGGTTTAGCATCAGTATCCAGATACTTTTTAACTAACTTCACGTTACCATCACGCAAAGCCTCGGTATAGCGCATATGGTCATCATCGCTCAGTTCTGCCATGGATGCGATTGGGTAAAACAAGGCTAATGCTAAAACAAGTGTTCTAAAAAAATTCATGCTGCATTTCTCCAAAGTCATTTATTAAAATTTTTGTCACTATTAAAACCGTACAGACCAAACCTGTTTCGGTTTAAAGTCTATTTAAAGCATTATTAACAGAGCCCCAATTAGCAGAGCCTTGGCAATCAAACGCGTATTTAAGCAATGTATTTTCTTGCATTGCGGAACATACGAATCCAAGCACTATCTTCAGCATCATCACAACGTTGCCATGTATTCTGCACGTTGCGAATCACACGTTCAGGATGTGGCATCATAATACTAAAACGCCCGTCCGTGCTGGTTAATCCGGTGACCCCTTGCGGTGAGCCGTTAGGATTCAACGGGTACACTTCAGTAGGTGTTGATGCATGGTCAATGAAACGCATCGTCACTAATTTTTGTGCTAACAGTTCATTGACAGCATTAGGCTGAGAAAATTCCGCAAAACCTTCACCATGTGCCACAGCAATTGGCATTTTGCTGCCGGCCATGCCATTAAAGAAAATAGATGGAGACGCTAAAACTTCAACCATGCTGAGGCGTGCTTCAAATTGTTCTGATTTGTTTTTCACAAAATGTGGCCAATGTGCAGCACCAGGAATCAACTCGCGTAGGTTACTCATCATTTGACAGCCGTTACATACACCTAGCGCAAAGCTATCTTGGCGATCAAAGAACGCAGAGAACTCATCGCGCGCACGTGAGTTAAACAGAATAGATTTAGCCCAGCCCTCACCTGCACCAAGCACGTCACCATAAGAGAAGCCACCACAGGCAACCACACCGGCAAAGTCTTTTAGTGATACACGGCCGCTAATAACATCGCTCATATGTACGTCGTAAGCGGCAAAACCGGCACGGTCAAATGATGCTGCCATTTCCACATGGCCGTTTACGCCTTGCTCACGCAAGATAGCCATTTTAGGGCGCACACCGGTTGCAATGTATGGCGCAGCAATATTTTCACTTGGGTTAAATGTTAATTCTGCAAACAAACCACGGTCAGCATCGTTTAACAATCTGTCGTACTCTTGCTGAGCGCTTACTGGGTTATCACGTAGTTTTTGCATATGGTATGTAGTTTCAGACCACATACGATGCAAGTTAACGCGCGTATCAGCAAACACCACGTGGCCATGCTGTTTGATTTCAATCTGGTTAGCGGCTGTTACTTCTGCCACCACGTGTGCCAAGCCGTTAAACTGGGCAACCACTGCTTGCGCATCTTCTGCACGCACCTGAATCACCGCACCAAGCTCTTCGTTGTATAACGCTTCTACCAAGTTACCTGGCAAACTGGATACATCTGCATTTAAACCGCAGTGTCCGGCAAACGCCATCTCAACTAAAGTGGTAAACAAGCCTCCGTCAGAACGGTCATGGTAAGCCAGAATCTTGCCTGATTTATTCAACTGCTGAATCGTGTTGAAGAAATGCTTAAGCTGGCTTGCATCATCTACATCCGGTGCAACATTGCCTACCTCACCGTAAACCTGAGCTAAGCTTGAGCCGCCCATACGGTTTTTACCAGCACCCAAATCAATTAAAATCAATTGTGAGGCAACGCCAGTTTGCAACTGTGGCGTTAATGTTTTACGTGCGTCTGGCGTTGCGGCAAACGCTGTCACCACCAATGAAATTGGTGAGGTTACAGATTTATTCTCGCCGTCATCATTCCACACGGTTTTCATACTCATGGAGTCTTTACCAACTGGGATGCTTACTCCTAGTTGCGGGCACAACTCCATACCCACGGCTTTTACCGTTGCAAACAATGCAGCATCTTCACCCGCATGACCAGCTGGCGCCATCCAGTTTGCTGAAAGTTTTAAATCGCTGATGTCGTCAATCAGGCTGGCTGCGATATTGGTAATAGACTCACCAATCGCCATACGACCAGATGCCGGTGCGTTTACTAATGCTAGTGGTGCTTTCTCACCAATAGCAAAGGCTTCACCACGGTAGGTTTCATAGCCTGCCAACGTTACACCAACGTCAGCCACCGGCACTTGCCATGGGCCAACCATTTGCTCACGCGCAACCAAACCAGTCACTGAGCGGTCGCCAATCGTAATCAAGAATGTTTTATCCGCTACGCCCGGCAAACGTAATACACGTGCGGCAGCGTCTTTTAAATCAATTTTGCTTGTATCAAATGCTTTTAATTCTGGCGCTGCGCTTTTCACATCACGCGTCATTTTTGGTGGTTTACCTAGCAATACAGATAAATCCATATCCACTGGCTTATTGTCAAAATGACTGTCAGCCACGGTTAAGTGGCGCTCTTCTGTGGCATAACCTACCACTGCGTATGGGCAACGCTCGCGCGCGCAAATCTCTTTAAAGCGCGGTAAATCTTCTTGTGCAATCGCCATTACGTAGCGCTCTTGCGCCTCGTTGCTCCAGAGTTCACGTGGTGACATGCCTGGCTCTTCGTTGTTTACATCACGCAATTGGAATATCGCGCCCACGCCAGCATCATTCACTAGTTCTGGGAACGCGTTAGAAATACCACCCGCGCCTACGTCATGAATACTTAAAATCGGGTTGTCTTCACCCAGCTGCCAGCAGCGGTCAATCACTTCTTGCGCTCTGCGCTCTAGCTCTGGGTTACCACGTTGCACAGAGTCAAAGTCCAAGTTTTCTACGTTACTGCCAGTATCCATACTAGACGCCGCACCACCGCCCAAGCCAATCAGCATTGCTGGGCCACCCAGTTGAATCAATGCCGCACCAGGTGGGATTGGGTTCTTTTTAGAGTGTTGCGCAGAGATATTACCAATACCGCCTGCCAACATAATTGGCTTGTGATAGCCACGCACTTCAGTGCTACCAGCTGCACTAGGTGCTTCAATTTCTAAGGTACGGAAATAACCGGTAATGTTTGGGCGACCAAACTCGTTGTTATAAGCTGCGCCGCCTAATGGGCCGTCCACCATAATCTGTAATGGTGAAGCAATGCGGTTAGGTTTACCGTAAGCCTCTGACTCCCAAGGCTGGGTAAAGTTAGGGATATTTAAGTTAGATACTGAGAAGCCAGTTAAACCTGCTTTAGGTTTAGAGCCGCTGCCGGTTGCGCCTTCATCACGAATTTCACCGCCAGCACCAGTCGCTGCACCCGCAAATGGAGAGATAGCTGTTGGGTGGTTATGGGTTTCCACTTTCATCAAGAAGTGCATATCTTCTTCAATAAAGCGGTACGCGCCATTTTCTGCTGGGTAAAAACGCTTGGTAGGCTCGTTAGCTTGCTGACCCGCCACAATTGAAGCATTGTCAGAATAAGCCACCACAGTTGCACCTGGGTTCAGCTTGTGCGTATTGCGGATCATGCCAAACAGTGAGAACTCTTGTTGCTCGCCATCAATCACCCAATCTGCATTAAAGATTTTATGGCGGCAATGCTCAGAGTTTGCCTGCGCAAACATCATTAACTCAACATCGGTTGGGTTACGTTGCATTCTTGTGTAGTTATCAAACAGATAATCTACTTCGTCTGGTGATAGCGCCAAACCCATTTCGTTATTGGCTTGGTTTAGCGCAGCTTTACCGCCCTGCAATACATCAATTGTACTTAATGGCTTAGGTGTATCGGTATGGAATAATTTGCCAGCATCTTGCTTGTTCGCGAATACGCTCTCGGTCATGCGATCATGAATCAATGGCAACAGCAATTGACGCTCAGCAGCAGTTAAAGGCTGGCCGCCCTTAGTTTGCACATAGTAAGCAATGCCGCGCTCTACGCGTTGCACTTCAGGCAAACCACAGTGCTGCACGATATCGGTAGCACGTGATGCCCAAGGGGAAATTGTACCTACGCGTGGTAACACCAGAATAAACTCGCCGTTAGGCTCTTCAGCCTGCATACTTGGGCCGTAAGTCAAAATCTGGTTCAGTGTATTTTCTTGCTGGGCTGACAACGCACCATCCACCCATACAAAATGCCAGAACTCAGCGTAAATATGCCCAATGTTTGGACAGATTTCATTCAGTTTATTTTGAATTTTCTCAATTCTGAAAGGTGATAAAGCAGCACTGCCACGCAGGCTGATCATTTGTGTGTTTGGATTAGATTGGCTCATTAAACTCAGCTAAATATCAAGGACAAGAATAAACCGAGATTTTAACAGATTAGCGCGTGTTAAGTCGCTAATCTGTCAGGCAAATTAATCAAGATATTTTTGAGTAAGAGACCCAAAGCGAAAACTGCGCTAAAGACTTGAGCGTGCCTTTAAAGCTTAACTGACCACTGGGTTTGGCTAGAAAGCTTGGATTTAACTAGAAAGCCTAGGCTTAACTAAAAACATGGGCTTGACCAAAAAACCTAAGTTTTGCTAGTTAACCACTGCCGGCGCCAAAAGATGGTGAGCATCACCAGCGCAATACTCAACATTAAACCCATTGCCCACCAAAAGCCGTCTTTATCTGCCAGCCATGGCATCTCATGAAAGTTCATGCCAAAAATACCGGCAATCAGCGTTGCTGGCATAAACAGCATTGCCACCACAGTTAAAGCACGTACTTCCAAATTAACGCGTTGGCTTACGCTCGCCATGTAAATATCCATCATGCCACTTAATGCATCACGGATAGACTCTAGCGACTCAATAAAACTCACGGTATGGTCGTATACATCGCGCAGATACGGCATGGTAGTGGGTTTGAAAAAATCATTTTCATTACGGCTCAAGGTGTTAATCACCTCACGCAAAGGCCACACCGCGCGGCGTAGCTCAATGCTCACGTGCTTAAGCTGATGAATTGCATGCAGCTCGGTATTGGTTGGTTTGTGCAGCAGCACTTCTTCAAGCGCTTCACTCGCATCGCCTACTGCCTCCAGTACACTAAAGTATCTATCCACCACACTATCTAGCAACGCGTAGGCTAAGTAATCCACGCCAAGCTCTCGTATATGCGCACGGCTTGCACGCATACGCGTTCTCACAGGCTCAAAATTACCGGTAGAACGCTCTTGAAACGTCAGCAAGTAATCTCGCCCTAACACAAAGCTCACCTGCTCTGAATCCATCGCCATCGCAAGCTTGTCGTACCTGAAACAACGCGTTTCCATAAACACATAATCATCAAATTCATCTATTTTCGGGCGCTGCTCGGTATTGAGAATATCCTCTTGCACCAAAGGGTGTAAGTGGAATAAATCCCCAATTTGCTTAATCAGCGCAGCATCATGCACGCCATGTACATTCAGCCAAACTTTCTTGCCGGCATTGGTGTAATCGCTCAATTTAAAGCTGGCGAGTTCATCGGCACTTAACACTTGCTCGGTCAGCTCTGCGGCGTCATAAGCCATCACGCTCACGCTAGGCTTTGCCACTTCTGCGGCATCTGCATCCATGCTGCCCACATAGACTAGCGAGCCCGGTGCCATACCGATTTTTGTAGAAAGATGCTTTTTAGGTTTACGCCGTCTTTTCATTGATTAACCTAACTTATATTTAAGTGCATATATTTAAGCACTTATGTATTAAGTGCCCATGTATTAAACACTTATGGATTAAGCGCTTATGCTTTAAACGCCTCGCCTATCGCCATAAAGTTACCACCCGCCACATGGTGTATGGTGCGCAACTCATCGTAACTTTCACCATTCGGCCCTTCAAAATGCCAGCGCCCATCGCTAAACACACGCTCATCCGCATGCGCCGCAACCACCTCAGCTAAAAACAAATCGTAAGTATCCTGAATATGCGGCTCGGCAATCAGCTTGCACTCCAGCCAAGCCACACAGCCCGTGACTAATGGCGCGGCAATCTTGCTGGCGGCAAATGTAGGTAAATCAAAGACGGCAAACTTATTGTCGGCCTCTTTCCCCAACAACTCACGTCCAGAGCTAGCGCCCACTCGCACTACCATCTCCGCCTGCGCACGACATGGCACATTAATGGCAAAGCTGCCGGAAGCTTCTATCAGCTCGCGCGTGTAAGTTTTTTTATCAATCACAATCGCGATTTTAGGTGGGTCAAAATCCAGCGGCATATTCCATGCCGCTGCCATGATGTTGCGTTGGTTGCGGTGAGCGGTGGTAACCAGTACGGTTGGGCCGTGATTGAGGAGGCGGTAGGCTTGAGATATATCCAACATGATAAATGAGTTCTAGTTATGGAAAACTACAAGCCCATTTCTTTTAACCCACTCTCCACATTACCCTTTATTACTACATTGATAGAAGACTCAAATCTTGAGAACAATTCATCAGACAGATGGTTTTTAAGTTCGTCATCCCAAGATATTTTAGTTTTACCAAACTCAACGGATACCCCCCTTACATATTTTGTAGCTATTGGTTTTAGTGTCTTACCATCTAACAAAACTATACTAAAAATTGCATACGGCTTCACCAGTGGATCAACTAAAGGCAAAGTTCGATAAAAGACACCATAGCCCTGCAAATGAACATTAGTCATTGCTATCGGATCTTGGCCATTTTGCCTATGTACTACCAGCACTGCATCAGCAGGAGTTTGATCTAGTTTTTTCTTTAGTTCAGGTTTGATGCGATCTAAGCTCGCATACTCACCCCAACTACCGGCTGGTTTATAAATTTTAGTCAACTCTGCCCGATCAAATGGAACTTCAATGATTTTAAAATCAGAAGAGGATTTTTGAAGTTGCTCTTTTGTTAGTTTTTCAACATTACTATCTATGTTCCAACTTGATGTGTCACGAACAAAACTATCATTATTGAAAACAGTAAAGCCTACTTTTGTAAACTCTAAGTCATTACCCATAAGTGAAACTACAGCAATGCTATGTAAACCAGCTTTTTGCTCCGGCTTAATTGGAGTTGCAGAACATCCCGCTACGATAAGACCAAATAAAAAAAGATATATAGATTTTCTCATTTTTAACTTTCTTAAACTGAAAATTACTTCTGCCAAGCATCCTTCAACGTCACCGTTCTATTAAACACCGGCTTGCCTGCCACACTATCTTTTCTATCCGCGACAAAATAACCATGGCGCTCAAACTGGAAGCTTTCTTCTGGTTTTGCGTCTTTCAGGCTCAACTCTAGTTGGGTTGTAATCACTTGCACTGAGTTTTGGTTAATATCATCCAAGAAGTCACGGTCACCTTCGCCCGGGTGCGCTTCTTTAAACAGGCGGTCATACAAACGTACTTCGGCCTCGTAAGCATGCGCTACGCTTACCCAGTGGATATTGCCTTTTACTTTTACGCTGTCTGAGCCCGGTGTGCCTGATTTAGTGTCTGGTAGGTATTCGCAATGCACTACTGTCACGTTGCCATCTGCATCTTTTTCGCAGCCTGTGCATTTCACTACATAGCCGTAGCGCAGGCGTACCATGCCATCTGACGTTAGGCGGAAGAAGCCTTTGCTTGGCGTTTCCATAAAGTCTTCGCGCTCGATCCAAAGCTCTTTGGTGAGTTGTACAGTACGTTTACCCAGCTCTGGCTTGAGTGGGTGGTTAGGGGCAAAGCAGTCTTCACTTTGGCCTTCTGGGTAGTTATCAATCACTAACTTGATTGGATCTAGCACGGCAATGCGGCGCTCTGCATCGGTATTGAGCACTTCACGCATGCAGTCTTCAAGGATGCTGTATTCGATCCAAGAGTCAGCTTTACTCACGCCAATACGGTCAGTAAATAGTTTAAAGCCAGCAGCGGTGTAGCCACGGCGGCGCGCACCCGCAATGGTTGGTAAGCGTGGGTCATCCCAGCCGTTTACGTGTTTTTCTTCTACCAATTGAATGAGTTTACGTTTTGAAAGCACCACATAGGTAAGGTTTAAACGTGCAAATTCATATTGTTTTGGCAATGGATGCGCTAGCAAACCAGCTTCCGCCAAACGCTCCAACAGCCAATCGTAAAATGGGCGTTGGTCTTCAAACTCCAGCGTGCAGATAGAATGGGTAATGCGCTCTAATGCATCTTCAATCGGGTGGGCAAAGGTGTACATCGGGTAGATGCACCATTGGTCACCGGTGTTGTGGTGGCGCGCACGACGCACGCGGTAAATCGCAGGGTCGCGCATATTGATGTTAGGTGACGCCATATCGATTTTAGCGCGTAGTACCATGCTGCCATCAGCATGCTTGCCATCGCGCATTTCACGAAAGCGCGCTAAGTTCTCGGCAACAGTGCGGCCACGGAAAGGTGAATCTTTACCTGCTTCGGTCAACGTGCCGCGATTAATGCGCATTTCATCTGCGCTTTGTTCATCCACGTAGGCATGGCCATGCTCAATCAGGCTTTCAGCAGCACGGTACATAAAATCAAAATAGTTGCTGGCGAAATACAGGTTGCTTTCGTTGGCGTTATCCCAACCAAAACCTAGCCATTTCACCGCATCTGAAATGCTATCTACGTACTCTTGGCTTTCTTTTTCTGGGTTGGTGTCATCAAAACGTAAATGACAGATACCGTCAAAATCACGCGCTAAGCCAAAGTTTAAGAAAATAGATTTTGCATGCCCAATGTGCAAATAGCCATTAGGCTCTGGCGGAAAGCGCGTGCGAATTTTAGCCGCATCTACAATGCCTGTGTCTTGATGCGCAGCATCGCCTGGGCTACCAGCCCATTTTTTGGTGGCATATTTACTTTGTGAGAGGTCTTTCTCAATAATCGCACGGATAAAATTAGAGGCAGCAGGGATTGGTGTTTTTTCAGATGACATAGCAACAAATTCAATTTAAGTTGCCGTTATTTTACACCAGCTTACTTACTTGTATGTGTACCTGTAGAAATTGATTACTTGAACCAAGCCAAGCAGCCAACATCTACGCCGTTCTTTAAAAAATGTAGCGGAAGCATGTGCCAATACTGCTTACCCACACGCCTATGCTAAACTTAGCCTATGACAAACAGCCTGACTTTCCCAATATTAAAACTGCTTGCTGATGGCAAGTTTCACTCCGGCGAAGCCATTGCGCAGCACTTTAACGTGAGCCGCGCTACGGTTTGGAACGCATTGCAGCATGCAGAAAACTTGGGCGTTGAAATATTCTCCGTGCGTGGGCGCGGCTATAAGCTAGCACACGCGCTAACCCTGCTGGATAAACAAGCCATTATCAGCAATATGAGCCCGCAGCTGGCATGGCTGAATGTAGAGGTATTCGACACGATAGGCTCCACCAATAGCTACTTGATGCAAAACATGAGTGCACAAACGCATGGCACCTGTGTGATTGCCAACCTGCAAACCAATGGCCGTGGCCGACGTGGCCGCGAGTGGCAAGCCAGCCTTGGGGCAAGTTTGACCTTTTCACTGCTATGGCGCTTTCAGTGTGGCGCAGCCGTACTATCCGGCTTAAGTTTAGCCGTGGGAGTTGCGCTGATTCGCGGCCTGCATGAGGTTGGCGCTACCGCAGCCCAACTCAAATGGCCTAACGACATACTGCTCAACCAACAAAAACTGGCAGGCATACTGATAGAACTGCAAGGCGATATGGAAGGCCCCAGCACGGCAGTGATTGGCGTAGGCATCAACCTGCACCTACCCGAGCACCTGCTGCAAAAAATTGACCAGCCAGTGACTGACCTAAACCACGCCACTACATCTAGCGTTAACCCAAACGCCTTGATGGCAACGCTGCTCAAACACCTAGCCGAGGTGCTGCTCACTTTTGAGCAATCTGGCCTTGATGCATTGCGCAAGGAGTGGACGGCACACCACGCCTACCACCAGCAGCCGGTGCGTATGCTGATGCCGGATGGCAGCGAAGTGACTGGCGTAGTGCAGGACATTAGCGACAATGGCACCTTAATTGTAGAAACAGCTAACGGCCTACAAAAAATGATGTCTGGTGAAATCAGCCTGCGCAGCGCCACACCAGCTCATAGCGCTTAATGTTAAAACGCTTAGGTAAAAAAACTTAGTGTTAGAATAGTACGCAATCATTATTTTTCTTTAGCCATCTATGCCGCATCACCACGCCCTTATGATGAAGTTGTGCCAATTGCCAGCACTGGGCACATTACTGGAATGCGGCAAACTACCGCATTGGCGTGCATAAAATGATATTAACAATTGACGCTGGCAACACAAAAACAAAATGGGCATTGTTTGATGCGAGCGGTAATATCTGCCATCAAGACGCATGCTTAAACACAGAGATTACCACCGCGAAACTGCTGCCTGATACGCTCAACTGTACCCAAATCGTAATTTCTAACGTTGCAGGTGAACAGCATGCGGCGCAGCTCCAACAACGCATCGCCTCATACCAAGCCATCACCACTTGGGTCATTGCCAGCAAGCAAGCCGCTGATGTAGTCAACAGCTACACCACTCCGGCGTCACTAGGCACAGACCGCTGGGCAGCGCTAATCGGGGCATGGCATTTACACCATGCAAGCTGCGTAGTGGTTAATGCTGGCACTGCTACCACCATAGATGCCATTATTCACCGCGAAAATGCCGACTACCCATACGGCGAGTTTGTTGGCGGCATGATATTGCCAGGCATAGAGCTAATGCAAAAAAGCTTAGGCGCAGCCACCGCGCAGTTACCGAAAACCGTAGCACTGGCTGACCAGCAGGCTGCCATTAAGCCATTTGCCAATAACACGAGTGACGCCATCTACAGCGGGGCCATTCATGCCACCCTAGGTGCAATTACACAGATGTTGCAAGCAACTGAGCAGTACAGCACGGCGCCTAAACTGATTATTAGCGGCGGCAATGCTGGCGTGATTCAGCAAGCCTTTATGCAACAAGATTCAGCATACGGCAAGATTGAACACAGCAAAAAAACTGTTACTATCGTAGATAGCTTGGTACTGCAAGGCTTGTATCTACTGGCCCAGCCTGTTATTAACAAAAATTCATAAAGCACATTGTCATGAAATACCTTTTTTGGCTATTCGCAATCATTAATATTGGTTTGTTTGGCTACTTCAATCGCGATGTAGTGTTACCCAAGCCCGCCCAAACGCAACAGGCAGAAATTTCACCGGAAAAAATCAAAGTATTGTCTCAGCAGCAAATTGACGCGCTGAGCAAGAAAGAACAAAAAGTAGCTGAAGTTAAACCTGAACCTGTGGCGGATGTTTGTTTTGAATGGAGTGTTTTTTCAGACGCCAACCTAGCTCACGCGCAAGGTGAGCTAGGTAAGCTTTCATTGCAAGCTACCGTGAAAGAACAACCCATACAGGAGTCTAAACGCTTTTGGGTATACAGGCCGCCATTTAAAACAACCGCAGAGGCGCTAAAAAGAGCGGCTGAGTTTAAGGCACAGGGGATTACCGACGTGTTTGTAGTGCAAGAGCCTAAATGGAAAAATGCTATTTCATTTGGCATTTTTAGCGATGAGCAATTAGCTATTCACTTACAAAAAGAGCTACAAGCAAAAGGGATTAAGAACGTAGAAAAGTCGTTACGCAACCAAGGCAAAAGTTACTCCAGCCTGCTACTTAAAAATCTGACCGAGAATGAAGTAGCTGAGATCAAAAAACTAAAACCGAGCTTCCCAGCGGCGGAGCTTAAAGAAGTTAGCTGCAGCGCAACTTAAACTCTACATTTAACCCTACACTTACCCACCGGCCTTAACTCATAGGTGAGATTAGTTATGCTGGGAACAGTTTACCCGGATTTAACACATTGTTCGGGTCAAAAGTCAGCTTGAGCGACTTCATCACGCCTATTGTGGTTGCATCAATCTCACGTGGCACAAATGGGCGCTTTGCCATGCCTACGCCATGCTCACCGGACAAAGTGCCCTGTAGCGACAGCACCAAACTAAATACTTCATCTAAACACTGATAAGCACGCTTCATTTCATCAGCATTATCTGGATTTACCAGCAAATTCACATGAATATTGCCATTACCGGCGTGGCCAAAATTTACGTTTGAAATTTGGTGCAATGCAGCAAGCTGCTCTAGGCCAGTCAGCAATGCCGGCAGATGAGAAACCGGCACTGCGATGTCTTCATTAATCTTTTTAGGCGCAATGTCTTTTAGTAGCGGTGATAATGCCTTGCGTGCAGCCCATAACGCTTTAGTGTCATGCGCCGGCTTAGCTTCGATCAAACCCGTCACTTGGCATGCTTGCAAAATAGCCTCTGTAGCTTCGGCAATCTCTTGCTGCGAGCCATCGACTTCAATCATCAAATAAGCACGTGCATTTTCAGGTAATAGGTTTTGATGGCGGCTGCGAATCAGTGTAAGCGCGCCATTATCCAAAAACTCCAAAGCACTCGGAGTGTAAGGCTGCGCCATAATTGCGGCAATCGCTTTGGCGCAACTTTCAGTATCGACAAACTCTGCGGTAATGCCACCTGTAAATTTAGGTAGCGGCGTCAGTTTAAGCGTTGCCTCACAAATTACCGCCAATGTGCCTTCAGAGCCTACCAACAAACGGGTAAGGTCGTAACCTACTACGCCCTTACTGGTGTAACAGCCAGTTTTGATGATTTCACCCTTGCCGGTCACAGCTTTTAAGCCAAGAATATGGTCGCGCGCCACGCCATATTTCACTGCATGTGGGCCCGCGGCACAAGTAGCCAAGTTACCACCTACGCTGCAATAAGCAGCGCTTGATGGGTCTGGCGGCCAAAAGAAACCAACCGGTTTAATTTCATCTTGCAGCACTTGGTTTAATACGCCCGGCTCAACAATCGCCATGCGATTATCCGGGTCGATACTAATAATTTTATCCATGCGCTCTAGTGACAGCGCAACACCGCCCATTTCAGGCACACTGCCACCTGCGGTGCCAGTGCCACGCCCACGTGGCACCACAGGCACTTTATGCGCATTACAAAGCAAGATGACACTTTGTACTTCTTCTATAGTGAGCGGGAAAACAACAGCAATCGGGCTATGATAATTACGGGAATTATCGTAAGCGTAGGCATAGCAATCTACAGGGTCGATATAGACACGGCCTGTAGGTACAATGCGTTGTAATTGCTGCAGGAAGGCAGCTTGAGCGGTATCGGTCATGGTAACAAGTATAAAAGATTATCGATAACAGTTTTTTTATCGCTGGCAATGGCCGGCTCTACTGGCTGCTTACCAAGCATTACCTGGCCGCGTTTATTTTCCTTGCGATCAAATACCAGATTATCGCCCATCACCACACGAACCCAATCCGGGTAGCTATAGCCATTACCATTATAATCATCCAGTATAGCCCCTACGCCGCCGCCATAAAATACGTTACCTACCATACCATCATTGACGCGGGAAATTAGGGTTGCATAACCCGTAGCCTCACCATCTTTCTCACAAGTAACCAATAGATTTTGAGCAGAGCGATGTACAGTAAGCGGGCCTGAAGAAAAGGTTAGCCAATCACCACGCTCATTTCTGGCGCGACATTTAGCATTGGCAATCATCGTATTGTCTTTTGAATATGTTTCAATTTGCACCCGTTGATAATCCTCTTTGGTTAGCGACGCACAGCCACTAAACATACTGACCATCAGAGCTAGCAAAACATATTGAAATAACATCTTCATTGCCTTGGCCTTTTTTGAATTTGAACTAGCCTAGCATTACACATGCCTGACTAGTTCAATATTTACACTATCAAGAAATTAGCGTTTTTTGATGTAAAGGTCGGTAATGGTGCCCTCTTTCATCTCTGCCGCAAAACACACGGTTTCAGATAAAGTTGGGTGTGCATGGATGGTTAGTCCTAAATCATGTGCATCTGCGCCCATTTCAATTGCTAACACCGCTTCTGCCAGCAACTCACCAGCATTCACACCAACAATACCTGCACCAATCAATCGATGAGTTTCTTTATCAAAGATCAGCTTAGTTGCGCCCTCAGTACGTGCGATAGATAATGCTCGACCACTCGCAGCCCACGGGAAGCTGGCTTTCTCGATGGCAATACCTTTAGCTTTGGCTTCAGTCTCGGTTACGCCCACCCATGCTACTTCAGGGTCTGTATAGGCAACTGATGGAATCACGGATGCAACAAACTCTACTTTTTCACCAGCAATCACTTCAGCGGCTACTTTAGCTTCATGAGTTGCTTTGTGTGCCAACATTGGTTGACCAACAATATCGCCAATCGCAAAAATGTGCGACACGTTAGTGCGCATTTGTTTATCTACATTTATAAAACCATAGTCATCTACGGCCACGCCTGCATTTTCCGCACCGATATTTTTACCATTCGGACGGCGACCAATCGACACCAGTACTCGGTCATATACTTCAACACCTTTCGGCGCATCTTCATTCCCGTTCACGCCTTCAAAGGTCACATGAATACCGTCAGCCTTAGGCTCCATCTTCGCCACTTTGGTATTGAGCATAATCGCTTCAAAACGTTTTTCCATACGTTTTTGTAATGGGCGTACTAAATCACGATCACAACCCTGAACCAGGCCATCAGTGAACTCAACCACGCTCACTTTGGTGCCTAAGGCATCGTATACAGTACCCATCTCTAAGCCAATAATGCCGCCGCCTATCACGAGCATACGCTTAGGCACATCCGCTAACGCTAAGGCGCCAGTTGAATCCATAATGCGCTCATCAGCTTCCACACCCGGGAATTTGGTCGCTTGTGAACCTGCCGCAATAATCGCATTCTCAAAACCAACTGTTGTCACTTTGCCATCGGCCGCAGTTACCGCAATTTGGTTAGCGCTAGTAAACTTACCCACGCCTTGAACTACGGTCACATTACGTTGCTTAGCCATTGCTGCTAAGCCGCCAGTCAATTTGCCAACTACGTCATTGGCTTTCCAATTACGCAGCTGCTCTAAATCCACCTGTGGCGCGCCAAACTTTACGCCATGATGGCTAGACTCTTCTGCCTCAGTAATCACTTTTGCAGTATGCAATAGAGCTTTAGATGGGATACACCCTACATTCAGACAAACGCCGCCTAATGTCGCGTAGCGCTCAATTAACACTACTTGCTTACCTAAATCTGCCGCACGGAAAGCTGCGGTATAGCCGCCTGGGCCGCTACCTAACACCACCACTTGTGTATTGATATCAGTATCGCCAACGGCAACAGCTGCAACCGGCGCTGCACTTGGAGCTACCACCGCAGCCACTGCAGGTGCTGGAGCCTCAGCTTTAACGGGTGCGGCAACGGCTTCAGCCGCCTCAACTAACAAAATCAGCGCGCCTTTAGCAACCTTATCGCCCACTTTAACTTTAATTTCTTTTACAACACCAGCATGTGAAGACGGAATATCCATAGACGCTTTATCAGACTCTACGGTAATCAAAGAGTCTTCTTTAGCGATTGTGTCACCAGCTTTAACCAGCACTTCAATCACGTCAACACTATCAAAGTTACCGATATCCGGCACCAATACTTCAACTAAATTACTCATGCACACCCTTTGTAAACTTTGGTTATTTGTTGCAATTTTAACATCAAACCTCTCATTTTATCGCCTACTAACATGCAATAACCTTGCTGCGATACAGCAAAATCGAAACCGTATTATGTTGATAGCGGGCAGACAACCTAAACAAAAGTAGATATGGCTAACACTTAATTAGCCAAGCAGAGCACACTCAACTGCACCTGCCGATAAGCATGTGCAGTTGAGATCATGTTGAGGATTGCTGTAAAAACGCTCAGATCACAGAAAACTGAAGCTGCTCAATAGGAACAGGTTTACCAAACAAATAGCCCTGATAAAGTCTGCATCCATAATCTTTCAAAATCTCCAATTCAAGCTCTGTTTCTACGCCTTCTGCAATCACATTGATACGGAAGTTATTCGCCAAGTCGATAATGGTCTTCACCATGATGGCGTCGTTAGGATCATAGGCCAAATCTCGTACAAAACTCTGGTCAATCTTCACCTGGTCAAGCGGTAGCTTTTTAAGATAAGAAAGTGAAGAATAACCTGTACCAAAGTCATCTAGCGACAACCTAACCCCCAGTGCTTTTAGAGCATGCATTTTGGCAATTACCTCATCAACCTCTTCCAAAATTACGCTCTCAGTCAACTCTAACTTCAAGCGTGACGCGTCAATCTTATGCAAATCAATAGCCTGATGAACAGATTGCACAAAATCCAGAGCCCTAAACTGATGCGCACTCACATTCACTGCAATCATTAAATGTTTTTTCTCAGCATTTTTAGCCCACTCGGCTAACTGCATGCAAGCAGTATTAATTACCCAATGCCCCACATCTAGAATTAACGAACTCTCCTCTGCAATCGGGATAAAATCTACCGGAGACACAATGCCGCGTACTGGGTGTATCCAACGGATTAAAGCTTCAGCCCCAACCAGTCGCTGATTATCATCAACCTGTACTTGGTAATAAAGTGCCAGTTGATGTTTCTCAATTGCATACCTAAGCTCACTTTCCAAACTGGCACGTACACTGAGTTTCTCCTGCATGGCAGGGTCAAAGAAGCGCAGCGTATTTCTACCCGCTTTTTTCGCTTGATACATAGAAATGTCGGCCTGCTTCAGCAAGTCTTCAATCTCATGTTTGTCACCATTAAATAAAGTGATGCCAATACTAGAAGTGCTTTGATATTGATGCGTTCCAAACAGGCAAGGCTCATGTAAGGTCGATAGTATTTTATTGCCAATCTGTTCAGCAATCGCCGCAGCCTCAGTCGCGTTACGGTCTAGATCCTCAAGCACAACAACAAACTCATCACCGCCAAAACGCGCCACCGTATCACCTGCTCGCACGCAATGGCTCAAACGCTCTGCTTGCAGCTTCAACAATAAATCGCCAGTACTATGCCCCAAGGTGTCGTTGAGCACTTTAAAGTGGTCCAAATCGACAAATAACAATGCCCCTTTTTTGCCAGTACGGCTACTGGATGAAAATGCCTGACGCACGCGATCCAGCAACAGCAAACGGTTAGGCAAGTTAGTGAGCGGGTCATAAAACGCCAAATGCTCAATCTGCTCCGATGAAGCCTTACTCTCGCTAATATCTGTAAATACAGAAACGTAGTTAGTGACTTTACCGCCGTTATCTTTCACTTCAGAGATAGTGATACGCTCCGGATAGATTTCACCACTTTTGCGTCTATTCCATATCTCCCCGCACCATGTACCAGTGGTGTTTACCCTGTCCCACAGCGCCTGATAAAACAGACGGTCATGGCGGCCGGAGCTTAATATATTAGGATTTTTACCTACGACATCCTCTGCAGAATAGCCTGTGATTGCAGTAAACGCAGGATTAACTTGGAGAATTGCACAATCTGCATCTGTGATTAAAATGCCATCTGATGATTCAAACGCAGTAGCAGCAATACGCAAAGATATTTCTGCATTTTTAAGGTCGGTGATATCTGTAGAAATCCCACATAGGCCCCCAATATTACGGTCCACAGCACTCTCATAAATAGGTGTTTTAATTTGTAGAAAAGTACGTTTTTCATCATCATCCGAAATTGCTTCTATCTCTTCGCGAGCATCCTCACCAGCTTCTAGCACTCTTTTTTCAACCTCTTTAATCCTAGCAAGTGTTTTTGCGGAAAAATATTTGCTCTCATCTATCTGCACCAAATCATTAGCAGAACACTTAAAAAAGTCTAAGGTCATGCGATTCGCATAAACATATTTACCGCTGGTATCCTTAATGTATACAAAAGCTGGGATATGATCTAATGCCTCACTCAAACGATGGCTTTGATTTAAGGCAGAAGTGAGCTCAGCGGTTCTTTGCTCCACACGGGTTTCTAGCTCAGCATGTGAACGTGCCAACTCTTGATTAAGTACTTTTAAGTTCTGCGCAGAAGGCGCCCTAAGTGCTAAAGGCATAATGCACCAAAGTGCAATAGCCGTAGCAAAAGAGATAGCTCCGGTAAAAGCTTTGGCATAAGCACTCGCCCAGTATGAAGGCTGCCATATATTTACAATGTCAAATATGTGCGTGACACCGCAAGCAACAATAAACATCCCAAACACCACCATTAACCATCGGTATGGAATATCGGGGCGCTTTCTTGCAAAGTACCATAATGCAAAAGGAATTGAAAAGTAAGATAGTGCAATCACTGCATCTGAAACCACCATAGTCCATAGCAAGGACGGGTTCCATGTGAGGCAATACCCATGCGGGAGCAATGACTGCCCCCCTAATGTCTGACCTAACCACTCCATATTACCCTCTCGATTACCAGTTCATTACTAAGAATGCACATCCATTGAGAAATCTACAACTATGATAAGCAGCCACAAACTATCGTGGTATCAGTCACTTAAGTTCAAGATTACAACATCTAAAAATAACTTTTGTTTTAGTCTATATCCCCATATAGATAATCGTAAAGCAATAAATTAGATTTCGACCTATCTTAAAGGTAAAAAATTATTAATTACTCAGTGCAAATATAGAGTATTTAATTATATTTTCGATCAATATCGCCATGATAAAAATAAAAAGGGCTGATTCTGCATATACAGAAATCAGCCCTTTTTAGCTAATGCCTAAATGACAAGCTAGTTAATTTAGCAATTGTAAGGCATACAAAAAATACTCAGAACATTACAGCAATAACCTACGCACATCACTTAGCATCATACGCATGTGACTAGTAAAGCGTGCGCCATCAGCACCGTCAATCACGCGATGGTCATATGACAATGACATCGGTAAAATTAAGCGTGGCTCAAAACCATTGGTATCTTTGTTATATACAGGCTGCATAGATGAACGTGAAACACCTAAAATCGCCACCTCAGGACAGTTGATGATTGGAGTAAACATCGTACCGCCAATACCACCAAGGCTTGAGATAGTGAAGCAACCACCCTGCATTTCTTCAACTTTAAGCTTACGCTCACGTGCTTTTGCAGATAAGTCCATTAAATCACGGGCAATATCCAGCACGTCTTTTTGATGCACATCACGCACCACTGGCACCACTAAACCGTCAGGTGTGTCACAGGCAAAACCAATATTGAAGTAGTTTTTCAATATCAGGTTATCACCATCAGGTGAAAGTGAAGCATTAAAGTTAGGATAAGCTTTTAATGCATTGACTGAGGCTTTAATTAAAAACGCCAACATCGTCAGTTTCACGCCACGTTTTTCAGCATCTGCTTGCATAGACTTACGGAAATCTTCCAGATCCGTAATATCTGCCTCGTCAAACTGCGTTACATGTGGTGCAGTGACCCAGTTGCGGTGTAGGTTTGCGCCAGATAGTTTCTTAATGCGTGATAAAGATTTAGTCTCAATCGCACCAAACTTGCTAAAGTCAATGACTGGCATTGGCAATGTAGCTAAACCGTTAACACCAGCGGCCATGTTTTCAGTACGTGGTTTTGCCAGTTCACCTTTCACATAGGCTTGTACATCGCTTTGCAAAATGCGATTTTTAGCGCCGGTTCCTGTCACCAATGCCAAGTTGACGCCTAATTCACGCGCAAACTTACGGATTGATGGGCTCGCATGTGAAAGCTTGCCTGATGCGACAACAATGCTCTCAGCCACTGGTACTGGCTGCTGCGCTGGCTGTACTGGTTTTGGTGGCTCCGGCGCCGGTCTAGTCGGCTCAGGAATCACCGCTTTCGGCGCCTCAACAACTGCAGGCGCTGCAACTGGTTTAGCCTCAGCAACAGGCGCGGCATCACTTACGTCCATTGTGATTAACAATGTACCTTGAGCAGCCTTATCACCAACCTTGATTTTTACTTCTTTCACAACACCAGCAAACGGCGCAGGAATATCCATAGAGGCTTTATCAGACTCCACCGTAATCAGCGAGTCATCCTTAGCAATCACATCGCCAGCTTTAATTAATACTTCAATTACATCCACACTATCGAAATTACCGATATCCGGGACAAAAATATCTTGAACTGCCATCTATGTGTATCCTTAAACTGTCGTTGGGTTTGGCTTATTCGCATCCAAACTGTATTTTTTAACGGCTTCAGCCACTTTAGCAACTGGCAATTTACCCTCATCGCTTAATGCTTTTAGCGCGGCAACAACCACATAGTAGCGATTAACTTCAAAGAAATCACGTAATGCTTCACGGCTATCAGAACGGCCAAAACCATCCGTACCAAGTGCTACAAATTTGTTTGGTACAAAACGTTGAATCTGCTCAGCAAAGCTCTTCATGTAGTCAGTAGAGGCAATCACAGGGCCTTGCGCATCTTTTAAGCTAGCAGCAACATAGCTCACTTTTTGCGTTTTTTCTGGGTTCAACATATTCCAGCGGTCACACTCCAAACCTTCACGACGCAGTTCAGTAAAACTAGGTACGCTCCACACATCAGCAGATATGCCCCAATCTTTTTCCAGTAATTCAGCAGCTGCAATTACTTCACGCAGAATCACACCGCTACCCATCAACTGCACTTTTTCACCCTTAGCTTTTGATTTACTAAAGCTATACATGCCCTTAAGGATACCTTCAGCGCTGCCTTCAGGCATTGCTGGGTGGCTGTAGTTCTCATTCATCAAGGTGATGTAGTAATAAACATCTTCTTGATTTTGCACCATACGACGCAAGCCTTCTTGAATGATCACTGCCAACTCATAAGAGAAGGTCGGGTCGTAAGAAATACAATTTGGAATAGTCGCAGACATCAAGTGACTATGACCATCTTCATGCTGTAAACCTTCACCGTTCAATGTAGTACGGCCAGCTGTCGCACCTAACAAGAAACCACGCGCACGAGAGTCACCTGCCATCCAAGCCAAGTCACCAACACGTTGGAAACCAAACATAGAGTAGTAAATGTAGAACGGGATCATTTGTACGCCAGTAACAGAGTATGACGTTGCCGCAGCTAGCCAGCTAGAGAAAGAACCAGCTTCGTTAATACCCTCTTCTAGAATCTGACCGTCTTTTGATTCTTTGTAGTACATCACTTGGTCTGAGTCTTGTGGCTCATACAACTGACCTTGGCTCGCATAGATACCTAACTGGCGGAACATCCCTTCCATACCAAAAGTACGCGCTTCATCCGGCACGATAGGTACTACATATTTACCAATCTGCTTATCACGCACTAAGGTAGATAAGATACGTACAAATGCCATGGTGGTTGAAATTTCACGATCACCAGTAGCTGTCAGCATATTTTCAAATGCAGACAATGCAGGAACGGTAAGTTCATTACCTTTACGACGACGTTGTGGTACAAATCCTCCCATTGCTTCACGGCGTGATGCCATGTATTTCATTTCAGGTGAGTCTTCAGCAGGTTTATAGAAACTCAAGCTCTCAACTTGCTCATCTGTAATTGGCAAGTCAAAGCGATCACGAAATTTCTTAAGTGACTCAATATCCATGCTTTTTTGTTGGTGCGTCGTGTTTTGACCTTCACCAGCATCGCCCATGCCGTAACCTTTAACAGTTTTAGCTAAAATTACAGTAGGTTGACCTTTGTGGTTTACTGCAGAGTTGTAAGCAGCAAATACTTTATGTGGGTCATGGCCACCACGGTTTAAGCGCCAAATGTCTTGGTCACTCATCGCAGCAACCATTTCTTTCAGTTCAGGATATTTACCAAAGAAGTGCTCACGTGTGTATGCGCCACCTTTTTGTTTAAAGTTTTGGTACTCACCGTCCACGCACTCTTCCATGCGTTTTTTCAGCAAGCCGTCTTTATCCATCGCCAATAAAGGATCCCAGTAAGAACCCCAAACCACTTTCAATACGTTCCAGCCAGAGCCACGGAAATCTGACTCTAACTCTTGGATGATTTTGCCGTTACCGCGCACAGGGCCATCTAGGCGCTGTAAGTTACAGTTAATCACAAAGATCAGGTTATCTAGCTTCTCACGGCTAGCTAATGAAATAGCACCTAATGATTCAGGCTCATCCATCTCGCCATCACCACAGAACACCCATACTTTACGGTCGCTAGTATCAGCAATACCACGGTCATGGATATACTTAAGGAAACGTGCTTGATAAATACCAGCTAAAGGGCCTAAACCCATAGAAACCGTAGGAAACTGCCAAAAATCTGGCATTAACCAAGGATGTGGGTAGCTTGGTAAACCATTGCCGCCAGTTTCTTGACGGAAGTTATCCATTTGCTCTTCGGTAATACGGCCTTCTAAGAAAGCACGCGCATATACACCAGGTGATGAGTGGCCTTGGAAGTAAACGCAATCGCCGCCAAAATTTTCATTCGGCGCACGGAAGAAATAGTTAAAGCCGGTGTCATAAAGTGTCGCAGCAGATTGGAAGCTAGCAATATGACCACCTACGCCCGGTGACTTCTCGTTCGCACGCAACACAGTCATCACTGCATTCCAGCGTACTAAAGCACGCACTCTGCGCTCCATTTCTGGGTCACCAGGTAATTTAGCCTGTAAATGAGTAGGAATCGTATTTAAGTACGCTGTAGTCGCTTTGTAAGGTAAGTTACTACCTGAACGGCGTGCTTTATCAATCATCGCCTCAAGTAAGAAATGCGCACGCTCTGTGCCCTCATTTTCAATAACGGCCATTAAAGCATCAAGCCACTCTTGAGTTTCTTGACTATCAATATCTGGATTATTCAAAGGTGTGTTCAATGACATTCAGTTGTAGCTCCGTGAGCCGTAGTTGCCTACTTACTTAACCGTATTGCACCTACGCTCGCAGGTGTAATCATCAATCGACTAATAAAGCAAAAACAAATACAGCGTGTCTGAAATACCGCGCATTCAAAATGCGTTGTAATTTAATTTTTTATAAAACAGTAGTGTGGCTTTTTTAGTGGTTTTGGTCAAGTTTAGTCGTGCTTTTTAAGCATTTTGCACATGTATCTTATACATAATCACAACATTTAGTATAAGAGTTAAGAGTTAATTAATATTCATTAAAATACTCAAAAATGACGCTATCATCAGCCAAAATCATAAAATAAAGGGGAAATGGCATTTTAAATAACATTAGCAAGAAACAATAGAACAGATCAATTCCCGACAGATTATGCACTAGATTAAAATGTGAGCCAACCAAAACAAAAAAATTAAAAAAAGCGTGTTAAACAGACCTAAACAAACTTGTACTAAAGCGCACCCGAACAAATAATCGAGCATAAATCTCATATTGATGACCAATCAGGACTCACTAAAAACGCAATCTTATCAAGTTAACAAACAGACAACTTATAACTCAGCATCAAGGCTCGCTTATGTTAACCACCATTAACGACAAGATATTTATCAGTGCGAACAATAGAAAGCACATCATAAAATGTGCGTAAAACCCGCAATAAGCGTATATTAATGTAGATGCGATGATTCGTTTTTTATATGTTATTACTGGAGGTGCATGTATGCTTATCAATGAATCTAGGCATTACGCACGCATTCATTTCGATGCCACAGTTGAACTCAACATCCGCTTATTAGAGAATATTCAAACTGCACATTTGCTTGATATATCACTAAAAGGTGCTTTAGTTGAAACCGACAAGCCCATTACGGCCTTTATACAGCTACGTATTTGCCTGATGACACTAACTCTTGGCAATGGTGAAAAAATTACAATGCAAGGCAAAGTTGTGCACCATGAAGGCAGCCTGATCGGCCTAGAGTCTTTACAGATGGATGTAGACAGCATCACAAGCTTACGAAAGCTGATCCTATTTAATACTGGCAATGAAGCTCTGTTAGTTACTGAACTCAGTCACATGTTAAATAGCATAAAAATTAAAATGTAATACTCGCGACACTGCATAATAAACATCGAAGCCAATAGAAGTGGTCCCAGCATCAAGCCTCTCTTCGCCAATCATGACTTGATCTAAGTGTGTATTTAGTGCCACCCCCCTACTCCGCGTAGAAGCGCCCCTTTAGCACGAATCATCCTGCAATGCAGTGTAATAGTTACCATGAGATAGAAGCTACAGAGTAAATAAGGATGGAAACCAGGACGTATCGGTAAAGCGCAACGCTAGCGCTAAAGATGGCTGGCATACGCTGCATACCGACGTAAAAAACCCCACTACTTTCGTAATGGGGTTTTTGGTATAAATAGCTTGGCAGTGACCTACTTTCGCATGCAAGGAGCATACTATCATTGGCGCTGGTTCGTTTCACGGCCCTGTTCGAGATGGGAAGGGGTGGTTCCAAAC
>NZ_DASWWA010000013.1:0-9112 GCF_036401095.1 Methylotenera sp.
CTTTTAAAAAACAGGGTGAGAAAATTTGCTAAAAAATATAAAGAAACTACGAGCCTTACTATTCCGAACATATCTAGATTAGAAATAGCATGCCAAGAAAAACTTCAAATCAAAACTAGGTCAATGACAATTTGGCTTTAAAAATAAACCACTACCGTATTGTTGCCACTATTCGGCCCCATCATCACTCCCCCCAATAAGCTAAAAGATGGCTGAAACCAATTAAGGTTTCAGCCATCCTTGTTTAAATAAAGAAACTGGATAAGTCTTGCAGCCAATCCAAGTTCCACTTCTTTTTGTTTCCATTATTGCGACTCAAAAGCATATAGTGAACTAGTGGTGATTCAGTTTAAGCCTACAGCCGTACAATTTGGAGCAGCAATTACGAATTGGGTAAACTCTCTATTACTAACTCTCATTTCAGCCTTGCCCATACTGAATTGAATAAAATTTACAGCGTCTTTTAACGATAACCGAGCCCCAACTTTGCGATTTACAGAAATTAGCAACTCTTCCGAGTTTATGCTTAATTTTAGAATAGCCTCCAACACCTCAGGTTTTCCTTCAATATTAACTAACGCAAGTTTTGAAAAATCGCTCTCAGGAAAATGCTGATTCATGAGCGTGTTAATTTTCCAAGCACTCATATGGCTAACGTTTGAATTAAGGGGCGCCGCTAGGCGTCCCGCTTGAATGATGGGTTAGGGGTTGCGACCATATTGACCAATTACCTTGATTTTACTTTCTTGAACCCAGCCGATGAAATCCTCTCCATCCTTGCCAATAAACATAACATTTACCCAGCCATCGTAAGATTTATAAACGGTAAGCGAATCACCTTTAATTACAAATACTCCTTTCACTTGGCACTTGCTGCTCGGAGCGTTATGAAAATAAAGCCTGCTATTTCCAATGACTTTGGCTTCCAATGGAGGGCGATAGTTTTCTTCTGCATTATCAACTCTGGATGCAAGTTTTGAACATTCAGATTCGCTAGCATAACCGAGTGATGTAGCGGTGCAGAGTAAGGACAAGACAATTACACGAAAAAACATGTTACCCCTAACGTTTGAATTAAGGGGCGCCGTTAGGCGTCCCGCTTGAATGATGGGTTAGGTGTTGTTACAAAACAGACCATTTGTAGCTCACCAATGAATTTGTTTTTAATTTTTACTGACTCAGGTTCATGAGCAAATGTTTCAAAGCCAGCGGAGGTGTAAAGGTTTATAGCCCTTTCGTTCACGTCCAATACTGTGAGATATATCTGCCTTAACCCTTGGATAGACTTTGCTCGTGAAATGGCTTCATTTACCAACGCCTTGCCAACACCCTTGCCTGCTGCCGAAGAATGAACAAACATACGAAATAAAAGTGCTTTGTGCTTTAGCTTTGTTCTTAAATCTCGCTCAACACTAACAGTTCCAACAAGGCAGGCATTTATAAATGCGCCTAAGGTAAAACTTTCATTTGAGAATTTAGTTTGAATTTGCGGGGATGGTTCATCTTTAATAGAAATACGGAAAAATTCGTCTTGCTCCAAAAGCGCATTACGCCACAACTCACTGTAAAGAGCTTTATCTGTTTCTTGAAGTGTGCGAATTTCCATAGACACCTAACAGTTAATATAGAGACCGATGGGTCTCTATATTAATAATTGAATGTTTGTTGCACATGGCTGGAATCCCTTGCTTTTTCTTGGTTTTAATGTTTCTCAGTCATCTTTGGTGAATATTAATATAGAGACGCAGAAAACACTATAGCTTACGGACACCCTTAATAAAGCCAGAATGCAAATTAATACTGTGACCAGCTGATCTCATCTTTAATAGTGTCTCTTAAAGTTGCTAAAGTGCTGGATGTTGCCAGATTGTGTTTATCACGAGGGTATATAAGGTAAACAGGATACGAAAACTCTGGCGCCTGAGGTACTAACTCAAGCGTGCCATCTTGCAAAGGAGTTTGAACGACACGAGTCCTGAAATAGCCACTGCCGCCATTGTTTTGTAAATAAAACAATGCAAGTGGTCCAAAATTAATAACCAGATTGGTTTTGGCCAGATGAGGCAAAGCTGCATCGTGCTGCTTCCGGAACTCCTTACCCCAGTCGATATATACATAAGGCTCTGGCTTGGATGGACAGCGAACCATTACCAGCTTTTCTTCTAAAATCTGTTCAACTTGCATACCTGCCCAATACTCCGGGCGATGAACCAAAATAATGTCGATCAAACCATGTTCGAGTTTTTGATGCAGAGTATGTGACTCACCAACTTCAACATTAATGGCCACATCTGATTGAGTCTCCCTGAGCTTATTTAGCCAGGCAAGCATCAATGGATTCCATAAGCTAAACTCACCGCCTATGTTAATAGAAACTTTATTACCCTCAGGTAATGGTAAATCCCTTCTTGCTGCCTCCCAAACCTGTATCAACTGGGTAGCATGGGCTATAAAATGCTTACCATTTTCAGTAAGTGTTGCCCCACTACGATTACGAACAAATAGCCTGCATTTAAGCTGATCTTCTAAAGTCTGTATCCTAGATGTTACCGTTGTCTGGGTAACATACAACCGCTCTGCAGCACTTATAAAGCTACCGGTTTTTGTTATTTCAATAAAAGTACGAATTAAGTTTATGTCCATCTTTATATCAAATTAATTTTCATTAATCACTCATTGTATTTTTCGGATTTAATTCTCAAATAGACCATACATAGCCTTAATAGTATTGTTTTTGTGTTCAAAAGACAAACTAAACACGACAAGTTAATATCAATTTTTTTGAATTTAAAATTCTTTAAAATTCATTATCCATCGACTAATTTAGAACTCATACTGACTCTAATTTAGTGAGTAGCAATAATGTTTAACGCCAGTACATTGTGTAATTGATAACTACCGTTATGAGTAAACATTGGCCACTTTCTCTAAAAACTAGTTTCTGAAAATTATAAGTTTTAGATTGAGACAATAGTAATGAACATTAGAATTTCAAAATTAACGCCCTCTCCTGCTGTTAACGCGTCGACTTCAAATCTAACAGCTGATTTGAATCACCCCGAGTTTTATGATGATTATGTTGTTAGACGTTTCACAATAATGGCGATAGTTTGGGGAGTTGTCGGCACGCTTATGGGCGTGATAATTGCAGCCCAACTTGTAAATCCTGAATTAAACTTAGGCTTACCATGGACAAGTTTTGGTAGATTAAGACCATTGCACATTAATTTGGTGGTTTTTGCCTTTGGCGGCTGTGCACTATTTGCTACTTCGTACTATGTCGTGCAACGTACCAGCCAAGCTAAACTAGCATTCCCCCTACTAGCTCGATACACTTTCTGGGGTTATCAAGCAGTAATTGTTGCTGCGATAATATCGTTACCTTTAGGTTATACGTCAGGTAAAGAATATGCAGAACTTGAGTGGCCAATTGATATATTGTTGTTTGTGGTTTGGATTTTATATTCCAAGGTATTTTTTGGCACAATTAAAGCCAGAAAAGTAAAACATATTTATGTAGCAAACTGGTTTTATGGCGCTTACATCATTGTTCTGGCGATTTTACATTTTGTAAACAGCATGGAGATTCCAGCTGGGTGGATGAAATCATACTCAGCTTACGCTGGTGTACAAGATGCGATGATCCAATGGTGGTATGGTCATAACGTAATTGGCTTTATGTTAACAGCAGGCTTTCTGGGGATGATGTACTACTTTGTTCCCAAACAAGCTGAACGCCCAGTGTACTCATATCGCTTGTCTATCGTGCACTTCTGGGGTCTGATTTTCACTTACATGTGGGCAGGCTCACATCATCTACACTACACCTCTCTGCCTGACTGGACACAATCAGTAGGCATGGTACTTTCATTAATCCTATTAGCGCCAAGCTGGGGCGGTATGATTAATGGCCTCATGACTTTATCAGGGGCCTGGCACAAACTGCGCGATGACCCTATCTTGCGCTTCCTGATTGTTTCATTGTCATTCTATGGCATGAGTACGTTTGAGGGTCCAATGATGGCGATTAAAACTGTTAACTCACTTTCACACTACACAGACTGGACAATTGGTCACGTGCACTCAGGCGCTTTAGGCTGGGTTGGTTTTGTATCGATGGGTGCACTCTACTTCTTGGTACCTCGCTTGTGGGGACTGAAACAAATGTACAGTAAGAAAGCGATTGAGTTGCACTTCTGGATGGCAACGATCGGCGTGGTTCTTTATATCACGGCAATGTGGATCTCGGGCGTTACTGCTGGCCTAATGTGGCGCGCAATGAATGACGACGGCACATTAACTTACACATTTGTTGAGTCTGTTAAAGCAATGCACCCATTCTACGTAATTCGCATGCTTGGAGGCTTAATGTATGCATCAGGCATGATACTTATGCTGTGGAACACAATTAAAACCATACAAAGTGGAAAGGCTGTACGCGCTAAGGTACCTTCAACGGTTTCTTATGCCTAATGCAATGAGTCCAAAAGATAGTGTGTAAGTGTGTAAGTTTCTACGAAAAGATTAGTCACTAATAAGCTTTCTTGTTGTGTATCGCTGATACTAGAAACCACTGTTGCAAAGTTATATGGTGACGTATGAGTGATTCTAATTGTCATATACTTACACCTTATGAAACCTTACACGCTTCCATTGTTTCCGCTTAATGTCGTAGTTTGCCCAGGAGGATTGTTGCCACTCAACATCTTCGAAGCAAGATATCTAGACATGGTTCGCACTTGCCTAAGGAACAAATCCTCATTTGCTGTTGTTGCAGTCATGCCAGAAGGTGAAACTTACCCAGAGGGCTACTTCCCATTTGCCAACATAGGTACATTGGTCGACATAGTAGATGCTGATGTCACGACAGTGGGCCTGATGACAATTCGCTGCGTCGGAAGACATAGAGTAAAAGTTGACTCTTACTTACAGCAGCCAGATGGTTTAGTAGTTGGCCAAGTGAACGACATTGCAAATGACCTTAATTCTCCGATACCTGAAGATTTAGAAAGCGTAGCCACCTCACTCCAGAATTTGTTGAAGTCCTTACCTGACAACGGAGCCTCACCAGAAAACATGCCTGTGGTTAAGCCGCATCAATTCCATGATGCTTCATGGGTTGCCAATCGATGGGTGGAGTTACTTGATTTACCTTTGCTGCAAAAACAGCGATTGATGCAACTGGACAGTCCTGTTTTAAGGCTGGAGCTCATCCATGATATTTTGCATGAAAACTCAGGTAAGAAAGTTTAAGGTTTGCCTACATGGACAAAATTAACATACAGAATAGTTTTCAGCTTGAATTTATTGCCTACTTCTCAATGCATCTGGAAAACCTACATTGTGAGAAAACTAAAAGCACGAATACCAAGCAACGTGATCGCTATATGCAATTGATCGCCTATGTTCAAGAAGCATCGTTTGAGCCAGCTTTAGAGAAATATAAGCAAATATCACTGGCAGATACTGAGATTGAGAACTTCACTGAATCCATGATAAAAACAGCCCAGAGGTTAGCTAGAATTGATATGGGGCTACCGTTAGTTATTGAGTAATGAAGTAAATCAATTCAAAAAAACGGTTGATTAGCTTCTACAAAGATGGTGGCGATTCACAGAACAAATTGTTAAGTGCTACTGAACAACTTCTATACTGACGTTTATCACGCCAGAAGAAGGGTTGCCGATACTACTGAATGCAGATTTTGAAAGATCAACGACTCGACCTTTTGCGAACGGGCCACGATCATTTACTTTCACAATAACGCTCTTGCCATTACTCTTGTTCGTAACTTTCACATTGGAGCCGAGAGGGATTTTGTTATGAGCAGCTGTTTTTAAACTATGGTTATACCGCTCCCCGCTAGCCGTTTTTCGATTCTGAAATTTACCGTCGTAAAAAGAAGCTTCTCCCGATTCAGTATGTCCTATCCAATTGTGATGAAATCCGGTTAAGTCTAAAAAAGACTCATCAATCGAATAAACTTCTTGATCAGGACTGAAGTGTCTCAGAATATTCATGACCCGATTACTCATATCGGCATACAGAGCATAGTTGCTGGATAACGCAATAATGCCATGCTGTTTGGCTAGTTCCTTCATCTTGAACCAGGGCGCCCCCATTGATATACCTATCGCTTTAACTTCGTTACTACGTGCAACAGCGCAACCATCGTTGTTACTAAGAACCACAATCGGCTTGCCAACCAGCTGCGGATTAAACACACGCTCACAGCTCACATAGAAGTTGTTCACGTCGATGAGTGCGATATGACGGGTTTGGGCAGGAATGGTTGACGCGTTCATTTTGATTATTGTAACAACAAACAAGAATCAGTGAAGCATTCGGGTTCATGATTTTACTGATACGGCATTCATGAACACCAATAGAGTTGATTTTTTGATGCAGCGTAAGATACATACATCAACAAACGAGTCGTTGAATTTAACTAAATAAGGAGATTATTATGTGGACAACACCAGCAGCTACTGAAATGCGTTTCGGCTTTGAAGTAACAATGTACGTAATGAACAAATAATTTCATTATGCGAATACAAAGGGAGCTTAGGCTCCCTTTTTTACATCTATAAATGTTGGCAGGAGTAAGCGTCTTAGGGTGCAATCAGGCGCTGAAGTTTTCACCTGAACATTTGTCTAACTTACAACGAACTCATTACCCTGGTTATTTAAATTTTAATTAAATTAAATAACCAACCTTACTTCCATTACCTAAGTAAGCAGCAATTAGCAAACAAGTCATTGCAACCAAGGTTAGATTCCTACGTAGCGGCATATACCAGGAAGGCAACTCAGCGTGATTGTATAGTTGCCTATCACGTATCAGAGCCACCGCAAAAAACACTGCAAGCAGCATAAATCCATAGTTCTTTGGAATTGATAACGAAATCCACGCGATTAAGGATGGCACTACGCTCCACAAAAATGATGTGCGCTGTTTGGTTATCGGCAGTTCATGCAGCAGCATTGCGAATGACCAGTGCAATGCGCCAACGAAGCTCAGAATAATTGCACCATAACTCAATAAAAAATGACGCCACATATCAATATGGCCATAGTCAAAAAACAAAAATACGGTGGGAACCAAAAAAGGTAATAAGCCACAGTAGCCGAGCAATTTTGGCATTGCTGAAAGATAGTGTTTTGTCATATTTTTAGTATTGAAGTTGTTTTCTCATTATATTTAACTTTCGAGCATCACCTAGCAACCACATCTGCAATTAACTCGGACTTGATTCAAACTCAATGATTTTAACCTTGGGCTTACCAAGCTCTTTCAGTAACAACTTGTAAGTATCCAAGTCGAATATCAACTCCAATTTATCTTCTGCAATCTTATCTAACGCAGACTCATCCTCAACAGAGCCTAAATAGACCCAATGCTCAAATAGATGCAGGGCTGATTTGTCATTAAAATGGTTTTTCTCATGAATACCTATTTTCCCTTTAAATGGCCATGTCTTTATCTTATGCGCAGCCATTGCCTGTGTGAGCCTTAAGCAATGCAGTTCTGAAGCTTCTTTACCTGCACACACCCCTTTGCAGCGTTTTAACTGGTGTGCAAAGCAGGCGCCCTTGCCGGACTCAAGCCCTAATACCTTCTGGCATAACTGATGTTGCTCAGCAATCTTATACAGCACTTCTGTCGCCTGTCGTTTAGACCTGAACGTTCCAAACAGTTGCCCCATGTTAGCCGGATCTATCTCATCCACTTGCACTAAAGAGACAATAGGAACTTGTGTTGGGTGTTCAGCAATACGCCATGAGCATAGCTGCCTTTCGCGTCTTAGTTGCCGATTGTAGATGGGCTGGCGCTCCTTAACTAGCTTCGACTCAAGTAGTAATGCGCTGAACCCTCCGGCAGTTTCAATCCACTCAACATGTTTGATTTCCTGGCTAATCCGCATCTCCTTGGTAGATGCATGGTCTCTACTAAAATGAGATAACACACGCTCGCGGATATTGATACTTTTACCGATATACAACGGAAGGCTGGTATCGCCGTAGAACAGATAAACGCCTGGTGTTTCTGGTAAATCATCAATCAATTGCGCATCGATATGAGATGGCAAGCTTTTAGAGCCCTTGAGCAGCGCTTCTGCGGTATTACGTATAACAACATCGCCCAATTCCTGACGTGCAGACTTTAAGAACCCTACCATCATTTCTACATCACCCATCGCCCGATGTCTGGACTCACAGACGAGTTCATGCCTGGCAATGATGGCGTCCAAACCATGACTACGATGTTGCGGATAAAGCTTACGTGAGAGCTTAACGGTGCAAAGCACCTTTTGCTTTAAATCGATGCCAATCCGTTTAAACTCATTCTTGAGAAAACCATGATCAAACCTGACATTATGCGCACATAGTACAGTGCCGTTTAGGTAGTCCAACAGCTCTCCAGAAATTTGCTTAAAGGTGGGTGCATTCGCAACCATTTCGTTGTTAATGCCGGTGAGCTGTTGGATAAAGCTGGAGATTGGAACTTCTGGATTAACTAGTGTTTGCCAACGAGACATTTCTTGCTCGCCTTCATACTTAATCAATGCGATTTCAGTGATTCGATCCTTGAGAGGTCTAGCGCCTGTCGTTTCTAGGTCTAGTAATACGTAGCTTGGTAACATGAATAGTTGTTATGTTGTTAAGGCGATAAGTTGCTGGATTGGAGTCAATTGCTCAGTTGAAGTTTCATCAAGATTAAAGACATTCGCTGAACCACTATTTGAAACGCCGAAAGGATCCAATGACTACTCCCCATACCTCAAATTGGATTTCTTCAGTAATCTCGATTGTCTTGAAGTCTTTGTTAGCTGGTAACAACCTAGGCATACCTGATGTATGTTTCCCTAATGTTTTAATTGTAAATTCACCATTTAGGACAGCAAGTACGATATCACCTACTCTGGCAGTCCTTGAGCGATCCACTACAGCTTTGTCATCAGGTAACAAACCGACATCGACCATTGAGTAACCTTTGATGGTCACAAAAATGTAGCATCTTTTTGATCAATTAAGTAATCATTTGTATCCAACCTTTTATCTACGTACTCCTCTGCCGGAGAAGGAAAGCCCGCAGATACTTTGGATACAT
>NZ_DASWWA010000014.1:0-6757 GCF_036401095.1 Methylotenera sp.
ATGTATCCAAAGTATCTGCGGGCTTTCCTTCTCCGGCAGAGGAGTACGTAGATAAAAGGTTGGATACAAATGATTACTTAATTGATCAAAAAGATGCTACATTTTTGTGACCATCAAAGGTTACTCAATGGTCGATGTCGGCCTCTTACCTAGCGAAAAAGCAGTAGTTGATCGTTCGAAAACAGCTAAGGACGGCTCAATAGTGTTAGCAGTAGTCAATGGTGAGTTCACAATCAAGATGTTAAGTTGTAGCATAAAAAGTAATGTACGTTTGTTACCAGCAAACTCAACTGGAGCTTACCCAAGTATTGATATTACTGAAGATACGCAATTTGAAGTGTGGGGTGTTGTCATTGGTTCTTTCAGGCGCTTCGAATAAATAACTGCTCCACAATTTCTGTGGATAACGTTGTTGAATGGGTGGGGATTGGAAGTCTAAGTGTCTGGTGCCGCTATAAAATATGAGATGTATGAAATTTTAATCAGAGCTGGTCCCAATTTAGCCCTATCACTGTTCATGCAGTGGATATTAGTCATATTTAAAGTCTTTTTTCATGCCAACCACCAAAACATATAGTCGTGCATATTGCACTCATAGACGTGAACAATTTCTATATGAGCTGTAAGCGTCTGTTTAATCCGCAACTGGTTGGCAAGCCGGTTGTGATTTGAATCAGTGTTAAAAATAATTCAAAAGTTTAAGTCAACTTTAACAGTTAGTGAAACTTCTACTGAACTACAAATGTTCAAGTATGTCATTAGTTTGTATTTTCTTAAATAACTACTTTTGACTTAAATCTCTGGAGATAATCAATGTCAATCAATCAAATGATATATATAAGTCAGGCCACACGCAAAATGTCCTCTTCTGACTTGCACGAAATACTGAAATCAGCCCAAGACAACAATAAGTCAATCGATGTAACAGGTAGCTTGTTTTATAACGGTGGTTGGTTTTTGCAAGTGTTGGAAGGTCCTACAGAGACCTTAAAAAGACTTTACAACAAAATTGAAAAAGACCCTCGCCATAAAAATACACGTATTATCTATGACGCGCCAGCAAGATTTCGTACTTTTACACGTTGGACCATGAATATGACTAACTTAGAAGATCGTCAGGCTGATAAGTATGACGAACTTGTTGAAGTTATTGAGGCTGCCAAAACAGACCGAAAGATTGGTTCGGCATCACCTGCAGTGACTTTACTGAAAATTTTTAAAAGTTAATTTTGATTGTTTGAAAGGTAAAGTCATTAAATATTAGAAATTTTAAACTAGCACATTAATATACCAATATACTTAATATCACTTGATTTGTTAAAAATGTTTTATTAATGTGCTATCAAATATTCACTTCAACTGCGCCTCAAATTCAGCAATCGGTAAAGGTTTGCTAAAGAAATAGCCTTGATAATGGTCACATCTATACTCTTTTAGAAAGTCCAGCTGCTCGGCCGTTTCAACTCCCTCTGCAATTACTTTCAATCCTAAGCTATGGGACATGTTGATAATCGTAGTGACCAAGGCTCTGTCATTTGCATCCTCAGATATATCGCATACAAAAGATCTATCAATTTTCAATTGATATAAAGGTAGTTTTTTTAGGTACTGTAATGATGAATATCCAGTACCAAAATCATCTAGTTCGAACTGAACGCCAATCTTTCTGAGTTGATTCATGCTTGAAATTGTATTATCAGCATCATCGAGTAACATGCTCTCAGTAAGCTCTAGATTCAGTAGTGAGGGGTTAATTTGGTGCCGAGCAATTGTTGACTCTACATTTTGCACAAAATTGTCTTGATGGAACTGTTTAGCACTAACGTTAACAGATAATTTCAGCTGATTTTTTTGCGGATCCAGTTCCCACTTTTTTAGCTGAAGACAAGATGCATCTAGCACTAACTGCCCAATATCTAGTATTAAACCAGTTTCTTCTGCTAATGGAATGAAGTCTATTGGCGACACCAACCCCCGCTTTGGATGATGCCAGCGAATCAGCACTTCTGCTCCAAATATCTGATGCTGCTTATCCACTTGCATCTGATAAAAAAGCTCGAACTGATTTTGCTCAATCGCAATACGCAATTCGCGCTCTAATGAGGCTCTAGTAGCGATTTCCATCTGCATCTTCGGATCAAAAAAGCGCAAAGTATTACGACCAGCATCTTTAGCCTCATACATTGCAATATCTGCTTGCTTTAACAACTCCTCAATACTGTCATTATTTTTATCAAAGAGCACCGCACCCATACTTGCAGAACTATGGCATTCGTAATTACCCAGGTCATAAGTTTCACTTAATGCTTTAAGAATCTTTAATCCGCACACTTCAACATCCGATGCAGCTATTAGAGGTTCACTCACTAAGTCTTCCAGCAGCACAACATATTCATCACCTCCCAAGCGTGCAACCGTATCACAAGCTCGTACACATTTGCTTATACGTTTTGAGACCTCTTGGAGAAAGATGTCACCAATATCGTGCCCAAGTGCATCATTAATTTTCTTGAAATGATCAATGTCCAAAAACAACAACGCAGCCTTTTTACCACTACGCGCACTGGCAGCTAGAGCTTGTGTCAATCGTTCTGTCATTAAGCGTCTATTAGGTAGGTGCGTCAGTGCGTCATAAAATGCCAACATTTTAATTTCATCAGAGGCTGCTTTATTAAGCGTAATGTCAATAATTGTTGCAACGTAATTAGTGACCTCGCCGTTTGCATCTTTAACCACAGTAATATTAAGTTGGCATGGAAAAAGCTCACCATTTTTTTTACGGTTCCAGATTTCACCTACCCATGAACCGCTGTGATTTATACCGTCCCACATGGAAATATAGAAGTGCTTATCTTGGCGCCCTGAATTCAAAATATTAGGTGTCTTTCCTATCGACTCATCTGCACTATATCCTGTGATGAGTGTATACGAGCGGTTAACCCTAAGAATGATATTTTTGGCATCAGTGATGAATATGCCTTCTTGAGACTCGAATGCAATGGCGGCGATGCTCAGCTGATGATTGGCAAGTTTTCTGTCAGTAATATCTCGTGAAATCATAACGAAATGTGGATTCTCTGAAGACCCATTGTCACGCTTTGCCACTGACAACTCGAACCAACGCAGTTCATCTCCAAAAGGAATTTCAACTTGCTGTCCAGTTGAAATTCCGTTTATTGAGGCTTCATGCAAAGCAGCAAGACAAGTTTCAGCGGCTTTGGGCGGGAGTACATCAGTTACGTTTTTACCAATAATTTCGTTAGCAGGTGCAGCTAACAATGAATCATTTTTAGTGTGATAACCGTAGTAGCATCCTTCAATATCCAACTCAAACAACACATCAGGAATAGCATTTAAGGTGCATTCCAAATCAGACTTTGCTTTATGTAGCTCTTTTGTCATTTGCTGCGCCACAAGCTCAGCACGCTCACGTCCGCTGCCTAATAACCAAACTAGCCAACCAAAAAGTAAACTCAGCAACAAACCACCTGATACTAAATATTTTAATTTATTCTGCGGGAATCGTGCATCAAACTCAGGCATTGAACGTATGACAATATCCCAACGTTTATCACCGATATAAATAGCACGCTTGGTATAAAGGTCTGTATATTGACTTGAATGGCTAAATAGGACTTCATTACCATCTTTAATCTCTATCGCCAAATCTTTATCCAGCTGGTTTTGAAGACTTACCATAAAGTCTTGCATGTGAAAAGGTCCGCTCACCCAGCCAATAATCGCGGCACGTCTAGCTTCTACTGTACCCAATGATTTACTAGTATCATAAATCGGCAAATACATCACGACAGCAGGAGGGCCTTTACTTCCATCTTGCACTAAAGTTAGTTTGGAGGTTACTGCTAGTTGCCCTTGGTCTCGTGCTGCCTCAATTGCCACTTTGCTGATTGGATTTGTAAGCAAATCATAGCCCATTGCATTTAGGTTATTGCCAGAATAAGGCTCTATCAATGACAGCACTGCATAGCGCTGGCGCTCACCTTCAGGTTTAATTCTAAAGTTAGCGTAGCCACGGCGCTCCATATCCGTAATAAACTGTGTGCTATTCTTATTTGGCAAATCAAGAACAATTGCTACAGCCTGAAAGCCAGGAACAGTTTCCGACATTATTAGCGCACCGACGTAATGGCTGTATTCGGCTCTTTTGACAAAGCTTGAACTTTCATAGAATCCTTTAACGCCGCGCAACATAAGCTCGAAGCGAGTAATTCTTAAGTCGATATTACTTACAACCTGATTTGCAGATTCATCAAATACCTGTTGACGTATTTCGCTGGCTTGATTCTGCTCCTTATACCAATACATCACTGTAAGACTCGCCGAAAAAAAAGTCACAGAGGCAGCAATTAAAGTAATTTTCCTGTATCTATTTAGCATAGAAAGTTCTAGTTAGTTTCCTATTTTAAAATATACATACTAATTAGTGATTCAGTGAGTATATCCTATGAAAGAACCATGCAAAGATTACTTAATCTAGTAGCTTCTAGCTCGGCATCATAGTTCTTGCTTGCAAATTAAATTAAATTAAATAGTGTTTTTAACAACATTCCTTGATAATAAATGTTTTGGTCTTGACTGCAGTTTTAACTTGCTATGTACCTTCTGAAATATATTTAACTGAGCTGGAATCAGCACCTTTATTTGTTTTGCCGCTGACGCTGAGCTATGAGCTTAGTTTCGAACTTAGGCCACCACTAACGCAAATCCGCGCTCATTTTCAACTGCTCTTGCAGCTTCAACCTCTGCATTTTGTTTAATAGTTGATGCTAACTCTTCCATATTTGACGCACTTTCTTTTTCTAATGCATCAATTTAATTAAATTACTCAACTCATATAGACACAACTTTGGTAAGCTCTAGATTCGCGATGACTGTTGTGCAGATTTTTTGTGAAAAAATTGTTTACTTTCATTATCAGTAATGCCTACATTATCAAACAAATCAATAGCATATTTAGCAACTAAATTAATTGTCATAAAAAATTTAATATTTCTTTCAACTTTACTTTGTTGAGCATGTCATTTATTGCAACAGTAAAATTCATACAACTCACGATTCATACGACAATTACCCCTTGAAAGAAGACCTTGATGATGGACAGTTCGCAAGAAGAGCAGCGCTTAAGAGCCGTCGAGTATTTAGAGGTACTAGACACGCCTAGAGAGACTGATTTTGATGAGTTAGTTAATCTCGCAGCAATGGTTTTTGAAGTGCCTATATCGACTGTCACAATCTTAGACTCTCATAGGCAATGGTTTAAAGCAGCTGTTGGCATTAACGTAAAGGAGACGCCTAGAGATGTTTCCTTTTGTACGCACGCGATCCAACAACATCACCCACTCATCATTTCCGACACTGCAAAAGATCCAAGATTTGCAAATAACCCTCTCGTTGTTAATGATCCACATCTTGCCTTTTATGCAGGCGTACCTTTACTCACAACTGACAATTTACCAGTTGGTACCTTTTGCATTATGGATAAATCTCCTAGAGAATTGTCCACGCACCAAGTAGAAATCTTAAAGATATTAGCTAACCAAGCAATGAAGTTACTTGAGTTAAGAACTGAACGAAATAAATATCGAAATTTGGTCATCGAAAAAGAGCAAGTTAATAAGCAGCTAGACGAGAGTAAACAGCGATGGCAATTTGCATTAGAGGGTGCAGGTGATGGGGTTTGGGATTGGGACATACCACTGAATCAGTCTTTTTTCTCTAAAAGATGGAAAGAAATGTTGGGCTACACTGATCACGATTTACCTAGCTCTTATGAAACATGGATTGCACTTATCCACGAAGATGATCGAAAAAAAGTAAGAAATAAACTTAATGATTATTTAAATAAGAAGATTGATGCATATAAAGTCGAATATAGAATGCAATGCAAAGACCTGAGTTATAAATGGATATTAGCTAGGGGTAAGATTGTAGAGTGGAGTGTTGACGGTCAACCTAAGCGCATAGTGGGAACTCATACTGACATTTCTGATCGTAAAAAAGCTGAAGAAATTATTTGGCAACAGGCAAATTTTGATGCTCTGACCGGCCTACCTAATAGACGTATGTTTTTTGATAGATTAAAAGAGGAAACTAAAAGAGCCGCTCGAAATAAGCAAAGATTTGCATTGATGTTTATTGATTTAGACGGTTTTAAGGGGGTAAACGACGGCTTTGGCCACAAAGCAGGTGACAACTTATTAATACAAACTACTCAGAGAGTAACAAAATGCATAAGGGATTCAGATACATTTGCAAGATTAGCTGGCGATGAGTTTACAATTATTCTTAGTAATATAGAGAGCGATGATGACGTTCAGGATGTAGCTCAAAAACTATTAAATGCAATTAACATTCCTTATGTTCTAGGTGTTCACAAGGCAAAGGTATCCGCAAGTATAGGTGTTTCTATCTATCCTTTACATGCTGCAGATGGTGACATGCTAATCACTATTGCGGATAGAGCGATGTATCAGGCAAAGGCTCAAGGGAAAAATTGCTGTGTAATAGCTTCACCTAGATAACTAAATTAAGTTGGTTGCCAGATAAAAGCTAGAAAAACGTCAACTGAATGACGTCAACATCATATATGTTGTCGATCGAATTGATCATAATGGCTAGCTAAGTGGTTTTATATTTGAGTGCTTACTTTAATCATGCAACAGTCTTTTTTACAGTATTCACCACAAGACCATGCAGCCGCGGCTACGCATTATAAAGCTCGTGTATTGGACCCAAG
>NZ_DASWWA010000015.1:0-99389 GCF_036401095.1 Methylotenera sp.
CTTTTAAAAAACAGGGTGAGAAAATTTGCTAAAAAATATAAAGAAACTACGAGCCTTACTATTCCGAACATATCTAGATTAGAAATAGCATGCCAAGAAAAACTTCAAATCAAAACTAGGTCAATGACAATTTGGCTTTAACTACAAACAATTACCATATTGTTACCACTATTTGGCTTCATCATAATATCTCCACAATGAACTAAAAGAAGGCTGAAACCAATTAAGGTTTCAGCCTTCTTTGTTTAAATACAACAGCTGGATGAGTTTTACAGCTAGTCTTTAGTTGCCATTATCACAACTCAAAGCTATCTAGTGCGCTACTAGAGATTCTAGGCCTAAGCATTTACGGTCACTAAAACTAAGTGGTCATTTTTTTATGACGGTACCGGCCCCAAATAGATACACAACGCTTGAATTAAGGGGCTGGCTTTAGCCAGTCCCAAGGACAACCTGATCAGCATATTCAATAAGGTTACGTCCTTACAACTTTGCAGCACAAGCTTGGGGGACTAGAATAAGAAGTGAACTTTTTACGGGATCATACCTAACAGGGGGAGTCTCCAACCTTGTTATGACTACATACCCGGCAGGTGGGTCATATTTTTCCACACTATCATTGGGAACCCCCTGAAAAACAACTATATCTTTATCGACTTGTATCTTACGCTGATAGTCAAGATCTGGGCGCAAAGAATCTAAACTTGGAATTGAATGTAGCCCATGTCCAAAAGGTGCAATTTGATATTGCTGAAAAGGGCTTAAAACCGCTAAGAAAGCATCCATAGTATCATTATAATAATATTTAACCCCGCAGCCAGCCTTATCAATAGCAAGCATCACGCCTTGAAAACTAAGATAATATTCGAAAGTTTCTTTGGGCCACACCTGCTTGCCAAACTGACTGGGAAACTCTCCACTTACCGTATTAGATAATTGCAATGGAGTAGGCTCATAAATGATTTCATCAGGGGTTTTGTAACCAACACGAGCCAATAAACATATAACAAAAACAAAAAATAAAATATCGTCTAATTTTATTCTAGCTGCCAGTTGGTAGAGAATTATTGCACCAAAACCAACCCCAGTGGCTAGTCTAAACACTTCCGTTAAGTGCAGAGCGGAGCTAAGAAGCAATATAGAAAGCATTGATACTACAAAATAGTCCCAGCGTCTATAAAACGAGCCCATCCTAAAAAAAACTGCAAACAACGTGAAAACAGATGATGCAAGAACTAGGCAGAAAAAAATAATTCTTACGTTAAATCTGTAGGCCTCAAATAACAAACGCCTACCTAGATCAAACACAGCAAACAACAGTCCATTAGGTAGGAATATGCTTGAGTATATTTCTGGTAAGTCGAAAGCTGTGACTTTCCAATAGTGAAAATTTCCAGCTATCCATAGGTAAAAAAAGAAGCTGAATAATGGAATACAAAAACCAACCAAAAAAGTTACCAGCCCAGAACTCCGACCCCCGCTAGCCTCCACTTTAAGATGTCGATTAAGAAAGCTAATTACGATAACAATCGCAAAGATAGCAGGGAAAAGTCCCTCCCTGCAAAGCACAGCAATCGCGAATAGCAAGCCTGCATAGAATAAAGACATTTTGCTCGGTTTAGGGTCAAGCGCAAAGAACACACCATAGACAATAAATGGAAATGCAATATAATTCGACCACGGATAAATAGCGAGAGTATGAACCAAAACACATGTTACAAAGGAATACATTGCAAGTTTACGGCTATTACTTACTCTATAGCTAAGCTGATAAATTCCCAGCAAGCCTAGCGCATAGAGCATACTCGTTATTGCAATAACTGATTGCAAATTCTCGCCCATAAGCTTATAGCCTATCGCATGAATAACAGTTGTTAGAAATCCATACTGAATAAATATTTCTCGGTATGGGATTTTTCCGCTAGCAAGATCTTGTGCGTTGCTAAGCATTAAACCCCAGTGGTGAGGATCGAAGTTATATGTACCTCGCCAGACAGAAAATATACAGACTGCAGAAAGCAAAAATATCAGGAGAAAATACCTTAATATCATTTCGCTCCGTTCAAAAAAACCAACAAAAACCGTACTCAACCGGCTTACAGTCATACTCACGTCAACTTTCGAAAATAGTTATAAATCATAACGCCTAACACGTACCATAAAAGTGACCACCGATCAGCCCCTCAGATGTAGTCGCCCTTAAGACTTCTTACTATTGAATGTTATGCGAGACAGCAAAACATAAGAAAAGATTGCTAATGGTGGGGTTAATATTAGTTGCCCCCATATGGGACTGCTCTGCCATGGCTCTAACGCCTTCAGGCAGATTAGATTGGTTATGTATATCAAGACATATGACAACACAAAACGAGGGAAACGTTTCATTGCCATGTCCTGAAACGCATACCTCCCTAAAGTAACAAAATTGAACCCTATACCTGTTACGATCGCAATAATAAGAGCTAGCCAAGGCGGCGCTCCCATAAGAATGGAAGCAGCGTAAACAAGCCATCCGAATAGGGTGTTGAAGCCCCCCGCAATCAAGAAGCGAAGGAAGGTAGTTCTAGGCTTGAGTGTCATCATTTAGGACGATAGCCAAACGAAATCATGTTACCCACATTAAAGCTGAGCTTAGTGTCAGCAAGGCCTACGGCGTCAAGTCTTTTGATCATTTTCAGCTTCAACCCCAACCCGATCGGGAGTAACCGAATCCAGTAACGAAGCGAGTAGCAGTTCTTGAAGCTATTAACCTCAATCGACTCGAAGCCATTTCTCTGCAAAAGCTGCCTGATACTGACTGGAGAGAACAACTGCATATGTTCAATATCGATGATGGGTGAGCGCCTGCCCAGAAATCGGTTGATGGGGCTGCGATAATCGTGAGTGACTAAAGCAATTGCCCCCCCCGGCCTCAGTAACCGACTTGCTGCTGAGACGATTTCATGAGGGTTTGGGACATGCTCCAAAGTCATAAAGCAACAGATAAAATCAAAGCTTTCGTGCTGGAAGTCGGACTCTTTGAAGACTGCCTCACGAATCCAGGCTTGACGGTGCGCAGGAGCTGCTGCTATTGCAGCAGATGAAGGCTCTACACCAATAAGAGTACCAAAGCCTTTACTTTTGAGCGACTCAAGAAAAATTCCAGTGCCAGTGCCGATCTCCAGGGCTGCACCTTTATTTGTAAGCTTATTCAATACGGGCTGAACCGCACGTTCATAGGCCGCGGCAGCATCGTCAGCTTCTTGCGCACTGTCGAAATCAGCGACGTGGTAGGCGTGAGCCAGAATCGCTTGATCAGGAGGTTCGTTAGCGTAGACCAGATCACATGTTGGGCACTGTACGAGTTGATGGCACATGAACTCTGGCAGCTTGCGCGATGCAAAGCTGAATGCCGACATCTGAGTAGGGTCAATATTCTTTTTAAGGAATAGTTTGGCCTCGGACGATTGCGTATTGCAGATCGGACAAGAGCGAGAGCTTTTAATCAATATTATGGTCCTCAAATAACTATTATGTGTCAGCAGCAACTCACGTCAAGGAGGCCGCCGCCGGGACTCCTGCCTGGGAACGGGAAGTAACTTGCGAAAGGGGCGGACGGAGGTATTTTACAATCGTTCCTAACTGAAGGTAGATCGAACAACTTATCTTGAACAAAAGTAGGGGATTCGCAGCCGACTTTACCAAAACCGGCTGAAATGATTTCTGCGAACGTGAGCCACTAGAGCCCTTCTTTAAGGCCACTTTACATCCTTACCATCAGGCAATAGAGAGGTCGATTCGCCATTTCGAATAAGAGCAGATCGTATCAACCGTGGTCGCCTTTTCACCTCACTCATAATTTTAGCTACATACTCGCCCACTAGACCAACAGCGAAAATATTAAAAGAGCCAAACATCAGAACAGTGATGAGCAAAGTAGTAATGCCACGAGGTGCAATGTCCGGAACGAAGAGCCGCAAACCAGCAACCACTATCGCAGTTAGCGTGGAAAGTGCAAGTGTAACAACACCTACAGTAGTAAGAATGGTAAGTGGTGTATTACTAAAAGAGAAAATCCCCTTCTTTGCCCAATCAATGTTCTTGATAAAACTATTGGTTGTGACCCCAAAAACGCGTTCTGGGCGAACATAGTCTACTCCCGTCTGTTTGAACCCAACATACGCACGTAAGCCTCGCAAGAAAAGATCGCGCTCGGGGCAATTGAGCAGCCATCTAACTACCCTTTTGTCCATCAGCGAAAAATCACCGGCATCCAGTGGGATTTTTATATAGCTAAACATTGCGAATATACGATAAAAAAGCTTGTACATCAAACCCCAGTGCCAGGCCATATTTCGCTTGACCCTTCGCCCATAAACAACCTCAAAGCCACGTTCCCATTGCGCATAAAAGTCTTCAATAAGCTCTGGAGGATCTTGAAGATCACCGTCAAGCAGAACAACACTATCTTTAGTGGATAACTCCATACCACTGCGGAACGCCATCTGCGAGCCGAAGTTTCTCGAATGAGTAATTCCCACTACATGCGGGTCATTAGCGCTTAACTCTTCAATAACACTTGCACTATCATCCGGACTTCCATCATTAACAAAAATAATCTCATAATCAATTTTTAACTTATTAAATGTGTCTGTAAGACGCTTATGCATCACAGGAATCGCTTGAGCGTCCTTGTAACATGCTACGATTGCGGAAACACTACGCCTACGGTCACTATTACTCTTCTTCGTTGAAGCTAAAATTTGATTGTCTGACAGCTGCGAAACCCATTGTGCCATTAGCTGAATTCCGTCTCGAAGTTTTACTGTTGCACTCCAACCAAGACTTTCGCGAGCGGCACTTGGATTGGAGTACCACTCAGCAAGATCCCACGAGCGTCCTTCCATAGTGTCAAATCGAGGCTCCTCTTCGACATTGAACACAGCTTTCGCCACTTCAACCAGCTCTGAAATTGTAGTTTTTTCTCCGGTACCTATATTAAAACTTTCACCATATAGCCCAGGGTGCATTTTCGCAGCGGCCATAATGAACGCAGCACAGACATCATCAATATAAACAAAATCACGAGATGTAAGCGGGTGGACCAATGGAGGCAACTTGCCATTGAGAGCATGCCGAATGACATTAGGAATCAAGCGAGACGTGTCCTCCAAGGGACCATACACGGAATATAGCCGGAGATTTACACACGGAAAATTTCGCTGCTTACCGACATAAAAAAGATAATTAGAAATCGCAACTTTTGACACTGCATAGTGGCTATTTGGCTCACATAAAGCCGATTCCGACGGGCCTGAACAGTTAGTTCCATACTCAGAAGAACTCCCTGCATGAACATAGGCAGTAAAGGGGCGAGTCGCCAACAATTCAATAAAATTGATGATCGATTGAAAATTCGTTTGATAGACTAGATTAGCATCCTGCTCAAACGAGTAAGCACCGTAAGCAAGGCAATCAAAAACAGTCTGAGGTCCAATAGAGTTGATAAGATTCTTGATGGCTGAATAATTAGTCACATCGGCGGTAATGATTTTCTCATCATGAACATCTGCAAGTCGCCATCCTTTATGAGAACGCACAACGGCAAACACATCGTCCCGCACATCAGCAACCATTTTGAATAAATTAGCACCAACAAAGCCAGAGGCACCAGCAACTAGTATTGGCCCCTTTAATCCACGAATATAAGACTGTAAATTAACCATGAACACTCCTGTTCAGCGCAGAAAGCATGCTATCTACATCCAACTTGGACTGAAGTCTCATAAACCTCTGAGATCCGTAACGCCCAAAGTTATGTGCACGTGCATAAAGATGCACGAATGTTTGAGGTGAAACTCCCAAACCAGCCAAATAAAGCAAGAGGTCCGAGCCAAAGCCGCCATGGCGGACATGCTCTTCGGCAACACAAAGAACAGAGCTAGCGTTAATTTGATTGAGCAAGCTATCCGGTGGTGGCGTTAGATCAATTGGCAGTTCAGAAACGGCCCAAAGGTTCGGCCGAGACTCTATTGGAATGTGCAAAAATGCATCAATATAGGTTCCTGCCAACGGACCTACGGCTATTACAACCGCTCCTTTGCCATGAGTTAGCTGCCTCCATGGCGCATATAAAGGTACATTATAGCCCTTTGGGTGCTCCCCTCGTCCCATTCTGATATACGCTGGACGACTAGAGCCACCTGCCCTTTCTATTACAGCCCCCACATCTTCGTCAAAAACAGGTACATAGACGGACATGTTAGGTAGGGTTAGTAGCGAACCATAATCGTCAATTGCATGATGAGTGGGTCCCATCACGCCGTAACCATAGCCTCCACCATTGCCAATTAACTTCACTGGCAAATTGTGAAAGGCGATATCATTACGTATTTGCTCAAAAGGTCGAGCATAAATAAAGGGAGCGATACTGTATACCCACACCTCAAAATTTTGTTTAGCTAGCCCAGCAGCTACGGACACCATGTTTTGCTCAGCGATTCCTGCATTGATGAATCGCCCCCCCATCGCTGCCTGAATCGGCTCCAATGCCATAAAACCAAGATCGCCAGTGAGAAACACCATCTCGGGGTTACTAGATCTCGCTAATAATGAATCACAAAGTTGCATTCTCATACCTAGCAAAGCTCCTTTGTGGCAATAATGAATTGCTCTTCAGACAGAGGTAAGTAGTGAGAATCCATCCGATTTTCCATAAAGCTTATACCTCGACCCTTTATAGTTTTCAAAATTACAATCTTGAGGCCATTACACTCTTTTGACAGTGCAAAACGTATAGCACTTATATCATGACCATCGACGATCTGAATGTCCGCATCGAAGCCTTTAAATCTTTCCCATAGAGGAGACATTGAAGCGACCTCTTCTGGAGATCCAAACCCCTGCAAATTATTATGATCAATGAGGACAGTGAGGTTGGACAATTTGTGATGACAGGAGAATATTAAAGCTTCCCACATCGAGCCTTCCTGCCATTCACCATCCGACGTCAGGCAAATCACTTTGGCATCACTATTTTTTAACCTAAACCCCAGCGCTGTACCTGCCGCAAGCGATAGCCCATGACCCAAACTGCCTGTAGAGAATGGAATATCGGCAATTCCCTGAGCAGGAGGATGACCAGCCAGTAGAGTGTCATCTTTATGAAAAAGTGCCAACTGGCTTTCATCAAGACGACCAACACTCCATAGAGAGACATAAAGTGCCCCTGCCGAATGCCCTTTCGACAAAATGAATTTATCATTTTCCCCAAGGTATTCGTGAAAAACCAAAAGTATTGAGTCAAGTGCCGACAGATTACCGCCTATATGACCTACACCACTGTCAAAGTGCATTCTAATCAGTCGTTTACGAGCAGCAGTGAGCATTGCCGAGGTTAGTATCTTCATAATCTCGATGGTTATAAAATTTGGATTATAACTCAAGAGACAAGTAGATTCGCCCCTATTTACGTCATTGTGTATTTTCTGGATTAATTTGAAATTTGGGTTAAGGAAAATCAGTTCAAACCTCAAACCCTTTTTGTTCTTTTACATCTTTGCAAATGGGAAGTAAATAGTCACCTAGAAAAGCCGTGATTAACAAAGCGCCGACGCAGATATAAAGGACATTTATTAAAGTACGATTTTTATATTCCAGTGCCCATTTCCATCACCTTGGGCGCACCAAATAAACAAAGGCTTACAGTTTAACGACTGTAAGCCTTTTGTCTTTTATATCGCTCTTATCCAATCCCTGTAATCCACCAGTGTTAATAAGGTAGTCTCTATTAGAGCGTATGGCAACCAGGCAATAACACACTTACGAATGCAATTTATTAGTATCTACAATGTCTTAAGATATGAGGAGGTTTGAATGCGCTCGTTGCATTAGAACTTAACACTGCACTACTGTCTACGCTATTGCGTAGCAGTTCAGCTGCTCTTGAGGCGATGCTTAAGCGCAAGATAAAGATAGAAGATGCAGGAAAGCTAGCAACAAAGATAAATACCAATCCTAAGACTGGTATTTCAGACTAAGAAAGGCCTTCTAAGCTTTCTATCGTTTATCGAAAGGAGGCTGAAATGAGCAAAATTCTTTGTGTGCTCTATGACGATCCAATCTCGGGGTATCCAAAATCATACCCACGTGACGGAATACCTGATATCAAGACCTACCCTGGCGGGCAGACCTTACCTACTCCAGAAGCCATTGATTTCAAGCCGGGGCAGTTATTAGGCAGTGTCTCTGGTGAGCTCGGTTTACGTAAGTTTCTAGAATCACGCGGTCATCAATTTGTGGTTACTTCAGACAAAGACGGCACTGACTCGCAATTAGAGAAAGAGCTACCGGGCACCGATATTATTATTTCCCAACCTTTTTGGCCTGCCTACCTGACCGAAGATAGATTGGCCAATGCACCCAAATTAAAGTTAGCCATTACCGCAGGCATAGGCTCGGACCATATAGATTTACAAGCTGCCATCAGACATGGCGTCACCGTTGCAGAAGTGAGCTATAGCAACAGCATTAGCGTTTCTGAGCATGTGGTGATGATGATTCTAAGTTTGGTACGCAATTACATCCCTTCATATCAGTGGGTAGTGAGCGGTGGCTGGAACATTGCCGACTGCGTAACCCGTTCTTACGATTTAGAAGGCATGAATGTTGGCACGGTAGCAGCTGGTCGTATCGGTTTGGCCGTATTGAGGCGACTGAAACCATTTGATGTAAAACTGCATTACACAGACCGGCATCGGTTATCACCAGACATCGAGAAAGAGCTTCAACTCACCTTCCACCCCAATGTGGAGTCTATGGTGAATGTATGTGATGTGGTGACGGTTAATTGCCCACTACACCCAGAAACCGAGCATATGTTTGATGATACGTTGATTGCTAAGATGAAACGAGGCGCTTACATTGTGAATACTGCGCGCGGCAAAATATGCGACAAGGATGCGATAGCACGTGCATTAAAAAGCGGTCAACTGGCGGGCTATGCAGGTGATGTGTGGTTTCCACAACCAGCACCAAAAGATCACCCATGGCGTACTATGCCATATCATGGGATGACACCACACGTATCAGGCACCAGCCTTAGTGCACAAGCACGCTATGCCGCGGGTACGCGTGAAATTCTGGAATGCTGGTTTGAAGGTAGACCTATTCGTGAAGAGTATCTGATTGTAGATGGCGGCCATTTAGCTGGCGCAGGCGCACACTCTTATAGCACTGGCAACGCAACTAAGGGTTGGGAAGAAGCAACGCGGTACAGTAAAGCAGCGTGATAGAGCTAAGCTTGGCATTACTCTCTCTGGGTACTCCAGAGAGAGATGCGGATGTATTTGCAATCGCGTCAATCAGAACTTTGAAGTTTAAATCGGGTCTGAATTTAATTGGCGCGACTTATACATCTGTCGTGCGTCCAATGCAGTAATCGAAAAGTGGCGTGGCTGTGAGTTGTCATTGCTGTTGACAAGTGAAAGTGCAGGCCAGAAATGGCGTTGATAAAGCTACCGATAATTCAATGTAGCAATCAACAAAAGCAATTGTTAAATAGCATTAGATGACCAAGTTAATTGAGCTAAGTGTTGTTGCATCTCAATTAGTCAGGCTAAGCTAAATTCAACTGCAAATCACATAGGAGAACGCGATGAGACGTAGACTTTATTTCGTGTTACCAGATATTAAAAGCGCGCAAGTGATGATGAATGAATTGTTGCTGGCCCGCATTAACGCTAATCATATTCACTTTTTGGCTAGGTCAGACAAATCGTTGGAGAACCTTCCTGAAGCAAGCGTACTAGAAAGATCAGAGCTCGCTTTTTGCGCAAGTGTGGGCATGTTGCTGGGGGCTGTGCTAGGTGCCTTGGCTGGAGTGTTGGCCATTATGGTTCCATGGTGGTTTGGGCCGGTTTCTACGGCGATTATCCCCTACACCATGCTGATTGGCGCGGTGGCGAGTGCAATTTGGGCTGGCACTTTAGCGACTGGTGTCCCTAACCATAGACTAGAAGCATATAAACAACAAATTAATGCTGGAAAGGTGTTAATGATTGTTTCTGTACCACTACATAGGCTGATGGAGATTCGCGATATCTTGATTAAAAAACATCCAGAAGCCGTCTATGAAGGAACTTGGCCAACTGACCACGTATTGTTTCCTTAAGAGAGGATCAGTACCTAGTGATATCCTTAGCTAGTATGGCATACATCTAATGTGAGTGCCCACTTACTGTGTATGCGCACGTAAAGTGCGGAGTGGTTCTTGGCTACTGATGCTAAGCTAAGAGTGTGTATGACTTGGCCTGCAACTTTAAACAGCTACAGGCCAAAAGTGCTATATAGCCGTGCTTAACTTCAACCCGACTATACCGATAAAGATGAATGACAAACTTAGCAAGCGGCCTAAGTTTGCAGACTCATCAAATAACAATATGCCGAATATCGCTGTACCGATGGCTCCGATTCCCACCCAAACTGCATACGCAGTCCCTACAGGTAATGATTTCATTGCCATCCCTAGTAACCAAACGCTAAGTATCATTGCCAGTACAGTGCCTAATGTTGGCCACAGCCGCGTAAAACCTTCGGTATACTTCAAGCCGATTGCCCACACCACTTCTAACAGCCCTGCTGCAACAAGAATCGCCCAACTCATCTTAAAACACCTCACAAAAAATATTGGGTCGTCCCTAAATTAACTCAAATAAGTAAGGTCGTCCTCACCTATCGCATACAGCATTAAGTTTAGCACCAGAATCCAAATGTCAGCTTACTTTCAGCCTGCATCACAGCATTTTAATTACCAGCACCACAATGTACTGTAGATGCATATCAAGCGCTATTGCCTAGCTTTACTTGCATATAACGATGCAATGAACCAGGCAATCATGTATCTACAATTTGTGCAGTGGTCGATTAAATGCTTTTATCAATTCATACAATTATTGCATCATGCGACACTAAAATTTAATTTTTACTTATATAAATCAATTAAATAGGCATCTGGCATATTTACTGCTCTTAATTTAAGAATATTTAAAGCTAAGGCGCACCCTATACTATGCAGTTAACGAATACAGAAGTTGCTGAGAATACGGCACCACCAAAACTTTTGAATCAAACACAAGCTATATTGTTAGTTGTTATTTTCATTATGCTAACAGGCAACTTCGCCCTGTTTCACGGCATTGTGCACATATACCCGCTAACGGTTGCTAATGTTCCGTTTTTAACTTCATTGGCTTTATTCTTTAGCGCACTGACCGCAGTTTTCTTTTTATCCATTTGCCATGGAAAATTAACGCGCTGGATATTGGCATTGTTTGTCATTGTTGCATCACAAGCCGCTTATTATATGGACCACTTAGGTGTCATTATTGATACCGTGATGATTGATAACATCATGCAAACTAACACAAACGAGTTTGCCAGCTTAATCACTACCAGCTTAATCATCAGAACTTTAGTGTTAGGCATCATACCGGCATGGTTAATTGTTAAGTACTGCCCTTCTCCGACTAATTTCAAGGCAGAAATTAAATCCAGACTTAAAACCATCCTCTTTTGTTTAGCAGGCATTATTTTATTAGTAATGCCGTTCACCGCTGACTATAGCTCGTTTATACGTGAACATAAAATTGTCAGGTTCTACGCAAATCCTACCTATTCAGTGTATTCGGCCATTAAATACCTCACAGATCAATCAAAAATCGCAAGTCATACGGTTTTAAACAAAACTGCAGAAGATGCAGTTTTAATTGACCCAAGCACTAGCAAAAAAGAGCTCATCATCTTGGTCGTGGGTGAAACTGCCCGAGCAGACCGATTCTCACTAAACGGCTATCAACGAGAAACCAACCCATTACTTTCCAAACAAAACGTTGTAAGTTTTAGCAATGTCAGTTCATGTGGCACCTCTACCGGAGTCTCTGTGCCGTGCATGTTTTCATCTTTAGGACGGGATAAATACGATAAAGAGAAGGCCTTAGAACAGGAAAATCTTTTAGACGTGCTTAAGAAGAATGGCATCGAGGTGCTATGGCGTGACAATAACTCAGACTCTAAAGGCGTTGCCACCAGAGTTAAATATGAAGACTTTAAATCGCCAACGCTTAATCCAGTTTGCGAAGGTGAATGCAGAGATATAGGCATGTTGAGCGGTCTTGATAAGTATATTGAAGCGCACAAATCTCAAGACATGATGATTGTATTGCACCAAATGGGCAATCACGGGCCTGAGTACTACAGAAGATACCCAAAAGCATTTGAACGCTTTAAACCTGCCTGCCAAACCGGCGAACTGAGAGATTGCTCTAAACAGGAAATTGACAACGCCTATGACAATGCAATTTTATATACCGACTATTTCTTATCTGAGGTGATTAGTTTCCTCAAAAAATACGACAGCACACACGAAACAGCAATGCTTTACATTGCAGATCATGGTGAGTCTTTGGGTGAGCATGGCATCTACTTACATGCCGCTCCATACATGATAGCGCCTAAAGAACAAACACATGTGCCAGCGATTGTATGGACTGGGCAAAGCTTTGATTACCGGTTAGATGACATTAAATCGTATCAAAACCATGCACTGAGCCATGACGATTTGTTTTGTACTATACTGGCCTCGTATGAGCTAGATTCACACATATGCGCTGCCAAAAAAGGTATTTTCTCTAAAAATACAGTATTAAAATCAGCAGCTATCGCTAATAACCATGCAAACATGAAAGTAAATTAATTCACGATGGAACGCTGGGTTGCCTACGCCATTATCTCTATGCTGTTTGCAGGCTTTACCGCCGTCATTGCAAAACAGGGCTTAACTGGCATTTCTGCGGAGCTTGGTTTAACGCTTAGAACACTGTTTGTTTGTGCATTTATTATTTTGTTTGGCTTGCTTGCTGTCACACCCGCTGAAATCAAAAATCTGCAAAAACATCATTATATTTGGCTAGCGCTATCAGCTCTCACCACTGCCGGCTCTTGGATTTTTTATTACAAAGCACTAAAAATGGGGGATGTAGCAACTGTTGCCCTGATTGATAAAGGTAGCGTAGTAGTTACCGTGATATTGGCATGGCTGCTATTTAAAGAAGCCATCACTTTACGCATGATGATAGGTGCGATGTTAATTATTGCCGGCATCATCACCCTTGCAAAAAAATAATAGATACGCTGCCACCTAAGCTGAATAGCTCAATACTTAAACGCTAAATACCTCTTAATTTAGCTGGTTGCAAAGGGCAAGAGACTTAAAATCTCTTGCCCTTTTTGCTATGTAGTCAATCTAAAAATTAGCTCGTTAAAAAATCCTTATAAAACATAGATATGGAAAAATAGAATAAAAAATATCAATATATTGTGTTTTATATATTGAAACTACCCACTATGTTGCGTTATAGTGCTTGTACACGGTTCTTATTTTTCAGTCGAAAATTAAGATAATAGGGAATCCGGTGCGAAGTTTGACCTAGCGCAAACATCAATACCGGGGCTGCCCCCGCAACTGTAATCAGAGAGTTGTTTTGTATTTCTCGCCACTGAATTTTAGTTAATTAAAATTTGGGAAGGCTAGCAAAATGATGATGACCTGAAAGCCAGGAGACCTGCCGTAGACATTTTCACGCTGCACTTGCGTGAATACTTTTATAACGTTTGAGGCGGGGTGTCCTCGGCAGATGGGTAGACTCAATCTATCCGCCATGCTGGTCTTTGTTTGGCGTACTTTTCTATTGTAGAAGATGCTCGCCTATGAAGCGTACCTGCCCTTTATTAAAAAAGGGAAATCTAAATGGATGACATAAAACCATCTTCAAGTACTGACTCAGTACACTCTACACTATTGCCTATATTGCAGGTAATTCGCCGTAATGGTGCAGCCGTAACATTTAATTTAGACAAAATTGCTATCGCGATCACTAAAGCGTTCTTGGCGGTTGAAGGTAACCAAAGTGCCGCCTCACAGCGCGTACGTGACCAAGTGACCTCATTAAGCCAAGTCGTTAATAACGCCTTAATTCGTCGCTTACCTGCTGGCGGCTCTATCCATATTGAAGACATTCAAGATCAGGTTGAACTAGCCTTGATGCGTAGCGGCAACCATGACGTAGCACGTGCCTATGTACTTTACCGCGAGAAGCGCAATGCTGAGCGAGCCGCAGAAAAAGCGAGCCATACCGATACGGAACCTAACCATGCGCTTAATGTAAATATCGATGGCAAACTTATGCCACTTGATATTAAGCAACTCAACGCCATGGTAACAGAGGCTTGCGCAGGCTTAGGTGATGAAGTGTCGCCACAAATCGTGGTTGAGCAAGCGGTACGTGATTTATACGATGGCATTCCGTTCACAGAGGTTTACAAAGCTCTGATTTTATCTGCGCGCAGCTTGATTGAAACCGAACCTACTTATAACTATGTCACTGCACGTTTGCAGCTGGATTTAGTACGTGCTGAAGTGCTGGGCGAGCGTGTAAGCCATGCCGAGATGGACGCGCATTATGTAGAATACTTCCCACGTTATATCAAAATCGGCATAGCTGCAGATTTGCTAGACCCACGTTTAGCTCAGTTCGATTTAGATAAACTGGCCGCATCTTTGGTAAAAGAGCGCGATTTCCAATTCGGCTATCTAGGCATACAAACCTTGTATGACCGCTACTTCTTGCATATAGAAGAGCGTCGTATCGAGTTGCCGCAAATTTTCTTTATGCGCGTGGCGATGGGTTTGGCGATTAACGAAATTGACCGAGAAGCACGTGCAATCGAGTTCTATAACGTATTAAGCACGTTTGACTTTATGAGCTCAACGCCGACTCTGTTTAACTCTGGCACACTGCATTCACAGCTTTCTTCTTGCTACCTCACTACCGTGAGCGACGACTTAGATGGTATCTATCAAGGCATTAAAGAAAATGCGCTCTTGCAAAAATACGCGGGTGGTTTGGGTAACGACTGGACGCCAGTACGCTCATTAGGCGCACGCATCAAAGGCACGAACGGCAAGAGCCAGGGTGTGATTCCATTCTTGAAAGTGGTGAATGATACTGCGGTAGCGGTAAACCAAGGCGGTAAACGTAAGGGTGCAGTATGTGGTTATTTAGAAACCTGGCACTTGGATATTGAAGAGTTTTTAGATTTACGTAAAAACACCGGTGATGACCGCCGTCGTACGCATGACATGAATACCGCGCACTGGATTCCAGACTTGTTTATGCGCCGTGTGACAGAGCAGGGCGATTGGACGTTGTTCTCACCATCCGATGTGCCAGATTTGCATGACAAATACGGTAAGGCTTTCGAGTCCGCTTATGTGGAGTATGAGCGCCGTGCTGATACCGGCGAAATCAAGCTATTCAAGCGTGTACCGGCAGTACAGATGTGGCGCAAGATGCTTTCCATGTTGTTTGAAACAGGCCATCCATGGATCACTTTTAAAGACCCATGCAACATTCGTTCACCACAGCAACACGTGGGTGTAGTACATAGCTCTAATTTGTGTACAGAAATCACGTTGAATACTTCGGATACGGAAATTGCGGTATGTAATTTGGGGTCAGTGAACTTATTGCAGCATTTAACAGAAGTAAACGGAAATTTAGTGCTAGATAACGACAAGCTGCAAGCGACGATTAAAGTCGGCATGCGCATGTTGGACAACGTGGTCGATATCAACTTCTATCCGGTAGGTAAAGCGCGCAACTCGAATACGCGCCATCGCCCAGTGGGTATGGGCATCATGGGCTTCCAAAACTGCTTGCATGCGATGCGCATTCCTTATGCAAGTATGGAAGCAGTAGAGTTCGCTGACCGTGCAATGGAAATGGTGTGCTACAACGCTTATTGGGCTTCAACCGTGTTGGCAGAAGAGCGTGGACCATACCCCAGCTTTAAAGGCAGCTTGTGGGATCAAGGCATTCTGCCGCTAGATACATTAAACCTGCTGGAAAAAGAACGCGGCGGCAATGTAGAAGTAGACCGCAGCAAAACACTGGATTGGGATGCTCTACGCAACCGCATCCTAAAAGTCGGTATGCGTAATTCTAACTGCGTAGCCATTGCGCCAACTGCGACAATCTCTAACATCGTGGGCGTATCTGCCAGCATTGAGCCTGAATACCAAAACCTGTATGTGAAATCTAATTTATCAGGTGAATTCACGATTGTGAACGAGCAATTAGTGAATGACCTGAAAGCACGCGACCTGTGGGACAGCGTGATGATTTCAGACCTCAAGTATTTTGATGGCTCATTGGCACCAATCGAGCGCGTACCGGCAGACTTGAAGCAACTGTATGCCACTGCGTTTGATGTAGACCCAACCTGGCTGATTGAAGCGGCAGCACGTCGCCAGAAGTGGATAGACCAGGCGCAATCTCTCAACCTGTACTTTGCAGTGCCATCGGGAAAAAAGCTCAACGACACCTATCTATTGGCTTGGCAGCGCGGCCTTAAAACCACGTATTACTTGCGTTCATTAGGTGCAACAGCTGCTGAGAAGTCGACTGGTAGTGGTGGTGAGTTGAATGCGGTTGCATCACATGTACCGGAAGCGGCACCCAAAATGTGCTCGATAGACAACCCGGATTGCGAATCCTGCCAGTAAGCAAGCGTATGTGAGCCATCACTTGCTATGTTACAACAATGCTCAAAGACTGTGCCGTACTTATTGTACTGTCTTGCCTTTTTCGCTTGTTGTGCCTCGCATTGGATGGCTCTCGCCAGCTTGCTTGTCCAAAATGAAGAATTAAGGAAAAAACATGCTTTCATTTGAAGATGAAGTTTATACAGAACCAGCTGCACCAAAATTGGCACCAATGCCAACATCAAATACAGCAACAGCCGCACCCCCACCAGTAGCCGCTAACCAGCCATATATCTCAGGCCGTGTAAATGCCTCAGATAAACGCATGATTAACGGCCAAACCGATGTCAATCAACTGGTGCCGCTCAAGTACCACTGGGCGTGGGATAAGTATCTGGCAGGTTGCGCAAACCACTGGATGCCGCAAGAAGTTTCCATGAGCCGCGATATCGCACAGTGGAAAGACAGCACAGCACTTAGTGATGATGAACGTTTAATCGTGAAACGTAACCTGGGATTTTTTACCACCGCCGACTCACTCGCCGCAAACAACATTGTGCTTGGCACTTATCGCCACATTACCGCACCAGAGGCACGCCAGTACCTGCTGCGCCAAGGTTTTGAGGAGGCAATCCATACCCATGCTTATCAATATATTGTAGAGAGCTTAGGCTTAGACGAAAGCGAAGTATTCAATGCTTATCAGGAAGTAGCAAGCATTAAAGACAAAGATGATTTTCTGATCCCATTCATCAACACCTTGACTGACCCTGCTTTCAAAACCGGCACACCGGAAGCTGATCAGCAATTACTGCGTTCACTTATCGTGTTTGCGTGCATCATGGAAGGTTTGTTCTTCTACGTAGGTTTTGTGCAGATTCTGGCATTAGGTCGCCAGAACAAAATGCAAGGCGCGGCAGAGCAGTATCAGTACATTTTGCGTGATGAATCCATGCATTGCAATTTCGGAATCGACGTCATCAACACCATCAAATTGGAGAATCCACATTTGTGGACGGCTGAATTCCGCGAAGAAATTAAAGGCTTAATTCAACATGGTGTGGAACTTGAGTACCGCTATGCGGAAGCCACCATGCCACGCGGTGTGCTGGGTTTGAATGCAACGATGTTTAAAGAGTATTTGCGCTTTATTGCCAACCGCCGTTGCCAGCAAATTGGCTTAGATGTGCTGTACCCGGGCGCAACCAATCCATTCCCTTGGATGAGTGAAATGATCGACTTAAAGAAAGAGAAAAACTTTTTTGAAACTCGTGTCACTGAGTACCAAACAGGCGGCGCATTAAGCTGGGACTAAGCTAGGAGATAACAAGCAGAAATAGCATCAACGGCTATTTCTGCTTGTACTTAATGAGTTGCGCCTTTTGCTTTTAGTAGCTCTACTATTTTGGTATTACCTGCATCCTCTGCTAGAGCTAAAGCAGATTTACCGTTTTTACCGCGCGCTAATACATCAGCACCACGCTCGATGAGTAGCTCTGCCACTTCAAATTGACCAGATGTCAGGCTAAGCAATAGAGGCGTAAAACCAAGGCTATCCCTATCGTTGATAAAAGCCCCTCTTTTAATCAACATTTCTGCAATCGCTTTATAACCTGGCTGTTGTTGACCACATACAAGTAAAAGCGGGGTCATGGTCTTACGGTCGTAGGCATTTACATCCGCACCCTTTTTAATCAATATACTCGCAATCACCGTGTAGCCTTTTTTTAGCGCGACCAACAGTGCTGGCGTACCATCTGCATCTGAAATGTGTATATTGAAATTACTACGAACAAACAGATCAACCACCGCCTGATTACCGGCATGAATCGCCTGCAGTAACTGCTCTTCATTGCGCGGAATGCCCAACCGCTCTAACTCTTTGATGGCACTGTCTATACCTTCAGCCTCACGAATGTGCTGAGACTGCCGCACTTGCCGTAGCCTGATAATATCTTCCATCACATCTTTTGGAAAACCCTGACGCCCGCCACGTGAGTCAATAATCAACTCACTGAAATAATCATGGATTTGTGGTGTAGACCATAACTTCTCAATGCGTATCAAAATACGATCAAATTTATCCTCAAGCGCGTAGGGGTAATTCTCGCCGAGGTATTCAAAAAAAGGATGTTTAACAGACATAACGAATATAGTAACTTAATCTAGCTATTTAATTGAATGAGTTATTAATGACCACCAATAACTCACTAAAATTCATTATAATCAATTTTTAAGATGCTAAGTTAACAGCGTAGCATTGTTTATTAACGCTAAATGCGTAAGTAAACGAAAGGATTATTTTGTTGAATTTCGAAGAAATGCATACAAGATTACCGCTCCCCTATCGTTACCTGATTGCGATAGCGCTGTTCCTCATAGCCCTTTTTCTGTGCTTTATTATCGCCCCCGCACAAGAAAATCTGGCATACATCACCTTTTATTTACCAACACTTATCAGTTTCTACCTGCTTGGCACTGGCCCTGGCATTTTAGTTGCCATACTTTCCGCGATAGCCGGTGAGTACTATTTTGTGAAGCCATTTGGCATATTACTTAGTGCGCAAAAAAGCTATCTCCCTCTGATATTCTTCGCCCTGACATCCTGCCTCATTGGTTTAATCATTACTAGGCTTAGTCACTATAGCGATGAACTCAAACATGCTGAAGTACGAGAAAAATTTCGCAGCCATGTATTAGAACTGATAACCAAAGGTGCACCGCTAGCCAATATACTTAGAGCGATTATCTTGTGGGTGGAACAAGAAAATCCGGCGATACGCGGCAGCATTATGCTACTGGACTCTGAAGGCAAGCGACTGCTCGCCACGGCAGCACCCAATCTGCCTAGATTCTATGTAGTTGCCATCAACAACCTCAGCATCGGGGAGGGCGTTGGCTCCTGCGGCACAGCTGCATTTACAGGTAAACGAGTGATTGTTGAAGACATTCAAAACCACCCTTATTGGCACTATTTTAAAGAACTCGCTGGTCAGGCAAGGCTAGGGGCCTGCTGGTCGGAGCCAATACGCTCAACGCAAGGCAAGATACTGGGAACCGTTGCCATTTACCATCAGAATACATATCAGCCAACTGAGGCCAATATCATGCTGATTGAGCAAGCTGCTTATTTAGCAAGTATTGCCATTGAAAAAAATCATAGTGAACTTGCATTAAAGAAGAATGAAGAGCGTTGGAGATTTGCCTTAGAGGGCGCAGGAGATGGCGTTTGGGAATATGATTTTCAGACCGGAAAAACTGAAGCATCTCCTAGGCTCATGGAAATTTTGGGCTTAGATGCCAATTTGCCAGAAGATATCGAAAGGTTTCACCACTGGGCAGCACATACCCATCCTGACAGCATTACCAATACCATGATGGCAATAGAAGCCATGAAAGACAACAAAACTGATCGGTATCAGTTAGAACAGCAAAAACTATGTGGTGATGGGTCTTATAAGTGGCTACTAAACAGAGGGATGGTGATCAGCCGCAGCAGCGATGGAAAACCATTACGCATGATAGGCACCTCTACCGACATTACAGAACGTAAACAGCTTGAAGATGAGTTCAAGCGCCAAGCGCGCATTGATTTTCTCACCGGAGTCAGCAATCGCCGCTATTTTATGGAGCAGGCGGAGCAAGAAATACAGCGAACCAGCCGCTATGACACGCCACTCTCGTTCTTTATGCTAGATATTGACCTGTTTAAACAGGTCAATGACACATACGGCCACAAATCGGGCGATATTGTACTGAAAAGGATGGCAGCCGTGTGCCGTGAGACCTTACGTGAGATCGACATTATTGGCCGCGTGGGTGGTGAAGAATTTGCCATATTGTTGCCGGAAACAGATAAGGCGCAAGCGGCAGAAGTTGCCGAACGGCTACGTGCAGTACTTGCCAACGAGAAAGTGCCGCTGGAGGCTGGCGTTCCCATTCAGTTCACAGTTTCAATCGGCGTCGCCTCAAGAGTATCCAAGCAAGACAACATCGACATGCTGCTGAACCTAGCGGATGAAGCACTATATCAGGCTAAAAAATATGGGCGCAATCGGGTTTATATCGCCATGCAGTAAATGGCCTAGCTTAAAGCTGGCACCATTAAGCCAAGTTCTGAACCCAGCTAATTGCAGGGACGGGCTTACTATACAAATACCCTTGATGAATCACCTCTGCTCTGGCATTTAAAAAGTCTGCCTGCTCCTGCGTTTCCACGCCTTCTGCCACCACGTTTAATTGCATATGTTTGGCAATTGCCAATACTGATTCAACCAAAGCTGCATCATCAGGGTCATGCGGGGCATCCTGCACAAAGGTTTTATCTATCTTCAGCTCATGAATCGGCAGTCGCTTAAGATGGCTCAGTGAAGAATAACCCGTGCCAAAATCATCCAGAGAGAAGTGTATCCCCAGTAAAGTAAGCTCTGTCATTTTGGCAATCACTTCACTGATGTTATCGATCACCAAGCCTTCAGTCACCTCCAACGTCAAATGAGTGGGGTCGGCTCCGGTATCGGCTAAAATTGTTTTAATGCTAGAAACAAAGCTACGCTGACGGAAGTGACGCGGACTGATATTGACGGACACGCGAATCGGCAAACTGTAAACATCCTGCCTTGCCAGAATGCGACAAGTTTCCGTGAGCACCCAGACGTCCACATCTACAATTAAATCTGTTTCTTCAGCCACCGGAATAAATAAAGAAGGTGGCACCAAGCCGCGCTCAGGGTGCTGCCAGCGCACTAGAGACTCTGCGCCAACCATCACGCCGGCTGCATTCACTTGCGTCTGCAGATATAGCATTAACTCACCCGCTGGGATCGCCAAGCGTAGTTCACGTTCGATTTTGAAACGCTGCTCAGCCACGCTCGCCATCGACTGCTCGAACAAGATACTTTGGTTACCACCATTCTGCTTGGCACGATGCATGGCAGTATCAGCCCGACGGAACACGTCGCCAGCATCATCTTCAATATTAACGGGAAAGGTAGCAATACCAATACTGCCTGAAGCGATGACCTCATCATCTCCCAACTGAATTGGAAGCTTAAGCTGCACCCTAATTTTGTCCAGCAAGTGGTTAACAACAGAGTCAATATCTGTTGTACTACCTGCATTTCTCTGTACTAGCACCGCAAATTCGTCAGCAGACATTCTCGCCAGCATGCCATCGGCTTCTACCAGTAGTTTAAGCCTATCAGCGATAAAACATAGCAGTAGGTCACCCACCGCATGTCCTCGCGCCTCATTGAGCGTTTTAAAGCGATCGAGATTTAATAAAATGAGTGCACCTTTAGCGCCAGTGTTTTTGCACTCCAATAAAGCATGATTAAGGCGATCAATCTGCAGTGATCGATTTGGTAAACCAGTCAATGAGTCATAGTATGCCAGACGGTGCAGTTCAACACGGCCATGCTCTTTTTCTTCGTAATCTTGAAAAAGTAGGCAAATAAGCATGGTCGCCACCGGATAAAACAAAATTATGGTAGGGCCAAGCTGCTTATCAATCCAAATACCTATACCACCAGGTAAATATAAAAAGAGCAGTAGCATCACGAGGTGCACCAGCAGCCCAGCACCTAACAGTTGCAGTGCGTTTAAAGAGCCACCGACACTTTTACGATAATAATAAAATGCCACGCCGAATAAGGCAGCCATCGCGGTGACGATAACCCCAATATAAACACCGACCCCGCCAAGCCATATCCGGTATGCACCAATAATCGACGCACACAGCGCCGCCACAAAAGGGCCGCCAAACATGCCTGCAACAAACAAAATTATGGAACGGCCATCAAAAATGACACCATTACCGTACTGTACTGGCGTCATCATGCCAATCACACCAGCAATACCAAATAAAAACCCAAAAAATAGCGTTTGTGTTAACGGATTCTTTTTACTACGGGAGGAGGTGACTTGGTAGATCGTTGTGAGCGCAACTAACAAAGCCGTGTTGTGAATCAGCTCAATAAAAAACATGACGCTCCCTTAAAGTAGTCCTGACAAAATCAAGCCGAATATTAACTTATATAATCACTAATTAATAAGCAGAAAAAATAAAAACTAGGCTTTAACATGCTGCCAGCTTAGCCAACACGAAAAATGCAGCACTATATGCAACAAGTGCTAAATGGCGGCGCACACCCGATTACGCCCTGTCTGCTTTGCTTGATAAAGCGCTTTATCTGCGCGGCTAAGCAACATATCAATATTGTCATCAGGGGATACCACAGAAGACACACCGATTGAAACCGTATATTGCACAGGCAATCCATCCCTCATCGGAACTTTAGAATCAGCTACTGCCAGCCTTAAACGCTCAGCCACTTCAAGCGCCTCTGCGCGATTGGTTTCTGGCAGCAAAATAGCAAACTCCTCACCACCGACACGCCCAATAATATCAACTTCACGTAAAGTGTGGCGGCATACTTCCGCCAATTTTTTCAGCACTATGTCGCCAACTTTATGGCCATGACTATCATTAATTTTCTTAAAAAAATCGATATCCATCATAAAAATGGCCATTTCCTTTGCATAGCGCTGGCTTCGGCTTAACTCTTTCTCCGCCTGCTCCATAAAATGACCGCGATTATTTAGCCCCGTCAGGTAATCAATTTGCGCCTTCTGGCTAAGCTCTAGCTCCAACAATTTACGGTTATTAATATTGGCATGCACCCCTATCATGCGCACCGGCTGTAGCTGTTCATTAAACTCAGCCACCTTGAACACACTACTCATCCAAACCCAATCTCCATTCTTTGCACGACGTCTATAATCTACAGAGGCCGAGTCTCCCCCTGCCATGCACGTATTTAAAATAGACATCACCTTAGCACTATCTTCGGGATGCAATGCTGCCTGCCACTCCTGCAAGCTATGATCTAGCTCACCTTCTGCATAACCTAGCACTTGGGAGTACTCATCACTTGTTGTCATCTCACCTGTCTGAATTTCTAAATCAAACCAAGCCTGACTAGCGGCCAGTAACGCAAGGCGCATTCTATCTTCACTTTTACGCAGCTGCGCCTCGGCTTGCTTTAACTCGGTAATATCTCTGGCGATGCCAAACAAACCAACAATATTGCCGTCCTTATCTTTTATGGCGTACTTTCGGTTATCCACCCAGCTATGCTTGCCATGGTTATCTAACAGCGGCTGCACCTCTTGTGCCATAGGTAAAAAACCATTAAAAATCTTTTTCTCCAGGGTGTAATAAATATCGGCATACTCTCTAGATAAAACATCATAGTCGGTCTTACCAATCAAATCTGACCAATGCGTAATGCCATGTGTAACATTCACAATCGTTTGGCTAGCACTGGTAAAGCGATGGTTGATATCCTTAAAATAGATATAGTCATCCGTATTTTCCAGCATCGCAACGAAACTGTTATACATCATGCCTTGCGCAACATCGAGATTAACCTCAGGCTGAGCAAGTGTGAGCGTGATAAGCGTTTTTAAATGATCCACATCTAGATGTTTTTGATAGGAAGCCCTCAGTATCTTAGCCTGCCCCTTTTTATCAACAATCCGAAACGTCAGGCTAACTGGCTCAATCTGAGATGTGTGTGAGAAAATGACATCATAGATATCTAGGTCATCTGGATGAAATAAACTTTTGAGTGCGGGACTGGATGCTGATAACTGCGCAGAGCTCCATCCGGTTAGAGGTTTGGCATTCCCCTCTATATGCTCGCAAACGAGCGCATCCAGCGCCAAAACAAACATGAATTTAATAGCGGGTGTATTTTCTTGTTGTTTGCTAGCCATCATGTTGACTTTCAATCAATTTAACAAGCTACCATTACTTATATCCACTGTGCTACCAGCACTAGAGCTTGTCAAGAAATATACATATCCACTAGCCACTTTTGCAACGCCAACTAGCTAGCTAAAATCAAACAGCCTAATCTGAATCGACTAGGCTGTTTGATTATGTATCACATACGTATTTGACATCTATTACATGGGCAGATTATCCGTCACATCACCCTAAAACCTGCCTGTGTTGATTGGCATCTAAAAATGTCCAAGCCACAATGCGACTTTGCTTTTGACCTTGCGTCATTTCTATCGTTTTCACCTCACGTGCCGGCACGTTTTTGAGTGCACGGTAAACACTAGGCAAGTTAGCGGCTTTTGATATGAGCGTGGTAAACCATAAACACTGGGCTGCATACTGCTTGCTTTCCTTAACCATGGCCACTACAAACGTCTCTTCACCGCCTTCACAATACAACTCCGCACCTTGGCCTCCAAAATTTAATACAGCAGGCTTGTCACCCTCGCCAAGCTTCGTCACATGCTTGCCTAGCCCTCGCCACTTGCGCTGTGTACCGGATTGTGCCTCAGCTAATGAGCCATGAAACGGCGGATTACACATCGTCAATGTAAATGACTCGCCCGGCTGAATCATGCCCTTAAAAATAGAGGAGGGTGCAGCCTGTAAACGCAGCTCAATTACATCGGCTAGTGCATTCGCATCCACAATCTGCTGCGCATTCCGCAGTGCCTTAGCGTCGATATCCGCACCCACAAACTGCCAGCCATATTCACGCGTGCCAATCAGCGGGTAAATCATATTCGCCCCTACGCCTATATCCAGCACGCGCACAGATGGCCCACGCGGCACCATACCATGCACCTCACTCAGTAAATCAGCAAGGTAATGCAAGTAGTCCGCACGCCCAGGGATGGGTGGGCATAAATAATGTTTAGGAATATCCCAAACATCCACCGCATAAAACTGTTTAAGCAAGGCCTGGTTAAGCGCCTTAACACTTTGCGCATCTGCAAAATCAATAGATGCATCACCGTACGCATTTAATTGCACATACGGAGCTAGCGCGGCGCTAGTTTGAATCAGCGCATCGAAGTCATAGCGCTCGCGATGTCGATTACGCGGATGCAACGCAGATTTGGTATTTTCAGGTTTCAAAATATCTTGATAGGCAGATTAAAAAGACAGCATCCAAAGATGCTTGCAGATGGATTAAATAATAGCGCTAATCGGAGGTGATAGTACAAAAGAAAAAAGGCTTAATCATTTCTGATTAAGCCTTATATATCTTGGTAGGGTGTGCGGGGATCGAACCCACGACAAACGGATTAAAAGTCCGCTGCTCTACCAGCTGAGCTAACACCCCATTCATTTCGTAACTAACCGCGTTACTTACGAAAGGTCGCCATTATATAGAAACTATCAGGTTGGTCAATGAGAAATTCACAAATAACTTAATTATTTTGTAAAAAAGTTTTCTATTTTTCGTAAGAGATTGTTTTAACAAGACTTACTAAAATACACTGATTCACCCTAACTAGCGCATTAACGCATTCCAGGTAGTTTACCGCCCATCAAGCCACCCATACTGCGCATCATTTTTGCCATGCCGCCTTTACTAAACATCTTCATCATCTTCTGCGTTTCTTCAAATTGCTTCAACAAACGGTTCACTTCCTGCACTTGCACGCCAGAACCATCCGCAATACGTTTTTTACGTGTCGCTTTAATCAGCTCAGGTTTACGGCGCTCCAACGGTGTCATGCTATTAATAATGCCTTCAATACGGCGAATGCTCTTGTCTGCATCGTCAGGATTCACTTTAGCCGCCATACCTGCCAGCTGTGACGGCATTTTATCCATCAGCGCACCCATACCCCCCATTTTGCGCATTTGCGACATTTGCGCCTTAAAGTCGTCTAAATCAAAGTTCTTACCTGATTTAACTTTATCGGCAAGCTTTTGCGCCTCTGCCATATCTACATTTTTATGCGCTTGCTCAATCAAGCCAAGTACATCACCCATACCGAGGATACGTGATGCCATACGGTCTGGATAGAATGGCTCCAAGCCATCCACCTTTTCACTGACACCAATGTACTTGATTGGTTTACCTGTCACATGGCGCACTGACAATGCAGCACCGCCGCGCGAGTCACCATCCAGCTTGGTTAAAATAACACCAGTTAACGGTAAAGTATCGCCGAAAGCCTTCGCTGTATTAATCGCATCCTGACCCTGCATCGCATCAACCACAAACAAGGTCTCAATCGGGTTCAAGAAGGTATGCAATGCTTTGATTTCCGCCATCATCGCTTCATCAATACCTAAGCGACCTGCCGTATCGAAAATCACCACATCGTAGTAACCACGTTTGGCAAAATCTAAAGTTGCAGTGGCAATATCAAGCGGCGCCTGAGTGGCATTGCTGTCAAAGCACTCAATCTCCAACTGTTTTGCCAGTGTTTTAAGCTGCTCAATCGCGGCTGGACGGTAAACATCGGCACTCGCCAGCAACACTTTCTTTTTTTGCTCTTTTAATAGTTTTGCTAACTTTGCAGAAGTGGTGGTTTTACCTGAACCCTGTAAACCAGCCATCAAAATAATTGCCGGAGGCACTGCTGCCAGATTTAAGCCCTCATTAGCCTTACCCATGAGTGAGGTCAGCTCATCATTTACCACCTCAATCACTGCCTGACCTGGGGTTAGGCTCTGCAACACCTCTTTACCTTGCGCGCGCAGCTTCACCGCAGCAATAAAATCTTTCACTACCGGCAAGGCAACGTCAGCCTCTAGCAAGGCCATACGCACTTCACGCATCGCATCGGCGATATTTTCTTCAGTTAAGCGTGCTTGCCCACGTAGATTTTTAATGACGCCCTGCAAGCGCTCGGTCAAATTTTCTAGCATCTTTATACTCGTACAAATAATATTAGGCCTAATTTTACATCAAGCGCCAGACCTGTCCTATTAATACATTTGTTTAATCAATCCAATATATTAAGTAAGTTTAAACTTCACTATTGGCAGCCCGATTGCAATAGTGCCCACTGGCGTAGTGAGCGATGTGATAAATCTTATATTTATTAATCTCAGCTATTATATTTACGCGCTAATTGCGCCATAATTGCACTATGCAAAAATTGATTCCTTATTTTATTGTTGCGTTCATTTATATGGCAGTGGCTATTGACTTCTGGCGCGATGCAAAAGCACCAAGCCATGCCAATATAAAACCAGATGCATTAAAACTGCACTCAGCCATGATTGCTTTGGGCTTGCTGATTCATGGTTGGCTATTACACCAAAGCATTTTCGCTATCGGTTTTAATTTGGGCTTTTATCAGTCGATTTCGGCAATACTTTGGTTAACAGTGTTGGTGTATTGGGTAACAGACCGCAATCATCAGCTGTACAGCTTACAGGCGTTTGTATTGCCACCTGCTGCCATCTTCTCACTACTGCCAGCCTTCTTTACCGAAACACATTTCTTGCCTGAGTCTGGTAATCCGCTGTTTATTGCGCATATCTGGGTAGCCATGATCGCTTACAGCCTATTTACGTTTGCCGCATTACATGCCTTGCTGATGACCATTGCAGAACGCAACCTGCACCATAAAACCACGTTGATTAAACTGCCTAGCTTCCCGCCATTAATGGTGATGGAAAGCCTGCTATTTAAAATGATAGGGTTTGGATTTATTTTACTCACCGCCACGTTAGTAAGCGGCATGTGGTTCTCTGAGGCTTTGTTCCATAAGCCTGTGCAATTCAATCATAAAACCATCTTTTCGATTGCTAGCTGGTTTATTTATGCAGCACTATTGTTTGGCAGATACCAATATGGCTGGCGCGGATTAAAAGCTATCCGCTGGACCCTAACCGGGTTTGTCCTGCTAGTGCTGGCTTATATTGGCAGCAAGTTTGTGTCGCAGATATTATTAGGGCACTAACACTTAGACAGGTAAAAACGTTAAAAGCAGCCCGAGGCTGTTTTTTAATTTATACGTAGCGAAAAATCGACCTGCGCTGTGTCTAGGCGCCGACCTCACTCAGCTATGAGCGCAAACTAATACGCGGCCACTGATGTTGCTCTGCATAACTAGTAAGCGTAGGATCTGCATCAACCGCAACAGGGTTAGTCACTAACTTCATTAGCGGTAAATCATTGTGTGAATCACTATAAAAATAGCTTTTCGCAAAGTCACCCAATTGCTGACCACGCGCATTTAACCATGCGTTAATACGCGTTACCTTACCTTCTTGAAAGCTCGGCACACCTTGCACGCCACCGGTGTATCTGCCGTCTACCATTTCTGGGTCGGTACCAATCAAATGCTCAATTCCATATGCGCTAGCAATCGGTTTAGTCACAAAGCTATTAGTCGCTGTAATCACCACGCACAAGTCACCAGCCGCTTTATGCTGATCCACTAGCTCCTGTGCTTTCACGGTCATCATCGGGCGAATCACTTGCTCCATATATTTCAAATGTAGCGTATCTAAAAACTCTTTAGAGTGTTCACTTAACGGCTTTAGCTGAAACTCAAGGAATTTATAAATATCCAGATTACCGTTTTTATAATCTTGGTAAAACTGGTCATTGCGCTCTTGGTGCGTCTTGCCATCCAGCAAGCCCTGACCAATCAAAAACATGCCCCAGTTGTAATCGCTATCACCAGCCAGCAAAGTATTATCTAAATCAAACAACGCTAAATTCTGCGTTGGAGTTACGTCTTGTTTCATATTAAATATCTTTATCGTTCGTTACAGAAAGTACTAAAAACACACCTACCAGAATCACACCTAACGCCGCCAATTCAACCATGGTCACATGCTCGCCTGCCCACCAGATTCCTACCGCAAATGCCACGATGGGGTTTACAAAAGTATTACTGCTGGCTACTAAAGGCCGCACTGTCTTAAGCAAGTACTGGTATGCACTGTATGCAATTAACGACCCCAGCACAATCAAAAACAACAGCGCACCCCATGACTTAGGTGACACTTGCTGCGGCCATGACTCACCGGCGTAAGCACTTGCTAACAACAGCGCAAGCCCTCCCACAAGCATCTGGCACGCAGCGCCCATCAAGCCTGCAGGCATCGCTAAATGCTTACCCCACACCGAGCCAAACGACCAGCTCGCTGCAGCGAAGATCAGTAAGAAAGCGCTAGTAAAATCGCCTTCAAAACTGCCACCTAAATTGAGCAATACAATACCAGCTAGACCGATGGCAATGCCCAGCCACTCTTTTAGCGTAATTTTATGCCCCCAAATTGAGGAAAAAATCGCCATCCAAATCGGCGCAGTGGCAATTGATAACGCCGCAACGCTGGATGAAATTGTCTGCTGCACATAACACACGGTGCCATTACCCAATGCAGGTAGCAACAAGCCAACCACGCCAGCGCCAATCCATTCACGGCCAGTAGGCATGGCAGAACCTAGGTAACGCATCACCACAAACAAAATCGCCCCGGCGATGGTGAAGCGTATGCCTCCCATTAAAAATGGCGGAAAGCTTTCTATACCAAAACGGATGGCTAAATAGGTTGAGCCCCAAATAAAGTAGGTGCAGAACAATGCCAACACAATCAAAAGCGATTGCCGACTCATACGTAGACGCATATTGTTACCCTGCTAGAACTTAGCAAGTTTCCAAAAAAAGTTGTTCTGCCCGAGCAGCAGCTTAGAAAGCTCATCCAAAAACGTTGCGTCCACCTGATCAAACGGCATCTCTAGCTCCATCTCACCAAGCTTTGCAATATTCTTTAGTGAAAAGTGCAACACCTCAGAATCAGATAATGCCGTGACCAAAATTGAGCCTTTGACTTGCCAAGGAATAGTAAAAGACACCGCAGCCACCCGTGCATGCTCATTTTTCACATCTTCAGCGGTATGTACAATGCCATAACGCCACAACACATCCTTAATGCGCTGTGCAATGCCTAATTCCCGCTCAAACTTAAACACCTGTGGTGCTTTGTAAAAGTAGAATAATGAAACATGGCTAATCTCATCCGAGAAAGCCTCATTGCTCAAGAGTTTATATCGATACTCAGCAAAAGGCTCGGTCACCCTTAACTCAGACAAATCACCGATACTGGGCAATGAAATTACATGGGAAAACTCAGGCTCAATCACTCGGATTAGCTCTGAGAATTCACGCCAATAATTAAACACCTCTTTAAGCTTTGTATTACGCAAAGCGAGCGAATCAGCACTTAGCTTGCTTTGATTGCTTTTCTCCTCAAGCGTTTGCTGCGCCTGAAGCTTCATCTGCCCTAACAAACTCATGGATTCGCCCGACTTAGTATCAACAACACGTCTGCATTCAAAAACTATACTTGAGGATGCGCACGCTCTAGTTTGCTATGTAACTTATTCAAACCATTTAAATAAGCTTTTGCAGAAGCTACAACGATATCAGTATCTGCACCTTGGCCATTCACAATACGTCCGCCCTTAGAAAGGCGCACAGTAACTTCCCCTTGCGCATCTGTACCACTGGTGATGTTATTTACTGAGTAAAGCAACAACTCTGCACCACTGTTTACAATACGCTCAATCGCTTTAAAGGATGCATCAACAGGACCACCGCCATCAGCTTCCGCTTTTTTCTCGCTACCGTTATCGCTCACTGTAATCAAAGCATGCGGTACTTCACCGGTTTGTGATGCTACTTGCAAATACACCAATTTATAGTTCTCGCTGGCTTCAGACACAAACTCATCGCTTACCAAAGCATGTAAGTCTTCATCAAAAATTTCAGACTTTTTGTCTGCTAAATCTTTAAAGCGCGCAAACGCTGCATTTAACAAATCTTCAGTTTCAAGTTCAATGCCCAATTCCTTCAAGCGGGTTCTAAATGCATTGCGGCCTGACAACTTACCCAAAGTTAATTTATTTGCGTTCCAACCCACATCTTCAGCACGCATAATTTCATAAGTCTCACGATGCTTCAACACGCCATCTTGGTGAATGCCAGACTCATGCGCAAACGCATTTGCACCTACAATCGCCTTGTTAGGCTGTACCGGATAACCGGTGATAGAAGACACCAACTTGCTGGTTGGTACGATTTGGGTCGCATCTATCGTGGTGGTTAAGTTAAAAATATCACTGCGTGTTTTCACCGCCATGACTACCTCCTCCAAACTAGCATTACCTGCACGCTCACCTAAACCGTTAATCGTACATTCAACCTGACGCGCACCGCCCATTACCGCAGCCAATGAGTTTGCCACTGCCATGCCAAGGTCATTATGGCAATGCGTAGACCATACTACCTTATTGCTGTTAGGCACACGTGCAATCAATTCACGCATACGCTCGCCCCATGCCGCAGGGATAGAATAACCTACGGTATCTGGCACGTTAATGGTTTTAGCACCGGCTTGAATCACCGCATCGAATACGCGAATCAAGAAATCCATATCTGAGCGCACCGCATCTTCAGCAGAGAACTCAACATCATCTGTATATTCCAACGCCCATTTCACCGCTTGTACCGCGCGCTCAACCACTTGATCTTCTGTCATACGGAGTTTATTTTCCATATGGATTTTGCTGGTGGCAATAAATGTATGAATTCGCCCTTTTGCCGCAGGTTTAATTGCCTCACCAGCACGACGTACATCGTTCTCGCTGGCACGCGCCAATGAGCAGACGGTTGAGTTTTTAATAATTTTTGCAATTTCGTGGATCGCATCAAAATCGCCAGGGCTCGCCGCCGCAAAGCCAGCCTCAATCACGTTAACGCCTAACTTCTCAAGCTGGCGTGCAATACGAATTTTCTCTTCTTTGGTCATTGCGGCACCTGGGCTCTGCTCGCCATCACGCAATGTCGTATCAAAAATAATAATTTGGTCTTGTGTCATGATAATTACCTTAAGTTTTTATTTTGTTTGAGCCGGTCACGACAAGGCAACAGGCTGCTAGCTGGCATCTCATGCAAACAATGGATGCGCGTAGTAATACTTGAATTGGGGGTATGTTTAGTCTGCGCACTAGCGCAGAAAGCTAAGAAGGCGTAAAGCAGATAATTTGCGTAGCAAATCGGCACTGGCATGTTGATGCAGCGCATACTGAGTAAATGTAATATTGAAATTGAACATAGTTCTAGCAATATAATGTTTTTTAAGTGGTTTCGCAAGTGCTTAAGTATTTGAATTTATTTATCATGATGATCAATAAATCTTAACTAACTTTGTTTATTTCTTAAGGTATATTTCTTAAGCACTTGAACTTGGGTTTAAACTATCTGGCAGTAAATTTCCCACGCAGCCACATCGCATAGCCTGAAAGTGCGTAGATTGTCATAATCAAAAACAATACTTCTGGCGGACTGTATGAAATCAATACAAAGCCCAACATAATGCCGAGGATGACAAAAAATGGCACGCTCGCTTTTAAGTTAATGTCTTTACCGCTGTAATAACGTAGATCACTCACCATAGAGGCACCCGCAAATACTGTAATGCACCATGCCATCCATTTCATTTGCAACACGCCAAAAAATACGTCGCGGCCATTCACACCATACTCATAAGACACCCAAACAAAGCCAGCCAGCAAAGCGGCAGCGGCCGGGCTAGGCAGACCTTGGAAATAACGTTTATCTTGATTCACGTCATCCAGCTTGGTGTTAAATCTAGCCAAGCGCAGCGCAGCACAAGCACAATAAATAAATGCTGCAATCCAACCCAGCTTACCTAAAGGTTTAAGCGCCCAAACATACAAGATAAGCGCTGGTGCAACACCGAATGACACCATATCAGACAAGCTATCGTACTCCGCACCAAAAGCACTTTGTGTATTCGTCATACGCGCAACCCTGCCATCCAGGCCATCCATCACCATGGCGATAAAAATCGCAACTGCAGCCTGCTCAAAGTTGCTATTCATGGCCTGTACAATTGCGTAAAAACCAGCAAACAAAGCGGCAGAAGTAAATAAATTAGGCAATAAATAAATACCGCGCTCACGTAAAGACGGTGAGTCAGAGTTACGACGAAATGTTTTTTGTTTAGGTTCAATCATGTTTTACATCATACCTTTATATATGATCATATTTAAATTTTGATTAGTATAACAAAGCCTGTTGCGATACTCGAAATCAAATTTAAACACTGTTCACTTTAAACTTTTATAAAACACTGACCTTTAATCTTAATACGGATAGCAACCCACCCTACAAAACAAAGCCGGCAAATAGCCGGCCTTGTTTTAGCTACCATAGCTTATTTTATTTAGCTGGTTCTGCTACAAAAATTTCCACACGGCGATTTTTTGCCCGGTTTGCCGCAGTATCATTGGCAACTAAAGGCTCACGAGAGCCTCTGCCCTCAATTGCAATACGGCTCGATGCCACGCCACGCGCTGCAACATAATCACGCACACTCGCAGCACGGTTTAACGATAACGGGTTATTAACAGCGTCGCTACCTGTGCTGTCTGTATGACCAATCACGGTCACGTTACTTGCTGGATTATCCATCAAACTGGTAGCAAAAGTATCCAGCACAGTTCTAAAATTTGATTTGATATCGGCACGACCCACATCAAAGGAAATATCACTAGGAATGTCTAGCTTCAAGCGATTATCCGCGGTCTGCGTCACGCCCACGCCAGTGCCAGCGGTCGCTTCTTCCATTTTCTTTTTTTGCTCTTCTTGGCGCTTAGTCCAAACGTTGCCAGCAACTGCACCTGCAGCAGCACCGACTGCTGCGCCAATCGCAGCACCTTTACCTTTACCGGCAATCGCACCTACAACAGCACCGGCACCGGCACCTATCGCAGCGCCTTTGGCCGTCCCTTTTTGGGTTTCTGTCATATTGGCACAACCACCAAGCACCAAAGCTAATATTACCGAGCTTACTACCATTGTATTTTTCATAATACCCTCCAGATATTTATATTAATGCTAACCGTTGGATTGCAGCCAGCCAAAATAGTTTTAATAAGGTTCAACATTCAGCATATTAAGCCCACTAAGTTACAGCATGTCAGCATTAGCTGACTCCTACAAACATAAACATATTATGTTAGTATCGCGACATTCAAAATATTATTGTTTTACCATGCAATTTACCTTACACAAACAAGATGGTCTCGCGCGTCGCGGCACTTTAGAACTAGCGCACGGCAAAGTTGAAACGCCTGCGTTCATGCCAGTTGGCACTTACGGTACAGTTAAAGCCATGTCGCCGCTAGAACTAACCGAGATTGATGCACATATCGTACTCGGCAATACATTTCATCTATGGTTGCGTCCAGGGCTAGAAGTGATTGCGGCACATGGCGGCCTACATAAATTCATGGGCTGGGATAAGCCAATCCTCACCGATTCAGGCGGCTTCCAGGTTTGGAGTCTAGGTGATTTACGCAAGATTACTGAAGAGGGAGTTAAATTCCGCTCCCCTATCAATGGTGACTCATGCTTCCTCACCCCAGAAGAATCTATGCGCATCCAGCGTGTTTTGAACTCAGATATTGTCATGATTTTTGATGAGTGCACGCCTTACCCTGCCACTCTCAAAGAGGCAAACGACTCTATGCAGCTTTCACTCAGATGGGCAAAGCGTAGTAAGCAAGCGCACGAAGGCAACCCGAATGCCTTGTTTGGCATTATTCAAGGCGGCATGCACGAAGAACTACGTGACGTCTCGCGCGAAGGCTTAGAGCAAATTGGGTTTGATGGTTATGCAATTGGCGGCCTTTCAGTAGGCGAACCTAAAGAGGATATGTTGCGTATATTGGCGCATACTGCTCCCAAGATGCGGCAAGAGAAGCCCCGTTACTTGATGGGAGTCGGCACGCCTGAGGATTTAGTCGCGGCCGTATCACAAGGCGTGGATATGTTCGACTGCGTTATGCCGACGCGCAATGCACGCAATGGTTGGCTATTTACGCAATATGGCGACGTGAAAATTAAAAATGCCAGCTACAAAAACGACACCAACCCTCTGGATGCAGACTGCACATGCTATACCTGCCGTAACTTTACGCGTGCATATCTGCACCACTTGCACAGAATTGGCGAGATCTTAGGCTCACGCCTCAACACCATACATAACCTGCATTATTACCAACAACTCATGACTAGTATGCGTAACGCGATTGAAGCAGGTACGTTTGACACGTTCAAGCAAGAATTTGCAGCAAAGCGCAAAAGCTTGACCTGAGTCAACTGAACGAAAATCTGCACCGTCTGCATTCAGATACAGTATGTGCTAGAATTAAAGGCTAATTTTTAGATCATTTTTTAAGTTTTTTTAAAGAGAGTTATATCGTGTTTATTTCAAATGCTTATGCTGCAACAGCGCCTGCTACAGATTTCACTAGCTTTTTACCACTGATCGTAATCTTTTTACTGTTCTTCTTTATGATTATTCGTCCGCAGATGAAGCAAGCAAAAGAACAACGTAACATGATTGCAGCGCTACAAAAAGGTGATGAAGTAGTCACTTCTGGCGGTATCGTTGGTAAGGTCACTAAAGTAACCGATACATTTATTACGCTTGAGATTGCAGCGAACACTGAAATCACCGTGCAAAAGCATGCAATTCAAAGCGCATTGCCAAAAGGTACGATTAAAAGCATCTAAGCCCAAGGCTTTTAACCCTTAAGCACCATCCTAAATTTAACTAAACACTTGCACCACTGCTACTAAGTAACTGCAAACCGTTGACTAGAGTCTGACTATGAACCGCTACCCACTGTGGAAAAACATTTTTGTTGTCTTCATGATTCTGATGGGGTTGATTTACGCCATCCCCAATCTGTTTGGTGAATCGCCTGCAATTCAAGTCACACCCGCAAAAAGTACCAGCAAGGTTGACCCCGCTTTACTTGCGCAAGTAGAACAGATCCTGCAAAAAGAGAAAATTGCATACGACGGTATTTATTTAGATGCACGCGGTGTAAAAGCGCGCTTTGCAAATACCGACACGCAAATCAAGGCCAAAGACCTACTACAGGCAAATCTAAGCAGCGACTATACCGTCGCCTTAAACTTGCTATCACGCTCGCCAGACTGGTTACGCAGCATAGGTGCTAAACCTATGTACCTGGGATTAGACTTACGTGGCGGCGTGCACTTTCTGCTGCAGGTCGACATGAAAGCGGCTTTAGACAAGGCCGCAGAACGCTTTGTTGGTGACTTCAGAACCGCATTACGTAAAGAGCGTGTTTCATACGCTGGCGTTACTCGCGAAGGTCAAACCGTACAAATCCGCTTCACCAGTGCGACTGAACTAGCTAAAGCCAGAAAAATCATCAGCAACCAATATCCGGACCTTACGCTTAAAGATAGCGTCAATGGCGAAGACATTGTACTGAGCGCTTCATTGAACGCGATTGAGCAAAAACGTATTCAAGAATTTGCATTAAAACAAAACATTCAAACCTTACACAACCGAATCAACGAGCTAGGTGTTGCCGAGCCGATTATCCAACAGCAAGGCACAGACCGTGTAGTGGTTCAACTACCTGGCGTGCAGGATACCGCCAAGGCTAAGGAAATTTTAGGCCGCACCGCTACGCTTGAGATTCGCTTGGTAGATGAAGAAAAGTCAGATGCAATGACTTTGGAAAAAGCTCAAAAAGGCCAAGCACCTGTTGGTACCGATGCATTTAAAGACCGCGAAGGTCGCGCTATTCTGGTGAAAAAGAACGTGGTACTCACTGGTGACTACATTACCGATGCGGGCCCTGGTGTAAACGGACAAACTGGGCAATCAGTAGTGAACGTAACACTAGATGCACGCGGCGCACGCGTATTCCAGCAAGTAACACGTGAAAACGTGGGCAAACGTATGGCTATCTTGCTGATTGAAAAAGGCAACACCGAAGTAGTCACCGCACCTGTGATTAACGAAGAGATTGGTGGCGGCCGCGTACAAATCTCAGGCATGGCAAACACGCAAGAGGCAACGGATATTTCTTTACTATTACGTGCAGGCGCATTGGCTGCACCAATGGACATCATTGAAGAGCGTACCGTTGGCCCAAGCATGGGTGAAGAGAACATCAAACGCGGCATGCACTCTACCTTGTGGGGTTTCGCTGCCATCGCAGTATTCATGATTATTTACTACCTAGCATTTGGTGGGATTTCAGTATTGGCACTAGGTATTAACCTGTTACTACTCGTGGCTATACTGTCTATGCTACAAGCAACATTAACCTTACCAGGACTAGCAGCGGTAGCGCTAACGCTGGGTATGGCAATTGACGCGAACGTGCTGGTGAATGAACGTATCCGTGAAGAGCTACACAGCGGCAATACGCCTCAAGCCTCTATCCACATTGGCTATGACCGCGCTTGGGATACGATTCTAGACTCTAACGTTACCACTATGATTGCAGGTATTGCCTTATTCTTATTCGGCACAGGCCCGGTTAAAGGCTTTGCAGTTGTGCATGTACTTGGCATCCTCACCTCTATGTTCAGTGCGGTAGTGGTTTCACGTGCGATTGTTAACTGGGTTTACGGTAGCCGTCGTAAAACAACACACCTTTCAATTGGTTAAGCGCTCCAGTTAATTTAGCGCCCTCAGACAAAAATATAGAGTAAAAACTATGGAATTTTTTAGAGTAAAAAAAGACATCCCCTTCATGAGCTATGGCCGTCTAACCACAGCCATCTCCATGATTACCTTTATCCTTGCTGTTGTGTTTCTTGCTACACGCGGTTTGAACTTTGGTGTGGACTTCACGGGCGGCACAATGATTGAAGTGAACTACCCGCATGCAGCAGACTTAACCAAGATTCGTACCACGATTGATAGCATCGGCTTGAAAGATGCCACCGTACAAAACTTTGGTACTAGCCGTGACGTATTGATTCGCTTACCGGTCAGAACAGGCCTTACCGGTGCACAGCTTTCAGACAAGGTATTAGGCTCGCTTAAAGCAGTAGACGACTCAGTACAAATGAGCCGCATTGAGTTTGTAGGCCCGCAAGTGGGCACCGAGCTGTATGAAAAAGGTTCGTTAGCATTGCTATTGGTAATTGCAGGTATCATGATTTATCTGGCACTACGTTTTGAATGGCGCTTTGCAGTTGCGGCAATCATTGCGAACATGCATGATGTGATTATTATTCTGGGCTTTTTCGCGTTCTTCCAATGGGAGTTCAACCTGACCGTACTAGCTGCAGTGCTTGCTGTATTGGGTTACTCAGTGAACGAATCTGTGGTGGTGTTCGACCGAGTGCGTGAGAACTTCCGTAAAATGCGTAAAGCTAGCGTCACTCACGTGATTGATAATGCGATTACACGCACCATGTCACGTACCATCATCACCCACTTCTCTACACAGCTGATGGTGTTGTCTATGCTGCTATTTGGCGGTGAAGTGTTACATAACTTTGCACTAGCACTGACTATTGGTATTTTATTTGGTATTTACTCATCAGTACTGGTAGCTTGCCCGATTGCCATGTGGTTAGGCGTTAGCCGTGCCAACTTAATGAGTGACGTGGAAAAGAAAGACGGCGATAAAAAAGAAACACATCCTGATCCAGACCCATCAGAATTTGCTTAAAACAACCATGGCGCTACAACAATAAATCGAAATGTTGTTGTAGCGCCATGGGATACCTCTACACACGACACCCTGCGACAACCGCCTCTCTGAAAATCACCCGCAATACAGTAACAGTAGCTTCTACAATAACACAAAGAGAATCACGGCACTTGTTCTAAGCCCTTATCACGTATACACTACCTTCTCGTAGTAACCATCACATCATACTTTGGACAACATACCCATTTCCTGGCAGCTTGGCGCCCTAGCTATTCTGCTTTTAATTTCAGGCTTTTTCTCACTGGCTGAAACCAGCTTGATGTCGGTTAACCGTTATCGTTTAAAGCATTTAGCAAATCAAGGGCACCGCGGCGCTAGGCTAGCAACATTTTTGCTACTAAAAACAGATAAGCTACTAGGCGTAATCCTACTCTGCAATAACTTTGCCAACGCTGCATCTGCCACTCTAGTCACTATTATCGTAGTTGAACTGTTTGGTGAGGGTGAATGGACACTCATGTTTGGCACTATGACCGTGACTTTTGCTATTTTAGTGTTTAGCGAAATCTCACCTAAGGTTATCGCGGCGGCCTACCCAGAAAAGCTCGCATTTTTTGCCAGCTACATTTTGTACCCCTTACTAAAAGCGCTGTACCCAATCGTATGGTTTGTTAATCTATTTGTCGTAGGCTTGTTACGCCTACTTAGGGTTAAAGTGAATTTTGATGCGCAAGCACAATCCCTCACCATGGATGAGTTACGTAGCATTGTGACTGATGCTGGCCACTTTATGCCCAAGAAGCACCGCACTATCCTACTAAACCTATTTGAGCTGGAAAAAATCACTGTAGATGATGTCATGACGGCGCACACCATGATTGAAAGCATTAACTTTGATGCGCCATTAGAAGACATCCTCAGCCATATCACCAATACACACCACACCCGCCTGCCGGTGCGTCAGGGTGAGTCAGAAGAAATCATTGGTATTTTGCATGTGCGTAGAGTAATCAACCAGTTACGTGAACACTACCAGCGAGACGATTTTAGTAAAGCCGCACTGCTTGAAGTGATTGATGACTCTTACTTTATTCCATCAGGCACGCCGCTATTTACACAAATTCAGCAGTTTCAAGAAAACCACGAGCGAATTGCGCTAGTAGTTGATGAATATGGCGAATTAAAAGGTTTAGTCACCTTAGAAGATATTTTAGAAGAAGTGATTGGTGACTTTAATACCCAGTTGCCTTCAAGACTTGGCAGCTACCATCAGGAAGAAGACGGTAGCTGGCTAGCCGATGGCACCAGCACCTTACGCGACCTTAATAAAAAATTAAATCTTGAACTGCCGCTTGATGGTCCTCGCACTCTGAATGGTTTGATTCTTGAACATTTTGAAGACATTCCTGAGCCTAACACCAGCTTCAAAATTGGCCCTCATCGCCTCGAGATCTTGCAGACACAAGATAGAATTGTAAAAAGCGTCAAAATCTTCCCTTAGCCTAGGCAATCGCTGATTGCCAGTTCGCAATAATATCTCTTCAAGATACACCAAATTAGACTTGAATTTTTTTCAGTTTGGCTCAAAATAGACTCATACTATGGCAAATAAACCGCACGAAAATGACATTGCACTTAAGCCTGAGGTTGCAAAACCAAAATTACCCCCCATGTTTAAAGTGCTACTGTTAAATGACGACTACACACCAATGGAGTTCGTTGTTGAAGTGATTGAGCGTTTTTTTAACAAGAGCCGTGAACAAGCAACGCAAATTATGCTCAAAGTACATACTGAGGGCGCAGGTATATGTGGCATTTACCCACAAGACATTGCAGAAACAAAGATGAATCAAGTAGTGAGCTATGCAAGGCAATCGCAGCATCCATTGCAATGCATCATTGAAATGGCATAAATGTAGGCGAGATACATAATAGAAAGTTAGGTACCGAGATGATAGCGCAGGAATTAGAAGTTAGTTTGCACATGGCGTTTATGGACGCAAGACAAAAACGCCACGAGCTCATCACGGTTGAGCATTTGCTGCTCGCAATGATTGATAACCCAACCGCGGCTGAGGTTTTGCGTGCCTGCGGTGCCAAGTTAGAAACATTACGTACCGAGTTAAACCAGTACATTGAAGAACACACTCCCACAGTAATTGGGCAAGATGATGTGGATACGCAACCAACGCTGGGCTTCCAACGTGTAATCCAGCGCGCAATGTTGCATGTACAGTCTTCAGGTAAAAAAGAAGTGACGGGCGCGAACGTGCTCGTAGCTATTTTTGGTGAGAAAGATTCACATGCTGTGTTCTTCTTACATCAACAAGGTATCACTCGCCTAGACATCGTCAACTTTATTTCACATGGCGTTTCAAAAATTGGCGAAACTGCTAAACCAGAAGGTGGTGAGCAAGAAGCCGAGGCAGAAGCCGCACCTAATGGCGCACTTGAGAACTATACCCTCAACCTGAACTTACAGGTTGTCGCAGGGAAGATAGACCCGCTGATAGGTCGTGCATCTGAGCTAGAACGCGTGGTGCAGACGCTATGCCGCCGCCGTAAAAACAACCCATTACTTGTAGGTGAAGCTGGTGTTGGTAAAACTGCCATTGCTGAAGGATTAGCTCGCCGTATTGTAGAAAAAGACATTCCGGATGTGCTTGCAAATGCCGTGGTGTACTCACTCGACATGGGCGCGCTACTTGCAGGTACCAAATACCGTGGCGACTTTGAGCAACGCCTCAAAGCAGTGATGAAACAATTGGAAGAAAAACCTGACGCGATTCTGTTTATTGATGAAATTCACACATTGATTGGTGCAGGCTCAGCCAGCGGTGGCACTTTAGATGCCAGCAATCTATTAAAGCCAGCGCTATCTAATGGTTCTCTCAAATGCATAGGCGCAACCACTTACCAAGAATATCGTGGCATCTTTGAAAAAGACCACGCGCTATCTCGCCGTTTCCAAAAGGTAGATGTGGTAGAACCTAGCGTAGCTGAGACAATTGAGATCCTCAAAGGGCTGAAATCACGCTTTGAAACGCACCATAGCGTGAAATACACAGCAGCGGCGCTCGCCACAGCGGCAGAGTTATCTGCTAAATATATCAATGACCGTCACCTGCCAGACAAAGCGATTGATGTGATTGATGAAGCGGGCGCGGCACAACGCATCTTGCCAAAGTCTAAACAGAAGAAAGTCATTGGCAATAAAGAAATTGAAGACATTATTGCCAAAGTTGCGCGTATTCCGCCCAAAAACATCTCTTCAGACGACCGCAACGCGCTGAAAACACTAGAGCGCGACTTGAAAGCAGTGGTATTTGGTCAAGACAAAGCAATTGAAGCCCTGTCTTCTGCCGTTAAAATGGCACGCAGCGGCTTAGGCCAAAATAACAAACCGATTGGTAGCTTTTTGTTCAGCGGGCCGACTGGTGTTGGTAAAACGGAAGTGGCTAAACAGTTGGCTTACATCATGGGCATAGAGCTGATTCGTTTTGACATGAGTGAATACATGGAGCGCCATGCAGTTTCACGCTTAATTGGTGCGCCTCCGGGCTATGTAGGTTTTGAGCAAGGCGGCCTGATGACCGAAGCAATCACCAAGCATCCGTACTGCGTATTGCTATTAGATGAAATTGAAAAAGCGCATCCAGACATTTTCAATATCTTATTGCAAGTGATGGATCACGGTACGCTTACCGATAATAATGGCCGTAAGGCAGACTTTAGAAACGTTACCATCATTATGACCACCAATGCTGGTGCTGAGAGTTTATCTAAATCTAACATGGGCTTTACTACAGCAAAACAAGCTGGTGATGAACAGGCAGATATCAAACGCCTATTCTCTCCTGAGTTCCGTAACAGGTTGGATGCTACCGTTTCGTTCACCGCATTGTCACACGACATCATTATCCGCGTCGTGGATAAATTCTTGATTCAGTTGGAAGACCAGTTGCATGAGAAAAAAGTTGAGGCTACATTTAGTGACGCACTCAAAACTTACCTCGGCAAAAAAGGGTTTGACCCACAAATGGGTGCGCGCCCAATGGCAAGGCTGATTCAAGACACCATCCGTAAAGCGCTGGCTGATGAATTGCTATTTGGCAAATTGGCTAACGGCGGCAATGTACACGTGGATATTGATGACAAAGACGAAGTAAAACTCATCTTTGAAGAAAATAATCAGAACGAAGCTAAAGACTTAGCAACCACTTAAATCTCGTAGACTGTTTGCTGACATGCATCGCGTAGCAATACACGATGTAGTTGTGTGCTTGAGTGAACAAACAGTCGCTATTTGCTATTAAGGTAATAAGCCATGGTAGATGTCACTGCATCCACACTACAAGTGGCTATTGAGATTTTTGCCACCTCGGCCTTCGCCCTTTCCGGACTAGTTGCTGGTGCCAGAAAGAAGCTGGACGCCTTTGGTGTGTTTGTGGTAACAGGGGTAGCAGCCTTTGGTGGTGGCACCTTACGTGATGTGCTGCTTGATCGACGCCCTTTCTTCTGGGTTGATCACGCCAACTGGATATGGCTTATGCTGTGCGTATGCATGCTGGCCATGTTGTTTATGCGCAATAAACATATACAACTCACCGAGCGCGCTATTCTAATCCCTGACGCCCTAGGCTTGGGTTTATATGCAGCGCTAGGCACACAAATCGCATTGCAGCAGCAATTACCAGTGATTGTCTGTACCTTAATGGGCGTGATGACTGCGGTGTTTGGTGGTGTATTACGAGATATCTTTTGCGACGAAATCCCTAAAGCCTTTAGCGATTACCAGCCGTATGCGGTGATTGCGTTCTTTGGTGGCTTGCTGGTATGCTTGCTTAACCAACTCCATCTGGCATCCTGGCTTTGCATTTTCATCCCAGCCACACTGATGACGATATTGCGTGTCTTAGCGATTTATTTTGAATGGCGCCTGCCACACTGGAAAACAGAGTCGAACTAAACGTTGGGTTATAGTTAACCGCAGGCTCACTACGCAACGTAGACCGGATGCTTATCCATAATGCTATTAAACAGTGCAGATGACAGCATCAAACTCAGCCAGATCTTTAACTTAGGATAGTTTGCAGACTCAAACCATACCGCATCTACCGCTGAGAACTGGCGAACAAATGGGAAGATTGCAATATCGGCTAACGTCAGCTTAGCACCCATTAAAAAGGCTGTTTGACTCAGTTGCTGCTCAAGCTTAGTTAAGAACACCTCACCGAGGGAGCGATAATCCTCCATTGCTTGCTCAGGAAAACGTATCGCGTATTTATAACGATCTAAAGCCTGCTTAAAACTGGTATCGTTTTCAGTAATAAGCTGTTGTGTTTGCGTGGCATCTACCGCAAGCCAGCCGTCAGGGTCATTTTGCTGCAATGCCCAATACATGATGTCTAAGCTTTGCTCAAGCACCACACCATTTGCAGTCACTAATACAGGCACGGTGCCTTTGGGGGAGATTTCGAGCAAATGGGAGGGCTTATCGCGCAATGATATCTCACGTATTTCTACTGCAATACCAGCATACTTTAATGCCATGCGTGCACGCATGGCATAAGGGCAACGGCGATAGGAGTATAAAATCGGCAAGGTCATCAGCAGAAAATGAAAATTAGCCTAATGCCTGCGCTACGTCACGAATAAGTTGCGGGCCTTTATAGATTAAACCGCTGTATAACTGCACTAAGCTAGCACCGGCGGCGATTTTCTCTACCGCATCAGCACCGCTCAAAATACCGCCTACGCCAATAATCGGCAGCGCACCTTGTAAGCGCTGCGATAGCTGCTGAATCACTACTGTGGATTTATCTCGTACTGGCGCGCCGGACAAGCCACCTGTTTCTGCTGCGTTTCGCATCCCCTGCACCGCATCACGCGAAAGCGTGGTATTGGTTGCAATCACGCCATCTATTTTATGTGCCATGAGCAAATCTGCAATTTCATTCACTTGTTCAAGCTCTAAATCCGGTGCAATTTTCAAAGCAATCGGCACATAGCGACCAAACTGCTCAGCCAATTTCAACTGCTCTGCTTTTAATGTAGCAAGCAAATCTGACAACGCATCTTTTTCTTGCAAAGCGCGTAAGTTTTTAGTGTTGGGTGAGGAGATATTGACCGTGATATAACTTGCATATGCATACACTTTACGCATGCAAATCAAATAATCATTCACTGCATTTTCATTGGGCGTATCAAAGTTTTTACCAATATTAATGCCAAGTACGCCTTTGTATTTGGCCGCTTTCACGTTTTCTATCAGGTTATCTACCCCTAGATTATTAAAACCAAAGCGATTCACGATACCTTGCGCCTCAGCTACGCGGAATAAACGTGGCTTAGGGTTGCCTGGCTGCGGCCTAGGGGTAACTGTTCCGACTTCAATAAAGCCAAACCCTAGGGCTGCCATGCCATCAATCACCGCTGCATTTTTATCCAAGCCTGCAGCCAAACCAACCGCGTTGGGGAAAGTAATACCCATCACCTGTCTAGCCTGGCATATCGGCGCCGATGGATACAACTTCAAAACGCCTAACCGCTCGGCAGTTTTTAAGCTTTTTAAAGTAAAGTCGTGAACAGATTCAGCATCAAACTGAAATAATAGAGGACGTGCAAGAGAGTAAATATTCATAACGTGATTTTACTGCATTCTTGAACATCTCCAAAATGAGGGTGAGTGCTCCTTGCTAAAAAAGAGAGCTATAACAAGCCAACTAATACAGCTCTCTTAACACTATCCGATAACACTAACCACTACCCCAACGCCACTTCCACCAAATTATCACTAAACGTAGTCGAGTGCCCCATATCCCCAAACTCTGCCGAGCTGATACAGTTCACCGTACCATTATTCAACTGCCGCCAATAACCAAGCGTAGCCACCACTATGCCTGCATTCACATCGTCAGATATCCTCGCCACACCTTCAAACGCACCGCGGTCGTTAAACACTTTCACTACATCACCTGCTTTAATATTACGTGCTGTAGCATCTAACTGATTAATCATCACAAACTGCTCGCCTTGCCCCTTAATTTTTTCTGTAACGTTGGCATAGCATGAGTTTAAAAAGCCATGGCTCTTTGGTGAAATAATATTTAAAGGGTATTTGGCGGCAAGCTCAGGATTGGTTGCTGGCGTTTCACGTGATGGCACGTAGTCTGGCAAGCTATCTAAATCTTCACCCGGTTGAAAACCATCATACATTTGGCGGAAAGGTCCCGCCACAAAGTTCTTTGCTCCCTCCACTAGGAAATGGCATTTGCCAGTAGGGGTAGGGAACTCACCTTTGGCATGACGTGCACGCGTGTCTTTGTCGCCAAACGCTTTTAGTCGTGCAAAGCCGTGCTGGCGTAAGTAATCTAAATCTATACCATCACAGGTAGGTGAATTCCAATCCACGTAGTTTTCTAAACACTCAGTATCATTCCACTGGAAATTAACATCGGTATAGCCCATGCGTTTGGCTAACTGTCTAAATATCTCGTTATTGGGAATCGCTTCACCTGGTGGCTCTATACATTTTTGATTGTAAGTCAGATACAAATGCCCCCACGATAGCACCATATCCTCCATCTCAGCGCCCATCGCAGCTGGCAAGATAATATCCGCGTAAGCCGCGGTGTCCGACATAAAGTGCTCAGCGACGACCAAGAATAGGTCTTCACGCTCCAAGCCTTTGACTATCTTATCGGTTTCCGGTGCTTGAGTGAGCGGATTGGTATTCCATACCATCATCGATTTAATCGGTGTTTTAAGGTCTAGTTCGCCCGTGAGTGCTCGTCCTAGTTGCAGGTTATTTACCACTGGCGTCCCTTCCGGAATTAAATCTGGGCGTGAAATCACGTCAAATTTATATGGATGCTCCCATACCGGAAACTGTAACGCCCCTCCACCAACATGACGCCATGCACCAATGAGCGCCGGCAGGCTTGTTACAGCACGAATCGCCTGACTACCACCGTAACTTCTTTCTAGTGCTACGCCCAGACGGATGACGGCTGGCGGCGTGGTCGCATATTCACGAGCAAACTTTCGAATATCAGCAGCTGAGACGCCTGTGATTTCCGCCGCCCATTCTGGCGTTCTGGTTTTAGCACGCTCGGCTAGTTCTTGATAACCTACGGTGTACTCATCAATGTAGTCTTGGTCTACCAAACCTTCACTAATAATCACATTCATCATGGCCATGGCTAAAGCACCATCGGTGCCTGGTTTCGGTGCAATGTGCCAGTCGGCTTCTTTGGCAGTTTTAGAAGCATAAGAATCCACCACTACGACTTTAGCGCCTTGTTTTTGTGCTTCATGGATAATGTGCCAATGATGTAAGTTAGTACTCACTGAGTTACACGCCCAGATCACTATATACTTAGCGTGCGCAAAGCTTTCTGGGTCTACCCCTGCTGTAGGCCCTACCGTTAGCAACCAGGCAGTACAAGAGCCTTCGCCACAAAAAGTACGTTCACAAACTGTTGCACCCATGCGATTAAAAAATGCATCGCCGCCATTGAGCCCATGCACCAACCCTTGGTTACCTAAATAACTGTTCGGCATAATGGCATGTGGCCCATCGGCATCAATAATCGCTTTCCACTTGCTCGTAATTTCATCCAAGGCTTCATCCCAAGAAATGCGCTTGAATTGCTTACTACCCTTGGGACCGGTACGTTTTAGTGGATAGAGCAAACGATCTGGGTGATAGTGACGCTTTTCGTAATCTTTTAATTTCACACACAAGCCACCACGCGTCATGGGGTGAGATTTATTACCTGTTACTGAAATAAGTTTTTTATCTTTAACCGTATACACCATGGAGCAGGTGTCTGGACAATCATGTGGGCATCCACCATGAAAGGTTTGAACAGGAGAGTCAGTAAGAGCGCTCATCATTAATAATCCTTAAAAAATAATACAGCGATGATTCGTGATATTAGATTGCAACAGATTGATTTAATTTTTACACCTTTTCACTAATATATACTCACCGGTATATCAATGCAATGGCATAATTATTGACTGAATTTTTAATCAACATGATCCATGAATAATCTTAACCAACCAATACAGTTACTAGGCGGCATCACTGCCAGCGAGTTTTTACAACACTATTGGCATAAAAAACCTTTGCTGATTAAAAATGCAATTCCGGAATTTAAAGGATTATTAAGCCCAGATGAGCTAGCAGGGCTAGCTTGCGAAGACGAGGTTCAATCCCGCATCGTGGAAGAAATTAAAGGCAAATGGCATGCAAGCCACGGCCCATTTGATGAAAGTGACTTCTCAAACCTACCTGAAAAACCAGACCCTAAGCACCGCTGGACCTTGCTGGTACAGAGTGTGAACCATCACTTATCTGAAGCAGCTGAACTTCTAAGCCAATTTAATTTTATTCCACATGCCAGGCTGGATGACCTGATGGTGAGCTACGCTCCGGACGGCGGAGGTGTCGGGCCACATTTTGATAGTTATGATGTGTTTTTACTGCAAGGCCAAGGCAAGCGATTATGGCGCATTAGCGAGCAAACCGATTTGAGTTTGGTAGAAGGCGCCCCATTACGCATTTTAAAGAACTTTGATACAGCACAAGAGTGGCTAGTTGAAGCCGGTGACTTACTCTATTTACCACCGCACTTAGCACATTGGGGCATTGCCGTTTCTGATGGCAATACTGACTGTATGACCTACTCCATTGGATTTAGAGCGCCAAAAGTGCAGGAACTCGCCACAGAGTTTCTTGGCTTCATGCAAGATAAACTCAATAAAGATGTAAACGCCTTACCCGGCATCTATCAAGATGCTGATTTAACTCTGCAAGAACACCCTGCAGAGATTGGCAACGGTATGATCAGCAAAGTGGCCGATATTTTAAAAACGATTCAATGGTCAGATCAGCATGTGGCAGATTTTTTAGGGTCTTATTTATCAGAGCCTAAGCCTGACGTGTTTTTTAATCCCAACAAAAAAATATCCTTACGTAAGTTCCATGAAAATCTTCTAAAGCATGGTATTTGCCTAGATCTAAAAAGCCAAATGCTGTTCACAGCTCAGTATTTTTATTTAAACGGCGAAGCTATTGCAGCGACAGGCTCGTCAGCAAGCTTGCTCACCGCATTAGCTGATCACCGTAAATTAGCAAGCGCCGACATTGCAATAACAGGCGATATAGAGGCTGCAGTCATTGAACAATTGCATGTCTGGTATCTGGCTGGCTACCTTTACTTTAATTAAATATAGCGCGTATTATTACCATCATGGACAGCACATTGATGCCAGATAAAATCATTGTTGGTGAGCATTTGTATAACGAGGCCATCAAGCTCGTTATACAAAGCGCAGAGCATGAACTTTTAATCTTTGACCAAGACTTAAAGCTAGGTGAGTTCTCTAGTCTGGCGACCTATGAGTTGCTACAGCGATTCTTAAGCCAGCAGATTACTAGCCGCTTATCCATTATTTTGCATGATAGCGCTCATTTCCAAGACAAATGCCCCAGACTGCTGAACCTGCTTAAAACATTTGGGCACAAAATGAGCGTACATGTCACCAATCAGTCCGCAAAGCATGCAAAAGACTGTTTTATTCTTGCGGATGGTAAACACTACGTTAAGCGTATACATATCGATCAGGCACGATTTAAGTATGCTTATGATGACATTGCAACGGTTAAAGCACTTAACACCAGATTTGAAGAGCTAACAGAGGCGATTCAAGACACGGTGAGCACCACACCATTAGGGTTATAAAGGCATTAACATGATACGACTATTGATAAAAAATCGTGGGCTGTGGCTGTTGATGGCATTAAGCCTCACGCTACAAGGACACGCCGCCAATGACTTTAAAATTTTCACCCTACAGTACCGCTTTGCTGAAGAAGTGTTACCGACGATACAAGCCGTGATTGGCAACCATGGCACAGCATCTGCCATACAAAACCAACTCATCGTACGTACCGATAGTAAAACGATGGCTGAAGTTGAACAAACTATCGCCACATTGGACACTACACGTGAAAATTTCACCATTAGTGTAAAGCGCCAGAATAACTTTACAGGCAATAGCCGTAACAGCATAGTAAGAGGCCGCACCCGCATAGGCAATGCCACCATACAAACGGGTAATGATGCTAGAAACGGCAGGGACGGTATTCAAATAGGTATAGAAGACAACCAAACCAACTCACAACAAAGTAGCCAGCAGTTTATTAGGGTTACAGATGGCGCACCTGCTTATATCAGCGTAGGTGAATCCATTCCGTACACTAGCGAATGGGTACTGTTCACTCGCCGCTACGCCGTTAGACAAGTCAGCACACAATTTGTAGATATAGGCACAGGCTTTACAGTACGTGCCCGTAGCATAGGCAGCCAGGTTGAACTTGAAATCACCCCTACATTTTCTAGCCTGCAACAGGATGGCCGTATAGAATTTGAGCAACTATCATCTACAGTGCGAGCGCAGCGCGGTGAATGGGTAAATATAGGCGGCATAATGCAAGACAAAGACGAGGTTAGTCGCGCTATATTGACCAGTAGCAGCGGGCAATCTTCCCAGAATAGCCAGCTTTTTATTCGTGTTGAATAATCATTTTTGGGCAAGCTGTATCAAAGCGGGAACTTTTTTACTATATTTCAGCTTAATATTTGAAATGTAGTGTTTTTTTTTTTAATTCCTGCTAGAATTTGCGCCACTCGATATAGTTATTAGTCACTTTTTAAGTAGTATCGAAAACAGTTTTTTAACCAGTTAAACTCATAAGGAAATTTAAAATGACACGTTCTGTTTTGTTAGCTGCATTGTTAGCTCTTGCTGTTACTGCTTGTGGTGAAAAAGCTGCTGAAGCTCCTGCTGTTGAAGCTCCTGCTGTTGAAGCTCCTGCTGCTGAAGCTGCTCCTGCTGCTGAAGCACCAGCTGCTGAAGCTGCTCCTGCTGCTGAAGCACCTGCTGCTGAAGCTGCTCCTGCTGAAGCTGCAAAATAATTTATTGTTTAATCAATAGTTATTAAAAAAGCCGACGCAAGTCGGCTTTTTTACGTCTAAAGACTAAGGCTACAGCAGTTAGCATCAGCTTTACTTACCAAGCAATCTAGCTGATTTGCCGCCAGTCAAATCCCAAGGACTGATCAGCAATACCTATCCAATCCAGCGTACAATCAGCAACCTTTGCTAACGCAGATTGAGCCAACAACGGTGTATTGTTTTTTGCACTTAGATGCGCAGCGATCAGATGCTGCAATTTGGAGCGATTCAATCTGGCTAGCAACTCAGCTGAAGCTGAATTCTCCAAATGCCCTAACTCACCGCCCACTCGCTTCTTTAAAGAGGCTGCATAAGGTCCATTGCGCAGCATAGCGCTATCGTGATTACATTCCAGCACCAATGCATCACAGCCACTTAACAGCTGCTCAATATGCACGGTGGTTCGCCCAACATCCGTCAGCACGCCTAGGCGATACTGACCATCACCGAATACAAACTGCACAGGCTCACGCGCATCATGCGGTACTGGGTATGGACACACTTCAATATCAGCCACGCTAAACGGTGTGTGACTATCAATCACATTAAGCTGCAGATCGTGCTGATTGGGGAAATATCGCTCGGCCATTTTAAGTGTGCCGTAAGTGAGCCAAACTGGGATGTGATGCCTGGCTGCAAACTTAAAAGCGCCTCCAGCGTGATCGTCATGCTCGTGCGTAATAACAATGCCTGCCAAATCTTGAGGATTTAAATTTAAACGAGCTAATCTGTTGGTGGTTTCTTTAATGCTAAAGCCACAGTCCAGCATCAAGCGCGTGTTATTGACTTCAACCACTAGCGCATTGCCAGCGCTGCCACTACCGAGCGAAGCAAAGCGCATCTTTGATCTCTCTTTTATAAACTGACAATAAATAAAGGCAAGATAGCCACAGTGTTAAGTCGGTGTGCATCAAACATATAAACCCGAGGACCATTAACGAGGGCAGCTAATAACCAGCCCATCTTATACCAGTAAGCTTGTGCCACATCACCAACAAAAAAGGCGGCTAACAAGCCGCCTTATATTTAACTAGCGTAACTGCTCGTACATCAGGGCAATAATTCTATTTGCCGTTGTGGTGCCAAGCCGCGCACCATCATTATCAACGACAGTAACCACAGCACCGTTATCAGCATCACTTACCTTGATACGGTATTGACGCTCACGGTTAGTTTTTTGTTTGTCATCACGACCCCAGAACTTCAAGCTATCCACGATGCCCTTATCTTCTTTTTTGGCTGCTGCATCAGGCTTCTTCGCCTCATCATCACCCCAGAATTTAAGGCTCTCAATCAGGCCTTTCTTTTTCTTAGGTGCGTCGTCAATATCTACATCAGCGTAACGCACAAAGAAAAGGCCGTTTGAGCGGTCTCGGTCTTCAATCACAAAACCAACGCGATCTAAAGCCAAGCCAACACGACGCCATGCACGGTCAAACTGGTCATTCAGCAACAGTCTAGCGCTACCATCAGACTCTTTCACCACCTCAGCATGTTTAGTCGCTGTAGCATCAGCAAGTATTGTTTGCGATTTTTTCTCTTCTACACCTAACTTCACCATCAAGCGGCGCAATAGTTCAGCATCCAACTCTGCATCAAAAGCATCATCTCTAGGGTTAGTTGCTGCTTCAGCTTTGTAACCGGTTTCAATTTCACCCAATTGCGTTCTAATACGGGTTTTACCATCATCTGGTGCACCAACCACTGAACGATGCGTCATATAAATCTCGGTGGTACCGGTATCGTTACCATGCTCTAGGCGTGTACGGAATTTTCTCTTATCAGCAAAGCCTGATAATTTATCCAGCCATTTATCAAACTTATCGAGCGCGTTGCCTGAGTCATCTTTTTTCAGAGCTTCAGCATCAATCCACTCTGTTTCCATAAACCCAACTTGTGGGTTTTCTACACGCACAGCAAAGCCCATATCGGTCCAGAAGTCACGAATCACCGGCCATATTTTGTCGGCTGGCGCGTTTACCACTAACCAGCGCTGTGTGCCTGATTTTTCCATACGCACGCCATCAGGGTTTTGCAACACCTTTTCAACACCTGCTTCTTGACCCTCTTGCGCTTGGCTATAACTAGAATAGCTCGCACTACCTGGCACAGCATAAGCATCACTTACTGGACTCGCGGTTAAATCCGGCGGCACTTCTAATGGACGTGAACGACCTGCACCTTTGTAATCTGATTTTGTATCAATAAAAGGAATAGAATCACAAGCACTTAAACTTGCCATTAAAAACAAAGGCAGCACTACAGACTTTGCTTTACGCAACACGCCTAGACGATAAGCGCCTGCGTTGAAATTAACTTGTTTCATTCAAACCTCGTGTTAGAACTCTGTTGTTCGTTATAGAATTTGCGCAGGCTCACATGCCTTACGCAAAACTTCATGGTACTGAGCTGATAAATTAACCATTGGCAATCGAATGCCAGTTTTAATCATGCCCATCTCTGCCAACACCCATTTAACCGGGATTGGATTCGCCTCTACAAATAACTTCTGATGTAAACCGAACAGTTTTGCATTGATTTCACGTGCGACTTTTACATCACCAGCCAGTGCAGACACACACATGTCGTGCATCAACTTAGGTGCAACGTTGGCGGTAACTGAAATCACGCCATGCCCGCCTAATAACATCAAAGACAATGCAGTTGCATCATCGCCACTGTAAATAGCGAACTCTTTAGGAGCACGTAACAGCAAATCAGTTCCACGCTCAATGCCGCCTGTCGCATCTTTGATACCGACAATATTGGCATGGGTAGCTAAACGCAGTACGGTATCGTTGCTGATGTCACAGCCAGTACGGCCTGGTACGTTATAAAGAATTTGCGGAATAGCCACGGCATCTGCCACGGCTTTAAAATGCTGGTATAAGCCCTCTTGTGTAGGCTTGTTATAGTAAGGCGCAACCAAAAGGCAGGCGTCTGCGCCCAGCTCTTTTGCTTTTTGCGTCAGCAGGATGGCTTCTTTGGTTGAGTTTGCACCAGTACCTGCAATCACTGGCACGCGGCCAGCCACTTGCGCAACGGCTGTTTCAATCAGCAAGCAATGCTCATCAAAATCTACAGTAGGAGATTCCCCTGTAGTGCCAACAATCACAATACCATCCGAGCCTTGATCAATATGAAAATCAATCAATGTTTTTAAAGATGGGATATCTAAACGCCCATCTTCAAACATGGGCGAAACAATAGCAACTAAACTGCCTTGCAACATAGGAAATCTACCTGATTCATAATGTTATATTTTAACCTGAATGTTTCATAATTTTCTGTATTTATTACGCACATTTTCCATTTGACGATGATTTTATAAAAACATTCGCTAGCATCGTTTCGGCAGACGTTGCTAATCTTAAAACTTATAGCAACTGCAACACCAAAATCACCTTGCAAAATTGCTAGTGCCTGCACCCAGCAGAAACTAGCTCAGCAGCAGTGAAAACTTATGGCAGCATTTATATATCAAACACTTAACTCAAGTGTGCCCTTAACTGATTTACACCGGAACAAACGCTGTATAATCTAAAAAATTATCGCTGAAACCCATATTTGAAATATGACTTTCGATTTTCATCATTACATTATGATTTTGATTGGCACTGTGTTTGTAAACAACATCGTGCTGGTGAAGATTTTGGGCTTATGTCCATTCATGGGTGTTTCTAAAAAACTGGAAGCCTCGATTGGGATGGCAGGCGCCACTGCGCTAGTATTAAGCGTGGGCTCGATGACGAGCTGGGGCATCAATCACTACCTGTTGGAGCCAAATGGCCTATTTTATCTGCGCACACTTTCTTTCATTGTGATTATTGCTGGCGTTGTGCAGCTAACAGAAATGGTCATGGAAAAGAACTTCCCTACCCTGCATCAAGGCTTGGGTATCTTTCTACCGTTAATTACTACCAACTGCGCGGTGTTAGGCATACCGCTACTCAATGCACAAGCCAGCCATAGCTTTTTAGAGTCTCTGTTCTTTGGCTTAGGTGGCGCACTTGGTTTTTCATTAGTGTTGATACTGTTTGCATCCATGAGAGAGCGGTTAGAAGGTGCGGACGTGCCTGCTGCATTTAAAGGTTCGGCTATCGGGATGATTACCGCTGCATTAATGAGCTTGGCATTTATGGGGTTTATGGGCCTAGATAAATATTAGGCTTAAGGATAAAAACCAGATTTAGGTGCCGCCCATTTTCATTACACAGCATTAGCAACTATTAAAATATTAGCCACTTTATTTAAAAATAATCAAAAAGCGATATGTTATTAACCTCCATCTACGTCATGCTTGGGCTAGCCTTAGTGCTGGGTGCTTTATTAGGCATTGCGGCATTACTTTTTAAAGTAGAGGGCGACCCGCTGGTAGCGCGTATAGATGCCATTCTGCCGCAAACACAATGCGGCCAATGCGGCTACCCTGGCTGCAAACCTTATGCTACCGCCATCGCCAATGGCGAGGCAGACATTAACCAATGCCCACCAGGTGGTGATGCTGGGGTGCATGCGCTGGCTGATTTATTAGGCGTAGAGTATAAGCCTCTCAACGCAGAGCACGGCTCACCCAAACCCAAGTCTGTTGCCTTTATTGATGAGACCACCTGCATTGGTTGCACTTTATGTATACAGGCTTGCCCGGTCGATGCCATTTTAGGTGCGTCCAAGCATATGCATACGATTATTGCATCCGAATGTACAGGTTGCGAATTATGTGTGGCGCCCTGCCCGGTAGACTGCATTAGCATGGTGCCGCTGGCTGAAACGCCTGACAACTGGAAATGGAAGTATCCCGTATTCCCCATCAAGGCGTTGCCCGCAAACTCCGGCAAGGTGTCTTCATGAACAATATTATTCAATTTGCCAGCAAGCTGATTAAAAACCTTGCTGCTAACACGGCAAATGAAGTACATAAGTTTCATGGCGGTGTACACCCGGATGGCCATAAAGATGAATCAACCTCACGCCCGATTGCGCAACTTCCGATTCCAGAAGCACTGACACTACCTTTACGTCAACATGTGGGCTACATTCCTAAATTGAAAGTCCAAGTAGGCGATTACGTATTAAAAGGTGAGATGCTAGCCGAGGCAGAAGGCACAGTATCTGCCGCTATCCATGCACCAACTTCCGGCACCATTAGCGCGATAGAAGAGGCTGTGATCCCGCACCCTTCCGGCTTACCCGACATGTGCGTGACCTTAACGCCAGATGGCAAAGACCAATGGAAACCATTAACACCGATAGACTGGAAAAACACAGCGCACAGCGAGTTGATTAGCAGTTTGCGCGCATCGGGCATTGTGGGGTTAGGCGGCGCAACATTCCCTACCCACATTAAACTGCGTAAGGATGGATCATCAGCCATCCATACCCTAATTATTAATGCTGCGGAGTGCGAGCCTTACATCACATGTGATGACATGCTCATGCGCGAACGTGCTGACGAAATCATTCAAGGAGTAGCCATCGCCCAGCACTTACTGGGGGCGGCTAAAGTAGTCATCGGCATTGAAGATAATAAGCCTGAGGCCACCCTAGCCATGAGTGCTGCCAGCAAAACTCTAGCTAATGCAGTTGTTACAACTGTGCCCACCCTCTACCCCAGTGGCGATGCCCGCCGGCTCATTCATTTATTACTAGGTGTAGAGGTGCCTCATCATAAGCGCTCAACCGAAGTCGGCATTCAGGTGTTTAACGTAGCAACGGTATTAGCCATTTATCGCTACTTCACTTTTGGCGAACCTAGCGTCAGCCGCATCGTCACTGTAACCGGCAACGTCACAGCTCCGCAGAACTTTGAGGCTTTGTTAGGTACACCAATGCCGTTACTAATGGCTGCGGCAGGCGGTGCTAAACCCGATACTACGCACTTTGTGATGGGCGGCCCTATGATGGGTTTTGACTTACCCAGTCTCAACGTACCCGTGACCAAAGCCGCTAATTGTATTATTGCCGCCAGTCCCACCTTGTTTGCACCGCCGCCGCCAGCTCAGCCTTGCATACGCTGCACGCGCTGCGCAGACGCATGCCCGGTGAACTTACAACCGCAAGAGCTGTATTGGTTTGCCAAGTCTGACAATTTTGAAAAGGCACGAGATTACAACCTATTTGATTGTATCGAATGCGGCTGCTGCACTTACGTTTGCCCCAGCAATATCCCCCTCGTGCAATACTATCGCTACGCAAAAAGTGAGATTATTGCCCTAGACAAAGCACAAGAAGCAGCTGATTTGGCACGTGAGCGCAACGACTTTAGGCTAGCGCGTATCGAACGCGAAAAACTGGAGCGAGCGCAAAAACATGCTGAACGGGCAGCCGCAGCGAAAAACAATCTAGCCCAGCCAGAATCCGCAGAAACCGATAAAGCAGCGAATAATCCTGACGTGGTAGAGGCAAAAAAAGCAGCTATTGCAGCAGCTGTAGAGCGCGCAAAAGCACTCAAGTTGACGGCGGCAAACAGTGGTGCAGCCCAAACCAGTACCGAACAGCCACTACAAGCTGAATCACCAGCAGATAACGCAACCTCTAGCGCAACTGGAGTGAAACCTGACGCCACAACCACGGCGACTAATGAGGCACAAAGCAAAATAGATAAGCAAGCATTAATTGCTGCTGCAATTGAACGTGCCAAGGCGCAGAAATTAGCGGCAGTACAAACTGGCGCTGCTCCTAAAAACACGGAAAACCTGAGCGCCAAGGTCAAAGCTGAGATTGATGAAATCGAAGCCATACGCACAAAAGCACAGCAAATGGTTAAAAATAAAACACCTGATTAATGGCTATATCTACTCTATTGTTATTAGGATACGACAATTGAACCGCTCTCCTTACATCACTGATGCACCTAGTGTAAGCATGATTATGCTAAAAGTGCTGCTTGCGCTGGTACCGGGCATCATGGCCTACACATGGGTTTATGGCGGCGGCATTTTGCTTTCGCTCACACTAGCTACAATCACCGCCTTAATCACCGAAGCTGCTATTTTAAAAATTAGACAGCGGCCGATTGCGCCTAGCCTGGCGGACCTTAGTGCCGTTGTGACGGCATGGTTATTGGCACTTGCACTGCCGCCGCTTGCGCCATGGTGGCTGGTGGTGGTAGGTACACTGTTTGCAATTGCAATTGCCAAGCAACTGTATGGCGGATTAGGCTACAACCCGTTTAACCCAGCCATGGTTGGCTATGCGGTGCTATTAATTTCTTTTCCTGTCATCATGACCAAATGGCCAGCACCACTAGAGCTGGCCACAACACCACTAGGATGGACCGAACAATTTAAATTAATTTTTGGCAGTGTATTACCCACGGGCGTGCCACTGGATGCCGTGACCTCAGCAACACCGCTGGACTACTTAAAAACACAACGTATGCTACAACATGAGGTTGAGGCCATTTCACAAGGGCCTATTTTTGGTCATTTTGGTGCTAAAGGTGGAGAATTTGTCACTGCAGCGTATTTACTCGGTGGTCTATATTTAATACAGCAACGCATTATCTCTTGGCATTTACCCACTGCATTTATCGCAGCCCTAGCGTTGATTTCATTCATTTTTAACATAGTGGAGCCTAGCCAATTTGCAGGCCCAAGCCTGCACTTAATGGCTGGCGCTTCCATGCTGGGTGCGTTCTTTATTATTACCGACCCGGTCAGCGGCCCCACCACACCCAAAGGCAAACTATATTTTGCTGCTGGGGTAGGTGTGCTCACGTATTTAATTCGCGTATATGGCGGTTATCCGGATGGTATTGCATTTGCGGTATTAATCATGAATATGTGCGTACCATTGATTGATGCACACACCCAGCCCCGTGTATTTGGGCATAAGCGTTAATTCATCACCAACAGGCTGAAGAATGTCAGAAACCATTATTAAACACGCCGTTAAAACAGCAGGCACGCTCACTGCATTTGCGCTAGTGGGAACGGCCATACTTGCTTATATATTTATCATCACGCGTGCGCCAATAGAGGCGAGCGAGGCTGATGCTCGCCTAGCCTTGTTTTCACAGATATTGCCGCATAACAGTTACAACAATAACCTGCTTAAAACAGAAGTCGCTATCCCGCCTAATCCGTTATTGGGTAACCGCGCTCCAAGTAAAGCCAATATTGCTAAATTAGGGGATGAAACCGTGGGTGTCATTCTGGAGGCAATAGCTCATGATGGCTATGCTGGTGACATTAAGCTGTTACTTGCTATTCGTGCTGATGGCACTATCAGTGGCGTGCGCGTACTGGCACACAAAGAAACACCTGGGCTTGGTGACTACATTGAAATTGAACGCAATGCCTGGATCACACAGTTTAGCAATGAATCTTTGACTAAAACCGTTGCCAAAGATTGGGCAGTGATTAAAGATGGTGGCAAGTTCGAATACATGGCTGGTGCTACAATTACACCGCGCGCAGTCGTAAAAGCGGTAGCAAAGGCATTGCAGTTTTTTAATGAAAACAAGCCCCTGTTATTAGAAAACAAGACTGCAGATAAAGTAGCGCAAAGCAAGGACGCGACATGAGTATCTATAAAGAAATCACCCTAAATGGGATTTGGAAGCAAAACCCGGGCGTAGTGCAGCTACTAGGCTTGTGCCCTACGTTAGCCGTTACCACTAGCGTCGTCAACGGTGTTAGCCTTGGTTTGGCAACAGTATTGGTGATGGCCGCAGCGAACGGCACTATTTCCCCCGTGCGTAAGTATGTTCCCAACGAGATTCGCGTTCCTGTATTTATTTTAGTGATTGCAGCACTGGTAACCGTGATTGACTTATCAATCAATGCGTTCGCACACCCGCTACATAAAGTGCTGGGGATATTTATCCCATTAATTGTTGTAAATTGTATCGTGCTGGCACGCGTTGAGTCATTTGCCGCTAAAAATGCGCCTATACAGTCTATTCTGGACGGATTTATGATGGGCATAGGATTAACCATGGTATTAGGATTATTAGGCGGCATGCGCGAACTTGTAGGTAAAGGCACCTTATTCTCAGGTTTGGATTTAGTGTTTGGACCAGCAGCCAAAAATTTTGTACTCACTATCATCCCGGATTACCATGGTTTCCTATTGGCGGTGTTACCACCAGGCGCATTTCTAGGCTTAGGTATACTGATTGCGGCACGCAACTGGATGGAGATTAGAAACAAAGCAAAATCTGCTGACGAGCATACAACTACATCGCCACTGCAACCAGCGCTACACCCTTAACCAGTCAAGCACGCACTATGAATGCAGAAAAACGCTTAGAGATATTTAAACGCTTAAAATTAGCCATCCCTAATCCAGCTACAGAACTAAACTACAGTACTACTTTTGAATTGCTGATCGCGGTAATGCTATCAGCACAGGCCACGGATAAAAGCGTTAATCTGGCAACGGACAAGCTTTTTCCTATCGCCAACACCCCCGAGAGCATTTTGGCACTGGGGCTTGAAAACTTAGAGCACTATATTAAGACCATAGGCTTGTACCACTCTAAAGCCAAAAACGTGTTAGCTACCTGTCAAATACTGATACAAAAACATCAATCGCAAGTACCACACTCGCGTAGCGCATTAGAGGCGTTACCAGGTGTTGGCCGCAAAACTGCCAACGTGGTATTAAATACAGCATTTGGTGAACCTACCATCGCAGTGGATACGCACTTATTTAGGCTGGGCAACCGTATCAAGCTCGCTACTGGCAAAACCGTACTGGATGTAGAAAAGAAATACATTAAGACCATTCCGGCAGAGTTCATGCAGGATGCACATCATTTACTCATATTACATGGGCGCTATGTGTGTACAGCACGCAAACCTAAGTGCGCAGAATGCTGCATAGAAGACCTATGCGAATATCAGGCAAAAGAATACCACCTGTCGCCTAACGCTGGCGCCACTAGCAAATGAAAGTCGCCACCAGCATTGTGTTAGGGCGCCAAGCACAACCTGCACTCGCTGCGCAGGCCGTGAACAATGCCATGAGCAAAGCTGGAATCACTAGTGCCAACGCCGTGATACTGTTATTGACTTCAGAGTTCGCAAGCAACCCGCAAGCCGCAATTAAAGCTGCGGCCAAGGCAGCGGCTTGCACACAGGTGACGGGCTGCTCGGCAACCGGCATCTTTACAGAAGAAGACTGGGTATTGGACACACCAGCCGCTGCAGCAATGGTGTTTGGCGGCGATATCAGGCTAGAGTTGGCACGTCACAACCATGACCAGCAGCCACTTTTGACCATTGCGGCACCGAGTGCAATTAACAGCATATGGCTAGACCATCACGTCCGCTATGGCGGCATCTCTGGTGACGTCACTGGACAGGGGCCATTCTCCGTATGGCAAAATGCAAAAGGTGATGTCACCGGCCATATAGAGACGTTTATTTCTGGGGTAAGAGTGGCAACCAAAGCCGCGCATGGTTTAAGCATGCTTAGCACGCCTAAACCGGTACAAGCTAGCCAGCAGTTTGATGTGCAGCAGCTAGGCAAATATAAAGCACTTAAATCATTACAAAAAGCGTGGGATAGCTATCGGGAGACGTCAGAGCCGTTGCCGCTACATTTAATCATGGCGGTATATGCCGAGAGTGCAGAGGCAATTCTACAAGGTAATTATCATCAAACCACCATCATCAGCTGCGATGAAGCTGACGGCAGCGTCACACTCGCGCATAGCTTACCAGTGGGGCAATATTTAAGCTGGGCACTGCGTGATGCAAACAGCGCTCAGGCTGACATGACGCTAGCTGCAGATACGCTATCAACAGAGCTAGGCAGCCTCCCTGACTTTGGCTTATTATTTTCATGCTTAGGGCGCGGACCATACCTATACGATGGAGAAGACCTAGACCTAAAAGTCGTGACCAAGCGCTTCCCAAACATGCCATTATTGGGATTTTATGGTAACGGTGAAATTGCCTGTATCAATGGGCAAAACCAACTGTTATCTTACTCTACCGTTCTTTCATTATTTTCAGCGTTATAGCGCAATAGGTATTTTATGAGTTTATATAACCCCAGCCGCGACCAAGCCAGACAGTTTTTATTTGACGCGTGGGCAAAATTTAAACAACAAGCCCCGTTGTCAGATTTAGAAAAAATTGCAGTCGAGGTGATGCAAATGCACCCCGAATATCACACGATACTCGATGCACCAGAGCGCTATATGCAGCAACAGTACTTTCCAGAAATGGGGGAAACCAATCCGTTTCTACATTTAAGCCTGCACTTATCAGTGATTGAGCAAATATCTATCAATCAGCCCATCGGCATTCATGGTATTTACGAACAGCTCAAACAAAAACACCAAGACCAGCACCTAGCGCAACATGACATCCTAGACTGTCTGGCCGAAACCATATGGCAATCACAGCGCAACAACACGCCGTTAGACTCTGCGCACTACCTCGGCCTGTTACAACAAAGAGTGGCAGCCTGATATGCACAGCAATGTTCACGACTGGCTGAATGAACATGGGGACTACCTGTATCGCTTTGCGCTAGCGCGCTTAAAGGACACGCATCAGGCTGAAGATGCCGTACAAGAAACCATGCTCGCCGCCATTAAGCATAATAACTTTGCAGGTGATTCATCAGTACGCACATGGCTCACCGGCATACTCAAACATAAAATAGTGGATATGCAGCGCAAACTAATCCGTGAGCAGCCAGTATCAGACCTCATTGATTTAGATGCTGGAGAAGAAGGCATGGACGACTTCTTTGACAAAACCGGCCATTGGCTGGATAAACCGCAATCTTTCGATATGCCAGACCATGCGCTAGAGCAAAGCCAATTTTTAAGTGTGCTGGACGCCTGCATGCAAAAACTACCAAGCAAACTTAAAGTCATTTTCATGTTACGAGACGTTCATGAAATAGATAATGAAAATATTTGTAAGGAACTCGATATTACGCCGACCAATGCTTGGGTAATGTTGTATAGAGCTAGGATGGTGTTAAGAAAATGTCTAGAGACAAATTGGGTTAAAGGCTAGGTAATTAAGATGATGACCTGTAAACAAGCCAGCAAACTCATTTCGCAATCTCTGGACCGTCCTTTATCTTGGTCTGAACTTATGCAGTTAAAACTGCATCTCATGATTTGCGATGCATGTAGCCGATTCAAAAAACAATTGAATCTATTGCGTGTAGCAATGCAAAACATCAGGACCAATATGGAAAACAATAGTGCTATTACGCTCCCGTTAGCTGCAAAAGCGAGAATTATTGAGCAGATAGAATCTGACCAAGAATCTCAGTAACTTTTATTAGTTGTAATAAGCGGTAACTCTTTTAATTAAAGGAAACGACAATGAACAAAACACAAAAAACCATTTCTCTTGCTATCGGTGGCGCGTTAGCACTTTCAGTTGCGGCAACCACAGTCAATGCAGCAGAAAATCCATTTGCATTAAAATCTCTTGCTAGTGGCTATCAAGTAGCAGATGCGCACGACGCAAAGTCTACCGACGGTAAATGTGGCACTGGTAAGTGTGGCACCGCTGAAAAAGCCAAAGAAATGAAAATGCAAGATGCAAAATGCGGCACCAGCAAAACCAGCAGTGCAGAAAAAGCTAAAGAAGGTGCATGTGGTGGTGAAAAGGCCAAAGAAGGCTCATGCGGCGGTGAGAAAAAATAAGCACCAGTAAATTGGTATAGTGCATGATGAATCGTAGTCAAATTCATGGCGCAGGTCTGGGGTTGAAGCGAGAGCTGATACCTCAGATTCAGTCACTTGACAACCAAACATTAATCTCTAATATCCAGTTTGTTGAAATAGCACCAGAAAACTGGATAGACGCAGGCAGTAAAGCCACCAAACAGCTGGACTGGTTTGCGGCACGCTACCCTATCGTATGTCATGGCCTTTGCTTATCACTAGGCGGCATTAGTCCGCTTAATACTGACTTCCTGCAACAGGTTAAGAAGTTTTTAGACCACTATGACATTTATATCTACACTGAACATTTAAGCTATTGCACAGATGGCTACCAAGGCAAGCAAGGCTACTTATACGACCTGTTACCTATCCCCTTTACCGAAGAAGCAGTGTATTACGTGGCAAAGCGCATTCGTCAAACCCAAGAAATACTTGGGCGACGCATCGGCATAGAGAACGCCTCGTTTTATGCGGCTGCCCCCATCTCAGAAATGAGTGAGCTCACCTTTCTTAATGCAGTGCTTAGCGAGGCAGATTGCCTGCTACATCTGGATATTAATAACATATACGTCAACAGCGTAAACTTTAACTTTGACCCATTCGCATTTTTGCGTGGCATACCGCATGAACGCATTATTTATAGCCATATTGCTGGGCATTATCAGCAATCCGCAGATTTACTCATTGATACTCATGGTGAGGATGTCATCGACCCGGTTTGGGCGCTTCTAAAAGACGCCTACGACTTATTTGGCGTGTTTCCTACCTTACTAGAGCGCGATAGTAATATTCCAACGCTAGACATCCTGATGCATGAAGTGAACCAAATCGCTGATTTGCAGCGTCAGGCCATACCTCGCCCTAGTAAACTTGATGTAAATCGGCTTACTCCAGTGGCGATTTAAATCAGTCTAATCATCATGACTAACGAACTGCCCAATTTTCAGCAATATCAACTAGCGTTTACTGCACGCTTACGCGACGCACGCAATCAGCCAGTTCCGACAGGTGTAGCGCCTGAACGCATGGCGGTTTATGACGAAATTGTATTTAACAATATGTTGGAATCCGTTTCAGCATGCTTTCCGGTAGCACGTAAAACCTTAGGTAAAGCCACCTGGCTAAAATTAGTGCAGGCTTTTTTAAAAGAGCACTCAGCAAATTCGCCACTGTTCCGTAAAATTCCAGAAGAGTTCTTAGCTTTTTTACAACACACCAATCTGGTGTTGCCGCCTTATTTGCAGGCACTATGCCACTATGAGTGGATAGAGCTTTACCTAAGTGCCTTACCTGCACCCAACCATCAAGATGTAGACATGTATGGTGATATAGCGCATCAAGCGTTAATATTTACACAGGCGATGCAACTGCTCGCTTACGACTACGCAGTACATAAAATCTCCCCTAGGCAGAAACCTAAGGTCAAAGAACCTAGCTATCTGCTAGTACACCGTGATGTAAACGATAAGATTAAATTTATCGAGCTAAACCCGATGACATTTAAACTGATTACACTATTAAAATCTGGAGAATTTACTGCGGAACAAGCTCTAACAATGCTTGCGGATGAATTAAAACACCCCCAACCACAAATCATTATGCAATTTGGATTAGGGGTTTTACTGGACTTGAAAAACCAGGGCATTATCCTTGGGACAGCTCCGCTATAATATCAAAGGGATAATCATCGACTAATACCGAAAAACACCCTTCGCCTTACTTAATCGAAACTAACAGTCTCGTTCTGACGCGTTTCTAACACAGCCAGCAGGTTCTGCTGGTCTGCTGGCTGCATATCCCACCAGCCTCTAATTTCCGGAATGGTACGATAACAACCATGACAAAAGCCTGTTGTTTCATCAATGCTACAAACCCCGATACAGGGAGATTGTACTTCTACTGTATTGTCTGACATTGCTAACCCTATTCTTAACTTAATAAGCTTGCTTTTAATACACCATGTTTTAGCTTAATACGCTTAGCTTAATACACCATGGCACTGCTTGTATTTTTTACCTGAACCGCATGGGCATAGATCATTGCGGCCTACTTTAACGCCATCACGCACCACTGGCTGCTGTGCAGCAACATTCACCTCAGCGGTATCGGATGCATCACTCGCCAGCGCCTCTGCATAATCTGCATGCTGGTATTGTACATTTTCAACCTCAACCGGTCTTTCCACTGCCTCAACATCCGCCTCAGTTTTCACCTGTACCAGCATGGTCACTTTAGTTACTTCAGTTTTGATGATATTCAGCAAGCCTTCAAACAGCTCAAACGCTTCGCGTTTATATTCCTGTTTAGGATTCTTCTGCGCGTAAGAGCGTAAATGAATGCCTTGACGCAGATGGTCTAACGCTGCCAAATGCTCACGCCAGTGGTTATCTAAGCTTTGCAGCATGACTGAACGTTCAAACTGACGCAAGATATCTGGGCTGGCCAAATCTTCTTTTGCCTGATACGCCGCATTTGCAGCAGCAAGGATGCGTTCACGCAATGTTTCTTCGTGCAGGTCTGGGTTCTCTTCCAGCATTTTTTGCAATGGAACCTCTAAACCAAGATCAGCTTTCAGCTCACGCTCCAACGCTGGCACATCCCACAACTCTTCCACGCTATCAGGTGGAATATGAGTAGCCACCATCGTCACAATCACGTCTTCACGCATGGCTTTAATCGTTTCACCAACATCCGCAGCTTCCAATAACTCATTGCGTTGCTCGTAAATTACTTTACGTTGGTCATTCGATACATCATCAAACTCTAATAATTGCTTACGAATATCAAAGTTACGGCCTTCAACTTTACGTTGTGCGTTTTCAATCGCACGGGTAACCCAAGGATGCTCAATCGCCTCGCCATCCGGCATGTTCAGTTTACCCATAATCGCTGAAACGCGATCAGAAGCAAAAATTCTTAACAATTGGTCTTCTAAAGACAAATAGAAGCGGCTAGAGCCCACATCACCTTGACGGCCTGAACGTCCACGTAGTTGATTATCTACACGGCGTGATTCATGGCGCTCAGTACCCACGATATGTAAACCACCGGCTGCCAACACAGCATCATGTACCTGCTGCCAGGCCGCTTTAATCTCGGCTACGCGGCTTTCTTTTTGCGCCTCGGTCAATGATTCATCATTATGCACAGCACTGATTTCAGGCTCAGGATTACCACCCAATACAATGTCGGTACCGCGGCCAGCCATATTGGTAGCAATCGTAATCACACCCGGACGTCCTGCCTGCACAATAATATGCGCCTCACGCTCATGCTGCTTAGCATTTAATACCTGATGCTCAAGCTTGGCTTCAGTTAATAATTTAGAAATCAGCTCCGAGTTCTCAATCGAAGTCGTACCTACCAGCACTGGCTGTCCACGGCTTTGGCAATCTTTAATATCTAAAATCACCGCCTCATATTTCTCACGTGAGGTTCTGTACACTTTATCCATTGCATCTTTACGCTGCATCGGGCGATGTGTCGGAATCACAACGGTTTCTAAGCCATAAATCTGGTTAAATTCATAAGCTTCGGTATCGGCCGTACCTGTCATACCAGACAGTTTGTTGTACATACGGAAGTAATTTTGGAAGGTAATAGACGCCAGCGTTTGATTTTCTTTTTGAATCTCAACGCCTTCTTTAGCCTCAACTGCCTGATGCAAACCATCAGACCAACGGCGGCCTGCCATCATACGGCCAGTAAACTCGTCCACAATCACGATTTCGCCATCACGCACCACATAGTGCTGATCGCGGTGGTAAAGGTTGCGCGCACGTAACGAAGCATATAAATGATGCACTAAAGTAATATTAGATGCCTCGTATAGACTTGAGCCTTCAGCCAACAAGCCAGCCTCAGCCAATACCGCCTCAGCATGCTCATGACCTTGTTCAGACATGACCACATTTTGTGCTTTTTCATCCACCCAGAAGTCGCCTTCGCCTTCTTCCTCTTTTTGTGGAATCAATTTGGCAGCCACTTCATTGATTTGCGTATAGAGGGCAACACTATCATCAGCCTGACCTGAAATAATCAGCGGCGTACGTGCTTCGTCAATCAGAATCGAATCCACTTCATCGATCAATGCATAGTTCAAACCACGTTGCACGCGCTCTTCACGGCTGTAAACCATGTTGTCACGCAGGTAGTCAAAACCAAATTCGTTATTGGTACCGTAAGTAATATCTGCTGCATAAGCGGCACGCTTAGCTTCATTCGGCATTTGCGATAAATTAATGCCTATCGATAACCCTAAGAAGTTATAAAGCTTACCCATCCACTCCGCGTCGCGTTTAGCTAGGTAATCATTCACCGTAATGACATGTACACCTTTACCGGTAATAGCATTCAAGTAGGTAGGCAAAGTTGCCACCAAGGTTTTACCTTCACCAGTACGCATTTCGGAAATTTTGCCCGCGTTCAGCACCATACCGCCAATAAGCTGCACATCAAAGTGGCGCATACCTAGGGCACGACGACCGCCTTCACGTACCACGGCAAACGCTTCAGGAAGCAATTTTTCTAAAGATTCGCCATTAGCAAAACGTTGCTTAAACTCCTCTGTTTTCGCGCGTAGGCCATCATCACTCAACGCCTGCATTGCAGGCTCTAATGCATTAATTTGCTCTACTTTCTGTGCATATTGCTTAACCAGCCTATCGTTACGGCTACCGAATAATTTTTTGAACAACGTAGATATCATGAAATGAAATACTTTCCGCTAGAGGATAAACAACTTTAAATTGAGTAAAGATTGAAGTTAAGTGTGAGATTGTAAACTCGAAATGCCTGACAGGTAATAAATCATAAGGTATTAAGTGGGGTTTATTTTTATTATTTCAAGAGTTAGCGCGATGCACTAAGATATTTTCTTGGATCTAACGGGTTACCATTCAACCTGATTTCATAATGCAAATGCGGTCCGGTTGAACGCCCGGTACTCCCTACTTCGGCAATAACTTGTCCTTTTGCTACTCGCTGCCCTACACTCACCAACAACTTGGAAGCATGAGCGTAACGTGTTTCTAAGCCAGAGCCATGGTCAATCTTGACGATTTTACCATAATCAGGGGTCTGCTCTGCCGTTGATACAATACCGCCAGCGGCAGCGTAAATTGCAGTACCAGTTGCGGCGGTAAAGTCCAAACCTTCATGAAAGGCTTTACTGCCGTTAAACGGGTCTAAACGCCAGCCAAAGCTAGAAGAATTAAATGCGGCATCCACCGGGCTACTATTCGGCAAGGTGTTTTTTAGAACGCTTTGCTGTAGTAGCTTTGCTTCGATATCACTTAAGTATTCGGTCTTGAGCTCGATTTTTGCCATTAAATCGGCAATCTTAGTTTGCAACTCAGCCTCGGACAACGGTGCACTTTGCACTAATGGCCCACCCTGATTAGCGCCGATTGACCCATTAATGACAGGGTTAGCGAGGGTAGAATCAAGGCTAGAGGTTGGTGAGTAATTTGGTTTAGGGGTAACACTGGGTTCAACTTTATTATTGCGTACGTTTTTTTTATCGCCAGCTAGATTGGCTAAACGCTCGCTTTGCGCATCAAGACGCATCATACGCGCCTGCATTTCGCCCAACTGCACTGCGTAAGCATCCAGATGTTTTTGTGGATTATTGAAAGAAAAACGCAAATGATGTGGAATCAGTGACTTTACGCCCTTCTGTGCAGAAGGCTCCTGTGGCACAATGAACATAAGCATGAACAGGACTGGCAACATCACCAGTGCAAACACAACCATACTGACTTGCAGTATAGACAGCGTTTTGGCTTTTGCCATATTGTTTGAGACTAAAATGATATTCATACTACCCCTAATCCCTGCCAGCCACTTATAAAAGCACTTAACTATCAAGCACTATGCAAAGATTTAATACATTACTTACGCAGCCTGAGTTAAACGAGCTCAATCAACGCACTTTGGAAGCACAGGCTTCGCAAAAACTTTGGGCGGAGATTGCGCCTGACGGCATGGCAAATTACAGCCATATCAGCGGCATCAAAAACAAACAAATTACCGTATATGCAAACAACAACGCGGTGGCTGCAAAAATTAAACTTTTAATTCCTAGCTTATTGATTAAGCTAGAAAAGCAAGGGTACGAAGTTACTGCAATTCGCATAAAAGTGCAAGCAAAATCTAACCCGTTACCTACACCAAAATCCACAAAATCGCTGAGCTTAGAGGCTGTTAGTCAGTTGCAAAAACTTGAGCTAAGACTATCTGGCACCACCCTGGGTGACTCACTCACCAGACTCCTTAAGAACGCAAACAAGTAACCTAACACGATGCAACCAGCAGTTAGCAATCACTGCTATTGTTGACCTAGCTTAATAGTGCAATAATGAAGTCACGTTACATTTTATTTACAATTTTAAGGAGCGTTAAACCTCAACTTAAGCTTTATCTGCAACATGTTTAGCACCTGATTTTATTTAGTACCTAGTTTCGTTTCACACGAGTTTTATTTTGCAGTTTTAATAAAAATTTAGATAGGGAGAAGTCATGTCAGTCGAACTAATGATTGCCATAGGCGCCGCGCTGTTAGCGGTACTATACGGCGCAGTAATGAGTAAGTGGATTACAGGTTTACCAGCTGGCAATGCACGCATGCAAGAAATTGCCAGTGCAATTCAACAAGGGGCAGCCGCATATCTTGCCCGTCAATACAAAACCATCACTATCGTTGGTATCATCCTAGCCGTTTTAATTGGGGTATTCCTGAACGCCGCTACTGCTATAGGCTTTGTGATAGGCGCAGTGCTATCAGGGGCATGTGGCTTTATCGGCATGAATGTCTCCGTTAAGGCCAATGTACGTACCGCACAAGCAGCCACAAAAGGCATTGCTCCCGCACTTAATGTAGCATTTAATGGCGGTGCCATTACCGGCATGCTGGTGGTAGGCTTAGGTTTATTAGGCGTAACTGGCTTTTATGCTTATTTAGGCGGAGAGGCAACCACCAACTTAAACCCCTTAATCGGCTTGGCATTTGGCTCATCTCTTATCTCAATTTTTGCACGTTTAGGCGGCGGTATTTTTACCAAAGGTGCCGATGTTGGTGCTGACTTAGTAGGTAAAGTAGAGGCTGGCATTCCGGAAGATGACCCACGCAACCCGGCGGTAATTGCCGATAACGTAGGAGATAATGTAGGTGACTGTGCAGGCATGGCGGCTGACTTATTCGAAACCTACGCTGTAACCTTGATTGCGACGATGGTGCTGGGCAGCTTGCTACTTACCAGCGCAGGCGCTAACGGCGTAATTTACCCATTAATGTTGGGCGCAGTTTCTATCGTGGCATCCATTATTGGCTGTTTCTTCGTTAAAGCCTCCCCTGGCATGAAAAACGTGATGCCAGCGCTGTACAAAGGCTTAGCAGTAGCAGGCTTACTATCACTGATCGCCTTTTACTTTGTTACCACTAAAATGTTTCCAAATGGCGTAACTGCTGGAGAGCTAGCTATTTCTGCCAACCAATTATTTGGCGCGTGTGCCGTTGGTTTAGTGCTAACTGCCGCTTTGGTGTGGATTACTGAATACTACACTGGTACGGATTACGCTCCGGTTAGGCATGTAGCACAAGCCTCTACCACCGGCCACGCAACCAACATCATTGCTGGTATCGGCATTTCAATGAAATCTACCGCTTTACCCGTTATTTCTGTATGTATCGCCATCTACACCTCATACCATTTAGCGGGTTTATATGGTGTTGCAACTGCGGCTACAGCAATGCTGAGCATGGCAGGCATCGTGGTGGCGCTAGATGCCTATGGCCCAATTACCGACAACGCTGGCGGCATTGCAGAAATGGCAGAATTACCCAGTAGCGTACGTGATGTTACTGACCCATTAGACGCTGTCGGTAATACCACTAAAGCCGTGACTAAAGGCTATGCTATTGGCTCTGCAGGTTTAGCAGCGCTAGTGCTGTTTGCTGATTACACGCACAAACTGGAAGGCGCAGGCATTGCAGTCAAATTTGATTTAAGTGACCCAATGGTGATTATTGGTTTATTTATTGGCGGTTTGATTCCGTTCCTGTTTGCGGCCATGGCAATGGAGGCCGTAGGTCGCGCTGCTGGCGCTGTGGTTGAAGAAGTACGCCGCCAGTTCCGCGACATTAAAGGCATTATGGAGGGCACGGCAAAACCAGAGTACGGCAAAGCGGTAGATATGCTGACCACAGCAGCGATCAAGGAAATGATGATCCCTTCACTCTTACCAGTGGCTGTGCCAGTGATTATAGGCTTAACGCTTGGCCCAGTCGCCCTTGGTGGGTTGCTGATGGGAACCATCGTGACTGGTTTGTTTGTTGCCATATCCATGTGTACCGGCGGTGGCGCATGGGATAACGCCAAGAAGTATATTGAAGATGGCAACCATGGTGGCAAGGGTTCTGATGCACATAAAGCTGCGGTAACCGGCGACACGGTAGGCGACCCATACAAAGATACGGCTGGCCCTGCAGTGAACCCATTGATTAAAATTATCAATATAGTGGCACTACTGATTGTGCCTTTACTTTAAGCCACAACTCACACTAGGCGGCTTAGGCCGCCTTTTTCATTAGCCTTAAAGCTCACAGAGCTGATACGCTATTACCAAGATGTATATAGCCGCAGCAATCTAAACATCACCAAACTTACGTTATACAATAACACTACGTTTAACTTTAAGTGAAGAGCCCTTATGCGACACTCCGAATTTCACCGCTCACATCGTATTGGATGGTTGCGTGCTGCAGTACTAGGGGCAAATGATGGCATTATCTCCACTGCCAGCTTAATCATAGGCGTGGCCTCTGCTGGGGCATCAAACAGCAGCATACTCATCACGGGTGTAGCCTGCTTGGTCTCTGGAGCAATGTCGATGGCAGCAGGTGAGTACGTTTCTGTCAGCTCACAAGCAGACACCGAAACAGCAGACCTGGCACGTGAACGCTTAGAATTAGCCAGCGACCACGAAAGCGAACTAAAAGAACTGACCGGCATTTATATCAGCCGCGGTTTAACCCCGGAGCTGGCGCATCAGGTAGCGGTGCAACTGACCCATCACGATGCATTGGGCGCACACGCCAGAGACGAGCTTGGCATTACCGAGGCCATGAATGCACGCCCGATGCAAGCCGCGTTGGCGTCTGCCGCAACCTTTGCGGTCGGCGCTTTATTACCGCTATTAGTCACTTATTTTGCGCCTGCAGCCAGCACTGCACTGTATGTAGGCACATCATCCCTCGTGTTCTTGGCGGTACTAGGCGGGCTAGCGGCACAGGCGGGCGGCGCCAATATTATGGTGGGCGTAGCGCGCGTTGCATTTTGGGGCGTAGTGGCAATGGCTGCCACAGCCAGTGTGGGTAAGCTATTTGGCGTGGTGACAGCTTAGCTTTTTAATATCAACAAGATTTAACTAAACCCTAAATGCAAAAAAGGCAGCTTACACTGCCTTTTTTGTTAGTTTAAACCTAGGTTAATTAAAACGCTGGTTTAACTTGTGCATTATTGTAATTCTCTACACTTTGCAAAATTTCCTTTTTAGCTGCTTCGATATCGCCCCAGCCATTGATCTTAACCCATTTGCCTTTATCTAAATCTTTGTAATGCTCAAAGAAGTGGGCAATCATGTTCAAGCGCCATTCTGAAACATCGGTATGTGCTTTCAAGTGACCATATAGGCCACAAACTTTGTCTACAGGTACTGCCAACACTTTTGCATCCAAGCCTGCTTCATCTTCCATCAACAGCACGCCTAGTGGACGGCAACGCACTACCACGCCAGGAATCAACGGCACTGGTGTCATTACCAATACGTCAACAGGGTCACCATCATCAGACAAGGTGTGTGGCACGTAACCGTAGTTAGTTGGGTATTGCATCGCAGTGCCCATGAAGCGATCAACAAAAATTGCGCCGCTCTCTTTATCTACTTCATATTTTACTGGGTCACCCTGCATTGGAATCTCAATGATTACATTGAAATCGTTAGGGACATCTTTACCGGTTGGCACTTGGTTTAATGACATGGTCTATTCCTAAATATAAATACTACTAATGAATTTTGTAGGCGCAATTATAGCAAGCTCGCAATAAACGCACAGAAAAAAGTCGTAACAAAGTGTATTGGTGCTTAAATATCTGTTGCTATCACTGCTTGCTGCACTTGCTCTCGGCAGGCTTGCAGTACAGAGGGGGGAATTAATAACAAGGCAAAGTACAATAAAGCAGGAATAATCACTAAGTCATCAAGCTGACCCAAGATCGGGATAAAGTCGGGAATTAAGTCAAACGGTAGCAATAAATAACCCACAGCCAACCATAGCAGGCATTTTGCCAGCCAAGGGGTTTGTGGGTGCTTTAACACCAAACGATAAACCGCTAACTCTTGCTTGAGTTGCTTGGCCAGTGATTTAAGTTTTTTTAACACGTCAAAATTGGCTACGGATAATCGCTTATTTAAGCGTCAATGGCTGCCCGGTTAAACGCTCAAACGCTTCCATGTACTTTTCGCTGGTCTTGCTGGCAACATCGACTGGTAACGCTGGTGCTGGCGGGGTTTTATCCCAACCACTAGCTTCTAACCAATCGCGTACATATTGTTTATCGTAACTAGGTGGGTTTTTACCTACCGCATAACTCTCTGCCGGCCAAAAGCGTGAAGAGTCCGGAGTTAAAACTTCATCCATTACATGCAATACACCGTTTTCATCTAATCCAAATTCAAACTTGGTATCGGCAATGATAATGCCGCGGGTAAGCGCATACTCAGCAGCCTGTGTGTACAAAGCAATAGCAGCTTTTGCCACTTGCGCAGCCATCTCGTCGCCAATCAGCGCTGCACATTGTGCCAAACTGATATTTTCATCATGCTCGCCTACCGCTGCTTTGCTAGATGGCGTAAACAAAGGCTCTGGTAACTTAGATGCTTCTTGCAGTCCAGCTGGCAGCGGGATATCGCACACTGTGCCTTTGGCTTTGTACTCTTTCCAGCCGCTACCAACCAAGTAGCCACGCACAATCGCCTCAATCGGCAATGCCTTCAGCTTTTTCACCACCACAGAGCGATTAGCTAACTGTGCTTTTTCTGCCGGGTCAGTCACCACGCTGGTTGGCTCTATCCCAGTCAAATGGTTAGGCACTACATCTTTTAGCTGCTCAAACCAGAAGTTAGCCATCTGTGTCAGCATTGCGCCCTTATTGGCAATACCGGTAGGCAAAATCACATCAAATGCAGATAATCTATCTGTACTCACCAGCAACATCGTATTGGCGTCGATATCATAAATATCACGCACCTTACCTTGATGGATACGTTTTAAACTTTGGATGCTGGTTTCTAATAGTGGATTATTCATGAGTGATGATGACTATATAAATGGGTAAATTAACCTAAGCGGACATTATAAACGTAGTTTAATTCTGATGAATTTAAAATGCAGAATCCAGCACAAAAATATTGGAATAAACATTAGGCTTGCGGAGCGAGCAAACACAAATATTGCAAGGTGCTATCCACAATCGATTAAAACAGATATTAACCTAGGTCTTAATCTTTTAGGTTTTCGCCAATTCTAATGATTTTTAGCGTATTGGTGCCGCCTGGGTGGCCAATCGGTTCACCGAAGGTTAACAACACAAGATCCCCCAGATTTACCACACGCTGCCTTAGCAGCACCTGCTCCATCTCCATGATAATCTCATCTCGATTTTTGCCAGCCTGCTCAATTGGGTAAGGGTATACGCCACGGTGCAAGGTGAGTTTTCTGCGTGCATATTTGTCTGGCGACAAGGCGTAAATCGGCACCTCGGCATCAGCACGTGACAGCCATTGCGCCGCATTACCAGATTGCGTCAGCGCGGCTATTGCTTTTACTTTTAGGTGTTGCGCTGTATAAATAGCGGCTGCGGCTAGCGCTTCATCGGTCTTAATAAACACTTGATCAAGCTTTTGCGCATGTTGCTGGCTAAAGTACTCCTTCTCGGCCTCAAGGGCTACGCGATGCACCGCCTCTACCGTTTCTAATGGGTACTGCCCTGCCGCGGTCTCAGCAGACAACATCACAGCATCAGTGCCATCCAGCACCGCGTTGGCGACATCAGAAACTTCCGCTCTGGTTGGGATGGGGCTGGTAATCATCGACTCCATCATCTGCGTCGCGGTAATCACCAGTTTATTTTGCGCGCGCGCCATACGTATCATGCGTTTTTGCAGGCCAGGTACTGCTGCATCACCGACCTCAACCCCCAAATCGCCCCGCGCCACCATGATGGCATCTGAAGCGTCAATAATTGCCTCTAAATCATTAATTGCCTCTGCACGCTCAATTTTGGCGACGATACTTGCAGTACCACCGGCCTTGCGCACTAAGGTTCTTGCCAACTCAACATCCAGTGCAGACTTAGGGAATGAAATTGCAATGTAGTCCGCATCAAGCGCTACCGCAGTTTTAATGTCTTCTCGGTCTTTTTTGGTTAATGCATCTGCAGACAAGCCGCCGCCCTGCAGGTTAATCCCTTTATTATTAGATAGCACGCCGCCACTCAGCACTACGCAATGAATCTGATTGCCTTTGACACGATTAATTTGCATCGTGATGCGACCATCATCTAGCAGCAATATCGCATTTTCTACCACCTCTTGTGGCAGTGCTTTGTAATCTAATCCAACGTGATATTGGTCTCCCAACTCACAATCTGCATCCAGGATAAAGATATCACCAGTCTTGAGCGTTATTTTGCCCAGCTCAAATCTGCCAATCCGGATTTTTGGACCCTGTAAGTCGCACAACACGCCAACAGGGCGACCGAGCTTTAGGGCAATATTACGTACGATTTCAGCACGCTTAATATGATCTTCCGGATTACCATGTGAAAAGTTTAAACGTACAACATTAACACCGGCAGTGATCATGCGTGCCAGCATCTCATCGCTACTTGATGATGGACCTAATGTCGCTACAATCTTTGTTTTACGCAGTGTCAAACTGTTACCTTAATTTCTCAAAAAATAACGCTCGCAAAATAAAAATGGGGCTACTAGCCCCATTTTTAAGTCTTACTTTTTTTAGCACTAAAGGTTAGAGCTAGTTAACTTTTAGCACGTAATTCCAAAATCTCCACTGCTGGTAATTTTTTACCTTCTAAAAACTCCAAGAAAGCGCCACCCGCAGTTGAAATGTAGTCTACTTTATCTTCAATACCGTACTTTTGAATAGCAGCAATCGTGTCACCACCACCCGCTAATGTAAATGCTTTTGTGTTTGCAATCGCATGCGCAATAGTTTTAGTGCCTTCACCAAACTGGTCAAACTCAAACACACCCACAGGGCCATTCCACACCACAGTGCCGGCATTTTTAATGATCTCTGCTAATTCATTAGCAGATTTCGCGCCAATATCAAAAATCATATCATCTGTTGCCACATCAGCCACGTCTTTCTTGACTGCTGGCTCATTTGCATCAAATTTCTTAGCACAGACTACATCTACTGCTACTGGCACTGCTGCGCCTCTTTGGGACATTTTGTCCATTAAGGTGCGCGCTACTGGCGCCAAATCATCTTCACACAATGATTTACCAACCTCAAAACCAGAGGCTTTTAAGAAGGTATTGGCAATGCCGCCGCCCACTACCAGCTGATCCACTTTTTCAGACAAGCTCTCAAGTACTGTCAGTTTAGTAGATACTTTGCTACCACCAACAATCGCCACCATCGGGCGTGCAGGGCTCAATAACGCCTTAGTCAGCGCTTCCAACTCGTTTACTAATAGTATGCCGGCTGCTGCCACTGGTGCAAACTTTGCAACACCATGTGTGCTGGCTTCTGCGCGATGCGCAGTACCAAAAGCATCCATCACAAAAATATCGCATAGCTTCGCATATTTTTGTGACAATTCGTCATTGCTTTTCTTCTCGCCTTTGTTAAAGCGACAGTTTTCCAATACCACCAACTCACCAGCAGCCACATCAAAGCCGCCGTCCACCCAATCTTTAATTAGGCGCACAGGCTTTGCCAGTTTAGTTGAAATCACATCAACTACCGGTTGCAGTGAGTTCTCTGCTGAGTAAACGCCTTCTTCAGGGCGACCCAAATGTGATGTCACCATCACTTTGGCACCTGCCTTCATGGCAAACTCGATTGTTGCCATTGAAGCAGTAATACGCGCGTCAGATGTTACTTTACCATCAGCTACTGGTACGTTAAGGTCGGCACGGATCAGTACGCGTTTGCCGTTTAAGTCCAGATCTGTCATTTTGATCACGTTCATGACAAATCTCCTTATTCAGCCGCCATCATAGCAACTACGTTATCTAACATACGGCAGCTAAAGCCCCACTCATTGTCATACCATGCACATACTTTAACCAGCATGCCATCTTTAGTCACTTTAGTTAAAGTCGCATCAAAGTTGGATGAGAAACTAGTGTGGTTGTAATCAATAGATACCAATGGTGCCTCGTTGTAAGACAAGATACCTTTCAGCGCTCCGGTGTTAGCCGCTTCGTGCATGATGTGGTTAACTTCTTCTTTGGTCGTAGGACGTGATGGCGTAAAGGTTAAGTCTACAATCGACACGTTAATAGTTGGTACGCGAATCGCAAAACCATCTAACTTGCCATTCAACTCTGGCAACACTAAGCCCACAGCCGCAGCCGCGCCGGTTTTGGTTGGAATCAGCGAAGCGGTTGCAGAACGCGCACGACGCATGTCTTTGTGGTGTGCGTCAGTCAGCACTTGGTCATTAGTGAAAGAGTGGATGGTATTCATCAAACCATTCACGATACCGATTTTCTCGTGCAATGGCTGTACCATTGGCGCTAAACCGTTAGTCGTGCAAGAAGCGTTAGAGATCACGGTATGGCTGGCTTTGATAACTTGATGGTTAACACCATAAACTACAGTTGCGTCGATATCTTTTTCACCAGGGGCTGATAACAATACTTTTTTCGCGCCTGCATCGATATGTGCTTGCGATTTGGCTTTACTATTGAAGGCACCAGTACATTCGAGCACCACATCAATGCCTAAATCACGCCATGGCAGCTCAGCTGGGTTACGCGTTGAAAATGTTTTGATTTTATGGCTGTTGATAATCATGGCATCGCCATCAACACCGACATCAAATGGAAATCTGCCATGCGCACTGTCATAACGCGTCAGATGGGCATTCTCTTCCGCATCACCGCCTGAACTGTTGATCGCGATAATTTCAATATCCTTGCGACCAGACTCATATAAAGCACGCAACACCATGCGTCCAATACGACCATAACCATTAATTGCCACTCGAATTGCCATGATAATTCCTAAATATTTTCAATTAACTGCAAGCCAGTTAAAGCATACATAGCTTAAATTCATCTACCACTTAAAGCTAGACATCCGCTACAAAAACACCAACGCTATAAAAAATTAAGGCACCCCAAACTTGAGGTGCCTTTTAAAAACTAACTGACCAAACTGATATTACAAATGGGCTTGGTCAGTAGTAGTGTATTAAAGCACCGATTTAACAGTTGCAACTACGTTTTCAACTGTGAAGCCGAAGTGCTTCATCAATACACCACCAGGTGCTGATTCGCCGAATGTAGCGATACCAACTACAGCACCTTCTAAACCAACATATTTACGCCAGAAGTCTGGGTGAGCAGCTTCTACTGCAACACGTTTAACACCAGCTGTTAATACGCTGTCTTTGTATGCTTGATCTTGACGATCGAACACGTTAGTTGATGGCATTGAAACCACACGTACTTTAGTACCAGCAGCGTTCAATTCAGCAGCAGCTTTAATAGCCAAGTCTAACTCTGAACCGTTAGCGATGATGATCACGTCAGCTTTACCAGCAACGTCTGAGAACACATAACCACCCTTACGGATTAGGTCAAAGTCTTTAGCATCATGTTTAATGCCAGGCACGTTTTGACGGCTTAACACCAAGCTTGATGGACCATTTTTACGTTCTACAGCAGCAACCCAAGCGATTGCAGTTTCTACTGAGTCAGCAGGACGCCATACATCCATGTTAGGAATGTAACGTAAACCTGATGTATTTTCGATTGGTTGGTGAGTAGGACCATCTTCACCTTGGCCGATAGAGTCATGTGATAAAACAGCGATAGTACGTTGTTTCATCAATGCAGCCATACGTAATGCGCTCTTCGCGTAGTCAGAGAACATGTGGAATGTACCGCCGAATGGAATCAAACCACCGTGCAATGCCATACCGTTCATGATTGCGTACATACCGAATTCACGTACACCGTAAGAGATGTAGTTACCTGGCTCTTTACCAGATACGTGTTTGAAGCTAGCAGCTGCAGTCAGGTTAGAACCTGTCAAGTCAGCAGAACCGCCCAAGAACTCTGGCAATAATGGAGCTAGTGCAGTAATTGCATTTTGTGAAGCTTTACGTGTTGCAACGCCTTCAGCTTTTTCGTTTGTAGCAGCGATGAATGCATCAGTTGCTTGTTTCCAGTTAGCTGGCAAGTCGCCTGCCATACGGCGTTTGAACTCTGCAGCTTCAGCTGGGAATGCAGCAGCGTATGCAGCAAATTTTTCGTTCCAAGCAGCTTCAGTTGAAGCGCCTTTAGCTTTTTGATCCCAACCAGCGTAAACGTCAGCAGGAATAACAAATGGCTCATGTGGCCAGCCGATGTTAGCGCGAGTAGCAGCAACTTCTTCTAAACCTAATGCAGAGCCGTGGCAGTCATGTGAACCAGATTTGTTTGGTGAACCCATGCCGATGATAGTTTTACAGCAGATCAATGATGGTTTGTCTGTTACTGCCTTAGCCGCTTTAACAGCTGCGTCGATAGCTGCAGAATCGTGACCATCTACTGATTGAACGTGCCAGCCGTAAGCTTCAAAGCGTTTAGCTGTGTCGTCTGTGTACCAGCCTTCAATGTGACCATCGATAGAAATACCGTTGTCATCCCAGAAAGCAACCAATTTGCCTAAGCCCCATGTACCAGCCAAAGCACAAGCTTCGTGAGATACACCTTCCATCATACAGCCGTCACCTAAGAAGCAGTATGTGTAGTGGTCAACGATGTCGTGACCTGGTTTGTTGAATTGGTCAGCCAATAGTTTTTCTGCCATTGCAAAACCAACTGCGTTGGTGATACCTTGACCTAATGGACCTGTCGTTGTTTCAATGCCTGGTGCGTAGCTGTACTCTGGGTGACCAGCACATTTTGAGTGCAATTGGCGGAATGTTTTGATTTCATCCATAGGCAAGTCGTAACCTGTTAGATGCAACAATGAGTAGATCAACATTGAACCGTGGCCGTTAGAGAGCACAAAGCGGTCACGATCAGCCCAGTTTGGATTTGTTGGATTGTGACGCAAGTGGTGATTCCACAATACTTCTGCGATTTCAGCCATACCCATAGGCGCACCTGGGTGGCCTGAGTTAGCTTTTTGCACTGCATCCATAGATAACGCACGAATTGCATTAGCTAGGTCTTTACGTGTTGCCATTGTTTTCTCCCTAATGATTAATACTTGAGGACTTATAAAGATAGCGTTTTGCGCGAAACCTCATAAACCTTAATTGAAGTTCTCAAAAAGACAGCAAAATCCACTGCTTTTCCGTGAAAGCTAAATTATTGCTTAGATAGCTTTTTTCGGCAAGTAGAACGTAAGAAAAGTGGGACCTTCAAGGAGACCCCACTCTCAAAATATTGGCTAAATGCCGCTGAATTTAATCCATTTTTACCAAGTGTTGGCTAGCTACAGATTCAAGCACTGCCTCAATTGCTTTGCAATTTGCTTTTGCATCAGAAAAAGTGAGGTGTGTAGGCTGATTGTTGAGTACGCAATCGCTGAAATGCTCTATTTCTAAATTAAAGTGATTGCTTGGCGCAAAGCGCTCTTCGGTATATTTGCCATCTTCAGTTGCCCATGAAATGACTGGCACATCATTCTGAAACACCCACGCAGCATGGCACTTTACCCAACCCTTAGTGCCGATGATTTCATACTCAGATTTACGAGAGCGCTCAAAACTCACATCAAAATGACCAAATAACGCACGACCTTCTGCATCGCGGCCAAAATCCAGCACGCCACTGGTCACAATATCCGCACCTACGTCGTTTAATTTAGCATGCGCCATTACGGATACCGGCTCTAACGGCTGCACCTTATTGCTACCAACCTGCAAGCCCATCACCCAGCGCAAAGAGTGGATGGCATAAGGGCCAATGTCCCACATCGCGCCGCCGCCTTGTGCGACAGCGCTGGCAATACGATACATACGCGCCGGGCGCATTAGGAATGAGTAGCTGGCACGTGCAGAAAGCACGTCACCAATCAGGCCAGACGCCACAATTTCCTGGATACGCGCATGCTGCGGATGGAAGCGATACATAAAGCCTTCCATCACTTTCACATTATTCTTAAGCGCAGCTTGCTCAATGCGCTCAATATCAGCCACGGTCAGTGCCATCGGTTTTTCAATCAGCACATGCTTACCGGCATTGATTGCCTTGAGCGCCCAGTCGGCATGCTCATTATTGGCCATAGGGCAGTAAACCGCCTCTACATTGGTATCGTTAATCAGCGCATCCATCTCGTCATAACATTGCACTTCGCTCGCATGGCAAGGCGCGTACTTTTGCAAAGTAGCCTTAGCTGCACCCGCACGGCGGCTGGCAATCGCCACCAGCTGGGCATTAGGTGCTTCGGTAATCGCTGGTAGTAAGCGCTCGTTAACGCGCGCAGCCCCTAATATACCCCAACGTAATTTTTTCTGCTCAATCACGGCCTGCGTCACAATTTATCCTTTACTCTTATTAAATCAACTTGAAATTTGCGCTGTAGCTTGCAGCTATGCGCACTATAATACATATCGCAATTTACACATCACCGCCAGGCCAGACAAAGCTTACAGATTAAAATTAAAGCCTTCGTAGAGCTTTTCATACTGCGTAGCATACTGCTGCAAAACAAGGTGCCGCTTAACCTTCAAAGTAGGTGTGAGCAGACCATTCTCTATAGTCCACGGTGTAGGTAGCAAAGCAACTTTTCTAACTTTGGCATAGCCAGGAAATGGTTTCATCTGCGTTGCCACACGCGCAAGAGCTAAAGCAATTGCGTCACGCTCCCCCAGCACTTCCGGCCAAGCACTAGGTAAATGATGCTTTTGCGCAAATTCCAGCCATTTATCCTGATTCACTACCGCCAGTAAACTTAAATATGGCTGACCCTCACCTACCAGCATTACCTGCTCAAACAAGGGATCTGCCATTATTGCAGCTTCAATATCGGTAGGAGGCACTTTTTCGCCATTGGACAACACTATAATTTCTTTAATGCGCCCAGTAATGGTTATGCGTCCAGTCGGGTCAATGTTTGCCACGTCTCCGGTTTTTAGCCAGCCATCGGCGGTAAATATAGCGTTATTTGCATCCGGATTGTTCCAATACCCTTGCATCACGTTAGGGCCACGCACCTCCAAACCACCAGACGCATCTAAGCGCACATGCACACTTGGTAAAGCATGCCCTACACTGCTTGGCACATTACTTTCAGCCCTATTTACGCTAATCACCGGGCTAGTTTCAGTGAGCCCATAACCCTGAACGATGGGTACACCCAAGCCAATAAAAGTGCGCGCATTATCTGCAGACAATGCAGCACCGCCTGCAACAGCCAAACGTAAGCGCCCACCTAAACGTGCCTGTAATTTACTGGCAACCAAGCGCTTTAAAATCGGCCATAACAAATGCCGCCACTGCCAATTAGCTCGACCCTGCGCATATTCAAAACGGCTATAGCCTACACGCACCGCCAGCGTAAATAAGCGCATCGCGTAAGTAGGGCCCGCTTCTAACTTATTGCGTAACCCAACTTGAATCCGCTCAAAGATGCGCGGCACGGTCACAATGATAGTAGGTTGCACTTTAAGCAAATCATCCTGCAATTGCTGCACAGAGCGTGCAAACGCCACACTGGCGCCAGACATCATCGGCAGACAATATCCTGCCATCCGCTCCAGCGCATGCGACAACGGCAAGAACGAGAGAAACACATCATGCGGGTAAACAGCGAAGTAGTGTAACGAGTCCCAAGCATTGTGCATGAGGTTACGGTGCGTGAGCATCACACCCTTAGGCTTACCGGTTGTGCCTGATGTATAAATGATGGTTGCCAGCGCATTGGCGTCCGATACACGGCGCTGAAACTCATTCTGCGCACCAGTAGCCGGCAGCCATGCGTCCAGACTACGTATGCGCTGATCGTCAGCATCGGCGGACACAGGCTTGCAGACGACCACGCGCTGCAAGTTTTTGAAATCAACACCCAGTGTATGAACCGCCAGCCAATCACTAACGCTACTTACCAGCAATAATTTAGCGCCAGAGTCTTGCAGCACATGCGCGATATTTTCCGCCCGGTCGGAAACATAAAGCGGAACCGTAACCAAACCCAACCCTAATGCGGCTTGGTCAAACATCACCCAACTCGGACAATTTTTAAGCATAATGGCAACACGGTCGCCAATTGCCAAGTTTTCATCCAATAACGCCTGCTGCCAGCTAACCGCCTGCTGCATGGCGGATAACCAAGTTATCTCACACCAATCGCCCGCCCCCTCATCAAAATAGCGATACGCAACATGATGCGGCGAGCGCCTGACACGCTCATGAAACAAACCATCTAGCGTGAGTACTGCCTCAGGTGAAATGTAATCCACAACACACGGATTCATCGCTAGCTTTTAAATGGACTCCTGCGGGAACCACTTAATGCTGCAACCGATACTTGCTACTTGTTCTTTAGGGCCCTCTCCGGTTTCAGCAATCATCTTCATCGCGTTAAACAGGTCTCTCGGGTGATTTTCATCCGACTGACGGCGTCCGGCTGCATCAAACCGCCCACGATACTGCAACTCTAGATCTGCATTAAAACCAAAGAAATCCGGGGTACAGACCGCGCCGTAGGCTTTAGCCACTTCCTGCGTCTCATCCAGCACATAAGGGAAAGGGAAATGGAATAATTTAGCCTCTTCCATCATGCGCTCGAAAGAATCTTCAGGGTAATTCACAGTGTCATTACTCTGAATCGCAATCGTGTTGATGCCGTACTGCAAAAGCTCTCGGCAATCATCCACCAAGCGCGTTTTAATGGCTTTCACATAAGGGCAGTGGTTACAGATAAACATCACTAGCAAGCCGTTTTTACCTGCACTATTTGCTAACGTGTATCGCTTGCCATCCACCCCTAACAAATCGAAATCTACCGCTGGCTGACCAAAATTACAGACTGGGGGATTTAAGCTAACCATTTTATTCTCCTTATTTCGTTATACTTATTACTCTGACAACGTTAATGTTTATATTATCACTTTTGTTTTACTGTTTGCTTTACTTTTGGAGTCGCCCGTTTTATGGCCAATTTGCGCTTTTACACCCCTTCACCTTTAGCACTTGGTGCATCGGTTCAACTCTCAGAAAGTGCGGCCGCGCATGCCACTCGTGCGCTCCGTCTTAACGTTGGTGATGATGTGATTTTGTTTAACGGCGATGGCTTTAATTACAATTGCACACTCACCGATATTAAAAAAAATAGCGTAACCGCAGTTGTAAACAGCGCCACCGCAGTGCATAACGAATCACCGCTCAACATCACTTTGGTACAAGCGATTTCCAGCGGCGACAGAATGGATTTCACTATTCAAAAAGCAGTGGAACTTGGCGTGAAAAATATCCAGCCGATTAGCAGTAAGCGCAGTGTGGTAAAGCTATCTGCCGAACGTGCAGAGAAACGCACCGAACACTGGCAGAATATTGCCATTTCGGCATGTGAGCAATCTGGCCGTGCCTACGTACCTAGTGTACTCGCGCCCACATCACTTGAACAATGGCTGAGCAAGAACCCTAGCGCTAATAGCACGCGTATTTTACTTAATCCAATCGGTGCAGTACGGCTGACAGAAATCACTAAGCCCAGTACTGAGATTCAATTGCTGATTGGCGCAGAGGGCGGGCTTAGCCAAGAAGAGATTGACTTGGCTACTACCCATGGTTTTCAGTCTATTGTATTGGGCCCACGTATTTTACGTACAGAAACCGCCGCCTTAACTGCGATTGCCGCCATGCAGTTGGCGTGGGGGGATTTTTAGCCAACAAGATTCAGGATATTGAAACAGTTAGCGGCTACATATCACGTTGGCTTTTACTTCGCCTATGCTATACGCCACCACATCTGACCAGCCAGTCTCTGCTGCCGGCAGGCGATAAGTCGCCAACACTTCGCCTTTTGCCATATTGTCAGCATAGTATTGAATTGAAAGCGCCTTAAATTTCTTATTTTTACAATCATGGAGCTCCAGCCATTGCGACGACATTTCACCCTTGGCCTGCTGCACATAATAGTCATTCAAGGTTGATACGGTCACCAAGCCTGCAGACTTCTGCACTGTATCAAAATCAATATACATATTGCCATTATCGTTAGTTTGCACCATGGTCCAATCAGCCAGTGCTTGGCCTGACCACATAACTAAAACTACCATCAAAAATTTATGCATACTTTACCTTGGTGCCTTATATGGATTGCAATTGCTGGATTCTATAGGATTAAATCCTGATGCAAACTAAAAATAATGTATCGGGTATCGCATGCGTGCTTCACTTCTATAAAATATCAATGTCGCAGCATTATTAACCCTAGGCTCAATATGCAAGAACCACCTTCATCTTGGATTGTAAAATTTGCCCCGCTGATCAAAAGCCAAGGACATGTATTAGACTTAGCGTGCGGCAGCGGGCGCCATGCCAAATGGCTGGCGCAGCAAGGCTATCAGGTGCACGCACTAGATCGCGACCCGATTGCAATTGCTAGCATTCAAGGCATTGATGGCATAAGCACCCAGCTGATAGATCTTGAAACAGACGAGCCGCCAAGTTTTGAGCACACTTATGACGGCATTATCGTCAGCCGCTATCTGCACCGCCCGCTACTGACCACACTGGCAGCCATACTCAAGCCCGGCGGTGTACTGATTTATGAAACCTTTATGCGCGGCAACGAGCGCTACGGCAAACCTAGCAACCCTGACTTCCTGTTAATGCCAGATGAACTGCTAAACACTTACACACCGCTACTCAACGTGCTTAGTTTTGAACAAGGTGAAGTACAAGAACCTAAGCCTGCGATGCTGCAACGAATTTGCGCACAAAAGAACATTTAGCCCTAGTGCATGCCAAACCACGCATCAGCCACATGTTTAATTTGTATTTTTTACATTTTTAATTTACATTAATGTAAATAATACAAATTAACTCTAAGATACAAACTAAGGTTTAATCATGTCGCTTGGTCTATGCATACGCAGTAAACGTAAATCACTCCACTTAACGCTGCAACAACTCGCATCCAAAATTGATGCAGACGCAGGTAATTTGTCGCGTATTGAACGTGGCGAACTGGGTGTTTCAGAATCATTGCTACGCAAAATTGCGTCCGCGTTAGATACTACGCCAGCCAATCTTTATGCGGAAAGTGATGCAGAACAGCAGCCTACCCAAGTGCGTGAGCAAGTGCCCACTTACAACAAAAACCAAGCCAATCCTGCTAGCAGCACCAATGCTAAAGACTTTGTGCAATGGTTCCGCTCCGCCACACCTTACATCCATGCCTTTGGCGGACGCACCTTTGTGATTGCGTTTGGTGGCGAGGTTGTGAGTGAGCAGCAGTTTATTGCGTTATCGCACGATTTAAACCTGCTCGCCAGCTTGGAGGTACGCTTGGTATTAGTGCACGGCTCTCGTCCACAAATTGAGCAGCGTTTAAAGCGTGACAACATCTCCCCGCTCTTCCACAACGGGTTACGGGTTACCGACGATGACGCAATGGAGGCAGTAAAAGAAGCTAATGGCGCTATCCGCGTAGAAATTGAGGCACTACTCTCCATGGGCATTGCCAATTCGCCAATGGCAGGCGCAGATATCCGCGTGGCAAGCGGCAACTTTGTCACTGCCAAACCACTAGGCGTACATGACGGCGTGGACTTGCAGCACACAGGCGAGGTACGTAAAGTAGATGCAATTGGCATCCAAAAACGCTTAGATGACAACGAGATGGTATTGCTATCACCGCTAGGCTACTCGCCAACAGGTGAAGCATTTAACCTCAGTTTGGAAGACGTTGCAGTGAGCACCGCAGTGGCGCTAGACGCAGACAAACTCATCTTCTTAATGGATTCAGAAGGTGTACACAACTTGCGCGGTGAACTCCTGCGTGAAATGACAGCAGAAAAAGCCAAAAATCTGCTAAGAAACGTAAGAGAAACCGAGCAAGCCATCAACATTTCGGAAGACGTGACCTATTACCTACCTGCAGCAGTGCGCGCCTGTGAGCATGGCGTCGCCAGAACACACTTAATCAGCCGGCATATCGATGGTGCCATTATTCAAGAGCTATTCACGCTGGATGGCATTGGCACCATGGTGACCGAGCTAAGCCTAGAAAGCATGCGCCAAGCCAATATTGACGATGTGGGCGGCATTTTAAAGCTGATAGAGCCGCTGGAAAACGATGGTATTTTGGTCAGGCGCGGCCGCGAACGGCTGGAAATGGAGATCAATCACTTTCACGTGATGGAGCACGACAACCGTATTATCGGCTGCGCTGCGCTCTACCCGTTTGAATCAGAACAGACCGCCGAATTTGCATGCCTAGCCATAGACCCCGCATACCGTGGTGGCGGGCGCGGTGATAAATTATTCTATTACTGCGCGAACGTTGCCAAACAGCGCGGCCTTAAAAGTTTATTCTGCCTGACTACACGTACCGAGCATTGGTTTCTGGAGCGCGGTTTCACTGAACAAGGGGTTGAAAAGCTGCCGGCGGAGAAACAAAAACTTTACAATTACCAACGTAAATCTAAGGTGTTTAGCAAAACATTGTAAACAAAATTTAGTTACAATGACGGAAACCAAATTGACCAAAAATTAAGCTTACGGAAAACTCATGCTAAACCAATCAACTGCTGCAAAAAAAGCAAAGACGCTGGCTGAAGCGTTACCTTACATTAAACGTTTTTTTGATAAAACCATCGTCATTAAATACGGCGGCAACGCCATGACAGATGAGCACTTAAAAGAGTGCTTTGCCAAAGACGTAGTACTGTTGAAACTGGTGGGCATGAACCCTGTTGTGGTACATGGCGGCGGCCCGCAAATTAACGAAATGCTGGACAAACTAGGCAAAAAAGGCGAGTTTATTCAAGGCATGCGCGTAACCGATGAAGAAACCATGGATGTTGTAGAAATGGTGCTCGGCGGCCAAGTGAACAAAGAGATTGTTAACTTAATCAACCGTCACGGCGGCAAGGCGGTTGGCCTGACCGGTCAAGACGGTAACTTTATCCACGCACACAAGCTATTGATGGCAGATAAAGACGATGCTACCAAGATGATTGATATTGGGCAAGTTGGTGAAATTTCTGCGATTGACCCTAGCATCATCAACTTTTTAGATACGGGTGATTTTATCCCTGTGGTTGCCCCGATTGGCGTAGGTGTAGATGGCGAAACTTACAACATCAATGCCGACGTAGTTGCCGGCAAACTGGCTGAAATTCTCAATGCCGAAAAGTTGATTCTGCTTACCAACACACCAGGCGTGCTAGATAAAAGCGGCGAACTACTCACCGGCTTAACTCCAAGACAAATTGACGACATGGTGGCAGATGGCACGCTATCTGGCGGCATGCTGCCAAAAATCAGCTCAGCCTTAGATGCTGCACGCAGCGGCGTAAAAGCTGTGCATATTATTGATGGCCGTGTTGAGCATGCCTTGCTGTTAGAAGTACTAACAGACGAGGGTGTTGGCACTTTAATTAAAGCTAAATAGTATTAAAGCCAAATAGCCCACAAGGCACAGATAGCTTACTGCGGAGCCGCTCAATCGGATGAAACTGCAGTTAAACGTATCTGTGCCCCATATAAAACCTCTACATCAAGCATGAGCAGAATCTGGATTTTTGACCTGGACGACACACTGCATAATGCCAGTGCGCATATTTTCCCGGTCATGAACCGCAGCATGACGCAGTACATCATGGATGAACTTTCCATGAGCGAGCCTGAAGCCCATGCACTACGCCAACACTACTGGCGTATTTATGGAGCCACCCTCAAAGGGCTGATGCGCCACCATGGTACAGACCCGCATCACTTTCTGCATGAAACACACCGTTTAACCAGCTTACCTGAGATGGTAATTCAAACTAAACGCTTGAAACACATGCTTACATCGCTGCCAGGGCGTAAGTTAGTATTCACCAACGCACCTCGCAGTTACGCTATGCGCGTATTGGAATTACTAGATATAGCGGATGTGTTTGAGCTAATTTTCAGCGTGGAATCTACACAGTTTCATGCTAAACCGTCGCCCCGAGGCTTTCAGCGTTTACTCAAAACCATTAATGCCAAAGCGAGTGACTGTATCATGCTGGAAGATAACCTACCCGCACTGATGACCGCCAAGCGCCTAGGCATGAGAACCATCTGGATATCAAAACAATTAAATAAACCAAATTTTGTGGATTATCGCCTAACCTCAGTGTTAGCACTTACTCACATTAAGCTATAATTAAATCAATTATTTGTTAAGGAAATAAAATGGCCGGCGAACGTAAACAGCAAATTCTAGAAACTTTAGCAAAAATGCTGGAATCTCCAAAAAGAGAGAAAATCACCACCGCATCATTAGCAGCAAAATTAGAAGTGAGTGAAGCTGCGCTTTACCGTCACTTTGCAAATAAAGCACAAATGTTTGAAGGTTTGATTCTGTTTATTGAAGAAACCATTTTTGGCCTGATTAACAAAATTAGCACAGAAGAACCAGAAGGCTTAAGACAGGTGCAACGCATCGTCACCATGCTCATGGTGTTTGCAGAAAAAAACTCAGGCATGACGCGCGTACTGATCGGCGATGCGCTAGTTAATGAAGACGACAAATTACAATTGCGCATTAACCAGCTATATGACCGTATTGAGGTCACATTGAAACAATGTTTGCGTATTGCGGAAACACAAACCGGACAAAAGCAAGATGCAGAAGCGCAGGCAAACTTGATTATTTGCTATATTATCGGCCGCTGGAACCAATACGCAAAAAGCGGTTTCAAACGCAAACCTACAGAGTTTATTGAGCAGCAACTGCCTAACTTACTGTAATTAAAACCACGAGCCAACCCTACTTAGGAGATCACGTTGGAAGGTACAATTTTTGGCTTCACTGAAGCACAAATCACCGAATTTGGTATGACATTTGGCGTTGGCGGCTTAATGCTGCTGATGCTATTTATTGTGGGGCACCTGGCATGGGAATCAAAAGCCGGTAAGTTTGGCGCATTTGTATTATTTCTGGGGCTGACCTTTGGGCTGGTTGGTTACGTGGCTAAGTACTTCATCCAGAACTCACTGGGTATTTAAATCGAGCCCTCTTCAGCAAGCCACAAAGTGTGTGGCTGTTTTCGTCACTAATAAAGCATGATAGCGACCGCTGTGTTAGCAAGCACTAAAGCACAGCTTTAATTGCGTTAACTCTAGCCTCAAAAATCGCAGCTTTGATTTTTTCAACCTCGGTGTGAGCGCTAGCAACAACACCTGCATCCACACTCAGTGCAGCATCTAATACCTTAAGCATTAAATCTGCAGCCGCCGTGGGGCACTGCTCAAAGCCTGTTCTACCACGTGAATCAGCCTCACACGCCAATAAAAACTCTTTAAACCTTGTGGGCTGCCTGATTGCATCTAAATGGGTTAAAAACTCCAACAAGGTACTGGGGCGCATCTCTAACGATTGGTACAGCTTACCGTGGAACTTAGTCACGATTGACGCAAGCTCTTTACAATCATTCGGCACACGCAATCGTTTGCATAGGTCTGTCACCAAATGCACCCCACGCTCTTCGTGACCGATATGTCTGGGTAAAATCTCTTTAGGCGTAGTGCCTTTGCCAAGGTCGTGCATCAATGCAGCAAAACGCACTGGCAGTGTAAAACCATTGCGCGCGGCATAATCCACTACCATCATCACATGCACCCCGGTATCCACCTCCGGATGATATTGCGGTGGCTGCGGCACCCCCCATAACCTATCTAGCTCAGGCATGAGTCTGTTTAAAGCGCCACATGCACGCAATACGGTAAACATACGTGACGGCTGAGACTCCATTAAACCCTTAGCCAGTTCCTGCCATACACGCTCGGCAACCAAGGCATCTACCTCACCCGCTTCGACCATATGCTGCATCAGGCTTAGTGTTTCTGGCGCCACATGAAAATCGGTAAAGCGTGCAGAAAAGCGCGCAATTCGCAGAATGCGCACAGGGTCTTCAGCAAAGGCCTCGCTAACATGACGCAGTGTCTTGGATTGGATATCGGCAATACCATTAAACGGGTCAATCAATTCACCTGACTCACTTTTGGCAATGGCATTGATGGTTAAATCACGTCTGGCTAAATCTTGCTCCAACGTGACTTCGGGTGATGCATGTACAGCAAACCCCTTGTAACCTTTTGCAGTTTTGCGCTCGGTACGTGCCAGCGCATATTCTGCCTGTGTAGCCGGGTGCAAAAACACGGGAAAATCTTTACCAACCGGCCTAAAGCCGGCAGCTACCATTTGCTCCGGCGTACTACCGACGACGACATAGTCTTTATCTTTAATCGCATAGCCCAGCAGTTCATCACGTACTGCGCCACCCACGATATAAGTTTGCATAACGCAGCCTACGAGTTAGCGTGCCGCTACACTACGGAAACGATCATAAGCACCACGTGCGTTACGATCTACCAAGTACTCAGGTAACACAGCCTCCAATGCACTAGGCTCCACCGCTAAAATTGCAGGTAAGGGCTGCTGGCTAACGCTATCAACCTGCAGGGACTTAATATTGTCACGTGACATTAACTTTACTGGCAGAAACTCCATGGTTAACGCCTGCACATATGAAAGTGTATTATTTAAGCCAATAATCGGACGTTGAATCGACAAGGCTTGCATGATTTGCAGCAACAATTCACGGAAGGTATACACTTTGGGCCCAGCCAACTCATAGGTCTGGCCGTAGGTACCATTGTTTTCCAAGCTATTCACAAAACAGCTCGATACATCTTCTACCCAGATCGGTTGAAACTTAGCATTCGACTTTGCCAATAACACCACTGGCAACAGCTTAATCAACGTGGCAAAAAGATTGGTAAATTTATCACCGCGCCCAAAAATGATAGATGGCTTAAAGATGGTGATATTAATTTTGTCCTGCAGTGCTTTTAATGCCGCCTCACCGGCAGCTTTTGACCGCAGATATTGGCTTGGCGCATGTTCATCTGCGCGCAAACTGCTCATTTGAATCAGGCGCTTGATGCCCAAATCAACACAAATCTTGGCGAGCTGGGCTGGCAACTGGTGATGAATCGCATTAAAGCCTAAACGATGGCTCTGATGCAAAATACCAATCAAGTTAATCACGGCATCAGTTCCCCTGAGCAGTACATTCAGAGCATGATAATCCAGCACATCACACTCAACCACAGTCACATTCGGCAACAAAAATAAATGTTTGGCAGTCTCTCTTCTGCGCGTCAATACGGTTACCTCGTACCCAGCTGCATCCAACTTAGCAACAATAGCGCTACCGACAAATCCTGATCCGCCTAACACACATATTTTGTTTAACTGCATGACTATCCTTCTAACTTACGTATTCACTCTAAAAAATATCACCAACCGTCTACTATACTCATTATTTGGCAAACTTGGCATCTGGCAATCGTCGCAAAGGCAATGTTTAACTAATGATGAGACAGCCTTACTCATCAATCAATATTATTCAACATCTGCCAATATCACGTCTGGTTTTGCGCGCCCTGGAATCGTCCCCATTCTGGCTTTTAAAGTTTGCACCGGGTAACCGAGCTTAGGCGCATAAATCTGCGCGTTTGCCATCACTTTTTGCACATAACTTCTGGTTTCACCGTAAGGGATGGTCTCGATATAAATAGCGGCCTCCATTGGCTCATCTGCCGCCCAGCGCCGCGCACGGCTAGGGCCTGCATTATACGCAGCGGTTGCCATCACAGCCTGTCCGTTCATAGCCTCCAGGGTATAGCGCATGTAGTAAGTACCGATACCAACATTAAACTTGATGTCATGAATCATCTCTTGGCTGTAGTCACTTAAGCCCATGCGCTGTGCTGCCCATTTAGCAGTAGCCGGCATCAACTGCATTAAGCCAGATGCGCCTACGCCTGACTTAGCATAGTGCATAAAACGGCTTTCCTGACGGGTTAAGCCATAAATCCAGGCCTCATCTACGTTCTCGTTAACGGCTGCAGCGCGGAATAGATCGCGATAGGGGACAGGATAGCGCAAGTTAAAATCATGCAGTTGTTTGGTATTATCCGCGGTGCTAATCGCAACATCGTACCATTTCTGCCGCTGGGCATATTCAGCGGCGGCCAGCAACTGCTTGTCATCATAATCGCGTGTGACCCACACCCACTCTGCTTTAGCTTCCCAGCGCATATCTTGCTTTTGCAGCTCTAATGCACGCTTGATTCCCGGTTGGCTGGCAATCGCCAGTACCTCTTGTTCCACTGGCGTATATTGCTGTTGCGGGCTATTCATCACACTGCCTAACTCCTCCAGCGCAAGCCAGCCATAATAATGACGCTCAGTAGACAGTGGACCTAATATTTTGTTGGCATCCACCACCATAGACTTCTCTTTTAACGCGCGACCTTTCCAATAGCGCCACGCACCCTCTTGCTGTTGCTCAGGGTTCATTTTGCCTATGGCATCTAACAGCACATCCCAGTTTTGGGTACGCATGGCGGCGCGTGCCATCCATGCCAGCTGCTCTTTATCTAATGGCGTTTCATTGGCTTTGGCATAAAACTCAAGCGCCTGAGGGTGATGCGTACGTGCTGCATGATAAGCAATGCGTCCCCATGCAAAGGCTGCATCATTCGCAGACCATTTATCTTGCAATGACTGATTAACAGTAATCGCATCTACTATATTGGTACGCGCTAATCGATCCAGTGCGTATAGATTGACCTCTATATCATCACGTGTTTTAAAAGCCGGCGTTTTTAATGTGGCTTTTTTATTATTAATTTTGATATTTACGGTTTTGCTGGTGAGCAAAAGTTTTGGTGTTTGCTCTGCCACCGCGAGTAATTCCAGATTGCTTTTATCAAAGTTAGGTAAACGCGCAATGATGCTCTTGGCTACGCTCAGCTTGCCATCCTGCAAGGCTATGCGCAGCCGTGCCCAGATATCGTTAGCACTCAGCGTGCCAGCCTCCTGCATCGCATCAAACAATGGAGTGCAGCTACTTGGCAAGTCTGCAGAGCTCATCCATATTTTCTTAACCTGTACAGATACTTCCTGATTATCAAACTGGTGTTTGCCATACAGTGCATAGCACTCCACAGCTATATCGCTACGTTTAAAATTTGGGTAGTGCTCAAAAAACACTGTCCAGTCTTGTTTTTTACCCAGTTTTTTAAGCCACTCACCCCGTAAGCGGTCTACAAATGCCATATCGGCATATTGGGTAATAAAGGCCTGCACCTCTGCGTTATCAGCTTGGTCTATCCTCAGCAACATTAACCAGTAAGCGGCATAGGGCGCCAGTATGTATTGCTGGCTGCTGAGCTGGCTCACATCTTCAGCCAATACTAATTCATTCTTTTTAGCATAAGCCTCACGCGCATGCTCAAACAAGGCCTGATCGGACATAGCAGCGGCTTGGCCAGACACTAGCAACGCGCCTAAGCATAGTTGACTTAGCTGCTTAGGCATTACGCGTAAAGATAGTTTTTCGAATAGGCTAAACATAGAGAATACGACGCAACACAAAAAGTACGGCCGCGACTATGGCCAAAAAGAACGTATATTTAACAGTTTGTTTGAAATAATGTAGATACTTTTTATCGCTTGATAACAAGTACAGGCCTAGCAATACCATTGCGGTAATCACTAGCAACACGAATATCAGGCGAATCATCAACATATACGCCTCCACTTAACAATCACTAAACTTGATACAACCAAACTTGGTAGCTATACCACCAATTATTTTTTCCAACTTAATACACAGGCTTTGCCAGCAACTGGGCTTGCTGTGTCAAGAATGTAGCTGGTGCATCTTCTTGCTTCTCAAAAGTAGTGTATTCCCATGCCGTTGTGTCCTGCATAAGTGCACGCAACAACTGATTATTCAACGAATGTCCGGATTTGTAAGCATAAAAAGCCCCCAAGATTGGATGACCTAACATATACAAGTCACCAATCGCATCGAGCACTTTATGTTTAACAAACTCATCGTCATAACGCAGGCCATCCGCGTTCAATACACGGTACTCATCCAGCACAATTGCATTATCCAAGCTACCGCCACGCGCCAAGCCATTGGAGCGCAAATACTCAACTTCATGCATAAAGCCAAAAGTACGTGCGCGGCTGATTTCTTTAATATAAGAATCTGCGGCGAAATCTATTTTGACGTTATTACCTGAGTGTTCAAATACCGGGTGGTTAAAATCAATGGTGAAATCAATTTTGAAACCATGATATGGCTCAAACCGCACCCATTTATCACCCTCTTTTACTTCTATTGTTTTAGTAATGCGTATAAATTTTTTAGCAGCGGCTTGCTCAACAATGCCCGCCTCCTGCAATAAAAATACGAAAGGACCTGAGCTTCCATCCATAATCGGAATTTCAGAAGCATCAACCTCTACATACACATTGTCCACACCCAAACCTGCAAGTGCAGACATCACATGCTCAACAGTAGCAACGCGTGCGCCATTAGCCTCCAGCGCAGAGCACATTCTTGTGTCATGTACAACGCCTGGAGTAGCCACGATTTCATTGGGCTGAGGCAGATCAACCCGTTTGAAAACAATACCAGTGTCTGGTGCAGCTGGGCGGAGGGTAAGAGTAACCTTTTCGCCATTGTGCAACCCGACGCCTGTGGCGCTTATCGCTTTTTTAAGTGTACGTTGCTTTAACATGCTTAATTAATTTCCATTCTCTAAGTTCCAGTGCAACTAGCTCCAATACAGCGCACTCACCAACAATTCGAACAAGACTATTTCCTTACGAATCAACTAAATAATAACATAATTCGCGGGGACAGCCTTTCGCTGGCTACACTGCCCTATTCACACAGACCCTTAGTACAATGTTACTTAGTCAGCTTGTTTACGTAAAAATGCTGGAATATCGTACTCTTCTACCCCTGACATTTTCATCGCTTCCACTTGTGCGCGACGGCTGTTTGAACCAAATACGGCCGGTGCTTCGTCATCGGTAGCGATATTGGCATTACCAACAAAAATCGGTTGGTTGGTCGTACCATCACGTACTACTTGTTGTGGCATTACGCGTAGCTCTGGTTTTTGTTGACGGCGTTGTGCACCAGTCAAGCCTGTTGCCACCATTGTTACACGCAAACCATCACCCATGCTGTCATCAAACACGTTACCTACAATTACCGTTGCATCTTCTGCGGTGAATTCTTTAATGGTATTCATCACATCGTAGTACTCTTTCATTTTGAAAGCAGTTGATGTTGTAATATTCACTAAAACGCCACGCGCGTTCGCCAAGTTGACATCTTCCAGCAATGGGCTTGCAACTGCTTGTTCTGCTGCAATACGTGCACGGTCTGGACCAGTTGCTAATGCAGAGCCCATCATTGCCATACCCATTTCACTCATTACAGTGCGGACGTCGGCAAAGTCCACGTTCACCATACCTGCGCAATTGATGATTTCAGCAATGCCTGATACTGCATTGTGCAATACATCGTTAGCGGCTCTGAATGCTTCTAAGAACGGTACGTCTTCGCCCAATACTTCCATCAATTTTTCGTTAGGAATCACAATTAGTGAATCCACATACTTTGATAACTCATCTAGACCATCAGATGCAACTTTAGTGCGCTTACCTTCGAATGAAAAAGGCTTAGTCACTACTGCAACCGTTAAGATGCCCATTTCTTTAGCGATTTGTGCAATCACTGGTGCCGCACCGGTACCAGTACCGCCACCCATACCAGCAGTGATAAACAACATATCAGCGCCATCAATCAGCTCTGCAATCGCATCACGGTCTTCTAACGCAGCTTCACGGCCTACTTCTGGTTTAGCGCCTGCACCTAAACCACGGGTCATTGCTTCACCAATTTGCAATACAGTTTTTGCTTGGCTCTTTTTCAAAGCTTGCATATCAGTATTAGCGCAAATAAATTCAACACCGCCCACATTTTTTTCAATCATGTGTGCCACTGCATTGCCGCCGCAACCACCAACACCAATAACCTTAATCACGGCTTCCTGGGAATTTTTTTCCATAATCTCAAACATTTTATTGCCTCCTCTTTTTAGCGTTTACTTTAACTGTTACTTCTGCCTTACTACTTTTCACTGCTAAACACTTACTACAACTTACCTGTTAAAAATTACCTTGGAACCAGCTTTTCATTCTTTCCAAAATCCGTCCGAATGAGCTTGATTCCATCTGGCCGGTTAAATGACGCTCCAACTGCTGCTTGCCCATTAACACTAGGCCTACACCTGTTGCATAGCGTGGATTACTTACCACTTCTGATAGACCGCCTACATAGCGCGGCATGCCTAAACGTACTGGCATATGGAATATTTCTTCGCCCAACTCCACCATGCCGCGCATCATGGCTGAACCACCAGTGATAACGATGCCTGATGCAATCATGTCTTCCATGCCACTACGGCGTAACTCATTTAGCACCAGCTCATAAAGCTCTACTACGCGCGGCTCTAAAACCTCAGCTAGGGTCTGTACCGATAACTGGCGCGGGTCTCTGCCATCTACACCCGGCACTTCTACCACTTCACGTGGATCAGCCAGTTGGCGTAATGCGCAACCATGCTTGATCTTGATGTCTTCAGCTGACTGCGTAGGTGTACGGAAAGCAACCGCCACATCGTTAGTCATTTGGTCGCCAGCGATAGGTACCACTGCGGTATGGCGAATCGCACCTTGTTTGAATACTGCAATATCAGTCGTGCCGCCGCCGATATCCACCAAGCACACGCCCAGCTCTTTTTCATCTTCGGTCAGTACAGCAAGGCTTGAAGCCAAAGGCTGTAAAATCAAATCACTAACTTCAATACCGCAGCGTTTGATGCACTTCACAATATTTTGTGCAGCAGCTACCGCGCCGGTCACGATATGCACTTTTACTTCCAGCTTCATACCGCTCATGCCTAATGGCTCGCGTACATCTTCCTGACCGTCGATAATGAATTCCTGGGTAAGGATATGCAGAATCTGCTGGTCTGCCGGTAGGGCAATGGCGCGTGCGGTTTCAATCACACGGTCTACATCCATTTGTGAGACTTCAGCATCTTTAATCTTCACCATGCCGTGTGAGTTAAGGCTCTTGATATGGCTGCCAGCAATACCGGTATAGACATTATTGATTTTGCAATCAGCCATCAGCTCAGCCTCTTCCAGCGCGCGCTGAATTGACTGCATGGTAGATTCGATATTCACCACCACGCCTTTTTTCAGGCCACGAGACACGTGCTGCCCTAAACCAATCACCTTCAGCGTGCCCTCTGGCTGCAACTCGGCAACAATCGCCACAATTTTAGATGTGCCGATATCCAAGCCTACAATCAAATTCTTATCTTCTTTAATTCTGCTCATTCTTCATCCCTTCCGTGAATTAGGTCACGGTTCCCGTACGTTTTTTCACTGC
>NZ_DASWWA010000016.1:0-134337 GCF_036401095.1 Methylotenera sp.
TCATCTATCGCACAGCTACCTTCGTAGTGTAATTCCGAGTGCGTGACGTGTACGCGGTGCAACTTAGATTTAAGCATGGTTCTTTGCATGTGCTTAACCGTTTTTCAAAAGGGATTGCATTATAGTCTTTTCAATCACTTAGCGCAAAAATCAATATTATCAATCAATCTGGTATTACCCAGCTTCGCAGCAATTAAGACAACAAGCCGCGTGCCTTGGTTCGTATCTTGGCTCGTTGCAGGCTGTAAAGTACTGGCTGCGCGCACTGAAATATAGTCCACCAACCAGCCTTTTTGCGTCAAGGATTGTGATGCAGACTGGGTCAAATCTGCAAAATTGGTATTACCTTGTTTAATCTGATTAACGATATTCACTAAGCATTGATGCAATTGTGCCGCCTCTGCTTTTTGCGCAGGCGTTAAATAGCCGTTACGCGAGCTCATGGCGAGGCCGCTTGGTTCGCGCACCGTGTCGCCGGCAACAATCTGTATCGGTAAGTTAAATTGCCGCACCAGCTCTTTAATGACAAACACTTGCTGGAAGTCTTTTTTGCCAAAGATAGCCACTTGCGGCATGACTAAGTTAAATAGCTTCATGACGACCGTGGCCACGCCTGAAAAGTGACCGGGGCGTGAGGCGCCGCATAGCTCTGAGGCAATCGGCGGCGCGGAGATGGTCATGGTCTGGTGCAGTTGTTTGCCATCAAAATCCGGGTACATTTCCGTCACGCTAGGGATGAACACAATGTCTGCGCCTGCGTCTTCCAACCTTTTGCAATCAGCTTCCAGCGTGCGGGGGTAGCTGGCTAAGTCTTCATTCGGGCCAAACTGTAGCGGGTTGACGAAAATGCTGGCGACTACACATTGCGCATGCTGTCTGGCTAAACTCACCAGTGCGATGTGCCCATCATGCAGGTTGCCCATGGTAGGCACAAAGGCAATGCTGTTGTGTGCCTTGAGTGTCGCTCTGAGTTCGTCAGCAGTGTAGATGCGTTGCATATATTGGCTACAGTCGTGGTTAGTAACTATGCTCAGGTGCGGGAAAGGTTTTGTCTTTCACGGCTTTTACATAGTTGCTCACAGCTTGTTGTACGCTGTTGGTATCAGCTAAAAAGTTTTTTACAAATCTGGGAGCTTTGAACTCACTAGGGTGTTTGCTGGCTACGCCATTATAAATTCCCAGCACGTCTTGAATGACCAGTACTTGCCCATCGCAATCTACGCCAGCGCCAATGCCTATGGTGAGTGCGGTAATGCCGTCTGTAATCTGTTTTGCCAATGCGGCCGGTACCATTTCCAGCACCATCATGCTGACGCCGGCGTTGCTCATGTCGATGGCATCTTGCATGATTTGATGGGCGCTTTCTTCGGTTTTACCCTGAATTTTATAGCCGCCAAGCTGATTAACAGACTGCGGTGTGAACCCCAAGTGCGCACAGACCGGAATGCCGCGTTCAATCAGATAGCGTGCGGTTTTTACACGTTCGCCACCACCTTCAAATTTAACCATGTGTGCACCGGAGCGAATCAGCCACTCTGCATTTTTGTAAGCAGCCTCGTTATCATGCTCGTAGCTGCCTACGGGCATGTCGGCAATAATCAAGGTGTTAGGTGCACCAGCCGCAACGCTTTTGGTATGGTAAGTCATGTGATGCATGCTCACGTTGAGGGTGTTTTCTGCCCCCTGTAATACCATGCCTAGCGAGTCACCCACTAATAGGATATCCACGTCTGCATATGCCATTAACTTAGCGAAAGTGGCGTCATAGCAGGTGAGCATGGCGATTTTCTCGCCGCTAGCGGCCATTTCATGTAGCTTAGGTAATGTCATGTACGTATACCAAAGGTTATTCAAAGTTGGGATTAAAGAACTCGCGCTGTCCTTTAATCTGCATGATGCGATCGAGCAGCAAGTTGAGCGAGCTGCCGTTTTTAACAATATTAAGCTTCTCGTTGTTGACGATCAAGACTGGAGAAGTGTCGTAGTTGTGGAATAGGTCGCTGTATGCGTTGGCGAGGCGCTCAATATACTCTCTTGGGATTTCTTGCTCGTAGCTGACGCTACGCTCTTCAATGCGCTCCATTAAAGAGTCGATAGGCGTTTGCAGGTAAATCACTAAATCTGGTTTAGGCGCCTTAAGTTGCAGGTGCTGATAGATCTGATGATACAGCGCATATTCTTCATCATCTAAATTGAGCCTGGCAAATAACGGGTCTTTTTCTAAAAAGAAATCGGCGACTATCGGTTTTGCAAACATGTCGCGCTGGCTTAACTCTTTGATTTGATTAGCACGCTGAAACAAAAAGAACAGCTGGGTAGGCAGGCCATAGCGTTGAGCATCTTGATAAAAGCGCGGTAGAAAGGGATTAGCCTCTGCTTTCTCAGACAGATAATCCACTGGGAATTTATCAGCCAGCATTTTTGAGAGTGTGGTTTTGCCACAGCCAATCGGGCCTTCAACAACGATGTACGGAAATTTATTAAAAATGCTCATGTCTTAACTTACCGAAGGTAATTTATTTGCAGGTGGTAATTTATTGATACCTAATACTATGCCAGGTGTCATCAATGCAGCTATTTTGCCATGATTTGGGATAGAAATATCCGGTGCGATTTCAAATAATGGCAATAGTACAAAGCCGCGTATATGCATGCGCGGGTGTGGTAGGGTGAGTTTTGGCGTATTCAGAGTGATGTCTTCATATAGCAGCAAGTCGCAATCCAATACGCGTGGCGCATTAATATAAGGCCGCTCTCGCCCTGCAATATTTTCAATATTGAGTATGGCGTCAAGTAAGGCCTCAGGCGCAAGGGTGGTTTCCACTTCAGCCACGGCATTAATAAAATCAGGTGCAGTATCGATGCAGTCAATCGGTGCCGTCTGGTAAAGCGATGATTGCTTGAGCAGGCGCGTTTCTGGCAACTGGTTCAAGGCAGTTAACGCGCGCTCTACCTGTGCTTTGGGGTCTTCTAGGTTGCTGCCAAGTGCAACAAAAGCGCGTTTCATCATGATTCAGAGGGCGCGTTGCTTGGTTTTTTGCGATTTCTTTTTCTACGTTTTTTAGGGGCGTTGTCAGCCTCTAGCATCGCTTGGCGTGTTTCATTATCTGCTTCTGCAAATGTGGTCCACCATGTGCCTAGCTCTGCTGGCAGTTCGCCAGACTCGCAGCGCAGTAGCAGGAAGTCGTAACCGGCACGGTAGCGCGGATGTATTAGTAAGCCAAATGGGCGTTTGCCTGAGCGCTGCTCAAAGCGCGGTTGCATGCCCCAGATTTCTTTCATGGTTGCAGTGTAGCGGTTATGAATCGCCAGTTTCTCGGCCTGTGAGGCAAGTACCTCACTCATGGCCATATGCAGTGCAGGAATAGGCGGGTTACCATCTTTTTTATAGACTTCCCACGCGGCCAGCACTTCATGCCACAGCAAGGTGGCAAACAGGAAGCTAGGGTTAGCAGACTTGCCCGACAAAATACGTTCGTCTGTGTTTTTGAGTGCGAGCATAACAAAGCGCTCGCCCATAGGTTGCTCTAGCACCACATCTAACATAGGAAGCAAGCCGTGATGTAGATGCTGTTGGCGCAGTGCGCTTACGCTCTCAATGGCGTGTCCGGATAAAAATAGCTTGAGCATTTCATCAAACAAGCGGCTAGGCGGTACGTCTTGCAGTAAGTCTGCCATTTTGGCGATAGGCGCCATGGTAGCTGAATCAATTTTTAGCCCCAGCTTTGCGGACAGGCGTACCACGCGCAGCATACGCACTGGGTCTTCGGCATAACGTGTTTCAGGTTTGCCTATCATGCGCAGGATACCAGCCTGAATGTCGGCAAATCCTTGGTGGAAATCTAGTACGATTTCACTGGTGGGATCGTAATACAGGGCGTTGGCAGTAAAGTCACGGCGAGTCGCATCTTCTTCCAGACTGCCAAACACATTATCGCGAATGATGCGGCCACTTTCATTGGTGTGGGCATCACCTTTGGCCTCATGGTGGCCGCGGAATGTAGAAACCTCTATGGTTTCATCGCCAAACAACACATGTACTAGCCTAAAGCGTCTGCCGATAATACGTGAGCGTCTAAATACGCGGTTAACTTCTTCAGGTGTGGCATCTGTGGCTACGTCAAAATCTTTAGGCACGCGCTGCAATAGTAAGTCACGCACTGCACCGCCTACGATATAGGCTTCAAACCCTGCTTTTTGCAGGCCCTCAATGGTTTTTATTGCCGCATTGCTTAACAGCCTGCGGTCAATTTGATGCTTTTTTAGCGGAATGCTGATGGCGTTGTCTGCATTACTGCCTTTTCTTTTGGCAGATTTCTTTGTACCTAAGATGGGACGCGTTGCATGCTGAGTTTTTGCGTTTTCCGGCTTGGCTCGCAGTGGAGTTTCGTGCGCAGTTTTAGCGAGCTTAGGCTTAAAGATTTTGTTGAACAGTTTTCTTATCATGTTGAAATTATAGCTTAACCTATATTGATTCTAAAATCTGAATGATGCGGCAGTGCATGCTAGGTATGCTTTTAGTATTGCTTCCTGAGCAGCTTGCGCTAGCAGTCTGCCGGCGTTCAAGCTTGCTCGTTTTTCCACAATACGTCACTCACACCGGCTTCTTTGTTAATAATACGACACATCACAAATAATAAATCAGATAGACGATTTAAATATTGCAGAGAAATTTCAGTCACTTTTTCGTTATGGTGTAATTCAATGAGTTTTCGTTCTGCACGACGGCATACCGTGCGAGCTAAGTGGCAGAATGCCGCGCTTTTGGTGCCGCCAGGTAAGATAAATTCTTTTAATGGGCTAAGCTCGGTATTCAGCGTGTCTATGTTTTGTTCTAAATTATCTACACATGATGCGGTTAAGAGTGCATAACCTGGAATACAAATTTCCCCGCCCAAGTTAAATAAATCGTGCTGAATTTTAGTGAGCGTACCTTGCAAACGGGAAGAGACTCCTTCTGCCAAGATTAAGCCGATGACTGAGTTCAGTTCATCTACATCGCCCATTGCTTCTACGCGGATGCTGTCTTTGCTGATACGGCTACCATCGCCTAGCCCGGTGGTGCCATTATCGCCAGTACGTGTGTAAATTTTACTTAAACGGTTACCCATTATTCATCCTTATGCTCTTGTGTCTATCATGATTGATGCTGGCTTTGTTGCGGTATGCCATTGAGCATTTAATCGTGCCAACAGTTTATAATGTCTGCATTGTAACTTAACCGCTCAACCATAACTGTTTAACCATGACCGATCAATTTACTACGCATGATATTAAGCAAAGACCAGTTGCTGTTTTTGACTCTGGTGTGGGTGGCATTTCGGTTTTGCAGCACATTCAAGCATTGTTGCCTAATGAACAGTTGCTGTACGTGGCCGACAGTAAGTACGCGCCTTATGGCAATAAAAGCTCAGCGGAGATTCAAGCACGCTGTGTGGAAATTTCAGATTTTCTAATCGCAAACCACGCTAAAGCCATCGTAGTGGCGTGTAATACGGCGACTGCGGCGGCGATTGATATGATGCGTGAGCGATATAAGCTTCCAATTATCGGTATGGAGCCGGCAGTTAAGCCGGCTGCTGCGGCCTCAACAAATGGCATTATCGGCGTGCTGGCAACTACAGGTACATTGAAAAGTGCCCAATTTGCAGGCTTGCTAGAAAGCTATGGCCGCAATGTAAAAGTAGTCACGCAGGCTTGTGTGGGCCTAGTGGAGTGTGTAGAGCGCGGAGAGTTGCAAGCTGATAGTACGTTGCAGTTGGTTAAAAAATATTGCCAGCCATTACTGGATGAAGGTGCAGATACCATTGTGCTTGGCTGTACGCACTACCCCTTTGTGCGGCCATTGATAGAACAGGTGGTAGGCGAGCAGGTGAGCTTGATTGATACTGGCGCTGCGGTAGCTAAACAGTTGCAAAAGCGATTAGCCGAGCTTGATTTGCTCACTAGCGAGTCGCAGCTGGGGAGTGTGCGGTTTTGGACTAATAGCACTGCCGATAATGCAAAGCAGGTGGTGGAGCGTTTGTGGAAGCAGCCAGCAGCAGTTAGTGTGCTATAGCTTGATGTCGTAAGTTACCCATTTGGTTTGTGTGGCGACTTTATCGTAGATGTTTCTTGCCGGGTAATTATTTTCCGCAGTAATCCAGCGTAGCACAGACCAGTTCTTTTCTTTTGCGATTTGCGTTACAGCTTCAATCAGCTTTGCCCCTATCGCCTTACCGCGGGCAGATGGGGTGACAAACAGGTCATCTAAGTAACCGCCAGTTGAGGCTGACAGTGGCCGTGCAAATGGCCGGTAATGCGCGATGCCAACCGCAATGCCTTCATGGTTGGTGGCTATCAAACCATTTACTTCGTGATTGGGATTGTGTAGCCAAGACCAGACTTGGTCTCGCATTTCTTGAGTCTGTGTAACTTGGTAAAACTCCGCATACGCCGCGTATAGACTACACCAACAGGTGTAGTCGGCGATAGCAATGGGGCGGACGGAGATCATTGCAGAGGCGCTACCTGCTATTGCTAGTAGCTAGTGATGATGGCCAACGACTTCACCAGCTTTTAATTTGTATTTTGTGCCACAGTAAGGGCAGGCAACATGGCCTGTTTTCGCCACGTCTAAAAATACACGTGGGTGAGATGACCATAATGCCACCTCTGGTGTTGGGCAGTGCAACGGCAGGTCTTTAGCTGATACTTCGATTTCATTCGCGTTAGACATTAAAAGATCCTTAATTTCACCATTCCCGCGCAAGCGGGAATGGTGGTGTTAGTTTTTATACTAATGTTAACCAGTCTGCGTGTTTTGCAGATTTGCCTGTCACTACATCAAAGTACAGTTTTTGTAATTGTTTAGTGATTGGGCCAGCAGTGCCTGTACCGATTGCGCGGTTATCTAGCTCACGGATTGGCGTTACTTCAGCAGCAGTGCCTGTGAAGAATGCTTCATCAGCGCCATAAACTTCATCGCGTGTGATGCGTTTTTCAATCACTTGGATGCCTAGTTCAGTAGCCAATTGCACGATAGTGTCGCGGGTGATGCCTTCTAGCGCGCTGGTTAGGTCTGGCGTGTAAAGCTTGCCGTTACGCACGATAAATATGTTTTCGCCAGAGCCTTCTGCAACAAAGCCGTCAACATCCAGCAATAAAGCCTCTTGGTAACCATCTTGAGCAGCTTCTTGGTGTGCCAGAATGCTGTTCATGTAGTTGCCGTTGGCTTTGGCTTTACACATAGTGATGTTTACATGGTGACGTGAGAATGATGATGTTTTCACGCGAATACCGTTATCTAAAGCATCTTGACCCATGTAAGCGCCCCATTTCCATGCAGCCACGATAACATGTGTAGAAAGTGTTTTTGCAGAGATACCCATTGCTTCTGCGCCATAAAACGCCATTGGGCGCATGTAAGCAGATTCTAGATTGTTATCACGTACTGCTGCTTTTTGCGCTTCGATGAGCTCTTCTTTGCTGTAAGGCATTTTCATGCCTAAGATATGCGCAGAGCGGAATAATCTGTCGGTATGCTCTTTCAAGCGGAAAATTGCAGTGCCTTTGTCTGTTTTGTAGGCGCGTACACCTTCAAACACGCCCATACCGTAGTGCAATGTGTGTGTTAAAACGTGGGTGGTGGCATCACGCCAGTTCACCATCTTACCGTCATACCAAATTACGCCGTCGCGGTCTGCCATACCGCCAGAAGTTGCTGCAGGGTTAGCCATGCTGAGTCCTTAAAATGCTTGAAGTTTTGCAAAAGTAATATTGTAAACGAGTGCGCACTTGGTTTGCAGTAATTTCTATGATTTGTAGATAAATTTATCATGCAACATGTTGAATTTATTGTGCATGGTAGAATCTTTACCTATTAATGATGCTGCAAAGGTGTGATTCAGTGAATAAATTCATCAGATTGATATTGTTGGTGCTATTGCTGCCAGTATTGGTGAGCTGCGGCTCTGCAAATAATGCACAAAAATTTAATACTACAGATATTACTGGTGTGGACTTTGGCAGCCAGCTTAATCTGACCGATCACACTGGAAAAGCACGTTCATTGAGTGATTTTAAAGGTAAAGTAGTGGCCTTGTTTTTTGGTTACACGCATTGCCCAGATGTGTGCCCAACCACGCTTAACGATATGAAGCAAAGCAAGAAACTACTAGGCGCGAACGCTAGTGAACTGCAAGTGCTGTTTGTGACCTTGGACCCAGAGCGTGACACACAGCCATTGCTGGCGCAATTTGTGCCCGCGTTTGATCCTAGTTTTATCGGTCTGTATGGGACTAAAGAGCAAACGGCGGCTGTGCTTAAGGATTTTAAGATTTTTGCAGCAAAAGTAGAGAACAAAGGCCGCAGTGGTTACACCATAGACCATAGTGCGGGGGTGTATGTATTTGATAAAACCGGCAAGATTCGCCTGTATGTGGATTACGGCACCAAGCCCGATTTGATTGCGGGTGATATTCAAAAACTGCTGTAATTGCTCGCTGCAAGCTAGCCTGCTAGGCTAGATAATATGCAATTTAAATCACGCGTAACTTAAATCACGGTTGGTTTAAATTAAATGTAATTTTGGCGACCAAGCTTTCAGCTCTTTTTCTGCGGCTTTGTACTCTGGGAAAATGCTGGCAACCACTGCCCAGAATTTTGCTGAGTGATTCATCTCTTTTAAATGTGCTAGCTCATGACACACTACGTAATTGATAATGTGCGGCGGCGCTTGTAGCAAACGCCAGTTGAGCCGAATTTCTTTTCTGGAATTGCAGCTACCCCAACGCGAACGTGCGTTGGATAAAAATAACTCAGGTGTAGGCACGCCTAACTTGGTAGCAAAAAGTGCTAAGCGTCTGGAAAAGTCAGTCAACGCCTGTTTTTTATACCATTGCAGCACTTTACGCTCTACTGCACTTGGCTCATCGTGATTCGGCATGGCAAGCTGTAAAAAGCCTGGCGTATATTCAACCGCTCTTGAGCGAGTATCCTGTTTTGTCACCAGCATGATATTGTTGCCAAGCAATAACAGCTGGTCACCGTGTTGCCATTGCATCGGTGGTTGTTGGTTGGCGCTGCGCGCCTCTAGTTTTTTTAGTATCCAATCCGCTTTTTGCGCAATCAGGCTTTCAAGAATAGTTTGTGCGATGCGCTTGGGCGCATGAACAACCAAGCCTTCTTGCGTGATTTTGAGGCCAACAGTACGGCGTTGCCTGCGTTCCAGTGTGTAATGAATTTGCTCACCAGAGGGGAGTTGGATGCAGTGGCTCATTGGTTTAACATTAGTCCAGCGTTGCCATTTCAGATTCTATCCAATGCTCAACCTGGCTGTTTAATGCATCGGTTTTAACGTTCACGGTTTGTATCGGCTTGCCGATATGTATCTGAATCACACCAGGCTTTTTGATAAAAGAGTTTTTAGCCCAAAACTTGCCTGCGTTATGCGCCACAGGTACGACCTGTGTTTCGGTATGGGTTGCCAGCCATGCGCCGCCAATATGATATTTGCCACGCTCGCCCGGTGCCTTGCGTGTGCCTTCAGGGAAAATCACTACCCACAAGCCTTTGGATAGCCTGGCTTTACCTTGTGCCACCAGTTTTTTCAGCGCTTCACGCCCTGCACTGCGGTCGATGGCAATTGGTGATGACATCGCCAAGCCCCAGCCGAATATTGGAATCCACAATAACTCACGTTTCAGCACGTAAACTTGCGTAGGGAAAATTGCCTGAAACGCTAAGGTTTCCCATGCGGACTGATGCTTTGCCAGAATAATGCTGGGCGTTGCTGGAATGTTCTCCAGCCCTTGGATTTCGTGCTTGATATTGCATGTAATGCGCAGCCACCAGATCATGCTGCGCGCCCAGCCTGAGATTAATACATTGCGGGTGACCGGCGCTAACGGCAGCGAGAGCAGGGCAATGAATGTAAAAATTGGTGCAGTAATAATCTGCCCGAGTAGGAATAATGTAGAGCGTAACAGCAGCATGGGCTTAGGTGTGTTCTGAAGTTTAGATGTATTCTGGGTTAGTTGTTTTCTGCAATGATATATTGCGCAGCTTCACTTAAATCGGCAAACACGATGGTCTTAGCTGGTAACTCACCAGAGCCTAGTGTGGTTTCACCCTTGCCGGTGCGCACTAAAATAGGCTGGCAACCTGCGTTTGCAAACGCTTGTAAATCGCGCAATGCATCGCCCACGCCGCATACCTGACTTAAATCCACAGAGAAGCGCTTGCCAATTTCCTTAATCATGCCGGTTTTTGGCTTGCGGCAGTTGCAGTTATCATCCGCCGAATGTGGGCAATAAAACACGGCATCAATACGCCCGCCCACCAGTGCCAGCTCGCGGTGCATTTTGTCATGGATGCTATTGAGCGTGGCCATATCAAACAAGCCACGGCTCACGCCGGATTGGTTAGTCGCCACCACTACCCTGAAACCAGACTGATTCAATAGAGCGATAGCTTCAAGACTGCCAGGGATGGCAATCCACTCATTAGGATTTTTAATGAAATTGGCGGAGTCCTGATTAATAACACCGTCACGATCTAATATCACTAACTTCATAAAGTAATCAATCCTGTTTGAATAGAAGCCATGGTTATGACATCAATGCCTTGGGCATACGCTACGGTCTTAACGTCATGAGTTATGTTACATGAAATAATTAACCTGCCAGCTTAGATAAATCGGCAACGCGGTTCATGGTTTGGTGCAGTGTTGCTAACAAACCTAGACGGTTTGCTTTAAGCGCTGCATCTTCTGCATTCACCATCACGTTGTCGAAGAAGTCATCCACCGGCGCTTTTAATGCGGCTAGTGCTTTTAATGAGTTGGTGTAGTCGCCGCTTTCAAACTGTTTATCTGCTTCTGGTTTCACGGCAATCAGTGCTTTATTCAGCGCAATTTCAGCGGCCTCTTGTAACAAGCTCACATTTACTTGCGCTTGCACTTCACCTTCCACTTTTTTCAGGATATTGCTGACGCGTTTGTTAGCAGCGGCTAATGCAGGTGCCTCAGCCAGTTCAGCAAAGGTGCGTACAGCCGCAAGGCGTTGTGGAATTTCACTGAGTAGAGCAGGGTCGAGTGAGAGTACTGCGTCTACTTCTTGTGCAGTAGCGCCGTTCTCACGCAAGTTAACACTCAGGCGGTCAAAGCAGAACTCTTTGATAGCTTGTACGGTAGCTGCGGCAGTGGCTGCATCATGCTCAAATGCTGCCAGTACGTCGTGTATCAGCTGCTCAAATGCTAATGGCAGATTGCTATCAATCAGCATGCGGATAATGCCGAGTGCTTGTCTACGTAAGGCAAATGGGTCTTTGTCGCCAGTTGGTTTTTCGCCAATACTGAACAGGCCAACTAGAGTTTCCAGTTTATCTGCCAATGCAACGGTTATACCTACTTGATTGCGTGGTAAGTCATCGCCTGCAAAGCGTGGTTTGTAATGGTCTTCAATCGCAAAAGCCACTTCGTTATCCAAGCCTTCATGCTGCGCATAGTAGCGCCCCATGATGCCTTGCAACTCAGGGAACTCACCTACCATGTCGGTAATCAAGTCAGTTTTTGCCAATTGCGCGGCGAGGGCGGCTTTTGCTGCTAACTCGGCACCACTTAGCTGTTTGCCAATGGCAGTGGCAATCGCTACTACACGTTGAGCACGCTGGCCTTGTGAGCCTAGCTTATTATGGTAAACCACTTTTTCTAAGCTGCTAATTCGTGATTCCAGTGTTTTTTTGCGGTCTTGGTCGAAGAAGAACTTCGCATCTGCCAAGCGTGGGCGTACCACGCGCTCGTTACCGCCAATCACTGCAGATGGGTCGGCAGGGCAAATGTTAGACACGATTAAGAACTTATTCGTTAATTTGTTATTACCGTCTAATAATGGAAAGTACTTTTGATTCGCCTTCATGGTAAGAATCAAACATTCTTGCGGTACTTCCAAATAAACTTCTTCAAACTGACCAAGTAGCACATTTGGACGCTCTACCAATGCGGTCACTTCATCTAGCAATGCATCGTCGTCAATCGGTTTTAGGCCTTGTTTAGCGGCAGCTGCGGTGAGTTGGCGTACGATTTCAGCTCGGCGCTCAGCAAAGCTTGCAATCACTGCGCCTTCTGTTTTGAGTTGTTCAGCGTAGCTGTCTGCGTTTTTAATCACTACATTGGCTGATGCAGCCTCAAAGCGGTGACCTTGCGTTTGGTTGCCTGCGTTTAAGCCGAGCGCGTTGGTTGCAACAATATCACTACCATGCAATGCGATTAAGCCATGCGCTGGGCGCACGAAGTTCACGCTGCTCCAGCCATCAGCGAGTTGGTAGGTCATGACTTTAGGGATAGGCAGTTTTTGGATAGCTTCTTCAATTGCTTTTTGTAAGCCATCGTTCAGCACTGCGCCTTTTTGCGTCACTTCCAAAAACAGCGCTTCATTTTTGCCATCCATTTGTTTGCTTAGCTGTGACACCGCGGCTTCGTCTAAACCCATGCCGTTTAAGCGTTTAATCAGAGCAGGTGTGGCGTTGCCATTAGCATCCAAGCCTACGCTCACTGGCATCAGTTTTTGCGAGATTTGTTTATCTTTTGCTTGTGCCGCAATCGCGGTAATGTGTGCTGCCAAACGGCGCGGTGTCGCAAATGAAGTAACCACTGAATCGTCAGCGGATAAACCTTGAAGTTTCAAGGTTTCAAATAGGGTATTGCTGAATGCTTCGCCTAGTTTTTTCAGTGCTTTTGGTGGCAGCTCTTCTACAAATAATTCTACAAGTAAGTTTTGTTGTGACATGATTTAAGCAACCTTCTTATCTTTTTCTTGTTTCTCTTTATCGAGCTTGGCTAGTACTTCATCCGCCCAATCTTTTGGCGCCATTGGGAAGCCAAGTCTGGCGCGGCTATCTAGGTAGCTGGCAGCAACAGAGCGTGCTAAGTTGCGGATGCGGCCAATGTAGCCTGCGCGCTCGGTGACAGAAATCGCACCTCGTGCATCAAGTAAGTTAAAGGTATGGGCTGCTTTGAGTACTTGCTCATAAGCAGGCAGCGCCAGTTGGTTTTCCATCAAGTGCTTGGCTTGCTTTTCATGCGCATTGAACGCGGTAAATAAGAAGTCAGCATCAGAGTGCTCAAAGTTGTAAGCACTTTGCTCTTGTTCGTTTTGTAGGTATACATCGCCATAGCTTAAGGCTTTGCCTTTTGCATCACGTGTCCAAGTCAGGTTGTATACGTTATCCACGCCTTGTAGGTACATGGCTAAACGCTCTAAGCCATAAGTGATTTCGCCTGTAATCGGTTTGCAGTCAATGCCGCCTACTTGTTGGAAGTAAGTAAATTGGGTCACTTCCATACCATTCAGCCAAACTTCCCAGCCTAAGCCCCATGCGCCCAGTGTTGGATTTTCCCAGTCATCCTCTACAAAGCGGATGTCATTTTGTTTTAAGTCAAAGCCTAGCGCTTCTAGTGAGCCTAAGTACAGTTCCAAAATATCAGCTGGTGCTGGTTTTAATACCACTTGGAATTGGTAGTAATGCTGTAAACGGTTTGGGTTTTCGCCATAACGACCATCTTTAGGGCGGCGGCTTGGTTGCACGTAAGCGGCTTTCCAAGGCTCTGGGCCTAATGAGCGTAAAAAGGTAGCGGTGTGCGAGGTGCCAGCGCCAACTTCCATGTCGTAAGATTGCAGAAGCGCACAGCCTTTGTCGCTCCAGTATTTTTGTAGGGTGAGAATAATCTCTTGAAATGTTAAAGCCATGATGTGTTTGTTGAAATTGGCGAAAAGTGCAATTTTACTTGGTTTTGTAATCTTGCAATAGGTTTTATCTTGATGACACTCTGTTACGTTTCCATAAGTACAGTAATAAGCCGAAGCATATGGCCAGAAATAGCCAGTTCCCCCAATATACATAAGGGGTTGTGCCGGTGTAGCCTTGGGCGTATCCATCCAGTGAGGTTTGCACAAAGTGTGGCGCGTGTGCTGTGAGATAGCCTTTTTGGTCGATAATTGCGGTTGCACCGGTATTGGTGGCGCGTAGCATCATGCGTCCGGTTTCCAGCGCACGCGCTTGAGAGAATTGTAAATGCTGATCTGCTGCGTATGATTCACCATACCACGCGTCGTTACTCACGTTAACCAATAACGAGGCTACGGGTAATTGGCGTATGATTTCTTCGCCAAACACATCTTCATAGCAAATGTTGACTGCCACCTTTGCGCCAGCCACTGACATAGGCTGCTGATATTTTGCACCACGCGATAAATCGCTCAGTGGCATGTTGAGCCAGTCGCGATATATCCAGCCAAACGCTACTTTTAATGGAATAAACTCACCAAATGGTACTAGGTGCGATTTGCGATAGGTCAGTGTTTGCTCACTTCCATAACTCAATACGCTATTAAAGTACTCACCCTCCTCACGTTCAATCATACCAACCAGAATGTCACCCTGATTTTTATGGGCATGTGCAACTAGCCTTGTTTTTAACTCTTGTGGAATTTCACTGGCAATCACGGGTAGCGCAGTTTCTGGCAGTACAATTAACTGTGCGCTGCTTTGCTCTGTCATGCTCAGGTATTGCTGCATGGTATGTTCAGCAAGTTCTGGTGCCCATTTCAGGTTTTGTTCAATATTACCTTGCAGTAGGCTTACGCTAAGGGGGTTGCCAATTGGTGTGGTCCACTCAATCTGCTTTAGCCCATAGCCGGTGGAGATGACTAATAGAATCGTGCCGATGGCGCCGCGTTGCCAGGCGGAAGTTTTTGGTTTGTTCGCTAGCCACACACCGATCACGCTCGCAATTAGCACTGTAATGAAAGTGACGCCATAAACACCAGTCATTGGCATATAGCCAGCTAAAGGGCTGGCTGGGACTTGGCTGTAGCCAATGGTTAGCCACGGGAACCCGGTAAATATCCAGCTTCTTATCCAGTCTGCAAGCGCCCAGAATATTGGAATAGCGATAATTATAGAGGTAGGCTGCTGCCCCATTTTTTTGCTCAACGCACCAACCGCGGCGGGAAATAACGCCAAAAATGCAGCTAATACAAAAGTGGAAAAAGCAGCCATGATGCTAGGCATGCCACCATACGTGTGCAGGCTAATGTAAATCCAATAAATTCCAACGCCAAATAGTCCTAAACCATAAGTAAAGCCGCTGATGGCCGCGGATTTTGCTGAGTCACTTAAAGTGATGAAGTAGATAACGCCAATCAGCGAGAGGATGCTGGCAGGGTAGAGGTAGTAAGGCGCAAAACCAAGCACACCAAAAGCACCTAGTGCAAAGAGCGTGACGGTTTTAATAATAGGGTTAGATTTGGAAAATAGCATGCTACGAATTGTAGCTTGTTAGTGCCTTAGATAACAAAAATTAACGTCTAAATTATGCTGTGCGGATTGGCTTATGTTGACATGGTGACTATATAAGTCATATATTTAATGACCAAGTAAGAAAAATATTAGAAATTAACCATACCTATTACAGATGTTGCATCTATCTGTACAATTTTATGACTGGAGAAATGCATGAGTATCGCGTCCGAATTTAAACAATTTGCTTTAAAAGGCAATGTCATGGATTTAGCAGTAGGTGTCATCATAGGCGCTGCATTTGGAAAGATTGTCGATTCTTTAGTGGGCGATATCATCATGCCGCTGATTGGTAAGGTGATTGGTAATGTAGATTTTAGTAATATGTTTGTTGCCTTGGCTGCAATTCCAGAGGGGAATCCTGGTACGTATGCTGCGCTTAAGCAAGCAGGGGTGCCTATGCTTGCCTACGGTAATTTTTTAACTATCGTGATTAACTTTGTTATTTTGGCATTTGTGATTTTTATGTTGGTGAAGCAAATGAATCGCCTGAAAAAAGCCGAGCCTGCACCACCACCTGCACCAACGGCAGAAGATATTATTCTTCTACGTGAAATTCGTGATGCATTAAAGAAATAAACTTAGATAGACTGGGAGTTTGGTAATAAAAAAAGCGCCGTTTTAGGCGCTTTTTAATGTGTACATCTTATTGAGCTGGTACTTCATACTGTTGGCCTGCGTCTAGACCTTCGCTACCGTCATTCTTTAAAAATGCAACCATCACTACCTTGTCATCAATAAAATCTAACTCGGTAGTTTCATAGTAAGAACCATCCGCGGCTGTATTGATAAAATGGTACAGCCAAATTGAAGCCACTACTTTACCTGAGCCTTTGACTTTTACATCGTCAGATTTTGCAGGCTCGCCAAACTGTTCAATAATTTGGGCTTTGCTAAATTTATTGATTGACTTTACAAAGTCCTGTTCTATTGTGGGGATGGTGGCCTTGCTGCTCGAGGCTTCCTCTGCCATTGCGGTTTGTGCCAATAGCGCCTGCGCAACAAAAAGACAAACAAACAATAAGTGCTTCATAACGAACTCCAGTTAAATTGGACTAAAGAATTGAGATTCACGACAACACAGAGTTATGAAATGAATCTCTAGACTTAGTTCCCTATCTACCTAATTTAAAATGGAATATATGAAGTCTTGCCTGGTTTTTGTTAGCCTTCAACTTCGATTGTAGGCTCTGTTTTCATTGAAACTAGAATGGTGTGCAGGCGGCGGCTGTCAGCGCGTAATACTTTTACGTGAATGCCGTTGAAGCTAACTTCCTCATTACGTTTTGGCAAATGGCCAAACTTGCTAACAACCAAGCCGCCTATGGTGGAGAATTCTTCGTCGCTGAAGGCTGTGCCTATAATTTCATTAAAGTCTGCAATCTCGGTAAGCGCTTTCACTCGGTATTGACCGTCTGCATTTTGAATGATGTTGTCTTCATCTTCATCGTAGTCGTACTCGTCTTCAATATCGCCTACAATTTGTTCCAATACGTCTTCAATGGTAACCATGCCCGCTACACCACCGTACTCATCTACCACAATGGCAATATGGTTGCGGTTGCTGCGGAACTCTTTCAGCAAAACGTTGAGGCGTTTTGCTTCTGGGATAAACACGGCAGGGCGTAACATATCGCGGACTTCAAAGTCTTCGCCCGCATAGTAGCGCAACAAATCTTTTGCCAGCAAAATGCCGATGACATCGTTTTTATTACCTTCAATCACAGGAAAGCGTGAGTGTGCAGTTTCAATTACATTAGGAATAAACACTTCGGGAGGTTCGGTGATATCAATGACATCCATTTGCGAGCGCGGAATCATGATGTCGCGCACTTGCATTTCACTTACTTGCAGCACGCCCTCAATCATTGCGAGCGAGTCAGCGTCCATTAAGCTATTTTCGTATGCGCTATGCAGTAGCTCGACCAGCTGTTCGCGGTCTTCGGGCTCCCGCAATAAGAAATTACTTAAACGTTCCAACAAGCTAGGCTTGTTACTTGATTTATGGTTACTTGGTTTTTCCGACTCGGTTGCCATTAGTTGGCGTCCTATGTAATGAGATAGGGTGAAGCATACCCTAATTTCGTGACAATTGCAGTTTCTAGGCCTTCCATCAATTCAGCCTGCGCATCGGTTTCATGGTCGTAACCATGCAAGTGCAGGATGCCATGCACAGTTAAATGCGCATAATGTGCTTCTAGACTTTTTTGCTGTGCTTTGGCTTCTGTCGCCACTACCGGCGCGCAAATGATGATGTCACCCATCAGGTGGGGCTCTTCAGTGAGTGGAAAGGTCAGCACATTTGTTGCGTAATCTTTGCCACGATAAGTGTTATTAAGTAACTGGCCTTCTTCGGCATCTACGATGCGGATAGTTACTTCGGTGTCTACCCGCAGCGCAGCTTTTGCCCATTTGCGAAACTGGCTAGCACTAGGAATATTGTCAGCGGTGCTGGCATATTGAATGGATGCAGCTAATTTAGGCATAGGTAGTCTTAATCGGTTTTAGATTGTAAGTCTGTGCCATCTGTATATGGAAACTTCACGTGCCCATAGCGCACCACTAAAATAGCCAGTGCAATCAATAAGATGGAGCCTGAGAGTGCAAACATGGTCATCGCGTCAAGCTCTTTGATATCCAGCACCAGGAATCGAGCTAAGGCAATAATGCCAATATATAGCGGGTACCTGACTGGCAGTTTTCCTGCTGTGAGGTAGTGGCTCAGCATGGACATCACTTCAAGGTATAGAAACAGCAGCAATAGGTCACCAACATGTACAGTACGCTCATCCCAAATGTTTAAAATTGCCTGAAGCACGCCAAAAATAGTGGCAATACCAATCACAATCAATACTATTTGTTCAACAATACTTAAGCCTTTTTGCAAAATCTTGCTGTATTTATTTGGTGTCATTTTTTATCTCAAAAATTATGCATCGTTGTTTTGATTATACCTTGCGCGATTCTAGTGCGGTATATCAGGCTATGTGCCTGCTTTATATTCGTTAATTTTTTTGCTGTGATTCGTACTCTTCGTAAGCATTGACGATTTTTTGTACCAGCGGGTGGCGCACCACATCACCAGATAAAAAGTGCGTCATGGCGATGCCTTTGATATCTTTTAATACCTTTTGCGCTTCAACTAGACCACTTTTCTGGTGCCGCTGTAAGTCGATTTGTGTCACGTCACCGGTAATCACCGCTTTGGTGCCAAAGCCGATACGTGTTAAGAACATTTTCATTTGTTCCGGCGTCGTATTCTGCGCTTCATCTAAGATAATAAAGCTTTGGTTCAAAGTGCGGCCGCGCATGTAAGCGAGTGGTGCTACTTCAATCGCACCGCGTTCAAACATTTTGTTCACGGTGTCGTAACCGGCTAAGTCATATAGCGCATCGTATAGCGGGCGTAGGTAAGGGTCTACTTTCTGGTTTAAATCACCAGGTAAAAAGCCCAAGCGTTCACCTGCCTCAACCGCTGGGCGTACAAGCACAATACGTTTAACGCGGTCGCGCGTCATGGCATCTACTGCGCATGCAACGGCTAAATAAGTTTTACCAGTGCCTGCCGGGCCTATACCAAACGTAATGTCATGTTCCTGTATTTGCTGTAAATACGATACTTGGCGTGGAGTGCGGCCATGTAAGTCGCCGCGGCGAGTCATCAGCACAGGCATGGCGGTAGAAACCACGTCTTCAGGTTTGAGCTTATCAATTTCGACTAAACCCAGCTGTACATCTTCTAGTTCAATAGGTTTTTTTGCGCGGCTGTAAAAGTTCTCTATCAGTTGCGCGGCAAGGTGCGTGTTGTCGAGCTTGCCGCTGATGCTAAATGTACCGCCGCGGCGGTTGATGTTTACCTCGAGTGCGGTTTCAATCTGCTTGATGTTTTCATCCAGCGGCCCGCACAAGTTGGCAAGGCGAGCATTGTCTTCAGGGGTTAGGGTAAATTCCATGGTTATACGATCTCGCCAATTAAGCGTCTTGGGTTAGAAACGTCGGTAATTTTTACATTCACAAACTGATGCACCAAGCTCGCATCGCCTGCAATATCAACCACGCGATTATTATCAGTTTTGCCAGCCAGCAAGCTAGCATCTTTCCATGAGGCGCCTTCAATCAGTACGCGTTGCGTGGTGCCTAGCATTGCCTCAGAAATGGCTTTGGCCTGCGCTTCATTAATTGCTTGAAGCTTGTCTAAGCGTGCCAGTTTAATTTCTTGCGTGGTGTCATCTTTTAGAAATGCAGCAGGTGTACCGGGGCGCGGGCTATACAAAAAGCTAAAGCTTGCGTCAAACCCTACGTCCTGCATCAGTTTTACCGTGGCTTCAAAATCCGCATCGCTTTCACCCGGAAAGCCAACGATAAAGTCTGAAGTAAAGGTTAGCTTAGGGTTAGCCGTTTTTAGTTTGCGAATAATGGATTTGAATTGCAGTGCGGTGTAGTTGCGCTTCATCGCCATCAGAATACGGTCGCTGCCAGCTTGCACTGGTAAATGTAATTGCGCTGCTAGTTTGGGTACGGTAGCAAAACAGTTAATCAAGCGCTCATTCATTTCATTAGGGTGGCTAGTGGTAAAGCGGATGCGCTCAACCTGTGGAATTTCAGCAATGGTTTCAATCAGCATGGCTAAATCAGCTTCCACACCTTCGTATTCGGTACGGTAGGCGTTCACGTTTTGGCCTAGCAGCGTAATTTCCTTTACGCCTTGCTCTGCCAACTGCACAGCCTCGGTCAAAATATCGGCAAACGGACGTGAAACTTCTTCACCACGTGTATATGGCACCACACAGAAGCTGCAATACTTGCTGCAACCTTCCATAATGCTTAAAAATGCACTTACCCCTTCCACGCGCGGTGGCGGTAGATGGTCAAATTTTTCAATTTCAGGAAAGCTGATATCGACTTGTGAGGTGCCGCTGTCTTGCTTGTTTTTAATCATTTCTGGCAGGCGGTGCAAGGTTTGCGGGCCAAACACTACGTCTACATAGGGCGCGCGCTTGATAATGTTATCGCCTTCTTGCGATGCCACGCAGCCACCCACGCCAATCACTAGATTTGGGTTTTTCTCTTTAAGCGGAATAAAGCGCCCTAGATGGCTAAATACTTTATCTTCTGCTTTTTCGCGTACAGAGCATGTGTTGAGCAAGATCACATCTGCGTCATCCGGCGTCAGCGTTTCTACCATGCCGTCAGAAGCTGACAACATGTCCGCCATCCGTGATGAATCATATTCGTTCATCTGACAGCCAAAGGTCTTAATAAAAACTTTTTTAGGTGTATTCAAGGTGTTATAGCCAAAACGCAAAATATGATTTTAACGTATTTGCTCACTTGCCTCACGCAAAGTTGTTAACTACAAGGTAAAATGATTAACTTAATGTATAGATAGTTATTCAAAACATGCAAGCACTCCCTATTTTTATCAATATCACCAATCGACTATGTGTGGTGATTGGCGGTGGCGATGTCGCAACGCGTAAAGTAAGCATGCTGTTAAAGGCAAACGCAGCGGTCACCTTGATTTCACCGGAAATTTGCCATGAACTGCAAGCTTTGGCTGAAGCGAAAAAAATTCAATGTGTTCAGGCAACCTACAGTAAGCATCAGCTTGAGGGGGCGTGCCTGGTAATTGCCGCAACAGATGATGAAGCAGTGAATAAAGCTGTTTCAGTTGATGCAAAAGCATTAGGTATTCCGGTTAACGTGGTGGATGCTCCAGATTTATGTACCTTTACTATGGGCTCTATAATTGAGCGCAGCCCAGTGGTGATTGCGATTTCCAGTGAAGGTAATGCACCGGTATTGGCACGTTACATCCGTACTAAAATTGAAGCCATGCTGCCTGCTGGCTACGGCCGCATTGCAGGCATCGCGGGTGAGTTTCGCGATAAAGTGAAGGCAAAGTTTGCTACAACCCAAGCACGCCGTCGTTTTTGGGAAGATGTACTGCAAGGCCCGTTAGTTGAGCGTGTTTTGTCAGGTCAAGAGCAGTCAGCCCGCGCTTTGCTGCAAGATTTGATTGATCAAGAAAATGGCACGGCCAACAAAGGCGAGGTGTTTTTAGTTGGGGGTGGGCCGGGCGACCCAGATTTACTCACATTTAGAGCATTACGTTTGATGCAGCAGTGTGATGTCTGTGTTTACGATAAATTGGTCAGTCCCGAAGTGATGGAGCTGGTGCGCCGCGATGCTGAGCTGATTTATGTAGGTAAATCACGTGATCAGCATACCTTGCCACAAGAAGAAATTAACGTGTTACTTGCCAAGCTGGCATTACAAGGCAAGCGTGTTCTGCGCCTAAAAGGCGGAGATCCTTTTATCTTTGGCCGTGGTGGCGAAGAAATCGAAACCTTGATGGAGTATGGTATCCCATTCCAAGTGGTGCCAGGTATTACCGCTGCTAATGGCGTATCCAGTTACGCAGGTATTCCGCTCACCCATCGTGATTATTCACAAGCTTGCTTGTTTATTACTGGGCACTTAAAAGATGGTAGTCTGGATTTGGATTGGGAAGCGATGGCACGCCCAAGGCAAACCGTCGTCATCTATATGGGCTTGGTTGGTTTGGCACAAATCTGTGAGCAGCTCATCAAGCACGGTGTTTCACCGGACATGCCTGTGGCAGTAGTGCAGCAAGGTACTACCCAGCGTCAAAAAGTGGTCACTGCAACACTAGCAGACTTGGCGGAAAAAGTTGCAGAAGCCGGCCTTAAAGCGCCATGCCTCACCATTATTGGTGAAGTGGTGCATCTGCGCGAGAAATTGGCTTGGTTTGAGCCTGGCGCTTAATGCTTTAACACAAGGCTAGTTCTTAATTGGAATGCTCAACCTGGCCTCTAGCCCACCTTCAGGCCGGTTAATCAGCTCAAGTTTACCGTGATGCAGTTTTGCAATGCGGTCTGCAATAGCCAAGCCTAAGCCGCTGCCACCGGCGTTACTACGTGCCGTATCAAGCCGTTCGAATGGGCGCAATAATTTCTGTAGATGGCTTTCTGGAATCCCTGGGCCGTTATCAAAAATACTGATCACAATCCAGTCTGCCTGTATCTGGCTAGTAACGCGAACTTGCCCGCCGCCGTAGTTATAAGCATTGCCCACCAGATTGTCTAGTAAGCGTTGCATAGCCAATGGTTTAATTGGTACTTTATAAGTAGGTGCTAGCTGAATCACCAACTCTCGCCCAGCGCGCTGCTGCCTCTCATGCAGCGCTTGCAACAAGGTGTTGATGTCCACCATCAGCGTTGGTTCACCTTCTGTGCCACGCACAAAGTCTAAGAATTGATGGATAATATTATCCATGTCAGCAATATCTTGCACCATGCCCGATTTCAGGTATCCACAGTCTTTCTCTGGCAGCATTTCTACAGCAAGGCGCAGGCGCGCTAAAGGTGTGCGGATGTCGTGTGAAACGCCAGCTAAAATCAAGGTTCTTTCTGCATCAAGCTCTGCCAGGGACTCTGCCATTTTGTTAAAAGTGGTGCTTACTTCGCGCAACTCGGTCACACTGTCTTCTGGTAGCTTTTCTGGTTGCTCACCTTTACGCAGTTTGTCAGCCGCGCTCACCAGCAGATTTAATGGCTTGTTAATACGTGCAGCAAGCAAATAACCACCTGCTAGAGACAAACTTAAAACTAATGCAATCCAGCCTAGCCATTGCCAAGGGAACGGGCGTTCTACATGTACATTTGGAATTACGACCCAGAAGTCATCCTGATCAATACCAAAACTGACCCATAAGCCGCTGATGCCATAGTGCTTAGTGGTAATAATGGTTTGTTCACCAAGGCGCTCCCTAATCTTATCTGCCACCAAGTGGATGAACGGGTCATCGGGGAGCGGTGCAATTTCTTCCATAAAGTCAGCGTAATAAATACGAACGCCTTCTTTACCGGTTAGTTCTGAGAGCAAGGCCAAGCGCAGGTTTTCTTGCGATGCGATTAGGGATGCACGAGTGTAGTTAACAACTGTAACTGCTTGTAATGCGGTTGCCTGCGCACGTGGTTCACGTTCAAAGTACTCAAAAATCTGTAAAGATGCAAACTGGCCTATCGCTAATAAAACAGCGATAAGTAACATGATTCTTGACAGTAGCTTTTTGGGTAGCAGGCGCAATGTGGTTGGCTTAAATAGTAAAAATTAGCGTTAGGTCAGGCAGTTCTGATGTGTTTGGTTGCCTGACTTGTGGTTTTTAGTTGTCAGCTTCGCCATCTGGTATAAATACGTAGCCAAAGCCCCACATGGTTTGCAAGTAGCGTGGATGGGCCGGGTCTGGTTCAATCAACTTGCGTAAGCGTGAAACCTGCACATCAATACTGCGGTCGTATACATCTAACTCACGTCCGCGTGCCAGTTGCATTAGCCTGTCGCGTGATAGTGGTTGGCGCGGATGGTCCACAAACACCTTGAGCAATGCAAATTCACCGCTAGTAATCGCAATTGCAGTACCTTGGCGGCTGAGTGAACGTGTTGAGGCGTTGAATACAAAGTCACCAATGGTGATGTTCTCTGCCGCGTTCGCTGGTGCGCTCGGCACCAGACGCTCATGTCTACGTAGCACGGCATTAATACGTGCTAACAGCTCTCTAGGGTTAAATGGTTTGGGTAGGTAATCATCAGCACCCATTTCTAGGCCAATAATTCTATCTACTTCATCGCCACGCGCAGTGAGCATTACAATTGGCATCATTGTGGCATTGCCGCGCATCCTGCGGCAAATAGACAAGCCATCCTCACCGGGTAACATCAAATCCAGCACTAATAAATCAATCGCATCGTTAGCAAGTATGCTGTCCATTTCTTTAGCATCATTAGCCGTTTTAACGGTAAACCCTTGCTCGGTGAGGTAGCGCTGCAATAGCTCACGTAAACGGACATCATCATCTACGACTAAGATTTTTTTATTTTGATCGGCCATCATTATGTTTAAACCTTAATTTTTTAATAGCGTTGTGTTGAATAATTGTAAAAACAATATTATTTTCAATAACTGCAAAGTGTATGCTAAATTTATATTTATATTAAATTTTATGTGCCTGAACTTGCAATTTTATCTACAGTCTCATAGTTTATGTCGAAAAAATTTACAATTCCTTACAATTTCACTGTTTAATGAAACATTCAATTAACAAACGTGCTTCATGATAATGCAACTTCAATCGTAATGCTCAACATTGGAATCTTGATCTTTTGGATTTGATTTTGCTAAACAATATGTCATTGACCAAGTACGCGTGCCTAGTTTTATGCATGAGCTTAAGTCTTACTTTAAGCGCTAACCCTGGGAGCAGGAATAATTTGTCTGCGGCGGCTGAAAAGCCTAGACGTTCGACAGATGGTGAGCGTGCTACTGAAGATGATGCTAAAGAAGGCTACCAAAAGACGTTAAACCTAAACTTTAGCCCTGAGCGTAGAGAAATGCTACGTAAAGCACTTGAAGATTATGCTCGCTCTATTGACCCGAGCCACGATCAAATTGAAGAGCGTAGACGTGCAATGCAAGAAAGTATTGAAGCACGCTTTTTTGAAGCAGATTCAAATAATGACAGCACAATAGACCGACAAGAAGCCACAGAAAAACTGCCGCAAATTGCTAGACACTTCAACAGTGTAGATACAAATCAGGACGGCGTCATTTCCTTAAATGAGCTGGTAGAGGCACAGGCGAGAATCTTGGAGCGCCGCAGAGCTGCTGAGGCGGCAATTCAGTTAGAGAAGCAAAGAAAAGCAATTGAGGCTGAGGCGTTAGAAGATGCTAAAGCTAAAAATAAACAAGCGACAAACACCTCCAAAAAAAAGGCACTATAGAACTGCACTGATATCAGTCAGCATTTATACAGCGCACTTCACTCTTCAATATCCATCAACCCATTACACGTATTGATTTCATCAATATTGATGCAAACTTCTACTTTTCTCTGGATTTAATCATCATCTTTAAAGTTAGGTGTATTACCTTGCGCATACCTTAGTGCATAATTAGGTATCAATCATGAACAGATATGGTGCTGATGTATGGCGTTAAGGCTTGAGGTTGGCAATGGTGTAGCACAAGTTCCTGCTCAGGCTTGGAATGCCTTGCTAGATGACATGCCCCTATTAACGCATGCTTTTCTGAGTGCGCTAGAGACTTCAAAGTCTGTCGGTGGCGGTACTGGCTGGCAGCCTTCGCCACTTTTGTTATATGACGATGTGCAGTTAATAGGCGCTATGCCGCTCTATGTAAAGTACCATTCATATGGTGAGTATGTCTTTGATTGGGCATGGGCTGAGGCGTATGAGCGTAATGGCCTCAATTATTACCCAAAGCTTGTTTCCGCAATTCCATTTACCCCAATTACCAGTACACGCTTGATTGCTGCTGACGCTGAAGCGAAACGATTGCTCATTAACGCGCTGTCACAAATTGTGCATAAAAACAAAATGTCATCAGCACATGTACTGTTCCCGGATGATGGTTCTGAAAAGGCATTTAAAGAAGCGGGATGGATGCAACGGCATGGCGTGCAGTTCCGATGGCACAATCCTGGCTATGCCAGTTTTGAAGATTTTTTAGGTCAATTAAGCCATGATAAACGCAAAAAGATTCGGCAAGAACGTAAGAAAGTCTTAGCTTCTGGCGTGGTTTGCAAGTCAATTAAAGGCGCTGAAATTACTGCTGAGCAATGGGATTTTTTCTATCAGTGTTATGAAAACACTTATTATGAGCACCGATCTACGCCATATTTGACCCGTGATTTTTTCAAGAATATTGGTAGTAGTATGTCGCAGCATATCTTGTTAATTATTGCTTATTTGGATGGGAACCCAATAGCTGCAGCTTTAAATATCTACGATCAAACTACGCTGTATGGCCGTTACTGGGGTGCGTTGCAGTATGTGCCCAATTTACACTTTGAGCTTTGTTATTATCAAGCTCAGGAGTTCTGTATTGCTGAGCATATTGTGTATTTTGAGGGTGGAGCGCAAGGTGAGCATAAGTTGGCGCGTGGCTTTAAAGCTAGGCCGACTTGTTCTTTTCACTTAATTGCAAACCCGGATTTTGCGTCAGCCATTCAGGATTTTGTCACACAAGAGTCTGCAGGGCTTGCGGCATACACCAACGAGCTAGATGAGCGTGCGCCATTTAAATCGCAAAGTTAATCACTGAGTGAAAGTTAGCAAATACATATATTATTCATTTCATAAAATAATAATGAGCAGCAAAATGATTTCAGCATCAGTAAAACTATCCAACACCTTCAACAATTTTTTCGCATCAGAGAAATCGAGCGGAATTTTGCTCATCTTTTGCACGTTGATCGCAATTCTGATGACTAACTCATCAATTGGCCATGCGTACTTAAATTTCTGGCAAGTTAAATTTGGTGGTTTAAGTTTGGAACTCTGGATTAACGATGGCTTGATGGCAGTGTTTTTTCTACTTATTGGATTGGAACTCAAACGTGAGCTGTATATAGGTGAGCTTTCTAACTTTAAAAATGCGCTACTTCCTATTGTCGCTGCTATAGGTGGGATGCTCGTCCCAGCACTTATTTATTTCATACTAAATCATGGCACGCCAACTCAGGATGGAATTGGCATCCCGATGGCAACCGATATTGCCTTTGCATTAGGGGCATTGGCTATTCTTGGTAGTCGCATACCGGCTTCGCTGAAAGTGTTTGTTGTTGCTTTTGCCGTTATAGATGACTTGGGCGCAATTGTGGTGATTGCATTGTTTTATACGGCTCAACTCTCGGTTGCGTATCTTGCTGGTGCTTTTATTGTATGGGCACTACTCGTGGTGCTTAATAGGACATTAAAAATAACATTACTTTTGCCATACCTGATTGGTGGTCTGCTCATGTGGTTTTTTATGTTCAAGTCAGGTATTCATGCAACGATTGCAGGTGTCATGTTGGCTTTTTCGATTCCATTTGCAGGGAAATATAATGACAAACAATCCCTTTCGCATCGATTGGAGAGCTTTCTACATAAGCCCGTAGCATTTGTTATTTTGCCAATTTTTGCATTGGCCAACACAGGCATTACTTTTGACTCAAATTGGTTGAGTGGCCTTACAAGTTTAAATGGTCTTGGTATTGCCATGGGCTTAATTCTCGGTAAACCAATAGGTATCGTTTTAATATGTTACTTTGCCGTTTTAATTGGCATATGCAAGTTACCTTCTGACCTGAAGTGGTCGCACATCACTGGCGCAGGTATGCTCGGTGGCATCGGCTTTACCATGTCCATTTTTATTACTAATCTAGCTTTTTTAGGTAGTCCTGAAGTGATAAATACCTCTAAGATGTCTATTCTGTTAGCTTCTTTGACGGCTGGAGTCTTAGGTTTTCTTTGGCTGAGGGTGTTGGGTAAAACCAAGGTGTAAATATCAGCCATTTTTTGCGTCGACTTCCATGGTTAGACGAAAACTATCGTCTGTACGGGCTGCTAGGTCAACTTATAATCAAACGTATAAGCTTTACTTATTTATCAGTGTGCTTATGCATGGTCAAAAAAGACAAAGCCTCCTTCTAAACTTTTAGGGGAGGCTTTATTACATGGCTGCTATGCAAAAGTCAGCGGTGTTTTATATTGAAATACTCAAGTTCGTATTCTGTGTTGGGTTGCTATTTTTTCTCTGGCGCTGTGGGATGGTGTTCCATTGCATCATGCGCGGCTTTGCGCTCATTAGCATCGATTTTTCCATCTTTGTTAGTGTCCATTCTGGTGAACATTTTCTCAGCACGTTTTTGATGTTTCATCATAAACTCCTCACGCGAGATCGTCCCGTCTTTGTTCATATCTGCATGTTCACAGTGGTTTGCGCCTGCTTCGCCCATGTGGTGGTTGGCGTAAGCGACATTAGCCAAGCCTAGTAACAATGTGCTGGTTAATAACATATGTGTAATCTTCATCATATATCCTTTTTTAATAACAAAAAATGTATATTACTCACTGAACGTTGTAACCAATATAACGTTGACTCACTATACGTTAAAAGATTCATAAGTATGTATATTGCGGTGGCTAGTAGTGTAGTGCTGATTCCATTGTAAATGTTGGTAAGCACAAATGTTTGTCAGTATGTACATGTAATAAAAAAGGCTCCGCAAAGTGGGAGCCTTTTTATTATTTGTCGCGTTAAACGCAGCCTAAGCTAATGCACCGCTACTTTGCAGCATGCTGATATCTGGCATGTGAATACCTTTGCTGTTAATACGTTGAGCAATTTGTTGAAACGCATTAGAAGCTGGGGTTAGCGGAAACGCATCAATAATTGGGCGACCAAGCTTTGCTGCACGGCTTAAGTGTACATCTGCTGGAATCGCACCAAAGAACTCAAGCTCAATTTGCATAAAACGTTTAGCTACTTGTGCAATATTGTTAAAAACCACTTCAGCCTGTGCGTCATTAGCATCATCTACAATAATGCCAAAAGAGCGTCTGCCAAGCTGGCTGCAAATGCGCTTAATTAGCGTGTAAGCGTCTTTAATTGATTCCGGCTCGCGGGTGAGTTGAATCAGAATGTCGCTGTTATTCAGTGTTTGCAATGGCAATAAGTCATCGCTATTTAGCGTTGCATCAACCAATACAATTTCATATTGCACTACTAACTCATCAAATAACTTGTTCAGTGCTGCACCAGCTTTGCTATTAAGTGGCGTGCTTACTTGATTTTTTGGCAGTAATCTAGCAACAGCAAACTCTTGCTTGGTATTTTTAATTGCCAAAGATAGCGATGCAGATGTTTTTGCAACTTCTAACAGCGTAGGTGTTTTATCAACTTCATAGCTGGCCTCGCGTGTAGTGCTTGATGCATGCATAATCAGCACATCACTGCCTTGCGCGCGAATAGATGCGGCCAAGTTAATCATCATGCGTGATTGGTCTGCAGAAGAGGCAGAAAGCACTGACACCACGCGAGGTTTGGGTGCAGCCATGATGCGGCGTAAACCTGCCGCTTGATCATTTTTGAAACTAACCACGGCTAATCTCTGTAGATAAAGTATTTACTGATGGTCTAGTGTTAGCCATGATAAGTGGCAGTTCTTCATTTTTAAATTGCAATGAACGGCCATCCGCACCAATTTTTAGTGCTTTTTGAATCAGGTAGCTCTTGTTTGATAAATGGATATCTTCAGGCACACGCTGACCATTTGCCAAGTAATAAAGCTTTAGCTTGCCTCTGATAATAACGTCGAGCACACCGCCAATAGTAACAGCCTCATCCAGCTTGGTAATAATGGTGCCATCCAAGCCCTTGCCTTTATAAGCTCTAATTACATCAGTCAGCGTCTCGCCTGTGCTAGTTGCGTTCAAGCAAAGCAGCTTTTTAATGCCGGCGTTAGTATTGGAGAGCATTGCAATTTGCTCGGTCACCATCGTATCGCGCTGGCTCACGCCAACGGTATCAATCAAGATGGTACGTTTGTTTTTTAATTCGTTAAGCGCGATTTTAAGGTCTGCTTCGTCCTTAACCGCGTGCACCATCACGCCAAGAATCTTGCCGTATATTCTAAGTTGTTCGTGACCCCCAATACGATAAGCATCGGTAGTAATCAGGCCTAAACTTTCCGTACCATGTTTCATCACATAACGTGCGGCAAGCTTAGCTGTAGTAGTCGTTTTGCCAACGCCAGTAGGGCCGATAAGCGCGAAAATTCCGCCTTGGTCCAGCATGCCCATCTCGTTAGGAATAGTGTCTAGGTTTTTGCTCAAAATGGCCTTTACCCAAGCAAGCGCTTTGGCTTCATCCAGATTAGCTGGCATTTTCTCAGATAACATTCTGGCAAGTGCTGCACTAAAGCCAGAAGATAGCAGAATGTTCAGAATTCTTGTTTTTGTAGGGTATTGCTGCTGTGTATTGCTCCATGCAATTGTAGTGAGTTGAGATTCAAACACATCGCGCATGCTGCGCATTTCATTCAAAATCTCAGTCATTTTTTGGCTGGCATCTAGCATAGAGGCCTGCATGATGGTGTCTGGTGCTGGCTGTGCAAATACAGGTTCAGCCTGGATTTTTGGGGCAGGCACTTCTTGCTCAATCATGCTTGATGCAAAAGGTTGCGCTTGATTGCTATGAAAACCCTCGATTTTTTTATTGATTACTGAGATTAACGCTGATGGGTTGTCCTCACCAAAACCCTCGGTGTGGTTGCGGTATGAGGCTTCCATAGTGGCTACGTTATCAACAATCGCGTCTAAATCCTCTTCTTTTAGCGCGGTGATTCTATTACCGCCATCTACTGCGCGGTTAGATAAAATAATGGCATCCTCTCCCAGCTCCATACGCACTTGCTTGAGCGCTTCGCGAGAGTTAATACCAAAAAATTGCTTTATATTCATACTTAATCTTATTAAGAAATTTGCTCGGCCGATTGACTCGCCAGCAGAACAGAGGTGTGTAAATGCGCCTGATCGCGGTCTTTTGAATAATCAGTCAGCATGCCGAGTACTGCACTGTCGTCAAATCGGAAGCGAGTCAGCATCATGTTTGTACTGCTCAGCTTAACAACCTGCATATTACTCAGGCTTTCTAGCAAATCAGCAATCTCTTTACTGATGCCTAAAAGAAACATAGCGGTCGCTTTATCTGAACTGATGAGCTGCTTAGCCATCATCAAATAGTTGAGATTTGCGTCCTTGATTTCGGACATCATATCTTTTACATTCATTTTGCTTCCTAATTCGTTGTTTCTATTGTAAAAACCGTGTTGCAATTGGCTTGGTGAAATGTAACTCTTTAGACTGATTCGACCAATGGCTATTTGTCTATTTATTTTGTAAGAATATGTCTTACAAAATAAATAGGTGGTATGGGAGTCATTGTTCTATATGCTAATTACCCTGCAAAGCCTCGTGGATGGCTGAGTTGGCACATGTAAACTGTTGGTAAATCTGAGTAGAATTAAGTGTTTTAGTGCTGGATTAAGGCATCAAGTTCTAGTGTTTGGCACTTTTAGCTTGGATGATGCGTTGTATGATGACACTAAAATAGAGGCGCAAAAATTTAAAAATGAAGATTACTGAGAAAATGGGCAAAAAAATAGCGCTTCTGCAAAAAAGCGCTACAAACTTTGAGAGAGTTATATATTGCAAATCAATTCAATATATGTAGCCATCATACTGAGCAGTAATTAATGAATTATTTCAGATGGTTAACTAATTGTTTCAATTATGAAAAAAAGTATAAGTTCCACCTTGGTAATTCTGTAAAATTTTAGCAAAAAAAGAAGACGCCTCATCTTTGGAATGAGGCGTCTTTATTGGCTAGCTGGCTTATTAGCTCTAAGCATTTACACCTTAAAACTTACTAAATCTCAATAAGGTTTACTTCTTATTAATTATTTATATACGTTTTTACTATAAAGATAGGTCGCATATTAAATATTAAAAAATTAATGGTGCGATAAAAGCAAAGAATCCTCCAATTAAAAATATGATGACAGATGCGATATATACGCGCAGTGAGGTTTTGCGTGTACGTATGCATACCGCGGCTAGCTCTGCATCGGCCGGGCATGGCAAACTGCGTGCCTGCCACTGCAAATAGCCTGATAGCACAAGCATCACGCCAGCAAATATAAACACGCCAAGCTTATGCTCAGAAAACCATACCAATTGCGGCATATTGCTTACTAATGACGACATCACCGCACCGGCACCCAAGCCCACCAGTGCGGCGGGCAGTGCGCAACAAATCAGCGTGCCGCCACTGGTAAATAGGGAGATAAATGACGCGGACTTTGTTTTCCTAAGGCTAGCCATTTCTTGGTTGGCAGAAGTAGGTAACATTTATTTTGACTCCATTTCTGCTTTAATGTGTTCAATCGGGTGGCTGCTGATCTCAATGCTAGTCACCTCGTAACCTGCATCTTTAATCAAATCTTTTACTGTGTCGTTAGATAAAGTTTGTCCATCTTTAAGCTCTACTGCCACGATACGTTGCTTTAAATTGACATAAACGTCTTTGGTTTGTGAAAGCGCGCGCATTTTCTTCTCAATACCTTGTGCACAAAAGGCACACACCATACCGTTTACGTTGGCTTTAATGGTTTGTGTAGCAAATGCGGCTTGGCTGAATAATGCTGCGATGATAGTTGATGCTAATAATAGTTTTTTCATAATAAATTCCTTAATAATCATTAAAATATATACATAAAGTTAAAGCGTGGCTGGCCAGAATTATTGACGCCTGCCTCTACAAAATAACTTTTATTAATGAGCCGTAACATGGGCGTGACTTCAATCTTGTCAGATAAGCCATTCATGTTGCGGGCTTCTAAAATGCCCCACGGTTGAGTTTTGTCATAATCGGTTTCATAAAATGAGAAGCCGGCACGCACGCTGGTGAAATCATGGTTAATATGTTCCGCACGATACAAACGATGCGCAGCAGCAAAGTAAACGCGTGTGGTTTCATAATCAAACTGAACACCTGGGGTAACCATCACTTTGTCAAAATGATGGCTTTTTCCCACTAAGTCGTTTTCACCTTGTATCGCGCCAATACCACCGGTAAACCATAAGTTGGCTTGCGAGTTAGGCAAGTTCCAGCGCTTGAGCAAACTGGTGTAGGTGAACTCTTCTAGCGTACGAGTTTTGGTTTCATCGTCTGAGCGCATGTAAGTCGCACCAACGCCAAAAGCATCGCGAGGGGTGATGGCGTAATTTACAAACGCCTCCCGCCAATTAGCGTTAAAGTCACCCATCGCCATAAATGAGTCTTTAAAACCCATAGGGCCTGCTACTGCGTTAAAGCTGGAAACAAAAAGCCCGACCTTAAGTAAAAACTTGAAGCAACTGGAAAGTTGCATGATTACACTCCTAATCAATTTCTAAATTGTTGTATGCCAGCAAAAAATGCTGGCATCAAGAGAAATTAACTAAAGGTGCGAGGAGGGCGTTCTAGTGAGTCAGGTACCTGAGAGTGAAAATTGGGAGCAATAAAAGAAGTGAAATCATTCACGGTAGGACTAGTGGCTAAAGTAAATAACGGCATAGCTAGCACTAAGCCAGCGCATATCACCGAACAAGTGCTCCCTAAGCAATAAGCGGGCTTTTGCTGGGTTTGCTTACCATGATGCATTTGCATTTTGCAATGATCGCTCATCGCCGCACTTTGCTGTGAGTTTTGCTCACTAAGCATCGCGGTATGGTGACCACTCTCTACACTATTAGCTTGGTTCATGGCCATTTGCATAGAAATAGCCTGCATTGGCATTAGCAATACTAAAAGTGTCACTAGTAAATGTAAAAATTGTTTTCTCACAGCACTTATGATGCCTCTGATTTGAAAAAGTTGCAAACTGGAGTGACTAAAAGTTCTGGTAGTTATTTTGTAATGACTACTAATTTATAATATAAATACAGTAAAAAGAAAAACGCCCCATTCTTCCGAATGAGGCGTTTTTGTTGGGAAAGAGGGACTTGAAAGTTCGGCTCTCTTATTATAATCAAGCATTTACTAACTCCTTGTGACCATTTTGTGACCAAATCTTCATAATCTTACTTCCAGCTGTTGTATCAACCTCAGGTATCCAGCGACCATAAACACGACGTATCATCGCCCAGTCTTTATGACCCATCTGATTAGCCACCCACATCGGTGGCTCCCCAGCTGATAGTAATGTGCTAGCGTAAGTGTGTCGTGTTTGATATGGGGTGCGGTATTCAATACCAGCTTTCATTAATGCTGGAATCCAAAGTGTTCTTCTTATTTGGGCATCAGTTTCCCATGGTTTATTCGTATTCGGATTGTTAAAGACTCTTGAGCCAGAAGAGTAGGTGAATTGCTTTTGGTCTAATAGGGCATCTAATGACGGTGGAAATAATTTAACGTCACGCTCCCCTGATTTTGTTTTAGGTTGTTTAGCATTTTTATTAACAATCGCCCGACGTACACGAACAACTCCAGCTTTAAAATCAACATCGCTCCATTCAAGTGCGATAAGCTCAGAGGTTCTTAGACCTGACCAAAGTGCAAATTGAATTAGGTTTTTACCTTGCTGAGGCAGTTCTTTTAAAATAGCCTCAGATTCTGCAGGTGTAAGAGGGTGTGGTTCTTCAGTTTTTACAGGTAAGTTTTTAACTCTTAGCATAGGATTTTTATCAATTATCTCTTCAGCATAAGCATCTTCAAATACTCTTCTTAAAGGAATTAATACATTATTAATTCGTTTTGCTGATATTGATAAACTGTAAATCCAAGCCTTAACATCCGAAGCAGTCAGATCAGTTAGTTTGATATGACCAAAATTTGGTTTTAAATAAAACTCTATCGCACTGTTATAGCCTTTGATGGTGCTTTTCTCTAGTTGTCTTTGAGCAGATCGCATATATTCATCTAGAGCCAGCGTTATTGTTTTATTAGATGATTTATTTAAATCGATTGCTTTCTTACTATTCGGAAAGTGCTTAGCAAAATCAAAAGTGCCGATTGAAATTTCATGTTCAATTGCGGAGTGTAGTCGCTCGGCATGTAACCTATTTGCTTTTGTGTCCTCTAGACCAAGAGATGGTCTTTGACGAATGCCTTGATAGTAGAAGTCTAGATATAGACTTTTACCACGTACTTTAACTAATTGCTTTCTATCCATTTTTGAATAGCCTCATAGTTAAAGTATATACGGTTATCAGGTGCTTTTTTCCAGTGAACTCCTTGAAGCCATATACCTCTGGCCATTTTGGCTCTGATAGCATCATCAGTTATCCCGATTAGCTCAATTATTTTTTTTATAAGCACCCATTTCATAAATATCATCCTAAAGGTATTTGAAGTGCCTTTATTCTGACTACTTAAAAAAGGGATGTCAAGTACCTTTATTAAGTTAAATCTCTTCTGTTCTCAATTTTTATATCGCCACTAACAGCTTTCCAAAAATTAGTTAGAGTTTTAGCTATTTTATAACCTGTGTTACGACTAGCAGCGGGAGTGTCTTCAGGAAAGAAAGTGCGAGCATCAATTCCTAAAATTTCTTCATATTTTTTAAATGTTTTTTTACTGTGAATTAAAGCCAATGGTTTCCAACCCAACTGAATGCCTAACTTTAAAAAACCTAACGCTGATTCAAGTTCATCAGCCAAACCGTTAAATCTAGCAATAGCCTCAAGCTCAATATCTTGTAGTTTTAATAACTCTTCAATAGATAGTGTTCTTAATTTTGACCTGTTATCTTGAATACGAATCTCGTCTTTAGTCATGATGCATTCCTTAATCGATAGGTAAACAATACATGACAAAGGGGATATCAACAACCCTTTTATGGTGTATTTTTGATGGGTTATTTGGTTATAGTAGTCTCATATTGAGACAAAAGTGCAGTATCACATATACGCACTTTCAAGATTGCGGGGCGCTGGATTCGCGCTCTCCCCCAAATAAAAAGAGGGCGGGCGCTAAAGCGTCCGTCCTTTTTTTATTTGGGTTCCCCGTCGCGCCGCGGCTCCGCGTCCAGCTAATGAGTAATTTATTAAATATAGACATTTAGTCTACAAGAATAGATAGATTTGCTCTGAGTGTGACATTTAATTAACATAAGACATCAAGCGGACACGGTAAATATAAAAATGAAAATCATAAATTTTTTTCAAAAAATAGCTAATGGATATAGTGGGCTTATTGCATTGGTTTTATTAGTTATTGCTTTGTGGGCGATGACTGGTTGGATTCTCTATCCTTATGAGCAGAGGGGGACTATTGGGGACATGTTCGGCTCGATAAATGCCTTATTTTCTGGTTTGGCTTTTGCCGTTCTAATTTACACAATACATTTACAACGCAAAGAGTTGGAGTTGCAGAGAGAGGAGTTAGCATCAACAAGAAATGAAATCAAAGAGCAAAAGGAGTATTTGGCCGCTCAAAATGATGTTCTGAGAACTCAGAATTTTGAAAACACCTTTTTCCAGCTATTGAATTTGATGCAAGAGACTAGAAACTCTTTCGTATTCAGGCGCGTACCGTCAAAGAAGGGTGTTGAAGCTTTTGAACATGCTTATGCAAATTTAAAAAGTAAATACTTAAGGGCAATTAATGATGAAGTTGCTTTAGGGAAAACAAAAGAAGAAGTAGTTAATATTTTGAGTACTCAATTTTTTATAGAGTATCAATCTGACTTTGGTCACTACTTTAGAACGCTTTACAATATTGTTAAATTAGTGAATATAAGCAATGTTGCTAATAAGCGCTTCTACACTAATTTGATTAGAGCTCAACTCAGTAATCAAGAAGTTTTTATTTTGTTTTATGATTGTTTAAGTAGTTTTGGAAAACATAAGTTCAAGCCACTACTCGAAGAATATTCGCTGTTGAAAATAATTAGGCCGGATATGCTTATCGACCGATACCATTATTCTATGTACGACTCAAAGGCATTTGAATAGTAAATTTTATTTTCTTGGGTCAAAATATAACGAAGTTCCAATTGCCCAATCAGGAATTTGTGCGATAGCTTCAGGCCTTAAAACTCTCACAAGTGGAATGACATTATCAGGTTTTGAGGGCTGGCGAATCGCAATATCAATCCCAAGTTTTAAGAACTCAGAGCGATAACGATAGAATGAAGCTTTAGGATATAGCGCGCGTAAGTCCTCGCCTTCTTTCCATAGCTTATAGACAGCAATTAAACGCGCAGGAAGCCCATCTAAATCAACTGGCGTGATACTGAACTGTTCAGACATATTAAGGCTTTCTATGTATGTAATCAGCTGTTCTATTGGTGTTGATTCACTCCATTGGCTTGCAATAGAAAGATTCTTTTCTTTAAGCTGAATACTTCTTAGGGTTAATTCACCACGAAGCTTATTATCAGCGTAATCAATCAGGTTGTCACGTAGGGAAATTTCGTTAGGCAACTTGTGACCTCTGGCTTCAATTTCATCGCCTTTACAGTAAAACTTAATAGACCAGCGTCTTGAGTTTTTTCCAAAGTAAAGTGTTCCACCTGTTGTGACAGGGCGACCATGACGGCTTTTAGATTGCATTTCAGCAGCTCTTAACCAAGCTCTTACATCAGCTCTACGTGGTAAGTCCCACATGGCGGTACAATCAACACGTTTTAAATCATATGCGCCATTTTTCCATGACTGAACGTCTAAATCTGTTGGGGTTAGATTCAATATTGGAATGAGTTTATGCATTACAGCTTCAACTAATCCAACAAGATTGTCAGAACCAAAAACATTATGACCTTGTAGCCATTTAGCTGGGTTGCCATCAAAAAGAATATGGCGATCATCTAATGATTTGATGTTTAGATTTGATTCATGTGAACCAGGGACTTGTTGCTTCTTTTCTAGACGCCATTCAATTTCACCATCAAGTGTGACAGAAGCGATAGAGCCACCATATATTTTTTCATCATGATGACAGGGAATAATTGCCGTTATCCAATCAATCATAATTAGCCACCAATCCTAGTGACCAATTTGTGACCAATTTGTGGCTAAATACAGACAAAAAAAGACCACCCCAGACGGAGTGGTCTTTAATCACGATTAGCTCGTAGCCCATATTTACTAGGGTTTGGAGTGGTCTAGAGTAGTCTAGGCCAAATCGTTGTTTGGTGGTGAAAGAGGGACTTGAACCCTCGACCCCAGGATTATGAATCCTGTGCTCTAACCAGCTGAGCTACATCACCTTGTAAACTGGTTTGCTTCAATTTCAGCAAGGTCGCAATTCTAGTGTTTTAGTGGCGAATTGTCAAAAAATAGTTTTAACTTTTTTGATTTATTTCTAATGATTAAGTTTCTAAACTATGGCACTGCTATTTGCTATCTCTCAGTTTGCTTGTTTAATTATTGGTTTCTTGAAATATCTACGATGAGTGATGCGCTGTAGTGCTTCCATTTGATGATAATTACGTAAGCATATTCACGAGCTTGTTGCGCCAAGTTTTCTGATAGGTTGGCTATTTTTTCCGGGATGGAGATGACCATATTCTCGCCAAAGTATTTGCGCGCGTTGCCAGAGATGGTGTTGGCGATTTCGCCTACGACATCGAGCAGGTTTTCTTCTGACTGGTTGGTTTCTTTCATCACCGTGAGCAAGTGTCGTAGCATAGCGCTAGGGGCTGAGAAGTAGAGCGCGCCTTCGTAGCCGTCACTTACCTTGATTTTGCCGGTATAGTCGTTCATAGGAAATGCGTTTTGTGCAAGGTACGCTACTTTGATTGCGGCGGCTTCTTTGGTTGCTTGTTTGAAATAGTTGCCGATGGCTTCAATAAAGACTTCGATGTCTTTTTCACTTAAGTCACTCATTTTCTTTTATTAGCTCCAGTATCGCGTTGACGAGTTCTTCATCCGTAAATGGTTTATATAAGAAGCCATTGGCGCCATTTTTGAGCGCTTCAATTGCGGTGGCTTTGTCACTGAGTGCGGAGATGATGAGAATTTTGATGTTAGGGTCAAACTCAACTAGTAAAGCGGTACATTCCACTCCATCCATCTCCGGCATGGTGAGGTCCATAGTCACAATGTCTGGGCGCTGTGCCACACATAATGCAAATGCGTCGGTGCCATTAGCTGCAGTGCCTACTATCTCGATAGGCGGCAGTTTTGAGTCTGTGATAATTCTGGAGATTCGGCTCCTGATAATATTGGAGTCATCGACAATCATTAGTTTCATATTACGGCCTCTGTCGCATTTAGGTTGATAGATGGTTTTGCGTGTTTGGAGATGCGGAAGGAAAACTGCGTAAATACATCGGCTTTGGTGTCTATTTTTAGCTCACCACCAATTTCATTGATGAGAGATTGCACTAAATCCATGCCTACGCCGCGCCCTGCATCTTGGTCTGTGCCATTGGCGGTTGAGAAGCCTGGCTCAAACAGTTTGGCGACAATTTCTTTATCTGATAATTGATACACTATGTCACTGGAGTAACGCCCTGATTTGAGCATGGCTGCACGGATGCGGTTGGGGACGATGCCTTGGCCATCGTCGCGCACGATAAAATCAATAATGCCTTCTTGGCTCATGCGTGTGGTGATGGATATTTCTCCATGCGACGGTTTGCCTTTGGCTAATCTAGTGTCTGTAGATTCAATGCCATGGCAGATGCCGTTACGGATTAATTGAATGCCAATCTGTTGCAGTTGGTGCACGGTTTTTGTGTCCATTTGATCCAGTAGCGTTAGTTCTAGATTAAGCTGCACGTTCTTATTTTGGCTTTGATTCACTTGTTCGGCGAGACGCTTTAGGTTGTTAGTTACACTGGCGGAGATAGACTGTGGAGTGTCTGCGCTATGGTTGGCTTGATGGTGCGCTTGCATAAAATCTGCAATCATTTCAATTTGCGTAATTTGCTCAAGCATGGCGCTTAACATTACTGGTAGGCTCAGAATTTCCTGAGCATCCCATTCGTTCTTTTTCCGCAGGAATACCAGATGCTCTTCAAACTGATGGGCCAGCGTTTGAATGGCCTGTAAGCCTATTGCGGCAGACTCGCCTTTAATGGCGTGGATAATGCGGAAGCATTGGTTAACCATGTCGTTATGTGTGGCGGCGCGCTTATCTGCATTGGCTAATATATCGTTAATGACGGCTAAGTTGCTATGTGAGTGATTTAAGAACTGGCGAAGCTGGAACGGATCTGCCTGCAGCAGTGCTTTGAGTAGTTCTAGGTTAATGTTCGATTGACCTTTCAGCTTGGCTAGCTCTTCGGCCTGCGTCACTTGTTCGGTGACATCTTGTACGGTGACCAGTAGGTGTAGTACTTGTTTATTTTCCACTACGCGATTGAACTGAAAGCTAAGGTAGCGTGGGGCAGCGTCGTCTTTGGTTTGTACCTTTACTTGCGAGAGTGGGTTTAGGCTCAGCATTAAGCTTTCTTTTACTTTGTTGCCGAACAGTAGCTGAATGTAATCTTTAGACGATGTGTAAATTTCGTCTGAAACCAGTTGCTGCAGAATCGGCATAAACGGCATGTTGGCACTTACTTCATGCTGCAATATCTGCTCAATAGAGCGCGAAATCTGGCTACCTACCGCAAGCTCTGGGTCTAATAGAAACAGGCCTTCTTTCACCGTGTTAAGAATCTCGGTAGTTTCGCGCTGTGCTTTCTCAATTTCGCCATCGGCAGCACGTAGTTTGCGTAGCGCATTGAATACAATATTGGCAAAAAGTAGCAGTGATAATACCAAAGCAATAGTTTGAATTAACTGTAAATGACTGGCTTTGGTCTTGGTGTTTTGTTCCAGTTGCGTGGTCAGGTTGTTCATTAGTTTTAATAACTTCAGATTATTTTCACGCGCATAATCTGTAGCTAGGTCTAACCTTACTTCATCTATCACTCGGCTTTGGATAACTGATTCCAGTAACTTTTTGTATGGCTGCCAAATGAGCAGGGCATCGTCTACGGCTTTGATAGAGGCTGCATCAGTTACCTTAGGCAGAAACACTGGCTTTTCATTGCCACCCAGTACCATGCCGCCGGTTTTAAAGCTGTTAAGCGTGGTATCAAACAGCGAGCTTACTTTTTTTAGCTCTTCTGTATTTTTTGCATCAAACTTGCCTTGCGCTGCGTCTACCTGAATTGATAGCAGCACCTTGGCTGTTCGCTGTGAGAGCATGCGTTGCCGACCTGAGAGGTTAATGGAAACAGCATCACCATCAAGCGTGGATGATGTGTAGAAGTTAAGGCCAAGCACTGCCAGGTTAAATACCAGAAACAGTGTAACGGCCAATATAATGCCGCGGTATTTGTTCAACGTACCTAGCTGCTGCTTGTGATTAGACGTACTGTTGCTGGACATGCCTGCTCCTTATGCAATGGTTAAAAAGTGTTACCTAATACAGTTACCTCGTACTGGATGTTTTGTTACCACACCCCAAATAACAACTACCTCATGTCGCGTTTTAGCTAAATTAGCGTTTTATCTAAATCTAAGTACATTAAAACGCTAATAAAAAAGGCGTCTTTCTGGCCGAGTGAATACTCAGTCTGAAAGACGCCTTTGTCTTAAATTCTTTTACGCTCAAGCTGTAAGCCACTTAATGCCGCCATTGGCATCAGTGTTTATGTTTAAAGCTATTTACATCCCCACTCATTGAGTTTGTAAATATTTATTGTTATTCGTACACAGTGCGATTGATTACTTAAAAGCAATAGCCGTGCCACGGCTTTGGTTGTTATTAACCATTTGATATTAAATGATAATTTTACTTCTTGCGTTTGTGCAAAGTTGGTTATGTGATGCGTGGGTGCACAAAGGTAGTGCAACGGCACGGTTAGGTACGCAGCAGTGCAGCTACATGCAAAGCTCGGCTATAAATACAATATAGCAATGAATATGGCTTGGGGAGGGGGGTATTAATGCGGAGTTTTGATATTTATCCCATGAGTGCATGTGCCGGAACATCTGCGCTCATGGGTTACTTTCACACTTAGCCTGACTGGCCTCGTGTTTAAATATCTTAAACGTTAAATCTAAAGTGCATCACATCGCCATCTTGCACGATGTATTCTTTACCTTCTAAGCGCATTTTCCCGGCTTCTTTTGAGCCTTGTTCGCCTTTGTTTTTAACGTATTCGTCATAGGCAATTACCTCTGCACGGATAAAGCCACGCTCAAAGTCGGTATGAATCACACCTGCTGCTTGTGGTGCTGTTGCGCCTTTTTTAACAGTCCATGCACGTACTTCTTGTACGCCTGCGGTAAAGTAGGTTTGCAAGCCTAGTAAGTCATATGCAGCACGAATCACGCGGTTTAAGCCTGGCTCATCCTGGCCTAGCTCTGCCAAGAACACAGCTTTGTCTTCGTCATCCAGCTCAGAAATCTCGCCTTCAATCTTAGCGCAAATACATACCACTGGTGAACCTTCAGCTTTACCTAGGGCTACTACTTTGTCTAAATATGGGTTGTTTTCAACGCCGCTCTCATCTACGTTGGCGATGTACATCACAGGTTTAACGGTGATTAAACATAACGGTTTGATAATGTTGAGCTCGTCAGCATCTAAACCTAATGTACGCACAGGTGCGCCAGTATCTAGGTGCTTTTGGATGCGTTCACAAAGACCCGCTAGTGCGATCGCATCTTTGTCGCCAGATTTTGCTTTTTTGCTTTCGCGTTGCAGCGTTTTTTCAACGGTTTCCATATCGGCAAGTGCCAATTCGGTGTTGATCACTTCAATATCAGAAAGTGGGTCAACTTTGCCTGCCACGTGCACAACATTGCCATCATCAAAACAGCGCACCACGTGAGAAATCGCATCCGTTTCGCGAATGTTAGCCAAGAACTTGTTGCCCAAGCCTTCGCCTTTTGATGCACCGGCAACTAAGCCCGCGATATCAACAAACTCTACGATGGCTGGTTGTACGCGTTGTGGATTGACAATATCAATTAATGGTTGCAAGCGGGTATCTGGTACCTCAACAATGCCCACATTTGGCTCAATGGTACAGAATGGGTAATTTTCGGCCGCAATCCCTGCTTTAGTAATTGCATTGAATAAGGTTGATTTTCCTACGTTAGGTAGGCCCACAATTCCACATTTCATAATTTTCCAATCATCTTTAACGCAAGCATTGCGTTGTGTTCGTCTTCATAGATTCGCCGTACTTTTGTACTGTATTCATATCTCATTCTGCTCGCATACGCTTGCGTTAAATCTGAATGAAAAACAGTGGCTTAGGTAAGCTGATTTACTTCTTTGTATGCAATTTTAACATGGTGCTATCAAATTCGCCTTTAAGCATTAAATCTACTAATTTACTGCTATCGTAAATGCTGTCGTCAATTGCATGCTGCTCATCTTTAGTGGGCGCTTTGAGCACAAAGTTAACCACTTCATTTTTTGAGCCTGGGTGACCGATACCTACGCGCAAGCGCCAGTAGTCTGGTGTGCCCAGCGCGGCGTGTATATCACGCAAGCCATTATGGCCGCCGTGGCCGCCACCAAATTTCATTTTAATGCTGCCTGCAGGTAAGTCTAATTCATCATGAATGACTAAAATTTCTGCGGGTGATATTTTGTAGTAATTAGCAAGTGCCGCCACTGCTTTACCACTTGCGTTCATAAAGGTGGTGGGCTTAATCAGCCAGCTGTCTGCTGTAGGATTTAACTTGCCGGCAAATCCAAAAAATTTAGCATCTACTGCTAATTTGCTGTTGGTGGCTGCCGCTACTTGGTCTACCCACCAAAAACCTGCGTTATGGCGCGTAGCTGCATATTTTTCGCCAGGGTTACCTAGGCCTACAAATAATTTAATTCCGCTCATATAGTGACTTTAGTTGATGCATCTTTAGGATAATGCATTTTTACGTAGCTGCGATACCGCATGTACCTAAAAAAAACGCGCACTTTAATCAAAAAGTGCGCGCTATTTTGCTAGCTTACGTAATTAATACTTAAGCTGCTGGTGTTTCTTCAGCTGTTGCTGAAACGCTACCGCGTGTTTTAGCGATAGAAGCTACTGCTGCGTCATCACCGTGTGCCAATTGTACAAACTCAACACCTTTTGGTAGTTTGATTTGTGACAAGTGGATTGAGTGACCGATTTCTAACGCTGCAACGTCAACTTCGATAAACTCTGGCAAGTCTTTTGCCAAGCAGCTTACGTCAGCTTCTGTTAATACGTGAGCAACAATACCGCCACCTAATTTAACACCAGGTGCTACATCAGCGTTGATGAAGTGGAATGGCACTTTAACGTGGATTTTTTCAGTTGCGCTAACGCGTTGGAAATCAACGTGTTGAATTGTGTTACGCACTGGGTGCATTTGGAAGTCACGTAATAATACGCTTTCTTTTTTGCCATCAACAATTAGTGTCAATACTGAAGCGTGGAAAGCTTCGTGACGGAATTGTAAGAACAATTCTTTAGCGTTGATTTCTAGTGGGTATGCATCTTTACCACCACCGTATACTACACCAGGCACAGAGCCAGCATGACGTAGGCGGCGGCTCGCACCCGTACCTTTAGCGTCACGTTTTACTGCATTGATTTCAATAGCCATTTTACTACTCCTAATTTTACTGCGGTACTACAATGAAACTGCCTTCCGCGACCAGAAAGCAGCGTGAAAAACTTAGTCCATAAATAATGAGCTTACAGAATCTTCACAGCTAATGCGGCGAATAGTTTCTGCCAGCAATGCTGCTGCGCTCAACTGACGGATTTTTTTACAATTAATACTATCTTCTTGCAGTTGAATGGTGTTGGTAACTACCAATTCATCAAGCTCTGAATTCATAATGCGCTCAGCTGCACCGCCAGATAATACTGGGTGGGTTGCGTACGCTACTACTTTTAGTGCGCCGTGTTTTTTTAATGCAGCAGCAGCTTCACAAAGTGTGTTTGCTGTATCTACCATGTCGTCCATAATCACGCAGGTACGGCCAGCAACATCACCAATGATGTTCATTACTTTAGCTACGTTTGGTTTTGGACGGCGTTTATCAATAATCGCCAAGTCAGAGCCTAGTTGTTTTGCACATGCACGTGCGCGCACTACACCACCAACGTCAGGAGAAACTACTACTAGGTTCTCATGTTTTTGTACTAGCAAGTCTGCTAATAAAATTGGTGTGGCATAGATGTTATCCACTGGGATATCAAAAAAGCCTTGGATTTGGTCTGAGTGCAAATCCATTGTCAGTACACGGTTAACACCAACGCCTGTCAACATGTTAGCAACAACTTTAGCAGTAATTGCAACGCGAGCAGAACGTGGACGACGATCTTGTCTTGAGTAACCAAAGTATGGGATAGCCGCAGTAATACGGCCAGCTGATGAGCGACGTAACGCATCAACCATAACCATTACTTCCATCAAGCTATCATTGGTAGGGTGGCTAGTAGATTGCAACACAAAAACATCACGACCGCGTACGTTTTCAAGCAACTCAACCATGACTTCGCCATCGCTAAATTTGCCTACATGCGCTTGGCCTAGCTCAATACCTAAGTGTTTTGCCACTTGTTGTGCGAGCTCTGGGTTTGCGTTGCCAGTAAAGACCATCATGTTGCCGTTAGACACCATTTGATTTCCTATCGTGCCGGCTCATCAATATTGACCAGCTAACTAATGAAAAAAACTCACTAAAAAATAAAAGCGTGTAAATCAAATAATCTACACGCTTCTACAAAATTTGGCTGAGGAGGAAGGATTCGAACCTTCGCATGCCGGAATCAAAATCCGGTGCCTTAACCAGCTTGGCGACTCCCCAATATTTAACCAGCTTATTTACTCATAAAAGGGTGCTGATTTAACCCTTTTGCAACAAACCCAGAATATCCATCCGGTTTTTGTTGGTAAATCTTGTTTGCAGTATCTGCATCAGCTACTTCTAAAAACACCGAAGCGCCTGAGCCGCTCATTCTAGCATCTCCGTACTGTTTTAGCCAGCCTAAGCAAGCTTTTACTTCAGGATAAATGCTGCAAACTACTTTTTCCAGATCATTTATAAATTCACCGTGTATGTTTTTACCCGCTGAATTCTCAGTGCTTAATTGCGCTATCCCTGAAAAGGCCGCTATTGTCTTAGGAATCGTATTCTTTGTCAATTGCTTATTAGCAAAAATTTGTGCGGTTGATACATGAACTTTAGGCGTAAGTACCACATAATAGGCATCGTGCAGCGTAAGTGCTTGTAATTGCTCGCCTACACCCTCAGCCCATGCATTGCTGCCATAAATAAAAAATGGCACGTCTGCACCTAGCTGCAATCCTAGTTTTAGTAATTCTTCACGTGGCAAGTTAAGTTGCCAGCGTTGGTTTAATGCGAGTAGTACGGTTGCGGCATCTGAACTACCGCCGCCAAGGCCGCCGCCCATCGGTATTTTTTTATCTACCAATATTTCGGCGCCCAGTTGGCAGCCAGTATGTTTTTGTAATAACAATGCAGCGCGTACACATAAATCTTGCGCCTCTGGCACGCCCGGCAGTTCATTCACGCGTTTGATCACGCCTGTGTTTGTGGTTTTTATATAAATAGTGTCGTAATGGTCCAGTAATCTAAATGCAGTTTGCAGTAGATGGTAGCCATCCTCGCGTTGCCCCACGATGTGTAGAAATAAATTAATTTTTGCGGGTGCTAAAAAGGCTTCAAAGTCTTGCATGGTGGTGTTGGGCTAGTATAAGGATGGTAGAATATTAAAGTGTTAAATGGATTGCGATGCTAATTGGTAATGTTATTCCAGTTTTCCACCAATAGTTTGAGGTTCACTTGGTCGCTTTTCAGGGAGATTTTACCTGGCAGCCAATGACCATTCTGCTCGGTGTAGTTTGAAAACTCAATTTTCCAGCCATCCTGATTTAATGTGGTGAGTAAGCCTTGCTCATCCCAGGTGCTTGCTTGAATGGGGCTGCTGGATGGGCGACCCAATGACCAGTCGGATAATCCTGTGAGTGGTAGTGACCAGCCTAAAGCGTTATAGGTGAGTGTTTCTGCATTGGTGGCAGATATCTGCTTGCCATTGGCATCGGTGAGAGTGATTTGGTCGCTTGATTTTGTGATTTGTGCAACTTGGCCACCTAGCGGTGAAAAGAGGGCGATGTTGTCGTTGGTGGGTGAGTGCTGCCACTGTAGGCCGCCTGAAAAGCCTTTGCTATTGGTTTGTACGCCGATTCTGCCTTGTAGTGAGAATTGCTGAATCGCTGCATTACGCTGTAAATGCGTTTGATTGCGTGCGGATGAGTCTGCACTCATGGTCACTTGGTGTGCAGTGCTTGCGCATGCTGATAATAAAGTGACCATGCTGAGTGCTAAAAAATGACGTGTGAATTGCATAGGCATGGCTAATATAGGTTGAGTTCAGTTCGCGAGTTACGCTAGCGCTTAAGATTTAAATTTATTTGCGGTCGTTAATAAAATTTCATTATCAGGATCTGCAGTTAATGCGTCACTCCATACTTTTTTAGCTTTTTCGTATTCACCTTTTTGCCATAGCACTTCGCCTAGGTGCGCTGCAATTTCCGGGTCAGGGTTAATGCTGAACGCCTGTTCTAGAAGTTGTATAGCTTTGTCCAAGTTGCCTTTGCGGTAATGCGCCCAGCCTAGGCTGTCCAGCATGTAGTGGTCATTAGGCGCAAGGGTGAGTGCCTTTTCAATTAAGCTAATGGCTTCTTTTAGTCGAATGTTGCGGTCGGCAAATGAGTAGCCCAGTGCATTGTAAGCGGCTGCAAAGTCTGGTTTTTCGGCAATCGCTCTACGTAACTCTGATTCCATGATATTGAATTTAGCTAAACGCTCTGCCGCAAGCGCGTAGTCATAAACCAAATCTGGCGTGTTTGGTAGGTTTTTAACTGCTTTTTCTAATAGGTCGAAAGCTTCTTGATTGCGCTTGTCCTTAGCGAGTAAAGATGCTTGGGCCTTAATTACTAGGATTTGCTGTTCTACATTTAAGTCTTCTAGGTTATCTAGCAGCTCAATGGCTTTGTCTGTAGATTGTGTGCGTGCAATCAGGTTGGCCAAGCTAAATTGCCCCTCTAGGTAGCGTGGGCCTGTTGATACTTTGTTGTACCAAGACATCGCAGCTACATCATGTTTTTGTTTTTCCGCCGTTTGTCCAAGGTAAAGGTAAATCTGGTCGGTGTCTTTAAAGTTGTTGGCAAGGGCTTGTTTAAAGTTCTTTTCCGCTTCGTTGTAGTCCATAGATTGGAAAGCAAGCAATCCTACAATCGCATAAATCTCTGCGCTGTTGTTTTCTGTCGATTGTTTGGCGTTTTCTAAGATGGCCGGAAACTCCGCTTTTGCCGCTGCGTATTGCTTTTGGTTAACAAGAATCTTTGCCAGATTAATGCGTACTTCATTTGCATCCGGCTGTACTTTTAAATATTCATAATAAAAAGCAATTGCTTTGGCTGGAGATTGGCGAAATAGCACCTGACCTTTGAGTAAAGCAACAATAGCCCAGTTAGGGCGTGACTCTTCAGTCTTGGCTAATGCATCTAGTGCGGTGCTATCTTGATTAGCAATATAAGCGGCCTGTGCAATGGCAAAGTTTGCCTCTGCCAGTTCAGGGTACGGTTTGGCTAGTGATTGAATTAGCTTTAATACCGCGTCTTTATCCGGGCTGCGGTTTAATAAAGAGTTTATAAATAAAAAGCCGCCAGCTCTTGATTCTTCTTTAACCAGTAGTTGCGCTAAATATGGCTCGGCCTCATGTAAACGCCCAGTCGCAATCAGCATCTCGGTCATGGCTTGCTGCGCTTCTGTGGAGGATGGGTCTAGTTCTGCCCAAAGCTTTACCGCGGGGATTGCCAAGCTAGGAATATTGGCAAATGCGCCGATTTTAGCTGCGCGCTCGGCTAGACGAGGGTCTTGCTCTGAGCGTGCCAAGTCATAAAAGATTGCACCGGCCGTGCCGATTTCACCGCGCTGCCCAGCAACTTCGGCCACTAGATACTTATATACAAACTCTGCGCTTAACGTTCTTTCATTAGGGTTGGCATATTCGCTACTTTTTGCCAATGTCTGTGAATGGTAGCGATTGGGGTTGTTGCTAGCGCAGCTAGTTAGCCCAAGTGCAAGTAAGCATAAAGTCACGCTCACCGCTGTGGAGATTGAAGAGGTTTTTTTCAGCGGTGTATTCAAATCTAGTTTTTTTGTCATCAGGGTATGTGAAACTATTTTATAAAAGTGATCAATTTAGTTATATAGTAAATTACGCGTTTGCAGATTGCATTAGTTTTAATGAGATTCGCTCAATATTTATGCTGTGTGTCTAGGTGAACCCTTCTAATCATTAGCTTAAACACTGTATCATGCCTCGTTGCTTCTTAGTCCGTGACAGCGGCTGCAAGTTCCGACATAATTACAGGTTGACTATAGCGCAAGTGAAATGAACTGTCGCCTGTAGATTTGAATCTATGGATTTGTTTTATCTGGGTCAGGCTTTTATGATGTTTTTATAAAATTGGTAGTAACCGTCTGTATTTAAACGAATGTTTTAAAATTGAGTACCTATGAATAATTTTACAGTTGAGGCAATTGAGCTTACGCGACTTTACGGAGGCCGCGAAGCAGTAAGTAATGTAAATTTCACCTTAAGCAAGGGCGAGGTTTTAGGGTTTTTAGGCCCGAACGGTGCTGGCAAGTCTACTACCATGAAGATGCTCACTGGTAACTTGGCACCTAGCTATGGCAGTGTGAAGATTTGTGGTATTGATATGATAGAGAATCCAAAAGAGGCGAAAGCCCTGATTGGTTACCTGCCAGAAATGCGCCCGCTATATAAAGAGTTAACTGTCGATGAGTATTTGACGATGGCAGCTAGGCTGCATCGCGTGAGTGCTAAAAACATCAAGAAGGCAGTTGATAATGCAAAAGAGCGTTGTGGTTTAACGCACATGAGCAAGCGCCTGATTGAAAACTTATCTAATGGCTATCAGCAGCGTGTAGGTATTGCACAAGCCATCATTCACAGCCCGATGGTAGTGATTCTAGATGAGCCGACTGTAGGTCTAGACCCAATTCAGATTCGTGATATTCGTACATTAATTCGTGAAGTTGGTACGGATCATAGCGTGATTATCTCTACACACATTTTACCTGAGGTAGAAATGGTGTGTGATCAGGTACAAATCATTGATAAAGGTAAGTTGGTTTTCAACGGCTCGATTGATGTGCTTAAACGTCAACGAGTAGGCAATAAACTGCTGATTGGCTTACGCAACCCACCAGCGATTGAAGAAATCCTAAGAATATCAGGTGTTTCTGAGGCTGAAAGTTTAGCTAACGGCTTGATTCGAGTGCGTTACGCCGAAAGTGCAGAGCCGGCAGAGGCGATTGTGCAAGCCGCCGTTCAGCAAGGTTGGGGTTTACATCAAATCGCGCCAGACCAAACCAGTTTAGAAGACGTGTTTATGCAGTTGACTTACCAAGAGCAAGTTGCTGTTTAATCAACGCGCTGTTCACTATGCCGCTGTTTAATTTGGTTCAATCGAGTCACTTTTCAGTATAACAATCGGTTATTTAAGGTTTTATTTATGATTATTAATGTCGCAAGAAAAGAACTTAAAAGTGTGTTTGCCTCGCCGATGGGGTGGGTGATTTTATCGTTACTGATGTTTGCTTTTGGTACGCAATACCTGAATGCAGTAAATGACTACTTTGCCGTGATGTCTGGCGCTATGCGCCCGGCTGAGCGTACTGGGGTTACTCAATTTGTGGGTCAATCTGTGTATGGTTTGGCTTCATTTATTATGCTGTTTGCGGTGCCGCTATTGTCGATGCGTCTTATTTCTGAAGAGCGTCGTAGCCAAACCCTGCCATTTTTATTCAGTGCGCCTATTTCACTCACCGAAATTGTGGTGGGTAAGTTTGTAGGTTTGGTAGCGTTTTTAAGCGTGTTAATTGTGTTTATCGCGGCAATGTTATCTACACTGAACATTTGGGCAGACATTGATTTTGGCTTTTTGTTAGCAAATTCATTGGGTTTACTGTTGATGGTGGCGGGCTTTTCTGCACTAGGTATTTATTTTTCTAGCTTAACGCAGCAACCGGTGATTGCTGCAATTTTGACCTTTATCGCGCTATTTGCACTGATGATGCTAGACCGTTTTTTTGGCGATGACCCAACCAATGTGCTTGGCAGCTTATCGCTCACACGCCATTTCCAATCATTTGCCAGTGGTTTGATTGATAGTGCAGATATCGTCTATTTTATTTTATTCGCAGTGACATTTTTAACCTTAACAGTGCGTCGCCTAGATGCTGACCGCTTACGTGGTTAATTGGAATTATTAACATGAACATTAATCGTAAATTACGTTTTCAGTTATTGGTACAAAACTGGTTTTTTGTCGTACTGTTTTTAATGCTGGTTGTGTTGCTAGGCTATTTAGCTAGTCAGTACCGCGTTGCAAAAGATATTACACAGGCAAATCGCAATATCCTGACGCAGGGCAGTGTAAACGTGCTTAAGCAAATGAAGGCGCCTGTTAACATTACCGTGTACGCAACTAAGGATGATGCATCGAGCGGTGATGTGTTCCGTAAGGGGATTGTGGACTTTGTAGCGCGCTATCAACGTGATAAACATGATATCAGGCTTAAATTTGTAAACCCGTCTGAAGAACCAAAACTCGCGCAAGATGCTGGCGTTAAGGTGGATGGTGAAGTGGTGGTCGAGTATCAAAAACGTGCAGAGCACATCACTCCACCGTTTGCAGAGCAAGAGTTCACTAACTTACTGGTTAGACTATCACGTACTAATCAGCAGGCAGTTATGTATCTGGATGGTCATGGTGAGCGTAACCTGCTAGGGGTTAAAAACCATGACTTGGGCGAGTTTGGCAAACAGTTGGAAAGCAAAGGCTTTAAATTTGCTAACCCGGACTTAACCATTGCACAAGCTGTACCGCGTAATGGCGCAATGTTGGTGGTGGCTAGCCCGCAAGTAGATATCAGTGATATAGAAGCGCAAAAGATTAAGGCGTACTTGGAAGCTGGCGGTAATTTGCTGTGGTTGCTTGATGATAACGACTATAAAGGCATGCAACCGGTTGCCGACTACTTAGGTTTGAGCGTGTCACCAGGCGTGGTGTTAGATATGGCATCGGCTCAGTATGGCGCTGATGCACGCGTTGCTTTTGCTAGCCTGTATGGCGAGCATCCAATCACCACTAACTTTATGCTGCGTACTTTGTTCCCTGAGTCACATGAAGTGAGTGCGGTAGGTACCGATGATAACGGCTGGAAAGTAAGTAAACTGGTTGAAGTAGCGCCTAATGGCTGGCTTTCAGCTAAGAAGTTGGCAAAAGGGGATAAGCCTGTTTTTAATGAAAAAACAGATAAGCGCGGCCCAATCAACGTGGGTGTGGCACTAGAGCGTATTTACGGTAAAAAAGGTCAGCGTGTTGTTGTAATGGGTAACGCTAACTTTTTATCTAATACCTTTATCACCAACGGCGGTAACTTGGATTTAGGTGTGAACATCGTGAACTGGTTAGCCGGTGATGACAACCTGATTACGATACAGCCAATGCCGCTAAAAGACATTAACGTGTCTATTCCAGATACAGATCAAGGCCGTTTGGTGGCTTGGACCGTGTTTCATGGCTTCCAGTACTTTATCCCACTGGGTTTCATGATTGCTGGTTTGTATTTCTGGTGGAAACGCAGAAGAGCTTAAGTACAAAGGCTTAATAAGCTAAATATTTGGAATGAATTGCTGTTTGAGGGTGTGACATGAAAAAACGTTGGTTATTGAATCTTATTTTGCTTGCGGTGGTTGCGGGCTTAATCACATTTTTATATGTCCGCCCCAAAACCGAAGCCAATAAAGCGATAGAGTACGAAGTCTCTCCTTATAAGCTGGCTGAATTTAATGCGATTAGCATTGAGTTTCCGGCTAAAGCACCTGTGACGTTTGAAAAGGTTGATAAATACTGGCGCTTAACTGCGCCTTATAAAACACGTGCAGACCAGATATCGGTACAACGAGTTTTAGCGATTATTGCCGCCAAGAGTCATCAAAAAATCGTGACTAACGATATGGAGAAGTTTGGGCTGGTCAACCCTTCGTTTAAGTTGAAGTTGTTTAGAGATAAAAATAACGTAGAAGAATTTTTATTCGGCACCCACAGCCCGCTTACTGATGAGCAGTATATTGCGCATAAAGGCACGGTTTATTTAGTGTCCAACTCTTATGCGGAAGCGGCTTCTACCCAGGTGATTGAAATGGTAGATAAAGCACCATTGAAACCTACTGAAAAAGTAGCAGGTTTTGACTTTAGCCGACTTGAGCAATGGGAGTCTTCTCGATTGAATCTGGATTTGGTTGATGGTCAATGGAAGGTTTCGATTAAAGAAGCTAAACCATTGCAAAACGAAATGAACGAGTGGGTAGATTACTCATGGGTGCATACATTGGCAAAGTCAGTTGAGTTATACACGCCAGACCACAAAACGGTTTACCCTTCATTTGAAATTAAATTGGCAGACGGTAGCAAAGTACATTTTGACAAGATTCAAGAGTCGCCAGATTTATTGTTAGGCCGCCCGGATGAAGGCATTATGTATACGTTCCCATCGGACTCTGGTTTTGTGATGTTGAACCCACCGATTAATCTGCCTAGTAAGTAATCTGAGATTGCTGTACTGATTCTGCTAACTTTTAAAATCCCCCATCGTGCTTGCATTGTGGGGGATTTTTTTAGGAATTAACTTTATGCCCGAACTCCCAGAAGTAGAAACCACACGACTAGGATTACTGTCGCTTTTAAACCAGACTGTTGTAGAGGTTGTGGTGCGTAATGCTTCATTGCGCTGGCCGATTCCTGATGACTTAGCCAGTCTGTTACAAGGCCAAACCTTGAGGGCACTTACGCGTCGCGCCAAGTATATTCTCGCGCATTTTGATCATGGAGTTTTATTGTTACATTTAGGCATGTCTGGGCGTATCTGCTTGTTGGCAGAAAACGAAGTTGCGCAGAAGCATGACCATTTTGATCTTGTGTTTAACGATGGTCAGGTATTACGTCTGCGTGATCCGCGCCGCTTTGGCGCAGTGCTGTGGGCTGGCGAACACTATGCGCAGCACAAATTGCTTAGCGTGTTGGGGCCAGAGCCGCTAGATGATGTGTTTACAGGCGCTTATTTACGGCAGCATATACGCACGCGTACGGCAGCCATTAAAACTACGATTATGGATGGTCACTTGGTGGTGGGAGTGGGTAATATCTATGCAAGTGAGTCTTTGTTCCGTGCCAGAATTAACCCAGCAACGCCAGCCAATAAGCTGAGCCTGAAGCAGTGCGAAAAACTAGTGGCGGAAATTAAGGCGACATTAAGTGATGCGCTGAAAGCTGGCGGCAGTAGCCTGCGTGACTTTTTTGGTACAGATGGTAACCCAGGCTATTTTCAGCAGCAGTATTTTGTTTATGGCCGCACCGGAGAGCCGTGCCGCGTCTGTGGCAAGCCTATCCTAAACATTAAGCAAGGCCAGCGCTCTACGTTTTATTGTGGCGTATGTCAGAAACAGTGATATTGGGTGACGGGGACGAAGTTTTTGTATTGAAAATTAAGATTGTGTTTGTCAGGCTCTAAATTTTGGCCATTTATTGTAACCAACCTTTGGGTTGTTTGAGTCATGTTCTAAGATTAGCCGTGCTTCTATTTTATTTATTTCTTCTGTACTGTCTGACTCAAAGATAACTTGTTTTCTCACGGTAAAGTCGCGTTGTTGCTCCTCACTGAAGTCTTGTGCAACCACTTCACTATTAACGCTACCAAAGTAAGTCAGGGTGTTGGTAAGGTCCTTACCAATATAAATCTTACCGTTTGGGTATGTGATTTTGTAAATGATTTTTTTATGCACAGCGATTTAGCGTTAATGTGGCCTAGCCGCATGTTCGTGTAAATAGCCAGCTGGCTTTTCTGGGCTGCCGCCGATTTTTTGCGGTAGTAGCGAACCTGCAATCATCGCAACGATACTGACGCCCAGACCGACGAGTTGCGGCGGTATTAGGCAAGCCTCACCTATCAGCACCTCAATTAATACCCAAGTGCTCACGCCGCCGATGATGGCAGCCAATGCGCCTTGTGAGGTGGATTTCTTCCAGAACACACCAAAAATGAGCGGGACAAATGCTCCAGCAAGCGTGATTTTATAGGCGGACTCTACCATGCCAAAAATTGAGCGCTCTGAGTTGAGTGCATAAAATAACACACACAAACCAAAGCCGATCAGACAAATACGCATGACTTTAAGGAAGCCTTTGTCACTCAAATGCGGCATGTAACCTTTAACGATATTTTCCGCAAAAGATACGGATGGCGCTAATAGCGTGGCTGATGAGCAACTCATGATGGCGGACATTACTGCACCAAAGAAAATCACTTGGGCTAGCAGTGGCGTATGTTCAAGCACTAAATATGGGAGCACGCGCTGAGAGTCATCTACCACTAAGGCGCCAAAATGCATTGGGTCAATTAGTGTGGCAGCGTAGGCAATAAACATGGGTACAAAGGTAAAGCAAAAGTAAACCGTAGCACCTAGTATAGAGCCCCATAACGCAATTTTTGCACTCTTGGCAGAAGTGATGCGCTGAAATACGTCTTGTTGTGGAATTGAGCCCAGCATCATCGTCACCCAGCCACCAAGAAAAGTCAGCCACACCCAGATATCTGCGCCCTTAGGGAAAAAGTCCAGCTTGCCTGCAGCACGCGCATGCTCAATCACAGGAGCAACGCCACCCGTCATTTCAGAAACGATGCTACCTATATAGAGCAGGCCGCCAATCACGACGATCATTTGCACAAAGTCTAGTACCGCTACTGAGAGCATGCCGCCAAATGTCGTATAAGTCAGTACAATTGCCGTGCCCAGTATCATGCCGCTATCTTCACTTACTGCACCATGGGTGATGATGTTGAAGATGAGGCCTAGCGCTTTGATTTGCGCTGCAACCCAGCCTAGGTATGAGATAACAATAGCAATGGTTGTGAGTACCTCTACTGTGCGGTTATAGCGCATGCGATAGAAGTCACCCAGCGTAATGATGTTGAGCTTGTACAGTTGGGTGGAAAAGAAAAAACCGGCAAGCACCAGGCACATACTTGCGCCAAAGGGGTCTGCGGCTACGCCGTTTAAACCTTTGGTAACAAAGGTTGCTGATACCCCAAAAATTGCTTCTGCACCAAACCATGTCGCAAACACGGTGGCAATTACAACAGGCAGTGGCAGATGCCGCCCAGCAACCGCGTAGTCTTTAGTGTTTTTTACGCGCGTAGCAGCTACTAAACCTATCGTGATAGAAACTAATAAGTAAATAACAACAAACCAAATCAGCATAGCAGCACCCTAAAGTTTAATCTTGAACATGAACGAAGCAGCGCTAGCTGCGATCAGGCAAGTACATAAAGCGTGCGTGGCAGTAATCAAGTGAGTAGCTATCATGATGCTATTGAACTGTGAGTAAATTAAAAACGGTTAGTGAGTAAAATAAGTGCCGGCTACCAACAATATTTCTACCAGTGCCAATACGACAATTGCGATCACTAATCGTTTTTGCCATATTGCTTGTACTTGCTGTGCTTGCACTAGTTGCTCTATTGATGCACGTAGCGGTACTTCCTGTTCGGCTTGATTGGTCTGAGTGAGAAACTGATGCGCCAGCCTTGGCATCTGCGGTATGTTCTTGATGATATGCGGCAGTTCGTTTTTTAAGTTATTGAACATAGAACGCCATCCAATTTGCTCGCTCATCCAGCGTGTTAAAAATGGTTGTGCACTTTTCCATAAGTCTAGGTTAGGGTCTAGCTCTCGGCCTAGGCCTTCAATGTTGAGTAGAGTTTTTTGTAGCATAATCAGCTGCGGTTGGATAATCACACCAAAGCGACGCGCCATTTGGAATAAGCTAAGCAGGGTGCGTGCAAAAGAAATATCTTTTAACGGCTTGTTAAAAATCGGCTCGCAAATGGCACGTACCGCAGTTTCCAGCTCCTCGCGTTTGGTGTCTGCAGGCACCCAGCCTGAGTCAATATGCGCTTGGGCTACATCGCGGTAGTCACGGTTGAAAAATGCTAGAAAATTACGCGCAAGATAGTATTTATCTACGTCATTTAATGTGCCCATGATGCCAAAATCTAGCGCGATATATTTGCCGTCATCCGCCACCTGTATATTGCCTGGGTGCATATCCGCATGAAAGAAGCCATCACGAAACACCTGCGTGAAAAATATCTCAACACCGTCTTTTGCCAGCTTGGATGTATCTATGCCTTTGGCGATTAGCGCATCTCGTTGGCTGATTTGAGTGCCATACATACGCTGCATGACCATCACCTCTTTACGGCACCAATCCCAATGAACATCTGGCACGATAAGCATGGATTTGTCTGAAAAGTTGCGGCCAAGCAAGCTGCAGTTTGCCGCTTCCAGCGTTAAGTCCAGTTCGCTCTCGGTGTGTCTGGCAAACTCTGCAACAATCTCGCGAGGTTTTAAACGTTTAAACTCAGCAGAGATGCTTTGCAACAATAAAGCCACTGTATCCATAAGCAGCAGGTCATGTGCGATGGTTTTTTCAATATTTGGTCTTAACACTTTAACTGCAACAGGCTCGCCATGAGGCAGGTGGGCGAAATGCACCTGTGCTACAGAGGCACTGGCAACTGGCGTTTCATCAAACTGTGAAAAACGCTGGGCGAGTGGCTCGTTAAAAGCTTGGGTGATAATGCTCTCTACTTCAGTAAAGCTAAATGGAGGGACTTGGTCTTGTAACTTGGCTAATTCATCGGCAATGTCAGCAGGGATTAAATCACGACGGGTAGATAGCATCTGCCCGAATTTCACGAAAATAGGGCCAAGTGCCTCTAAAGCTAATCTTAATCGAGCGCCTCGTGGTGTATTGGTGTTGCGCCAGAACAGTAGAATGCCTATGGTGGATTGCAGTGGCTTGAGTTTGCTATGGCTTAGGATGAATTCATCTAAGCCGAAGCGCAGAGTAATAAAAATAATATAAAAGAGCCGAAAAATCCGCATAAATTATTTAACGCTATCTGTAACTTGATTGTTTGGGGTGGTGCCGGAGTCCCCAGCTTGGCTGATGCCTGCGCTGGCCTCACGTGTTTTGGCAAGTTTTTGCAGTCGTTTTTCAAAACGCTCTACGTCTGAGCGCAGGTGGTCAACGTCATGATTAAATTGATCTACATGCCTTTTTTTAGCGAGCATGGGTTTTTCTTCTTGCCAGTACTCACTGAGCATGTTGGCAAAATTAATGCTTGCGCCTTTGAGGCTTTGCACCGAGCTTCTGGCAAAGGAGCTGATTTTATTGGCTGGAATGTCACCCACTAGCTTGCTTAAGTCATCTTCGTAATCCCAGCGTATGTGGGAAAGTACTTTGGCTAATGCAGTTGCTAGGTGTGTGTCGCCTGTTACTTCAATTTGCAGTTTTGCTGCTTCATCTTTGGCAATGAGTCTTGGCAGTAGGCTAGGCGCGATATTAATACTCGCATCTGGAATGTTAGTCTCACCAGCCATCGCTAGGCTGCCATCCTCTAAAATTACCAGTGTGCTGTGAACTGGTGCAATTGTAATGCGAACAGACTTGCCAGCGAACGGTTGCAACATGCCGCAAGCCCATGCATTTTGTGCAATGAGATGCTGCAGTATGTGTGTGCTAAAGCTTTTAAACATCAGGTTTTATAACCCTTATGTAAGGCCACCACACCAGCAGCTAAATTATAGTAATCTACTTTGCTTAAGCCGGCATCAACCATCATTTGCTTCAATGTCTCTTGGTCTGGATGCATGCGGATAGACTCAGCCAGGTATTGGTAGCTATCGGCATCTTTTGCCAGTAGTTTGCCCATTAACGGTAATAATTTAAATGAATAAACATCATAAGCTTTAGATAAAGGCTGCCATACTTTTGAGAACTCAAGCACCAGTAAACGGCCGCCTACTTTTAGTACACGTTGCATTTCCGCCAGCGCTTTATCTTTATGCGTCATATTGCGCAGGCCAAACGCCACTATTACGCAATCAAAATATTGGTCAGGGAAAGGTAGCTTCTCCGCATCGCATTGCATGGCTGGTACGTTTAGTCCTGCGTCTAACATGCGGTCACGCCCAACGCCCAACATCGATGCATTAATGTCGGTCAGGATGACTTGGCCTTCAGGGCCCACTTTTTTTGCAAATAGCTTAGATAAATCACCGCTGCCGCCAGCAATGTCGAGTACTTTGTCGCCAGGGTTTACACCGCTGATGCTGACTGCAAAACGCTTCCAAGTACGGTGTAAGCCAGCAGACATTACATCGTTCATTAAGTCGTATTTGTTGGCAACTGAGTGGAATACCTCAGCAACCTTTTTTGCCTTTTCAGTTTCAGCAACAGTTTTAAAACCAAAGTGTGTATTTTGCTCGGATGTCATTGCAGTCTTTTCTTTAAGATAAGTTTTTGCGCGTATGCCCAGCGGCACTTAATTTGCCCAGATACTCTAACCAGAGTGATTCATAGTTGCGCGCTAAATCGTATAAGTAGTCCCATGAGTACAAACCAGTGTCATGGCCATCGGTAAATACAAGTTTGACTGCATAATTGCCAACTGGATGGATGGCTGAAATATTGACATCTTCTTTACCTACTTGCAGTACTTCTTGACCATGGCCGTGGCCGCGCACCTCGGCTGAAGGTGAGTAAACGCGCAGAAACTCACAAGACAGCATGCATTCAGTATTGTTATCAAATTTAATTTCCAGCAAACGTGACGCTTGATGAAGTTTAATATCAATTGGGCGAGGTGCGTTTTGTGTATTTTCGCTCATGGTTTGCTTAACTACTTTAAAAAATAAGATGATAACAGAATGAGTTAGTTTGCTGATAATCTACAGCGCAACCGTTCATATTAAATAATGAACCGCTTGTCTGAATCATTTTCAGATACATAAACAATAGTGCACGGATTTATTTGCAGATTGAATTAACAGTGATAAAGTAATGCTACCTAAAAATGGTTTGAGGACCATCATGGCAGATAATAAATTAGCACATCATTTTGAAGTATATTCCCAGTGGCGTAAGGCGCTAGTCGACACGATTTGCGACTATCGCAGCTGGCTAAATGAGCAAGAGCTCAATGATGCGCAAGTCGATCAGCGAATTCAACAGTTACTGGACAGATTACGTGAAGATAAACTGAACGTTGCTTTTGTAGCAGAGTTCTCACGTGGTAAATCTGAACTGATTAATGCAATCTTCTTTGCAGGGTATGGCACACGTCTATTACCCTCTAGCGCTGGCCGCACTACTATGTGCCCAACCGAGTTGCTTTACGATAAATCCAAACCAACATCTATTATGATGTTGCCGATTGAGACCCGTCTTTCTGATGCAACCACCTCTGAATATAAACGTTACCCAGATGAATGGAAAACTGTAACTTTTGAGGTTGATTCTAACGAAAGCATGGTTAATGCTTTTAAAGAGGTGAGCAGCACTAAAGCGGTTACTCTGCAAGAAGCTGAAAAATACGGCTTATATGACCCAAACAGCGCTGACGATGCACTAAACATCAACAAAGATGGCACGATTGATGTGCCATGCTGGCGCTATGCCATGATTAACTTCCCACACCCCTTGCTAGAGCAAGGTTTGGTGATTCTAGATACACCGGGCTTGAATGCGATTGGTACCGAGCCTGAGCTTACGTTGAACATGTTGCCTAATGCACATGCGGTACTATTTATACTCGCGGCAGATACTGGCGTGACTAAGTCGGAGATTGATGTTTGGCGACAATACATCAGCGGCACGCGCTGGAAGCAAAAAGGGCGCCTTGCTGTATTAAACAAGATTGACGGCTTGTGGGATGAGTTAAAAGACGAGGAGGAAATTCAAACCGAACTTGCGAAGCAAGTCAAAACCAGTGCAGATTTGCTAGGTTTGGACGTGAATCATATCTACCCGGTATCTGCACAAAAAGGCTTGCTGGCCAAGGTGAATAGCGATGAAGCCTTACTGGCTAAGAGTCGTGTTTTGGAGCTGGAAAAAGCTTTGTCAAATGAGCTGATTCCTGCAAAAAAAGAAATAGTGCGCGATAACACGCAAAATGAAATTGAAGACCTGATTGCTAACTCACATGTGATTTTGGATGCAAGGTTCTCAGGTGTTAACGATCAATTGTTGGAGCTACGTGGTTTACGTGGCAAAAACGAAGACGTAGTCGAACATATGATGAATAAGGTCAAAGTTGATAAAGAAAACTTTGAGCAAGGGTTACAACGCTTTCAGGCATTACGCAGTATCTTCTCCCAGCATACTAACCGTTTGTTTACCTTGCTGGGTATGGAGTCACTGAAAGTGCACGTGCATGCTACGCGCCAAACTATGGTGGATGCTAGCTTTACCAAAACCATACGCCAAGCGATGGATAACTTCTTTAGTGAACTGAAAACGCGTTTAATCTCATCAGACGTGCAAATTGATGAAATTAAACAGATGATGGATGTGATGTACGAGAAGTTTTCAAAAGAGCATGGTTTACGTAAATCTGAACCGCCAGCATTTACTACTTTGCGCTATCAAAAAGAGCTGTCTAAATTAGAACGTGCTTATAAAGAGCAATTTAATACCGCGTTTAATATGATTGCTCACGAGAAGATGACGCTTACCAGTAAGTTCTTTGAAACACTGGCCAGCCGCGTAATTCATGTGTTTGAAGTAGCTAACCGTGATATTGAGAACTGGCTAAAAGCAGTGATTGCGCCTATGGAGTCACAAGTGCGTGAGCACCAGTTGCAATTGCGTAGACGCCTAGAAAGTATCAAGCGTATTTATAAAGCGACAGATACTTTAGAGGATAGGATTGCAGAGCTGGAAGCGATTGAGCGCAGCATCCAAGCGCAGTTAGATGATTTGAATGTGCTGCGCATGCATATGCGTAATGCTCTGGCATTTGAGGCTGAACCATTAGCGACGGTTGCAGCTTAGAAAGCTACTTAAATAAAAAAGGCTGCGTGAGCAGCCTTTTTTATTATCTAAAACTTTGTTGTTTCTTGCGTATTAGCGATTCGCTAACATTAAGGTTTTCATTTTTAGCATCGCCTTTTGCTCAATTTGACGAATGCGTTCAGCGGATACTCCAAACTCATCTGCCAGTTCGTGCAGGGTTTTGCTAGCATCTTCTTGCAACCAGCGCGCCTCTACCACGCGGCGACTACGCTCATCTAAATGGTTAAGTGCTGAGGCCAAGCCTGTGGTTTCGGCCATTTCAAACTGTTTTGCTTCAAGTGCATCTGGTGGCGTCAAGCTCTCGTCTTGCAGATAAGCAATCGGACTGTAATGCTCTTCACTGTCGTCATCAATATTGCTCTCTAGCGAAATCTCGTGACCATTCAGGCGAGACTCCATTTCCAGTACTTCTTCAGGCTTCACATTCAGTTCGCGAGCGATATGATCAATCTCACTTGGCTGCATGGTGTTGATACCAGTTTTCATGCTGCGTAGGTTAAAAAATAACTTACGCTGAGCTTTGGTCGTGGCGATTTTAACTAAACGCCAGTTACGTACGATGTATTCGTGAATTTCTGCTTTAATCCAATGCATGGCAAACGAAACCAAGCGTACGCCACGCTCAGGGTCAAAGCGTTTTACTGCCTTCATCAGGCCAATATTGCCTTCTTGGATAAGGTCGGCTTGTGGCAGGCCATAGCCCATGTAGCCACGAGCGATACTCGCTACCAAACGTAGATGTGAAACAATCAACTGGCGAGCAGCCTCAAGATCATTTTCTTTTTTGAATCGGGTTGCGAGCGCGAGCTCTTCTTCAGCCGATAAAATAGGATAGGCTTTAATCGCTCTAGTATATTGATCTAGACTGTCAGCTGCCGTTAATACAGGTACTGTTAAAGCATTAGTCATTCGTACTTACCCCTCCTTGATGAGTCATTTTAGCACTCTATGTTCGAGAGTGCTAGTGCGGGAAAGTTCAAATGCAATATCGATATTTTTTGAGAGTGCTGACTTTAGGCGGTGATACTAATGTTGCGCATTTAATCGGCTCTAACTATGCTCAGCGGCTGAAGAAATAGGCTGTTAGATGTTAAAGACTTGTTATTTACAGTATTAACATGCGCCACAGCGCGATGTACCCAAAGCCTTGCCTACCATGGTATAGGTTGCCCGTCATAGGCAATAAAGCGGCCGGTGGTGGCTAGGCTTAAATGGTCAATGACACGCCGCATGCCAGTAACACTGGTTTTTGTGTCAATCAGTGCATTGCTGCCGCCCATGTCTGTTTGTACCCAGCCAGGGTGTAATGTGACAACCGAGATTCCTAGCGGCTGCAGGTCAATGGACAGACTTTTCATCACCATATTGGCGGCGGCTTTGGAACTCCTGTATATATAGCTGCCACCACTAGTGTTATCGTCTATGCTGCCCATTTTACTTGTGAGCGAGGCAATCTTTTTAAGGCGGCTTTTTGCAACGTGTGGGGTAAGGGCGGTGGTTATTTTATATGGGGAGATGCTGTTCACTGTGAACGCATCTAGCCAGTCATCGGTATTGATATGAGTGGAACTGCTGTCGGGGTATACGCCTGCGTTATTAATCAGTAGGTCAATTTCTGTATTTTTTAACTGCTGGGCTAGCGCGTCAATTTGTGCAAAATCAGCAACATCTAAGGCTAACACTTGAATGTTGCTATGTGCTTTTGCCAAAGCTTGTAAGGGGTCGGCAAGCTGTGGTGCGCGGCAGCACGCTAATACCTGCCAGCCATTTTGTGCATATTGCCTGGCAAATTCCAAACCTAGGCCGCGGTTGGCACCTGTGATTAATACGCGGTAATTTCCTGACATCAGTGACTCCTAAATGCTAAGTGGCATCAGCAACATTTATTAAATGAGCTTACTTGATACTAAACAGTATGGGTGTTTTGTCCTTTACTAGCGGGCTTAGTTCACTGCGTAGTTGTAACGTATGTATTAATTAATCAGTTGTAGAGTTAGCTGAACTTAATTTCACTTAAGGTTTGTGCCAGATAATCAAATAGTACGCGTACACGTTCTGCAACGGGGCCACGTTGTGGGCGGTAGACATAAATGCCCCATGGTGCGGGTGATTGATGTTCTAGTACGGCCACCAGCTGCCCGGTTTTGAGATATTTCTCACATATAAAGTCAGGCAGTTGACCATAGCCGATGCCGGCAAGCACTGCCGAGAGTTCTGCTTCAATGTCATCTGTGATGAACGCTGGGGTGCTGGGAAAGCAATCAGGTTCGTCCGCAAAAGACCACGACCACATTCTGCCTGTGTTTTGGTCAATCAGTCCGGTGTATGGCATGGCACATAGGTCACTTACTTGCTGGGGTACGCCAGTTTTAGCAAGGAGTGCAGGTGCGCCAACAATATGAAATTTAATTTCATTCACACGTCTCGCGACATTTCTGTTGTTGCTAAAAAAGCCAATGCGAACCCCTATATCCATTTGGTCTGCCACTACATTATCAATAAGGTCAGAGAATCTTAAATCGAGCTGAATGTTTGGATAGTCTTTGGTAAAGTCTGTAAGCGCTGGCAGTAGGTATTGGCGACCAAAGGTATTTGGCATCGTAATCTTGACTGAGCCAGCAATTGCCTGCGGCGTTTGTGCGTGTTGGTGGAGTTGGAATAACGCATCAACCTGCTCAATCACGCCCTCGCTTTTGAGCGCCATTTGCTTACCAAATTCGGTAATGGTAGTGTTACGTGTACTTCTGTAAAACAAGGGTTCGCCCAGGCGCTCTTCAAGCTCTTTAATTGCGCGCGTCACAGACTGCGGTGAGATGCCGAGCCGAATTGAGGCTTCTTTAAAGTTTGAGGATTCAGCTACGGCTTGAAATATGCGTAGCATTTCTAATTGATTTTGCATGATTGGTGCTATCCATAATCTGGAATTATCAATTCCAGATTATTCCATATAATGATAGCTAACAGTATGCGATAGTGCTATTTTTGCATAAATTGTTATAAGTGTTAAAACGGTAGTTTCTGCATCAGTTTATAAAAAAAAAATATTAAAACAACAGATTAGAGGGTGACCATCATGATTACTTTGAATGTCAATGGTAAAGAACAGCAACTGGATGTATCTGATGATATGCCGATTTTATGGGCATTAAGAGATGTGATGCATCTTACCGGTACCAAATTTGGCTGTGGTATGGCGCAATGTGGGGCATGCACTGTGCATGTTGATGGACAGCCTACACGTGCATGTATTACGCCAGTTTCTGCAGCCGCCGGTAAAAAAATCGTGACGATTGAAGATGTTCAAAATGATAAAGTTGGCCAAGCGGTGCAAGCAGCGTGGAGTGAGATTGATGTTGTGCAGTGTGGTTACTGTCAGTCTGGCCAGATTATGGCGGCGACAGCTTTACTCACTACGAATCAAGTGCCTACCGATGCTGATATTGATGCAGCAATGAGCGGCAATATCTGTCGTTGCGGTACTTATCCGCGTATCCGTGCAGCGATTCATGCTGCTGCCACTAAGCTAGCTTAAGGAGCCATCACATGAACTCCCCTTTAAATATTTCAAGACGTACTTTCCTGAAAGCCTCAGCACTTGTGGTTGGCGGGCTGGTGATTGCTTTCTCTATCCCTACCGCTAAACGCTTTTTAATGCCAGGTGCCGCACCTGATAATGCTGGCGCAGCCGCTGCTAAGCTGCCTGAACCAAATGCTTTTTTACGCATTGGTACGGACAACACGATTACGGTAATGCTTGCTCACAGCGAGATGGGACAAAGCATCTGGACAACATTGCCTATGCTGATTGCCGAAGAGCTGGATGCCGACTGGAGCAAAATTAAAGTTGAGCATGCAGCTGCAGCACCAGCATATGTGCACACGGCTTACGGTATACAAATCACGGGTGGTTCTTCTACTACTTGGTCTGAATTTGACCGTTATCGCCAAGCTGGTGCACTGACGCGCCAACTGTTGATTGGTGCTGCGGCTGAAAAATTAGGTGTTGCTAGAGATAGCCTTAAAACTGAAAACGGTTTTGTGATTAGCGGTGATACCAAGCTTAGCTACGGTGAGCTGACAGAGATTGCAGCTAAATTAGAAACACCTAAAGCGGTTGTGCTGAAAGACCCTAAAGATTGGAAAGTGATTGGTAAAGCGACTAAGCGTTTAGACGGCCCAGAAAAGATTAATGGTACTGCGGTATTTGGTCAGGATATTCATTTTGATGGTCTGATGACTGCCATGGTGGCACGTTCGCCAGTGTTTGGCGGTACGGTTAAATCGTTTGATGCCAGTGCAACTAAACAAATTAAAGGTGTGCGCAATGTCGTGCAAGTGCCGACTGGCGTAGCCGTGATTGCGGACCATTACTGGGCGGCCAAACAGGGGCGCGATGCACTTAAAGTAGAGTGGGATTTAGGCCCCAATGCAAATTTAGACTCAGCCGTAATGCTGACAGAATACAGCGCATTAGCAAGCAAACCAGGTTTGGTGGCAGCGCAGCTAGGAGACAGTAAAGCTGAGTTAGCAAAGGCGACAAAGTCTATAGAAGCGGAATATGCACTGCCATATTTGGCACACTCACCGATGGAACCGCTTAACTGCTCAGTGCGTATCGATAAAGATGCTTGTGAAATCTGGACCGGCACGCAAATGCAGGGCACAGACCAGCAGGCTGCAGCAAAAATACTTGGGCTCAAGCCTGAGCAAGTCAAAATTCACACCTTGTTTTTAGGTGGTGGTTTCGGCCGTCGTGCTAATCCAGCTGCGGATTTTGTGTCCGAAGCGGTACAGGTAGCCAAGGCTGCAGGTGTGCCGGTTAAAACGGTTTGGAGCCGTGAAGATGACGTGCATGGCGGCTATTACCGCCCAATGTATGTGCACAAAGCTAAAATCGGGTTAGATGCCAATGGTGCCCCAGCCGCTTGGGAGCAAGTAACCGTAGGGCAGTCTATTATGTTGGGCACGCCATTTGAGGCGTTTATGATTAAAAATGGGGTGGATGCGACTTCAGTAGAAGGCATTGCCGACTCACCATATTTGAAAGGTATCCCTAACTATCATGTGAGTTTGCATACCGTGAAGGCGACTATTCCTGTACTTTGGTGGCGCTCAGTTGGGCATAGCCACTCTGCCTTTGTGATGGAAAGTTTGATTGATGAACTTGCACATGCTGCGAATAAAGATCCCTTGGATTATCGCCGTGAACTGCTTAAAGCTCATCCGCGACATTTAGCTGCGCTTAATCTCGCTGCTGAAAAAGCCGAGTGGGGCAAGCCTTTGCCTAAAGGCGTTTATCGCGGCATCGCGGTGCATGAGTCTTTTGGCAGTTTTGTCGCGCAAGTGGCAGAGGTGTCAGTGAATCAAGGTGCGGTAAAAGTGCATCGTATGGTGTGTGCGATTGATTGCGGCTTGGCTGTGAACCCAGACTCGCTTAAAGCGCAAATGGAATCGTCCATTTCCTTTGGCTTGGGTGCCGCTCTGCAAAGTGAAATTACCTTTAAAGAAGGTAAAGTGCAGCAATCTAACTTCCATGATTATTTAGTGATGCGCATGCAGGATATGCCTAAGGTAGATGTGCATATCGTGCCAAGTACCGAAAAAATGGGCGGTGTCGGCGAGCCAGGCTTGCCGCCAGTAGCACCTGCGGTGACTAATGCTATTTTTGCGGCAACGGGTAAGCGTATTCGCCAATTGCCGATTGGCAGTCAGCTGGCTTAATGCTGTGAAGTCTGCGGATTTAGAAGTATTAGAGCGCGCGCTTGATTGGCTGAATCACGGCCATCAAGCACACCTGTTTACCGTGGTGCAAACATGGGGCTCCGCCCCGCGTTTGCCAGGTGCGGTGTTGGTGGTACGAGATGACGGCCATTTAATCGGCTCGGTATCCGGCGGCTGCATTGAGGATGATTTAGCCGATAAAGCGCGCAATCAAACACTACCTACCCAACCTAGCGTTATGGAGTATGGGATTAGCCGTGAGGATGCGCAGCGCTTTAGAATCCCCTGTGGCGGTCGTTTACAGATTTTTGTTGAGCCATTGCAGCAAGCATCACAGTTGTTGCCTATCGTACAGAATCTGCGCGATAGAAAACTCACCAAGCGCTCAATCCGCATCAGTACCGGTGAAGTTAAATTAACAGAAGTGTTGCCTGAGGGGGTGCCACGCATCGAGGGTGATTGGTTTCATAGCTACTTTGGCCCGCAGTGGCGCTTGCTCATTATTGGCGCTAATCAGTTAGGGTCAACATTGGCTAGCATGGCGCAGGCTTTAGATTTTGAGGTGCTGGTGTGTGAGCCGCGCCAAGAGATTCGGGATGAGTGGCATGTGGACGGCGTAACATGGGTTTATGGCATGCCGGATGACGTGGTGCTGGATATCGCGCCAGATGCGCATACTGCCATTGTAGCGGTGACGCACGACCCTAAGCTTGATGATATGGCCTTGCTTGAGGCGCTAAAATCAGATGCGTTTTATGTAGGGGTGCTTGGCTCGCAAAAAAATCAGGAAAAGCGGCGTGAACGTATGCGCATGTTTGACCTCAGTGAGCCGGAGATCGCCACCATGCGTGGCCCTGTAGGTTTACGCATCGGCAGCCGTACCCCGGCAGAAATCGCCGTTGCAATCCTGGCCGAGTTGATACAGGTGCGGGCACAGCAAACTACGGTAGGCTTAGCGCGTGAAGTGAGTTGCGCGGCTTAAGGTTTTAAATCTCTAGCGCTTTAAATCGATATGCTCTAAATCTTGCGGCGTATCAATATCTGCCAAAATGCCGCTATCTTCACACGTTAGCAGGCAAACTTCATTGGTATAGCGTTTGACGATAGAGCGTGCGCCTTCATCTCCTTGCAGATTCTCTAGTTCGCTGCGGTATTTAGCAGCAAAAGCAACAGGGTGTCCACGCTGCCCATGATAGGTAGGGATGATAATAGATTTACGACTACTGAGTCTATTAGCAACCGTGCGGATAGTCGCTGGTTGAATATATGGCATATCCGCTAATGCAATCATAAAGCCTTGACTGGCAGCCTCGAAATTAGCAGAAAAGCGAATGGCTGCAGATAAGCTATCTGCCATTTCCTGTTCAGTCTCTTTGCAGGCAAATACGGTTAAGCCAGCTTGTTGTAATAGCGCTGCGAGCGCAGTGTTTTCTGGCCGTACCACGGCAATGCAGGTTGGTATGGCTTGTTTTAGATTTTCCGCCGCAGCAAGTGCGATAGGGCGGCCATCAGCCATTGGCTGTAACAGTTTATTGCTTGCGCCAAAACGCCGTGAAAAACCAGCAGCCAGTAAAATGCCTATCATGAAACGTTCCTGTGTAATGACTTAAGCTTTAGCGCCTAGTTTGTGGCGTGTCGCTTAGCTAAGATAAGTATTAAGCCAGCGTAGGGCACTGTTAAGCAATGCCCATTGCCTTAAGTTTGCGATAAAGCGTATTGCGGCTAATGCCGAGCTGGCGCGCAACTGCGGAAACGTTGCCGGCTTCGGCTTGCATTGCTTGCTTGATAGCTTGGCTGGTGAGGTCGTCTAAATCCAATGAGCTGGATGCTGCGTTACTGCTTAAACTTGGCTTGGTTAGTGACATTTCATCAATAAAATCTTGCGTCAGGTGTAGCGTGCTGATGGTCGCACCATCTGCCAGCGCAATGGCGGTTCTGAGTACGTTATGCAATTGGCGGATATTTCCTGGCCATGAGTGTGCTTGGAATATCTCCAGCACTTCAGGCGTAATTTCTACAGTGCCGGCCTGCTCAATATGTAAAATAACATCAATCAGCGCTTGTAGATCAGAGCGCTCGCGCAACGGTGGCAGTGCCACACTGAGGCCATTGAGTCGGTAATACAGATCGCTACGGAACTCGCCAGCTTCTACTTTCTCTTTTAGTTTTAGATTAGTCGCACTAATCAGTGAAAAGTTAACCGGGATGGTTTTTGTGCTGCCGAGCGGGGTTACTGTGCGCTCCTGCAGTACCCTTAGTAAGCGTGCCTGTAATGACAGTGGCATGTCGCCAATTTCATCTAAAAATAAAGTGCCGCCATTGGCCTGCTCAATTTTACCCGGGCTGCCTTTACGGCGCGCGCCGGTAAAGGCGCCTTCTTCATAGCCAAATAGTTCGGCCTCGATTAAACCTTCAGGCAGTGCGGCACAGTTCACCGCAATCCACGGGCCTTTGTGCTGTGCGCTGGCTTCGTGAATCGCACGTGCAAATAGCTCTTTACCTACTCCGGTTTCACCTTGAATCAGAATAGGAATATCACGCGACAGCACTTGTTTGATTTGCTGTACCGCCCGTGAGATTTTTGCATCGCCACTATCGAGTAAATCTAAATTGGCGGCACTGGTCCTTTTGACAACGGCAGCAGGCGTGGTGCTAATCTGCTGTTTCTTTTGCAGTAGTTCCACTTGCACATAAATACGCGCGCCATTGTTTAATCTTAATGGCACGATTAATTTATCAGTCGCGCCTATTTGCCTTAATAGGCTTGCGAACGGGATATCAAACAGATTGTTGAAGTTAATACCTTGCTGTGATGCTGCTTTACTGGTGTTTAGGCTCAGCTGGAATTGGCCGCTGCGATTGGTCGCAACTAATTGGCCGCCGTCTGTAAAGATAGCCACACCTTCCCATAGCGTGCCAATAAACTCTGGGCGCGCATGGAAATGCAGTGCGATCTCGCCTTGGTGGCTTGCCAAGAATAAGCGGTTTTCAATCATCTGCGCAGACATCTTCACCAGCGCCAGCGTATGCTGTTGCGACATATTGGAGTCATTGGAGACATCCAGCGTGGCAATTAACTGATTCTCAGCCCCAAAAATCGGCACAGCTGAGCAACTTAACGAGTGATGGTATGACATGAAGTGCTCAGCACCTTGCACGGTAAGTGCGGATTGCTCAATCAGCACCGTGCCAATGGCATTGGTGCCTCTGTGGTCTTCATGCCAGGATGCGCCGGCAGATAAGGCGATGCGTTGTGCCTCATTTAAAAAGTGGTGGCCGCCCAGACTATGCAGAATCACACCTTCATCGTCGGTCAGTATCACTACGTTACGGGTATGGGCGATTTGCTCGTTTAGCGTTTCCATCTCAGGCTGCGCAAGTTTAAGCAGTTGCTGGTTTTGCTCGCGTTTGAGCGCTAGCTCCTGTGCGGTGACTACTTCTAAACTAGAAGGCGAGTTGGTATCGATACCATTAGCCAGACAGCGTCGCCATGAGCGTTCAATCGCTTCTGCAATCGCCCCTTGCTCTACGTTGCCATTGCTCAGAAACTCGTTTCTGGCTTGCAGAATGGCAGGGGTTTTATCTGTTGCAGCATTACTCATATATTGGCTAACTACCTTAATTTAATTGAACAACTGTCACGTGACAACTGTTCAATTCTGACACAGTATCAAAAGTTAAATGCTCTCTACTCAGAAAAAGCATTTGTTCCCACGAAAATTTTAGTTCATTGATTTTTAATAAAATTTTAATAAAAGTTTATTTAATTTTGCGGCTTTTTATTGTGTTGGCATGCCTGTTGCAATATTAGCACTGTTACCAATATCGTTTCAATGCATGAGATTAGTAATACAGAACTTAAATAATTTTATAATTTGGGGATGCAACATGAATCATCTATTTAAACGTAAATTTGGCGTTAGCCTAGCTTTAAGTGCAGGCCTGTTTGGCATGCTAAGTACTCCAGCTTTTGCTGAAGATGAATTATCAACTCTCATGAAAGATGATAATCAGTGGGTGCACCCACGTAAAGATTTTAGCAATTCTGGTTACAGCCGATTGAGCCAAATCAATAAAGGCAATGTGAAAAACATGAAACTTGCCTGGACTTTTGCAACTGGTGTTAACCGTGGGCATGAGGGCGCGCCGCTGGTAGTGAATGGCGTTATGTACGTGCATACAGCATTCCCTAATAATGTTTACGCACTTGATCTTAACGACAACCAAAAAATTCTTTGGTCTTATTTCCCGAAACAAGATCCATCAACACAGGCTTTACTATGCTGCGATAACGTTAACCGTGGCTTAGGCTATGGCGAAGGCAAGATTTTCCTGCAACAAAATGACGGCTTGTTAGTCGCTTTAGATGCTAAGTCTGGTAAAAAACTATGGGATACCCAAGTAACAAACCCTAAAGAGGGCGCATCAAACACCAACGCACCGCATGTGATTAAAGATAAAGTAATCACAGGCTGTTCAGGTGGTGAATACGGCGTACGTTGCTATATCAGCGCTTACAACATTAAAGATGGTGCTTTAGTATGGCGTGCATATAGCACAGGCTCAGACCAAGATGTATTGATCGGTAATGACTTCAATAAAGATAATCCGCACTACAGTGCGTTATCACTTTACCAAGATGTTAACGGCGGTAATAAAATTGGCGGTTCATTTAAAGCCTTACCTAAAGATCAATTAAAGTTCCCTGAAAAAGACCTAGGTATGAAAACCTGGTTGAAACCACAAGCCAAAAAAGACGGCTGGCAAAACGGTGGTGGCCCGACTTGGGGTTGGTACTCATATGATCCAAAACTAAATCTGATGTACTACGGTACTGGTAACCCAAGTACATGGAACCCAGACGTACGTCCAGGTGACAACAAATGGTCTATGACGATTTTTGCACGTGATGTAGATACTGGCGAGGCGAAATGGGGCTATCAAATGACGCCGCATGACGAGTGGGATTATGATGGCATGAATGAAATCATCTTGTGGGAAGCTAAAGGCAAGAAATTAGCTAGCCACTTTGACCGTAACGGTTTTGGTTATACATTCGACCGTACTAATGGCTCATTGCTAGTTGCAAACAAAATGCATCCGTTTGTGAACTGGGCATTTAATGTAGATCTTAAAACTGGTATACCGAATAAAGATCCTAAATTCTCAACTCACCAAGATTACAACGCACAGGGTATTTGTCCTTCTGCACTTGGGGTAAAAGACCAGCAGCCTGCTGCATTTTCACCAAAAACAGGCATGTTCTACGTACCGCTTAACCATGTGTGTATGACGTATGAGCCAGTGGAATCTAAATACGTTGCAGGTCAGCCATGGGTAGGTTCAACCTTAACCATGTTCCCAGGGCCTGATGGTGTGATGGGTGGCTTTATGGCTTGGGATGGTTTAAAAGGCAAATCAGCTTGGTATAAAAAAGAGCAGTTCTCAGCTTGGGGCGGTGCATTGGTTACCTCAACTAACTTAGTGTTCTACGGCACATTGGATCGCTGGTTTAAAGCAGTTGATGCTAACAATGGTAAAGAGTTGTGGAAATTCCAAGTAGGTTCAGGCGTAGTAGGTAATGCCATCACTTACAGCAATAAGGGTAAGCAGTATGTAGGCGTGCTATCTGGTATTGGTGGCTGGGCAGGCGTGGCAATGAACCTAGGTTTAACTAACGCGACTGATGGCTTGGGTGCTGCCGGTGGTTATAAAGATCTAGTGAAATACAACGCTGCACCTGGTGGCGGCGCAATGAACGTATTTAGTCTGTAACTTTTTAAGTCATAAGGAAATATAAAATGTCTCTATTAAAGAAAACAGTTTTATTAAGTGCATTGCTCTTTAGTGCACAGGCGGCTAATGCTGCTGATCCAGCAGAAAGTCTTGCACAAAAGAGCGGATGTTTGATGTGTCATGGAATCCAGAATGCGATTCTTGGCCCATCTTACAAAGATGTAGCAACTAAATATAAAGGCGATGCAACTGCAGAAGCACGTTTGGTTGCAAAAGTAAAAGCTGGTGGCGGTGGTGTTTGGGGCAAAATGGCAATGCCACCTAATAGCCCGCAAGTGAAAGATGATGATATTAAAACGATTGTGAAATGGGTACTTAAGCAGGCCTAGCTGTTTGAGTATTCTGTCATAAAAGAAAAGGGTCAACCGCGAGGTTGGCCCTTTTTTTATGCTCAATTGTGAATGCTTACTTCTCTACAGGCCCCTAAACTACTTGCTTTCGATTAAAGTGCTGAAAGCATGCAACGTATCTTAGCTTAGATACTATTCACGAGATTTTATTCAGTATGCGCTTTGGGTGGCTCTGCCCCTACAACGCGGTTGCGCCCGGATTGCTTCGCTAAATATAGTGCGGCATCTGCTCTTGGCAGAACGCTATCTACAGACTCACCGTGCACGCGTTCTGCAACGCCTGCGCTGAATGTGATCAGCACACGTTCATTATTGTGTAGGAAAAAGTTCTTGGTAAGGTCACGCTGCAAGCCAGACACCACCGTGACTGCATCATTCTGGTTGGAGCCTGGCAGCAGAATTACAAATTCTTCGCCACCGTAGCGCGCCAAAACATCGGTGCTGCGCAAAATACCTTTTACCACTTTAGATAAATGGGCCAGCGCTTTGTCGCCTGTAGAGTGTCCCATGGTGTCATTGATTTTTTTGAAGTGATCAACGTCCAGCATCGCCAGCGATAGCGACGTGCCGTGCCTGTCTGAGCGCTCAAATTCACGAATCAAGGCCTCATCCATACCGCGCCTGTTTAAAGCGCCTGTGAGGAAGTCTTCATGGGCTGCTTCGCTAATATAATCCAACTTGAGTGTCAGCTCGTTGATTTTCTTTTCGGCCTCTTGCGCCTTTTTCTGAGACTCTAGCAGCGTCTCATGGTTAGCCTTGGCCTCAGTATTCATTTCGCCAATATCGTCTACTAAATGCTCTAGTATCGAATTGAGCTCAGTAATATCGTTTACGGCATTAATTTGATTGTGGTACTCCTGAATCTTGCTCTGGTAGTTTCCGGTAGATGAAGTGATGTCTGCTAATCTGCTGACAAAAGTATTCACCATGCTTTTCAGAGTTTCTTTGGCTTCAATCAGGCCGGGTTTAATTTGCGCCTGTTTGAAAATGAGCTCTTTCAGGCTGCTTTCGGCGTTATACACTGTGTCAATTTTTAAAGGCTTAGAGACAATCTCTTTAACGATAGCGATTTGTGCATGTAGCCATTCATCTTCAATGGTCAGTTCCGCCATACTGGAAACAAGTAGGCGTAATATTTCAATCAGCGCTTCCTGCATTCTGCGTTGTGCGTCAGTTTGCATTTCTGCGCGTAGTAGGGTTGAGCGTAATGCGCCGTTCAGTTCTTCGATTTGCTCTAAGGTTTGTGCAGACTCTGCTTGTTTAATCAGCTCTTCCACACGATTTGCGGCACTGGGCGAATCTGCGAATTTTGGCATGACAATAATACGAATGGTTCTTACCAGTATGTCACGCCAGGCAATAGCGATATCGGCAGTAGGGGTAGAGCCGTTATGGTCTGCGTAATGCAGCACCTGTTTGGCACTTTCTACATCATGATGGTTGGGTGCTGGTGTATGGTTGGCCGATATTTCAATATCTGCAGCTTTGCCCTCGCCCCATGAGGTGATGAGGGTCTGAAGCTTTTCAGCCAGTTGAGCCGGATCATTGCCAAATGTAGAGATGACACGATTTAAACCCTCTCGTTTGCTTGATGGGGTCAGTTCTGTATGGTTAAGCTCTAGCTGTTTAAGTAAATAGCGTAATAGCGGCGCCCACTGCACATCGCTATCTGCATCGTTAATAATCAGTGCACGCAGTTGTGCATCCAGATTAACCGCGTCGTTCTTTTCAATCAGGTTTGGAATACGTTTTGCAATCGTTGCGTATTTGGGATGTTCTTTACCTTTTTCTACCAGTATCTTGTTGAGTGTGACATCTAGTAAAGCTTTGCCATTGGATGAAGCGCCGCCTGCAATCTCATCATAAACTTTGCTGTAATTTTCCGGCGTAGGCGGTTTCTGGCTCTTTGATAGCTGAATTAAAGTTTGGCGAGCAATTTCAAGTGGTGTTAGTTTTTGTTCCATAAGATCCGACTGATTAATCCTTTTGGGTGATTGTTACATGATGTCACGCTTGTAACAAGCCACCATCTTACTTTGGAGTCAATTTTTATATTAAGTATAAGAATAAACGTTCATCGCTTGATAGTGCAAATACTAAATCTATAGGCAAAAAAAATGACCCGATAAAGGGTCATTTTAAATGGATTCTTTAAGTACTAAATCTTCTGAATGTTAGAAGCTTGTTTACCTTTTGGTCCGTCAGTCACGTCGAAAGATACGCGTTCGTTTTCTTTCAAACTTTTGTAACCGCTATCGTTGATAGCTGAGAAATGTGCGAATAAATCGTCACCGCCTGCGTCAGGAGTAATGAAACCAAAACCTTTAGAGTCATTAAACCATTTTACTAAACCTGTTGCCATATCTTATTCCATACTTTTTAAAAAAGGGAGGCACCCTGAAAGTTCGGGTTTTTAAATGCAATCAATCTACGAAAGACTAAAAAATTAAAAATTCAAACGCCTACATTGCTTTTTACGGACAAATTGACAGGCTGTCAAGCACAATTTGAATTATCTTTGTAGGGGTATACTTGATAGTTATTAAAATCAGGCACTTATTTAACTGATTAGCTTGCTAAATTAGGTTTCTAGGGCTATAGTGCGCGTGCGTTAAGTAGTGCTTGCGTAAACTATTTTATACTCAATATTCCCAACGTTTTACGATTGCATCAACTTTTGATTCGCTTTTTGCTTTAACACGGGTCTTACATGATTTTGGAGCAAAGCAATGGCAAAAGAAGAGTTGATTGAAATGAGCGGTGTGGTAACTGAGATTTTACCGGATTCACGTTATCGTGTGACCTTAGATAACGGTCATGTATTGATCGCGTATACAGGTGGTAAGATGAAAAAGAACCATATTCGCATTTTGGCGGGTGATAAGGTTACGCTGGAGCTATCTCCTTATGATGTGAACAATGGCCGCATCACATTTAGGCATATTGATAACCATCATACTTTCACGCCTAGAAAAAGAACCTACTAAATACATCGTTTGTCATCACCCTCAATAGCTGATACATTTATTCCATGTTCAAAGGTTTGCATAAAAAACTATTGATGGTGGTCGTGGTTTGGTTTGCGATATTGCAAGCCTTTACCCCATTTATCCATGCGCATGTGCAGGCAGATACCCCCGCTTATGGGCATGGCTTGCACATGCATGAAGCTGGACTGTTTCAGTCATTAGATACAGTACACACGTTTAAGAACGTCAATGATGTACAGGTGATTGGGGTGGATAAAGCTTTAACTAAAACTAAAAATTTAGAGGCATTACCGGTGCCTCTGTTTTTGGTGTTATTTATTATTCCCTTACTCGCCATTTCTATTCGGCGTTATAAATATGCGTTTACGGCGCATATTAGTATTCCTCCTTTTCTTCAGTCTGTAGCGGGGCCGCGCGCTCCACCCCTATTCTCCTAAAAGCTCTAGATTTAATATTCGTGCTTGTCGCGAATAGTTTTCTGCTTTTTTAGGAGTGCTTTCGTGAACTATTTTCTCGTATTAATCACCTCGCTTGTATTGTTTAGCGGCAATGTGCTGGCTGCTGATGTTGTGATGAGCCTGGTGCAACAAAAAAGTCTGGGTGTAATAGTTGCCCCCATCGGTAAAAATACTTTATTAAGCAGCCGCCGCTTTCCGGCCGAAATAGTGATTCCAGTTGGTCAGGAGCGCATTGTCAGCGCACCACAGTCCGGTTTGTTAGATCAGATGCATGTTGCAGCAGGGCAGACGGTTAAAAAAGGGCAAGTAATTGCGCATTTAATCAGCCCCGACTTGCTAGGTTTACAACGTGATTATCTGCAGGCGTTAACGCAGAACAAGCTAGCTGCAAAGGCATTGGCACGTGACACGGAGTTATTAAAGGAAGGCGTTATTGCTCAGCGCCGTTATTTAGAAACCGAAAGTACGCATGATGAGGCTAGTGCCAATTTAGCGCAGAGTCGGCAAGTGTTAAGGTTGGCTGGTGTAAGTGACGACGCGATTGCAAAGCTAAGCCCATCAACTGGGATGGCTAGCGGCCTTAGTTTAGTTGCGCCAATTTCCGGACAAGTGCTAGAGCAAATGGTGACAACCGGGCAGCGTGTTGATATGGCTATGCCTTTATACCGAATTGCCAAACTGGCTCCACTGTGGCTTGAGATTCATGCGCCACTTGAAGGCTTACCATTTGTGAAAGAGGGGATGCAAGTACAGGTGCCTAAGCTACAAGCAAGTGGGCATCTTATTGCCGTGATTCGTAGTGTTAATAAGGCTGACCAGACGCTGCATTTGCGAGCTGAAATTACCAAAGGTGCGGAGAAATTATCGCCGGGGCAGTTTGTGGAAGCTGAAATCAACTTAGGCGACCAGTCTAAGTATTTTAGTGTGCCTAAGTCCGCACTTGCAAGACAAGGTAACCGTGCCTTGGTATTTGTGCAAACGAAAGCTGGCTTTAAACCGATTAACGTGACGGTTATTTCTGAGCAGGTGGACGAGGCTGTGGTTGATGCGCCGTTTGCCGGTAACGAGAAAATCGCAGTGACTGGTGTTTCTGCAATTAAAGGTACCTGGTTGGGGTTGGGAGGTGAGTGATGTTAGCTAAGCTGATTCAGTTTGCCCTGACGCAACGGTTGCTTATGGTAATTGCCACGCTAGGTTTGGCCGTAGCCGGCACGGTTGCTTATCGGGCGTTACCAATTGATGCCTTTCCAGATGTATCTTCCACACAGGTTAAGATTGTAGTTAAGGCTCCTGGTATGACGCCAGAAGAAGTCGAGGCAAGAATTACTGCACCGATAGAGGTTGAAGTGTTAGGTATACCGCATCAGGTGGGGGTGCGCTCTGTCGCTAAGTATGCACTTACTGACATCACAATTGATTTTGAAGATGGTACAGATATTTATTGGGCTAGGCAGCAACTGTCGGAGCGTTTAAATGCTGTCTGGTCTAACTTACCGGACAATGTGTCCGGCGGTATGGCGCCCATGACTACACCTTTAGGTGAAATGTTTATGTTCACCGTGGAGAGCGATGAACTGAGTCTGCAGGAGCGACGTAGCCTGTTGGATTGGGTGATTCGCCCGCAGTTACGCACAGTTGCAGGTGTGGCGGATGTTAATGCGCTAGGCGGCTTAGTGCGTAGTTTTGAAATCGTGCCGGACAATGCTCGCATGTACGCAAGAGGTGTGGCGATTAATCAGTTACAGCAAGTGCTACAAACCAACAATCGAAACGGTGGCGCTGGGCGCTTGAACGATGGGGAAGGTTCTTTACTGGTACGCTCCGAGGGTGGGTTTAAAACCATTCAGGATATTGAAAACACCGTGGTACGTACAGATCATGGCATGTCGGTGCGGGTGGCTGATGTTGCGACTGTACGTATTGGATCAATTACGCGCTATGGTGCCGTGACCAGCAATGGTCAGAATGAAACAGTGCAGGGCTTGGTGTTAGGCTTGCGAGGTGCCAATGCGCAAAAAGTGGTTGAAGGTGTAAAAGCTAAGCTGGCAGAGATAGCGCCGCAGTTGCCTAAAAGCGTCAAAATTAATGTGTTTTATGACAGGGGCGGTTTGGTTGAACGTGCTGTTAATACCGTGACCAAGGCTTTGCTTGAAGCCGTAGTGCTGGTGTTGATCTTACTGGTACTGTTTTTGGGTAATTTTAGAGCAGCACTCACCATTGCTTTTATTCTGCCGCTTGCTGCATTGTTTACTTTTTTATTGATGCGCAGTTTTGGTATGTCTGCCAATTTAATGAGTCTGGGTGGGCTCGCTATTGCTATCGGTATGCTGGTGGATGCAGCGGTAGTGGTAGTGGAAAATGTGGTTTCGCATCTGGCAGATAAAAAGCAGGTTGGCACATTACCACGTATGCATATTATCTATCGGGCAGTACGTGAGGTTAGCGTGCCGGTTACCGCTGGCGTGCTAATTATTATCACGGTATTTTTACCTTTACTCACACTGCAGGGCTTGGAGGGCAAGTTATTCACCCCAGTAGCCTTGACCATTATGTTTGCATTAGCAGGTTCGCTCTTATTGTCGCTGACGGTGATTCCTATGCTGTCTTCATTCTTGCTAAAAGAAGTGAGCCACGATAATCCATGGCTGGTGCGTAAAGCGCTGGCCCTTTATGAGCCTATATTGATTTGGTGTTTAGCCCATGCCAAGGTGATTGTGATTGCTGCACTGGTAATGCTTGCACTCACCGGCGTGGTGTATACCCAGATTGGTAAGACGTTTATGCCGGTGATGGATGAGGGTGACATTATCATTGGGGTAGAGAAATTGCCGTCGATTAACCTTAATCAAAGCATCATCACCGATATGAATGTGCAGCGTGCGATATTAAGCCAGGTGCCAGAAGTGAAAGGCGTGTATTCACGTGTTGGCTCAGATGATTTAGGGTTGGACCCAATGGGCTTGAATCAAACGGATAACTTTTTGATATTAAACCCCATGCGTGAGTGGCGTATAGCGACCAAAGAGCAACTAATTGATGAGCTACGTAAAGTGATGAATCAGTTACCGGGCCTAGCTTTTAGTTTTACACAGCCGATTGATATGCGTGTAAATGAAATGATATTAGGCGTGCGTGGTGATCTGGCGATTAAAATCTTTGGACCAGATCTAGCGACACTGAATGCAAAGGCACAGCAGATTGTTAAAATTTTAACGTCTATTCCTGGCAGCCAGGATGTATACACCCCGCAAAACAGTGGTGTGCAGTATCTGCAAATCAAAATTGATCGAATGGCGGCAGGGCGTCTAGGATTAAGCGTTACCGAGATAGAGGCCATATTGCTTGCCCAGCTTGAAGGTAAGCAGTTGGGTGTGGTGCAGGAGGGGCAAAAGCGCACTCCGGTGTTGATTCGTGGCAGTCAGGATTTACGAGCATCTCCAGCAGACTTTGGCAATTTAATGCTGACACTGGACAATGGTACAAATATACCACTTTCCGCTGTGGCCAGAATTGAGCGTGAAGAGGGTCCTGTGAAGGTCGATAGGGAGGGCGGCGCACGCTTCGTGGTGGTAACAGCCAATGTGCGTGATCGTGATTTGGTGAGTTTTGTGGAGGAAGCCAAGCAGCGTGTGCAGGCAGAGGTTAAATTTGATGAAGGCTATGCGGCAAAGTTTGGTGGGCAGTTTGAGAACCAGCAAAGAGCATCTGCACGTTTAGCTATTGTGGTGCCGGTCGCCATCGGATTGATATTCCTATTGCTGTTTGCGACATTTGGATCAGTGAAGCAGTCAGTATTGATTTTGTCTAATATCCCGTTTGCAATGATAGGTGGCGTATTCTCGCTCTGGTTGTCAGGGGAGTACCTATCCGTACCTGCCTCTGTAGGCTTTATCGCATTGCTTGGGATTGCTGTACTAAATGGTGTGGTGATGGTTAGTTATTTTAACCAGTTGCAGGCGCAGGGTATGGCAATGCTGGTTATCGTGGTGGAAGGTGCAAAGCGCAGGTTAAGGCCTGTGTTGATGACTGCCAGCATTGCTGCTTTTGGCTTAATTCCTTTGCTATTTGCAACTGGGCCAGGCTCTGAGATTCAGCGGCCTTTAGCCATTGTGGTGATTGGCGGGCTGGTGAGCTCTACAGCGCTTACATTGGTGTTGTTGCCAATCTTTTATCGCAGGTTTTTTAATGGGGCGGCAAAATGAGTCAGTATCCAAGTGAGCAAGGATTATTAATACTTATGGCGCCAGTGAGTTTAGAAGAAACATTGGTGGATTTACTGTTACAAAAAGATCAGGTGTCTGGTTTTACTACAAGTAATGTCAACGGGCATGGCAGGCAGCATGCCGAGCTTAGCTTGGTGGAGCAGGTTGCAGGCCGCCAAAAACGTGTGCAGTTTATGATACATGCCAGTTTTGCCGAGTTACAAAGCTTGGTGATCGAACTCAAGCAAATGTTTAGCGATACCGGCATACACTATATATTGATGCCGGTTGCAGAGGCGCAATCTATATAAAAGTTGGAGTAGGGTAATAGGGGCGCTTATATCGTCAGCCATCCTGCCTAGCAGTATGGCGATAAGCCTGCTTTATAACATTTGCAAGCTTAGCACAGGAAAACGTTGGCAGCTTTTTGATAAGTGCAAAAGAAAAAACCCTTACAAGTTTTCACTTATAAGGGTTTTAAAATATTGGCGGAGTGGACGGGACTCGAACCCGCGACCCCCGGCGTGACAGGCCGGTATTCTAACCAACTGAACTACCACTCCTTGAACTTTATGTATTGATAAAATCAGTACATATTCAGTTAAAGCTCAAATTTTCGTCAGTGCAAGTTTTTGGTGGGTGCTAACGGGGTCGAACCGCTGACATTCGCCTTGTAAGGGCGACGCTCTACCAACTGAGCTAAGCACCCTGCAGCACTAACGAAGGCCGCATATTACAGATAATGCGGCATGTTATCAACACCTTTTTCACTTAATTTAAATAAAAATGATATTTTTTTTATGGGCGCAATTTATTGGCCCAAGATTTCAATATTTTGAGGTTTTTGTGGTGGCTAAATGAAGTCGCTGTCAAGTCTAATTTGGTTGCGACCCGCGCCTTTTGCCGCATACATGGCATCGTCTGCACGTTTTAAAACTTCATCTTCATTTGACTCATGGCTAACAAATACGACAACGCCTATGCTAGCTGAGCATAGATGCTCAATTTTTGTTTTGTTGTCATTGGTATTTAATGACAGTGAATATGGCGCTAATAATGCTTTACGTATTTTCTCTGCAATACGGTTGGCTTGCTGTACAGATTTTTCTTTATCGGTAGTTAAAGTGTTGAGCAGCACGATAAACTCATCACCGCCAAATCGAGCAACGGTGTCACTTTGGCGCACACAACTTTTGATGCGCTCTGCTACTTCTAGCAATAACGCATCACCAAATGCATGGCCATAAGTATCATTGATGGGTTTGAAGTTATCTAAATCCAAAAACATCAGCGCACAGTAGCGGCCATTACGTTTGCTGGATGCCATGGTCTGGCTTAAGCGGTCTTTCAGCAGGCGCCGGTTGGGGAGTGTGGTGAGCGCATCGTAAAATGCCAATTGACGTACTTCATCTTCTAGCTGCTTACGGTCTGTAATGTCTAAATTGTGGCCTTGCAGATACAGCAGTGCTCCGGTTTCGTCTTTAATTGGAGTGACACGGCAATAGAAATCACGGTACACGCCATCGTGCCGTTTTAATCTAAAGTAATGGTCATAGCTAGATTTCTTTTCAAAATCCACTTGCCAGATTTTTTGCGCCTCTGCTATATCTTCCGGGTGTACCACCGAAATCCATTTTTCTTTGGTGAGGCTGTTTTCTGGATCTTGTCCGGTAAAATCAAACCACTGCTTATTTGTATAGGTGAACACTCTGCCGTCAAACGCCCACATATGTATATTGGTATTGTTTAGCAGCACAGATAGTTTCTGCTCGCTTTCTGCCAGTGCTTTGCTTCTATTCGCAAGCTCGGCGGTGCGCTGCTTAATTCTTTCTTCGAGGGTTTCCTGATTGAGCAGAATCTCGTCATTAGCCCGCTTGAGTTTACCAACCACTACTTTGATGTGTTTGATAAATGGATGAAAAATCAGCATTGCTTCTAGTGCAAGCAAAAGCAAGGTCACAATCCATAAAGTGGTTTCCGCTTTTTCCAACCGCGTGATAGCTGCTTCACCTTCTAATTGATATTGATGTACTGCCTTATCTAGTGAAGAAACTAACGTGCCGGGAGCTGTGAGCGTGATATAACGCAATGCCGGATTGTCTATTGCCAGTTTTTCATTATCTGCAGCAATCAATGCGCGTACCGTATTGATGTAGGTTCTTACTTGTTGGTTAAGTGGCTGCTCTCCATCGTAATACATGGCCTTGATGGCTGGAGACATGGTGCTTGGTAGCCTCATGGCTGGATTGCCATGTAGCAAGCCGTGATGTGAGGTCGCCATTAGTTCAACAGACTCTTTCAGCTTGAGGCGAATCGCTGCACGTTCACTGCTGGGTGCTGTGACTAATAAATTAGCAAACAGGGCAGTACGTTGGCTTAACATCCGTTGTCGCCCACTTATGTTAACGACAGCAGCTGTGCTATTTTGTTCGGATATGACAAGTTCTAGGCTATACCATGCGGCGGTTGAGAGTGTTGCGACGAGAGAGAGTGCAAGGACGTAACGCCAAGTGAGCGCTTGAGCGATGCCTAGGTCGTCTTTGATGTGTAGTTTTGTGAACAAGTATTTTCTCAGTTCTTGTCACTGCATATGACAATTGACTATACGCCAAATTTCTACATCAAGGAGAAGGCATTTGCCTGTCTGTCAGCTGTTTGAAATATTAGGTTTAGTACATGGGTTAACTCTAACAAAATTGTCAGTACAGGTAAAGTGACCCTATTAAGTATATGGTTAACTAGGCAAGCTATTTGGCAGTGTTTGAATGTTGTTAGTATCACGGGCCTGCTTTGGGATATTTAAAGATGCATTGATAGTGATAAATGTTAAGTGTTTGTTGTGATGACTTTTTAAGCTTGATTTAAGCTTTGGCGCATAAAGTGATGTCACCATTTATTAAAGGAGTTACATCATGAAAAAACCAATCTCTACATTTACCTTAGTTTCACTTCTTTCGCTGAGTTTATTATCGCCTTTAGCATTTGCTGATGATGATATTCATGAAATTGAAGCTATTTCTAAAGAGCTAGGTTTAATTACCTTAGAGCAGGCTAAAACAAAAGCGTTGGCTGCAAAGCCTGGCGCGGTTGCCGATGTAGATCTGGAAAATAGAAAGTTTGGCAAAGGCTGGTATTACGAGTTTGAAATAGTCGATGCCGATGGGCGCGAGTGGGAAGTATTAGTCGATGCGAAAACCGGTGCGGTACGTGATGTGAGCCGCGAGTGGTTTTAAGTAGTGCGTGGGCTGAATCTAACTTCAACGCGTAAGCCGCCAAGTGCGGCTGAGCGGCTAAAGCTTAGGTTAGCTCCGTAGCTGTTTGCAATGTCGTATACGATGGCAAGTCCCAAGCCGCTGCCGGCAACCGTTTCATCCGCTCTAAAGCCGCGTTGAGTAAGGGAATTCAGCTCATGTGCCGGGCAACCTGGACCGTCATCCTCTACTACAAAAATGGGTGCGTCATTGCCTGTTACTGTAAGTGACACATTACGTGTGCACCACTTACAGGCGTTATCCAGCAAGTTGCCCAATATTTCTAATAGGTCTTCACCATCGCCATGAAATCGCGTTCCTTCTGCGATTTCCCACGTGATATTAACGGTTTTGGTTTGATAAATCATACGCATGGTATGCGTAAGCTGAGCAATCTCGGTTTTTAAATCCACCTGTTGCATAGGTTTTGCATTCCCCATTAAGCGTGCGCGTTTCAGTTCACGTTCGATAATTTGGTCAAGCGACTCTGTCACCGCATAAATGGATGCACGAATCTCAGGTAGGCCATCAATTTCTGTGCGTTCCGCTGTTTGGTTCAGTAGTGTGAGTTTGGTTTTGAGTGCGTGTGCTAAGTTACCTAAAGACTCTCGGGAGCGTTTAGATTTCTGCTGGACTGTATGCAGTAAATGATTAAGCTCTGTAATCAGCGGTGCAATTTCATCTGGCCCTTTTGATGCAATTTGGTCAGCCTCACCACGCTCTAGTTTGGCAATGTCACTCTGCATCTCTTTTAGTGGTAAAAGCGCGCGCTGTATCATTAGCCGTTGTATAGCCAACAACAGGATTAGGCCAAGCAGTGAGATTGCGCCATAAATCAGCTGAAAGCGCTCAATGCTGGCTTTTATCGGGTCCAGGTTTTCAGCGATTGCAATCGTAATTGGCAGGGATTGTTTTTGGTAGCCATGTGCCACAATCAGTAACGACTGCTGTTCCGGGCCTTGGCTATAAAGTAATTGCTGCTCACCGGCTGCTAAGGGGCCGATATTCATGTCGGTATCCCACAGTGAGCGAGAAATTAAGCGTTGCTGCCCAGAAATGACCACATAATAGTTACCGGAGAATGGCCGCTGGTAAATGGCGCTTAGTCGCTGTGCGTCAATTTCCAATTGGTTGGATGCATTTAACCTGGCGCTGGCAAGCAGGCTTTCGCCTTCATGCTGCAGGCGCTTAATCAACTGATCTTCACTGAGTTTATTAATCGCATAACTAACCACCAGCCATTGCAGTGATAGCAACACCACCAAGCTAAGCGTGATACTCCATGACAGCCTGCCTTTAAGTGAACCCATTAAGCACTCACCCCAAACACATAACCTTGGCCGCGCCGGGTTTGTATAAGGTGGCTACCAATCTTTTGGCGCAGGCGATTGACGTAAACTTCAATCACGTTGCTGTCTTTATCTGCATCATACTCATAGACATGCTCTGTTAATACCGATTTGGAGAGGATATGCCCGGGGTGTAGCATAAAATAGCGCAGTAACCTGAACTCTACATTCGTGAGGTTATGCTGAGTACCATCTTCAAATATAACGGTTTGCGTCTGCTCGTTCAGCTTGAATTGAGCTGATTGCAGCTCGCTTGCATGATTAAGCATGCTACGTTTTAGTACGGCACTGATACGAGCAAGCAGTTCCTCAATTTGAAACGGTTTGCTGACATAGTCATCTGCACCAGTGTTAAAGCCTGCAACCTTATCTTGCCATCCGCCTCGGGCAGTGAGGATAATCACTGGTGTGTTGACCTGCACATTGCGCCAGTGTGCCAATATCTCCAAGCCATTACGCTTGGGTAGGCCTAAATCCAGAATGGCTAAATCATAAGGCTCTAATTCACCTTGTATTTCTGCTTCTATGCCATCGTTGACTAAGTCTGTGGCATAGCCGGCGCGCTGTAGGCTGGTTTGCAATTGTTTGCCTAGTATGGGGTCGTCTTCAACCAAAAGCAGGCGCATGGGTTAATCCTCAAGTTCCATTTTGATCAGCTTGCCAGTTTTTGCATCTAGTTTGATTTCCCAAACTTGGCTCTGCGCATCCAGCAGTTCTACCTCATAAATATACATGCCTTTTTTGTGTTCTAGCTCAGTTTCTAGCACCTCACCAGGTTTAATTTCTTTTGCTAGTTTCGTGATTTTTTCTAATGGAAGTATTTTTCCTGCACTTAGTAGTTGGCGTGCAGTTTGCTGATTAATATCAGCTTTTGCCGAATTGTTGGTGAAAATAAAAACAGCAGCAAGCAATAAGAATGTTGCTGTTAACAATACAAAAATACCGAGTTTTTTCGTCATAGTGTGTTTGATTTGCTAGGGGCAAGTTGCAGCCTTAGTCAAAAACTCCAAGTGAAGGTAATGGTATGTATTGTGCATGCGTAAGCTTAACTCAAGCTTAATGATGATGCATAAGATCTTGACGCCTGAAGTACTCAGGCGTTTTGGTGTGTTTTATCTTGAGGCGTACACTAGTTTATTTTGTAACTTGCAATCGCGCGTGATACGGCAATGTATGAACCTGCCCAGCCTATGCAGACTGCAGTAATGATGACTGCTAGAAATAGCTGTAAATTTAATAGCGATAAACTGAAGTCATTACTATATAAATGGGCGATTTGTGACATAGAGAGATTAAATACGTGAATTATGCCCATCAGCATCAGTACTGCCATTAAGCCGCCAAATAGTCCGTATAGCGCCCCTGCATATAAAAATGGCATGCGTATAAAGCTGCTGGTTGCTCCAATCAGGTTGCTCACTTCAATTTCATCTTTTTGCGTCAAGATTTGCATGCGTACGGTATTGCCGATAATCACCAGCAATACAATCGCTAATAAGCCGGCAATCATAGAGATTAGTGTTTTACCTAAGCTTAGTAACGATGACAGGCGCTTTACCCATTCGGTATTTAGTAATGCCAGCTCTACGTTAGGTAGGCTTTGCAGCGTATCTTTTAGCTGAATCAAGCTATCCGGGTCGGCAGATTTAGCCTGAATGAAAAATGCATCTGGCAATGGATTCTTACCCAATTGTGATACAGCATCATTAACGTCTTGATTACTTTGCGATTTAAGTTGCAGCTGCTGCCAGGCTTCCTCTTTAGTCACGAAGTGAAAGCGCTCAATCTCTTCATTTTGTGCTAATTGGCGTTCAATTGTTTTAATCGCGCCAGCGCCAGCTTCTACATTGAGAAACAGGCTGATTTCTGTGTCTTTTTGTATGTGGTCTGTAAGTTTAGATAAGTTATCTACCGCCAAATAAAATAAGCTAGGTAGGCACATTGCCACCCCAATCACTAGGCAAATCATAAACGTTGACAGCATGTTGGCGTGCATGCGGTTAAGTACCAGCTTAAGGGTTTGTATATGTTGGTTTAGCCAGTTACTCATGATGTAAAACGCTCGATAGAGGACGACTCTTGGTTTAAATTGGATGTGTTTAGTAACGGTTCGCTCAGTGAGCCTTGGTTAATGTGCAGCACGCGATTTTGTGTGGCGCTCATGCCTAGGGCATCATGCGTAGACATAATTACCGTGACCCCAACTTGGTTAAAGGCGTAGAAGATTGCCATAATGTCGGCTGCGTAACTTGCATCTAAATTGCCGGTAGGCTCATCTGCCAGCAGAATAGACGGACGGCTGACCACTGCGCGTGCAATTGCCAAACGTTGCTGTTCGCCGCCTGATAATGTAATTGGCATCGCCTTTTCTTTATGCAGTAAACCTACTTTATCTAGCGCTGCACGTACTCGCTTAGCTGCTTCTTGTCCGGATATGCCGTTGATATGTAAAGGTAAAATTACATTTTCAAAACAGTTTCTATCGTAGAGCAGTTTGTGGTCCTGAAAAATCAAACCAAAGCGGCGGCGTAAAAACGGAATGGCAGAAGGTTTTAACTGGCTGATATTTTGATTGGCAATTAATACCGTGCCACTAGTAGGGCGCTCTGTGGCTGCAATCAGCTTTAACAGTGTGCTTTTGCCGGCGCCAGAGTGGCCAGTCAGGAACACAAACTCACCAGCATCAATATTAAAGCTAATGTTTTTGAGTATTTCATCGCTACCCGGGTAGCGCTTGGTGACTTTATCAAATTGAATCATGCTGGTATTTTAGTCTTAATATATGCACGCGGATTAAAAATAGTTTAGGACTCGATCATCGCGTCAATAAATTCATTAGCGTTGAACGCTCTGAGGTCGTCAATCGCTTCACCAATGCCAATATAGCGAATCGGAATCGGGCGCGCTTGAGCGATGGCGGCAATCACTCCGCCTTTTGCTGTGCCATCCAGCTTGCTGAGCACCAAGCCAGTTACGCCTAATGCGTCATCAAAAATTTTCACTTGTGATACTGCGTTTTGCCCGGTGTTCGCATCTAATACCAGTAATACTTCGTGCGGTGCACCAGGTAGCGCTTTATCCATCACGCGTTTTACTTTTGCAATTTCATCCATCAGGTGCATTTGCGTCGGTAAGCGCCCAGCGGTATCCGCCAGCACAATATCAATATTTTTAGCGCGCGCCGAGTTGATGGCGTCAAACATCACGGCTGCAGGGTCGCCGCTGGTTTGCGCAACCACATGTACATTGTTACGCTCGCCCCAAATTTGCAATTGTTCACGTGCGGCAGCTCTAAAGGTATCGCCAGCCGCAATCAGCACGCTTTTGCCTTCGGACTGAAATAGCTTGGCTAATTTACCGATAGTGGTGGTTTTACCCGCACCGTTTACGCCAGCGAGCATAATAATAAATGGCTGGTGCTTGTTTGTGACTAAAGGTTGTTCTAGCGGAGAGAGTAAGTCAGAGAGTGCATCTTTTAATGCAGCTTTGAGCTGAACTGTATCATCCAGACTTTGGCGTTTTACGCGGCTTTTAATATCATCCAGTAAATGCTGGGTGGCGTTGATGCCTACATCTGAGGTGAGGAGTATGGTCTCTAGTTCTTCATAGACCTCTGCATCAATTTTGCCGCCGCCAAAAATGCTGGCAAGTTGATTGCCCAGCTGATTTCTGGTTTTTGCTAGGCCCTGCTTTAAGCGAGCAGCCCAGCTTTGGCTTGTGGCTGCATCCACTGGGCTAGTCTCTGCGGCAACAGGCGTTTTGTCTTTTTTGAAAAAATCGAACATAAATTTTTAACTGAGTTTAGTAGCACTATTTTAGCTTAATTTCGCTTGCGGCAAACCAGTTCATTTGATGTATGTTAATGAATGTTTATGTATTTTTAATTGAGCTTTGTTAAGGGTTGGTATTGACCTGCCTTAAAAGAAGCCAGTAATTTATTGAGATGCTAGCTAGGCTGAACTAAGTCAGTGGTATCCTTGTCCCAAAATCTGATTCAGTGCATCTCTCGAGCAGATGCTGGCTTTTGAATATTGATCACAATAACTGGAGATTAAGTCCTGTGCGTACAAAATGCTTTTTACTACTTTTGTTAGTAATGCCTGTCACTGTTTTTGCTAACCCACTCATTAAAGAATTTAAGCTGGATAACGGCCTTAAGTTGGTGGTGCAAGAAGACCATCGTGCGCCGGTAGTCGTATCTCAGGTGTGGTATCGCGCTGGTAGCTTAGATGAGGTGAATGGTAAAACCGGTGTGGCACACGTGCTTGAACATATGATGTTTAAGGGCACAAAAAACGTACCCGCAGGCCAGTTCTCACGTTTGATTGCAGCCGCCGGCGGCAAGGAGAATGCCTTTACTAGCACCGACTACACTTGCTATTTTCAGCAGCTGGAAAAATCACACTTGCCACTGTCCTTCAAGCTAGAAGCTGACCGCATGGAGAATCTGCAGTTGAGTGAAGAGGAATTCGCTAAAGAGATTAAAGTGGTGATGGAAGAGCGGCGCTGGCGCACTGATGATAAACCACAATCTCAGGTGAATGAGGCTTTTCAAGGGGTGGCGTATCGCGCGCACCCGTATTCACGCCCCGTGATTGGGTTTATGAATGATCTGGAAAATATGACCGTTGCTGATGCACGCGAGTGGTATCACAATTGGTATGCGCCTAATAATGCTACGTTAGTAGTGGTGGGTGATGTGAAAGCTGATGATGTTTATAAGTTGGCAAAACAATACTTTGGCAAAATTAAAGCCAAGGCACTGCCTGAACGTAAGCCACAAGTAGAGCCAGTTCAGTTGGGCGAGCGGCGCGTGGTGGTTAAAGCGCCAGCAAAGTTGCCATACCTGCTGATGGGCTACCATGTGCCGCCTGTAGTTAACCCTGAATCAGATTGGGAGCCTTATGCCTTGGAGGTGTTAGCTGGTGTGTTAAGTGGTAACCCTGCCGCACGTTTAAATCAAAGCCTAGTGCGAGATACACAATTAGCGATAGATGCAGACGCGGGCTACGATTTATTAGCGCGTGGTCGTCAAAGCTTATTCTCATTAGATGGCACACCAAGCGAGGGCAAAACCGTGCTTGAGTTGGAGCAGGCTTTAATCGAGCAAGTTGAGAAAATCAAGAAATCAGGTGTTTCACAGCAAGAGCTTGATCGTGTAAAAGCAGGTGTGATTGCTGCGGACGTATACCAACGCGACTCTATGTTTTATCAAGGCATGCAGCTTGGCACGATAGAAACTATTGGCTTCTCTTGGAAGATGCTGGAAGATTACCCCAATAAGTTACGTGCAGTTACAGCAGAGCAAGTGCAGGCAGTTGCAAAAAAATACTTGAACCAAGATAACCTAACGATTGCTACATTAGACCCGCAGCCGATTTCCCCCAATGCAAAGCCTCAGGGTAAACCGCACGTACATTAATAAAGCATTACACTTTAATTAGGCATTTAAGTTTGATTTTTAAGGTAAAAATAATGAGTTTGCAATATATAAAAAGAATAGTGGCATCAGGTTTCTTCATTGTTAGCACAGGGCTGATGTTTGCTACAACCAGCGCCCAAGCAGCGGTTAAGATTGAGCAATGGCAAACTACTGCCGGCTCAGCCGTATATTTTGTAGAAAATCATGACTTGCCGATTTTAGACCTTAGCGTTAACTTTGCAGCGGGCAGTGTGCGTGACACAGCAGAAAAGTCTGGCGTGGCCAGCATCACTCGCTACTTAATGACGCTGGGCGCTGCCGGTATGAGCGATGAAGCAATTGCCAATAAGTTTGCAGACGTAGGTGCGGTATTGGGAGGTAGTTTTGATGCAGATCGTGCTGCGTTGTCGTTACGTACTTTAAGCAGTGAGCGTGAGCGATTACAGGCACTCAATGTGTTTACGCAGATTCTGCAAAAGCCAGACTTTCCTGATACAGTGCTAGCACGTGAAAAAGCACGCATTATTTCAGGCTTACAAGAGTCCGCCACTCAGCCAGAAAGTATTTCAACAAAAGCGTTTATGTCAGCGCTATATGGTAATCATCCGTACAGTCTGGATGACAGCGGTGAAATTGATACAGTAGCTGCAATTAAGTCTGATGATTTGCGCGCGTTTTACCAGCAGTTTTACGGTGCCAAAGGCGCGGTCATTGCCATTATTGGCGACGTAACACGCGCGCAGGCGCAGCAGATTGCTGAAAGCCTAAGTGCTGGGTTGCCTGCATCGGCGGCACCTGCCCCGATTGCCGCTGTCACTACACCTAGCCAAGCAAAAGAGCAGCGTATTGCACACCCTGCATCTCAATCGCATATTTTATTGGGCTATACAGGCATTAAACGTAATGACCCTGATCTGTTCCCACTGTATGTAGGTAACTATATTTTAGGCGGTGGCGGGTTTGTCTCCAGGCTGACCGAAGAGGTGCGCGAGAAGCGTGGCTTGGTGTATAGCGTGTACAGTTACTTCATGCCTATGGCCGAGGCAGGGCCGTTCCAGATTGGTTTGCAAACGAAAAAAGATCAGGCCGAAGCTGCATTGGCGTTAGTGCGTGAAACCTTGGAAAAATTTCTTAAAAATGGCGTTACTGAAGCAGAGCTAAAGGCTGCCAAAGCCAATATCATTGGTGGTTTCCCAATGCGTATTGATAGTAATAAGAAGATTTTGGATTATCTAAGTGTGATTGGCTTTTACAAATTGCCGCTGACCTACTTGGATGGGTACAATAAAAATGTAGAGAACGTGACTGCTGCGCAAATTAAAGATGCGTTTAATCGCCGTTTGAATACAAAGAATTTTGTTACTGTGATTGTGGGGGATCCAAGCGCACAGTAACTTTGGTGTCATCTCACTGTGTTTAAATTAATCGCAGTATTCAACATCCCTAATGCTAAGCCTGTGATTTGCAATGGGGTGTGATGCGAATTAATAGTAAAATGCGGTTTTATTGCAATCAATAGCACCGCATTTAATATGGCTGAGAAAAAACTAAATACTGTACGCATCAATGCGGGAGAATGGCGTAGCCGTTTACTCAAGTTCCCTGATGCACAGGGTTTACGCCCAACGCCAGAGCGTGTCAGGCAAACGGTATTCAACTGGCTTGGGCAAGACCTAACCGGTAAAAAATGCTTAGATTTATTTGCCGGTACTGGAGTCATGGGGTTTGAAGCGCTATCGCGCAATGCTAAGTCCGTGGTGTTGGTAGAGAAAACCACCGCAGTATATCGCGCGATGTTAGACAATAAGGCTATGCTCAAAGCCGATGCAGCGCAGGTGCTTAACATGGATGCCTTGGTTTTTTTAGATAAAAATCAGGAATTGTTTGATGTGGTTTTTGTGGACCCGCCATATCACCAAGGCTGGCTGAATAAAGTGTTAGCACAACTGGCTAAGCATTTAAATGCACAAGGCGTGGTCTATGTGGAGGCTGAATATGCGTTGGCCGATGACGAAACTTGGCAAGTATTTAAGCAGAGTAAAGCAGGTAATGTCTTTTATCATCTGATAAAATTGCGCGATGACACAAACTAAAAAACGCATTGCTGTTTACCCAGGTACTTTTGACCCGATTACTCTGGGGCATGAAGATCTTGTCCGCCGCGCCGCCTATTTGTTTGATGAGGTTGTGGTTGCAGTGGCGGGCAGTACCAATAAAAGCACCTTATTTAATTTAGAAGAGCGTGTTGCCCTAGCGCAAAATCTATTCGCCTCTTACGATAATGTAAAAGTTGTTGGTTTTAGCGGATTGCTGATGCAGTTTGTACAAGACCAAGCCGCGCAAGTAGTCATTCGTGGTCTGCGCGCTGCTTCTGACTTTGAGTACGAGTTTCAACTAGCGGGAATGAACCGCAAGCTTTACCCAAAATTAGAAACCCTATTTTTAACGCCTTCCGAGCAGTATATGTTCGTGTCTTCAAGCTTGGTGCGTGAGGTAGCTAAGTTGGGTGGTGCGGTAGATCAGTTCGTGTCTAAATCAGTTGAAGATGCGATTGTGAAAAAATTAAAAGTGAGTCTTTAGTTTATGGCGTTGATGATTACAGATGAGTGCATTAATTGCGATGTGTGCGAGCCGGCATGCCCGAATAGTGCAATTTATCAGGGTGAAGAGATCTACGAGATCAACCCGGATTTATGTACCGAATGTGTAGGGCACTATGATAAGCCGCAATGTCAGCAGGTGTGCCCGATAGATTGTATTCCGCTAGACCCGGATAAAGTGGAATCTAAAGAGCAACTGCTTGAAAAGTATCATCAATTAACAGCATCTAATTAATAATAAGGACAGCAAATGCGCATGCTACATACTATGCTTCGTGTTGGTAACATGGAGCGCTCCATTAAGTTTTATACTGAAGTATTAGGCATGAAGTTGCTACGTCAGCATGATTACCCAGATGGCCAGTTTACCTTGGCTTTCGTGGGCTACGGTGCCGAGAGTGACCATACAGTACTGGAACTGACCTACAACTACGGTGTAGAAAGCTATGACATGGGCAAAGCTTACGGCCATATTGCCATTGAAGTAGACGATGCTTACAAAGCCTGCGATGCCGTGCGTAATGCTGGCGGAAAAGTGGTGCGTGAGGCTGGTCCAATGATGCACGGCACAACCGTGATTGCATTTATTGAAGACCCAGATGGTTACAAAGTCGAGTTCATTCAGGCCGGTACTTTTTAACTCTTATCGACAATGGGCGTGCATGGTGTTGCCCGTTTAATTGCCAACAAGAACTCATGTTAATGCTAGTGAAATGACTTGGTGCTTATACCTGCTGGAATGTAAGAACGGTGCTTACTATGCAGGAATTACCAATGATTTAGCATCAAGGTTTTCTGCGCATGTGGCTGGTAAAGGCGCGCGCTATACCCGCGCCAACCCGCCTATTAAAATTCTAGCTTCAAAGCCTTATCCAGATCGCTCGACTGCAAGCGTTGCCGAGGCGCAGTTGAAAAGTCTACCCAGACATAAAAAACTCAATTTTTTTGAGGGTGTTAATGATGGATAAAGCAGTTTTACTCAAAGCAGTGCAGGCCGCGCAATCAGGCGATTGGGATGCAGCACATCAAATCGCGCAAGATTACAATAGCCCCACTGCTAATTGGCTACACGCCGTGCTGCACAAGATTGAGGGCGATGAGTGGAATAGCAAGTACTGGTATGGCCGTAGTGACGGGCGGAATTATCAGGACTTTTCTGATATTGAGGCTGAGTTAGGGGCGATATATCAAAGTTTAATCTAATCATTAAGAACGATATGCAGCCTAGCCTTGTCTGCTATAGGTACAGTATTTAGATTGACCGTCAGAATAAAAGCGCTGCTTGATGTGTATGTGTGATGTAAGGTAATGTATTTGACCTAGTGTGTTGGGTAGGTGAAATGCATATTACGATACCGAGCCAGTGCTAAAAACGTAATCAAGAAAATAATTCAAATAAACGCTAACTTAAGTTAGCTCGATAAAGTTGTAAAGGCCTATGGATCATAACGTCACACTCATTAGTACTATCGCCGCCGGATTTGGCCTAGCTTTAATCTTCGGTTTTATTGCAGAGCGCTTTAAGCTATCTGCTTTGGTCGGCTACTTAGTCGCCGGCATGTTGATTGGGCCAGCTACGCCTGGATTCGTGGCTGATGCCCATATCGCCTCTCAATTATCAGAAATCGGTGTTATGTTGCTCATGTTTGGCGTGGGTTTGCACTTTTCTGTCGATGATTTAATGTCGGTGAAGCGTATCGCTATACCGGGTGCAATTGTACAAATGAGTATCGCTACCATACTTGGAATGTACGTTGCTAACACTTGGGGATGGACGTTTGGCGAAGGCTTGGTATTTGGCCTGGCATTGTCTTGCGCCAGTACCGTAGTGCTTCTAAGAGCGCTAGAGTCGAGAAACTTGATGCAAAGCATCAATGCTAAAATTACCATAGGCTGGTTAGTGGTAGAAGACCTACTGACGGTGCTAGTGCTTGTACTGTTACCTCCATTAGCAAGTCTATTAGGCGGTACTGCAGTAGATGGAGGAACAACTTCAATTTGGCAAACCCTAGGCCTAACACTATTACAAGTGATCGCGTTTATTGTGATTATGTTAGTAGTCGGTAAGCGTCTGTTACCGTGGCTGCTCTGGCATGTGGCTAAAACGGGCTCGCGCGAGCTATTTACGCTATCTGTGATCTCGGCTGCTATCGGTATTGCGTATGGTGCCGCTGCGCTGTTTAGCGTTTCGTTTGCGTTGGGCGCTTTCTTTGCTGGCATGGTGATGCGTGAGTCTGAGTTTAGCCATCGTGCAGCGCAAGAGTCATTGCCACTAAGAGACGCGTTTGCTGTGCTTTTCTTCGTTTCGGTGGGGATGTTGTTTCAGCCGTCTATTCTGCTAACTAAGCCATTGAGCGTGCTGGCGGTCGTTGGCGTGATTGTCGTTGGAAAGTCAATTGCAGCAATGGCGATTACGCTGGCATTCCGTTACCCGCTTAATACGGCGCTGGTCGTAGCGGCAAGCCTTGCGCAAATTGGCGAGTTTTCTTTTATCTTGGCTGGTCTAGGCGTATCACTTGGTATTCTTCCTGCGGAGGGTATGAGCCTGATTCTGGCCGGCGCATTAATTTCTATCGCCATTAATCCTTTGTTGTTCTCAGCCATTATGCCATTTAGAAAATGGCTAGTAGGGCTTTCCAGCGTAGCAAGGGAATTAGAACAAAGAGTTGATCCCTTTGCTGAACTGCCGATGAGTACTGAGCGCAAATATTTAGAAGGGCAGGTTGTGCTTGTGGGCTATGGGCGGGTTGGTAGCCGGATTGCTAATGAGCTAAAGGAGCATAATATTCCTTTTGTGGTTGCCGAGCAGAATCGGGCGATTGTAGAGGGCTTGCGTAAGAAAGGCATCCCTGCCGTTTCTGGTAATGCGTCTGAGCCTGGCGTTTTAATCCAGGCGCATATAGCTAATGCTTCTATGTTGGTAGTGGCAACGCCAGAGCCGATTGATGTACGCAAGATGGTGGATACCGCTAAAGCGCTTAGACCTGAAATCGAGATTGTACTAAGGACGCATAACGAAGATGAGTCCGAATTATTGCGCAAAGATAAATTAGGTACAGTTTTCTATGGAGAAGAAGAGTTAGCAATTGGCATGTCTAAATTCGTTGTGAACCAGTTTGCACCTAAGTAGTAGTGGAAGATAGTTAGATCTGAGGGGTCAGTTTCGGTCCAAAGCAGACGTTAAATATCTGATTAAGTCGTGCCGAAAAACCGTGTCACGCTTGAGCTAATTGTTATGTGCTACTGAACAACTTCTATACTGACGTTTATCACGCCAGAAGAAGGGTTGCCAATACTACTGAATGCAGATTTTGAAAGATCAATGACTCGACCTTTTGCGAAAGGGCCACGATCATTTACTTTCACAACGACGCTTTTTCCATTACTCTTGTTCGTTACCTTTACACTTGAACCGAGAGGGATTTTGTTATGAGCCGCTGTTTTTAAACTATGGTTATACCGCTCTCCGCTAGCAGTTTTTCGGTTCTGAAATTTGTCATCGTAAAAAGAAGCTTCTCCCGATTCAGTATGGCCGATCCAATTGTCGCGATCACCAGTTGGTATACTGCTACAACCGGACAAAGCTAGTAAAAATAATACTATCGATAACGTTTTCAAAATGAGTTTCAGCTTTCAGTTTTAGTGGTTGTGGATGATTCTCGCATAACTTTGTCTTAAAGACAGCTTTATGATTCCAAATTAAGAAGCCAGAGATATGTTTCCATTAAGAGGCTGCTCTGACATGCTTCCTCTCTTTATATTTAAATAACCGGCAGAGTGACTGCACATCGGTACTTCTACAACTGAATCACCCCATTTTTTACTGAGCAATCGAGTTTAAAGAGAGTATTTATAGCTAAAAATGACAGACAGTTAATGATCAATGTCTTTATTATTTTTTTTTAGGTTTTATTCAAGCTTTTCCCTTTCCTCAATTGTAGGAGCATCACGAATGATTGCTAGTTTTTTGATTGCTTCTCTTTTCTGTAGTTGGTTAATTGTTTTGGCATTTTTAGTGAAACAACCAATTATTTTTACTGAAATGATAAAGTGTAAAAATGCGAACCTTAACTTGCAAGACATGCCACCAATTGGCTCACTCATTGTGTTAACGAATGTGTATTTAAGTGAAGATTGCCAGAAATTAAGGAAAGAATTAATCGGAAGCTTTATTTTGTTATATCTATGTTTTTGGGGTAGGAATGATTTATATAGTTAAGTGGTACATTTAATAAACATTAAGACCGTATTGCCTGCGCATGTACCAATGTTTCAGGTGCCCCATATCTTTATGACCAAATCAATACAGAAAACTTAACGCAAGGACACCGCATGAAAAAACTATTAGTAACAATCCAATTAGAGCTAGACATTCCTGACACATGGGACTTGGTAGAGCATCCCGACCAAGTACAAGCAATTAAGATGGATAATGGGCAGTATATGCACATGAGCTTCTTGCCTATGATGACATCAGATTTTAAAGCAGGTGCTGAGTGGTCGAGCGAATGTCCCGATGAGTTTACCGAGGACATCTTAGATATGGTTGCTGATGAAGAGGTTTTAATGAAGCTTGAAACTGATTAATTAAATGCTGCGCTTAGATACCTAAGTTTTTAGGTATCTCAATATATTTAATTACTTACATATATCAATAACACAGAGTAGCCAACTAAGCATATCAGCGATTGGTATTGCTATATTTAGCCCCCATGGCTTAGTGCCTTAGGGGCTAAATATATAAGTTTGATCTAAGTAAAAGCTAGTCACTCTTACAGAAACGAGTAATCCGCTTTCATCATCAATTTATTCTGTTAATTCCAGCGATTGCCATTGCCTTGAATGCTGAAACGGCCAGCACCAAGGAAAAACACTGCTAAAGCCGTGGCAAGGAACATGCCTTGTAACTCCAGCGCCCAGCCGCCAGTTTGGTTAAGATGCAGAAGATCACCGGTATGCACCAACAGAATCGCCACTACCATATTGATGGCGATGATAAGGCCGCCAATACGTGCCCATAGGCCGAACAGTACAAGCAAGGGAGCCAGCACCTCACCCACATAAACCAGATTACCTACCGCTGCGGGCAGGCCGGCCTGCGCTATCAAACCGGTCACAAAGTCGGCGCCATTCATTAGCTTGCTAATGCCGTGTAACAAAATCAGGATTGCCAGCGTTGCACGTAGTATGAGTTTACCTGTATCAGCACAATTACTATTCGTTGTCGTAGTCACCATCACATTTTCCTTTTTAATTAGTAGAAACGGTTTTACTTCTTATTTATATTGAAACTAAGGCAATACGAAAGTTATCACGTCGCGCTGTAGTTGAACAGATGCAAGCACATCTGTTCTTAAATTGATATATTTTGCTGTGCAGCTAGCTCGCGTAGGGCTGAGCTAGATAGCCACTTAGAGCAGCCCCAAGCAGACGTCATAAGTTATGCTTTACTTTAGGTCTAGTTACTTGGATAAGGTACGATAGACTTTTTTGTAAAGTGAGTTGAGAGTCTCTAACTCACTTTTATTGTATGGCTTTTCTCCATAACGATAATCCTCAAAGCTTCTTGCTATTATCTTCAACTACGCTTTAATTTCAGTATTGAAATTACTAGCCTCCTCAAAATACTCTTTAACCGTCATGCGGCGATTTCGTGGTATGTCCTGCAATTCAAATAAACGTTCGGTTGCATAGTAGTAGTTTGATATTGCATATGCTTGCTTGCAATGAGTCTTAAAAATGCCTAAGTATAGATAATCAAATCTTGATCTAATCCAAGTGGTTACTTTTAACTCCCGCGTAAAAAAATGAAAGATATCGCCAATAGTTTTACCCAATAAGCAGCTAGCACCAGCCGCATAAAGCACTAGTAGAAAAGCCTGATAATTCAGGCTTTTTTATGGACATAGAAATTTGAAGTCGTGGACTACCAAGTTATGGCGGTCATGTTTTAATTAAAGCGTAGGGTTGGTCATTAATAACTGCTGCCGGCCCAAAGTTGACATCAATTAAAGAGTTTTTAGAAGCTCATTTTTGTTATGTTGGTAGGATTGTCTATAAAGCTGAGAACGTGCCATGAGTCAAATAAAAAGGCCTGCAATTGCAGGCCTTTTTATTTGAGCATAAAGATTTTGTTTAGCTAAACAACTTATCTAAACATTAATTATCCAAAAAAGTCTTTAGCTTTATCTACCCAGCTTTTATTTTTTGGGCTGTGCTTGCCAGCGTCTGCCTGCGTGCTTTCTTCAAACTCGCGTAACAGTTCTTTCTGGCGTGTAGTGAGTTTTACCGGCGTTTCTACTACCACATGCACCATTAAGTCGCCGTAGTCGCTAGAGCGCAGTGGTTTAATACCTTTGCCGCGTAATCTGAATACGCCACCGGTTTGGGTTTCAGCTGGAATCTTCATTTTTGCTGAACCATCCAGTGTTGGTACTTCAATTTCGCCACCGAGTGCAGCAGTGCTGAAACTGATAGGCATTTCGCAGTGCAAGTTGCCACCGTCACGTTGGAAAATCTCGTGGGTTTTCAGGTGAATCACAACATATAAATCACCGGTTGGGCCGCCGTTAACGCCGGCTTCACCTTCACCACTTAAACGAATTCTATCGCCTTCATCCACACCAGCTGGAATCTTAACGGAGAGCGTTTTGTTTTGTTTAACGCGGCCAGCACCGTGGCAGCTAGGGCACTTGTCTTCGTCTTTAATGACTTTACCCGTGCCGTGACACTTAGGACAAGTTTGCTGTACTGAGAAAAAGCCTTGTTGCATACGTACTTGGCCGTGACCGCCACAGGTTGAGCAAGTGACAGGTGATTTGCCTGATTTTGCGCCTGTGCCGTTGCAAGGGTCGCATTTGGCTTGTACCGGAATGCGAATCTTGGTTTCAGTGCCTTTGGCTGCGTCTTCCAGCGAGATTTCCATGTTGTAACGTAAATCTGCACCGCGATAAACGTTGCTGCGTTGGCCGCGTGCGCCGCCACCAAAAATATCACCGAAGATATCGCCGAACGCATCGCCGAAGCCTGCGCCACCAAAGCCGCCTGCACCGCCACCCATGCTTTGGTCAACGCCGGCATGGCCGTATTGATCGTAAGCTGCACGTTTTTGGTCGTCAGAGAGCATTTCGTAGGCTTCTTTTGCCTCTTTAAACTGATCTTCTGCTTTAGGGTTGTCCGGGTTGCGGTCAGGATGATACTTCATCGCAAGTTTGCGATAAGCCTTTTTAATCTCTTCTTCAGAGGCATCCTTATTAACACCGAGGACTTCGTAGTAATCTTTTTTAGCTGCCATATATGTAGTCTGTAGTAGTTAGTTGTGACTTGCTGGATAAATGGAAAAGTCGTTAGCATCATTTGACGCTAACGACTGTCGACCATAAGCTAGCGCTAAAATTAGTCTTTCTTCACTTCTTCAAACTCTGCATCAACTACGTCACCATCCACAGTTTTTTCACCTTCTGGGCTAGGTTGGGCGCTTTGGGCATTAGCTTGTGCTTGTTGCTCAGCGTAAACTTTCTCACCTAGTTTTTGTGACGCTGTGGTTAAAGCCTCTGTTTTTGCTTCGATTTCAGCTTTGTCGTCTGATTTCAATGCTTCTTCCAAGTCTTTAACTGCAGTTTCAATTGCTTCTTTTTCTGCTGCTTCTAATTTATCGCCGTGCTCAGTCAGTGATTTTTTCACTGAGTGTACTGCGCCATCAGCAGCGTTGCGTGCATCTACAAGTTCACGTAACTTGCGGTCTTCATCAGCATACTTGATTGCATCTTCTTCCATCTTCTTGATTTCTTCTTCAGAAAGACCAGAGTTTGCCTTGATGGTGATTTTGTTTTCTTTGCCAGTGGCTTTGTCTTTTGCAGAAACATGCAAAATACCGTTAGCGTCAATGTCAAAAGTCACTTCAATTTGCGGCATACCACGTGGTGCTGGTGGAATGTCGCTCAAGTTAAATTGACCAAGTGATTTGTTGGCAGACGCCATTTCGCGCTCGCCTTGCAACACTTGAATCGTTACTGCGTTTTGGTTGTCGTCAGCCGTTGAGAACACTTGTGATGCCTTGGTTGGGATCGTGGTGTTTTTCTTGATGAGTTTAGTCATCACGCCACCTAGTGTTTCAATACCTAATGACAATGGTGTTACGTCTAGCAACAACACGTCTTTCACGTCGCCTTGCAATACGCCGCCTTGAATTGCAGCACCTACTGCCACTGCTTCATCAGGGTTTACGTCTTTACGTGGCTCTTTACCAAAAATCTCTTTTACTTTTTCTTGCACTTTAGGCATGCGGCTTTGACCGCCAACCAAAATCACGTCGGTGATATCAGAAGCTGAAACGCCAGCATCTTTCAATGCAGTACGGCAAGGAGCAATAGTGCGCTCGATTAAGTCTTCAACTAAAGATTCCAGTTTTGCACGAGTGATTTTTACTACTAAGTGTTTAGGGCCTGATGCATCAGCAGTGATGTATGGCAGGTTAACTTCAGTTTGTTGAGCGCCTGAAAGCTCGATTTTTGCTTTTTCAGCCGCTTCTTTCAAACGTTGTTTTGCCAACAAGTCATTGCGTAAATCTAAGCCGTTTTCTTTTTTGAACTCATCAGCCAAGAAGTCGATTAAACGGTTATCAAAGTCTTCACCACCTAGGAATGTATCGCCGTTGGTTGAAAGTACTTCAAATTGGTGTTCACCATCAATGCTAGAAATTTCAATGATAGAAACGTCAAATGTACCGCCGCCCAAGTCGTACACCGCAATTTTACGGTCACCTTCTTGTTTGTCTAAACCGAAAGCTAACGCAGCTGCAGTTGGCTCGTTGATGATACGTTTAACTTCTAAACCAGCGATACGGCCAGCATCTTTAGTGGCTTGGCGTTGGCTGTCGTTGAAGTACGCTGGTACAGTAATGACCGCTTCTGTTACTTCTTCACCTAAGTAGTCTTCCGCAGTTTTCTTCATTTTGCGTAAAACTTCTGCTGAGATTTGTGGTGGCGCCATTTTGCTACCGCGAATCTCTACCCATGCGTCGCCGTTGTCAGCTTTAGCAATGGTGTAAGGCATCAAGCCGATGTCTTTTTGTACTTCTTTTTCTTCAAAACGGCGGCCAATCAAACGTTTTACCGCGTATAGCGTGTTTTTTGGGTTGGTCACGGCTTGGCGTTTTGCAGGTGCGCCCGCTAAGATTTCGCCATCTTCTTGATATGCAATGATAGACGGGGTAGTACGTGCGCCCTCAGCGTTTTCAATCACGCGTGGTTTGCCGCCTTCCATTACGGCTACGCAAGAGTTCGTTGTACCTAAGTCAATCCCAATAATTTTTCCCATTTTATTTCCTTTTACTTTAAATTTGTTCCAACTGCTTTTAGCGCTGAAGCTTAAAAGCAGCTTAATTGATAACCTTGTTTGCTAGATGGTGATTGTTTTTCTAAATTCAAGTGCTTTTTATATAGAAAGCTTTTATTTATAAAAAACTAATTACTTGGCTACCATCACTAGTGCAGGGCGCAATACGCGATCATTCAGCGTGTAGCCTTTTTGTAGCACGCTAGTCACTGTGTTTGGCTCGCCGCTGTTTTCTAGCATTGAAATTGCCTGATGTTTGTTCGGGTCGAATTTTTCACCCAATGGGCTGATTTCAGCAATGTGGAATTTTTCAAATACGCTGGATAATTGTTTCGCAGTCAGTTCAACGCCATCTTTATAGCTTTGCACTTCGGTCGCCTCAATGGCTAACGCTGCATCTAAGCTATCTTTTACTGCCAGTAACTCGCCTGAAAATTTCTCTAAAGCAAATTTACGTGCTTTGTCGATATCATCAACAGCGCGGCGGCGAATGTTCTCACCTTCGGCTTTTACATAAAGTACGCTGGCTTTTGCCTCTTCAAGTGCGGCTTCCAGTTCAGCAATTTTTGCTTCTGGCGTTTGTACATTTGCAGTTGTTGTTTCTAGCTCAGGTTGCGGCGTAGATTGTTCGTCTTGCATGGTTGTCCCCGGTTCATTATTAACACTTCTGTGAATGTGGGGATGCTGAATTGAAATTCAAGCTAACTTGCAAAATTTTTATAGAATATTTTTCAGGGCATCCATTACCTGTATCGGTTCCGGAATAATATTGATGTTGCCAAGGTTAACAGCAGGGGCGTGGGCTCCTGCATAAACGCCAGTAAGTGCAGGGTTGGTATCTGTGTAAATAGCCACGGTAGGGATGCTTAATGCAACACTTAAATGTGATAAACCCGTATCAACACCCACAGCGGCTTGAGCTTGGCTGATGATGGTAGCTAGCTGCGCAATGCTCTGTTTTGGCAATACGATGGCGTTGTTCAGCGCACCTGCAATTTGCTGCGCTCGTTGAAACTCTGCGGTGCTGGCCCAAGGCAGCACTAGCTGTAAATTTAGTTTGGCTAACTCCATGCCTAATTTGACCCAATGCGTGACCGGCCATAATTTACTGTCGCGGCTGGTGCCATGCAGGCCCACTACATAAGGCGCGTTGAGGCTTAAGCTAGGCTGTGCTGATGCGGCAATGCCGTAATTCGGTAAGTCAGTGGGGGTAGGGTAACCAAAGCTGAGTGCCGCCAAGGTGCGGATTCTGGCTACCGCGTGCTGATTACGTGCAACTAAGTGACTGGTTTTGTAAAAATGGCTGGCGAGTGGTTCGCGGGCGGATTTTTTATCAAAGCCATGTTTGTGCCCATAGCTCATTGATGTAATCACGCCACTTTTTATCAAGCCTTGTGTATCTAAAATTACATCATATGGTTGTTGGGAAACACTGCGTTTTGCCGCTTTAATTTCTGACCAGGTGTTTTTGCTAAAAATCGCCTTGCGCCATCTGCGCAGTGCAACTGGAATCACACGGTTTACCCCGGGGTGCAGTTTTGGAATGTCAGCAAAGCTTTCTTCCACTACCCAGTCAATCTCTGCATCTGGATAGTGCGTGCGGATGTCATGGATAATTGGTAGATTGTGGATAACATCGCCTAATGACGAAGTTTTAACGATAAGCAGTTTCAGCATATGTGACATTTTCGCATACAATTAGATTTTTTCATCACCTGTAAAAAGCCTCTAGCCCATTGAAGTTTGCATTCCTCATTTTTAAAGTGTTTCCATATGGAGGCGTACAGCGCGATATGTTGCGCATCGCGCATGACTGTGTGCACGCTGGGCATGAAGTTACCATCTATACCGGTGAGTGGCGTGGAGACATGCCGGATGCGCGCATTCGCGTGGAGGTTTTGCCGAGCCGTGGTTGGTTAAACCATCAGCGTCATCAGTCGCTTATCAATTCAATGCAGCAAAAGTTACAGCAGCAGCCTGTGGATCTGGTCGTTGGCTTTAATCGCATGGCAGGTTTGGATGTATATTACGCGGCAGACCCTTGCTATATTCAGCGTGCGTATGAAGAACGCTCTTGGTTTTATCGCCTGACTGGGCGCTATTGTTTCTTTGCAGCGGCAGAAAAAGCGGTGATGAGCGTGGAAAGCAGTTGCCAAATCCTGCTACTTACAGAGCGCGAAAAACAGGATTTTCAGCAGTGGTATAACACGCCAGACGCTAGGTTTCATTTGCTCCCTCCCAGTATACCATCGGACAAATTTGCCAATAAAAATCGTGAACAGTGCCGCAGTTATGCGCGTCAGCAGTTTGATTTGCCGTCAGATGCCAACATCGTACTGACGGTGGGTTCTGCGTTTATGCGCAAAGGGGTAGACCGGGTCATTGACGCCATGGCCGCTTTACCTAATGCGCTGCAAGATAAAACTTGGCTGGTTGCGATAGGGGAGTATGAGTCAAATAGTAATATCGCGGCTTATTGTGAAAAGCGCGCTATTGTGCATCGCTGTCTGCATGTAGGCGGCCGTGCCGATGTTGCGGATTTAATGGTAGGCGCAGATGTATTTGCGCATCCTGCTCGCTCTGAGCTGGCGGGGTTGGTATTGATTGAGGCGATGACCGCTGGCTTGCCGGTGCTGGTGACTGAGGTTTGCGGTTATGCGCCGCACATTGCACAGGCTGATGCCGGTGTAGTGCTGTCTGCGCCGTATAGCCAAACTGAGATGAATCAAGCGTTAGCGCAAATGTTGCAATCGCCGCAGCAAGCACAATGGCGCGATAATGGCATGCACTACACGAACAATATTAAGAATACATCGTCAGACAGTGCTGAGGCGGATTACATTATTGCGCTTGCGCAAACCAGAGGTAACTCACGTGACTAGACTAGAATTGCCAGCTTTTATCAGTAAGTTTTTAGGCGCGGATGCTTTTGCTCAAGTTATGCAGTTGCAGGGGCGGGTGTACCGTAACGTTACTGGTAGGCGTACTGTGCAGGTGCAGTTTGGCGATGAGAGCTACTTTGTTAAGCAGCACTTTGGCGTGGGCTGGAAAGAGATTTTTAAAAGCTTTTTAAGTTTTAAAGTGCCAATCTTAGGCGCTCTTACCGAAGTAAGCGCTATTCAGAAGCTTAATGAAATTGGCATCGAGACTACGCCTTTGGTTGGCTACGGGGTGCGTGGCTGTAATCCGGCGACTCAGCAATCTTTTATCATTACTAAAGACTTGGGCGATATTATTTCTTTAGAAGATTTATGCGCAACATGGAAAGGCAACCCGCCAGATGTGCGCTTCAAAAAGCGTTTAATTATTGCTGTGGCAGAGCTGGCAAGAAAACTACATAAAAATGGCTTGAATCATCGAGACTTCTACCTTTGCCATTTGTGTTTAGATGCACAGGCATTGCAGCGCAACCAAATCAAGTTGTACTTAATTGATTTGCACCGCATGCAGATTCGAGCCCAACCTGCGCTGAAGTTGGTGATGAAAGATATTGCAGGATTATATTTTTCCAGTATGGATGTGGGGTTAACTGCGCGTGATTACCTTCGCTTCAAGCGACATTATGCAGTTGATTTTGATGGTGTGAGTTTAGGCTTTTGGCAGAGCGTAGCAGCAAGGGCGGATAAGCTATACGCCAAATTTCACAGTGATAAGTTTCAGAAAAGATTACAACAAGAGCATGCCGAGGTAGATTAAGGCATTGGCGGTGGTTGCATGCCGTTAAGTTATGCTGTTGCGCTCATGTGATTAAGCTAGGTGTAGCGTTAAGCTTGGCGTTTTAAAGCTCCGCCTCTGCTTTTTTCTGCTCGCGTTTGAGTACGCGGTTTCTTACTCTGTAGCGAGGGTATTGCCATAAGTACTGTGTAATGTTCTTGCTCACTTGCTGCTCTATGGCCTGGTTTAGTAGCGCTGGGGTGGTAACGGCACCGTCTTCAAGTTTGGTCATGTGTACTTGAAAGCCCTCGCCGTTACTGAGGCGTTCGCCAAAAACCATAATCACTGTAGCGCCAGTTTTTTCTGCCAGTTTACCTACCAAGGTCATGGTGTATGCAGGCTTGCCGAAAAAGGGCGCCCATTCGCCTTCGCCTCTGCCCGGTACCTGGTCGGGCAAAATGCCAACCGCTTCGCCACGCTTTAGCGCTTGTATTAGGTTGCGTACGCCTTGCAAGTTAGCTGGCGCTAACTTCACCTGCCGGCGGGTGCGGCCAGCCACCGTTAGTGCGTGTAGCCAGTGTAGTTTAGGGCGGCGATACAGCACGGTAATAGGGTGGTGCGCCCCGTAAAAAATCGAGGTGATTTCAAAGCAGCCCATGTGTGGCGTGAGAAAAATAATTCCTTTTTTCTTTGCAATGGCTTCTTCAACCACGTGCCAGTCTGCGCAGGGTTTTACCCACGAGAATAGTTCCTGCTCATCTTTTTGCCACAGCGCTAAGCTCTCAAGAAGTGATTTTCCAGCCTCTGCCATGTTCAGTTTAATCAACGATTTTAGCTCAGTGTCTTGGGGCACTAAACCACTTTGAGTTAAATTTTCTGTAATGACGGTTTTAGCCTGCGGCATCAATAAATACAGGATGTTACCAAGCGTGGTACCTAACTTATGGATGGTTGGAAGCGAAAGTAAAGCGAGGGGTTTGAGTAGCAATTTAAACATTGTTGAAATCATAGCATAGCAGAGGGTAAAGGCTAGAGGAGTGAATCTGGATTAACTGATATAATCGCCCAGTTAGCACATTTAAAGAGTACGCACAAAAGAGTGGTCTACGCAAAAGAATTATTAGCCAAATTTTCATTCATGACAACATCATTTACTTCGCCATTTGCTTCATCTCGGCATGCTCCCATTTTAAAACGTCATCAGCTTAATAGTTTTGATGCGGTTTGGGATTTTGAAATCCAATGGTTTGAAGAGCCGAATCAGCGCCGCGGTGGCTGGAGTGGTGTGGGGCGTATTGCATTAGAGAATGACAATCCAAGTCCGCTATTTTTGTTTGTAAAAAAACAGCAAAATCATGGCCGCAAAACCTTATTACACCCTTTAAGCGGTGAGCCAACATTTAGGCGTGAATTTGCATGGCTACAATTTTTAGAGGCGCATCATTTTCATGCGCCTAAAGTGGCTTTTTATGCAGAGCGCGGCACCGGTGAAAATCAGCGTGCTGTGTTAATGACCGAGGCGTTAACCGAATACCAGCCGTTGGATGTTTTGTCTGACGATTTGCGTGCCAAAGTAGGTCGCCAACAGCAAATGGTGTTGATACGAAAAGTAGCTGAGGAAATTCGGCGTTTTCACGACTTTGGCTTAGTGCATAGGGCCTTGTATCCTAAGCATATTTTTGTTAAAAATGCAGAGGGTGCCCCAGAAATTGCCTTGATTGATTTGGAGAAGGCAAGAGTTAGCCGTTGGTTCTTTTTCAGGGCATTCTTTGACTTGGCTGCATTAAATCGCCATGCCGAAGGTTGGCGGCTCACGCAAAGGCTGGCCTTTTTTAAGCACTATATGCATATTGAAAAACTGAGTTTTCTGAGCAAAGTGTTGTGCCGATTGATTATTAAGCGCTCGAGAAGATAAGATTAAACCTAGTCTATTCATGGAATTAAATTGAACATTACGCCTACTCATCCTTTGCCTAAATTTAGCATCGCGCTCGTTAATTACAAGACCTTAGAGCTCACTAAGATTTGCCTGGAGTTGTTAAAAAAACATCTGGATAGTGCTGACCTAGACCCGAATAGCGTGGATGTTTGGGTGGTGGATAATCATTCGCAAGATGAAAGTGTTGAATACCTGCGCACGCTGGATTGGATTAATTTGATTGAAAGATCGCCAACTGAGCATGAAGAGGGCTTTGTGGCGCACGGTCGTGGCTTAGATCTGATTCTGCAGCAAATCAAAACAGATTATTTGTTCCTGATGCATACCGATACTTTTATCTACGATGCCAGTGTTTTTGGTTGGGCACTGAAGTTTTGCCTGGCCGATGAAAAAGTGGCAGCTGTCGGTTGCTTGGAGCAGTTGAACCGCGGATATTTGCGTACTGCATGGCGCATTAGCTCAAGATTCTGTAAGCATTATTCAAGAAGATTCAGATTGTTTTTGGGTTTTAATGCAAGGCAACCTAAGCCCTATGTTGAGGAATATTTAAAAAGTTTTTTTGCTTTGTGGAATGTTGAGTTGATGAAGCAACAGGGCTATATGTTTTTGATGGAAAACCGCATTCCGGGTTATGCATTGCAAGATAAATTGAAGCAGGATGGTTACAAGCTGAAAATTGTTTCACCGATGAAGTTGTTTAAGTTTTTGGACCATGTTGAAGCCGGCACGGTTGGTTTGCGTGCGCTTTATAGTGACATGAACCGCCGCGTGAAAAGAAAAAAATCAATTTTGAAAAAGTTTGAGAGTAAATGATGAGCGATGTGAAATCACTATTACCAATTGAAACTGCTGATGGCTTTGTGTTGGATCATGCGGCGTCACGTGCTATAGGTGAAGAGTTAATGGGCGAGTATGCCTTTGCTGAGCCGTACCCTCATATCGTGATTGATAACTTTCTGCCAGCGGAAATGGCGGAGCAACTGTTAGCGCGCTTTCCAGAAGATGCGAAAGCGCACGATAAAACCTATCAAAAAGGTTACGGCGGCACCCATAAACGCCAGATACTGCCTTACGATTGTGATGTTTACATGCGTAATGCGTTTGCTTTCTTTAACTCGGCACCTATGCTCCAGTTTTTAGAAGGTGTGACTAATATTCGCGGTTTGTTGCCTGACCCTTATTTTTCAGGGGGCGGCCTGCATGAAACTAGCAATGGCGGCCTGCTGGGCATTCATGCCGATTTCAGGGTGAATGAGTCGCTGCAAACCTTAAGGCGTGTGAATCTGCTGATTTATCTCAATAAAGATTGGCAAGACTCATACGGCGGCATGCTGGAACTGTGGGATAGGGACATGACCTCTATGGTGAAAAGCGTCGCCCCTATATTTAACCGCTGCGTGATTTTTAATACGGATGAAGATAGCTTCCATGGGCACCCAGATCCGTTGACTATGCCTGAGGGCGTTAGCCGTAGGTCAATCGCGCTGTATTACTATACTGCGGTCCCGATTAGCAACGACTCTGGTGAGTCTAGGCACACACTTTACGTGGCTAGGCCAAATGATAGCGAGCAGGTAAAAGCTGACGTTAAGAAGCTCGCCAAAAAACGCGAAAAACGCGCAAAGAAAATGTTTAAAGCTCATGAAAAACAGTCTCTTAAGCAGAAATTAGTCAGCATCAAAACGAGCTTGCTCGGATTGTTCAAGTGATTAAACCTTAGCGTATTTAATTTTTAATGATTACAACCGCAGCTGCTTTAAAGTTAAAGCAATTTGGCATCAGCAATCCTTTAATCACGCTTGCTGACGGCACCGTGTTGGAGGTTTGGGATGTGGTGCGCGTGGTGCCCGCTAAGCGCTTGGTGTGTCAGGGCATATGGTGTGGGCAGTTAGTCTATGCCAAACTGTTTTTTGGACAAGGCGCCGCCAAGTATTTGGCACGTGACAAACAAGGTATAGAGTTATTGCTACAGGCTAATATCGCCACGCCGCCTATATTGTTTGCCGGGCTGTCTCTTGATCATCAGCAACATGTGCTGATGTTAGAGGCGATTACATCAGCAAAAAATGCAGAAGTTTGCTGGAGTGAGTTAGCGCTAGATGCGCCTGCGCGCATAAAGTTAGCTGAAAAGTTAGTGCTTGAAGTTGCCGCACACCACCAAGCTGGATTGTTGCAAACTGACTTGTATCTGAAGAATTTTCTGCTGCAAATGGCTGATTCGACTGATGAGCAAAGTGCTAGAATTTTTACCTTGGATGGTGATGGGATTCGCCGACTGCCACGTTTATTTGCGTCAGGTAAGCAAAAGCAGAATCTGGCAACATTGTTCTCTAAAATGGATGCGCTGGATGATTACCGTATCCCCGAGCTATACCGCCTGTACTGCGAGCACTTAGGTAAACAGAGTTCTCCACTGGCTGAGGCTGAAATTTGGCAGCTGACGCAGCAGGTGCGCCGTCAGGTTGCAAGTAGTTATGCAGATAAAAAAGTATTTAGAACCTGTACTGACGTTAAAGTAACAAAAAGCTTTAAGTCTTTTGTTGCGGTTGCCAGCACGTTTGATGCAAAAGATTTTGCCGTGCCTACATTGGATGGCGCATTGCTCGATAAAAACGCTAACTTCAAAAATGGCAATACGTGCACTGTGGCAAAGGCTAGGTTGACAGATGGTGATGTGGTCATTAAGCGTTACAACATAAAAGGCTTTTGGCATGGCTTAAGCCGGGCGTTGCGCATGACAAGAGCGGCTAAATCATGGGCGAATGCGTATCGCCTAATGATTTCCGGCATATTAACCCCGCCACCAGTTGCCCTGATAGAGGAACGTTGGGGTTGCTTTAGGCGTCGTGCTTATTTTGTGAGCGCCTATGTTGAGGCGCCAGACGCGCTACAGTATTTTGCTCAATGCATAAGTTTGCAAGATAAAAAAGCCGTGGCGCAAAATCTGGCGGCGCTTTTTTACAAAATGTATTTGCTCAGGTTTGCACACGGGGATTGCAAAGCCACTAATATTAAAATTGTGGATGGTGCCCCGCTGTTAATTGATTTAGATAGTATGCAGGCCTACTCAATACATTGGCTGGCCGCATTCTGGTTTAAGCTGCAGCATATAAAAGATTTAAAACGGCTGATGAAAAACTGGGCTGATGATGCGGAAATACAAGCTTTATTGAAGCAAGCTTTTGTTCAAAAGTACGGTGAACATGGGTTGTCTGAACAAGATAATATTTTAATTCGTGCAAAAATAGCTTAAGCCAGTAAAATAGCGAAAATTTTATTGGTCATAAAAACGGTATTTGCGTAAGAACATAATTTGAAAGTAATCGCATGATTGTATTAGGTTTATCTGGTGCTTTAGGTCACGATGCCTCGGCTGCAATATTGGTCGATGGCAAAATTGTTGCTGCAGCTGAAGAAGAGCGTTTTATTAGAGATAAACACGCCAAAAATCAATTTCCGTATGAGGCTGCCAAGTTCTGCTTGATGCAAGCTGGCATCAAGGCGGAGGACGTAGATATTGTTGCGTTCCCATATGCGGAAATTCCTCTGAGCACAAATGCACGCTGGCATTATGCTAAGCGTCATTGGTATGCACCTGACCGTGCATTGGACGCTATTTTTAACGGTAACCGTCGTTTCCGCCGTAACCGCGATAAGTCTTTGAAGCTTATGGCGGATTTAGGTTTAAGTAAGGCTAAGTTCGTACCTGTCGAGCACCATTTGGCGCACGCCTCTAGTGCTTATCACTTGAGCGGCTTTAAAGAAAAAACCGCGATTGTAGGCATTGATGGCAAAGGTGAGTATGCGACTACATTCTTTGGCTATGGTGAAAACGGCAAGATTCATAAAATCAAAGAGTTTTATGATCCGGATTCTTTAGGCGGCATGTACGGTGCGATTACCGAGTATCTTGGTTTTGAGATGCTAGACGGTGAGTTCAAAGTCATGGGCATGGCGCCGTATGGCGATGCAAGTAAATATGATTTATCTAAGTTAGTCACGTTTGAGAACGGCGACTTACGCGTGAATACCGAGCTGGTAAACGTGGTGGGTTTACGTCGTTACAAAGAAAATGGCAAAGGCTATTACTTCACGCCTGAGTTGATTGAGTGGCTTGGCCCTAAACGTCACGGCGATGAAATTGATGATCCTTACATTCACTATGCAGCTTCTGTACAGGCGCTGCTAGAAGACGTTGCGCTGAAAATGATTGATTATTACCTAGGTGATATCATCAAAGAAACCGGCCGGATTGCGATGGCGGGCGGTGTGGCACTTAATGTGAAGCTGAACCAGCGTATTATTGCGATGCCGCATGTTAAAGAGTTATTTGTACAGCCGGCATCCGGCGATAATGGCACCTCATTAGGCGCTGCGACTTATGCCGCGCACTTGGCGGGTGACTCTATTCAAAAAATGGAGCATGCGTACCTAGGCCCTGCATTCACCTCAGGAGAGTGTATTGCTGCCTGTGAAGCGCATCCGGAAAAACCTATTTTCACGCGTGTAGAAAATGCACCGCAAAAGGCTGCCGAGTTGTTGGCTAGCGGTAATCCGCTGGCATGGCTACAAGGCCGTATGGAGTTTGGTCCACGCTCATTAGGTTGCCGCAGTATTTTGGGTGACCCTAGTTATCCAGGCGTGGCAGACCGTATCAATGCGCAAATCAAATATCGTGAGCGCTGGCGTCCGTTCTGTCCAAGTATGTTAGATCGTGTTGCGCCTGATATCTTACAGACTGAGCATCCTGCGCCTTACATGACATTTACCTTTGATGTTGCAGAGCATTGGAAATCACGTATCCCAGAAGTGGTGCATGAGGATGGCACCGCGCGTGCACAAGTCGTTACGCGTGAAACCAATCCGCGTTATTACGAGCTGATTGAGCATCTGGAACAGCTACGAGGGGTGCCTGTGGTGTTGAATACATCGTTGAATCGCCGAGGCGAGCCTATGATTTGTTCACCGACTGATGCCTTGAATATGTTTTATGGCTGTGATCTGGAATATTTGATGATGGAAGATGTTTTGGTCACAAAAAAATGATTTGATATCAATCAAGTAAGTGTAAAATCATATCAAACAGGCCGCTAAATTAGCGGCTTTTGTTTGACGATAAGCCTTAGTTTAGCGATAATCGGGGTTGAGGTTTGTCTTTACTTAGTAAGTCATTTTTATTATCTAAGTTCCGCTAGTTAAGTCAGTTATCTGAGTAGAGTGTCTAAAATTATGAAACAGTCCCATATAGAAGTTACTGAACGTATTATTGAGAAAAGCCGCCCAACGCGTGCTGCTTATTTGAATCGTTTAGATGATATTGTCAATCGACCACGCGGTGCTGACCGATTGGGTTGCGCCAATGTTGCGCATGCCTTTGCTGCGATGCCAGCCAATGATAAGTTACGCGTTGTTGTAGAAAAAGCGCCGAATATTGGTATTGTGACCGCATACAATGAAATGCTTTCAGCACATCAACCGTATGTAAACTACCCAGATATTATTCGTGACGAAGCCCATAAATATGGTGCTACAGTTCAAGTAGCGGGCGGTGTACCTGCAATGTGTGATGGCATCACGCAAGGTGAGCCAGGCATGGAGTTGTCGCTATTTAGCCGCGATACCATTGCTATGAGCACCGCTGTTGCACTTTCACATGATGTGTTCGACGCCGCGTTGCTACTAGGTGTGTGCGATAAAATCGTACCGGGCCTGTTAATCGGTGCCCTACAGTTCGGTCATTTGCCATGTGTATTTGTACCGGCTGGTCCAATGAGCACTGGTATCGACAACACCACTAAATCTAAAGTGCGCGAGCAATATGCACAAGGTAAAGTAGGGCGCGAAGAGCTACTCGCTTCAGAGTCAGCGGCCTATCACGGCGCAGGTACCTGTACATTCTACGGTACTGCTAACAGTAACCAAATGTTGATGGAAGCCATGGGCTTACATGTACCAGGCGCTGCATTTGTGCATCCGCACGAAGGTTTACGTGAGTTATTAACGCGTGAATCTGTACGAATGGTGTTAAATAACGTCAAAGCTAAAAACTTTACGCCGATTGGCCGTATGGTTGATGAGCACGTGATTGTGAACGCCATGGTTGCTTTGTTGGCGACTGGCGGCTCAACCAACCACTTGATTCACTGGGTAGCAATTGCACGTGCTGCAGGCATTATCATTGACTGGACAGATTTCTACCATTTAGCTAAAACAACCCCATTGTTGGCGAGTGTTTACCCTAACGGTAAAGCAGATGTGAATGAGTTCCAGTCTGCTGGCGGCCCTGCATTTGTGATTCGTGAGTTGATTGATGCTGGTTACATGTTCCCTGATGTGCTGACAGTAGCGCATGGTGGCTTACGTGAATATGGCAAGTTACCAGTTAAAGAAGAAAATAAAGTGGTGTGGAAAGACCTGCCAAAAGAAAGCAGCGATGAAACCATCGTGCGTACAGCGGCATTCCCATTCAACGAGTCAGGCGGCTTACGTTTACTTAAAGGTAACTTGGGTCGCAGTGTGATTAAAATTTCAGCAGTGCCTGAAGATCGTCACATTATTGAAGCACCAGCAATTGTGTTTGATGCACAAGAAGAGTTATTGGCTGCATTTGACCGTGGTGAGTTAGAAAAAGATTTTGTAGCTGTGGTGCGTTTCCAAGGCCCTAAAGCCAACGGTATGCCAGAACTACACAAGTTAACACCGCCAATGGCCGTGTTGCAAAATAAAGGCTTTAAGGTTGCGATTGTGACCGATGGTCGTATGAGTGGTGCATCAGGCAAGATTCCTGCTGCTATCCATTTAAGCCCAGAAGCCTCAGCGGGTGGCCCATTAGCTAAAGTGCGTGATGGCGACATTATTCGCTTGAATGCAACGGTAGGTATGGTGAACGTACTGGTAGATGAAGATGAGTGGGCAGAGCGTGAAGTTGCCGAGCTTTCTGATAGCAAACGCCATAGCAACTCACATGGTTTTGGCCGTGAGTTGTTTGGTGGTATGCGTAAAAACGTATTATCTGCAGAAGAAGGCGCTGTAACCTGGCTGTAATTCGGTTTGAAAACAGCATTTATGCTACGTTATTTAACCTTGCCGTACTAAACGTACTGTCTTCGGTTAAATGCCTTGCCTAAATGTGTTTTGAAACCGAATGGTTCGACCAAATAGACTTCACTCTAAAAGCGCAAACTTAACAAGAAATTTAAAATTTATTAAATAGGTAGAAAAATGAGTACATTAGATTTAGCTAATCACGGTCCAGTAATTCCAGTGATTGTGATTAACCGCGTAGAAGATGCTGTGCCAATGGCAGAAGCGCTACTTGAAGGTGGTATCAAGGTATTGGAAGTAACATTGCGTACATCATGTGCATTAGCCGGTATGGAGCAAATTGCTAAACACGTGCCAGATGCAATTTTAGGTTCAGGTACTGTGCGTAACCTTAAAGATGCGCAAGCTTCTAAAGATGCTGGCTGTCAGTTTGCAGTTAGCCCAGGCTACACCAGCGAGTTAGGTCAATACGCACGTAAAATTGGTTTGCCGTTGTTGCCAGGCGTATCTACTGGCTCTGAAATCATGATGGCAAATGCTGATGATTACTACTTCTTAAAACTATTCCCAGCGGTTGCTGTGGGTGGTATCAACCTATTAAAAGGTTTTGCTGGTCCATTCGGCGATGTGAAATTCTGCCCTACTGGCGGTGTAACAGTTGAAAGCGCACCACAGTTCTTGGCACTGCCTAACGTAGTAGTTTGCGGTGGTACATGGTTAACACCAGCTGATGCAGTAGCACGCGGCGATTGGGCGCATATTACTAAGTTAGCTAAAGAAGCGAGTGCAATTAAAGCCGCTTAACTGAATGCTGTGAGCTGGTGAGTGAGTTTCACTCAAGTTTAATATCAGCAAGCTATCATCGGGCTTTGTACTAAGTTTTAGTGCAAAGCCCTTTTTTATTGGGACTTAAAGTGTGCAGCTAGATATTAAAAAATATAAATCCATCGTATTTGACTGTGATGGTGTCGTGCTTGACTCTAACCTGGTTAAAACCGAAGCCTACTTTCGCACCGCTAAGAGCTTGGGAGCAACCGATGCGCAAGCGCAAGCGCTGGTTGATTACCACGTAAGGCTAGGTGGTATTTCGCGTTATCATAAGTTTGATTGGTACTTGCGTGAAGTGTTGAACCAGCCTGCAACGCAAGAGGCTGTGAAGGTGTTGTTAGATGAGTTTGCACGCGAGCTTGAAGTGGTGTTGATGGAGTGTGCTGTTGCTGAGGGCTTGCCCGCGCTACGTGCAGCCTCACCACAAGCTAACTGGATGATATTGTCTGGCGGTGACCAGCAGGAGATACGCACTTTATTTGCCAAGCGCGATTTAGCTAAATATTTTGATGGTGGCTTATTTGGCAGCCCGGATAATAAAGACACCGTGCTCGCACGCGAAAAAGAAAATGGTAACTTACAGTTCCCCGCATTATTTATTGGGGATAGTAAATATGACTTTGAAGCAGCCACGCGTGCTGGCCTAGATTTTGTATTTTTAAGCGGCTGGACCGAGGTGAAGGACTGGCAAAGCTTTTGCGCAGAACATCAGATTTTGGTGTTAGGGGCAATCAAGGATATGTGCCAGTAATTTTTTGTTCCCAATGCCATGCGTGCTGCACTATCGTTTCTAAGCTGGAAAGGTCAGGACTCCACCCTAACTCACGTTGTGCGCGTGTAGCGTCAGCAATCAGGCGTGCAGGATCACCATGACGGCGCGCGCTATTGATGATGTGGATAGGCTTCCCGGTGACCTGCTGTACAGTGTTAATCACCTCTTGTACCGAAAAGCCTTTGCCATTGCCTAGATTAAACTGGTTGCTTTGCTGTTGTTTTTCTAAGTACTGTAAGGCCAGCAAATGCGCTTTGCATAAATCCACCACGTGTATGTAATCTCGAATACAAGTACCGTCCTCCGTATCATAATCCCTGCCAAACACATGTATGTCATGTTTACGGCCTGAGGCTACCTGCAGTAGCAAGGGGATGAGATGCGTTTCAGGGTCATGACGTTCGCCAAGCTGACCTTCTGGATCTGCGCCAGCAGCGTTGAAGTAACGCAGGCAGATCGACTTTAAGCCAAAAGCTAAATCATAGTCAGCTAATACCTGTTCTATGATCCATTTGGACTTGCCATAAGGGTTAACAGGTTGCTTAGGGTGTAGCTCGTCTATGGGTACAGCATTAGGCTCGCCAAAGATTGCTGCGGTGGATGAAAAAATGAATTTCTTGACATCATGCTTCAGCATTACGTTGAGCAGGTTAAGCGTATTGGTGACATTGTTTTGATAGTAAATGTCAGGCCGCTTGACCGACTCGCCCACTTGAATGTATGAGGCAAAATGCATCACTGCTTCTGGCCGATGTTGGCTAAATACTTGGTCTAAAGTAGTAGAGTCGGCCAAGTCACCTTGTATAAACTCACCGCCTAGTACCGCATCGCGATGACCGCTGGAAAGGTTGTCAAAAGTAACGACTTGATGACCTGCAGCTAGCAGCATTTTTAACATGTGCGAGCCAATATAACCTGCGCCACCGACTAACAGTATCTTCATCTTATGTAAGCAAAGTATTTTAAATTTTTATTTAGGCTTTAGCCTAGCTAGCTGGCCAATGTGCCATATCTAACGTTGGCTAGCCAACGTTTGCTGCGTCTAAGCAGGCTCTTCCAGTTGTATTTTTTTCTTCTGGCCATTTGGCTAATGTCGCTGACTTCATCGGGTGCTTGGTATGCAACCGGTGGTTCTACCAGTAAGGTTTTTACGTGATTCTGTAGCTGTTTGGCGTAGAAGTCATCGATGGTCATACTGGCCTGTGGGGCCTCATTGATGATTTTGTCGTAGATGCTGGCCCTTACCATATAGGCGTGGGTCAAGGTGATGCCGGTCACGGCGACTAAGTTTTTGCTTTTACGCTCGCGTAGGCCATATTTCTTTTGATTGCCACCTAAGTAAAGCATATCCCAATCTAGGTCACCTACCTGCTGCATAACGCGTTGCATCACGGTATTAGTGTAAGGCTCAAACTCACAGTCATCTTCCAAGATCAGCACATATGGCCAGTTTTGGGCTTTTGCATGCCTAATCACAGCTACATGGCTGGATAAGCAGCCCCACATCGCCTTAATTTGATGCTCAGCATTTTGCGCTTCGTTCTTACGCTGCAGTGCGGCCATAATTTTGGCCTTAAAGCTTGCTGGGGGCGGGTTGTCTTGCAGCTTTTCAAATGACACCGCAGAAAATCTTTGTGCATCCACGATGTTCACTTTGTTAAACTGGGCTTGCATACCATCCCAGCGGTCAGGACGAGAGTCTAGGTTAATACAGCAAATGTATTGAAAGAAAGGTAAGTTCATATTCTGCTTCTTGAGGTGGCTTGATGGCTAGTTGCTGCGAATGGCAGTTAGTCGTTGTTGCCATGAATCTTGGTATAGATATGGCGCGCAAGCTCAAAGTCCTCATGGTAATCAATATCAACCACCATATTGTCTGAAGCAAATAGGTAAGGATTGACGCCTATGTGGTAATTAAAGCGGTTAACCGTAGTGCGTTTTAAAATAAACAAGCTCCACAATACAGAGTACAGCTTAGGTAGGTCTTGAGATACTTTATGCCAGTAGCCAAAGCTATAGTTGACCGGGTTACCTTTGTCATCAAGCAAATGGCCTTTAAACGGTTTGACTGCGACTAATGAATCATAATCATCACGTACCTTTTCCCACTCTGCCAGCGCTTCTTTAAACTGGTTAAATAGCGGTGATGTGACTTGTATCCACATGATGTCATCATCGCCCGGCAATGGCTCGGTAAGTGCTTTAACCAAGTCCGGCTGATAGATTTTATTGCCGGTTAAAGACGGGTCTCTCAGCATAAAATGAAAACCGTATTTTTCACATAGCGGGCGCACTTTTTCTTCATCTTCTGAAGACACATAGACATTGTCTGCTGATTCAAACTCTAAAATCTGCTTTGCCTTGATATCAAACAAAGAATCGTCGTTATAAAAAGGACGAATGTTTTTTAACGGAATACGTGTAGAGCAGGTTTGTAGCGGAATGATAATTTTCATATTGTGTGCTGGTGCAATTTAATAGTTATTTTTGATGATGTACTGTAGCCAGATCTAGTGCTTGTTGCATACTAATTTTCGGAATAATCTCATGTGGTAGTGTACTATCTTTTGACAGATTATAAACCTCAAATCCAATAGCTGAGCTTGCACGCTTAGCTTGCTCAAAGCAAACGCGTATATAGGGCTCGTAGTCGCGCATAAAGTCAGGTGGCGCATTATTGCCGTCAGCGTAAAAATGCTTTTTACCGGTGCCGCCTAAGTCCATACCAATAATAAAATTCTGCTGATACCCTAATGCTGGCGCTAGCTGGGTTGCCCAAGTGGCGACTGTTTTTCCCGAAAACAGGCCTTTTTTCAGATTGGCACTAAAGCCAACGGACCTACATAATTCTGAGAACTTTGCATCTAAAAATACTTCAGCATCGTTTGCAGCTTCTTTCAGTAAATCGCTTTTGCTGATACGAGGCACACCAAACTTTCTAGAGATGGATTCGATGAGAAAAATATTGCCGTGCTGGAGTAACTCCGGTTCTCGCTCACATATTCTGGATAAACCCACGTATGAGAAAAAGCAGTTTGCACCAGACAGGATAGAGTCTCTAATGCATGCCCACTGGTTTTCAAAGACTCGGCGATCCACCACAATGCAGTGCGTTGGTTTTAAGCCTGCATCGATAAATTTTTTAATGGCGCAATTTAGGCTAATCGTGTCAAAAGTCGCGAGTTGTTTGAGGTCGACTTCAGTTAAGGAGGGGCCGGTGGCCACAGTAAAGCATGCGCCCGTGTATTGATGGCTTAAGGTGTGTGCAAACGCTATATCAGCAATTGCTTTGCCTTTCCATACAATGGTACAGCGGTCTGCATCACGCTTAATGTCAAAATCAGGGTGGCAGCTATACTGGTGTTTGAATTTTTCACCTAAGCGCAGACGGCGAAAAATAGAGATAAGCTTGTTCATTGTCTTGAATGCCTGTTACTGCTTAACATAAAGCATAATCTTCTTTTTTTGATTAACACCGTAAAACTCTTTTTCCAATCGATACTGGCTTAATTGCTCACGGATAAGCTTTTGTTGCTGAGCGCTGTTTTCATCTGCTTCAGCATAAAGCATCAAATAATCATAATGATAGATAGAGCCGTCTTTGATGGCATCTAGCGTTAGTTTCCAGTGGTCTGAGTGTCGGCCATTAAAATGGGCGCCTGCATAAAACACAGTTTTATCTGTCACAAAGAAAATTCTATCGTTAGTAATATTTTTTTGCTTTACGTAAGTAACCGCGTCTTGCTCAAAAGTGTAGCCTGCTTTTTTAGGCAGGGTATTCTTGATATAGGATGCACTAAAAATAACGATTAAACCTATGGTGAGCCATTTGTGCCATGGGCGATTAAATGTGTTGGTACGCAACTTGTTAATGAGTGACGTTAGGCAAAACGCTGCAAAAATAAGCGCGATAAATCCTATAGTAACGATGTACCTATTGGATAATACAAACACTCTAGCCATGCTAGCGCTGGCGTTGATAATGCTAATCGCGCTTACAGTGTAAAAAATAATACGCGTATCGGCTTGTAGTGGGAGCGCCAGTGAGGTTTGCTGTGTGTGATTAAGTGCATTGCGATTGAGCGCATAAAGTGCAATCACTGGCCAGCTAATGATACTGGCAAGTTTTAATAGCAAAATGCTGATTAGGCCCGCTATCAAGGCAATGAGGCCATAGTCTTCAAAATATCCCCCAAGCACGTTCCCCATCATCGCTGCTTTGACGTTAAATGCATTAGAAACATCCGATGCCAGAGAAATAACCTCTTTGATTCGGCCAAAGTCACTGAGGGTGACTGCAGGCGAGAACAGTAACATTGCTAATATACATAGCGCCGCTAGTATGGATAGGCTGTTAATTAACAAAAACTGACTGAGTTTTTGTTTGAAGCCTAGGTCATGGCGTAGCCATAAAATGAACGGTAGGCCGATCAGGAAGGTAATGCCTTCAATTCTGAACAGCATTGCAACGATGGTTGATAGCTGCCAGAGCAGGGCATCGCTGATTTTTTGCGTACGATAATACTGCACAAAAAATACCAAGCTGGTTAAGAACGCCGCCCAGAAGCCTTGGTCACGTAACAGCATAGGCAGTACATCGCCAACGATATAGGGTGTGCTTAATAGCAGAAATACACCGCAAGCGATGGTGAGCTTATTGCCACCAGCAAGCTTAATCAGATAGCTGAAACTAAAAGTGCTAATCGCAAAAAATACAATATCCAGCACTTGCGCCGAGGTATGGATGCTTAGCCCCGTGATGCGATGCACTGCACTAATTAGCAGCGAATACAAAGGCCAGTTAAATACTGCAACCCCTTGTTTAAACTCACCGATTGCAAATAATCTGGCAGACTCAAAATAGAGCAAAGAATCTACGTTAATCCAGCCATGTTGAATATACAGGATGCGCCAAGCCGTGATGACCGCTAATAACGACATCAATAAAATGAATTTTTTATCACTTAATTGTTGAATGTAAGCTGAAATCTTTTGCATCTGGCTACGCTAAAAACTTAATATCTTGAATAATGGATTGCGGCGTCAGCTTTTTTAAGCAGGCTAGGTGTGCATCAGGTTCACTTAACGGGCACAGACGTTTAAAGCAGGGGCTGCAGTTTAAGCCCAAGTATGCGACTACCGCATCTGGATGCATTGGTGGTGTGTGGTGTGGGTCACTTGAGCCATAAATCGCAATCACTTTTTTATCCAGCGCTGCGGCAACGTGCATTAAACCGGAGTCGTTACTGATGACCGTATCGCACAGCGACATTAAATCAATAGCGTCACCTAATTTTGTTTTACCGCCGAAATCTAGGCAGCGGTTGTTAGCAAGCCGATTGATTTCTTGAGTCACAGGCAGGTCTTTTTCTGAGCCAAACAGCCATACTTGCCAACCGTGGCTTAATGCCGCATTGGCGACCTCTGCATAGTATTCTGCTGGCCAGCGCTTGGCTTCACCGTATTCCGCACCTGGGCATAGCCCCAACACTTTTGTCGTAGGTGCATTCTGCCCTAAATTGGACAAAGCTTGCAGTGCATTGTTGCTGTCGGCAATCAGACGCGGGTTGGGAATGCTGGCGTTGTTTTGTCCCTGCGATTGATTTTTATCTGCGCCTAAAGCTACAAACCTATCCACGGTGCGCGGCAGCTTGGCTTTATCTAATGGGCGGATATCATTGAGCAAGCCGTAGCGGCACTCGCCCAAAAAGCCGGTGCGCTGTGAAATGCCCGCAGCCAAAGGTAAAATAGCTGATTTCAGCGAGTTTACCAAGGTGATGGATTGCGTATAGCCTTGTTTTTTAAGGGATAAGCCAAATTTTATACGATCTAACAGGGCTGGTTGACCATGCTTGAATGGTAGTGCAATGCCGCGGTTAATTTCAGGCATGCGCGCAATTAACGGTAATGTCCATGCTGGCGCCGCAACATCAATGATGGCATTTGGGCGTTGTGTTTTGAGCGTTTGGAACAGGCTGTGTGCAAGCACCATATCGCCCACCCAAGATGGGCCGAGAATTAAGATTTTTTCAGCAGACATTTTTAGTACAGTATTAACTCTCAAGTTTTTTGATGATGTTGCTGGTGCTACGACCTGCCACTAAGTCAATTAACGCAATTTCACCGCCCCATGACTCTACCTCTTTGCCGCCCACTACTTGGTCTGCTGTATAGTCGCTGCCCTTGGCAATCACATGCGGTTTTACCGCGTTAATTAAGTTCAAGGGTGTGTCTTCGTCAAACAAAATAACGGCGTCTACAGATTCCAACGCAGCAAGCACGCGTGCGCGATCATTTTCATGCACTACTGGGCGGGTTGGCCCTTTCAGCGCGCTGACTGAGCGATCGGTATTTAAACCTAAAATCAGTTTGTCTCCACGTTTTTTTGCAGCTTCTAAATACGTTACATGGCCAGCATGTAGTAAATCAAAACAGCCGTTAGTGAACACGATTTTTTGTGCGGCTTTTTTCCAAGTCTCAACTTTTTGTATGAGCTGAGCTAAATCGCATACTTTATGTGCCTGTTCTGAAGATTGTTCGCTGGCTAAAGCCTCAATTAACTCATCGCGGTTAATCGGCACTGTACCTACTTTGCCAACCACTACACCTGCTGCAATATTGGCAAGCTGCAGTGCCTCTAATGGGCTGAGCGCGTGGATTAAGCCGGCAGCTAGTGTGGCAATCACTGTGTCGCCCGCGCCAGATACATCAAACACTTGTTTTGCGGTGGCCGGCAATAAGTGGCTATCAGCATCAATCAGAGAGATACCTTCTTCGCCGCGGGTGACCACCAAGAAATCTAGGTTCAGCGTGTTTTTAAGCGCGGTGGCTTTTTCAATTAGGCTGGCATCATGAATAGAGGTGCCGCAAGCTTCAGCCGTTTCCTTTTTGTTAGGAGTGAGTGCGGTGGCACCTTGGTATTTAGAGTAATCATGGCCTTTGGGGTCAACCAGCACGGTGATGCCGTGTGCATGACATTGCGAAATTAGCTGTTGGCAGATATCTGCGCTTAATAAGCCTTTTGCGTAGTCAGATAAAATAACCACGGCAGGTTTGCGTGCGATTTCTGCATTAATTGCGTTTAATAGCTGCGCGTTTTCATCTGGACTGAAGGTTGTGTTGTCTTCCTGGTCGAGTCGCATCATTTGCTGATGCCCACCTAAAATGCGGGTTTTGGCTACGGTCGGGCGCTGCTTGGAGCGAATCACATGCTCAACATTGATATTGGTTGAAGCCATTAAGTTAAGCAGAATATCGGCTTCGATGTCGGTGCCTACACAGCCAATAACGTGCGTGTTGATGCCAAGTAACGATAAATTGGCTGCAACATTTGCCGCACCGCCAGCTCTGTCCTGCTGCGACTTGATTAAAACCACAGGTACGGGTGCCTCTGGAGAGATGCGGTTCACTTCGCCCATTAAATAGCGGTCGAGCATGACATCACCAATCACGAGTGCGTGTTGAGTGAAGTTGCCAAAATGTTTAACTGTGTCTAGAAGTTTTTGCTGGGTCATGGTGGAGGAGATTATACATCTAAGAATACGATATGCATTTTGTCATGCCGATGAAAATCAGCATTGGATGTGCAGGTGATATGGATTGAGCACACTAGTCTCAATCCATAGCTTTAAGCAGACTCTAGAATTTCGCAGAGTGAGTGCCCGACAAAAATATGCGCCTCTTGAATCCGCGCGGTGACGCTAGATGGAATCACTATATTGTAAGTACATAGCTCATTTAGTTTACCGCCTGTGCCGCCGGTTAAACCCACCGTGGTGGCGCCAATCGCGTTAGCGGCCTCGATTGCGCTCACTACATTGGCGCTATTGCCGCTAGTGGTAAGCCCGATTACTAGGTCTTCTGGGCGGCATAACGCTTCAATCTGCCGCGCAAAGATGTAGTGGTAGCCATAGTCGTTACCGACAGAAGTAAGAATGGAGGTGTCTGTGGTGAGCGCGATTGCGGGCATGCCTTTACGTTCTTTTTTAAATCTGCCCACAATTTCTGCTGCAATGTGCTGGCTATCAGCTGCGCTGCCGCCATTGCCCATCAGTAAGATTTTGCCGCCACTTTTAATGGTGTTTTGCATGGCAATACCTACATCACTAATCAGCGGAAACAGTGGCTCCAGTGCATTAAACATCGCCATATGGGCGGCGTGTTCGTCTTTTAGGTAGTTAACATACTTCATTAGCAGTATTTATCCTCTTGCATTAAGTAGTTCTGTACGTAGTCGCGCACACCATCCTCAAGGCTGTGGAAGGGTTGGGTGTAGCCGGTGCTGGCCAATTTTTGCATGACTGCCTCGGTAAAGTATTGATACTTACCCTGTAAATCTTGAGGCATATCCACATAGGTAATGTGCGGCTCACGCTGCATGCCTTGCATGACACTGGTGGCTAAATCTTTAAAGCTTCTAGCGTGGCCTGTACCGATGTTATAAATACCATTTGGCACGCCTTTTTTAGCTATGGCCGCAGTCACAAAGTGGTTCACTACCGCCGCGGCATCTTTGACATAGACAAAATCACGCATTTGCATGCCGTCTTCAACACCAGCCTTGGTGCCTTTAAATAGCTTCATGGTACCAGTTGCACTGAACTGGTTAAACGTATGAAACGCAACGCTGGCCATACGCTCTTTATGGTATTCGTTTGGACCATATACATTAAAGAACTTAAAGCCGGCCCAAGACGGCGGTGTAGGTAAGTTTTTGCTGACTTGGCGTAAAGCCCACTGGTCAAAAAAGTGTTTGGAATAGCCGTAACCGTTAAGTGGTCTCAGGTTGTCTATACTAGCGTCGTCATACCCCAAGTTGCCGTCGCCGTAAGTTGCGGCAGAGCTTGCATAGAAGAACGGCACTTGCTGGTTGGCACACCAGGTCCATAGGTTTTGGGAATACTGGATGTTAGCCTCAACCAGTTTGTTAAAGTCGCGCTCAGTAGTCGCGCTAATCGCGCCCATATGAATAACGGCTTCAATGTCCGTGCGGCCTTCCAGCCAAGACATGAGTTGGTCTTTATCAAGATAATGTGCATAGTGGCGATGCGCCAGATTTTGCCATTGTTCTTCGTGTGTGATGCGGTCTACGATCACTAAATCATCACGTTGAAGCTTGGTATTTAGATGCCATGCGATGATAGAACCTATCATGCCAGCGCCGCCAGTAATTACAATCATTGCTCAGTACCTAAATCATTATTACGCCACAAAAGTAAGCAGCGTTTTTGAAGTTGTAAAGCGTTCAGTATAACGCTTATTAATTGTTGACTAAACCTTGCGCCCTTAATTTTGTCATTTCTGCTTCTTTTTTAGCCGTATCCGCATCCCAATCGGCGCTCACCCAACCGTGCAGGTTTTCCAGCGCGATGGTAGTCATGGCATGTATCCATGCATCATTTTCGTTGAGAGCTGGGATGTAGTGGTAGTCGCCACCACCGCTGCTTTGGAAGATATGCTTACCTTCCATTGCGATTTCTTCCAGCGTTTCTAAGCAGTCACTGGAAAAGCCCGGGCAAACAACATCAATACGACTGACCTTGGCTTTGCCTAGAGATTCTAATATGGAGGCTAGGTATGGTTTTAGCCACTCTTGCTTACCAAATCTGGACTGAAACGCGATGATATATTCATCTTGATTAAGGCCTAATGCGCTTGCCAGCAGGCGTGCGGTTTTGTGGCATTCACAGTGGTACATATCGCCTTTGAGCAAATGAAACTTAGGCACACCATGAAAGCTCATCACTAATTTATTAGGTTTACCATTAATGCGCCAGTGTTCACGTACGCTTTGCGCTAGCGCTTCAATATACGCAGGGTGGTCATGATAGTGCTTGATGGTGCGAATCGCTGGCATATTGCGTGTTTTAAGCAGTACACGCCAAACTGCATCTAATGCACTTGCGGTGCTGCTGGCTGCGTACTGTGGGTAAAGTGGAAATACCAGTATGCGGTCACAGTGCTGGGCTTTTAGTTTCTGTATTGCGCTTTCCATAGAAGGGTTACCGTAGCTCATGCCTAATTCCACGGTAAAGGGTGACTTAATTTTTTGTGCTAAAAAGCCACGTAATAGCAGTGTTTGTTTCTTCGCATGTACCAGTAAGGGAGAGCCTTCGCTGGTCCATACGCTGGCGTATTTCTCAGCGGATTTTTTTGGCCTGATTGCTAGAATAATGCAGTTTAAAATAAACCACCAAATCAGACGCGGAATCTCCACGATACGGCGGTCGCTTAAAAACTGGCGCAGATAAGGGCGTAATGCTTGCGCTGTCGGTGCGTCTGGCGTACCTAGATTCGCCAGTAGAATGCCTACCTTGAGTTGATCGCCGTGCTCATATTTTGATTCAGGGTTGTAATATGCCATGTTGCCAGTCTTTAATGTAAATGGTTGTCTGATTGCTTTGTATGCGACACGCTATGTTGATGAAAGTGCGTTTGACAGCAGTTTGGCGGTGATATCCACAATGGGAATCACGCGTTCATATGCCATGCGTGTCGGGCCAATTACTCCAAGCGTACCTACAACTTGCCCATCTGCTTCATACGGCGCAGTAATCATGCTGCATTCGTCTAGGGGTAAGTAGCCACTTTCGCCGCCAATAAATATTTGTATACCATCTGCACGTTGACTGTTGTCCAATAACTGCATTAGGCTAGTGCGGCGTTCAAAAATTTCAAATAACTTGCGTAGGCTTGCAACGTTGGTAGATAGGTCATCTACTTGTAATAAATTACGCTCGCCAGCAATTACCACGCCATCCTCATCGCCCTTTTTACTGCTTGCCTCTAGTGCCGCTGTCATGAGTTGATTCATGTCATTTTGCATTTGCTTAAGTTCTGCATGCAGTTTTTGTTGCACCTCTTCAAAAGTATGGCCAGAAAAGTGCGCATTAAAATAGTTACCTGCCTGCGTCAGTTCACTGGCGCTAAAGGTTTTTTCAGTGAGGATAATGCGGTTTTGCACGTTGCCATCACTGGTGACGATGATGACGAGTATTCTTTTATCAGAAAGCGTCAAAAATTCCAGATGTTTAAATGCAATGCGTTTGTGTTTGGGCGTCATGATTACGCCGGCAAACTGGGTAAGTTGCGACAACATGTCTGCCGCATTGGTAATTAGCTCATTAGGATTGGGCGATGCTAAGCCAGTTTTAAGCTGCTGTAATATTTGCGACTCTAACGGTTTTACCGTGAGCAGAGAGTCTACAAATAAACGATACCCCTTTTGCGTGGGGATGCGGCCTGCTGATGTATGGGGGCTAGCGATAAACCCCTGTTGCTCTAAATCGCTCATGACATTGCGAATAGTGGCAGGGCTTACATCTAAGCCTGAATGCTGCAATAAGGTACGAGACCCGATCGGTTGACCATCACTAATGTAATGCTCAACCAGGGTTTTGAGTAAAATTTGCGCACGTTTGTCTATACTGGAGCTCATGCGCAAATTATCGGTCAGTTAGCCTGATAAGGCAATGTTATCGGGGTGGTGCTGGTGCTTTAGCATCTTTTTTCTTGAAGAACTTGCTTAAATCTTGCACCAACTGCAGCATGGCTGGCTGTTTCGTCTGCAATATCGCTTTACGTTCATCATGAGGTAGCGCGCTGTCATCGCCTCTGCTGGCTGTCATAAGTGCAAAGCTTTTGGCATTCACCGGCTGGGTGATTTTGACCTCATCATCCACGTAAGTAACTTTATCCCAATCTGAGACATAAGTATGGTTACGTTTTTCGCCAGCCAGCAAGTTATAGCCGGTAGCGTAGTCGCTGCTTGGGTTGGTCACGCCGAGTAAAGGCATGATGGTTGGCACGATGTCCATGTGGCTCGTCATTTGGTCGCTCACTAGCGGCGCTGAGTTCGGTTTATAAATAACGAGTGGCGTACGCACCTGCTGGTCTACAAAAGTTGAGTTATGCCCCCAGAAGCCATGCTCCATAAACTCTTCGCCGTGGTCGCCTACTAGAATGACAATGGTGTTATCCAATAGCTGGTGCTGCTTGAGGTAGTCGAAGATGCGACCGTATTGCATATCTAAGTGATGCACAGAATTGATGTAGCGATTTTTAATCGGAATAATGTCGTTACGTAATGCAGTTTTGCTTAAAGTCGCGTAATTAAGGTCATCACGGTATGGTGTTGCAATCACGCTTTCGGGCGGAAAGTAATAACGCGCGTGCGGTGATTCAAAAAACATAAAAGTGAAAAATGGTTTGGTTTTGTCTCGGTTATCAATAAACGACAGTAAGCTTGTGACGTTGTTACGGTCATTTTCCCAGCCACTCGCGCCTTTGTTGTTGTCGTGCAACAGATTGGTTGGCACGTGCGCAAAAATAGTCTTATCAAATTCCGGGTAAGAGAATTTAGCGCTGGTATAAAAACTCATTTGGTACTGCTGTTGTTCCAATACATCGATAATTGCAGCACCGCGGCGCTCTTCTAAAAATGGAAACCAATAGTTTCCAGGCATGGCAGTAAACATGCCAAACACGCCCATGCGCGTGCCATTGCCGGTGCTGTAGTTACGTGTAAACCTGGCTGCCCCTTTTGCAAACTCCCAGCTATTAGGCATGATTCTTTCGTTGAGGGTATCTGCGCGCCAAGACTCAGAAGTTAGCCAAATAATATTGTATGGCTTGGCAGGTTGTTTGAATTGGATAGGGTTAAGTGGGTAGTTGAGCTTACCTTTTAGTTTAATTTTAGCTTCACGTTGTGTGGTAAAGCCAAGGCTTTTAAAGAAGCCTCTAGCCGATACGGTTTGGTAAAAGGGAATTGCCTGCGCAACTACGTTTAATTGATTTGTTGTGTAACTATCTAACGCAAAGCCCATATGCACAAGCACTGTGGCAATGAGTGCGGTGGCAGGTAAGAATTTGAATGATAACTTTGGGGTTGATTTTTTTACATACAGGCGGTGTGCTAGCCATAAAATAGCAGCCTGTAAGCTGATGAAGCCCACTGTAATCAGTGCAAAGCCGACATCAGAAGCGCTGCTGCCACCTAAAGACTCGATGCCGCCCGGCGTGGACACTAGGTTGAAAATAAACCCATTAAAGAACATGCCGTAAAGTGAAAAGAGTTTGGCATTTGCATACATTAGCAAGGTGGTAATGCCGCCAGTAATGACCGCAGTGAGGTAGGCCGCGCTGCTATTTTTACTGATAAATCTGACCAGCGCAGTAACGCCAATAGCTGGTAGTAAGTAATATAAGCCATATAGCAACCATGTAACTAGCATGTAGCCAAAAGGCAATAAGCCATCTTGAAGAATACTTGTAAAAGGGATTGAGTCAGATACAAGGAACAGTACTACTACATAAGTGAGTAAGAAATATGTTTTCAGTATGTTAGTTTGATTTGAAGCCGTCATATATATATTTGTTATTTGATAATGTTAGATTGGGGTGTATAAGCAAAAAATACGCCAGTACAACTTTCTTATATTTTATTAAGCTAACTTATTGTTTATTATATTTAATTTAATAATGTTGGCACGTTGCCATGCGGCTAGCAGGCTATTATGACGCAAAAAATGTAGAGGTGGATGATATTTATTGCATGCTATGTATGGTTTTCGCTTTGCTAAGATTTCATGACTATGTTTTAATTCTGCCGTGCAGACAAACTTTAAAAAAATAGCGCTTATCGGCAAATATATGAATGTATCGGCTTTACAGTTGATGCAGGCAGATTTAGCTGATTTAGCTCGACATTTATCCGCTAAAAACTATGAGGTGTGGATTGAGGAAAATACTGCACACCATGCCATGCTTGCAGGCTACCAAACGCTTGCTATAGGAGAAATCGGTCAAGTTGCAGATCTCGCAATCGTGATGGGTGGTGACGGCACCATGCTCAGCGTCGCCCGTAGCTTAATTGACGCGGATGTTCCTTTGGTGGGTATCAATCGTGGCCGTTTTGGTTTTTTAACCGACTTGCGCGCAGAAGATATGTTGGCGGAGATCGATCGCATTCTTGCGGGAGACTCCATTAAAGAGCCGCGTATGCTGTTATCTACCGATGTGGTGAGAGATAACCAGGTCATTTACAGTAGTCATGCCCTAAATGACGTGGTGATTAAAAGTGGCTTGCGCTTAATCGAACTGGAAATCGAAATCGATGGCAAGTTTGTTTACAAGCAGCGCAGTGATGGTCTGATTATAAGCACGCCAACCGGCGCTACAGCCTATGCTTTGTCTGCAGGTGGTCCGATTTTACATCCTAATTTAGAAGCAATCTCACTGGTGCCAATCTGTCCGCATACACTGAGTAACCGCCCAATTGCGGTGAATAGTGCGAGCAATATTGTGGTCACAGTGGTGCAATTTGATGAAGCGCAGTTAAGCTTTGATGGTCAATTCCAACTAGGGTTGGAAGTGGGCGATAAAATTGCAGTACGCCGTGCAGAGAAAACAATCTCACTGCTACACCCTGTAGAGTACTGCTATTTTGATATGCTCAGAAATAAACTCAACTGGGGTTAATGTCTCTCGCTTCCATTGGCTTGCTGGTGTTATGCCACTTAGGCAAAAAACGATGCAATAGCTAGTGTGTGATGGTCTGCAACAACAGTCGAACAACCTTAAATCGTATTCATGATGTATGCGCTGTTATAAATCTACTGCACTGCTCTAAGCCTTGTCATTTTGATGTGGCAATAAAATGGACTAATTGAATTATGCTACAAACACTTTCAATTCGCGATTTCGTCATTGTTGATCAGCTTGATCTGGATTTTCAATCTGGATTTACGGTGCTGACGGGTGAAACTGGCGCAGGTAAATCTATTCTGATTGATGCATTGTCTTTGGCCTTGGGCGCTCGTGGCGAAGGCGGCATTACGCGTGCTGGCTGCGATAAAGCCGAGATTAGCGCATGTTTTTCATTAAACAATAATATTGAAGCTCAAGCATGGCTGGCCGAGCAGGAAATTGCGCAAGATGAGCCTGAGCTGTTGCTACGCCGTGTTATCTATGCAGACGGTCGCTCACGCGCGTTCATTAATGGCAGCCCGGCAACTATGCAGCAACTTAAAGAGTTGAGCGAGTTTTTGGTGGATATTTATAGCCAGAATGCGCATCATTCATTGCTTAAGTCAGCCACGCAGCGCCAAGTTCTAGACGAGTTTGGCGGTTTATTGGATGAGGCAAAGGGTGTTGCCGAGCATTACAAGCGCTGGTATCACCTACATGGCTTGCGCTTGGAGTTGGAGAGAAATGCTGAAGCGTATGCTGATGAGTTGGCATTGCTGCGTGATAATGTCCGTGAACTCTCTGCACTGGCGTTTGATCCTCAGGAATGGGAGGCGCTGCAGCATGAGCACTTGCTGCTGTCAAATGGCGCCAGCTTAATTACCAGCGGAGAAACTTGTTTGGATTTGCTGAGTGAAGGGGAGTTGTCCGCACTAAATTTATTAGCACAAGTGCAGCATCATCTGCAAAATATGCAGACTTATGATATTAGTTTGGCAGAAGTTTCTGAATCGCTTGATTCTGGCGTGATTCAATTGCAAGAAGCGAGCCGTTCTTTAAATCGCTACATTCAACGTATGGAGCTGGACCCTGCGCGCTTGAGCGAGGTGGATGCAAGAATACAGTCAATACACGCGGCCGCGCGTAAGTACAGGTCAAGAGTAGAAGACTTACCAAGCTTACTCCAAAGCTGGCAGGCGAGAATGGCGGAGTTGTCTAATTTTGCAGACGATGGCGCGCTTGCCGAGCAGGAGCGTTTGGCTTTTAGTGAATATACAAAACTAGCAGAAACTTTAAGTGCTGGTAGAGCGAAAGCTGCTGCAGTATTGCATCAAAAAATCACTGCTGAAATGCAGCGCTTGTCTCTAAGTGGGGGTCAATTTTCGGTGGCATTAACGCCTGTTGCGCCTAGTGTTAACGGCTTGGAGCAGGTCGAGTTCTTGGTTGCAGGGCATGCTGGCGTTGCACCACGCCCGCTAAGTAAAGTAGCTTCCGGCGGCGAGTTGTCTCGTATCAGTTTGGCGATCCGTGTGGTTACTGCGCAGCAAGGCAGCATTCCAACGATGATTTTTGATGAAGTTGACGTTGGTATTGGTGGTGGCGTGGCCGAAGTTGTCGGCAACTTGCTGAAGCAGTTGGGTGAGCAGCGACAAGTGTTAGTAATTACACACTTGCCGCAGGTGGCCGCACTTGGTAAGCATCATTTACGCGTAAGTAAGTCGCAAGTGGACGGTCAAACTTTAAGTACGATTGCGGCATTAAGTGCCGCCAGCCGTGTAGAAGAGGTTGCGCGCATGTTGGGCGGTATTGAGCTTACCGAAACAACAAGGCAGCATGCGAAAGAAATGTTGTTAGGCTAACTTTGGCTTGCAGCTTGGTTGTTTAGTCTTTGCTCTCGCAAGGCTGTTTAGTGCAAACACCGTAAATGGTCAGTGAGTGGTCTTGCATGGTAAAACCTAATTTTGCCGCAGCGCTTTCTTGTCTTTTCTCGATTTCCGGATCATAAAACTCCTCAACGCGACCGCATTTAATACAGACGATGTGGTCGTGATGTCCGCCGCTATTAAGTTCGAATACTGCTTTGCCACTTTCAAAGTGGTGCCTAATCAATAAGCCAGCTTGCTCAAACTGTGTGAGTACGCGATATACCGTCGCTAAGCCTACATCTTCACCAGCGTTGATCATAATTTTATAGATATCTTCGGCAGATAAGTGTCGGTCTTTGCTGTTTTCAAACAGGTTTAACACCTTAAGTCGTGGTAAGGTGGCTTTTAGCCCAGCATTTTTTAAATCTTTTTGATCTTGCATGATTTTGGAATATTCACAATTAATAAGGTGGATGTTTTGGCTTCAGTCGCTACGTGGTATATTAACGCCAATTCAAATTAAAGTCATGATATGCGTTATTTTTCTACTTTACGTTATCTAG
>NZ_DASWWA010000017.1:0-74532 GCF_036401095.1 Methylotenera sp.
GTAAGCTTTTGCTTCGCCGCCGTATTTCTTTGTCAATACAGTGGTGATCGCTGCTGTCAATGTTGTCTTACCATGGTCAACGTGGCCAATCGTACCTACGTTAACGTGCGGCTTGGTCCGCTCAAATTTACCTTTTGCCATTGCTTCAGTCCTTTACAATATTTTATTAACCATAAGTTTTATTAGAATTAATAAAACTTGTTCAAATCAGAACATTTAATCTTTCGCTAAACAGCTACTCGTTATCAAACATTCACTATCTAACAACCTCTAAGCCGCCACAGCAATTTGCCATCAACTTTGCACTCAAGCCTTATGGTGCCCATGGCGGGAATCGGACCCGCGACCTCTCCCTTACCAAGGGAGTGCTCTACCACTGAGCCACATGGGCGCTTAATCCGCAACACTCAACTGGTGGAGCGGGCGACGAGGTTCGAACTCGCGACATCTTGCTTGGAAGGCAAGTGCTCTACCAACTGAGCTACACCCGCGTACATGCTACCAACGCCAACAAGCTCAAATTACTGCAACTTACTATACTTTTTACAACTTTATATTTTACAAACTGGTGGAGGGGGAAGGATTCGAACCTTCGTACTCTGAGAGAACGGATTTACAGTCCGTCGCCTTTAACCACTCGGCCACCCCTCCTCACCGATCCCGCGATCATGCTGGATATTTAACTTGCTGTTAAATGCACAACAGGGAATTTGCTAAGAAACTGGTGCCGGGTATCGGAATCGAACTGATGACCTTCGCATTACAAGTGCGCTGCTCTACCAACTGAGCTAACCCGGCGTTTTCGTGAGATGCGTATTATACGCATCTTTTAATAAAAGTAAATTATTTTACGATTTTTAATACAGGTTTTTTACTTTTTATTAATTCTTCTTTATTTTCAACAGGTTCCGCATTTTCTTTCGCATCATCCGCTAAAAATGGCACTTCTTCTTGCTCTGGATCGGCCTCAAAAAACATTCCTTGACCATTTTCACGTGCAAAAATACCCCTTACTGCACTCATGGGCACATATATATTTTGTGACACACCACCGAAGCGCGCAGAGAATACCACAGAATCATTATCTATGTGCAAATCTTTTGTTGCACTGTAATTAATATTTAAAACAATTTCACCATCTTTAACATACGCCATCGGCACTCGGGTCTGCGCGTTGACCTCAACAATCAAATGCGGAGTTAAATTATTGCCCACACACCACTCATGCAGTGCACGCAACATATAAGGTTTGGTTGGGATCAATTCAGACATATTTAACGAACCTACTTAAGGATAGCTTCAGTTACAGATTGGGCGAATAGAGGCGTTTAATTAAAGAGCTTTAATCAAACGCCATCTAAACGATTTTGACAACTAATTACTTATACTACTTATTACTTGCGCATTGCTTTTTCTGAAGGAGTCATTGCATCTGCATACAATGGTCTTGAGAATAAACGCTCTGCGTATTTCAAAATAGGTGCAGCTTGGTTCGGCAACTCAATACCGTAGTGACCCAAGCGCCAAAGCAACGGAGTTACCGCAACATCCAACATTGAGTAATCATCACCTAATAAATAATTCTGCTTAGCAAAAATAGGCACTAGTTGCGTTAAGTTATCACGTATCGTAGCACGTGCTTTATCTGCTTTTTCTTGATCACCAGACTCAATATCAACAATATGACTGAACAAGTCTTTTTCAAAGCTATATAAAAACAGTCTTGCACGCGCACGCATTACTGGATCTGGCGGCATCAACTGTGGGTGCGGAAAGCGCTCATCAATGTACTCATTGATAATATTAGCTTCTGACAACACCAAATCACGCTCCACTAATACTGGCACATGATTGTATGGATTAATGACCGCTAGATCTTCTGGCTTATTTGCCAGATCAACATCAATCACCTGAAAGTCCATGCCTTTTTCAAACAAGACAATACGACAGCGGTGGCTATAGGGATCTGTAGTCCCCGAATATAAAGTCATCATAATTTAGTGTATTTCCTTCCAGTAAGCTTTTTTAAGTTTGTATGTTAGAACTAACAACACACCTAAAAACAGCAAGACGAACCAACCAAGTTGGTTTCTTTGATGCTTTGCCGGCTCAGCCATATAGGCCATAAAGTTTGTTAAATCACCTACCAAAGCATCATATTCCTCAACAGATAGCTTGCCAGGTTTTACCAGTTTCAATGCATGTGTTTCATGATTCAACTCTTGCTCACCTTGCAACTCGTAAAGCACATGCGGCATACCCACCTTATCAAACACCGTGTTGTTCCAACCCGTTGTTCTGGTACTGTCGCGGTAGAAACTACGCATATAGGTGTAAACCCAATCCGCACCACGTGCACGCACCTCTACAGACAAATCAGGTGGCGCAACGCCAAACCATTTTGCTGCATCTTTTTTATTGATGGCAACTTTCATCGGATCGCCAATTTTCTCACCAGCCAACAGGAGGTTGTCTTTGATCTGCTTTTCGGTCAGACCAATTTCTAGCAATCTGTTATAGCGCATGTAATTAGCGCTATGGCAATTTAGGCAGTAATTAACGAAAGTACGCGCACCACGCTGCAAAGACTCATGGTCAGCAGCATCAATCGGCGCTTTATCTAAACTCACACTTTCATTTGCATTAGCCAACATTGGCGCAGCAAGGAAAGGCATCAACAACATCGCTAACAATAATTTTTTCATGGTTATTATCCTGTTACCCTTTCTGGCACTGGTTTAGTTTTATCTTTTTTCGTATACCAAGGCATTAACGCAAAGAACAAGAAGTAAACCACTGTAAAGATACGTGCAACTACAGTAGCGCGATCAGCACCACCCATCCATGCACCGAACTGCCCCCAAACATTAGATGGCACAGTACCAAGATAACCAAGCACCAAGAAACTGATGACAAAAGCAACCAACCATTGTTTATATAGTGTGCCACGATAGCGAATAGACTTCACTGGGCTCTTATCTAACCAAGGCAATAAAGCAAAAGCTACTACCGATAAGCCCATTGCCGCAACACCAGGGAACTGAGAGTTCAAGATAGGCGGAACTGCACGCAAGATTGAGTAATAAGGCGTGAAGTACCAAACTGGCGCAATGTGTGCTGGCGTTTTAAGCGGATCAGCAGGCACAAAGTTATTTGCCTCCAAGAAGTAACCGCCCATCTCAGGCGCAAAGAAAATAATGGCTGAGAACACGATCAGGAACATAGACACGCCAACCAAATCCTTCACTGTATAGTAAGGATGGAATGGAATCCCATCTAAAGGAAAACCTGTTTTCTTATCTTTCAGCTTTTTAATTTCAACGCCATCTGGGTTGTTTGAGCCGACTTCATGCAAAGCAATCAAGTGAGCAACAACTAAACCAACCAATACAAATGGCAAGGCAATTACGTGGAACGCAAAGAAGCGATTCAAGGTTGCATCAGATACCAAGTAGTCGCCACGCAACCACTCTGAAACGTCTGGACCGATAAATGGAATAGCTGAGAACAAGTTAACAATCACTTGCGCACCCCAGTAAGACATTTGACCCCAAGGCAATAGGTATCCAAAGAATGCTTCACCCATCAACACCAAGAAGATTGCCACACCGAATAACCAGATTAACTCACGTGGATTTCTGTATGAGCCGTAAATGATGCCGCGGAACATATGCAGATAAACCACAACAAAGAACATAGACGCGCCAGTTGAGTGCATATAGCGAATCAACCAACCCCATGGCACATCACGCATGATGTATTCAACAGAGCCGAATGCTAAGTCAGCATCTGGTTTGTAATGCATTGTTAGGAAAATACCGGTCAAAATTTGCAGCACCAACACCAACAATGCCAATGACCCAAAGAAGTACCAAAAGTTAAAGTTTTTTGGTGCGTAATATTCGGTTAAATGCGCTTTAACGTTACTCGTTAATGGAAAACGTGCGTCAACCCAATTTAAACCGTCATTTAAAGCGCTAGATAGCGCTGATTTATTTTTATCAGTCATGATTATGCTTTCTCTTCAGTATCAACGCCAATCAGAAGTAGATTTTCACTCAAATATTTATGCGGTGGCACCACTAAGTTGATAGGGGCTGGAGAACCCTTAAACACACGGCCAGCCAAATCAAATTTAGAGCCATGACATGGACAGAAGAAACCGCCAGTCCAACCATCACCCATATCGCCACCTTTTTGCAATTTGCCGCTAGGTGAACAACCCAAATGCGTACAGATACCAACAATCACAGCAAGATTAGGCTTAATTGAACGCCCTTCGTTCTTACAGTAAGCTGGTTGTTGTGAAGTTACATCTGATGCAGGATCTGATAATTGACCATCGTGCTGAGCCAATTCCGCTGTCATCTCTTCAGTGCGATTGATAATCCATACTGGCTTACCACGCCACTCAGCCGTCATCATAGTGCCCGGCTCAATTTTGCTGATATCAACTTCTACAGGTGCGCCTGCTGCTTTAGCACGCTCACTTGGCGTCATGCTTTTTACAAAGGGTACTGCAACGGCAGCACAACCCAATGCACCCACTGCAGAAGTGGCGATTAAAAAGTTACGTTTTTCTTGGTCTACTTGAGAACACCCGCACGATTGCGAGTCAGCCTGCTGATTGTCATTTTGGTTGTCTGACATGTTTTCCTCTTGCTCGAAAGGATTGACTGGATTAGACGCCACGCCTTAGCTAGGCATGCAGCGTCACCTTTTACTAAAAATCTAAACACACATTACTGGGTAACTGACTATCTTCAATTAAGATGTAACCTGCACTACTTAATAACAGCAAAAGCAATTTAAAGTATAGACAAGGCTTGATGTTTAGGCGCCAGATTATACAATTTTTTACCCCCCAATTAAAGCTTTATTTATTAAGTTACTGAAATAAAACGATTAAACCGGATTGTGTATATCAACAAACACATGCTCCAAATCAAATTTTTCCGCCAAATGCCTACCTAGCGCCTGCACCCCATAACGCTCTGTCGCATGATGACCTGCCGATATATAGGCCACACCAGACTCAAGTGACTGATGCACTGTTTGCTCGGAGATTTCACCGCTAATAAATAAATCTGCACCCAGCGCAATTGCCTGATCTATATAACCTTGCGCCGCACCCGTACACCAAGCAACCTTTTTAATCGCTTGCGTGGCTTTACCAATTGTAAGCACCGGACGGCCCAAACGCTGTTCGACTAAGTCAGCAATTGACGACAGCGGCACACCCTCCGCTAGCTCCGCGCAGGCGATTAACTCTTCAGTGCCGACGTAGCTCTGCGCCTCAAACCCCAGCAGCCTGCCAAGCTGTACGTTATTACCAAACTCACCATGAGCATCCAGCGGCAAATGGTAGGCCATCAGATTGATATCATGTTGTAGCAAGAACTTAATGCGCTTACGCTTAATACCAACTAGCCCTGGCGCCTCATTGCGCCAGAAATAGCCATGATGCACCAAGATTAAATCAGCATCTGCCTGATGCGCAGCTTCCAGCAACGCCATACTTGCCGTAACCCCAGTCACAATCTTGTTGATTTCGGCACGACCCTCTACTTGCAAACCATTTGGGCAGTAATCTTTGAAACGCGCTACTTGCATCAGTTGTTGGGTATAATGATTTAACTCATTGATTTTTACCATAAGCTTCAAACCTTTAAAATGTTAGGCTATTGATTTTTCGATTGCAGACCTTATATCAAAATGTGACATATGGGTGAATACTCAAACACTGATGCAACCTTAGATTAAATTTGATTAATTACCATACTTAAGAAGTAAATAAAGATGAATAACTCTCTACACAAAAGATTATGGCTAATTTTTGCGCAAGCAGCCACCATCTGCATGGCATTAATATTTGCCTTACGCATTTTCTACCCAAATTTTTTCAATTTCAGAGAACAGGCCTTAGTGGTCAAACAGGCCGAACCAAGCAGCGCCACCAGCACAGTCTATTCATATAGCAATGCCGTAAAAAAGGCGATGCCGGCGGTTGTTAATATATTCACCAGCAAAAAGCCACGTAGCAGTCCACATCAGGATTTTTTAGAGGACCCTGCGTTTCGCCATTTCTTTGGCGACCAACTGGACGAACCAGAACCTCAAGCGCAGCCAGAAAATAGCTTAGGCTCAGGCGTTATCGTCAGCAGTCAGGGTTTGATTTTAACTAACAACCACGTAATTGCTACCGCCGACTCTATTGAAGTCGCTTTATCTGACGGCAGAAAAATGACAGCAACAGTGGTCGGCACCGACCCCGACACCGACTTGGCACTCATTAAAGTGGATGCCAATGATTTACCGGCAATCACCTTCGCCAGTTCAGACGCGCTTAACGTGGGTGACGTAGTATTGGCCATCGGCAACCCATTTGGCGTTGGACAAACGGTGACACAAGGCATCGTCAGCGCACTTGGCCGCAGCCATTTGGGGATTAATATTTATGAAAACTTCATACAAACCGACGCCTCAATCAACCCAGGCAACTCTGGTGGTGCTTTAATTAACACGGAGGGCAACCTTGTGGGCATTAACAGCGCCATATACTCACGTAGCGGTGGCTCTATGGGCATTGGCTTTGCAATCCCGACTACGCTAGCACGACAAGTCATGGAGCAAATTGCGGCGCAAGGCAACGTTACACGTGGTTGGATAGGAATTGAGGCTCAGGACATTACACCAGAGCTAGCAGAGTCATTTAGATTAAACAAAGCACAAGGCGCTTTAATTGCTGGGGTACTAAAACACAGCCCGGCAGACAGGGCCGGTTTACGTTCTGGCGATATATTGGTTGCGATTGAAGGCAAGCCAGTGACAGACAGCGGTAGCATGCTCAACCTGATTGCAGCATTACAACCTAATCAAAAAGCAACGCTGCAAATTGTACGTGATGGCGCTATCGCCAACATTGCAATTATTATAGGCAAGCGCCCCAAACCAGTAGCGGCACCAGAGTAAGCCTAGGCTGGCGGCAAAATGGTAGGTTCACTTTCTTTTTCTTTAGTAGTGAACCTTGCCACCACAATGCCTAATTCATACAGCAGCCACATAGGCATTGCCAGCATAAATTGTGAAATTACGTCTGGCGGTGTTACTACTGCAGCAATCACAAACGCACCAACCACGACGTAACCTCTAGCTTCTTTTAACGCATGTATTGACACCCAGCCAAAACGCGCCGCCATGACCACCGCAATCGGCACTTCAAATGCCAGGCCAAACGCAAAAAACAATGTAATGATGAAGTCCAAGTAATTACCTATATCCGTCATCACGGCAACGCCTACAGGCGCAGTACCGACAATAAAACCAAAGATTACCGGAAACACTAAAAAATACGCAAAAGCCATGCCTGACAGAAACAAAAAGCTGCTGGCTAGTATGATAGGAATCATGAACTTCTTCTCGTGCGCGTATAGACCCGGCGCGACAAATGACCAAATCTGATACAAGGTATGTGGCAATGAGAGCAAAAATGCTGTCATCATTGCGACCTTCATCGGTACAAAGAACGGCGTAGTCACCGCAGTGGCGATCATCTGCCCACCTGCTGGCAGCTTGCTTAGCAAAGGCGCTGCTAGCAAGGCATATATTTCATTTGCAAATGGAAACAGTGCAATAAAAACAACAATAAAACCGACCACGATGCGTAGTAAGCGGTTTCTTAACTCAATTAAGTGTGTGATGAAATTTTCTGTAGGAGTCACAGCGTTCGCTAATCTTTTACTGAAGTAGGGGAAGGTTGGTGCGTTTTAGTAGCAATATCTGCCGTATCATCGCCTTGCTGCTGTGGGTTTTGGTTTAGCGGGTCGACCGCTTCTGCCAAATAGTCCACTCCACTCTTGATGCCAGCCTGCGCGCTTTCTGTCGTCTGCTGGATTTCTTGCTGCAGCTTCTGCAATTCGGCAAATCGTGACTCACGATTCACCTCCTCTTTTATTTGCGCCATATAGCGCTGCATACGTCCAACCATAGTACCAATAGTGCGTGCAACTTTAGGCAGCTTTTCAGGGCCGATTACGATCAGCGCAACAATCGCGATTACAACCAATTCAGAGAATGCAATATCAAACATGCTGACTAGACCTTATCACCAAAGATGCGATGCGCTTCAACATTGAAACTGCTATTTGGCAGCAGTCGTTGATTTAGCTTTTGCTGGCGCTTTTTTTGCCGTTGTGGATTTAACTTTGGTCGCGGTAGTTTTACTAGCAGTAGCTGTTTTTGCCGGCGCTCTTTTTTTAGCCGCTGGTTTTGCTGGTGTCACAGCAACCGCCTCCCCCTCAATCAACACTGAGTTATTAGCAATCTGCTCTTGCTGAGGCGTGTCAGCAGCAGCGCTCTTTCCTTCATTCACGGCTTCTTTAAAGTTTTTTACTGCACCGCCTACATCGCCACCGATATTACGAAGTTTCTTTGTGCCAAATACGAGCACTACAATGAGTAAAACTACCAACCAATGCCACCAAGCTCCGATTCCCATTGCTACTCTCCTAATTAAATATGTTTAAACTATGTTTTAGGTAGGGTGTTACCACCACCAAATACATGCATGTGCATATGAAACACTTCCTGCCCGCCTTCACGTCCAGTATTAATCATGGTGCGGAAGCCAGCCAAACCTTGCTCTTTAGCCAACTCAGGCGCAAGCAACAACATCTTACCCAATAATGCCTGATGTTGCGAGTCACAACTCGCCAAACTATCAAGGTGCTGCTTAGGCACTAATAAAAAGTGTACTTTAGTTATAGGGTGTATGTCATGAAAAGCGATGACATCTTCATCCTCATAGATTTTCTTTGAAGGAATATCACCTTTAGCAATCTTACAAAAAATACAATCAGCACTCATTTTTTCAACTTTCTATTTACTGCACACATCGAGCCAAATAAAACGACTCTTGAGCCAAACGAAATTAATAGTCCTAGTATTATTTGTCGCGGCTAGCTTTCTCAACAATACCTGACAAGCCTTCACGTCTTGCAAGTTCAACAAGCACATCCTGTGGCTTCAAATCGGCTTTAGCTAACATAATCATGGTATGGAACCACAAGTCAGCCGTCTCGTAGATGATTTCATCTTTATTGCCGCCTTTGGCCGCAATCACCGTTTCCGTTGCCTCTTCGCCTATCTTTTTCAAGATACTGTCCATGCCTTTAGCATACAGCTTTGCTACATAGGATGAGGCTGGGTCTGCAGTCTTGCGCTGCTCCAGCAGTTCTGAAAGTCGGGTTAGCACATCATTCATATCATTACTCATGCTTATAAATCTCATCAGGATTCTTGATTACCGGCTGGTCTATCACCCAACTATCATCTTTCAAGGTCTTAAAGAAACAATTATGCCTGCCGGTATGACAAGCAATACCACCCACCTGTTCGACTTTAAGCAAAATCACATCCTCATCGCAGTCCAGACGAATCTCATGTATCTTTTGTACATGACCAGACTCCTCGCCTTTACGCCACAGTTTATTGCGCGACCTAGACCAATAAACAGCCTGATTGGTTTCGCTACTCAACTGCAAGGCTTCGCGATTCATCCAGGCAAACATCAACACACGCCCGGTGTCATACTCCTGAGCGATGACGGGAACAAGACCATTGGCATCCCAAGTGACTTCATCTAACCAATTCATCTAACAACCTATCTATTGAAATATCTGTTGAATCAAGCATTACGCAGCTGTAGCACCAATAGCGAGTGCCAATCAACTTTAATGATGGCTAGAGGAGTGGCTAGCGCCTAACCTCAATACCATATTGCGCCATGTAGTCTTTAGCCTGCTTAACTGTATATTCACCATAGTGAAAAATACTCGCGGCCAGTACGGCATCAGCACCACCCTCTTTAACACCATCGACCAAATGCTGCAAATTACCTACGCCACCTGAGGCGATAATCGGCACTTCTACTGCATTGCTAATGGCTTTATTCAGTGGATTATTAAAACCAATTTTAGTGCCGTCTCTGTCCATGCTGGTGACTAACAATTCGCCAGCACCAAGACTCACCATATATTCTGCCCACTTCACGGCATCCAGACCGGTTGCCTTACGGCCGCCATGTGTAAACACTTCCCACTCAAATGGCTGGTTATCTACTTTTTTAGCATCAATCGCAACCACAATACATTGCGAGCCAAACTTAGCAGCTGCATCTTGCACCACTTTAGGATTAAGCACCGCTGTAGTATTGATGCTAACTTTATCCGCACCTGCATTTAACAGGCGACGCACATCTTCAACCTCGCGCACTCCGCCACCGACAGTCAGCGGGATAAATACCTGACTAGCCACTTCTTCAATAATATGCAGAATAAGGCCACGGTTATCTGAGCTTGCGGTGATATCTAAAAAAGTAAGCTCATCCGCCCCTTGGTCATCATAGCGCTTGGCAATTTCTACCGGGTCACCAGCATCTCTGAGCTCAAGAAAGTTAACGCCCTTTACCACACGGCCATTTGTGACATCCAAGCAAGGAATAATACGTTTGGCTAATCCCATCAACTAAACCTTATGCACTTAACTCATCGGCAAGCTGCTGAGCTGCCGCAAAGTCTAAGGTGCCTTCATAAATTGCACGTCCAGTAATCGTACCAATAATGCCTTCATTGGCTACCGCGCATAATTTTCTAACATCATCTAAATTTGTAACGCCACCAGAAGCAATCACAGGTATTGTTAACGCCTGCGCCAAGGCAACCGTGGCTTCGATATTGACACCAGTCAACATGCCATCACGACCGATATCGGTATAAACAATAGACTCTACGCCGTAGTCTTCAAATTTCTTTGCCAAATCAATTACATCATGACCTGTCAGCTTAGACCAGCCATCAATCGCAACTTTGCCATCTTTAGCGTCTAGGCCAACCATAATCTGGCCAGGGAACGCATAACATGCCTCATGCAGGAAACCTGGAGTTTTTACCGCCGCAGTGCCGATAATGACATAATCAATACCGCTATCTAAGTAGCGCTCAATCGTGTCTAAATCACGGATACCGCCACCTAATTGAATCGGGATATCACCGCCAACAGCACTCACGATAGACTTAATCGCCCCTTCATTGACAGGCTTGCCAGCAAAGGCGCCATTCAAATCCACCAGATGCAGGCGTTTACCGCCACGATCAACCCAATGCCTAGCCATCGCGCCTGGGTCTTCTGAGAACACTGTCGACTCTTCCATCAAACCTTGCTTTAGTCTGACGCAGTGTCCATCTTTTAAATCAATTGCTGGGATAATTAACATAATGAGAATTAATTTTATATACGAAAAAGTTAAAAAGAGAATAGCTGGTTATATATTAAGGCCAACTTAAATAGGTGACCAATTGACAAAATTGCTCAACAACTGCAGGCCGGCATTTGCACTTTTTTCTGGGTGAAACTGTACTGCGAATAAATTATCTTTAGCAATTGCGCAAGTAAAACGCTTAGGATAGTCACTATAGCCCTCGACGATTACATCGTCCGCAGGCTGTACATAATAACTATGTACATAATAAAACCTAGCACCGTCTTCTATACCCTGCCAAAGCGCATGCGCTTTAGCGTCTGCATGATGACGCTGGTAAACCTGATTCCACCCCATGTGTGGGACTTTAAGCTTTTCGCCTTGGCTATCTACCATGTCAGCATGTGCAAATCGCTTCACACTACCCTTAAACAAACCTAGACCCGCTGCATCGCCTTCTTCTGAACGCTCGAATAGCATCTGCAAACCAATACAGATACCCAAGAACGGTTTATTTTTTGCAGCATCAAGTACAGCACTACGTAAACCGCGTGCATCCAACTCACGGATACAATCTGGCATTGCACCTTGCCCAGGAAAGACAACGTGTGATGCTTTTGCAACATCGTCGGGGTTACTCGTCACGACTACATTTTTTGTAGGTGCAACATGCTCCAAGGCCTTTGACACCGAGCGTAAGTTACCCATGCCATAATCAATTACTGCAATATCAATTGTGCTCATATTTTAAATGTTGCCGAATGTCACTATTCAAGGTTAGGTCTGGGCAGACTTATAGACTACCTTTTGTCGACGGCATAATTCCTGCCATACGCGCATCCAGCTCTACCGCCATGCGCAACGCACGTCCAAATGCTTTGAATATTGTTTCAGCCTGATGGTGTGCATTATGGCCTTTTAAATTATCAATATGCAAAGTGACATTAGCATGGTTAACAAAGCCTTGGAAAAACTCATGCACTAAGTCGACATCAAAATTGCCGATTGCAGCACGCGTGAAAGTACAGCCGAACTCCAAGCCCGGGCGTCCAGAAATATCCAGCACCACCCTTGATAACGCCTCATCCAACGGCACATAGGCGTGACCGTAACGGCGAATACCCTTTTTGTCCCCCACAGCCTGAGCAAAGGCTTGGCCCAAGGTGATGCCAATATCTTCAACCGTGTGATGCGCATCAATATGCAAATCACCCTTAGCATTCACCTCGATATCCATCATGCCATGACGCGCAATCTGGTCTAGCATGTGATCCAAGAAGCCTAGGCCCGTGTTAAATTGAGAAATACCAGTGCCATCTAAGTTGATGCTCACAGTAATTTGGGTTTCTAGCGTGTTTCTAGTAATTTTGGCGTTACGCATAAGTCTAATATTTTATGTTATCAGCATGCATTTTAACCCATTACAAGGTTGTAACACATAGCTACATGATGAATTTAAAGTCTAAAATAAAAAAACCCCAGTTTTAAGGCTGGGGTTTTTTACTAAACTACTTAGTGATTAGCTAAATAATTTTTTGATCCAGCCGAACAAACCACCAGTTGAACCGCCATGAGCGATTGCAGTGATTTCTGCAGCAGCAGCAGCTGGGTCAGCAGCGCCGTAGATTGCAGCACCAGCAACAATGATAGTTGCGCCAGCGTCACGTACTTGTGCAGTTGTAGCAGCTTTAACGCCACCAGCAACAGAAATTTCAAGACCTAAGTTCAAGCCAGCAACTAAAGCCAAGTCACCAAATGGTGTTTGACCTGCAGCTTGTTGATCTAAACCAGTGTGCACGCCAATGATGTGCGCGCCTAATTTAGCAACTTCTTGTGTACGTGCTTTTTTGTCAGCAACATTAATCAAGTCGACCTGTGCTTTTTTACCGTATTTGTTAGCAACGTCGATTACACCTTTGATTGTACCGATGTCTGAAGTACCCAATACTGTACAAATGTCAGCACCTGCTTTGTAGAATGGCTCAGCTTCGTAGAAACCAGCATCCATTGTTTTCAAGTCAACTAAGATTTTGTTGTTTGGGAACTTAGCACGTAATGTTTGTAGTAATTTGATACCGTTATGCTTAATGCATGGTGTACCAATTTCTAAAATATCCACGTGTGGAGCAACCTTAGTTGCTAAAGCAACTGTTGCGTCGAAATCTAATGAGTCTAATGCCATTTGGGTTTGTGCCACGATACATCCTCCAACTAATAATAAATCAAAATAATGACTTACCTAGGTTAAAAATACAGATTGAAAATAATTATTATATTGTGCACAAAACGCACATTTCGCTATCATAACCGCACTTCGTGTGAAAATTCAAACTTTTCATGCTTAATTTGCATGTTTTATCTATATAAAAAGTTTGAACACAGCAAATAGTTCAATAAATGTCCGCAATAACACTGGTTTTTAGTAATACTCTTGGCATTTTCGCCTAAACTGCAGCAAAAGGCTTTATTCGCTCAACACAGCCTTTAATGCCTTAAGTAGCAGTACAGATTGCTCATCGGTACCAATCGTAATGCGCAGATAAGGCGCAATGCGGTTAGGCGACTTAAAGTGGCGCACGATAATGCCGTGCTCACGCAACTTTGCACTTAGCTCAGCACCATCACGCAGTTTATGTTTGGTAAAAATGAAATTAGCACCGGACGGCAGTACTTCAAAATCCAGCTCCTGCATGTTAGCCACCAAAGCATCGCGTGTTGCAATCACTTTTTGACAGGTCTCTTCAAAATAATCTACATCTTGCATTGCAGCTACTGCACCAGCAGAAGCAAAGCGGTCAATCGGATAAGAGTTGAAGCTATCTTTAACTCTTATCAGCGCCTCAATTAATGTTGCTGAGCCCAATGCATAACCGACGCGCAGACCCGCCAATGAGCGTGCTTTAGATAAGGTATGCGTCACTAACAGGTTAGGATATTGATCAATCAGGCTTACTGCTGATTCTGTACCAAAATCTACGTAGGCCTCATCAATCACCACCACGGACTCAGTATTGTTTTGCAGTATCCATTCAATCTTTTCCAAGGCAAGCGGCATACCGGTTGGCGCATTAGGATTAGGGAAAATAATACCGCCGTTAGGCTTTATATAATCTTCCGCACGGATGCTAAAATCTTCTGCTAGTGGAATCGTTTCATAATCGATGCCATATAGCCCACAATACACAGGGTAAAAGCTATAGGTAATATCTGGAAACAACAACGGCTGCGCATGCTTCAACAGCGCCTGGAACACATGTGCCAACACCTCATCAGAACCGTTACCTACAAATACTTGGCTGCTATCTAAATGATGCACTTTAGCGATTGCAGCTTTCAAGCCATCAGAATTAGGGTCTGGATATAAACGCAAGGTTTCTGCAGCTTCCAATTTCAAAGCTTCAATCACCTTAGGGCTTGGGCCATAAGGGTTTTCATTGGTATTGAGTTTTACCAAACTATTAATTTTAGGTTGCTCGCCCGGCACATAAGGGGTGAGCTTATGAACAACATCACTCCAATATTTACTCATACTAAACCCTCAGACATATGCGCTGTCATTACATGACCTAGCGCAAAATTAATAAAAGGCGCCATCCGTAACGGATATGCGCCTCATTGAGCACACTAGGTATCAGTTGATACCCAGCGCACCACCATTTTTTACAGAATTACTTAAGTCGGTACTCAGCAGAACGAGCGTGCGCCTGCAGGCCTTCGCCATAGGCTAAGGTTGCTGCAATTTTACCTAATACTTGCGCGCCTTCAGAAGACACCATGATTAAGCTTGAACGCTTTTGGAAGTCATAAACACCTAGCGGCGATGAGAACCTTGCTGTGCGCGAAGTAGGTAGCACATGATTAGGCCCTGCACAGTAATCACCCAGAGCCTCACAGGTATCACGCCCCATAAAAATAGCGCCAGCATGTTTGATTTTTTTGCTAAATCCCAACGGCTCTTCTACAGACAACTCCAAATGCTCAGGAGCGATATAATTGCTAATCTCAGCTGCTTCATCCAGATCACGCACATGAATTAATGCACCACGGTCGGTCAACGAAGTGTTGATAATATCCTTACGTGGCATCTCCTCTACCAGCCTTTGCATGCTAGCAGCGACTTGATCCAAAAATGCAGCATCTGGGCTCAACAATATAGATTGAGCTAGTTCATCATGCTCAGCTTGTGAGAATAAATCCATAGCGATCCAGTCTGGGTCAGTTTTGCCGTCACAAATCACCAGGATTTCAGAAGGGCCTGCCACCATATCAATACCAACCACACCAAACACACGGCGCTTGGCAGCAGCAACATAGGCATTACCAGGACCTACAATTTTATCTACTTGCGGCACAGTTTCTGTACCATACGCCAATGCACCTACTGCTTGTGCGCCACCGATACAGAACACACGATCCACGCCGCAAACCGCGGCAGCTGCTAGCACCAGCTGATTTTTCTCGCCATTAGGTGTAGGCACCACCATAATCAACTCTTGCACACCGGCCACTTTAGCTGGAATCGCATTCATCAACACTGAAGAAGGGTAAGCCGCTTTGCCGCCCGGCACATACAAACCGACACGGTCAAGTGACGTGACTTGCTGACCAAGTAAGGTGCCATCAGCCTCGGTATAGCTCCATGAGCTCATCAACTGTTTTTCATGATAACTTTTTACACGGTCTGCGGCGGCTTGCAATGCAGCGCGCTGCTCAGCTGGCAGCCCCTCTAAGGCTGCAAGTAGCTCAGACTGACTGATTTCCAGCTCGCTCAGTTGGCTCGCATCAGTTTTATCAAAACGATTGGTGTATTCAAGCACTGCAGCATCACCACGACGCTTCACATCTTTTAAAATGTTGGCAACCACCACATCGATGTTGTCGTCTTGCGCAGTTTCAAATGCAAGTAACTGCTTTAAGTTCGCCTGAAAATCGCCATCTAAAGTAGAAAAACGTCTAATTTTCATATCATTAGCCTATGTGCCTAAATTATTTATTTTTTGCAATTGCTGTTTGGAATGCATCCATAATCGGCTGCAACTTGTCGCGATTAAGTTTTAGTGAAGCCTGATTAACCACTAGCCTAGAGCTAATATCACCCACTTCCTCTACCGCTTTAAGCTTGTTAGCACGCAAGGTGCCACCGGTGCTGACCAAATCCACAATCACATCCGCCAAGCCTACTAATGGGCCCAATTCCATAGAACCATACAGCTTGATTAAGTCCACATGCATGCCTTTTGCCGCAAAATGCTCACGTGCTGTTTTTACATATTTGGTCACAACCTTAAGGCGGGCACCACTGCGAATCGATCCAAAATAATCAAAGTCATCACGCACAGCCACCATCATTTTGCATTTTGCAATTTGCAGGTCTATCGGCTGATACAAACCATCGCCACCATGCTCATCCAACACATCCTTACCTGCGATGCCCAAATCAGCAGCGCCATACTGTACATAGGTAGGCACATCGGTTGCACGCACGATAATCAAACGCACATCAGGGCGATTGGTTTCTATAATCAGCTTACGGGATGATTCAGGATCCTCAGCCGCATGTATGCCTGCTGCTGCCAACAATGGTGCTGTTTCTTCAAAAATTCGGCCTTTTGAAAGTGCTATCGTAATCATTTTCAGTATTCTCTATGCTATTCGCTTTACGTTGGCACCTAAGGCATTCAACTTAGCTTCCAAGTTTTCATAACCACGATCTAAATGGTAGATGCGTTCAATCACCGTATCGCCACGTGCCACCAAGCCAGCAAGCACTAGGCTCGCTGAAGCACGTAAATCAGTTGCCATCACGGTAGCGCCATCCAGATACTCAACGCCTTGAACCAGTGCAGTATTGCCATCAATGCCAATATCAGCCCCTAAACGCTGCATTTCCTGCACGTGCATGAAACGATTTTCGAAGATAGTCTCTGTGACTTTAGATACGCCAGTTGCAATGGTATTCAGCGCCATAAATTGCGCCTGCATATCGGTTGGAAATGCTGGATGCGGTGCGGTGCGGATATTTACCGCTTTTAATTTGCCATTCGCTTTGACTGTAATCGCATCAGTCTCTACGGTTACCGTGGCTCCGGCCTCGCGCAATTTCTCAATGACGGCATCCAGCAAATGTGCCTGAACATTACGCAACTTAACTTCGCCACCAGTCATCGCAGCGGCCACCATATAGGTACCTGCTTCAATACGATCACACACGATATTATGATCAGCACCAGTCAGGCGCTCTACACCTTCAATAGTGATCACATCGGTACCGGCACCGCTGATTTTTGCGCCCATTTTAATCAGGCACTCTGCCAGATCTACTACTTCGGGTTCTTTTGCAGCATTCTCTAGAACTGTAGTACCTTGCGCTAAACTAGCTGCCATCATCAGGTTTTCAGTGCCAGTCACAGTGACTAAATCCATGTAGTAACGCGCACCTTGCAAACGACGGTTAGGTAAATGCAAGGTACTGGCTTGAATGTAGCCATGCGTGATATGAATAGCGGCACCCATCGCCTGCAAGCCTTTAATGTGCAAATCTACAGGCCTAGACCCAATCGCACAGCCACCCGGCAAGGACACACGTGCTGTACCAAAGCGAGCTAACAATGGCCCCAACACCAAAATTGAAGCGCGCATGGTTTTCACCATTTCATAAGTTGCCTCAAACGAAGCAACATCGCTGGCATCCAAGCTCACTTTATCAGCCTCGCGCCTTACTTTAACACCCATGGTATCGAGCAGTTTGATTGTAGTGTCGATATCTTTCAGCGCAGCCACACTACTCAAGTTGAGCGGTGTTTCAGCCAGCAAAGACGCACACAAGATTGGCAGGGCCGCATTCTTAGCTCCAGAAACGACAACCTCACCATGAAGGCGATTACCGCCTGTAATCAGCAGTTTGTCCAATTATTTAGTCGCATTCAGTAATGTTTGCAACTCACCACTTTCGTACATGGCACGCATAATGTCTGAACCGCCAATAAACTCACCGTTGACATACAACTGTGGAATGGTTGGCCAATTTGCATAAGTCTTAATACCCTCGCGGATATTTTGATCTGCCAACACATCAATTGCCACGTACTCTACGTTACAGGCATTGAGGATTTGCGTTGCTAAGTTTGAAAAACCACATTGTGGAAACTTTGGGCTACCTTTCATATACAGCACTACTGGGTTACCTGTTACCTGACTTCTAATTAATTCCTGCGTATCCATTATTTATCCTAATTACAAAACTTTATTACAAAATTTTTCACTGACGTCTGTTTAGACACTCTTTAAGCTTAGTTGTTAGCTTGCAACTTCAACCACGCCTCTGGGGTTAAAGTCTGCATTGATAAGGCATGAATTTCAGCTCTCATCCTGTCGCCAAGCGCTGCGTAAACCAATTGATGCTGCTTAACCATGGTCTTACCAACAAATTCAGGACTGACAATCACCGCCTCAAAATGCGTACCGTCATCACCTAATACTTTTATATAATCACACGCTAAATTTTGCGTGATGTATGTTTCTAACTGCTGCGCACTTAACACGTGTCACTCACCTTTAATAATTCAACTAGCTAAATTGCTTAACTCAGCATTATGACCTAAGTTTATAGCCTGATTTTAACATTTTTAATGTGATCAGTGCTAACACTAGGAAGGACGCCGCCACTATGAGTAAACTGAGTGCTGGAGATACGTCACCCTTACCAAAGAAGCCATACCTAAACCCGTCTATCATGTAGAAAAATGGATTTAAATGAGAAACTTTTTGCCAAAATGGAGGCAATGAATGAATCGAGTAAAACACGCCTGATAAGAACGACAATGGCATGATAATAAAATTTTGAAACGCGGCCATCTGGTCAAATCTATCTGCCCATATACCTGCGATAATGCCAAAAGTGCCGAGCAGCGCACTGCCAAGCAAACCAAAGGCAATAATCATCCATGGATTAGCCACCGTTAAATCTACAAACCACATGGCCACGAGATAGATACACAAGCCCACCACCAAGCCACGAATAATCGCAGCAATCAGGAACGCCATAAAAAACTGCAAATGCGTGAGTGGTGTTAACAAAACAAATACAATATTACCCATCACCTTCGACTGAATCAGGCTAGATGAACTGTTAGCAAATGCATTTTGCAGCACAGACATCATAATCAAACCCGGTATTAAAAACTCAGCGTAGGCAACCCCATCATAAACCTGCACATGCTTATCTAGCACATGCGAAAAAATCAGCAAATACAGCAAAGCAGTAATCACTGGTGCAGCCACAGTTTGGAACGACACACGCCAAAAGCGCAGCAGCTCTTTTTTGAGTAAGGTCCACGGCCCTCTCCAACTTGAGACCTGATTACCAGTTGTAGATTGTTTTACATCATTCATCATAATTGATCCGCCAATTTATGCTCAGCGGCAGCATTACCCACCAATGACAAAAATACGTCCTCTAAATCAGCTTCGCTTAATTGCATGTCTATCACCTTAATGCCGCCAGCGCGCAAAGACGACAGCACATATTCAATCTGTATCATATCGGTTAAAGCAAAGGTATAAACCCCACGCTCCACATGGCGCACCATGCTTTGCACCTCTTGTGGCAAATGCACATCGCCTAGCGTCAATCGCAGATGCTTGCCTGCAAACTTGTTGAGCAAGTTAGCCGTGCTATCAAGCGCAACAATTTCACCTTGCTTCATCATTCCTACCCGGCTACACAGTGTTTCAGCTTCTTCTAAATAATGCGTGGTCAAAATGATAGTGTGACCGTCGCGGTTTAGTTTTTTAATAAACTCCCAAAGCATTTGGCGCAACTCGACATCCACCCCTGCAGTAGGCTCATCCAGCACGATGACTGGCGGCTTATGCGCTAGAGCTTGCGCAATCAGCGCGCGACGCTTCATCCCACCCGACAACTTGCGCATATTGGTATGAGCCTTATCCGCCAAGCCTAAGCCTTCTAACACTTCATCCACCCAAGGGTCATTTTCACGGCCCAGTCCAAAATAACCAGCCTGAAAGCGCAACATTTCTCGCACATTAAAAAATGGATCAAACACCAACTCTTGAGGCACAACTCCTAACAACTGACGCGCCTGCTGATACTGCTGCTGGACATCAAAGCCCATGACAGCAATATTGCCAGCACCAGGAGCGATAAGACCCGCCAAGATATTAATTAATGTAGATTTTCCGGCACCATTCGGTCCAAGCAAAGCGAAAAATTCACCCTGCTCGATAGTGAGATCAACCCCTCTTAAAGCATGCAGCGCACCAAAGTGCTTATGCACATCACGAATTTGAATTGCAGGATGGTTCAAAAGAGACTTTCGATTAACAGTTTAAACATTAGGCATGCAGCAGCAGAAAAACTCAACGCATTCAAGCGATGCTAAATATACGCCAGCACACAAAGAAATTTACAGCTTTTAAATACATTAAATCAAAGCGTCAAAACCCTTTCGAATACCGAAAGGGTTTTGAGTGGGAACCAAATTGCTACTTAAGCACTGAGCGGAATAAAATCAGACACACCATAAAGTGTAGCCAAACTTTCTAGCCCCTCCGGTAAATTTACAAAGCTGATTTTATGCTTGGCAGCGATGGCTCGACGCTGCCATTCCATCATCAAGCTAATTGCAGAGGTATCAGTATTAGTAACCGCAGAAAAATCTATCTGTAATGCTTCACTTATCTCCAAGCCAGCGCTCTCAACAAGTACCGCATTGGCATTATCAACCAGTATTTCACCAGAGAGCAGCCACGTATTTCCTTGCAATACTATATTACTCATACGCCAGATGCTTTATTCTTATCCGCGAGTTTTTTATTCAAGCTATCAAGACCATTCTCACGAATTTCACTGCTGAACTGGCTACGGTAATTAGTCACCAAGCTTACACTTTCAATCACAATATCGTAAACTTTCCAGCCGTTATCAAGTTTTACTAGGCTGTAATCCACTGAAATAGGTTGACCGCCTGGCTGTAATATCTGAGTTTTTACGCTCACATTTTTTGCCGCTGCATCAGCACGCAAAGGCTTGTACTCAATCACTTGGTTTTTATATTTACCTAGTGCTGTAGCATAGGTACGCAACAATAAAGTACGGAACTCTTTTTGGAAAGCAGCTTGCTGCTCTGGTGTAGCAGAGCGCCAATTCTTACCTAGCACCATGCGACAAACGCGCTCAAAATCGAAGTTAGGCAAGATTTTCTCTTCAGCCAGTGCATAAATCTTTTGCTGATTACCCGCTTGAATGTCCTTATCATTCTTTAGCGTGTTAAGCACATCTTCAGCAGTACGCTTAACTAACTCATCCGCAGTAAGCTCTGCCTGAGCCAAGCTTGCATTAACAAACATTGCGGTTACAAAAGTGACATTCATCACCAACTTCAAAAACATTTTCATTTGAGACCTTTTATATTTTCGCCAAAATGACAAATTAACATCAAAAAACAATTACTAACCGTGACTAGAACGGCGCATCACCCAATTCGGTTGACTTTTCTTTTGCAGGCTCACTAGTTGCAGGCGCTGCTGATTTATCTTTATCCGTTTCAGAAGCTTTGTTATACAAAAATTGACTAATCATTTTTTCTAACACAATGGCATCTTGGGTCTGGCTAATTTTATCACCAGTTTTTAGTACATCATCTTCACCACCAGCTTCCAAACCGATATATTGCTCACCCAACAAACCTGCCGTATAAATATTGGCAAATGTATCCTTTGGAAACTGATAACGCTTATCTATTTTAATCGTCACGACTGCCTCGTAAGTTTTGGCATCGAAGCTAATGTCAGCAACGCGACCAACCACCACACCAGCACTTTTAACAGGTGCATTTGGCTTTAAACCACCAATATTCTCAAATGAAGCGCTGACAGAGTAAGTCTCGCCAATTTTACTCGAGGTTAAATTACCAACCTTCATAGCAAGGCCCAGCAATGCGGCTGCGCCTAAGGCTACAAAAACACCTACCCATAAATCTATTTTTGTTCTATCCACTTCACTACCCTCTCAACTTTGTTTTTATGGGCTAAACAACCAGCATAAAAGACGTTAATACAAAATCCAAACCTAATACAGTGAGCGATGAAATCACCACAGTTCTAGTAGTAGCATGACTGACACCCTCTGCCGTAGGTGGTGCATCAAAACCCTCGAACAGCGCAATCATCGTACAGGCAACACCAAACACTACACTTTTAATCACGCCATTAATAATATCTGCACGCACATCCACATTAGCCTGCATTTGCGACCAGAATGCACCGTCATCTACACCAATCAGTGGCACTGCCACCAAGTATCCGCCTAGCACACCGACCATAGAAAACAGTGCCGCAAGAATAGGCATGGAAATTACACCGGCCCAGAATCTTGGCGCAACCACGCGTGCGATTGGATTAACAGCCATCATTTCCATAGCTGACAACTGCTCGGTTGTTTTCATTAGGCCAATTTCAGCTGTAATTGCAGTACCAGCACGTCCGGCAAATAATAAAGCCGTCACTACCGGCCCCAACTCACGCACCAGAGCCAAGGCGACCAACACCCCTATCGCCTCTGATGAGCCATATTTTTGCAGTGTGTTATAGCCCTGCAATGCCAGCACCATGCCAACAAAAAATGCGGACACGATAATAATCAGTAAAGACATGACGCCCGTAAAGTAGACCTCACGCAACGTTAAGTGAAAACGCCTGAAACTTTCGCCTGAGTAAACAATGGCAAGCATAAAAAGCCTGGTTCCTGCACCTAAACGCCAAACACGCGCAATCATACGACTGCCGATACCGCGCAAAAGCCGAGAAACCATATTAATTATTATATTAATCATTAAACTAAATCCATTAAACTGCCAATTTGCAACTGAACACTCAACAGCTACATCTTCAACCCAATAGCTGAGCCCGGTAATCGGGCGCCGCATAATGGAAAGGCACTGGGCCATCTTTTTCCCCATGCACAAACTGATGAACAAATGGAAGGGTAGATTGTATTAAATCTGCCGGAGTACCTTCTGCTGCCACTTCGCCATTTGCGACAAAGTACACATAGTCAGCAATCAAAAAGGTTTCTTTAACATCGTGTGAAACAATAATAGAAGTCGCGCCCAGCGCATCATTCAGGCTACGAATCAAGCCGCATATCACACCCATAGAGATTGGATCCAAGCCGGCAAATGGCTCATCATACATAATAATACTTGGATCTAAAGCAACAGCCCTTGCCAGCGCAACACGGCGCGCCATACCGCCAGATAGCTCTGTAGGCATAAATTTATATGCTCCACGCAAACCCACCGCATTCAACTTAAGTAGGACCAAATCACGAATCATAGACTCGGGCAAATCTGTTAGCTCGCGCATTGGGAACGCAACATTATCAAACACGCTTAAATCGGTAAATAAAGCACCGTGCTGAAACAGCATACCCATACTGCGACGCAATTGATATATGCCATCACGGCTTTGCTCATGCACTACTTGCCCATTAACGCGCACTTCGCCTTTTGTTGGTTTAACTTGCCCACCAATCAGGCGTAGCAATGTAGTTTTACCGCTACCGCTACCACCCATAATGGCGACAACTTTCCCCTTAGGGAAAGCCATGTTAATACCCTTGTGCAATACGCGACCATTGTACCCAAAGGAAAGGTTATCGATTTCTACAATATTTGATGTCATTTAAAGCACAATTTTCAGTTAGGTTTCTTGCTTTTATCCAAGGTGCCATTTTAGAACAATTAAGATTCTACGCAAGCTTAAATGTCACATATACAAATTCAAGTACTCGCACCAATAAAAAAGCCCGCCATAAAGCGGGCTTTTAAAGCTAACTTAAAATTAGAAGGACATGCACACAGTATATGGATCAGCATCCACTATTGTTGCTGTTGTTATGGCATTTGTGTTTGCACCAGCGGTACCTGCGCCTAACGCCCTTAATGACCCAGTCGAAGTGTCTCCGTCATCCATATTAATATCAATCTGCTTAACTAATTGCCCTCTAATATTTTCAGAGCAAACAACATACAAACCCGTCATTCCAGTAATAGTATTGAATCCAGTCATACTTTGCACACCAATTCGACCATTATCGGCATTTCTAGGATAGTAATTTGGATCATTCACCAAAGTAGGCCCCGTAGCAAAACCAGCCAATCGCACATGCTGCCAAAATAATGCTGACTCAGAAGTACCATCCTCCACATTCCATGCACCACCTATACGCGCATTCCCTACTGGTCCATTGGTTGTTGCCAAAGTTGAACCAGTAATATGTGTTACCACATTCGCATCATCACCAGGCAAGGCCCTAAATTTATCTTGGTAGCCATAAATAAATATCTGCGCATTTTTGAGATCACTCGCAATGCTTTTTGCTTTTGCACTATTAATCAGCTCTTGCCCTTTAAGTACGCCTCCAAGCAATAGGCCAATAATTACTAGCACAATTGCCAACTCAATCAGCGTAAAGCCTGCCTGTGTTCTTTTCATTTAATTCCCCGAACTGTGCGCAATTAGCGCGCCAATTTAAACATGTAAGTTAAAACACCCTGTGAGTGTCAATTTTTAACTAGCAAATAACATACCAGCTACAATTGACTACATCTACAACAATTTTGCTTGTATTCTACAAGATATAACAGAGATTACGCACGAATTATTGTCAAGTATTGGACACTTATGTTCAAATTCGGACAGTACGTTAACTTTATCAACTTGTGAACCAGCTAAAATATGCGCACGCTCTATCAGTTTTACCAGTTAGCACTCAACAACCATGATCGATTGATGGCACTCATGATGCTGTCATTGCATGCGCTACTAATTTGGGGTGAAAATGGCCACTTGCACACAGCATTGCTGCTGTGCCATTACGGCTTCTTCTTACTATGGCAGCCAGTCATGCGCCAAAGTGACAAGCTATCGTGGAAAATGGTTGGGATTGTGCTTACAGGCGCCTACCTTACCACATTCCTTACCAACTGGTGGGTCACTGCATTTTGGATTGCAGGGCTATTCTCGTTGATTGGCGGGCGCGTACTCTCCAGCGAAGCATCGCACTCAAAAGTTCCGAACATTCTTGCTGCTTCATACTTGCTTGCAATTCTACTGCTTTGGGTTGTGCCCAAACTACTTGATGCTAACAATGATTTATTAGCCGCGGAACTACTACTTATTTATGTATTACCTATACTCCCGCTGACCATCTTATTTTTGTCCGCAAAAAATAATACTCTTGCTGGTACGCCCAATATTGACTTCTTTTACACTTTACTTATCTTTTTACTGACAATAATTGTCATATTAAGTAGCTTTGCGATTGGCGTAATCTGGCAAATCCATTATGTAAAACTGCTGATATTCACTGTTTTTGGCCTAGCAACCACATTGATTGCGATTAGCTGGTTATGGAACCCTAGTGCAACTTTTTCAGGCTTAGAGCTTTTGATGTCACGCTACTTATTAAGTATCGGACTGCCGTTTGAACAGTGGATCAGGAAAATTGCAGCATTTGCAGAACATGAAACTTCTGCTGAGGGTTTTTTACAGGCATCAATGCGCGAATTGGCCGCATTGAACTGGGTAAGCGGGGTGTCGTGGCACTCTGACAGCACGCAGCAGAAAATTGGTGAATCCACTCACTACATCTCTACCTTCAGCTTTCACCAGCTGCATTTAACACTTTATTCACGCTGGCAATTTACCCCTGCCATGTATCTGCACGTACAGCTGCTGACGCAAATTCTAGGTGAGTTTTATGAGGCAAAGCGCCGCGAGGAAACGATTAGCCAAAACGCTTACATGCAAAGCTTGTACGAAACAGGATCTAGACTAACGCATGATATTAAGAACATTTTACAATCCCTAGGCACGCTGTCCGCTGCAGCAGAGCAGAGCAACCATGCAGAAGACGACGCCAGACTGGTTGACCTTATTAAGAAGCAACTTCCAAGATTAAGCCAGCGCCTTGCGAGCACCCTAAACAAACTCGAAGAGCCAGGCGTAGAGAAAAAGAATCAGGCCAAGGTCAGCTCTTGGTGGAAAAATTTCAAAGAACTTAACTCGCATCAGCAAGTGCAATTTGAGGCACCAGTAAATTTACCTAAAACCGATATTGACCCCGATGTTTTAGATAGCGTTGTAGATAACCTGATACAAAACGCGCTAGAGAAAGCGAGACTGGAAACCGGCATCGGCATCAATGTGGCCATCATGCCTTCTAATCACTTTTGTATTGAAGTCACAGACACTGGCTCTGCGCTACCTAGTGACGTAGCAGAAAAACTGTTTAAATCTCATGTCAATTCAAAAAGCGGCTTAGGGGTTGGTTTATACCATGCAGCACAACAAGCTGAGCACGCAGGCTACCAGTTAAGCCTGACCGACAATGTTGATGGGGAAGTTAGGTTTAGGCTGGAAAAAGTGCATTGATGCGATTAAAACATCTGCAGCAGTAATAAATAAGGCCTTGCGACTATCATCACAAGGCCTTATTTGCATCCTACCAACGGATGGTATTACTTCAGCGGACTTATTCCTTAGTTATAACGTTCCATATGAATGCAAGCCGCTTAAGAACATATTCACACCCAAGAAGGCAAAGGTTGTAATAATCAAGCCAATGAGTGCCCACCAGGCCAACAATGGTCCGCGTAAGCCTTTTACCATACGCAAATGTAGCCATGCTGCATAGTTGAGCCAAACAATCAGCGCCCAGGTTTCTTTCGGGTCCCAGCTCCAATAACCGCCCCAAGCCTCAGCTGCCCACATTGCACCTAAAATGGTTGCAATAGTGAAGAAAGCAAAGCCTACTGCAATGGCTTTATACATTAAGTCATCCAGCACATCTAAGCTAGGCAAACGTGAAGTAAGCACGCCTTTGCTAGCCAGCAGGTAGGATAAAGCCACCATTGCCGCTAAAGAGAATGAGCCATAACCAACAAAGTTAGCTGGCACGTGTATTTTCATCCAGTAGCTTTGTAGCGCAGGCACTAGCGGCTGAATGTTATGTGCGGCACGATCAAAGGTATACCATAAGATAAAACCAACCGCGGCATTAATGACCAGCAGCACAAAACCACCCAATTGCTTGGTGTTCAATTTTTGCTCATAGTGCAAATATAGCAAAGCGGTGATTAAGCAAAACAATACAAAAACTTCATATAAATTGCTCACGGGAATATGACCAACATCCGTTGCAATTAAGTAAGACTCATACCAGCGAACCATCAGGCCCACGAAACCAAACAGCACCGCAGCCCATGTTAGCGCTGAAGCCACTTTGCCGGTAAACGCACTACGTCTATATAACGCAAACCAATAGGTTACCATGGCCAGTACAAATAAAACATTCATCCACATAATGGCTGACTGACTGGCAATTAGAAACTTCAAGAAAAACACTTGAGTGGCGCGCGCTTGATCCCCCTGATACATAGCGATTGCGACCAGACTAAGCACACCAACACCCAACACCAATCGTCCAAGCGCCTTCCACTGCCAGCCCAGATAGCTGATTAAAGCGGCTGCACCGAATAAAAAGGTCACCTCATAGGCATCCATAAAGTGCGCATATTTAATAAAAGCGAATACCGAACCCGCAACGATAACTAAGGCATATAGCCAATCTTGCCAATTCAGCCTTTGCAGCAACGTTTGTTGTTGATAACCTATTGTGTCATTCATTTTCAATTCCTTAGCTAGTAATGCCAGCAAGTTGTTCGCGATATAAATTAAACTCTTGTTCAAAATCTAAATTTTTACGATTAGAAGCCATCGCAAAATGCACCTCTTTCGCACTTGGTTTTAGATACAACCAAATTCTTCTTTCGCGGATATACATCATGGCAAAAATGCCCAATACCAAAATCACCGAGCCTAAATACACCCATTTCTGCCCAGGTGACTTAGTCAATTGTAGACCACTTGCCTCTTTATGCTCAAACTGATTAAGCTGCAGATAATAAGGCGTGCCGTAAAAGAACATATCACTGAAAGCATTTAAACTATCGCGTAGCAAGCGCTCGGTCTCCGGGCTGTTTTTCAACAGCGGTTTTTTGTTGAGCTCTAAGCCCATGTTGTAAGCCTCATATGCTGCTACATTCACCATTTTGATATAGGTCGTTGCTGAAGCCTCACGTTCTTTCTCTGGCACATTCTTCTCAATTACTTTGGCCACTTCACTATACCCGCCCTTTGCAAATACAGTGAGCAAACGTACCAAACTAAGTTCAAACTGCTTCTTCATCTGCGGGTCGCCACGCACGCCCAAAGACTTTTCAGCAATGCGCTTCGCGATTTCCGGATATTTGGAAGCATCTAACATCATGGCTCTAAAGCCCATAAAACCATCAATACTCAAATTATCATCCGCTGGGATGCGCAAATAACGGAAGTCCTCTTGCACCGTTTCACGCATGCCGGATAAGAAGTAAAACTGACCGTCTATTTGCAAAGGCTGCATATAGGTCACGTATTCGGTAGCTTGGCCACGGTTATCACGTAGCTTATAGGTCACATTCGGCCCAACGTTATGCGGTTTACCTTTGCCATCTGGTGACATATTAATAATATTAAATTTACGGAAATCGTTATACTCAACACGCAACTGGGCATCACCCTCGCCTAATGCGCCTTCACCAAAGATGTTGCCAGATAATGCTTGCGGTTGATTATTAGATGCAAAAAGATTCCACACATTAAACTTCAAGCCAGTGCCGCCATCTTGGAAGTCTGATTGATAAATCGCGATGCCTTTATAAGTTAAAGGATGATTCACGCTAATAGTTTTGGTAATCGGCTCTTTTAATGCTGGGTCAAAAATCACCAAATCACTCTCAAATGACTTAGGCTGACCTGTGGCGTAATGCTCTATACGAAAATCTTTTAAACCAATAGAAAACGGCAACTCTTGCACCAAGTAGCCATCTCGCACGCGTAAAAAGGCCACGTTATGCGTAGCACCCTCAGCCAAGGTCATATTGCCTCGAAACGAAGGATTGCTCACCGACATCCTACTCTCTGCAGGCACTTTTGAAACCGGCAAGTCTGTAGTTTCAATACGCTTATAACCTAGTAGCTCCTGCACCTTGAACGGCAAGTTGCCATCCAGCAAGCCGCCGAACAAAATTACCACCATGGCAACGTGCGTAAAAATATACCCCCAGCGCTGATGAGTGCCGGCTTTAGCTGCTATTAATTCACTACCATCTTCCTGTGCTCTGATTTTGTACTTAAAGCCTTTTACATCTAAAAACTGTAAAAGGTTTTGTTTAACCATAGCGAAGTCTGCTGTTGGTTTAAATGTAGCTTGATGACTAAAGGCACGCAGTGATTTTTCTGTGGCATGCTCTTTAAAGGTACGCCACTCTTTGAGCATCAAAGGGGTGTTGCGGTAGATACACAGGCTGGTAGATACCACCAAAAACAACAAAATCACTAAAAACCAAACACTATGGTAAACATCATACAAACCCAAACGCTCAAACAGAGCGAACCAGAACTGCCCAAACTTTACGATGTAGTTTTCATACGGCTCATTCTGCTTAAGTACAGTACCGATTACTGAAGCAACGCCCAAAACGCTTAGCAAACTCACCGCAAAGCGCATGGAACTCAGCAAATCAAGAAAGTTTTTAGTAAATGATAATTTAGGATTCAAAATACGGCACTCTGAGGGTAAATTTTAGGTTAATGCTCGTGGATACTGCTGTTACGTATGACTTTGACCGGGCAATGATAGTTGCTGAAGTTAATAAATAAAGGAGATTTATTCAGGCGTTTTAGCGTTAAAAAAGGGCAGCATTGCCACCCTTTTTTCACCAACATTCGATACTAGCGTAAGCCTTGAATATAATCTGCTACAGCAGCCATTTCCGCATCAGACATCTTAGCTGCAATCGCCATCATCATAGGTGCGTTAGCACGCTCGCCTGAACGGAAGGCTTTTAACTGCGCCAATGTGTAATCAGCATGCTGACCACTTAAACGCGGGAATTGTTTTGGCAAGCCAGCACCGTTCGGGCTATGGCAAGCTGCGCAAGCTGGAACATTAGTCGCCGCATTACCTGCACGGTAAATTTTTTCACCGGCTGAGCCTGCCCCATTTGATTTTGCCTTACCTAGCGCAGTTTTTTTGCTTGAGAAATAAATCGCTAACTCTTTCATTTCTGCTTCTGACAATGCGCCTGCCATACCAGACATCACCGCATTGGCACGTTTGCCAGATTTAAACTCTGTTAATTGCTTTTCTAGGTAGTCAGGATGCTGACCTGCTAGCTTAGGATTAAGAGTAATCACGCTATTACCGTCTGGTGCGTGGCATGCAGCACAGACATTATTAACGGTTTGTTGTGCAGATTTTGCCGCAGCCTCTTCCGCTTGCGCATTAATAGAAATCCCCAACATTAAACCAGATATCAACCAAGCTAGATGACGAAATTGCATTACCGCTCCTAAATCTAAATTATTCAACCAATTAACGCGCTATTTTAGCGAAAAACAACTATTCGTGATAGCATTTTTCACCATTACATCAATTCCTTTGATAATTCAAAAAAACTACGACTGACAGTCGGCGTCAAATCATTATATTAATTGGCATGACACGTTGAATTACCAAAGCAATTTGCTTTACCAAAATCAGGATCAATATGCCGTTATTTCAAAATGCCGCTTTCTTTATATCAGCTCACCACTTGCGCGATTTACCGCCAGCCAGTGGTATTGAAGTCGCCTTTGCCGGCCGCTCCAACGCAGGAAAGTCTAGCGCACTCAACACCTTAGCCAACCACAATCGCTTGGCGTTTGTGAGTAAACAGCCTGGACGTACTCAGCTGATTAACTTTTTCACGCTGGGTAACGACAGACATCTCGTAGACTTACCCGGTTACGGCTACGCAAAAGTACCGGAAGCCATGCGTGCGCACTGGCAAAACGTATTGGCGCGCTATCTGAGCGAGCGCAGCAGTTTAGGCGGCCTAGTGCTAGTGATGGATAGCCGCCATCCGCTTACCCCACTCGATCGCCAGATGTTGGACTGGTTTTGCCCCAGCGGCAAACCGGTACATGTGCTGTTAACAAAATCCGATAAATTATCACGCGGAGAAGCCTCGCTCACGCTCAACCGAGTACGCAAAGAATTAATAGAAACTTGGGGCAACCACTACAACAGCGAGTGCACCATACAGTTATTTTCAAGCCTAAAGAAACAAGGCGTAGAAGAGGCTGAAAAAGTAATTGGCAAATGGCTATTTGTTGAAGACGACGCAGCAGAAGAATCGGAACAAGGCTAACTTACTCAGCTAACCCCAGCCCAAGGTAGTTAATACTACTTAAGTGTAAATACCATATCCCACACACCATGCCCAAGTTTTAAACCACGGTTCTCAAACTTGGTCAGTGGGCGGTAACTTGGTTTTACTGCATAATCTTTCGCCGTATTTTCCAGCTGAGCTTCTGCATTAAGTACCTCTAGCACCCATTCAGCATACTCCTGCCAATCTGTTGCCACGTGCAGATAGCCGCCAGCCTTAAGCTTAGTGCATAGCAACTGCACGAACTCTGCCTGAATCAAGCGACGTTTGTGATGGCGCTTTTTATGCCAAGGGTCTGGAAAGAAAATATGCACGCCATCTAGGCTGCCATCTGCCACCATGTTATGCAGCACTTCAACCACATCATGCTGAATCACACGGATGTTGTTTAATTCATTTTCCTGAATCAATTTAAGTAGCGCACCCACGCCAGGCGTATGCACCTCGGCAGCTAAGAAATCACAATCTGGCAATACTTGCGCGATTTTGGCGGTGGTCTCCCCCATGCCAAAACCAATTTCCAGAATCTTTTTACTGTCAGCGCGATTAAATAGCGCATTAAGATCTAATAACTCAGGTGCGTAATTCACGCCAAATTGCGGAAAACCTGTTTCTAGCGCACGCGCCTGGCCTTTAGTTAAACGCCCTTGACGCAATACGAAACTGCGAATACGACGCTGGCTTAGGTCTTCAGCATCGTCTTGAACTTGCTCTGTTTGATTTAATGTATTCATAAGCGCGAATTATACTTCAGCTATTACAACTCGTCAGGCTCAACACATTACCTCGGTCATGTCACCAAGCTCCATATCGCTAAAGCGTATGGGATTTATCACCATTACTAAAGCCGATCAGCGCGTGATCAAGCCCCTTACCCAAGGCAATTACTTTAAACAAATCGCCCATCTCGGCTGGAGATAATAACTTTTGCGCGGCTGCGGCAAGTGGCGCATACCGCGCCATATCATGCGGAGAGATTTGACTCATAATATCTAAAATACCGCAGTTCATTAAAAATTGTGCTTGCGAGCAAAAGCCTATCAACTCCAGACCATTATGCTCGCCAATATTAGCCACACTAGTAAAGTCGACGTGTGCAGTAATATCCTGCAAACCTACATAAACCAAGGGGTCAACATGTGCATAATGCTGGTAATGACACATCAACGTACCTAAATTACGCTGCGGATGGTAATACTCACGGGCAGAAAAGCCATAATCCACCAGAATAATGGCACCATGCCTTAATGCACTAGCCAAGCTACTCACCAACCCAAATGCGGCAGGGCTCACTTCAGTCAGATAATCATCAGGAAGCTCATAGCCGCTGACTAAATCCAATAATTTGCCAGCAGGCAGGGATTGATCCTGCCAATAAAACTCACCATTAAATGCAACCCCACGCTCACACAACGCTTGCGAGTCTGCAGCAGCCGGTTTGTAGATTAAATGCACAGGCACCGCATCAAGCACCTCATTACCTAGCATGACACCAACAAAATTGTCAGGCAAGGCAGGCAACCAGACCACTCGCTCAGCCAGCGTTGCAGGGAGGTGTTTTTTGATCGTTTCTTGCTGCACTTGACGCAAGTAAGTGCTAACTTCAAGAATAAAATAATGGGCAGGCAACTGATTAATCGCCTGCAATGCCAGCAGCAAATCTACCGCCAACTTACCTGAGCCCGCGCCCAACTCAAGCACATCGCCCTGCGTTTCAGCCAACACCTGTGCAACTTGGTTAGCCATTGCCTGTGCAAACAAAGGGGATATTTCAGGTGCAGTGACAAAATCTCCACCCATACCGAACTTTTTAGCACCGCCGCTGTAATACCCTAAGCCCGGTGTATAAAGTGCCATGTGCATAAAGTCTGCAAATGACAACCAACCACCATTCTGACTAATTTTATCTTGGATTAACAATGCGAGCTGTTGACTAAGTGCTTGTGCATCAGCGTTAGGAATAGGTAATGAACTCATAAGCCATTATAATATTTTAGAAGAAAGAAATGAGTAAACTGTGGATACGAACAAAGATAAAGTTATATTAATCACGGGCGGCGCCAAACGCGTAGGTGCAACCATGTGCCGAGAGTTGCATAAGCAAGGTGCTAGGCTCATGATTCACTACAATAACAGCATGTCCGAGGCTCGAGCATTGCAGGCAGAGCTTAATCTACTGCGCCCAAATTCGGTTGCGATTATTCAAGGTGACTTACTTAACCTTAATGTTTTACCAACGCTGGTGAGTGAGACTGTGCATCAGTTTGGCAAGTTAGATGTGCTGATTAACAACGCCTCGACCTACTATCCAACTGATCTTGGTCAAATTAACGAAGAAAACTGGCAAGATTTAATCGGCAGCAACCTCAAAGCTCCAGTGTTTTTAGCGCAAGCCGCGGCAACCGAGTTGCGCAAAAATTCGGGCTGCATCATCAACATTACCGATATGCATATTGAACGCCCGAAAAAAGGCTACATTGTTTACAGCGTGGCGAAAGCGGGTTTAGTCACACTGACTAAATCCCTAGCGCATGAGCTTAGCCCGGAAGTGAGAGTAAATGCGGTGGCTCCTGGTCCTGTACAATGGCCAGAAAGCAACCCGCAATTTGACGAAGTGTATCGTCAGCGCGTGATTAATCAAACATTACTTAAACGCGTGGGCGAGGCCGAAGATGTAGCTAAGGCCGTCAAATTCCTGATTTACGATGCACCATTTATTACCGGTCACATACTAGCGGTAGATGGTGGCCGTTCTTTAAACTTATAAGCGCGATAGCGCATGATGAAGGCATCATGCGAATCGGTGCTACTTTGCAACATATTCTAAGCTGCAACTATTATGATTAAACACTTACCTGACAACCACTCGAACAACTTTATCAAGCTGCGCAACAGCTTGATTAGCGCAACTGGCAAAGCCATTGGCGACTACAACATGATTGAAGATGGAGACACCGTGCTCGTCTGTATGAGCGGTGGCAAAGACTCGCACGCCATGCTGATGATATTGCTGGCATTGCAAGAGCGCGCACCCATCAACTTCAAACTGATTGCAATGAACCTAGATCAAAAGCAACCAGGCTTTCCGGCAGATATTTTGCCAGCCTATTTTGAAAAACTAGGCATCGACTACCGCATTGTAGAAGCAGATACCTACTCTATCGTTAAAGAAAAAATTCCTGAAGGTCGCACTACGTGTTCACTATGTTCACGCCTGCGTCGCGGTGTGATTTACACCACAGCGAAAGAGCTGGGAGCTAATAAAATTGCACTTGGTCATCACCGCGATGACATTGTGGAAACTTTATTCCTGAACTTATTTTTTGGCGCAAAAATGAAAGCCATGCCACCTAAACTGGCAACCAATGATAAACAGAATATCGTGATTCGCCCATTAGCATATTGCAGCGAGAAAGACATCGCCAGCTATGCACGCCAAATGGAATTTCCTATCATCCCTTGTGACTTATGCGGCAGCCAAGAAAACCTGCAACGCCAAAAAGTGAAAGACATGCTACAAAGCTGGGAGCGCGAGCAGCCGGGACGCATTAATAATATTTTCCGCGCCATTACTAATGTAGAGCCATCACATTTGGCTGATACTGACTTATATGACTTCAAAAACTTAACTCAAGCCAAGGCTGACGATGAAGATCCTTTATTCGGCGACATTTCTAACGAAGGTGCTGCATTAAGCTTAGCTAACACTGAAGGTAGCAAAATTGAGTTTATTCGCAACAAATAGTCTAACAAGCAAAAATTTTGCACACTATATGGCTTAAGTTGTTGTATTTTAGGCAATGTCCTTGTTATCATCCAAAATGTTATAAATGCAAACTCCTTATTATTAGGCATTCATGTCCAAACTACTTATTGTTGAATCTCCATCTAAAGCAAAAACGCTCAAGAAATATCTTGGTAGCGATTTTGAAGTACTTGCCTCGTATGGACATGTCCGTGACCTAATTCCAAAAAATGGCGCAGTAGATACCGAAAATCAATTCGCCATGAAGTACGACATTATTGAGCGTAACAGTAAGCATGTGGATGCTATCGCCAAAGCCGTAAAAAATGCAGACAGCATTTATCTGGCAACCGACCCGGACCGCGAAGGCGAGGCAATTTCTTGGCACATTGCCGAAATTTTAAAATCTAAAAAACTACTCAAAAACAAACTCATGAAACGCGTTGTGTTTCATGAGATTACCAAGGGTGCCGTAGAGCACGCAATTGCCGAACCACGCGACATCTCTATGCCTATGGTCAATGCACAGCAGGCACGCCGCGCGCTGGATTACCTAGTTGGCTTTAATTTATCGCCATTGCTGTGGAAAAAAATCCGTCGCGGGCTATCAGCAGGCCGTGTACAGAGCCCAGCATTACGCTTGATAGTAGAGCGCGAACTAGAAATTGAAGCGTTTAAATCTCAAGAATATTGGTCTATCCATTTAGATGCATTAAAACATCAGCATGGGTTTAAGGCGAAACTGGTACAACTTAACAATCAGAAAGTTGAACAGTTCACGGTTATCAACCATGACCAACAGTCTGATATCGTTGGCAAACTATTATTAGCCAGCGCTGGCAAAACCACTGTATCGCGTGTGGAAAAGAAGCAACGCAGCCGTAGCCCAGCTGCCCCATTTACCACCTCTACACTACAACAAGAAGCTGTGCGCAAGCTTGGCTTTACTACTTCACGCGCTATGCGTGTGGCGCAGCAACTATATGAAGGTGTTGATGTAGGCAGCGGCACCGTAGGTTTAATCACCTATATGCGTACAGACTCATTTAGCTTGGCGACTGAAGCGGTCATGCAAATCCGTGACTACGTTAAAAAGAATTTTGACACAGATTACCTGCCAAAATCGCCAGTCATGTATAAAACCAAGTCTAAAAGCGCACAAGAAGCGCATGAGGCGATTCGCCCAACAGACATTTCTCGTACACCTGCCAGCGTTCGCCAATATTTAAACGACGAGCAATTCAAACTGTATGAAATGATTTGGAAACGCGCACTCGCTTGCCAAATGGCACCAGCCAAGTTTGATGCGGTAAGCGTAGATTTAAGCGTAGGCAGCGATGCCAACCTATTCCGCGCTACAGGCCAAACCCTAGTGTTCCCCGGCTTTATTGCGGTATACATGGAAGGCTCGGACGACGAGGAAGAAGAAGCAGAAAGCAAGTTACCTAACCTGGAGACAGGTGAGGTGCTCACAGTTGAAAAAATCTACGGTGAGCAGCACTTTACCGAACCACCACCACGCTACTCTGAAGCTAGCTTAGTGAAAGTGTTAGAAGAGTATGGCATCGGCCGCCCTTCTACCTACGCCAGCATTATCAGCACACTGCAAGACCGTGAATATGTACTGCTGGATAAAAAGCGCTTCACACCTACCGATGTAGGCCGGGTTGTGAACAAGTTCTTAACCGAACACTTCACCAAGTATGTGGACTATGACTTCACCGCAAACCTAGAAAACGCGCTGGATAGCGTGGCTGAAGGCGAACGCGAGTGGATTCCGCTGATGGATGAGTTCTGGAAAGACTTTAACCAGCAGATTCATAACAAGGCAGACGTTGATCGCCCAGGCAATGAGCTGATTGATGAAGCCTGCCCAAAATGCGGCAAACCACTACAAAAACAACTGAGCCGCTTTGGCAGCTTTATTGGCTGTACCGGTTATAACGACACACCAAAATGTGATTACAAACGCAGTATAGATGGCGCTGCAAACGCAGGCACGGATCCGGTCACCATCGGGGTAGATGCCGCAACCAGCAAAGAGATATACTTAATGAATGGTCCTTATGGTCCATATCTACAAGTTGGCATGGCGGTAGAGGGTGAGAAAAAGAAACCTAAACGCGTAAGCATTCCTAAAGAGATTCAATTGGCGGATGTGAATTTAGAAACAGCCAATATGTTGCTGTCGTTGCCACGAGATTTAGGCCTGCACCCAGAAACCAATAAAAAAATTATTGCCAATATTGGTCGTTTTGGCCCTTATATTAACCATGACGCAAAGTTCAAATCTATCCCTAAAAACCTAAGCGTATTTAGTATAGATCTAGAAGGCGCAGTCGCATTGTTAGCGCAAGCCCACACTGGACCAGCACCACTTTGCTCACTGGGCAGCCACCCAACGGAAGATGGCCAGATTGAAGTATTTGCTGGGCGTTACGGTCCTTATGTACAACATGGTAAGCTGCGTGCAACCCTACCAAAAAGCGTAGAGCCAGAATCGCTCACCATGGAAGAAGCCTTAGAGTTACTGAGTGCAAAAGCCGCTAAGGACGCGCCTGCAAAAAAAGCACCAGCTAAGAAAGCGGCGACTAAGAAAACAACGGTAGCAAGCGAAGACAAACCCTCAGCAAAAAAGGCAGCGCCCAAAAAAGCCACTACCAAGAAAGCAGCTCCGAAGAAAGCAACGGTTAAAAAAGCAAGTAAAGAAGCCTAGTACGCTGGCTAAGCAAGGCTAGCAAATAACTAAGCCTAAACTGAGCTTGGTTCAAGCTAGCTTTAGTAAAAATTGAACAATAAAAAAGCGGCTTTTAAGCCGCTTTTTTATTTACTGATATTTAAGTTATTCATAGCAAGGACGCCATCAAGATCGTGGCTGTCTCACTAAAAACCAGGTGCCAACTTAAGGCTCCAAGGTTTCTCTTTCCATTTCCTGTACAGAGATATGGCGCACATCTTTACCTTTAACCATATACACCACATATTCAGCAATGTTTTTAGCATGGTCACCAATACGCTCAATTGCCTTTGCTACAAACAAGACTTCTAACGACATAGAAATCGTACGTGGATCTTCCAGCATAAAGGTAATCAACTGACGCATGGCTGAACGGAAATGCTCATCCACCAACTCATCCTGCCTAGCTACTTCTACAGTTTTGCTCACATCCAAGCGTGCAAAACCGTCTAGCGCAGTGCGCAACATCTCGCGCACCAATGCCACCATCGATTTAATCTCATTAAAACGTGGCTTGTACATACGATCTTCATCAAAAATCTTTTGCGCAGTACGGGCGATTTTGGTTGCTTCATCACCGATACGCTCAAGATCTGTAATAGTTTTCACCATCATCATGACCATACGCAAATCACCGGCCGCAGGCTGACGACGCGCAATAATCTGGCTACATCCCTCGTCAATTTGCACTTCAAGTGCATTAACAAGCTGGTCGTTCACCATGACTTCTTTAGCTAAATTTGAGTCTAGCTTTACTAAGGCTTCAAGCGCTTGTACGATTTGCTGCTCAACCAAGCCGCCCATCTCAAGTACCTTGCCTCGTAAAGCTTCTAACTCTGCGTCATATTGCTTAAAGGTATGTTCAGAATGCATTTTTTAATTTCCAATATCTGCTAATCAACACAGTCTAACTAGTCAATATGACAAAATTATTACAATTCAATGATTAACAGTTACTTCTGATAGGTTTTTACGCCGTCAGCCGTTGCTAACAACAACACATTAGCTGGGCGCGCTGCGAACAAGCCGTTAGTCACCACGCCAACGATTTGATTGATTTTTGCTTCCATCGCAACCGGATCAGTAATTGCTAGGCCATGCACATCAAGAATCAAATTACCGTTATCAGTAGTGAAGTCACGTAACTGTGGTTGACCACCTAATTTCACCAACTCACGTGCAACATGGCTTTTTGCCATTGGCAATACTTCCACCGGTAATGGGAATTTACCTAGCACTGGTACATATTTAGTCGCATCACAGATACAAATAAACTTCTTAGCAACTGCAGCAACAATCTTCTCACGGGTTAATGCACCACCGCCGCCTTTTAGCATGTGCATATGCTCTGTAATCTCGTCAGCACCATCCACGTAGATTTCAAGGTTATCTACCGAGTTCAAATCAAATACTTCAATGCCATGACCACGTAAACGTTGCGCGGTTGCTTCAGAGCTCGCTACTGCGCCGTCAATTTTGTGCTTTACTTTCGCCAACTCTTCAATAAAAAAGTTAGCTGTAGAACCGGTACCCACACCGATGATACCGCTTTTTACATATTCCACCGCTGCTTTTGCAACCTGTTGCTTTAATTCGTCTTGTGTAAACGCCATTTACTTAAATCCTTATAAATTCTTTATAATGTCAATCAAACCATAACTATACACCGCTACTTACTAATACAAAATAACGCATGTCTACTAACTATCTAGAAAAAATCAGAAACTCCCGTGTATACGACGTGGCTAGAAACACGCCATTGGACTTCCAGCCCAATTTATCGGCACGCATCCATAACCGTGTTTTCTTAAAACGCGAAGACATGCAACCAGTATTCTCATTTAAGTTGCGCGGTGCCTACAACAAAATGGCCAACCTGCCAAAGGCCGCACTAGATTCTGGCGTGATTGCAGCCAGTGCTGGCAATCATGCACAAGGCGTTGCACTATCCGCACAAAAGCTGGGCTGTCGCGCGGTTATCGTGATGCCAACCACCACCCCGCTGATTAAGATCAATGCGGTTAAAAGTCGCGGCGCAGAAGTGGTGTTGTTTGGCGATAGTTACTCTGATGCCTACGTACATGCGCTGAAACTAGAAAAGTCTGAAAACCTCACCTTCGTGCACCCTTACGACGACCCTGATGTGATCGCTGGGCAGGGCACGATTGCGATGGAAATTTTAGAGGCGCATCCAGAACCAATTGAAGCAATTTTTTGCTGCGTTGGTGGTGGTGGTTTATTAGCGGGCATTGCCGCTTATGTAAAAGCGGTTAGACCGGAAATTAAAATCATCGGCGTTGAAGCGCGTGATGCTGAGGCTATGACTGAGTCATTGCAGCGAGGTCAGCGCGTGATGCTGGAGCAAGTGGGCTTATTTGCAGATGGCGCAGCGGTTAAACAAGTAGGTGAACACACCTTTGCACTCTGCCAACAATACGTTGATGAAATGATTATTGTAGATAACGACGCGATTTGTGCCGCAATCAAAGATGTATTTGAAGACACGCGCAGCATTTTAGAACCCGCAGGCGCACTGGCTACGGCCGGCCTAAAAGCCTACGCCACACGCGAAAAGCTGGAAGGCAAGACACTTATTAGTATTGCCTCAGGCGCCAATATGAATTTTGACCGCCTGCGCTTTATTGCAGAACGTGCCGAGTTGGGTGAAAAACGTGAAGCAGTATTGGCGGTGACGATTCCAGAAAGACCAGGTGCGTTTAAAGCCTTCTGTCATTTACTGGGCAACCGCAATATTACTGAGTTCAATTACCGCTACTCCGACCCTACAGAAGCACACATTTTTGTAGGGGTGGCAGTTAACGACCCAACAGAGTCTGCACAACTGGTGAAAGATTTGGCAGCCCAAGGTTTGCCTGCACTGGATTTATCAGAAAATGAAGTGGCTAAGCTACATTTGCGACATTTGGTAGGCGGCCACGCCCCGCAAGCTGAGAACGAAGTAGTGTTTAGATTTGAGTTCCCTGAAAAACCAGGCGCACTCATGAAGTTTTTAGACACCATGGGCCACGATTGGAACATCAGCCTGTTTCATTACCGCAATCACGGTGCAGACTTTGGCCGCGTATTAGCAGGCATGCAAGTACCACCTAATGAACTAAGTGAGTTTTCTGATTTCTTAAATAACTTAGGATACCCACACTGGGAAGAAACCAATAATCCAGCGTATAAATTATTTTTAGGTTAATGACACACTAAACTACGGCTACTCAGGTTAATCACATCAACATTGGTTAGTATCAACCATGCAAATTGGCTGATACTAACCAACCCAACACCTCTTAGCATGTAAGCTTTTGTTTTTAATCAGCTCTACTTTTAGTACAGTTCTTGCTTACATAGCAAGGTTAATATTTAAATAACAATATCAGCATCGCATCATCAGAAATCAATTTGGAGAGAGTGTATGAAATTTACCCCAGCATTTAGTAAAACACGTATTAGTTTAATTTTACTAGCGCTCGTAGCAGGCATTAACGGTTGCAGCAAAGGTCCAGCCGATCAAACTCAAGCGGCAGATAAAGCAAATGCTTCCGGCCTTGCATATGTAACGCGCCAAGATGCAGGTGTAAGCGTGATTGACCTGGCAACCATGCAAGTAGTTAAAGAATTTGATGTTAAAGCAGCATCGCCGCGCGGTTTAGGCGTTACCGATGACGGTAAAAAACTGATTGTGGCGACTCGCGAGAATGCAAGTATTTCAATCATTGATACTGCGACAGGTGCAGTATTACAACAAATCCCGGTCGGTAAAAACCCGGAGTTTGTACGCATTAGCGGTAACTATGCATTTATTTCATCAGAGCCAAGTGCCGTAGGCGGCCCACCACCAAAACCAGGCCAAAAACCGGCAGAGGAAGAAGATGACGATGATGAAGAGAAAATCCCAGCTAAAATCGCTGTTGTCGATTTAAATAAAGGTGAGAAGGTACGTGAAATCACTGGCGGCCCAGAAACTGAGGGCATTGAGTTTTCTGCTGATGGTAAAAACTTAGTGATCACCAATGAAGCTGACAACACAGTGACCGTACATAATATTGCAGACGGCAGCCTGATTAAAACTATTCACACCCACGAATATGGCGACCGCCCACGCGGCATCAAAGTATCACCAGATGGCAATACCTATTTGGCAACACTGGAATATGGCAACAAAATCATGGTGCTGGATAAAGACTTTAACTTTGTACGTACCGTTGATACCGGCGAAACCCCGTATGGCATTTCTTATGACAAAAAAGGTGAGCACATTTTTGTAGCGTCCAACAAGCAAAAAGCACTGCAAGTGTTTGACGCTAAAACTTACGAGAAAATAAAAGACATCCCTACCGGCAACCGTTGCTGGCACTTCACGTTCACCCCGGATGACAAACAGGTGCTATTGGCTTGTGGTAAATCAGATGCGGTATTCGTGATTGATGCGCAGAAACTGGAAGTGACGAAACAAATCGAGGTGAAGGACATGCCTTGGGGTATCGTGACCTATCCAAAATCTATGGGTAGCCTGGATACTAAACTAGACACCAAGTAGTCAGCAATCCAAGTAACGAACCACGAAGTCAGGCGGTCCGTTTTCAATCAAGCTCCTATCCGTGATAGGAGCTTTTTTATTTCAACTGCTCGATTATAAAAGCCCAATCTCTTGGGTCGACAGGTGTAATCGACAAGCGGTTACCGCGCTGCAAAATACGCAGATTTTCCAGTGCTGGCGTGTCACGCATTTCCTTTAAGCTTAGCAAGCGCGTTTTACGTACCAATTTCACATCCACATTAAACCAACGCGGGTTCTCGGGCGTCGCTTTGGGGTCGTAATACTTATGTCCTTCAACAAACTGCAGGCGATCAGGGTAAGCCAACGTAGCAACCTCAGCAATACCGGCGATACCAGGCTCATCACAATTTGAGTGATAAAACAGCACGCCATCACCAACTTGCATCTGGTCACGCATAAAGTTACGCGCTTGATAGTTGCGCACGCCGTACCAATCTACAGTTTGATTCTCAAAGCCTGCTAGGTCATCAATTGAAACATCGGATGGCTCTGACTTCATTAACCAATATCGCATTACGTTTTCCTGTCAAAAATGAGCGTCTATGATAATCTATATCCAATCAAATTAAACAAACTCTCAGATGACAAAACCACAACAAAAAAACGTACTTGGCACCACACTGCAAACTTGTAGTTTAGACCCGGTCACCGGATTCACCCGTTCAGGCTGCTGCGAAACTGGCGTTGAAGACCTCGGCAGCCACACGGTTTGTGCGCAAATGACTGAAGAGTTCTTGGCGTTCTCCATCTCCAGAGGGAATGATTTAAGTACGCCACGCCCAGAATACGGCTTTGAAGGATTACGTGCGGGCGACCGTTGGTGCCTATGCGCAAGTCGCTGGCTGGAAGCATCAGAAGCAGGATTTGCACCGCCAGTGATACTAGAAAGCTGCCATGAAAAGTGCTTGGAAATTGTAAGTTTGGCGGACCTGAAATATCACGCATTAAGATAGATACGGGCAATAGAAATATTGCCTGCAATCCAATGAGGAGTTCTCCACGGACGTAGCCTAAGCCAGCATCCTGAACCAAAAAGGCTCAAGTGGTAACAGCCTAGAGCGCATTAGGTACACTCGCCAAGAGGTTCTTAAAGAACCATCTATAGAGCGCTCACACAACAACTCGAATGACTAAAACCGATGCTATAAACTAGTTCAAGGAATTATTAGCCTAAACCACGCCGCAGAGAACAAACTGTATAACCTGACGTTTTATTTTTTAATCATAAAACGATTGAATTGATTTTACTCTAGTTACAAGAAAACACCATCAAGAAACGCTCACCTACTTAAATATTTTAGCTATATGTAAAGTTTACTTAGACTCACAAGCCTGATCTATCTGATCTTGCATCATAGAGATTCTGCGCTTGATATCGCCAACATTTACGTCGCCACTTTTACTATTGAGCAGCTCATAGGATAAGTTAAGCGCAGTCATAATCGCGATACGCTCAACGCCAATTACCTTGCCGCTATCACGAATATCGCGCATTTTTTTATCTAAAAAATTAACGGCATTAAGCAAACCCGGACGCTCTTCATCTGTGCATGACACAGTAAAGTCACGCCCCATGATATTGACATCAACGCCTTTAATTTCACTCATTAGCTTTTACTCAAAAATAATAATTTATTGAAAATTAAGGCAGGCTTTGCATTAACGCTTCGATACGCTCACTGGCTTTAGCCATATTGGCTTTTAACAATGCGGTATCAGATTCCATAGCGCCCAGATCACCACGCAGACGCACGTTCTCGTCGCGCAGCTCGTTATACCGCGCAATTAATTGCAACAGTTTTTGTTCTAGTGCTGTTAAGTCTGCGTCCATACAATCACTATAATTGAAAAAAATGATTGTAGTCAATAGCTAACAGCGATTTTTAAAAGTACTACAACACATTACAAAGAAATTTATCCTAGATAGTTCGCCTCATTGAATCTTTAAACGTTATAATTGTCGCTGTTGAAAGGTGCCTTGTTTGTTCTTAATAAACAAGGTGAAACTGGGAAATAGGTGCGTTAATCCGCTATTCTGAGCGTAACACAATGCCTATGCTGCCCCCGCAACGGTAAGTGAGTATGACTTTTAATCATATTGTTTGCAATAAACCACTGAGTCACGCTATTTTCATAGCCCACGCTTGGGAAGGTGCAAACATAACATTCACAAGCCCGGAGACCGGCCTCGCAACAATTAGTTGGAAATACCGCGGGGTGACGGTTTATCAAAACGTAACGCACAAGTACATACTTGTGTTGTATATCATTTTCGTTTCGATGTTTAGCTCCTCTGTATTTCCTTAGTTATCAGTCACATGCGGGGACGCATGTCACCAAAGGAAATTCAAATGAACAAGAGTATCATCGCTGGCCTTATCGGCTTGGCGTTTCATCCTGCCGTACACGCTGCAGAGACCATCAACTTAGACGAAGTTGTAGTAACTGCTTCACGCACACCTCAATTACGTACAAATGTTATCGGGGATGTCACAGTTATTGACCGTGAAGAAATCGAACGTATCGGTGCAGGTTCAATTAACGACGTTCTGCGTATGCAGTCTGGCGTACAAGTTATTTCTACCGGTGGCGCAGGCACAGAGGCTAGCGTATTTTTAAGGGGCACCAGCTCTGAACAAATTGTAGTATTGGTTGACGGCCTGCGCATCAACTCTGCAACGTTAGGAAGAACCTCGTTTGAGAACATTCCGCTCGCCCAAATAGAAAAAATTGAAATTTTGCGCGGCTCAGCATCTAGCCTGTATGGCGCAGATGCTATTGGCGGCGTGATTCAAATATTTACCCGCAAAAGCTTATCTGAAAAGCCATTGATTAACGCTGCGGTTGGCTTGGGCTCTTACAATACAAAAACTGCAGAATTTGGTATTAATGGCGGCATTAATGCGCTTAAATATGGTGTGAATGTCAGCAGCTTTGACACTGACAGCTTCTCAGCTAGACGCATCCGCCGAGGGAAAGATTCTGATGATGATAGCTACCGCAACTTAAGCACGTCAGCTTTTGCTGAGCTTGAACTTGCCAAGGGCCACACTTGGGGCTTGCAGTTCTTTGAAAGCAAGGGACACAACGAGTTTGATGGCAATAATTACGAGAACTTTACCGAGCAAACGCTACAAAGCTATGCATTTACCAGTAAAAACCAATTTACTGATTTCTGGCACAGTACATTTAAACTAGGCATGGGTGTAGATGATTCAGACAGCCACGCAAAACCCAACACATCCAAAGCAAGCTCTACTTACAACCCTAAAGGCATTAGTAAGTATCGTACCGAGCAAAAACAAATCTCTTGGCAAAATGATTTCACCTTACCACTGGGAACACTTACTTTGGCTTATGATAGGCTTGAGCAAGACGTGAGCAGCGTAGCTAACGTCAAAACAAAATACAAAAAAGAACGCAATGATGATAGCTTCTTAGCGAGCTACTTGCTGGATCATGGCAATCATTCTGTACAAGCCTCTATCCGCGAAGACCACAACACCCAGTTCGGCAACTACACAACTGGTGGCGCTGGTTATGGTTACCGCATCACACCACAATGGCGTATCACAGCCAACTACGGCAAAGCGTTTAGAGCGCCAACATTTAACCAGCTGTATTATCCAAACTTTGGCGACCCTACATTAACACCAGAAAAATCGGACAACGTAGAAGCTGGCATTAAATACAGCGGTGGAAAATTCAATGCAGGCATGACTGTGTTCCAAAACAAAATCCGCAGCTTACTCGCAAATGCTGGCCCTGCCACCCCAAGCTGCACACTCGGTGGCTTCTGTCCTATCAACGTCGGCAAGGCTGAAATACAAGGTGTAACCACAGAGGCAAGCTGGAACATTAACGACAACTTACTCTTAAGCGGTAACTTTACCGTGCAGTCACCGAGAAATGAGGATACGAACCAGCTTCTAGTGCGCAGAGGGAATCGCTATGGCACAGTTAATTTACTACACACATGGGGTAACTTACAGTGGGGCGCAGAAGTCAATGGCGCATCTACTCGCTACAATGACGCAAGCAACAAATTACCAATGAGCGGTTATATGCTCGTTAATATGACTGCCAACTACAAACTCTCACCTGAGTGGAAGTTGGAGGCACGAGCAAACAACTTGCTGGATAAGAACTATATTCTATCTTATGCAACTTCAACAGTGCCTTACAACACTGCGGGTAGCAACCTGTTCGTAGGCTTGCGTTACAACATGAAACCTTAACGCTAGTTAACCACTAGGGCGAGCGAAAACTCGCCCTAGCAAAACACATTTACGATAAAATCATGTTTTATTTAACTATTATCATTTAAGCGAAACAATCGGAGGCTGCACCTACTATGCTTACACTTTCTAAAACACAACAAATCCTTATAGGTGTTGCGCTTGCCGCACTGATCATTGTGACGCGCGGCCATCACTTTGCTTCAATCAACAGCCTACCTAGCGCATCTCTAGCTGTGTTTTTTCTAGCTGGTTTATATCTGCGCCCAGCGATTATGTTCCCGGCGTTACTGGCTTTATGTACCGGTTTAGACCTTTACTCTGTTTACTTCCAAGGCGTGAGCAATTTCTGCGTGACTCCTGCTTACGGCTTCTTACTACCAGCATATGGCACTATGTGGCTCGCTGGCCGCTGGTTTGCTAAGCACTATAGCTTCAGCACCAAGGCGATTCTACCTCTAGTTGGTAGCGCGACCGTTGCTGGCGCGTTAAGCGAGTTATTTTCTAGCGGTGGCTTTTATTTCTTTGGCGGTCGCTACCCTGATCCAACCATTGCTGAATTTGGTGCGCGTTTACTTAAGTACGCTCCACGCCAATTTGAAAATATTGGCTTCTGGTTGGCAGTTGCTGCCGTAGTGCATATTACATTTGCATTAGCAAACGGCCTAAGCCGCGCTAAAGCTTAAGTTAGATGACCACTGATGACAAAAGCACGCGCCATACAGCACGTATGGTGCGTAAAAAAGCAGTGATTGATGCTGCGATTGAACAAGCAAATCAGGAAAAAGGTCTGTTGCTGGTATTGACCGGCAATGGCAAAGGTAAAAGCTCTTCTGCATTCGGCATGATGGCGCGTGCTTTAGGCTACGGCATGAAGGTGGGCGTTGCGCAATTTATCAAAGGGCGTAGCGACACCGGCGAAGAGGCCTTTTTTCGCGGTCAGGCCAACGTAGAATGGCACGTGCTGGGCGAAGGCTTCACCTGGAATACACAAGACAGAGAACGCGATACAAAAACTGCACAAGCAGGATGGGCAATTGCGCAACGCATGTTGCGCGACCCTGACATTAAACTGGTGATTCTGGATGAGCTCACCTACACCATGAAATATGGTTATCTTGACCTCACACAAATACTGGCTGACATCGCCGCGAGACCCGCAATGCAACACGTAGTGGTGACTGGCCGTGGTGCACCGGCCGCACTCACCGAGTTAGCAGACACAGTGAGTGAAATTATGGATATTAAACATGCATGGCGTGCTGGCATCAAGGCTCAGCCAGGCATAGACCTATAACCCAAAGCTATGACCACTTGCAACGCCCTACTCATTTCCGCCCCAGCGTCTGGGCAGGGGAAAACCTTTATCACCGCGGCACTGGCGCGCGCATGGCGCAACCAAGGCCTACGCGTACAAGCCTTTAAGTGCGGACCAGACTTCTTAGACCCGATGATTTTAGAAGTAGCTACCGGGCGCCCTGTATACAACCTAGACTTTACGATGTGTGGCGAGGGCGATGCCGAAGCGCAACTTTATCGCGCGGCACAAGATGCTGATTTGATTATCGTCGAAGGCGTGATGGGCCTGTATGATGGCTCCCCCTCCAGCGCAGATATTGCCGTACGCTTTAATTTACCGGTACTGCTTACCATTGATGCAAGCGGCATGGCGCAAACCTTTGGTGCGTTAGCTAGTGGCCTGTTGTCACATAAGCCTGAGCTCATACCGGCTGGCGTACTTGCCAATAAAACTGGCAGTGTGGGGCATGGAAAGTTGCTGCACGATTCACTACCACCCCACCTCAATTGGTTTGGCGCATTACAAAAGAACGAAGCACTGAGCTTACCGGAGCGACATCTCGGTTTATTCCGCGCAGGTGAAATCAGCGATTTGGAGCAAAAAATCGAGGAGGCCGCCAGCGCGCTTGCGCAAGACTTACCGCGCCCGCCTGCCGTCACATTTAGTGAACCAAGCACACTACCGCCACCTAAACTCCTTGCTGGCAAGACGATTGCTATCGCAAGGGATGAAGCATTCTGTTTTATTTATCAGGCTAATTTAGACTGCTTGCAAGACATGGGAGCATCGCTGCGGTTTTTCTCGCCATTAGATGACCATACATTGCCAGAAGCCGACGCCTACTGGCTGCCTGGTGGCTACCCAGAGTTGCACCTGAATAAAATCAGTAGCAATTTAGCCATGAAAAATGCTCTACAGGCTGCCTTTGATGCACACAAGCCGATACTGGCCGAATGTGGTGGCATGATGGCCTTATCTACCTGCTTAAATGATGAACCTTGCTTTGACTTGCTATCAGGCGTGAGCAAAATAGAAGACCGTTTGCAGGGGCTAGGCTCATTAAAAGCCACATTATTGAACGACGAGATGGGCGCGCACACTTTTCACTACGGCAGTTTTACAACGGAGCTGCCCCCTATCGCCACCGCTAAGACCCGTTTTGGTAAAGTGGAAAACATTTACCAACATGGCTCTATTATCGCGAGCTTTTTGCACTTTTACTTTGCTTCCAACCCCAATTTAGCCGCGCAGCTGCTTACACCACGTTTTATGGCAAGGTAAGCCAAGTGCCTTTAATCAAACCTAGATTAATCAATCTCAGCCTTTTGCTGTTGAGCCTTCTGACAGGCACGGCGCATAGTGCAACATTACTTGGCATCGTATCTGACAGAACCGCACCCGCCGCCGCTGAGGCAGCAAAGAACACGCTTGCCCAGCGCCCGGGTGACAAGATCATATTACGCTCACAATCACAAATGATGGCGGCAGACAGCCGTACGTTAAAGCGCTGGCTACAAGAGGCAGATGCTGTGTTTGCCGTAGCGCAATACGCAGAGTCATCTGCGCAACTGCAGCGAGCGCTTGATGCACTAAAATCTGACTCCGCCAAAATGCAGCCGGCTACGTTCATGGCGTTTAATGGCGATAGCGCACTCTCACTTAGAAGCCGCTTTAACAAAAGTGCAGTCAGTGATTTTTCTGAAGCAAAAGCACTGACACAAACACAGGAAAAAACGCCAGACGCACTTGTGAAGTCTGCACAAAAACACGCAGCTGCGGCAAAGTGGCTGGCCCTCAGCGACGTTTGGCAAGCTGGCGGTCAGGAAAACTTGGCCGCATTCATGGCGTACTTGCTCAGCGCACAGTCTGCAAAGAATAACGCGCTGTTGCCTACAGCCAAGCCCATGCCGCCCATTCGCTTACGCGTTAACGGTAAAGAGCTGGCAAGCGATCAAGTAACGTTCTCATCGCAGCCTACGCAAAACAGTAAAGCAACATTAGCGGTGCTAGATTTGAGCACCAGTGACCCTCAAGTTGCAGATGCAATTTGCGCACAAACCCAACAACAAGGTATCAACTGCGTTGCGGTCATGGCTAAGTGGGGTGACGCATCCAAGCAAGCCATAGAGAAACTACCAGCTATGTTAACCCCAGCCAAATTAGCTGGCCTAGTGGTGTTGCAAGACTTTGTGGTGGGGGCGGCGGAAGGACGTGAGTCTGTGACCACGCTAATCAAAAAATTAGACGTGCCTGTATTTAAGGCGATCAGACTCACCGACCGCAGTGCGACTGCCTGGCAGCTATCTGAAGATGGCCTACCTACCAACTCGATACAATATCGCGTCGCCATGCCTGAAGTGCAAGGCAGTAGCCAGCCGATGGTGGTGGCCGCGACGGGCGCGCCGACTATTGACAAGCTCACCGGTGTAGAGCTGCGCTTGCCGGAGCTGTTACCCACAGAAATCAAATCATTGGTCAGCCGGGTGACGAACTGGCATACCTTGCAACGTAAAGCCAATGCAGATAAGCGCGTGGCAATTATTTACTACAACCATCCACCCGGGCGCCATAACATTGGTGCGGACAATTTGGATGTGCCACAGTCGTTATTTGATATTTTGCACAGCATGCAAGCAGCAGGTTACCAAACTGGCGAGCTACCTGCCACGCACGAGGCCTTGCTCGATTTAATGCAGGATAAAGGCGTTAATCTGCCTGAGAACAATGAAGAGCTACACACCATGCTGCCTAAGGTAGCCACCATGGACAACACTAGTTATACGCAGTGGTTTAATACTTTGCCAGCCGTAGTAAAAGGTGAAATGGTACAAGGGCCATTAGGGCGCCTGCATGCTGAAATTGTGGCAGCACAGTCAGCTGGGGAGTTAACCATTGCACATAGCCGCCTGACTAAATCTATGCGCGAGCTGCGCCACCTAGTTGAGGGTGTTGATCACCCACAGCGTGCTGAAGCAATTAAATTATTGACTGAGCTCAATGACGGTTACGAAGTTTGCTTAAGCCAGCACAGCCCTTGTGCAGTGCTAGATGCATTAAAAACACGCATTGCCAATTTAAATATTGAAGGCTTGCGTGGCTGGGGACCAACGCCGGGCAAGGTTATGGTTGTGAACAAAAAAATGATGTTCCCGGGCATACAGTTTGGCAATGTGTTTGTCGGACCGCAGCCGCCACGTGGCTGGGAAGTTGATGAAGAGTTGCTGCATGCCAACACCACCATACCGCCGCCACATCAATATTTAGGTTTTTATCACTGGCTTAAAGATAACTTTAAAGCCGATGTGCTGGTGCATTTAGGCCGACATTCAACTTATGAATTTTTACCGGGCAAAGCCGTAGGTTTATCAGCAGAGGATTACTCACGCATTATTGCTGGTGACCTGCCCGGGCTGTACCCGTACATCGTGGATGGCGTAGGTGAAGGCACGCAGGCTAAACGCCGTGCGCTTGCGGTGATGGTAGACCATTTAACACCGCCACTGACCGCCACGCCGCTGTATGACCGCCTGCTCACGCTGCGCCAAGTGGTGGAGAGTTACGAGTCATCAAGCTCGGACACCATGCGTATTGCCTCTGCCAAAGAAATGCGTAGATTGGTAGAGATACTGGAGCTGCGTGCTGAGCTGGAGTCCAGCATGGCGGATGTACTAAAAGTACGCGGCATTAATTTTGAGCAGGCAGATGATGACTTATTAGCGCATGAAGTCGGCCACTACCTGACCAAACTGCAAGAAAAATTTATGCCGCACGGTTTACATGTGTTTGGTCGCCCTTGGTCCGACGCCTCATTGCAACTGATGTTAGATTCTATGGCGCAAAATAAGCCAGAGCATATTAGCGCTCAGATACGCGATAACTTAATCGCCTCGCCTAAACTGGAAATGCAAGCACTGCTGCATGGCTTAGACGGTGGCTTTATTGAACCGGGTAAAGGCAATGACCCTCTACGCTCACCTGAAGCGTTGCCTACTGGGCGTAACTTTCATGCGTTGGATGGTGACGTGTTACCTACGCCACTGGGCTTTCAGCTAGGCTATAACATGGCGGCCAACGTGCGTAACCGTGACGATATTAGCAAAAGCGAAGGCGTCATCTTATGGGCATCGGATGCCGTGCGTGATGAAGGCGTGATGGTCAGTTTTATTTTATCGCTGATGGGCATTACGCCAGAGTGGAACTCGCGCGGCATTGTGCAAAAAATGCAATTAGTACAATCGCCTAAATCAGACACCAAACGCTATGACGTTATCGTCACTACGTCTGGCCTGTTCCGTGACCTCTACCCTAACCTGATGCAATGGATTGATATCGGCGGCAGAATGGCGCTGGCCGCATCAGCAAACAGCATACTGCAAACTAACCCAGATTTGGCTACTGCGCTGGACTCAGCATTAAAACCGCTCGCACATAGTCCCCGTGGCAATGAATCCATGGCGACCAACGGTGTAGCCACGCATTGGGTAAAACGTACGCAAGCACTGTTAGCGCAAGGCATGCCAGCCGAGCAAGCTGGGCGTGAAGCAGCATGGCGTATTTTTGGTGATGCACCTGGCGCGTATGGTGCTGGCGTGAATAGCCTAGCGGAGCGCTCTGGCGCATGGCAGAACCGTAACGAAATCGGCCGCGCCTATTTGCAGCGCATGGGGCATGCCTACGGTGTGGACGCACAAGGCGAACCTGCGCACGTGGCCTTTGATACCTCACTACACAACATTGGGACCACTTACCACGGCCGCGCTTCTAATCTGTATGGCCTAATGGACAACAACGACGCTTTTGACTACTTGGGCGGTTTATCACTGGCAATTGAAACCATTACCGGCAACAAGCCACAAGCCCGTATTCTGAACCATGCAGACCATAAGGGCTTCACAGATGAGCCGCTAGAAACGGCATTACTGATGGAGCTGCGCGGACGTTACTTAAACCCGTCATGGATCAAACCACTGATGAGCCACGGCTATGCCGGCGCGCGCACCATGAACCAAGCCTTTATGGAAAACTTATGGGGCTGGCAAGTGACGCGCCCGGATATTATTAAAGACTGGGCGTGGAACGAAGTTAAACGCGTGTATATTGACGATGACTTAAAACTAGGCTTGAATCAATTTTTAGAGCAAGGCCACAACGCTCAAGTCAAAGCCAGCATGGTTGCACTAATGCTGGTGGCAGCACAAAAAGGTTTCTGGAAACCAGATACAGCTAGCACACAGCAACTCTCGCAAACGCTGGCCAAGTTAGTCATCAAAAACGGGTTGCCCGGTAGCGGCCATACTGCACCTAATCACCCAATGTGGAAGTGGATGGAGCAGCATTTGGATGCAGAGGATCAAGCAGACCTTGCTCGTGTGCTGGCCAAGGCGCGTGGCTATGATAAGCCGCAATCCGTCACTGAGACTTTGCATAACCCAGCACAAGTCACTCAGCATGAAGATGCTCCCCAAGCAGCGCAAAACAAAGCTAGCAACAAAACTATTGCACAGCAGGCTCAAGCCAGAAGCTCCCAAGTCAGTTCGGCTAAAACTGCACCAGAAACACCTATTAATAAAGCCGTGCGCGCTTATGAACTGACGGTAGAAACAGTGAAAGACAACCTCGCCTGGATGCTGTTACTCCTGCCTATTTTTGCGCTAGGGCTCTGGTTTGGTACACGTAAGCCTACTGCATAAATACCATCAAGATTATTATGGAAAAATCATATGTCTATTAACTTAAATTCGTTACATAGCGCCATTACCTGGCTGCTAGAGCCGGTGATTATCGTCTTAGTTGCGGCTGTGGTGATTGCCGTATTAGAGGCCGGCTTAGCCATAGGCGAGCGTTTATTTGGGCTAAAACAACTACGCAACGCTGGCGATCAGGCGGTGCTAAGGGTGGCACGCAAACGCCTGGAACGTGCGGACTTTTTAGCACGCATACCGCCTATGCTAGGTTTGATGGCAACCATTATCCCGTTAGGGCCTGGGCTTGCCGCGCTAGGCCAAGGCAACCCGTCAATACTTGCGCAGGCAGTGACCACCGCATTTGATGCCACTGTGTTGGGCTTACTGGCTGGCATTATTGGTTTAGTAATAGGTAAATGCCGCCGCCGCTGGTATGAGGATGTATTAGTGTCACTTGAAACAGAACAAGCGTAATAACCACTTAGATTATTCAGCCCTAACACAATCATGCAAAAAAAGCGCAGCCTAGACAGTCGTTTAAATGGTCGTTTTAACCACGAAGACGAAGATCCACGTGCCAGCCTAGTGAACTTGGTGGATGTGATGCTGGTATTTGCTTGCGGCTTATTGGCAGCACTCAGTGCCGGCCAGCAATCTACCCTCACCCGCCCACAAGAAGTTAATAAAGGGCGGGAAATTGACGCCCCGGCTAAGGGTGAGCAAAGCGCTGGTAATGGCTATGATGCGGTTGGCCAAGTGTATCGTGACCCGAAAACGGGCAAGTTGTTTTTGATTGAATCCACAGCAGATGCTGGCAAAGGATTAAAAGGTAAGCCGTAATGCAAGATTTTAGTTACCCAGACCATGAGAAAGAAGCGATTTATCGCGTCATCGCAGAGCGCCGTGATATGCGCCATTTTCTGCCCACCCCGGTTGACCCAGAAATACTGACCAAAATTCTGCATGCAGCGCACCACGCGCCAAGCGTAGGCTTAATGCAGCCGTGGCGATTTATCCGGATTACAGATATCAATACGCGCCGCCAAATCCATCAATTGGTCGATAAAGAGCGAGTTCATACTGCGCAAGCGATTGGTGATCATGAAAACACAGCGCGTATGGCTGAGTTTTTGCGCTTAAAAGTAGAGGGAATTTTAGAGTGCGGCGAGCTAATCGTGGTGACCTTATGCGATAAACGCGAAGAACATATCTTTGGCCGCAGAACCTTGCCGGAGATGGATATTGCATCTGTCAGCTGTGCGATACAGAACATGTGGCTGGCCTCGCGCGCTGAAGGTCTAGGCATGGGCTGGGTGTCTATTTTTGACCCTATAGAATTAGGTGCCTTACTCAATATGCCAACAGGTGCTAAGCCTGTAGCCATTTTATGCCTAGGCCACGTCAGCTCCTTTTACAAAGAGCCAATGCTAATAGAAACCGGCTGGAAACAAGCCAAACCGCTAGCGGATATGGTGATGGAAAATCAGTGGAAAAGTACAGAATGAACTACCCGCAACGTATCGTATGCCTCACCACCGAGCCCACAGAGGTACTGTACCTGCTAGGTGAACAAGACCGAATTGTAGGCATTTCCGGCTTTACCACCCGCCCCGCCATTGCACGCCAGGAAAAGCCAAAAATCGCGGCCTTTACCAGCGCTAAGATTGATAAAATACTAGAGCTCAAGCCTGATTTAGTAATTGGCTTCTCCAACCTACAGGCGGATATCGCGGCATCGCTGATTCGCGCTGGAGTAGAAGTGCATATCTTCAACCAGCGCTCCATTGCACAAATGCTTAACATGATTGCCACCGTGGGCAGCCTAGTTGGCGCTTCGGATAAGGCGTTTAAACTGATTGCCGAATTAGAGCACAAAATACAGCAGGCAAAAGATGCCGCATCTCAATTGCCAGCAAAACCCGTTGTGTATTTTGAAGAGTGGAACGACCCCATGATTTGCAGTATCAAATGGGCAGCTGAGTTGATTGAAATTGCGGGCGGTAAGGATTGCTTTCCGGAGCTATCGCAGTTTCATAGTGCAAAAGACAGAACGGTAGAATCAGCCCAAGTGCTAGAGCGCCAGCCCGACATCATCATCGGCTCATGGTGCGGTAAGAAGTTTCAGCCTGAGCAGGTGATTGTCAGAGAAGGGTGGGATGTCATCCCCGCCGTAAAAAATAGCTTAGTGTTTGAAATTAAATCAGCAGATATTCTGCAGCCAGGGCCGTCACTGATTACCCACGGCTTGCCACAGCTACAAGCTATCATCCAGCAATGGGCTGGACGCACGACAAGCTTAAAACAGAACAATAGGAACTAACATGGCAACACATCTTATTTTAGGCGGCGCACGCTCAGGCAAGAGCGCCTTCGCAGAAAAACTGGCTTTGGCATCCGGCCAGCCAGTCACGTACATTGCCACGGCACAAGTATACGATACAGAATTTGGCGTGCGCGTTGATCAGCACAAGACACGCCGCCCCGCGCATTGGACTACGGTAGAGCAGTCTTTTAACTTAGCAGAGGCATTGCAAACACATGCCAAGGCAGACAACTGCATTATTGTAGATTGCCTCACGCTTTGGCTGGCGCAATGCATATGCCCAGACTGCGACCGACCAGAGAATTTAGACTGGCAGCATGAGCGTAGCAGCCTGTTAGAAACCCTACCCAAGCTGGCAGGCACTGTATTATTGGTCAGCAATGAGGTGGGCATGGGCATTGTGCCCTTAGGTGAGATTAACCGTCAGTTTCAAGACGAACAAGGCCGTCTCAACCAGGCTGTTGCTCAGCATGTAGATAAAGTCAGCTTTATTGCAGCAGGCCTGCCTCTTACCCTTAAAGGGTAACTATTTAAAGGATAAATATGGAAACAACAACTTTTGAACTACAAGGTGAATTTATCGAACTTTGTAACCTATTAAAACTTGCCGGCATTGCTAATAGCGGCGGCCAAGGCAAAGTGATGGTGAGTGATGGCATCGTGCGGGTGGATGGTAATATTGAAACCAGACGCACTGCAAAAATACGCTCAGGCCAAGTTGTGGAGTGCTTAGGGCAAACGGTTAAGGTGCTATAAGCCTAGCTGATACATGCGCAGCATGTGACAGCTAGTGCAAACAATTGCCAGCAACCCCCTACGCCCATTTCCTACGAACCCTGCGCCAACCTAGCACGATACCGGCCACGGTGAGCAACACACCACCTGTCGACAGGATGAAAATGGTAATTCTACGTGCCAGCAGCCTGTCAGTTAATGGCGGAATATCCATACGATGCAAGCCATTAAACAGCCAGCGATAAATACGGCTGTTGCTATCTTGTGATGCCAGTATTTTAGTAGTGCGTGCATCAACGTAATAAGTGGTGTTTAAGGCATCTGCAAACGCAATACGTAATACCTGAGGTGTTGTTTGTGCATCCTGCTTGAAGTATAAATCACCGTTGCTAAGCCAGTGTGCAGAAGCTACCGCTCCATAGGCGCCAAGTTTACTCGCCTGAGCTTGCATTACTGCGGCGGAGAATGGCGCAACGGGTAGACCTGACTGACTATCAATCAGCGACTCTTGCTGTTCACTTCTCGCCAAAACATAAGTATTGCCGGCAAACTTTAGCCACTCGAACTCCTTAATACCAGTAGCCGTGCTATTGTCTGCAGCTGAAGGTAGCGGCAGTTTCATGTCTTGCACGGCGAGCTCGGCACCTGCCCAGCGTGCAGATTCTTCAGCACTCAATGAGCGATCTGAAAACCAACCGAATGGCGTTAAAGACAACCAGCCGCTAAATAACCATGTAATACAGAAAACACCCGCACTTAAACCGACGATATGATGCCAGCGTGCCCAGCCATGGTACGGCGTAATCCTGTCATGGCTATAGCGGCGGTTAATGCGTATGCGCTGCACACCTAGCCATAAACCTAAACTAGTCAGCACCACCCCGGCAAAGGCTAGCCACAGCACTATCTGCCGCCAAAGCTCATGCTCCATACGCAAAGGCGTAAAGTAAATCCAGTGAATCACCGAACCAAGCCAGTTCCACGCACGCTCAGTGCCTTGTGTATCCAGCACCACCTCACCAGTATGGCTGGAAACATACAGCTCAGTCGCCTCGGCATCATTCAGCGCCACTCGGTATAAAGGTCTATGCCCATTTAAACTAGAAGAAATAGACCATTGGTCATGACTCAGCAATAGCGTTTCCGTTACTTTGGCATGACCTTGAAATTGCCTAGCAGCGTTCACTGCTGCTGTGCTTGAAATTGGAATAGATGCACCAGAAATAGACTCATCTGGCGCAACATTGCAGGCATCGGCCCATATTGTGAACCATTGCCCCTGCTGCAAGAAATAGTAGGCTGGCCTATGCTCACGCATCGACAACCTGACGCGCTCAGGCTGACCGAGTTTTCCCGTTAGCGCCCATACCTGCGCTGCATCAAGTTTGACCTGTTGCAGCGCCAAATCGTCCAAATGAGTTAACCGCTCGGTTGAAGTCAGCTGCGGATAAGCTACAAACAACATCACCAAGCCAGATAAGAACCAGAGCAATACCAACAGCCCCAGCCCTATCCCTAGCCAGCGATGCATCAAATGTAAGTAGCGCAGCTTCATTTCAACACGTTACGGTTAATCATGAACAAAGCTACTGCTTAAAATGACAACTCAGCGGTCAGCTCGATACGTCTGGACTCACCTAAAATAAACTGCTGCGTATCATATGCAACCGGCGCATACAGCTTATTGGTCAAGTTACGTAAATTACCTCGCAGTGTAGCTTTGGGGTGAGCACGCCATGCCACGCTCGCATCATAAACCGTATAACCTTGCATTACAGAAGTGTTGGCATTATCCGCATAGCGCTTACCTACCATACGCGCACCTATGCCAGCCTCCCAGTTTGCTTGTTGGTAATAAACCCAGGCATTGGCAATTTTTTCAGGCACATCGGTTGGCGTTTTACCGGCACGAGAAACACTAACAGCAGGGTCACCCACAGATTCAACCAACTGATCGTAACGCGCATCAAGCAAAGCCATATTCAAATCAGTACGCCAGTGATTGACCGGGAACAAGGTGGCTGAGAGCTCAGCCCCGCGTGATGACTGCTTGCCGCCTTGCACTCTAAGCGTTGGGTTATTTGGGTCACGCGTAATGATGTCATCTTTCGCAATATGGTACACAGCAAAAGTCAGCTCGCCTTTACCATCAGGTAGCGCGTGTTTAATACCAAATTCAGTTTGCTGTGCTGAAGTCAGTTTAAACGCGCCATTTCTAGGTCTTAACGTAACAATAGATGAGACAGGGTCAGAGCCTTGGCTAAACTGGCCATAGAATGCGGTATTTGGCGTAGTTTGGTAAACCGCACCTAGCCTGTAAGAAAATGGTGAGTAATCTTTATCTGTGCTTGCCGTAGTCAGGCGGCTCTCATGGTCTACATTAATCCAATCCTGACGCAAACCTGCACTCAGCTTAAGCTGCTTAGTCACATCAAAGGCGTCTTCTACAAATAAAGACTGCTGTACGGTTTTAGATACAAAGTCTAACGCGGTCGGATCTATAGTTTGGAAACGTCCAGGATTAAAATTATGGATAGCAACATTACTGCTAGGGTCGTTGTCATTATAGAAGTTGTCAAAATATTTAAAATCTACACGCGCCACTTCATAACCTGCAGACCAACGATTTTTATGGCCAAAAGCATCTGCGATTGAAGTTAGCGCAAAGCGGTTACCAATTTGCTTCTGCTCATGCTTAATCTCCGTGTAACCAGAGCGGTCCACGGTATTGGTGGCGTTATCAATCGAGAAGTACTCTACATTGCGCCAATGACGGTGCGCATTAAACCAATAGCTCACATTGCTTAATTTAAGCGCATCCGATAACTCCCACTCAACTTTTGCACGCAAACGGTCTTCGGTGAAGCTTTGTTTATCATCGCTAATGTTGTAGTTTTCTTTACGTAAAGATGAGTCTATACGCCCATTACGTAGTGGAATACCAGTATAGCGGGTCGGTGACTCATCTGAATGGTCAAAGGTAAAGTTAATGCGCAGCTTATCTGTGGGCGTAAGCAGTAAGTTAGTCATGATTTTTTGACTATCATGCTCACCACGGTCTACATAACCATTACCAGCTGTGATCGAAGCATCTGCACGGAATGCGCCAATTTCACCCACAGCACCGGTGCCACCAACAGCGGCCCTATACTCACCGCGTGAACCTGTACCAACCAGTGCCTGCACTGAGCTGTCGCGACTAGGCGCTTTACGAATGCTGTTAACGATACCGCCCACTGTGCCATCACCAAACATAACCGAAGCCGGGCCGCGCAGCACTTCAACACGTTGGTAGCCCCAAGTATCTGATGGGTAAGTGAGTGTGCCTGCAGCAGTAAGCAAACGAATACCATCTTCAGCCTGCCCTACAGAATCGTTACCCGTAAAGCCACGTGCAGAGTAAGCCACGCCTGAACCAAGGTTGCTGATATCAGAAATACCTGTGGTGCGAGAAACCGCCTCGTGGATATTAATATCACCACGCATGCGGATGGTTTCTATCTCCAGTGTTTCCGTACTAGCTGGTACTTCAATCGCATTCAGGCCTAGCCTGCTCGCTGTGCTATTGGCTTGTTTAAGGTTAAGCGCGTTGCCGCGGACTAAAGTAGACTCAACACTCACCTCAGTGAGTTCTACTGCCGCTTCATCAGCCAAAGCCAGATGTGGTAATGCAGCCAAAACAGCTGCAGTGATTAATTGATGGCTTCTAAGCATTATTTTTATACTCCCTGATACTCATTCGAATCTACATGACCAACCGTCATGTACGTTTTGCAGCAACATTTGAATAGGAGCAGGACAGTATATATAGGCACACTAAGCATTTCTAAGCCGTGATGGTATGCACCTGCATACTGATTCATGCGTAAACGCATAGCAATATTGCTGGTGACGCAAATCAACCACGGACTTTGTATATGTACTGCTGGGATACTTGGTGAATATATTAATGTGTAAGCAAAACAATTATTTTGCCTTTTTACTCAGGACGCCCCGCCCTAACTCAAACATTACGACTACATCAAGGCAGGTCTCCTGACTCTCGGGTTACGGCCTGGTTCGCTGCCTTCCCAAATCTAACGACTCAGTGGCTAAGGGTGCGAACAGACTATCCGATTACAGTTGCGGGGGCAGTACTGGAATAAGCACAAAGACTTTTACGTCAAATGGCCGCACCAGATTCCCTATTAATCAACCAGAATGAAACTCTGGCTAAACCTCAATCGCCGCAGTTTAGATTTTTAGGGGGTTAAAGTCAAGTTTAGATAGAAATATCAAGTAGATGCGAGGCCTGATGCTATCTGTTTGCTGACATTAGGATTAGCGATAAAAAGTACCCAGTAGGTACTTTCTGCTTACAGTCACCAAGACAGGTGTAAAACCTCGCAATTAGATTAAAAACTAAGCTGGCAGGCTTGAATCAATTGGCAATCCGAGCGCGTTCCAATCCAAATGCTGCTCTACGCAATCGGCTAATCGGTTTAGCTCGTCGTTTTTAATTTGTTCATAATCAAAATGCTGCTCTGCTTGCAAGCCAGCCCATGCCAGCCAAGCCGCACATGCTTCTTTGTGGTCAAACAAGCCGTGTAAATAGGTGCCGGCAATTTGCTGGTCAGGCGACATTGCGCCTTCAGGGCGATTCTCAAGATAGAGTGCTGGCGTATTGAGTGCTGCGCCAGTTGTCACCCCCATATGGATTTCGTAACCAGCCACTTGTGCATCCGTAAACGCCAAATGCCCAGCAATCTGCTTCAACTGCTTGGTTTGTTCCAAAGTGGTTTCCATCTCTAACCAGCCGAAACCCGCGCTGGAGCCTGCATCGCCTTCTATGGCATAAGGGTCATGCAACACTTGTCCGAGCATCTGAAAACCGCCACAAATACCTAACACTTTTCCGCCATAGCGCAAATGGCGAGTGAGTGCTTGCTCCCATCCATTGGCGCGTAAAAAATCAAGGTCACCGCGCACATTTTTACTGCCGGGTAATATCATCAGATCCGCAGGTGGAATCTCTTCGTTAATTTTTACGAACTGAAAATCCACCTGAGGGTGCAAGCGCAGTGCGTCAAAGTCAGTGTGATTACTGATATGGGGAATCACTGGAACAATTACTTTCAGGCGTCCATTCTTGGCTCCTCCAGCTACCTGCTGGCTAACAGGTACGGAATCTTCCGCCTCAATATGTAAGCCATGCAAATACGGCAACACGCCTAATACCGGTTTACCAGTTTCCTGTGTAAGCCAGTCCAATCCAGGTTGCAATAGCGCGATATCTCCACGAAAGCGGTTAATCACAAAGCCAAGCACGCGCGCCCGTTCGCTTTCAGAGAGCAAGGCCATGGTGCCTACTATGTGGGCAAACACACCGCCGCGGTCAATGTCTGCAATTAAAATCACTGGGCAATCTACAGCTTCAGCAAAGCCCATATTGGCAATATCGCGGTCACGCAGGTTAATCTCGGCCGGGCTGCCAGCTCCCTCTACCACCACACACTGGTATTGCGACTTTAAGCGTTCCCAAGATTGCAACACGGCGCGCATGGCAGTTGGTTTGTAGGCATGGTAACCCATTGCCTCCAAGTTGCACGCAACCTTACCGTGCACAATCACCTGACAGCCAGTATCAGAGTTGGGCTTAAGCAATACCGGGTTCATATCGGTATGTGGAGCTAATCCACAAGCTTGCGCCTGCACAGCCTGCGCGCGCCCTATCTCGCCACCATCCACCGTCACCGCTGAATTTAACGCCATATTTTGCGGCTTGAATGGGGCTACTTTAACGCCTCTGCGATACAATACACGGCATATTGCAGCAACCAGCGTACTTTTACCGGCATCCGATGTCGTTCCCTGAACCATAAGTGATTTAAATGTCATTTGATTATTATCCCATCATCAGCACCTATAGCACAGCCCTTGCGGTAATCACGGCTGTATTATTAGATGCGCTGTTAGGAGAGCCTAAACGCTGGCATCCCCTCGTCGGCTTTGGCTGGCTTGCCTATAGGAGTGAACGGCTGCTCAATCAGCAGATGCCTTCCTACTCAGCGCGCTTGATCGGCTTAACAGCTTGGTTATTGTTACTGTTACCATTTGCCGCGCTAAGCTATGTGCTGACACTAGAGACATTGGTGGGAGCATCATTTGCATGGCTGGCTAAAGTCGTATTGCTTTACTGCGCTATCGGCGCACAAAGCCTCACCCAGCACGCGCACGCTGTGTACCAGCCACTGTCTCAGCACGATCTGCCGCAAGCCAGACACGCGATTAGCATGATTGTGAGCCGTGACACGTCACAATTAAATGAAACTGAAATTGCCACCGCCACGGTCGAATCGGTACTGGAAAATGGCAATGACGCAATCTTTGGCGCGATTTTCTGGTTTGTATTATTAGGCGGAACGGGTGCAGTGGTGTTCAGGCTAGCCAACACCTTGGATGCAATGTGGGGCTATAGAACCCCGCGCTTTTTATATTTTGGCTGGGCTGCCGCGCGTTTGGATGATATTTTAAATTTAATTCCGGCACGCCTCACTGCGCTAAGCTACGCCTTATGCGGCCATACCCGAACTGCATTAAAATGCTGGGTGGCACAATCTAGCACTTGGTACAGCCCCAATGCAGGGCCGGTCATGTCGGCAGGTGCGGGCGCACTACAGGTGCAACTCGGTGGCAATGCGGTGTATCACGGCACAGCCAAGCAGCGCCCCACCCTAGGCATGGGTACATTAGCCAATACGCAGCATATTTTAAGCGCTACCAACCTAGTCAAACGCAGCATGGTGCTATGGTGTTTAGTCATTATTGCGTTATCTATCTTGATACATATTAAAGGAAGCCTGACCCTTGCTTGAACATGGTGGCAACTTAAGCGCCGCTGTAGCGCAATATAAAATCCCGCTAGAGTACTGGCTAGATTTATCAACAGGTATTAACCCCTGCCATTACCCCATGCCCGAGATTCCAGCGCATATATGGCGCAACCTGCCAAACGACGAAGATGGGCTGATTGCAACTGCAGCGCAGTATTATGGCTGTCAATCGTTAATTCCAACCAGTGGCTCACAAGCGGCGCTACAAACCTTGCCCAAGCTTAGGCCGTTGAGCAAAGTTGCCATGCTCAACCCCATGTACCAAGAGCATGCACACGCTTGGCAACGCTGCGGGCATCAGGTAATACGCTTCAGTGATTTAAACGATGCAGACCTTATCAGCAACGCGGATGTGGTGTTAGTTTGCAACCCCAACAACCCAACCGGCAAACAGTTTGCACCACAAGACTTATTGCAGCTACATGCCACGCTAACCAAGCGCGGCGGATGGCTGATAGTGGATGAAGCATTTATGGACGCAACACCAGAATACAGCATTGCCCAGCACGCACATTTAGAGGGTTTATTTGTACTACGCTCTTTAGGCAAGTTTTTTGGGTTAGCCGGCGCCAGGGTAGGCTTTCTACTTGCGGCACCCGCACAGCTACAACAGATAAAAGAAGAGCTAGGCCCATGGACGATTGCAGGTGCCAGCCGCTACATTGCCATGCTGGCCCTGCAGGACTCTGCCTGGCAAAAAAATACCAGACTAACCCTGGCAAACAATAGCCTGCGTTTGGCAAGCCTGCTTACGCAATATGGTTTAAAGCCAACCGCGGGGACTGCGCTATTCCAGTATATTGCGACTGATGCGGCTAATCACCTACACGATAAGCTTGCAAGACAAGGGGTTTGGGTTAGAAAATTCATAGAACAGCCAGCATTAAGATTTGGCTTACCAGACGACAATCGCTGGCAACAACTGGAACAGGCACTGCAAAACCTGTAACACCTAGCATTGAGCAGACTTAGCTACAGCTGCCCTGTGCCAAGATTGCAAACATGCTCAACATCGCCTTAGCGGTTAACAAACTGTATCCTAGGCACGCTATCACTGAGGGTAATTTGTGTCACACTGGCGTGATCAATCACCAAGCGAAACAACCCTTTTAACGGCATATTCAAGGCATCCGCCAGCATGGCACGGATTACCCCACCATGCGTCACAACCGCGACATTTTTCCCACGTAGGCGGCAACTCACTTCTTCTGTGAACATTTTAGTACGCTCATATAGCTGGGTGAAGCTCTCACCATTAGGTGGCGACAGATGCGCATAATCATGCGCCCAAACATCAAATAGTTCGCGTGGGATACTATCCCAAGGTTGCATTTCCCAATCGCCAAAATGCAGCTCTTTTAACCGCACATCCTCTTGCACCTCACCCAAATTAAGCGCCTGCGCTAATTTAGTACAGCGCTGCAATGGGCTGGCATACACTGCATCAAACTGAATGCCATCCAACTTTGCGCTTAACGCACTACACTCTGCGGCAAAATTGGCCGAAACATCCACATCGCTCTGCCCATAGCAAACGCCAGATGCAATATCCAAAGAGGTATGTCGAATCAAATGTAAATTCATAACCGCGAGCTCATAGCTGCTGCGCCCACACCAGCAAGCCCAAGTAAAAAGCTAATTCAGTCATCTGCTGCATCGTACCTAAACAATCGCCCGTATAACCGCCAAGCCAGCGTTTAATTTTATTACGCCACCACACCCAAACACACACCACCGGGGTTAAGCAACAGGCAGCAAGCAACAACCAGTCCGTAACATTCAACAGCACAGGTGAAAAATTCCAATACAGTAGCGGGATCGGTGCTAGGCCAAATATCACAGCAAGCAACAAACCCGACGCCTTCACTTTAGTTGCCAGCGGCTTTGCCTTACCACTCTCTCGCACATAATCTAAATCTGCCATCACCAATAACGCACATAATCGGCTAAACGCATGGCCAATCACTAACACAAACGGTAAAAAGTAAGCAGGCAGTGCATTGAGTAGCTGATACTTCGTAAACAGCGCTAAAAACAGGGCAATCGCACCATAAGTCCCGAGCCTGGAATCTTGCATAATGGCCAGTATGCGCTCGGTATCCCAACCGCCCCCTAAACCATCTGCACTATCGGCCAGCCCATCTTCGTGAAATGCACCAGTAATATAAATTGTCATCGCCATGCTAACCAGCACGGCAACACTCGATGGCAAGAGCTTACTCGCAAGTGCAAATGCACCAGCCCCGATCAATCCGACAAAAATCCCCACTAATGGAAAATATTTGGCAGCGCGATTCAAATCATCCGGATGAAAATCGCCAAATACTGGGATAGGCAACCGCGTAAAGTAGCCAACCGCTAACAACATATAGCGCCGCTCATTACGCAAGAAAGTGATCACGCAGCATCCTCAGCAGTACTTACACCAGCACTTTCAAACGAAGCCATCTCGTTCATAAAGTTAACCGCAGCCTGTACCAATGGATAAGCCAAGGCCGCCCCAGTGCCCTCACCAAGACGCAAACCAATATCTAGCAAAGGTGTAGCCCCTAAGTGTGCCAACAAGCGGCGGTGCCCAGCCTCACCAGAGCAATGCGTAAATACACAATATTGCAGAATATTCGGCTGCAACTGCGCCGCCACCAACAAGGCAGCCGTTGCAATAAAACCATCAATTAACAATACAGCCTGCTGCTCAGCAGCTCCCAACATCGCACCAGCCATCATTGCAATCTCATAGCCGCCGAAGGTCGCCAGCACATCCAGTGCATTGTCCCCACCCATGTCATGGAAATCTATGGCCTGTTTAAGGATGGATAACTTCTGCGCCAGCCCAGCATCATCTAAACCAGTGCCACGCCCCACACACTCCTCAATCGGTATACCGCACAGCACACTCATCAAACAGCTGGCTGACGAAGTATTGCCTATGCCCATCTCGCCAAAACCAAATACATTACAGCCAGAGGCTACTTCCTGCCTAGCGAGCGATGCTCCGGTTGCCAGCGCTTGCTGACATTGCGCAGAGGTCATTGCCGCCTCTTGCAAGAAATTAGCGGTACCCGCCGCCACTTTGGCATGAATCAAATCTGTGTGCACATCAAAATCATGGTTAACGCCAGCATCAATCACCCGCAAGCGCATATTATGCTGACGCGCAAACACGTTAATAGCCGCGCCTCCCTGCAAGAAATTCAGCACCATCTGCGCAGTAACGGCTTGCGGATAAGGACTAACCCCGGAGTTGACTACGCCGTGATCCCCCGCAAACACCATTAATGTGGGGTTAGATAGCTGCGGCGTCAAAGTTTGCTGTATCAAACCCAACTGCAAAGCAACCGCCTCAAGCTGCCCAAGCGCACCTAGAGGTTTAGTTTTATGATTAATTTTATCAACAAGCGCCGCCTGCAACGACTGACTCAATGACCCGATTTTTGGTAAATTTGTGTTTAAATTCATAGAGAAAGATTTTACATGAGAGCAACCTAGATATCACGCAAACCATATACAAACTTTAGTATTAAAAATAAATATACAAAAACATGAAAATATCTTTGTCAGATTCCAATTTAGTTTGCTATAATGCGCGCCTTGCAGCGATTAAACCGAACGCTGTAGCAGTAAGAAAGGCCGGGTAGCTCAGTCGGTAGAGCAGCGGATTGAAAATCCGCGTGTCGCCAGTTCGATTCTGGCCCCGGCCACCAGAATACAAAAGGGTTTAGCTTAGGCTAAGCCCTTTTTCATTTGGTGAACGTGACTAAAACGTGACAATTCAATCACGTTATCTTCTGAAGCCAAAAAATCAATCCGACTTGCTGCATTTGCCAGATGTTCAGTAGCAAACTTAGCGTATCGATCGACCATTGACCGCGTTTTCCAACCTCCCAGTTCTTTCAGCTCATCACAACTGGTGCCAGCTTGACGATGCCAAGAAGCCCAAGTGTGACGCAAGTCATGAAATCTAAAGTCTTCTAACTCTGCTTTCTTTAACGCTGTAATCCAAGCTGAGTTCGTTATGTTGTAACGAATCGGCTCACCGTTATAGGTAAAACAAAATTTCGAATGCTTTCCGACTTGCTCCTGAAGAACAGCAACAGCACTTCTATTTAATGGAACCCCTCTCGGTGTACCGTTCTTAGTTTGATTCAACCAAGCAGTGTGTCTACTTAAATCCACCCTACTCCATTCCAAACCAAGAATTTCCCGAGCGCGGCACCCCGTCGCTAAAGCAAACTTCACCACAGCCGCCAGATGATCAGGACAAACAGCGATTAGCCTATCTGCCTCATCTCTAGTCAGCCATCGATCACGCTCCACCTCACCCGATAACAAACGAATTTTAGGGATATGATCTATCCACTGCCATTCATCACGAGCCATCCGCAATAAACTGCGTAATGTCGCTAAGTAACGATTAACGGTTGCCGCTTTGTTTCCTTTTTTAAATTCACCTTGAATCACAGACCAAACCACGTCACCGTTGATCTGGTTTAGCATCAAGTCACCTAAATAAGGATGCAAATTACAACATATGCGTTTTACGTCACGATAACTTCTGAGCGTTGCTTTAATTTCGAGATACCGAACAACAGCTTCTTTCCAAGAGCGATGGGACTTAATACCAAAATTCACTTCCTTATACGAATCCAGCTTTAATTTAGCTAAATACGCTTCGGCTTGCGCTCGGTCTTCAGTCCCAGAACTCTGGCGTACTCTTTTGCCGTTTGAGAGTGTTGCATTGATCCACCAATAGGGCGAATCACCTCTCTTGTAGATTCCGGTTTCACGGGCCATATAAACTCCTCTCCGGCCCGCCCTCGCTGCTTATATTCCTCCAACCAAAGATCCAAGTCAACTTTGTCATATACCAGACGGCGACCAAACTTCACCGCTGGAATATCAAGTTCACTCAGGAGCGTGACACCTATTCCTAGGTAACACGCAGCTTCTTCCTTAGAAAGACAACGTACAGCAGGCAAGGGCAGATCGTTATCTTTCATTGTTATTCACCGTTAGAGGCTTTGTTATAAGCGTCACGCATAGCGCGCACTTCTTCATCGATATAGGCTTCGTTAATCTCAGCGTTAATATCAATCGTATTAAAGGCTTTGGCTTTTAAACCTACCTTTTCTTTAATGAGTGCTTCAAAGGTTGTGCCTTTATTCATCGATTGGTTATTGATGTGATGCCCTAAGTCTTCAAAGAAGGGGTGAATCGCTAACTCATAATCGGTGTAACTTTCAGCAGCCATCCATGTGGTTAATGCGCTAAAAGCACGATCTAATGCAGCTTCTTTATTAGGTGCGCGTGTGGTGTTAAAACGGGGTTGTAATGCGCCTCCGTTAGTTTCCCAATCTAGCGAGGAGAGGACAGCCCATAACGGATGAATAGGCCAGCGTGAGCGGGTTTGATCGTCTGGATTAGGGATAGACAGCTTTAACCATTCGGTTGTAGCGTAAGACCACAAGCCGTTAAGGTTAGCTAATACTTCCGTGAGTTTAGATAGATTCTTCTGTACTAGAAATTGACGCTTAAATTCAAACTCCAAACGCCAGATCGGTTCACCTTGTTGCCAGTTAGCTTGTTCCCATAATGGGAGTAAATAAAACTTCTTACTTTTATCAATCTCAAATAGCTTGTCATAAAGGCGACCAGCCACCACACCACCCAAACCAACAGACCAGCCAGTGAAGTGACCATCAATAGAATAAGCATTGATAGATTCAGCGTGTGTGATCCATGCTTCACGATGCCATGACTCCATATCCTGATGTGAAACAAAATCGACAAACATATCAACACGACTCACGTTTGCGGTTGATTCTAGTGCGCCTAATTGTGACAGTATCGTTGATAGACGATATTCTGCATCTTTAGGGGATAGATGGGTTAGGTACTCACTAGATAGCTTTACATAGGCCATTGGTACAGCTTTGTTAGGGCGTGATAGCTGAATACGAAAGGCGTTATCTTCCAGTACATAACTAAACATGGAAGTGCCTTTGTCTTTGACCTCAAATAGATGATCACCTAGTTTGAGTTGTGCTTTGGCTTGCTCTTGGGGATTATCGGATTGGGCTTGTTTCTTTAACTGGATCAGTTGCTCATGGATCTCTGGGTGTAAGTTACCTTGATAAGACAGATACAAACTATCAATACCCCATCTTAAAAACTTAACTTCATCTTGGTTAATGCTGTTATTAGTAGCTGTGTTACTAGGCACCGCTACTGCATCACGGTCTCCGTCCTCCACGCTGACGCGTGTGCGGGCGGGATCCCTTGATGCAGTTTGGTTGTGTTGTGTATCTTGCTTTTGATTTGTCATATCCATTCCTTTGGAATTTACCAGCAAGCCGATTTGGCGATCTGGAATGGATATCTATTATTTACATTTAGAAGGCTAGCTCCATGCAGTGAAATTTAATTTGAGTGCATTGACACCCCACCTGTTTTTTGCCACTTACGATATTCTGATAACCTTTTAGTCAAATATCCAACGTCTTCGATTCTGTTTTGATATCGATCTAAACCTGCTTGATCGCAAATATCCAAAATCTCTTTATGCTTCAGATCATTCAGCCACATAAACGAGTCCAATATTCCAAAAAGCATGTATAGCGCTGGGTAGTGAATTCTTCCACGAATTGGCGAATTAGACTCACGGTAAGAAATTTGGGATAGAAAGTCAGTGTCACGCTCATATTGAGCCTTAAATTTTCGATCCCTGAAATATGGATAATGAAGTAAAAGCATGCGATCTATTTGGATAGCTTTTAAAAATGCATCATCATCTCCAGCTATAGCTTTGGGCACTAAAGTGGTTAGTCTTGCTCCATGCACCATTAGGGATAACGTATTGAAAAAACTGCTAAATGAGAAGCACCAGAAGTATGCACCTTGCTTCTCCAACCTCTTACGCTCTTCTTCTGGTAACTTATCACCAGCCTCCCTTGCCAATTGCCATTCTTCAGGTGTGCTTGGAATTTCAATAGCATTAAATGCCTCAGCTAAGTCGTTACTCTCTGGATTAGCTATGTCATCTAGCCATTCTTGTCGCTCAGCTTCGGTCGCAGTCTCAAGATCATCACTTAACTCTTTGAAGCCCTCTTCACCAAACAACGTCAGTAACAGCGCTCTTCCAATTTTTCTTTCATCGTCATACATTAAGACGTATTTGCCAAGATTATTTTGGATATTTACTATTTCCTGATCTGGAAAGCTTTGACCTTTACCCTTCTGAAGCTCTTGTAGATGCCCAGCATATTGAGGGGTAAGGTGTATTGCTGCCTTAATAGCTAGGTTTTTCCTTGGTCTGATAACCATTTTCCACGTTGCGCTATCAGTTAAGTTGCATCAGCTGACTGCTGTAGGGTAAAACTTGCGTTAATCTTGTTTATGTATTTACTGATAGAGTTTCTTGATGATTCATCATCAGACTTTTCACGCTTGCTCCACTCATGTTCAATTAATGTATCTGACTCTCCTGAAAAGGAGATTTTTACCACTTTTTTGGTCCCCCCCTCTAGTTCAAAGTCGACTATCCCAAAACAAGAACTAGCCACAAGATATCCTTGAGCGTACGCAGTCGAGTCGGAGTAATCATCCTTAAATATTTTCTCTAAATCGGCTGGTTTAGTAAGGCGCTTTGCCTCGACGATTGCTTTAAGTGCGGCAAGCCCAATAATGCTAGATACGGAAAGAAATTGCTGAATTTGATTAGTTTGCAATTTAGCTTCCTGTTCGGCCTCTACTCCAGGTGTTATTTGGCTAACACTCTTCCCAAATATCTCATTACGCAGAGAGTCGATCTTTACTGGTAGCATCTCCACTGTACCTGCTATATGGGTAGTACTAGTACTTAAATCGTCGATTGTTGAGCGAAGGTTACCGATAAGTGAGTGGAGTTCTTCATTTCGACTTCCAGCTTTTTCTTGTAACTCTTGGCCTTTTGAGAGCAATTCCTTAAGTTGAGAACCAACATCTTTCATCTCATAAGCCGCGGCTTGGACAGAGCCCAAAGAGCTATTCGTTGAATTGCTGCTAATAAAACCATAAATAATTGCCAGCACACCAAGAACGAGTGAGGTAATTGTTGCAGATACGCTCAAGTACTCAGTGAAACCATCCAATTTTGTCCAGTCTCGTGTGGCCATTAAAATTAGGCTGCCAATCAGTATCAAGACAATATAAAAAAAATGTAGGCGCGTTAATGATAGTTTTGTTTCGTATGTTTGCTCCTCTTGCTTTTGCATTGATTCCCCCGACGAATTGATGATGAGACTGATACACAGACATTTTAGCCCTAACTACCAAGCTTAGGCGAGCATTGACTCCAAGCAACAAGCGAGCCAGTCAACATAGAGATTCATAGCTCCATCATATCAGCTACTTGGTAAATAAACCAAGATGGAATAAACACTTTTAGTCCTCATAATTACACTAAGTGGAACGTGACAATTTTGTCACATTTTGACGAGTCTAAACGAGTGAAGGCGGGCCTAAAACAATATATAAATGATGATTTTTAAAGTTGAAAATCCGCGTGTCGCCAGTTCGATTCTGGCCCCGGCCACCAGAATTTAGAAAGCTCACAAAAATGTGGGCTTTTTTATTTTCTAGTCGACCGTAGCCAAATCGTAACCACTAAACACTGCATTAAGTCGTGAAGCTGCATGCTCAAGATTATCTGGTGCCACATGCGCATATCGCTCTACCATTGAAGCTGTCTTCCAACCACCCAATCTCTGAAGCTCATGTGTTGGCGTTCCAGCTTGCCTTTGCCAAGTTGCCCAAGTATGCCTTAAATCATGCCACCTAAAATCTTCAATTCCAGCACGTTTTAAAGCATTTTTCCAAGCCTTGGTGTTCGCAGCTACAAAAGGCCTTCCCAAATAAGTAAAAACCCTTTCAGGATGATTTCCTAATTGTTGCTGCAAAACCTCGATTGCTACATTGTTCAAAGGTATCGCTATTGGTTTGCGATTTTTAGATTCATTACCTTTAACCCAAGCATGCTTTAGATCAAGATTCACTTGCGCCCACTCCAGCTTAACAACGTTACTCAACCTTAAACCTGTTGTTAAAGCGAAAAGCACTGTTGATCGCTGATGCGATGGCAATTCATTTAACAAAGCTTTTGCCTGTTCAATGGTCAACGAACGTTCACGAACATTACTTTCTTTAAAGAGCCTGATCTTTGGCGTTCTTTCAATCCACTCCCATTCTTGGCAAGCTCGAATAAGAATAGAGCGAATTAACGCCAAGTAACGATTAACCGTAGCCTTTGAAGCCTCCTTGAGTTTTTCAGATCTAATCTTATCAATACAATCTAAATTAACCTCTTCAAGCATTAAATCACCAAGAAATTTATCAAGCCATTTCAGCTTTGATACATCTTCGTGATGAGTTGCTTTGTCGGATGTCTCATTTAACCAGCGAATAACCGCTTCCTTCCAAGAGTGGCGTGTTTTAAGACCTAACCGCTCTTGCTCCCATAACTGCACTTTTAATTTGTCATGGAACTCTTGGGCTTCGGCTCGGTTTGAAGTCCCAGTGCCTCTTTGTACTTTCTGTCTACCGACATTAATTTTGACCCACCAGAAGGAAGAGTCTTTGCGTTTGTAAAGTGACATAATGTTTCCTTTCGTTCACCTTCCAACGCTCGCGACTTATATTTTGCTCGTATGTGTTCAATCAAGTCAACCTCCAATAGAACCCATTCTTTGCCAATTTTGGCACCAGAGACTTCACCAGAATTAAGCATTTTAATGAGTGTCACTGGGTGTATTCTCAAGAAAAGCGCAGCGTCTTTAACTCCGAGAGTTTTCATTTTTTGGCTTTTGATTGATTTAAAGCATCCATACATATTTTCTTGATGTCATTAGGGCGCGGACTGGGAAAATCGTTTTCAGCAATTATCTGGAAAAGTTCTAATCTGAGCTTTAAAGGCAAGTTAGCCTTATCTCGACTGTTGAAAGAATCAACAAAACGTTGCCCAATCACTTTTCTATATTCAAAATAAAATTGCTTGATCCAATATGCCAGCATATCCATTTTCTCTAGAGGATGCAGTTGCGCAATACTTTCTGGAACTTCGAATTCGACATCATTATCCGCACAATCAATCATCAGAGTTTTAATTTTATTCATAGACATTTTCCAAATCTCCTCGAGTTAAGAAATTTAATTTTAGTTATCTGAAAAAACTGAGTGATAAAAGATAACAACCAAATTGGCTATCTATAAATTACTAGTGTCGAGAATACAGCCGACCAAATAGCCTCGTCACTACCTTTAGCGGTAGTGACGAGGCTGAAAATCAGCCGACGAGGCCGGTTATGTCAGCCTCGATGGCGGACATAACCGGCCAATGCGATTTCTCAAGCGCAATATACAAAAGTGACAGTGCAAAGTGATGGGGTGTTGACAGAAAAAAAAATTACTTTAAGATTGGACGTAAGTAGAAATTATTTAACGCTTCTACATAAAAAATTAACCGTCGTTAAACGGCGATAGCGTTCTCGAAAACGCATTTCAAAATTTAGACTTCACGTCTACCTCAGATCAAAATCTTATTTTGATCAATCTCCCTAAATAAATCCGTCTATAAAATCCGGTCAATATTGATTTATTGATGTGCATTAGTTTTTCTTAAAACTTTATGTCTGTTTCTAGTTGTGTTTAATAGAAGTATTTCAAAAGGCTCTTTGCCATTCACACATAGCCTGAATGC
>NZ_DASWWA010000018.1:0-1540 GCF_036401095.1 Methylotenera sp.
GAACGCTATTAGCGTATTCCAGCTAGGCGGCAATCACGAAAATCGAGTAGCGACTCGTCCTGTATCTAAAGTTGCTGTGAGTAAAGTCGCGCATGTGGCAAGACCTACCCCTGTCAAACTGAGCGTTAAAACGAACAGTGAAGATGGCGATTGGGAAGAGTTTTAACTGGCTATATCTTTAAATAGTATGTTTGAATATATGGATATTTTGGTTTTTCTGTAAAGAATGGGTTTTAAATGCAAATGACTGTCGCAAGAAAAATGTTATTAATTACATTGGTTTCTGTTTTAGGTTTGGTTGGTATTTTAACGTTAAACTCATTCCAATCGGATGCTGTATATAACGATACCAATTATGCCAATACCAATATTGTGCCAAGCATCATCAAGCTAGATGAAATGCGCTATAAATTTAATACGCTACGTATTCGAGTTGCAAACCATACGTTGATTAAAGACGAACCAAAAATGGCTGAAGTGGAAGAGGCGATTAGAAAACTGCAGTCTGAGTTAAATGAAATTACAGGCTCGTATACAGACCTTGTGTCTGATGCACAAGAGAAGAGCTTGTTAGATGGGGATATTGAAGACCTTAAAGTCTACTTTGCACGTATGGAGCCGATATTAGAGGCTTCACGCGCTAATCAAAAAGAATTAGCACACGAACTTTATATCGCGATTCGCACCCCGGCGGAAAAGGCAAACGACAGTATTGCAGCACATATGCACTATAAGGTTGATCTTGGTCAGAAACATGCTACCAATGCGCTAACCGTAAAACAAAATTCGATTAAGCTTTCTTTAGCTTTAGGCTTGCTTGTTGTGATTGTATCTATTTTGTTTGGTGTGACGATTTCGCGTAGCCTAAGAAAACAACTGGGCGGCGAGCCAAATGAAGTTGCTAAAATTGCTAATGATATTGCAAGTGGTGATTTAAATAGCGTAATTAAGGTTGACTCAGCCGATCAATCAAGTTTGATGTCATCCATGTTGAAAATGCAGCAAGCACTAAAAACTGTGATCGAGGAGCAGACGGCCATGTCTGCCCAAAATAAATTAGGCAATATTGGCGCTTCTATCGATACTAGTAAACTGCGTGGCAGTTATCAGGTTATGGCTGGTAATGTGAATGAAATGGCCTCTAACCAAGCAAATGTGATGCGTAAAGTTACAGCATGTATTGGCGAGTTTGCTAAAGGTAACTTTGATGCGCCTTTGGAGCGTTTTCCAGGTCAACGTGCCTTTATTAATGAAGGCGTCGAGCAATTACGTGCCAATATCAAAACATTTGTTAGCGAAATGCAAACCATGTCTCAGCAACATGATTTGGGTGAGATTGACGCTGCTATCGACACTGCTAGATTCACAGGCACCTACGCAGAGATGGCCGAGTCATTGAACAAGATGGTAGGGGCACACGTACGGGAAAAAGAAGAAGTGACGCAAGTAATGCGTGCGTTAGGTGACGGTGACTTTGAAGTACAGATACAACAATACCCTGGTAAAAAAGCAGAAATCAATAAGAATTTAGACCGTCTAA
>NZ_DASWWA010000019.1:0-1581 GCF_036401095.1 Methylotenera sp.
CCAAGTGAACAACGCCATTACCAGCATGGATGAAGTGACCCAGCAGAATGCGGCGTTAGTTGAGCAGGCAGCCGCGGCAGCAGAATCGCTAGTAGATCAGGCGATGGGCTTAATGGATACTGTGAATGCGTTTAAATTGAGTGGCGGGCGTTTACAAAGTAGACCAAATTTAAGGACGATTGCACAACCTGCTCGCATTGCAACACTTAGCCATGGTAGGTAGCAACATAAGTTAATTTATGTATTTGATTAGCAAAGGTTAGTTATCTGGCTTTTGCTAATCAACAGTAAATATCAGTAAAAGAATGGTACGCAAGCATTTAGCTGCTACCCTTTGTAAGATTGCTTGATGCATTAATCAAGATGTTTTGAATAGATTGGAAATGAAATTGTTAAAAACTACAAATACTCGCACTGACGCTTGGGCTGTAAGCACAGACAAGCTAATGTCTTGGACTTTGCTGCTATTGTTCATAGTTAGCCTAATCGTCGGCTTTTCTTCCGGCACGCCATCAGAAGTTTTTGCGATTGGTTTACCAGCTCTATTAATCCCATTGTTAATTGCCAATATTTCTCCGGGTGCAGTTATTGGCCGATTTGCTTTTGCAACTGCATTTATGGTGTTTTCGGCATTATTTATCCAGCAAACACAAGGCATGAATGAAGCACATTTTTCTGTATTCATTTTGCTGGCGCTATTGCTATCTTACCGAGATTGGAAGCCGATTTTTGTCGCGGCATCACTGGTTAGCCTGCATCATGTGATTTTTAATTTGCTTCAAACTCCAGATTCTGGCTTTTATCTATTCCAGCAAGGTGCTAATAACAATTTAGTAATATTGCATACACTGACAATCGTGTTTGAGGCAGTTTTTTTAATGTTTATCGCCAATAATCTTCGTAAAGAGGCATTGATGGTTGGCGGAACCCCTGAAGAAGTGGTGAGTATTGCGAGACAATTGGCTAATGGTAATTTAGCTGTAGCGATTGATGTTGATGCCAATGACACATCCAGTGTGAAATTTGCATTGAAATCAATGTCTAGCAATATACTAGCGATTGTAGATCGTGTTGAGCACATCACACTTGAGCATACAAAAGGAAATGTAAACTCCGTTGTAAATGTAGAAAATCTGCATGGTAGTTATCGTGCTATGGCTGAAAAAATCAATGTGATGCTTGCTGCGCAATCAAGCTTGGTGCACAAAATCGCACAAAATGTGATTGATTTCTCAAATGGTAATTTCGATAAACCTTTTGACGCTTTACCTGGAAATCTAAAGTTTATAAACGAAGCCATTGAACAGTTGCGTGCTAATGTCAAAACCATCATAGAAGATGTGGCTCATATGAGCAAAGAGCACGAAATAGGCAATATTGATGTCTGTATGGACGCAAGCCAATATAAAGGCGCATTTGCTGAAATGGTAGGCGATGTAGACAAGATGGTAGGGGCACACGTACGGGAAAAAGAAGAAGTGACGCAAGTAATGCGTGCGTTAGGTGACGGTGACTTTGAAGTACAGATACAACAATACCCTGGTAAAAAAGCAGAAATCAATAAGAATTTAGACCGTCTAA
>NZ_DASWWA010000020.1:0-14765 GCF_036401095.1 Methylotenera sp.
TGCTTCATTCACAAGCACCCACACTTATCAGTTGTTATATTGTTAAAGAACTTTTCGTTTCCGTCGTTACGCTTTGCGTTAACGAGGTGCGCATTATACAGAGCTTTTACCGCTCGTCAACCTTAATTTCGTAATATTTACCAATTAAAATTAACTTATATAACACACTATAAAATACTTGGTTGCGGGAACAGGATTTGAACCTGTGACCTTCGGGTTATGAGCCCGACGAGCTGCCAGACTGCTCCATCCCGCGTCCGGCTCGACATCACTTAATGCATGTTGCGTCGAGAGGTGAGACTATAGCAAAGGCAGATGTGTTCTGCAAGAACTATTGTGAGAATTTATGATAAAAACGATCGACTAATTTAGCCGGTTTTGGCAAATTCCATATAGATTAATGACTTAGTCGTTTTAATCCATTAATGCACGGACGCGCGCCAAATCACTTTCAGTATCCACACCCGCCGCAGGCGCATTATCTGAAACGCTTACTGCAATTTTATAGCCTTGATATAAGACACGTAATTGCTCTAAACATTCAAATTGCTCTATCGCCGCTGGCGCAAGGTTAGCGTACTGCTTTAAAAAACCAGCACGATATGCATAGATACCTATATGTCTATAAGCAGGTATACCTGACACCAACTCTTGCGTACTGCTATATGTATCTCTAGGGAATGGAATAGGTGCGCGGCTAAAATACATAGCATAACCATTCACATCCATCACCACTTTAACTACATTAGGATTAGTAAAGTCTGACTTTTCTGTAATTGGATGACAGGCTGTTGCCATCACAGCGTGATTACTAGCCGACAAGGTTGTAGCAACTTCAATAATAAGCTTGGCATCAATTAGCGGCTCATCACCCTGCACATTAACCACAATCGCATCATCAGACCAGCCTTCAATAGAGGCAACCTCAGCAATACGATCTGTGCCGCTCACGTGATGAGCATTTGTCATCACTGCTGCATGATTATGCTGACGAACGGCAGACGCAACCCGCTCATCGTCCGTAGCTACGATTACTTGTTTAGCGCCACTCCCTTTTGCGCGTTCAGCCACCCAGACCACCATTGGCTTGCCCGCAATATCTAATAGAGGCTTACCTGGCAATCGGGTACTTGAATAACGCGCAGGAATTACTACATGAAACTCCGGCACTGCGTCTGAACTACTATGCAATTTCTTCATCATCCGCAAGTTTACGTGCTTCATCTTCCAGCATGACAGGAATACCATCACGTACAGGGTATGCCAAACGTGCCGATTTAGAAATCAGCTCATTAGTTGCCCTGTTATAAACCAAAGACCCTTTAGTGACTGGGCAGACTAAAATCTGTAAAAGCTTCGCATCCATTTAACTTCTCAATTTATCTAGTTTATTTAATATGACTGCCATTAACTGCGCATCAATCTCTGCACTCACTGGCAACACCCAAAAATTAGGCTGGGCGAATGACGTACATTTAACCGCATCTTTTTCGGTCATGATGACAATATCCGTTTCAAGATTCTGAAAATCCTGCGCACTGTATTGATAATGATCATTATATGCTTTGCGTTTAAAATTCAAACCCATCGCACTTAATTGGTTAAAAAATCTATCCGGATTACCAATGCCAGCAATTGCCGCCACAGTTTTTTCTATGAAATCTGCTGGTGTTGCTAGTGATTGGCGGTTGATAAGGTTATAGAAAGACGTCGCTTTCAATTGCATTGCAATAACCGGCGGCGTAACAAGTGTTTTTAAATTAGTTGCTAAGCCATTACTCACAACTGCATCGACTGTTTTCAATCTGCTTTTTGGCTCACGTAGAGGCCCTGCCGGCAGCAACGCGCTATTACCAAAGCCTTTTGCGCCATCCACCACCACCAACTCCACATCTCTTTGCAAAGCGTAGTGCTGCAGACCATCATCGCTAATCAGAATATCGCACTCGGGGTGTGCTTTCAACAGTGCCAGGCCAGCCTCAACTCGTCGCGCCCCAACAAACACAGGGCATGCTGTGCGTATAGCAATCAAAACCGGCTCATCACCCACCGCATTAGGGTTACTTGTGGGCGATACAGATGCAACACCAACCAAGTCACTACCGTAACCACGGCTAATAACCCCTGGTTTATAACCGGCCTGCTTTAACTGCTCCGCTAGCCAAATCACTACTGGGGTTTTACCTGCGCCCCCTACATTGATATTGCCGACAACAACAACTGGGGCAGCAAGGCGGTGACTTTTTAAAAAGCCGCATTTGTAGAGGACGCGCCTAAAAGCGGTGATGAGCAGGAACAACCAAGAAATAGGCAATAACAGCAAATGCCACGGCGTAAAAGTAAGCCACTGCTTCTGCAACCAATTAGCCATTACGTTCACACTTATGCGCTAAATTGCTTTTGATATAGCTTTGCATAGTAACCGTCAAGCGCCATCAAGTCTTGATGCGAGCCAGACTCGACAATACGGCCATGCTCCATCACCATGATGCGGTCTGCGTTCTCGATTGTGCTTAAGCGATGAGCAATCACAATACTGGTGCGGTTACGCATCAACTCATCCATCGCTTGTTGTACATGCTGTTCAGATTCGGTATCTAGTGCGGATGTTGCTTCATCCAGCAATAAAATTGGGGCATTTTTAAGAATAGCACGTGCAATCGCTAGGCGCTGACGCTGGCCACCTGACAGCTTCACGCCTCTATCGCCAATTTCATTTTGCAAACCATTCGGCAATTGCTGGATAAACTCCCAGATATGCGCTGCTTTTGCTGCGGCAATCACCTCATCTTCAGTGGCACCACGCAGCACACCGTAGGCAATATTATTGAAGATAGTGTCATTAAACAGAATAATATCTTGGCTCACCAACGCAAATTGCTGACGCAGGTTTTTAAGCTGTATGGTGCTGCAGTCAATACCGTCTAACAACACAGCACCCTGCTCTAACGCATAAAATCTAGGCAGCAAATTCACTAGCGAGGTTTTTCCGCCGCCAGAGCGCCCAACCAACGCCACCTTCTCACCCGCCTTGATACTAAAACTCAAATTATCCAATGCCGGTCTAGGTGTATCTGCATAATGCAAGGTCACATTTTTAAACTCAATGTCGCCTTTTGCTCGCTCTATCGTTAAACTCCCCTTATCCACTTCAGGCTGACTGTCGACCACCTCAAAAATACTTTGCGCCGCGGTCAAGCCGACTTGCAGGTCTTCGTTGGCCGCCGCGATATGTTTAATAGGTGAAATCAGCATCAGCAAAGCGCCGACAAAAGCGGCAAACTCGCCCACACTAAAATTACCAATCGCATAGTAAATCACTAAACCCAAGGCCAAAGCTGCGAACAATTCAACAACAAAGCTGCTGAGGCCTGCAATACGCGCTACCCGCAACTCTACTTTTCGGTTATTGGCGATAATCTGAGCAAAACGATTAAATTCGAAGTCTTGTGCACCAAAGATTTTAACGATGCGCTGCCCGGCAATGGCCTCTTCAGCAGTTTTAGTCATTTCACCAACGCTATGCTGCACCTGCTTGGCGTTTGACTTTAACTTAGGCGTCATCTTTTTTAAGTACATGGCAATAAACGGTAGCACTACCGCAAAAATTAGGGTCAAGCGCCAATCTAGATAAAGCATATAGCCAATCAAGCCCACTACGGTTAATGCATCGCGCAACACGTTCATCCAAGAGCGTGTAGTTGCAGTTGAAAGGCGCTCTACATCATAGGTAAACTTAGAAACCACAGAACCAGCTGACCTTGCATCAAAATACTGCACCGGTAACAACATCAGTTTGGCAAACATTTCTCTACGGAAATCTTCAACCACGCGCCTTGCAACAACGCGCATACAGTAATCTGAAATAAAGCCAGCAATGCCTCTTGCCACCATTAAAGCAACTACCATCAACGGTAATAATATAGTTTGGCTTTCTGCCTTTTTAGCAAAGCCTTCATCCGTGACTTGCTTGATTAGCGCCAGAAATGCGGTATTACTGCCAGCCAACAACACAAGCGCAATAATACTCACCATGAAAATGTATTTGTACTGCCACGCATAATGAAACAAACGCAAATATAAAACTTTTGCGTTTGGGATATGCACTGCTGCGTTGATTTTAGATTTGGATTTTTTTGGATTTGAGTTAGACATGGGCTAACGTCTATTTAGAATTGAAAGAAAATGCAAAAGGGTTGAGTGTTTAAACTCAAGCCCCTTATTGCACTTGTGTGGCAAATGTAATTTTTGAGTAGCCTGCTACTCGCGATGCTTCCATCACATTCACTACGGACTGGTGCGTAGTGTTCGCATCAGCATTAATTACGATAGTTGGCTCTTGAGTGCCCGCCTTTGCCGCAGCCTGTAATGCCGCACTAATTGCGGCTACCGATCCGTCAGCCAAAGGCTTACCATCAATCAGGTATTTACCTGTAGCATCGACAGCTACTTCTATCGTCAACGGTTTATCCTGAGGTGCATTTGCCTCGGCAGTTGGCAAATTAATCTGCAACTCGTTCGTGCGTGAAAATGTCGCGCTGACAATCAGAAAAATAATGATCACCAACAATACATCAATCAACGGGATAAAGTTGATTTCAAGCTCTTCGTGTTTTTTCCCACGCTGAAAATCCATTTAGTGCTTCCTTAAACTATCGCGCTAATTACTGACGCTCGCCATGAATAATTTCAACCAACTTAATGGCCTGCTGTTCCATCTCAATCAGCAACGCATCTACTTTAGTGCGGAAATAGCGATAGGCAATCATCGCCGGCACAGCGACTACGATACCAGCAGCAGTATTATACAAAGCCACTGAGATACCACGCGCGAATTGAGCAACATCATGCCCTTGCGTAGTAAACGCACCAAACAACTCAACCATACCGATCACAGTACCCAACAAACCAAGCAAAGGTGATACGGTTGCAATGGTACCCAGTGTAGAAAGATATTTTTCCATCTGGTGTGCGACTGCACGTGCGGTTTCTTCAATCGACTCTTTAGTCACTTCACGTGAATTTTTAGCATTAGCTAGCGCCGTTGCAAACACGCGACCCAATAGTGAATGCTGCTCCAGACGATTAATTGTATCTTTGGTGATACCGCCCTTAGCCAACCAAGCCTGCAACTCCGGCAATAGATTTTTAGGAGACACTATGTTCTCGCGCAACGCAAAACTACGCTCGCCTATAATTGCTACAGCAATAACTGATGCAATAACAAGTGGCCAGATAGGCCAGCCAGCAGCTAGAATGATTTCCCACACAGTGAAATTCCCCTTAAATCAAATACTCAATAAAATTCTGTGACAAATGCCTTAATATCAGGCCCAGCGATACTTTAGCTTGTCATGTGCTTTTGGGCAAGCGCTAGCATCACCCATTAAATTATTGATACACAATTTATTGGCTTATCTGTATTGTAGAGCTTAGAACAATTAACAAACTCGCAGGCTGTAAAAAAACATTAAAAGTCATATCCCTAGTATTATTTAGATGAACTAAGTACACCTGCATTAATTTAAAGCTAGCATCGAATGATAGAATTATTTAAATCGTACATCGTTACAGACGATAGCCTTGCATCACTCTTAAGCAGCACCTACGAGCCATGGCTAATCGTTCTGTCTTATGTGATTGCAGTATGCTCTTCAATCTTAGCCTTTCAGCTACTAAGGCTGGCAAAAGACCAGTCATCCGCCATCAGCAAGCCAATCTCTATTTTATCCAGCTCTGTTTCGTTAGGTGCAGGCATATGGGCAATGCATTTTATCGGCATGCTTGCGCTTAACATCTGCACTGAAGTCAAATACAACCCATTCATTACAATTTTCTCAATGCTGCCTGGTACCCTCGCCTGCTATTACGCATTGTATTTATTGTCTGAGGACAACTTAAGTCATAAACGTATTATTGCGGGAGGCGCAATCGTAGGTGCAGGCATAGGCCTAATGCACTATACCGGCATGCTCGCCATGCAGATGAATGCGCTGTTACGCTTTAATCTTAACTGGGTGCTTTTATCCATAGTCGTTGCTATTTCTTTAGCCACTTTATCTCTTTGGTTAGGGGTAGTTCTCAACAATCAAAAAGGTAAGCTACCTAAGTCTACTGGCGTAGTTATCAGTGGCTTGGTGATGGGCAGCGCGATTGCTGCCATGCACTATACGGGCATGGCTTCAGCCCGATTTATTGGAGAAAACAACACCAAGCTCCCTGATGTGTTTGATGGACATGCAGTGTCTATGTCATTAGGCATCACTTTAGTGACGCTGTTAATTGGAATATTAGCCGCCTCAGTGAATGCACTAGCGAGGTACAAGCAAACCTTAGCGACACTGCAAGCGAGTGAAACCAGACTTTCTACGATATTAAATACTGCTATCGACGGCATTATCACCATTAATACCAAAGGCGATATATTGTCTTTTAATACTGTTGCTGAGCAGTTATTTGGCTGGAAGGCAGACGAAGTGATTGGGAAAAACATCAATATACTGATGCCTAACCCACACCATTCCAACCATGATGACTATTTAAAAAACTACCTGAAAAGTGGTCAGGCCAAGATTATAGGCGTAGGCAGGGAGGTGGAGGGCTTACGCAAAGATGGCTCACTGTTCCCGATCCGGCTGGCGATTGGCAAGGTGGTGTTAAGTAACGAAACTTTGTTTGTAGGCTTCATCACCGACCTAACGCCACGTAGAGAAATGGAAATCGCCGTCAGAGAAAAAGACGAACAACTGCAATCAATGATAGCGAACATTCCTGGCATCGCGTTCCGTTGCAATTACGACAACAACTGGAGCATGCAGTTTATTAGTAACCGCGTATTGCAACTGACAGGCTGGGAGGCACAAGACTTTCTGGATGGAACGATACATTTTCCTAAAATCACAAACCCTGAAGACTCAGCTAGAATTCTTCCCACAGTAGAAGCTGCTGTCAAAAATCACCAACATTACAATGTGGAATACCGGATCACCGACCGTAATGGCGAAGAAAAATGGGTAAGTGAATTTGGTTCTGGCATTTATGATGAGAATAACAATATTACGATGTTAGATGGCGTGATTATTGATATCACAGAATCTAAACGCAGAAACGCGGCATACCAAGGCATTGTGAGAGCGATTAACTATTCCACAAGTATTGCGGAGTTTTCTGTGGATGGCTATATCTTAACTGCAAACCAAAACTTTCTTTCGCTATTAGGCTACACCTTAGAAGAAGTTATCGGACTGCATCACTCTATCTTCTGCTCTGAAGAAGATGCTAAGTCTGCTCGATACAAAAAAAAATGGAAATCACTACGCAACGGTGAGTTTGTACATGGCGAATTTTTACGCCTAGGTAAAGATAAACGCGAGGTATGGATTAATGCGTTTTATAGCCCGGTGAAGGATTTTGATAACAAAATAAACAAAGTCATTATGTTTATGATTGATATTACTGAGCGCAAAAAAATGGAGAACGACCTGCGTGATGCAAAAAACATAGCAGAGCAGGCCGCCAGTGTTAAATCTACCTTCTTGGCAAACATGAGCCATGAGATCAGAACCCCAATGAACGCAATTATTGGGTTTACCGAGCTGATGCTGGACACAGAAATGAGACCGGATCAGCAAAGCTATGTGTCCACCATCAACAACTCAGCTAAATCGCTGCTGCATTTACTCAATGATATTTTAGATAGTGCCAAACTAGAAAAAGGCATGCTGGAGTTAGAGTCTTTCGACTTTTCCATGAATGAGCTTGTAGACAGCGTTATTTCTACGCTTTGGCTACAAGCCCGCAAAAAAGAGCTGGATTTACAACTGGAAATCAGCGAAGAAGCCACCGGTTACTATTACGGATCGGCCCACCGCATTCGCCAGGTTTTAATGAACTTACTTGGCAATGCCATTAAATTTACCGATGCTGGGTCAGTAAAGCTTAAAGTCTACGCTCAAGCTCCGGATACTCTTTGTTTTGACGTCATCGACACGGGGATTGGCATTGCAGCAGATAGACTAGACGCCATATTTGAGCCATTCACTCAAGCAGATGCATCTATGAGCCGCCGCTTTGGTGGGACCGGGCTAGGGACCACCATCAGCAAGCAACTGGTGGAAGCAATGGGCGGCACCATCAGCGCGTCCAGCCAATTAGGCCACGGCAGTTGCTTCAGCATCAGCCTGCCATTGAAGAAAGGTGAAGAGAAAGAACAATTAACCCTAGACTTGGTGAGCAAGCTACCGCCTATGCGCATATTAGTGGCAGACGATATTGCACAGAACCGTGAACTGCTAAAAATCATCTTAATCCGGGATGGGCACGAAGTCACATTGGTTAGCAACGGTGAAGAGGTGCTTGAGCAGTACGCAAACCATCCATTTGATATCATCTTAATGGATGTTCAGATGCCTAAGGTAGACGGGCTAACGGCCACACGCAGAATCCGCAGTTTAGAACTGGAGAACAATACGCCTAGAACACCAATTATTGCCTTAACCGCTAGCGTGCTTGAAGAAGACAGAGTGGCCGCAAAAGAAGCTAGTATGGATGGCTTTGCCACCAAGCCGATTGAACTGGCAAACCTCACTCGAGAAATGGCGCGCGTACTTAATATAAGCGACACACTTGCACCCCAAACAATTAATGAAAAAGAGCCATTAGAGGCAGACTTCCGTGCTGATCGAGGCATTGCGCTTTGGGGTAGTGAGCAAACTTATTATGCGCAGTTGAAGCAATTTATTCAGCAGCATACACAGGCTATAAATGAAGTAAGACATGCAGTCGCAACCAATGACTTTACTTTACTAAATGGGTTGGCCCACGCACACAAAGGCGTAACTGCCAATTTATCCATCACCAAACTTCAGCGCATTTATGGCGAAATTGAATCCGCCGCCCATCATCAAAATCAGAAACTATTGCCCTCACTGATGAGTCAGTTAGAAACCGCATGGCAATCATTAAACAATACAATACAAAATATAGTAACTGCAGAGGTTCATGACACGATAAGCAATAATGATCAATCGGCTAGCAAAATACTGGCATTATTGCATCAGCTTAGAGAGCTGACAGTGAAAGCTAGGCTTGATGACACACTGATGCAGGACATCAACACAGCTATGCCTGCTAATATGCAATTAGAGCTGAGCATGGTTGGCAATGCCTTGAACGAGTTTGAGTTTGAACAGGCACTGATGGCGATTGATAAACTGATTGAGAAGTTAAATTAAAGAGTTGACTATGAAAACACACCCATCTCAATTGAATCCAAAAGTTCTCATCGTAGATGATGAGCCGTTTAATCTGAAAGTATTAAAACAAATACTACAAGACAATTACAGATTGAGCTTTGCTAAGAACGGGCTAGACGCGTTAGAGCTGGCAAAAACTGAGCAACCGCAGCTTATTTTATTAGACGTGATGATGCCGGACATGACAGGTTTTGAGGTCTGTGCAAAACTTAAAGCTGACCAAACTACGCAAAATATTCCCGTCATTTTTGTTACCGCGCTCAGTGATGAAAATGACGAAGCAACGGGGCTAACACATGGTGCCGTTGATTACATCACCAAACCGGTTTATCCCGCTGTGGTTAAAGCACGCGTAAAAACACACTTATCATTGGTAAGAGCAGAAAGTCTGCAAAAAACACACCTAGAACTGATTCAACGACTAGGACGAGCGGCAGAATTTAAAGACAATGAAACGGGATTGCATGTACTCCGCATGAGCCACATATCACGTATTCTTGCAATAAAGTTAGGCTTTAATGAGGCATTTTCTGATGACTTGCTTAATGCAGCACCGATGCACGACATCGGGAAAATCGGCATTCCAGACCATATCCTACTAAAACCAGGCAGGCTAGATGATGATGAGATGAATGTGATGAAACAGCACCCACAGATCGGGGCAGATATTTTAGATAACTCATCGTCCTCTTTAATACAGCTCGCGCACTCTGTTGCACTATACCACCATGAAAAATGGGATGGCTCAGGCTACCCTCACGGGCTGAAAGGTGACAATATCCCTATTGAGGCTAGAATTGTAGCGGTTGCGGACGTATTTGATGCGCTTACCAATAAAAGGCCATACAAAGAGGCTTGGCCAGTTGAACACGCTTTAGAGGAAATACAAAATCAAAGCGGACGACATTTTGACCCAGAGGTAGTCAATGCATTGACAGATAGCCTGGAGGAGATTGTGACGACTATTGCAAAATGGAAAGAGCTATAAGTCAGCAAGCACAATCAAGCAAACGCAACTAAATGTAGCACACACTTCCCTGCTGCTAAAAAACGGCATGCCAATACCGCTTTTGCTGATATCTCCATGCTGCAACTTCAATCTGCGGTGAGGATTGTTTTTTATGGAAACTCAAAGTAACCGCACCGTGATAATCTGAACGCATCACTTTAGTATCTATTGCTAGATACCTTGAGACAACCTCCGACCTCGGGTGCCTAAATCTATTTAAGTAACCAACGGTGAAGATGGCGATGCTAGGAGCTACCGCTTGAATAAAATCAGGTGTAGAGGATGTTTTACTGCCGTGGTGCGGGACCACTATAACATCGCTTTTTAATATAGCGCTATCCTGGCCTTGATATGTGGCAAGCAAAGCCGACTCTGCCCTGCGCTCAATATCCCCCGTAAGCAACAAGCTACCTGATGCACTGGTCACCTTTAATACACAACTGCAGTCATTATCCTTAATTTCACTGTATTCATAATCCTGCAAACTGGGGTGCAGCACTTCAAAATCCACACCATCCCATTGCCAGATCTGCCCTGCGTAGCACTTCATCTGCTCGGTATTAGTCGGTATCAATGTGGTATCCGGCATCGAACTGGCAAACCATCCAACTGGCATTAATGCCAACACCGAGAACATGCCGCCACTATGGTCATTGTCATCATGCGTCACAATAAAGCCGTCTAGTTTTTGCACACCTTCACCCTGCAAGAATGGCACAACAATTCGGCTGCCGGCATCGCTTTGTTGGTTAAATTTAGCGCCCGCATCATAAAGTAAAGTATGCTGCGCGGTCTGCACCACCACGCTGAGGCCTTGCCCTACGTCTAACACCGTGACTTTCATATCACCCGGCATGGGCCTATCCGGCTGCAAGAACAGCATAGGCAATAAGCCAAACACACCCAACCAGCGCATAGGCCAACCTCTAGGCAGTAGCATCCACACCACACCTATCAATGCTGGCGCTAGTGTCCATAATACGGGCGCATGCTGCTGCCAAACCGCAACCGGCAATTGGTTCAGCCATTGCAAAAAGACTACACAATAATGCAGCAGGTAATAAGCTAGATGTAGCGACCAGTCAATTGGCAAAAAGCTACCCAATAAAGCAAGCGGCGTGACAAAAAAGCTAATTATCGGGATTGCAACGGCATTTGCCAGCGGCGAGATAATAGATGCCTGATGAAACAAGATTAACAACAATGGCAGCATGCCGATTGTGACTGCCCATTGCGTTCGCAACGCAATTTTTAGCCAATGTGGCTGCGCCACTCTCGCACCCATAGCAAAACTCAACAGGGCAACTGCGCCAAAGGATAGCCAGAAACCAGCAGCAATCACAGCCCACGGGTCGATTAACACAACGATGAATAAAGCAAACGCCAAAACCTGCGCAATCACAAAGCGCCGCCCGCTCCATAATGCTGCACCAAAAACCATCAACATATACAAAGTACGTTGCGTTGGTACCGAAAAACCAGCAATCAGCCCATAGACGAGCGCGGTAATCACTGCGGCAAAAGTTGCAGCTTTACGCGTTGGAATTTGATTAGCGAAATGCGGAATGCACCGCCAAACAAAGCTCACCAAAGCAAACATCAACCCTGAAAGCATGGTGATATGCAGGCCAGAGATACTCATCAAATGGGTAATGCCGGTGCGTAAAAACAACTGCCAATCTTGCACCGCAATCTGACTATCATCTCCCATCACTAGCGCTTGTATCACCCCACTATATTGCTTATCGGCCAGCACGTTGGCAATACGCAACTTAACAAGTTGGCGAATGCATTCAACCACGTACTGCGGCTGCCAAACAAACCCTTCTAGCATGGCAGGCTTGCCTTTTACACTACCGTTAGCACGGATATTCTCAGCTAATAACCATGACTCAAAATCAAAACCATGCGGATTCTGTGCGCTGTGCGGGCGCTTAAGCTTGGCCGTCAGTTGCCAACGCTGACCAGGCTGATAATCCAATAATTGGTCGTCCTCTTGCATTTGGGTTAGGTAATCACGTTTGCGATAAACGCTGAGCGAGATATGCTTGGGAACAACTGCATTTTTAGTGATTACACGTTCAACCGTAAAGTTAAAACGTGCGCCCTGTTCAGTCAGAGTGGGCACACTTGCCACCACGCCAACTAGTTCTATAGGCTTATTTTGCCATTCGGCAGGCAGCGCATCAGCAAGCCGGAGGCTAGCAACAGCAGCAGCCCAAAAGAAACCCAGCAGCACGGCAATTAACAACCAAAACGACTGACGAATCTCTGCAATATATCTAAACTGCGCGTTACGAAGATAAATGTTGATGCAAGCAAAAGGTAAGATTAATAGCGACCAGATCAAATCTGGCAGCACTGGCATTTGCTGCAAACAGAATGCACCTAAGACAAATCCCAGTGCAAAAACAACCATGTGCTACAAAGTCACCAACTGACCGTCAATCAGCTTGTAGCGCCGCTGCATTTTTGCCGCCAGTTCCAAGTCGTGCGTTACCACGATCAAGCTTACTTTTTGCGTTTGGTTCATTTCCAGTAGCAAATCAAACACCGCATGTGCTGTGTGCCGATCCAGATTACCAGTGGGCTCATCGGCAAGAATACATTGCGGCGCAGTGACCATTGCACGCGCTAAAGCTGCACGCTGGCGCTCACCTCCAGATAACTCACCCGGCATATGCTCTAAGCGATGTTTCAGCCCGACTTTTTCCAGCATTTCACTCGCGCTGGTAAGTGCTTGCTCCCGCGCAACACGGCGAATCAACAGCGGCATGGCTACGTTTTCCAATGCTGTAAACTCTGGCAACAGATGATGAAACTGATACACAAAGCCCAAGGACTGATTACGCAAATTACCTTTTTGTGCTTCAGATAATTTTGCAAGATTCTGGTCCAGAATATGCACATCGCCACTGCTAGGAATATCTAGCCCACCCAGCAAATGTAGCAAAGTACTCTTGCCAGAACCTGAAGCGCCGACAATAGCGACTTGCTCGCCAGTATTGACGCTTAAATCAATGCCATTAAGTACTGCAACGTCCAGGCCCTGATAAGTTTTATATAAATTCTGACATGCAATTACAGGCTGTGAAGTCTGGCTACTCATAACGCAACGCCTCTGCTGGGTTGATTCTACTGGCTTTAAAACTCGGGTAGAGCGTTGCTAGTAAACTTAAGAAGAATGAAACCGTGACAATAGTGGCAACATCCGACCAGATTAAATCGGATGGTAAATCACTAATGTAGTAAACATCTTTAGCCAAAAACTGCACGTTAAACAGGCCCTCTATAAACGGGATAATGGTATCGATATTGAGTGCAATCAAAATACCAAACAACGCACCTAATGCGGTGCCAATCACGCCAATCAATGCACCTTGCACGATGAATATTTTCATAATGCTGGCAGGGCTGGCGCCAAAGGTACGCATAATGGCAATATCAGCGCGCTTGTCCGTCACAGCCATTACTAAGGTGGATACGATATTAAAAGCAGCCACCGCCACAATCAGCGTCAGAATAATAAACATAACGCGTTTTTCCATTTGTACTGCGCGGAAAAAATTAGCATGCTGGCGTGTCCAGTCTGATACGTAATAATCACTACTTCTATTGGCTTGGACATTGAGTTGGTCAGAAATATGCGCTGCCACAGTCGGTGCATCAAACAAATCAGCAAGTTTTAATCGCACGCCAGAAACCTTATCGCCCATCCGGTACAACTTTGCGGCGTCATCTAGATGAATCAGCGCCAAACCAGCATCGTACTCATACATGCCAATTTGGAACAGGCCAACCAAGGTAAATTGCTTCAAACGCGGGACCACCCCGGTAGGTGTGAACTGCCCTTGTGGCGCCATTAGAACCACTTTATCGCCAATTTGTGCACCTAGCGCCTGTGCTAAATCTACGCCTAAAATAATGCCGAACTCTCCAGCGCGCAAATCTTCCAAGCGGCCTACTTTCATGTGCTTGCCAAGGTCTGCCACTTTATCTTCTGCGCTAGGAATCACGCCGCGTACGATTGCCCCTTGCACGCCTTGATCATAGCTCAACATAGCTTGTGCGCTAATGTAAGGAGCACTCGCCTGTACATTGGGCTGCCTGGCAGAAAATGCCGCTACTGACTGCCAATCTGTGAGCTGATTACCACCGCCCGTCACCTCTAAATGCGAGGCTACGCCTAAAATACGGGTACGCAGCTCTTTTTGAAAACCATTCATCACCGAAAGTACAACAATTAACGCCGCCACCCCAAGCGCAATGCCTATCATACTGGTCAAAGAAATAAATGAAATAAAGTGATTTTTGCGCTTGGCGCGTGTGTAGCGCCAGCCGACAAATAATTCGTATGGTAAAGATTTCATAGGGCAGATTTTAGCAGGCTTCTAATCGTTATCTAGTGTTATCTGTTAAAATTCCAATTATGTTTACAGGAATCATTCAATCAGTCGGCGCAATCACGCAAGCCAATCCCGTTGGCGCAGATATGCATCTTT
>NZ_DASWWA010000021.1:0-248453 GCF_036401095.1 Methylotenera sp.
TCGGCCCTAACCGGTCATTCGTATCCTCAATCGAGGATTCAACGTAGGTAAAATAGAAAGCGCAATCTCAGTCAGGACATGCACTTTGCGACAGCGTATAGTTTCGTCTCATTCATGGATGCACGGAGAGAATATGTCGAAGGCAAGCGCTTACGAGACAAGGTTCAACAGGGTTTTCGATTACATCGACAAACACCTTGGTGAGGTACTGACCTTGGAGTCGGTGAGCCAAGTAGCGAGTTTCTCAAAATATCACTTTCACAGGCAGTTTTCCGAATACACCGGAATAAGCGTCTTTAGATATATCCAGTTGATGCGGCTCAAACGGGCGTCCTATCGACTTGCTTTCAACAAGATAGAGATGATTACTGACATTGCATTGGATGCCGGTTTTGAAAATCCAGAATCGTTTTCCCGCGCATTCAAGAACGCTTTTGGGCAAACCCCTTCTGGATTTCGACGAAGCCCTGCATGGGAGCCATGGAACGAACGATATCAATTACCCAATAGAGAAAGGAAACAAAACATGGAAGTCAATATCATCGAGTTTGAAGAAACCAAGGTGGCCGTTCTGGAGCATCGAGGCACTCCCGCATTGATCAATGATTCGGTCGGAATATTCATAGAGTGGCGCAAGGCAAGCGGTTTTTCTCCAGTTAAGTCCAGTGAGAATTTCGGAATTGCTTATGACAACCCCGACACGACGGATCCAGAGCAATTCCGTTTCGATATCTGTGGTTCGGTATCGGAAGATGTGCCTAACAACCCACAAGGAGTGGTCAACAAGATAATCCCGCGTGGCCGATGCGCGGTTATACGCTACCATGGCTCACACGACAGGATAGGGACCTGCGCCTATTACTTGTATCGGGACTGGTTGCCAGAGAGTGGGGAGGAGTTACGCGATTTCCCGCTGTATTTCCACTATCTGAACTTGCTACCAGATACCTCTGAACACGAGTTGATTACGGATATATATTTACCTTTGAAATAAAGGTTGAATGAGTGAATGGGAGATATGTCGCCATTGACAGGTTCTGGCATAGGGTACTCATTCATCTTTGCGATGTGCTTACTTAATAGCCGTCATACGCTCGGAGATAATGGTGATACATCTAAGCAGACGCTGACAATTGGGGCTTACGGCCCAAAGCAGCCATATGGAACACGATAAAGCTAGTTAACGAGCTTTAATGCAAATCTATTTATTCTTCCTCATCCATTCCACTAGTTATGGAACAAAAGTCGAACTTCTGTCTTGAATCTGCCAGTAGACCAGTCAGTATCGGCATTGTGCACTTCTAAAATTGCTTAGCTAAATCTTTTAATAAAAGCACATAAATGTTGTTCATAAATTCGACAGCTTCTGCTCCATTCGAGTCCCAAGATCCTGTCCATTCTACAAAGGTTTTTCCTTCTGAGGTTAGTGAAAGTAAATGTAAATCACCTACATAATTTTTGATTTCGGTAGGTGAAATTGGAGACGGTCCATCATCAATCGAATATTGAATACGATGCTCTGCAGCGCAATATCCTATTAAAATATCCAAAAATTGACCATTCAACAACCTCTTTGCTCCAATTGACTTACCATCTTTAGTTCCAACATTTTCATTCTTCTTGACTATGGTTGGTGCCCACGTGAAATCGTGAAAGTCCTTAATACGCTCCCAGACCACTTCAATCGGCGCATCAACAATTATTGAGCTGTAAACTCTATGATGTATATTCCCTTTAGAATTCATTTCGCTCCACACCAATTTACACTCAGCTACCGCCAATGAACTGAACAAAAAAAACATCAAACCAACTATTCCCATATTTTTTTCATACTATATCTTCTCCTGTATTTTTGAATTAGGTGTATTAATATCGACGCTTAGTACAGTTGGTTAACAGCTTAACGATTGCCTGATAGAAATAAGACTCTGGATTTGTGATTGATTTTCATCGAAATTACTTTTAGAAAGCCAGCTTTGGAAAGCTTGCTTTAGCACTGGCCACTCCTTATCTATAATTGAATGCCAAGCTGTATCACGACTGCGTCCCTTGTAAACGAGTGCTTGCCGAAAAATACCTTCAAAGCTAAACCCCAAACGCTCAGCGGCTTTACGCGAGGGGGCATTGAGGCTATCGCACTTCCATTCATAACGCCTATATTTAAGATCATCAAAAACGTATGCCATGAGCAGAAATTGGGCTTCAGTTGCAGCAGTTTGTTGTTTCAGTAATGGGGAGAATGCTACATGCCCAACTTCGATTACTCCATGTAAAGGTTCAACTCTCATCAAAGCTAAGATGCCTACAGCTTTACTAGAATGGTTTGATACAACAGCAAAATGTTTGGGATCAGAAGTTTTAGCAGCAGCTTCAATGTAGTGCCTGTATTCCAATTCATTAGTAAAAGGTCCATTAGGCAGATACGTCCAATCTCGAGAATCAGGGGCTGTTGCATATGCTGCATAGAGATCATCTGCATGACGATTGACACTCAATGGTTCAAGTGTGCAGAAATTACCCTTTAGAATCACATTTCCTGGCATCTCACGAGGCACCCAATCTTCAATTGAATAGCCTATAGGTTGGTCGAATTCATTTTTATTTATGATCATTTTTGAGAGTTTTCAGTTATCTTTAGTTGATAAGTATTGTAGTCAAATCAATGTAAACTTAAGTAGTTGAGCATATAGTAAAGGTTCATTGAAATACCGCTTGAAGTGCGTCAAGGCTTAATCCTGAACTTCAACACCAATCTCTTCCGTCTGCCCAATGGCTATTAATTTGAAATTTTCTACGCGTTGATTTGCAATAGCAGAGGTAAGGTCTGCGCGATTTTCATCTGAGGTCTCATCACCAAGTTGAAATGTCCCCCAATGTATTGCAATAGATTTCATTGGTTTTAGATCTAGATGAGCCTGTACAGCTTCGTCTGGGTTCATATGTTCGAAACGCATTAAATTTCGGGGTTTGTAAGCTCCTATAGGTAAAGCCGCAAAATCGATATGGCCAACTTTTTGTGAAATTTGTTTAAACAGTTCTTCTTCATAAGCTGTATCGCCAGCAAAATAGAATTTCTTATTAGCGTATTCAACTGTCCAGCCTCCCCATAATGTTTCGTTCTTATTTGTGAATGCTCTACCACTTGAATGTTGTGCTGGTACAAATACAAACTCTGCATTACCTAGTTTAATTTCGTCCCACCAATTCAGCTCTTCTACTTTTGCATCAGAAACATTGGCTTCAAACCAAGATTTCAAACCTAGCCCAGTTAAAAATAATGGGCTACCATTTTCTTGGTTGGCTAGTGTTCTTACAGTTTGTAAATCAAGATGATCATAATGATCATGCGATATCAACACAATATCAATATGAGGTAAATCCTTCATATCTAACGGAAGCTGAACTAAACGTTTAGGCCCTAGCGGTGGGGTTGGTGTGGCATATTGACTAAAAACTGGATCTGTTAATATCCACAGTTTTCCAGCTTTAATTAACATCGTAGCATGTCCAAGCCACGTTACAGAAAAGTCATCATGCTCCAATTTCGTCATAGAAACTGATGATTGTTTAATACTATTTTCATCTGCTTTCTTATTGGTTACCTGTACCCAGGCTCGGTGTAGCATATAGCCAACTGAGGCACGTGATTTCGTGTCACTTGGCTGCTCGAACAAATTTTTATAAGGTACTTGCTTCAGGCTTGTATTGTTATTGGCATATACAATCACACTAACTAATAAAATCGCTATAAATAAAATGTATTTGATCATAGAGCTTCTCAATTTGTCCTAGGCCAACTTTTTAAAGCGAACTCGACGATTTCCATGAGCTCTCCATTTGATGCACCGCTAGTTACTTGTACGGACATTCCTTGATGTAATGTGGATAGAAATTTAGCTAAAGTTTCGGCGTTAGCATCAGTAGGTAAGTCGCCTTCTTCTTTTGCTTTCTCAAAACGTTTTGCTAATTGTTGCTCATATGAATATCTATATTTGGTTAATAAATCTTGTACCAAAAGAGAATCTGCACTTACAGATAGTGCGGCTTGTACAATCAAACAGCCTTTTGGATGATTCGTGTCTGTGAAGAACTCTACTGCTTTAGTCAAAAAACTCTGAGCCACTTCATAAGCTGTGGGTTGATTTACTGCCTCTTGGATAAATGCAACTGGGCCAGCAACATATCTTGATAAAGCCTTTTTGAATATCTCTTCTTTATTGCCGAAGGCAGCATATAAACTTGGTTTGTTAATACCCAAAGCTTCTGTTAGCTCAGCTATAGAAGCACCCTCAAAGCCCCTTTTCCAAAAAATTTCCAAAGCTTTATCCAAAGCCTCACCCATATCAAAAACTCTAGGACGGCCCCGTAGTTTCTTAACTTTTTCTAACATAATCTATCTCTTTATTAATTAATATACCGATTGTTACAGAAATGTATTGACAATGCAATATGTAATGAGTTACATTTATGTAACGTTCGGTATTTTATTAATTAGATAAGGAGTTACAAATGAACAAATTCTTAAAATCTTTAGTTTTGATAGCAACAACATTTTCAATAGTTGAGTCAGGCTCGGCGTTAGCTGCAGACAAACTAGAAACAGCACCTACTAAATATGTAGAGGCTAATGGTGTGAAATTTTCATATCGCACATTAGGCCCTAAATCGGGTACACCTTTGATACTTCTGCAACACTTTACGGGCACTATGGATGCCTGGGACCCTGCAGTTGTGAATGCGTTAGCTAAATCTAGAACTGTTGTAGTGTTCAATAATCGTGGGGTTGGTGCTACCAATGGCGTTGTTGCAGACAATGTTTCTGACATGTCATCAGATGCCCATGCCTTCATTCAAGCATTAGGTTTCAAAAAAGTAGATTTGCTTGGGTTCTCAATGGGTGGATTTATTGCACAGCAATTAGCTGCTCAGCATCCGGACTTAGTCAACAAAGTAATTCTGGCTGGCACCACACATCAAGGCGGTGGTAATCATTTGATGCAAGTTTTAAGCGAGGCATTTTCTAGAACAACTGCACCTGACCCACGTGATTACTTATTCTTCTCGCAGTCTGACGCAGGTAAAAAAGCTGGCGGTGAATTTTTATCAAGAGTGTATGCAAGAACGAAAGATCGTGACCCGGAAAGCAGCAAAGAAATTGCCGATGCTCACGGTAAGGCGCTGATTGTGTTTACCAGCACACCAGACCCAGAATACAAAACCCTCAAAGCCATCCATCAACCTGTATTAGTTGTAACTGGTAACAATGACACCATGCTTCCTACTGAGGGTTCGATTACTTTATACAAGGAATTAAGCAACGCTCAATTGATTTTATATCCTGACTCAAATCATGGCTCAATTTTTCAATATCACGACTCATTTGTTAATTCGGCTAATTTCTTCTTAAGTCATTAAAGTTAAGTTAGCCACAACCTAAGGGCTGTGGCTAATACCAATTAATAAATAATCTGAAAGTGATAAACAAAATGAAATCACTAACCCAAACGTACGTACCAGTTGTAAAAATCGCCCCCAGTGCATGGCAAGTATTTGCAGTTGCCAGTATCGCTATTTTTATGGCATCTCTAGATAGCACCATTCTCTATGCAGGGTTCAATAATATTTTGAATAGCTTTCCAAATTCTAAGGCTACTGACTTATCTTGGGCTATGACTGGATATTCGATTGTATATGCTGCAATGCTAATTCCTGCTGGTGGAGTAGCAGACAAATATGGCAGAAAAAAGATCTTTATGCTGGGTACACTTTTGTTTATTTCAGCTTCATTTGCATGTGGAGCATCGCCCAGCGTTTTTTGGTTAATTGTAGCAAGAGTATTTCAATCAATTGGTGCTTGCTTGCTCACACCTGCGGCACTGGCCTTGGTGCTCGATGCATTCCCTAAAGAGAAGCGCATGATTGCAATGGGTGCATGGGGAGCCGTGGGCGCTTTAGCAGCTGCCTTAGGACCTGGCATCGGGTCATACATTATCGATGTCGGTGGTTGGGAGTGGGCATTTTTCATCAATGTTCCCATTGGATTACTTTGTATTTGGCAAAGCTCAAAAATATTACACGAATCAACTCAGCCCAGAGACAAAATGCGCATGGATTGGATTGGCATGTTCCAGCTGATTATCGGTGTTGGTGCTATTGCTTTTGGTATTGTTGAAATGAAGTCGGCAGATTGGGATCATTTAGAGCTCATTGGAATAATAGTTTTAGGATTTGCAATCATTTTAAGTTACATCCCTTGGGCAAAATTTAATCCTGAACCACTGTTCGAGCTCAGTCTGTTTAAAAACAAAACATTTATGTATGCAAACCTGGCTGGAATTACTTTTGCGATCGCATTTTCTATCATGTTCTTTTCATTCTTTTTTTGGATGAAAAATATATGGCATTTAAATCAGACTTTAGCTGGTGCAGCAATTATGCCAGGACCACTAACGGTTGTGCCTACAGCAATATTATCAGGAAGAATTGTTTCTAAAATAGGCCATCGACCACTATTGGTCACTGGTTCATTTTTATTTGCTTTGAGCGGTCTATGGTTTTTATTAATTCCTGATGCAAATCCTAATTATCTAAGAGACTGGTTGCCAGGATTACTTCTTAATGGCATTTCTATTGGATTGGTGATGCCATCATTATCTTCTGCGGCAGTATATGGTTTGCCTCCGAAAGACTATGCAGTTGGCTCAGCAATCAATCAAGCCATGCGGCAAATAGGAACAGTAATAGGTGTGTCAATAGCTGTACTTTTTCTAGCAAAGTCTCAACTCCAAATAGCAGACTTTAAACCAACGTATTTAATTCATATTGGATTAGCTTTAATGACTGCCATGCTGTGCATTCCAATTAACACACATCCTAAACAGTCATCCAAGGCTAAATAGCGCAATATAAAAGGTCAATCATATGAAAAGAATTGTTATCACTGGAATGGGTGTTGTAAGCCCGCTTGGGACTGGCGTTGCATTAGCGTGGAAACATCTATTAGAAGGTAAGTCTGGTATTTCAAAACTACCTAACACATTGGAGGAAGGCAGCCCTGTTAAATTTGCAGGTTGGATAAGGTCTAAAGAAGATGATCCTATCTTTGGCACCGATTTATTGAAAAGCATTAGCCAGAAGGAACTGCGGAGAATAGATAGATTTATACAATTTGCGTTGATTGCATCTGAAGAGGCCATCAATCAAGCAGGCTGGCAGCCCCAAAATGATAGGCAAAGAGAGCGCACTGCCACTATTATTGCTTCTGGCATAGGAGGTTTTCCAGCGATAGCTAATGCTGTTCGTAAAGGCGAGCTTGAGGGCGTTGATAGGCTATCACCTTTTACTATTCCATCATTTCTAGTCAATCTTGCTGCGGGCCAGGTTGCACTTAAACATCAATTTAAGGGGCCACTTGGAGCGCCTGTAACAGCATGTGCAGCAGGTGTTCAAGCAATTGGCGACGCTGCCAGACTAATACAGTCAGGTGAAGCTGATATTGCTATTTGCGGCGGTGCAGAGGCCTGTATTGACAAAGTAAGTCTAGGCGGCTTTGCTGCTGCTAAAGCACTCAGTACGAATTATTCAGATTCACCTGAATTAGCCTCAAGACCCTTTGATATTGGGCGTGATGGTTTTGTAATGGGAGAAGGCGCTGGCGTATTGGTAATTGAATCCTATGACCACGCTATGGCTAGAGGTGCTATTCCATTGGCAGAGTTAGTTGGCTACGGAACAACATCAGATGCCTACCATATTACATCAAGCCCAGAAGATGGTTCAGGTGCAGCGAGAGCGATGTCGATAGCACTGAATCAAGCTGGGTTAAATCCTGATGCGATTGACCATATTAACGCGCACGCAACCTCTACTCCAGTGGGCGATGCGGGGGAGCTGGCAGCAATTAAACGTGTTTTTGGCACTCAAAATTCTAAACTTGCTATAAGCGCGACTAAATCTTCAACAGGTCATCTGCTTGGCGCGGCTGGTGGGCTTGAAGCGATATTTACAATTATGGCTATTCAAGATCAATGTTGTCCGCCCACAATTAATCTAACGCAAGCGGATGAACGAGCAAATGGACTCATGATTGTGGGTAAAAATCCACTGCCCAAAAAGATTGAATATGCTTTATCTAATGGGTTTGGGTTTGGTGGGGTCAATGCTTCAGTAATTTTCAAACAATTCAAACCTTGAATGAAACGTAATAATGAAGTAGCAAAAAAGCAATCTGATTCGTCATTAAACAAATGTTATTAATAACCTGATTAGGAGAGTGAAATGGGAAATGCACCAAAAGATTTGAAATTTAATGGAAATGAGCTTTTTGTAAAGCTTACCGATGGAGAAACTGTTAGGGTGATTAAAACTGGGCAAGGCGACCCGCTTTTACTCATGCACACCATTAGAACGCAAATTGAGTTCTTTAGTGAAATGATTCCATTTTATGCAAAAAAATATACGGTTTATGCTGTCGATTTGCCTGGGCATGGGCAATCGTCTATCAACAAGAATATTAATTATGATGAACCGTATTTAAGAAAATCTATCATTGATTTGATTAATAAATTAGGACTAGAAAACATCACTTTAGTCGGCGAATCAATTGGTGCGACTCTCTCATTAACGATTGCAGCCACTATTCCAAATAAAATTAAACAGGTTATTGCTGTCAATACCTACGACTATGAAACCCGTTATGCTGACGGAATTAGAAGAGGTAATTTTATTGCTAACTTTATGATGTGGAATTATTCAATCCCATTTAATGGGGCCATATTCGCAGCTTTAGAAAATCGATTTTTCTTAAGCCTAGTAATGAATGGCGGAGTAACTAATATTAAAAAAATACCTACTTGGTTAATGAAACTTTTTGATCAAACAGGACATAGACCTGGATATGGCTATTTAGGAAGAAATATATTAAAAAATTGGAGAAGTTGGGCAAAAGCTTCTACTAATTATCAACAGATTGGTAGTCCTGTCACATTGGTATATGGCGAAAATGATTGGTCTACTAAAGAAGAAAGATCGCGTACTTTCAATAAAGTAGCGAATGCTAAATTTGAAACGATTGCTAACTCTGGTCACTTTCTAAGTGTGGATAATCCTAATGCACTAAAACAGGTTGTTAATAAGCACTTAATTGCCTAATGGAAGAAAACAAGATGAAGCAAACCTAGTTCATAATGACATTGATCAGCAAAAGAGGAAAGATTAAACACTTTAAGAATAATATCTAATGTCTAAATAGATAACATCCTAAACTCTGGCCACTTTCTTAGTTTTGATAATTCTAGTGAATTAAACAGATTATTAAATATATAAATATTTAAGTTATTAACATAGTCGACATAAAAGACCATTATGGTCTTTTATGTTTGTAAAATGTATTGTTTAAGAATGATTGAATTGGATACTTCATGAATGCAGCCGAATTCGAAAATTATTTATTTCATTATGTGCCAATTGCACAATCACTAGGTATTAAATTAACAGAAGTAAATTCAAATCATATAACAACATTAACTCCGATTGTGCTAAATAAAAACCATCTCAATACAGTGTTTGGCGGCAGTTCATCTATGGTTTGTATATTGACAGCTTGGTCATTACTACAAAATCGAGTTCTGTCTGAACATATAGATGGGAAGGTTGTGATTCGCAAGCAAACAGTAAATTACCTTAAACCCATTACTTCGGATTTTTTGTGTAAAGCTTATTTTCATGAAGACATAGATTGGAATTCGTTTTTAGATAAATTTTATAAAGTCGGTAAATCAAGGCTAAATATTTCAGCCAGTATTTATCAAGATGATGAACTTGCGGTGGAGTTTGAAGGAGTTTTTGTTTTACTTAAAAATTGAATGTTCCTCGCAATGTTAGAGAAAACCGAAATTAGTTTTAAAAATTCGATTTATACATTAGAGACGCTAATGAGTAATTAAAATTCAACGACTGCTTTGGGCCGTATATCGACCTTTCATATAAATCGAGGTATGAATACCTCGACCTATATTTTCATTAAACCTCCGTTTGCTCAGCAATTTCCAAAGCATCATCCACTTCAATACCAAGGTAACGCACTGTGCTTTCCAGTTTAGTATGTCCAAGTAATAACTGAACTGCTCGTAGGTTTTTTGTTCGTCGGTAGATTAATGATGCTTTAGTTCTTCGCATTGTATGAGTGCCATAATTGCTTGGATCTAGCCCAATCAGTTTTACCCATTTATGAACTATCCGAGCATATTGTCTGGTCGATAAATGTAGCGAATCATGAATTCGACTTGAGAATAAATAGCTATCACTACTAAGATGCGCATGATCAATCCACCGAGCTATTGAGTTACGAGTTTGCTCTGTGATTTCAAACTGTACTGGACGACTCGTTTTCTGCTGCATGACAATGGCTCTTGTATAGATGCGGTCGCCATGTGATATGTCACGGACCTTAAGTTTTAACAAATCACAACCTCGTAGCTTACTATCCAAAGCTAGATTGAAAAGTGCTAAGTCTCGTGTGCATTGAGATAACTCTAAACGAATTCTGATTGCCCAAATCTCCTTTAGCTTCAAAGGAGCCTTTTGTCCTACTAATTTACCTTTATTCCAGGACTGGGTTTTATGATTTCCCAAGAAGGATTCCATGATGATCTCCTATATGTATCAGGGATCAATAGTGTGCGCTTTATTGGATGAGCAGTTGTCGGCCCAAAGCAGTCATTGGACATATTTTACAACACAACCTGTGCCCCAAGTTCTACCACGCGATTAGGCGGCAATTTGAAGTAAGCAGCTGCGCTACCAGCATTTCTAAACATAGTCACAAATAACTTTCCTCTCCAAGAAGTCATAGCTGACCCAATTCTAGGAATAAGTGTTTCTCGACCAAGGAAAAAGGTAGTGCTCATTAAGTCTAATTCCATGCCTTGTAAATGGCATAGTTCTAAAGCTTTGGGTAAATCCGGCTGATCCATGAATCCATACTTAACTTTCATGCGATAAAACCTTTGATCTATTGTTTGAATCGCAATGTGTTGATCGTGTTCAACATACGGGACATCTAATGTTTCAACTGTCAGAATAATTACTCGTTCGTGAAGGCACTTGTAATGCTTCAAGCTATGCAATAGGGCATGAGGGATAACATTCGCATCCTGTGTCAGGAAAATAGCAGTGCCAGGTATCGTCACCATATCCAAATGCTCCAGACTTTTGACGAACGGATCAACAGAAATCGCCTCGGCAGATATACGGACGTGTAATAATTCGCGACCTTTCTTCCAAGTAGTCATCAACACAAAAATAGCAATACCAAATAACAGTGGGAACCAGCCACCTTCGTGAATTTTTAAGGCATTGGCAGCAAAGTAAAGCAGGTCTACAGCAAGAAATCCACCCACAACAATAAGGCTGAATGGAAGACTCCATTTCCAAATTTTGCGTACTACAATAAATGAAAGGAGAGTCGTGATGACCATTGTGCCAGTAACCGCAATACCATATGCTGCAGCTAGATTAGAGGATGAGCCAAACCCGATAATAAGCAAGGCAACGGCAATCATTAAACACCAGTTAATGACCGGAAGATAAATCTGTCCGATTTCTGCATGTGAAGTATGCTGGATCTCCATGCGAGGTGAATAACCAAGTTGCATCGCTTGCCGAGTAATTGAATATGTTCCGGATATGACTGCCTGTGAGGCAATAATGGTTGCTAAAGTAGCTAGGCCGACCATGGGCAACAGCATCCAGTCAGGTGCTAAGTGATAAAACGGATTTACGATAGCCTCAGGGTTCTTTAACAATAATGCACCTTGTCCATAATAATTAAGCACTAGTGCTGGAAGCACCAAGCCAAACCATGCTAGTTGTACAGGTTTGCGTCCAAAATGTCCCATATCGGCATAAAGCGCTTCGCCACCGGTTAATGCCAATACAGCAGCGCCTAGTGAAAAGAATCCAAGCACGGGGTCTATCAGGAAATAATGAAAGGCATGCGAAGGATTCAATGCCGACAGAACGCTAAGGTTTTGGCTGATACTCAAAATGCCAAGAGCGCCGAGGGTAATAAACCACAGCACCATAATAGGTCCGAATAGACTGCCAATTCTGGATGTGCCATGCTTTTGTACTACGAACAATCCAACAATCACGGCTAATGAGATTGGAAGGATATAGGGCTTGAATGCAGGAGTGACTATTTCAAGACCTTCTACGGCAGACAGCACTGAAATTGCTGGCGTGATTACACTGTCACCATAAAAAAGTGCTGCGCCGAATAAGCCTAGAAGCATTACTCCATTGGCATATGGCTTATCAGCAATGCCTCTAAGTACTAGCGCCATGAGTGCCATGATACCTCCTTCGCCACGGTTATCTGCACGCATTACAAAAACGACGTATTTTAGTGCCACAACAATTACCAGTGACCAAAAGATGACTGAGAGTACGCCTAGAATATGCTCTGGCGTAATGGGCACAGCATGATGCGCACCATTGAATACCTCTTTCATGGTATATAAAGGACTAGTGCCAATATCTCCGTAAACTACCCCCAGAGCTGCAAGCGCTAGAGTTGAAGTCTTGGTTTTTATTTTTTCTGACATGTTAATTCCTAAGGCTCGAAACGGTAACCAACGCCTATTTCGGTGAGTAAATGTTCTGGTTGTGCAGGATCGTTTTCAAGTTTCCGTCTGAGATGGCTCATATATATACGCAGATAATGGCTGCTCTCGGTGTGATTGGGTCCCCAAACCTCTTTCATCAAGCGACTTTGGCTGAGAATTTTGCTAGGGTTGGAAAGTAGAATAACTAGTAAACGATATTCGATTGGAGTGAGGTGTACAACTTGCCCTTCGCGATGCACTGAATGTTGAGATAAATCAATTTCTACGCTGCCAAAACTAACAATTGCAGGCATGTCTGCTGCTTGAAACCTTCTTCTGGTGACAGCACGTACACGGGCCAAGAGCTCACCAATACCAAATGGCTTGGTAAGATAATCGTCGGCGCCTGCATCTAAAGCTATTATTTTCGTTGCTTCTTCAGTTCTAGCAGACAGAATTAGTATCGGAACTGTAGACCAATTACGGAACTCTTGGATTACGTTGACGCCATCTATATCCGGTAACCCCAAATCTACTATAAGTAAATCTGGCTTGCGACATCCAGACTCAATGAGCCCTCGTTTTCCATTCTCTGCTTCAAATACAACCCAACCCTCAGCCTCCAATGCCTCTTTCACGAAATGTCGAATCTGAGGCTCATCTTCAACGATGACGACATTTTTGCTATTCATTCTTCGCTCTCTGTCTCTGGCTTGAATTCAGGCGGGGTACCAATCGGAAAGGTAATGGTGACAATAGCACCATCATCCTTTGATGAGTTTATTTCAACGGTCCCTTGGTGTGCATCCATGATGGCCTTACATATAGCCAACCCCATGCCAACGCCAGGCAAATTCGACTCTGTATCGCCCCGAGTGAACATCTGTAACAATGTATTTTGGTCGTCTGGGAAGCCTGCTCCGTGGTCACTTACTGAAATACAAGCGGCTCCAGAATCTACAAAACAACGAATTTCAATGATTGTTCCTGCAGGTGAGTATTTGGACGCATTTTCTATTAAGTTACACAATACGCGCTCAATTAAAACCGCATCAAAATTAACTAATGGTAAATTTGGCTCTAGCTGAACAGCAATACGATGATTTGTTAATGCCGGTTTTAATAATTGAATGGATGCACCAATAACGTCTTCGAACAACTGCCATTCTTTTTGTAGCTCTATTTTCCCTGCATGTAGCCTTGCCATATCTAGTAAATTACTAAGCAAGTTATTCATCGTTCGCGCCTGATCACATATTGCAGAAGCCGCGTCATGGATTTTTATATCTTTTGCTTTTGTTAGTATTGCGAGCGAATCAGACATGCCCACCAGTCCAGTCAATGGAGTTCTGAGATCATGTGATAACGCTGAGAGAATGGAGCCTCTTAGCCTTTCTGAGGCTGCTTCAAGTTGAGTTTCTTGGACCAGTTCAACATAGTGGAGACGTTCCATCGTAATTGAAACCAGATCGGATATGGCTACTAACAGTCGAATATTCACTTGCTCACTGTTTTCAGACATATCGCCTTGTACCATTAATACCCCAAATGCTTTTTGCGTAGATTTGATAGGCACAATAAAACCTTGGGTGTTATTGCTGGATAGCTGGCTGATATTAACGGTTGAGGATTGCTGAATGGCAGATAGCGCCAGATCATGCACCAAAACTTCATATTTCAATGATGGGAAGTTGCCGTGAATATCTATTGCATGCAAGGCAGACTGAAATCCTATGCCTGATAAGTATTTTTTTACCGCTTCAGATATAAATTTATGTGTAGTTGCACCTGCTAATTCTCTGGCCAATTTGTATAGGCTATTTGTATCGTGTTCTCTTTTGATAGCCTCTTCAGATTTCTGTTGCAGCATCGCAGTAAGATGGGCGGTGATCAAGCTTACGCAGAGCATTACCAGAAATGTCACTACGTATTGCAGATCATGAACTTGAAAGGAGAATCTTGGCGGTACAAAGAAAAAGTCAAACAAAGCTACAGCAAATATTGCTGACAGAATTGCTGGGCCGCGACCAAGCTTAAAGGCAATCAGAAAAACTGCCAGCAAGAAGATCATCACTATGTTCGCAAGATCCAGAAGCTGATATAGAGGCGCGGAGCCCAACGCTATTAGCGTAAGTATCAGTATTGCTAAAATATAAGAGCCGAATTTATTATTGTTTTGCATCACATCAACAATTTGGATTACCGGAATTAATTAATGACAATAATGCGCTTTTTGATGTAAAAAAAGTGTAAAAACTTCGAATGGCTGCTATGGGCCGTTTAGTGTCGCAGTATTCGGCCCAAAGCCGATGTTAACTACTAATCTGAGGAATCGCTTGATAGCGCGTATACCTCAAAATGATTTGTTAAAAATGTAAAGCAATCGCCATCACTATTGTTCAGCTAGCTTACAATTTGGTCGGCGACAGCTTCCTTTAGTCCAGCTGTCGCTTGTACAGACAAAGCATTAGCAGTTGATTGTGAATCTTGAAATTCTTCAAGCGCATGAACTTTACCCCACTTAAGTGTGAACACATGTAGACCACGGTTAATATATGCATCCCCGTTCAGCAAAGTTGAGGTGCCATCCCACTCGACAAATACATTAGTATTCCACGGCCAACCCACTACCCAAACGTTATTGACCTTGATATGGAGTTTAGGCTGAACACGACCGAGGCGTTCAAACCATTGGCGTACTGATGCTTTATCGTGGCGCTCACCGCCAAGCGCGTGCGTACCTGAAACGCGATGATGAACATTTGGCACGACTGCTTCTACTGCCTCATCAATGCGATGATTATTAACGTGGTCGAAAGTTTGACGGATTTTTTTCTCAACAATGTAACTGTATAACATGAGTGCTTCTCCTATTATTTGGTCTTACATTACCAGTGGCTCTCCTTGACCTGTTTTAATCACTCTTACTGATTGCCCATCAGCAATATTGATAAAATATTCAGTGCCGCTAATTTTTATATCTTTTGAACTCATATTGCTCTTCTTGTAATTATTGCTGCTTAGTTAATGTGTCTGAATTCGCTATGCTTAATACCTTAGAAAAGTGCAAAGTCACGTTACTCTCTTCCCAGCCACCGCCCAGTGTCTTAAATGCAGCAACAGCAGATCGGGCAGATTCGGTTTGTGCTTGCGCTTTTGCATCAGACGTTTTCAACAGATTTTCGTCTGCGTGTAATACCTCAATTAAGCTAACGACGCCTTTTTGATAAGCCATAAAAGAAGATTTTCGCGCCTGGGTAAGTGATTGCTCGCCTTGTAACAATGCATTTGTCTGCTCTTCACGTTTAACCAAGGCAGAAATGGCATTTTCCACATCTTCTGTCGCACGCAGCGCTGATTGTCGATAGGCTGCCAAAGCTTCTGCTTCCTGACCTTTTGCTTGATCAATCTGTGCATTAATGCGTGCGAAGTCAAACAAGCGCCAGCGTAAACCTACTACGCCCGCTGCCTGGTTCGCAGCACTGCTGAATAGATTTCCCCCTGATATGGCTGTAGCACTACCAATCAATAGGCTCAGAGCGAGCTTTGGATAATATTCAGAAACTGCCACGCCAATTTTTGCATTTGCTACAGCTAGTCGACGTTCCGCCACGATTAGGTCTGGCCTGCGACGCAGTAAATCTGCAGGGGATCCGATTGAAGATATTTGCGGCGCAACAGGAATTGGGCTGACTTTACCCAGTTCGGCTCTGTAAGTGCCAGGTGCAGCTCCAAGCATCACATCAAGTCCGTTCATGGAAATATCAAGTGCACTTTCTAGCACAGGTATAACCGCTTTAACCTGCGCAACAGCGCCTTCTACTTGCTGCACTTGAAGTCGAGGAGCTAGACCTTTGGAATACAGTAAATTTACTTTTGATAGAAGATGCTGTTGCGTCTCAAGTTGTTTTCTTGAAATATCAAGCCGAGACTGTAAACCACGAATGGTGATATAAATATCTGAGGTTTGTGCAGCAACAGCTAGACGAGTGGCAATCGCTCCCGCTTTGGCCGCTTGGTATTCCGCCACTGCAGCTTCTTGATCGCGGCGCAATCCTCCAAATATATCCAGCTCCCAACTTGCGTTTAGATTGGCTTCATAAAGATTTGCATTCCTGTCATAGCTAGGTACCGAGTTAAGAACTTGTCCAAGAGGCGATTCCAGCGACTGGTGATTTCTTATCGCTTGCACATTTACATTAGCTGAAGGCAATAATGCAGCTTGTGCAGATCCAAGACCTGATTTAGCTTGTGCGATGCGTGCAGTAGCTTGCGCTATATCCAAATTTTGCTCTAACGCTAATCGCACGTACCGACTTAATAGCGCATCTCCAAATCCATCCCACCAAGTTGCAAGATCAGCATTCGCAAAGTCAGGATTAGATAGTTCATTGCGTTTTTCAAGTTGAGCTTCGCCAAAATATTTATTGGAGAATGCTAGGTCTGGCTTTCTGTAATCTGGGCCAACGGCACAGCCGGCTATTAACCCTGCACTTAAAAAAACAACGATAGGACGAGAAATTAACATGACGTTCCTTGAACTTATTTAATTTAATAAGTGACTATATTACAATATGGTCACCATTTGTCAATCCCCCAAAGTCAAGGTATGCTATTAGAATGATTAAGAAACCACAACCCATCCCAAGAGGCCCTTCTGAGCACAATGTTCGTGATCAGATCGTAGAAGCAGCAGCTGAATATTTCAGTCGTTATGGCTACGAGAAAACAACCGTTTCCGACCTGGCTAAAGAAATTGGCTTTTCCAAAGCCTACATCTATAAATTCTTTGCTACAAAGCAGGCGATTGGTGAGGTGATCTGCTCCAATACTTTAAGCGCTATATTGAATGCGATTAATAAAGGGATGGTAGACGCTCCCACAGCTTCAGAACGATTTCGGCGTATGTTTAAAGCCGCTGTAGCAGAAAGCTCAAATCTTTTTTTTCAAGATCGTAAGCTCTATGATATTGCATCGTCTGCCGCGAGTGAGCAATGGCAATCTACGGTAAATTATCAAATTGAAATCAAAAAAATCATCTTGCAGATTATTCTCGAAGGGCGCGATACAGGGGAGTTTGAACGGAAAACACCAATAGATGAAACGGTCAATGCCATCTATTTGGTGATGCAACCTTATACCAATCCGTTGTTGCTTCAGCACAATCTTAACCTTGCTGAACAGGCGCCCATGATTCTTTCTAGTCTTATATTGCGAAGTTTAGCTCCATAAACAACTAATATATTGTAGTGACTATTGACTTAATTGGTCACTAGATGTGAGAATGCAGGTTACTACTTTAAAAAGGTGACCTTCATGTTTAGTCGTAAACTTAGTTCAACGATTGTTATTGGCCTTTTCCCACTGGCATTTGTTGCATGCACTGAAAAAGCGTCAATTGACCCCCGTACACAAATTCCACTTGTTAAAACTGGAGGTGTTCAAGCAGCTTCTGATTCATCACGTTCATTCACTGGAACCGTCGCTGCTAGGGTTCAAAGTGACCTTGGGTTTCGTGTTTCAGGCAAAGTGCTTGAGCGTTTAGTCGATACAGGCCAAATCGTCAAACATGGTCAACCACTCATGCGCATCGACCCTATCGATCTGAAGTTGGCTGCAAATGGACAGCATGAAGCAGTAATGGCCGCAAAGGCCCGTGCCAATCAAACAGCAGAAGATGAAATTAGGCATCGTGGGCTAGTTGAGGCTGGTGCTATTTCCGCTTCAACTTATGATCAAATCAAAGCGGCAGCTGATTCAGCCAAAGCGCAACTCAAAGCAGCTGAAGCTCAAGCTGATGTGGCAAAGAATGCATCCAGCTATGCGGTATTACTCGCTGATGCGGATGGTGTAGTAGTAGATACGCTGGCCGAACCAGGTCAAGTCGTCAGCGCTGGTCAGACGGTCTTGCGAATAGCACACTCAGGAAAGCGCGAAGCTATCGTACATCTACCGGAAACCTTGCGCCCTTCGCTAGGTTCTATTGCACAGGCTAATCTTTTCGGAAAAGATAATGTGGCCGTGCCTGCAAAATTGAGGCAGCTTTCGGAGTCAGCTGATGGGGTGTCTCGCACGTTTGAAGCAAGATATGTATTAGGTCAAGCTTTAGCTAATGCTCCTCTTGGCGCGACTGTTACTATTCAAATCAAGCAAAGCGGCTCTTCGACTAAATCTAGTTTAGAAGTGCCGCTTGGAGCAATTTTCGACTCCGGCAAAGGTTCAGGAGTTTGGGTGCTTGAGGGAAGTCCAATATACGTAACTTGGCGCCCAGTAAAAATTATAAGTCTAAGTGATGATGCCGCACGTGTAGAAGGCAATCTCAAGGTGAATGATCAAATCATCACGCTTGGTGCTCACCTTCTTCACGAAGGCGAAAAAGTCAAAGTCGCTAATAATGACTCAAGTACCTCAGTTTTAAACAATGGGGAAGTAAAATGAGCGGCTTTAATCTTTCTGCGCTTGCAGTTCGTGAGCGCTCAATCACCCTGTTTCTAATCCTTCTGATCACCATTGCTGGCACCATCGCCTTTTTCAAGATGGGCAGGGCCGAAGATCCTCCATTTACCATAAAGATAATGACTGTGATTACAGCTTGGCCAGGGGCGACAGCTCAGGAAATGCAGGATCAAGTTGCGGAGAAAATAGAAAAGCGCATGCAGGAATTGCGCTGGTACGACCGTACGGAAACCTTCACCCGTCCTGGTCTGGCTTTTACCACAGTGACCTTGCTCGACAGCACGCCACCATCGGAAGTTAAAGAAGAGTTCTACCAAGCGCGAAAGAAAATAAGCGACGAATCAAAAAATCTACCGGCTGGGGTCATCGGCCCTATGGTGAATGACGAATATGCGGACGTTACCTTTGCTCTATTTGCATTAAAAGCAAAAGGAGAGCCTCAAAGACTATTGGTTAGAGATGCCGAAAAAATGCGTCAGCGTCTGCTGCATGTGGCTGGCGTTAAAAAAGTGAATATAATCGGCGAGCAACCAGAGCGCATTTACGTAGGTTTTTCCCATGACCGTCTCGCGACACTGGGTATTTCACCGCAGGAAATTTTTTCCGCACTAAATAACCAAAATGTATTAACGCCAGCAGGCTCGATTGACACCAAAGGTACAAAAGTATTTATACGAATTGAAGGCGCTTTTGACCAACTGCAGAAAATCCGTGACACACCGATATCGGCTAAAGGTCGAATACTGAAGCTATCGGATGTGGCGACAGTAGAACGTGGTTACGAAGACCCATCGACATTTTTCGTCCGCAATAATGGCGAACCAGCACTACTGCTCGGCATAGTAATGCGTGAGGGGTGGAATGGCCTAGATCTGGGAACAGCATTAGATACGGAAGTCGCATCTATAAGTGCTGATTTACCATTGGGTATGAGCTTAACTAAAGTAACTGACCAAGCTGTAAATATCGATACATCGGTCGATGAATTCATGGTTAAATTCTTCGTTGCTCTTCTCGTGGTTATGCTGGTGAGCTTCCTGAGCATGGGTTGGCGCGTCGGTCTTGTCGTTGCGGCGGCTGTGCCACTGACACTGGCCATCGTGTTTGTAGTCATGACAGCCACAGGCAAAAATTTCGATCGCATCACATTAGGGTCTCTGATTCTAGCGCTTGGTCTACTGGTTGACGATGCAATTATCGCAATCGAAATGATGGTTGTGAAAATGGAGGAAGGCTACAGTCGCATAGCTGCATCAGCTTATGCCTGGAGCCATACAGCAGCACCAATGTTATCCGGCACTCTAGTAACTGCCATCGGTTTTATGCCCAATGGTTTTGCACAGTCCACTGCTGGGGAATACACCAGTAATATGTTCTGGGTCGTTGGCACTGCGTTAATTGCATCCTGGATCGTTGCCGTAGTATTCACCCCCTATTTAGGTGTAAAGATGCTTCCGGAGCTCAAGAAGATCGAGGGTGGTCACGATGCAATCTATAGTAGCCCTAATTACAAACGTTTTCGCTCGTTGTTGGGAAAAGTCATTCAACATAAGTGGATTGTTGCTGCCATTGTTATAGGCGCTTTTGTAGTGTCTATTCTTGGCATGGCTATTGTGAAGAAGCAGTTTTTCCCAACCTCTGACCGCCCTGAGGTGTTGGTCGAGGTTCAAATGCCTTACGGAACCTCTATTGCGCAGACTAGTGCCGCCACGGCCAAGCTTGAAGCTTGGCTGGCGAGACAAAAGGAAGCGAAAATTGTGACGTCCTATATTGGCCAAGGTGCTCCACGCTTCTATCTCGCCATGTCGCCCGAACTGCCTGATCCGTCCTTTGCTAAACTTGTAGTGCGAACAGACAATCAAGAGGAGCGTGAGGTTCTGAAACTAAGATTACGTCAGGCCATTGCAGATGGATTGGCTCCGGAAGCCCGCGTACGTGTTACACAACTGGTATTCGGACCGTATTCCCCCTATCCAGTGGCTTTTCGAGTTGCTGGGCAGGACCCAGAAAAACTACGCACAATTGCAGCCGAAGTACGTCAAGTGATAGACGCAAGTCCGATGATGCGAACCGTCAATGCTGATTGGGATGCACGGGTTCCAGCACTGCATTTCACTATTCAGCAGGACAGGCTTCAGGCTGTAGGACTCACTTCCAACAGTGTCGCACAGCAACTTCAGTTTCTGCTGAGCGGCGTGCCAGTCACGGAAGTTCGTGAGGATATTCGCTCGGTACAGGTTGTTGGTCGGGCAGCAGAAAACATGCGCCTAGATCCTGAGAAAATATCCGGGTTTACACTAATCGGTTCAACAGGGCAACGTGTCCCATTGTCACAGATTGGTTTCGTTGATATCCGTATGGAAGAGCCAACTCTCCGTCGACGCGATCGTAGCCCGACGATTACCGTACGTGGTGACATTGCTGAAGACTTGCAGCCGCCAGAGGTGTCGGCCTCAATCCTGAAACAATTGCAACCCATTATCGCCAAACTTCCAGCTGGTTACAGAATCGAAGAAGCCGGGGCTACTGAGGAGTCGGGTAAGGCAACCAAAGCACTATTGCCTTTGTTCCCGATTATGATTGCGCTTACATTGTTAATCATTATCCTTCAGGTGCGTTCGATAGCATCCATGGTCATGGTGTTTGCTACCAGTCCGTTAGGGCTAATCGGTGTCGTCCCAACGTTGCTAATATTCCAGCAGCCCTTTGGTATCAATGCATTGGTTGGTCTGATATCTCTGTCTGGCATCTTAATGCGCAATACGCTGATCCTCATTGGGCAGATAGAGCATAACCTAAAAGAAGGATTAAACCCTTTTGACGCAGTCGTCGAAGCTACTGTTCAGCGTGCCAGACCAGTGATCCTTACCGCCTTGGCTGCGATTCTGGCGTTTATTCCGCTCACGCATTCAGTATTTTGGGGAACGCTGGCATATACCCTGATTGGCGGCACTTTTGCTGGCACAATATTGACGCTAGTGTTTCTTCCCGCGATGTATGCCATCTGGTTCAAAATTAGGTACCCAGATAATGCAACGGAGAGATCCTCAACAGCTCTAGGTACCACTACTTAACCTACAGATTGCTAATATCCATATTACGCTTAGAGCACTCTTATTCCCATGAGTGCTCTAACAAAGAGCTTTTTGATTAACTATCTGAATGTCTGCTCTAAGGGCCGAAACGAGACATTAGTTTTTTAATTCTTGTTCTTAGTAAGAGACTTTTTTATTTTAAGTGTTTATTTGCTTATTTAGGTTGATACTTCGTGAGTTTTCTATACAGATGGTATGCTTTTGAGTGTAGCCTCGGCGATTGCAGTGTGCCCGTGGCGCTCTAGTTCTGCTGCTAGGTTGGTTCTGTCTTGCACATGCTTGTTTTGGCTGAGCTTTGATTTACCTATCATTTTGGTGATGGTAATTTCAATGCCTACTATAGACTTGAGCATGGCATCTATATAGTCTGGCGGGGCATCTGACATGCACCAGGGAGATTCTTGCTGTACTTTATGTTCGTGCGTATGGGTGAGGCGCTCAAGCATTGAGCGCAATTGGTGCGCATCTTCTATAAACCTGATTTTTCCATACACATGCACTGCCTGGTAGTTCCAGGTGGGCACTTGCTGGTGAGTTTCGTGTTTGCTTGGGTACCAGTTAGGCGACACATATGCATCTAAGCCTTTAAATATCACCAGTACCTCATCGTTGCTAGCGGTTTCACTCCAAATTGGATTAGCTTTTGCTGCATGCGCGCGCAGTGTGCCGAACTCTCCCGTGTCTTTATCCAGCTCAAATGGAAAGTGGTTAGCATCCAGGCCATTAGCGCCTTGCGTTACTAGCGTACCAAGTGGGTGGGATGTCATGATGTCAAAAAGTGCTTGCGGGCGATTTTCTGCAAAATGTGGCGGAATATACATAGCTAAGGTTTACTGGGTATTGAACGTGTTGCTTTGTAAGCAATGGCTTGCTAATTTTCAGGAATAGCGACCGAGCGCACCAATACAAAGCGCGTTTGCTTAGAGGTGCTAGGTTCGCATCCGGCTAGGCTTCCAGGAAAATTGGTCAGGCATGCTTTCTCATCTTTAGCTGTTAGTAGAGAGTGTGCGGCGGTATTGGTTGAGTTGCTTGCTTGTTCCACCTTAGACTGGCAGCCTGTTATCGCTAATAAAATTAAGCTGGCTGCTAGCAGAATGCGATTCATGATGAGGTTGTTCCGTGTGTTGACTGATAACACTATAACTTTCTATACCATGACACTACATGTACAATTTGTTATTCACTAGATAGAACTGTACAGGTCAAAACACCATGCCAGATGCATCGCCTTTACTTACATTAAACCCTGAAGACTCCGTGCCACTAGTAGAGCAAATAGTTTTAGGTGTGAAGCGCTTAACTGAAGAACGTGTGCTGCGGGCTGGCACGCGCCTGCCTTCTATACGTAACTTTGCCAGCCAACATAATGTCAGTCGGTTTACTGTGGTTGATGCTTATGATCGCTTAGTTGCATTAGGGTATTTGGGGTCACGTCGCGGCTCTGGCTTTTATGTTGCGGCACGGCAGCAGATTGAAATCTCTACGGCTAGTACTTGCCGCCTGGAGCAAGCCGATGATGTGTTATGGCTGCTACATAATACCTTTCAGGATATATCAGGTGCAGTGCGGCCCGGTTGTGGATGGCTGCCTAGTGATTGGTTAAGTGCAAATGTAATACAGAAAAGTTTGCATGAGCTATCACGCAAGCCGGGTGAGTTTTTAACGGGTTATGGTGATGTAAGTGGCTATCTGCCATTACGCCAGCATCTGTTACAAAAGCATTTGTCTGATATAGGCATTAGTGCCGAAGTGAATCAAGTCATCATGACCAATGGCGCTACGCATGGCCTAGACTTGGCTGCGCGCCTGTTGATTAGACCAGGCGATGCTGTTTTGATTGATGACCCTGGCTATTACACACTGTTTGGCTATTTGAAAACACTGGGTGCTAAATTAATTGGCGTTCCGCGCAATATAGATGGGCCAGATGCAGCGCGCATGGAGCAGTTGATTCAGGAGTTTAAGCCTAAATTATTTTTTACCAATACGGTGCTGCATAACCCAACCGGTACCAGCACCAGCTTGGCGGTGGCGCATCAAATTTTACAGTTGGCAGAAAAGCACCAACTGTACATTGTGGAGGACGATATCTATGGCGATTTGCACCCAAGTAACGCGCCTAGATTGGCAACTTTGGATCAGCTTAAACGCGTAATCTACATCAGCAGTTTCTCCAAGACTATCTCGGCCAGCCTGCGCGTAGGTTTTATCGCCTGTGCTCCAGAGCTGGCGGCAAGGTTGCTGGATCTAAAGTTGCTTTCAGGTCTGACTACCTCTGAAATTAACCAAAGGATTATGTACCAAATATTAATAGAGGGGCGTTATCGCAAACATGTAGAGCGTGTGCGCTCGCGTTTGCAGGAGGTGCGCAGTCAGGTAATTGGGCAGCTAGAGCAAAGTGGCCTCACATTACATGCAGACCCTGTCGGCGGCATGTTCGTGTGGGCGGAGTTGCCGGAGGGAAAAAATGCCGCAGAAGTTGCCACGTTGGCAACAAGAGAAAACATCATGCTCGCGCCAGGAAACTTGTTCCGCCCTTATCAGGAGCCGTCATCATGGCTGCGTTTTAATGTGGCACATTGCAATGATGATAGGATTTTTGATTTCCTAAATCGGCAGCTAGCTTGAAAACGACAAGCCAGTTCAATGTTACTGGCGCAGCCTATGCTGCTGGCTGTACATGGTAATTTTTAAAACCATCAGGGTGGCTATGTTAGAATCCAAGCATGATTTTTAATTTATTGATGGCTTAGTATGGCGCGTTTTCACATTGTTATCCCCGCAGCAGGCATTGGTAATCGGATGGAAACTGCTATTCCCAAACAGTATTTGCCGTTGTCTGGCAAGCCGATGATTTCTTACAGTGTCCAGACGTTTTTTGCCTCGCCACGCATTGCCAGTATTAATTTGGCATTAAGCCCTGAGGATTATTTCTGGCGTAATCTCGAGTTGGATGCCAATAGCAGGTTGCAGCTGCATTACACCGGTGGTGAAACGCGCGCACAGACAGTGTTAAACACTTTGCTAACTTTGCAGCCGCAGATGGATGAGGACGACTGGATATTGGTGCATGATGCTGCGCGTCCAGGTTTAACATTGGCTCTACTCAATACCTTATTAGATAGCTTGGAGCATGATGCAGTTGGTGGGCTACTGGCGCTGCCGTTGGCTGATACCTTAAAGCAGTCTAATACGGATTCTCGGGTTAAAAGTACGATTCCACGTGATGGCCTATGGCAAGCGCAAACCCCGCAAATGTTCCGTTATAGCCTGCTGAAACGCGCTTTAGAGAGCTTTGACGGCGCGCCTACGGATGAGGCGCAAGCCATAGAAGCGCTCGGTTTGGAACCAAAGTTGGTAGTGGGCTCACTAAGAAACATGAAAATTACCTACCCACAAGATATGACATTGATGGAAGTGTTGATACAAAAGGAAATCGCATAATGAGAATTGGTCATGGCTTTGATGTGCATGCTTTAGTGGTTGGTCGCAAGTGCATTATTGGCGGTGTGGATATTCCGTACGAAAAAGGGCTGGATGGCCATTCGGATGCAGATGTATTGCTGCATGCAATTTGTGATGCATTGCTGGGTGCGGTGGCGCAAGGTGATATCGGTAAACATTTCCCTCCAAGCGATATGCGCTACAAAGGTATAGATTCGCGTCAGTTGCTACGGCATGTGGTGAATTTGGTGCGGGAGCATGGCTATGTTGTGGGCAATATTGATGCCACGGTGATGTGCGAGGCGCCTAAATTAGGGCCACATACGGCTGCCATGTGTGTACATATCGCTGCAGATTGTGGTGTTGAGGTAACGCAAATCAACGTCAAAGCAACCACCACTGAAAAGCTTGGCTTTACCGGCCGCGGTGAAGGTATTGCAGCAGAAGCTGTATGCTTGTTGCAACCTATCTAATCACATCTACCAAAGGCCACTATGCTGCGCTGGTTTGAAAACCTGTTAAATCCTTTTCCTGCAAAAGAAATCGTACCACCACCTAATGCGTTATGGCCATTTTTATGGTCTTGCACCAAAGGCTCACGCCTATTTATTTTAGTGATGACATTCTTTACTGCCATGATTGGCGGCTTTGAAGCCATGTTGTTTGCAGTGATGGGCAAGGTGGTGGATTGGTTAAGCAAAACCTCGCCTGCACTGCTATGGCAAACAGAAAAAAATCATTTATTGATTCTGGCTGGGTTACTCATTTTCAGCGGTATTTTGATTGCCGTGCAAACCTTGATTAAGCATCAAACCTTGGCTGGTAATTTTCCTATGCGCTTACGCTGGAACTTTCACCGTTTAATGCTTGGGCAAAGCATGAGCTTTTATCAGGATGAATTTGCCGGCCGCGTTTCTGCCAAGGTGATGCAAACTGCGCTAGCCGTGCGTGATGTGTGGTTTATTGTGGCGGATATCCTAGTGTTTGTAGTAATTTACTTTGTCACTATGGTGGCTGTGGTTGGGCATTTTAATGCCATAGTGGTACTACCTTTTTTGGTCTGGGTCGTATGTTATGTGATTTCGCTTAGCTACTTTGTACCAAGGCTGGCTAAAGTTTCACAAAATCAAGCGGATGCCCGCTCCTTAATGACGGGGCGCATTACAGATGCCTATACCAATATCAGCACGGTGAAATTGTTTTCACATGCTGGTCGTGAGGCTTATTATGCAAAGTCTGCCATGAGTGAGTTTTTAGGTACTGTGCATAAGCAAATGCGTTATGTGTCAGGTGTAGAATTTACCAATCATATTCTTAATATGCTATTAGTGATTGCAACCTCTGGTGTTGCCCTGTGGTTATGGACGCATAATGAGGTGAGCGTTGGTGGTGTGGCTGCTGCTACCGCTATGGCACTGCGTCTTAATGGTATTTCGCATTGGGTAATGTGGGAGCTTACCTCGCTTTATGAGCATATAGGCACCGCGCAAGATGGGGTAAATACGCTTTCTTTAACACAGCAGATTATCGACAAACCTGACGCACCGGCATTAAAAGTCAGTACTGGTGAAATCATATTTGATCAGGTAGATTTTGCCTACGGCATGCAGACCTCAGTATTAAGAGCCTTGAGTTTGAATATTCGACCAGGTGAAAAAGTTGGCTTGGTAGGGCGCTCTGGCGCTGGGAAATCCACTATTGTGAATTTGCTGCTACGCTTTTATGATGTAGAGAGTGGCCGTGTGTTAATCGACGGCCAGGATGTACGCGATGTGACGCAAAACAGTTTACGCAGCCAGATTGCAATGGTGACACAAGATACATCGTTGCTGCACCGCAGCGTGCGTGACAATATTCTGTACGGGCGGCCAAGCGCCACAGAGCAAGAGATGATTGATGCGGCAAAGCGTGCAGAAGCCCATGAGTTTATTTTAGGCTTGCGTGATGCCAAAGGCCGTACCGGTTATGATGCACATGTGGGCGAACGTGGCGTGAAGTTGTCTGGCGGCCAGCGTCAGCGTATCGCGATTGCACGTGTTATTTTAAAAGACGCTCCCATCTTGCTGCTAGATGAAGCCACCAGCGCGCTGGATTCGGAAGTGGAGCAAGCAATACAAGCTAGCCTGTATGATTTGATGCAGGGTAAAACTGTGGTGGCAATTGCGCATAGGCTCTCCACTATTGCCGCGATGGATCGCTTAATCGTGCTGGATGATGGCAGAATTGTAGAAGAGGGTGACCACCAAGCCTTGATTAAACAAGGCGGTATCTATGCAACGTTATGGGCGCACCAAAGCGGCGGCTTTTTGGGGGAATAGCGTTACTAGTTTTTTCTCGGGTTTGTCAGTTAAATATGTTCATACTTTAGGAGTGAAGAAATGTCTGCAGCCAATGAAGTAAAGCCACCGTTACCACCCTTTACGCGTGAAACTGCTATGCAGAAAGTACGCATGGCTGAAGATGGCTGGAATAGCCGAGACCCGCAGCGTGTATCACTTGTATATACGCCAGATAGCCAGTGGCGTAATCGTGCAGAGTTTTTAACCGGGCGTGAGCAAATTGTTGCGTTCTTAACCCGTAAATGGGTGCGTGAATTAGAGTACCGCTTAATTAAAGAGCTGTGGGCGTATGACCACAACCGTATTGCGGTGCGCTTTGCCTATGAGTGGCATGATGATTCTGGGCAGTGGTACCGTTCTTATGGCAATGAGAACTGGCAGTTTGATGCTAATGGTTTAATGGAGTTACGTTATGCCAGTATTAACGATTTACCAATCAAAGAGACTGAGCGTAAGTTTTTATGGCCGATAGGGCGTAGACCTGATGATTATGCCAGCTTGAGCGAGTTAGGTTTATAGGGTTTGGGCGTTATCAGCTTGGGTGCTGAATGCGCCGGTTTAGGCTTGGTATTGGGGTGAAATAGTTCGTATGAAGCATTTGCGGTAACATGAAAACCGCAAATGCTTATTTTGTAGGTGATGCAGCTAAAGTATTTTTAGCAGACAAGAAGCAGCCTGATTAAGCGCGTTCTCTTACCACTAGGCCTTGTAGTCTACCCAGTGTTTTTGAAAAGGCTAACACCTCTTCATTAGGAATTTGCCTGATAGTTTTTTGCGTTGCCGTATCGATGACTTTTACAATCATGCGACCAGCCTCTTCATCCATCGAGAATTGTACCGTTTGCAGCGCTGGCGCTACCAGTTCATTCAGTTTGTTGACGGCTGCCGTCAACATGTCTTTATTCGCTTCAGTGGATGTTCTATTATCAGACGTATCTACTGACTTTAATGCTGCACGATTCGCGCTATTGGCTTGGGCAGTAGCTTTCGCGTCTGTAGTTTGTTGCGTGCTGATTGGCATTTTTATGCCGCCGTAACCATCTATTGAAGAATTAAACATGTTAGCCCTTAAAATCGTGTCTTAAATTGTTATTAGGTTGATAAATTAAGTTTAAATTTTGCCGTATCTTATGATTCTTTAACGGCAGCAAATTTAGATTATTTAGGGTAAAAGCAAAAAATATTTAAAATAATTTCAATATTTATTTAATTGTTAATATATTCATATAGTTATAAGTTAAATTATTTTATGATTTGCACCAGTATTTATGTATTTTCTGCCATTTATCTATAAAAATTTTAATGATTCAGTATGGTTTTGACATTGTTTTAGCTAGAAGCCAGCATTGGTTTTTATATAAGCTAGTGCCATGGCTTGGGTAGTAATTTCTGGCGTATAAGGTAGCATGCCATTTGTACACACTTAATATCACAGGAAAGCTATGAAGCTTTACGAGCAGCTTGCTAACTCTATTGCCCAGTCTATTCAAGAGGGGGTTTTGTGCCGTGGAGACAAGCTGCCTTCTGTACGTCAAGCTAGTGTTAGCCGTGATGTAAGTGCTGCAACTGTACTAGAGGCATATTACCTGTTGGAGGCGAGAGGCCTAATTACCGCGCGTGAACGCTCCGGATATTTTGTCACTGGCGGTGCGCTGAGTATGCCATCTTCACCTGCGCCTGTTATTGAGAGCCAATTAGAATCTACACAGGTAGATGTGAGTGAACTGGTGTTTGAGGTGCTGGAGTCAATTCGGCTCAAAAGCGTCGTGCCTTTAGGCTCTGCGTTTCCTAGTCCGCTGTTGTTTCCGCGGGCGAATCTAGCCAAGACTATGGCGTCTAGCGTTCAGATTATGGACCCTTGGGCCAGTGTAGATAATCTAAGCGCAGGGGACATTAACCTTAGGCGGCAGATTGCCTTACGTTACATGGTTGATGGCTTGCATGTGACGGCAGATGAAATTGTAGTGACAAATGGTGCGTTAGAGGCATTGAATTTATGCCTGATGGCAGTTGCCCGCCCTGGGGATACTGTACTTATCGAGTCACCAACCTTTTATGCGGCATTGCAATCCATAGAGCGCATTGGCTTACGAGCGGTTGAGATTCCTAGCCACCCTAAAGACGGGGTAGACTTAGCGGCAATGGAGCGTGCCATTGTGCAGCATCAGCCTAAAGCTTGCTGGTTAATGACTAACTTTCAGAATCCTTTGGGTAGCTTGCTTTCGAACGAGAAGAAGCAAGCGTTGGTAGCACTGATTACCAAGTATCAATTGCCGTTGATTGAAGATGATGTTTACGGCGAGTTATATTTTGGTGATAAGCGGCCAGTACCAGCCAAGGCTTTTGATACCGAAGGCCTGGTGATGCATTGTTCGTCATTTTCTAAATGCCTTGCTCCTGGCTACCGCGTGGGCTGGGTTGCACCGGGGCGATTTGCCAAAGCGGTAGCACGGCTTAAATTAACCACCACTATTTCTGCATCAGTTCCAGCGCAGGTGGGAATTGCTAAGTATTTGCAAAAAGGCGGTTATGACAAGCATCTGCGCAATTTGCGCCATGCTTTATTAGTAAATCAAATTAAGTTCGTAGAAGCCATTGAGCGCTATTTTCCTGCCGGCACCTGCTTAACCTTACCGCAAGGCGGCTACTTTTTATGGGTTAAGTTACCAGATGGCGTCAATGCACTTGAGTTGCATAAGCTTGCTCTCAATAATGGCATTAGCATTGCGCCTGGACCGATATTTTCTGCGCAGCGCCACTTTACCAGCTATGTCCGTTTGAACTACGGGCATATTTGGGATGCACGCATTGAAGCTGCGCTGTCCACATTGGCTACGCTAGTATTAGGATTAATGCCGCAGCCTTTACCGTAAGAATTTTCTATCTGTTATGCTTTTTTCGTAAGCATCTGTCTCTGTTATTCATTAGCACCAAGCCTTAAGCTTTAGTCACTGTAAAAAATAACTTGGCTGTTGTAGCAAAGCCAATTTTTAAGGTGATTAAATGTATATCTATGATGAAATAGATCAGAAGTTGGTAGAGCAGCGGGTTGCCCAGTTCAGAGGGCAGACGCAGCGTTTTCTCAACGGTCAGCTCTCTGAAGATGATTTTCGAGTGCTGCGTTTGCAAAATGGATTGTATATTCAGCGGCATGCTCCCATGCTACGCGTGGCAATCCCTTACGGGATGTTAACCTCTAACCAACTGCGTACCTTGGCTTATGTTGCGCGGCGTTGGGATAAAGGCTACGCCCACCTTACTACGCGGCAAAATATTCAGTTTAATTGGCCGCGTTTGGAAGACGCGCCTGATATTTTAGCTAAGCTTGCCACCGTGCAAATGCATGCGATTCAAACTAGCGGTAATTGTATCCGCAACACCACCACTGACCATTTTGCCGGAGTGGCGTACGACGAAATCATTAACCCCTTGGTCTGGTGCGAAATTATTCGGCAGTGGTCTATGCTGCATCCTGAGTTTGCATTTTTGCCACGTAAATTCAAAATCGCCGTGAGCGGTTCTGTTACAGACCGAGCTGCCATCGGCGTGCATGACATCGGCTTGCAGGCGATTGAGCACAACGGTGAGTTTGGCTTTAGAGTGTTTGTAGGCGGTGGCTTAGGCAGAACACCGCTTGTAGGCAAGCTGATTAATCCTTTTGTGGCTTGGTATGACTTGCTGACTTACTTGCAGGCAACACTGCGAGTTTATAACCTACATGGTAGGCGCGACAACAAATACAAGGCCCGCATCAAGATTTTGGTCAAAGACCTCACGCCCGAAGTGTTTGCCAATCAGGTAAGCGAACAATGGGCGCGCATTAAGGGTGGCGCCGACACAGTGACCGCAGAATTTGTCAGCACGATTGCAGATAAATTCACCTGGCCCAGCTATAAGCAGTTGCAAGACGATGATGGCACTAGCATTGCGCACCACTTAGAAGGCAACCCGGCTTTTGCACGCTGGTTCCGCACCAATATCCACCGTCATAAAATTGCCGGTTACTCATCGGTGACTGTGTCACTAAAGGCGACAGGTTCCCCTCCAGGCGATATTACTGCAGACCAGATGGATGTACTGGCCGAAATGGCTGACAACTACGGCTTTGGTGAGCTACGTGTTTCGCATGAGCAAAATATCATTTTGCCTGATGTTAAAACCAAGTCGCTTTATGCCTTATGGCAAGAACTGAGCGTGCTTAATCTGGCAACTCCTAATATTGGGCTAATTACCAACATCATTGCTTGCCCGGGCGGAGATTACTGCAGCTTAGCAAATGCCGTTTCTATCCCAGTGGCAGAGGCTATCCAGCAAAAATTTGACGATTTAGATTATGTGCACGAGATAGGTGAGCTTGACCTTAATTTATCTGGCTGCATGAACTCTTGCGGCCATCATCATGTAGGCCATATCGGCATTTTGGGCGTGGATAAAGCGGGTGAGGAGTGGTACCAAATCACCTTGGGCGGCAGGCAGTCTGGCGCGCTTAAAACTGATGCCAAATTAAGTGGAGATAGTAACGCCAGTGCAGCAATTGGGCGAGTGATTGGTCCATCGTTTGCGCGTGAGCAAGTGCCAGATGTCATTGCACGATTAATTCAAACATATTTATCAATCCGAGAGAGTGATGTAGAGCGGTTTATTGATGTGGTTGATCGTGTCGGGATTGAGCCGTTCAAGAAAGATGTCTATATGGACCCGTTATTAGCAAAGACTTCAAACTTAGTGAGGGAAGCCAATGTCTGAATCTAAGCAAAACTTAATTCGTGGCGGTCAGCTTACTGTGAACGAGATGCAATGCTTTGATGTAAATAACGAGCAAGCATTGTTGATTCCTCCCGATGATGCAGTCTGGATGGTGACTTTTGATACTTGGGTTGCACATCGTTTGTTATTGGAAGGCAGGCAATTTCCAGTGGCTGTATTTATTCCTTCAGATGCTGATTTTGATGACGCTATCAGCACCCAGCTACATGCATTGTGTCAGGCCGATATTGCATTGATCGCGATAGATTTCCCAAATTATACGGATGGCAGGGGGTATTCACTGGCGCAATTATTAAGAAATGTCTACCAATGGCATGGGGAGCTCAGAGCTGTGGGGGATGTGATGATTGATACGGTGTATTACTTGGCTAGATGTGGCTTTGATAGCTTTCTGATTAAACCGGGTCATGATGCGCAGTTGGCATTAGATGCCTTGCATACCTTTAGCGATACCTACCAAAAATCTTATCGACAGCCGATTAAAACTAACACGCCAAACCATTAATCGCTGTATAAAACCAAAGATTTACATCAGTTTAACTTAAGTTATTTTATTGTAAGCAAGGACTGCAAATGAAAGATGCTAAAACCACATCGAAGAAAGTCATTCCGATAGCGCCTGCACCGGGTGGCTTTATGCCAATGTACGAGGCTCAGGCCAAGATATACCCACGCAATACCTTCGGTTTTTTCAAAAACTGGCGTTGGGTGATGATATGGATCACGCAAATTGTGTTTTACGGTGTGCCTTGGCTGCAGTGGGGCGAGCGGCAGGCGATGTTGCTAGATATCAGTACCCACCGTTTCTATATTTTTGGCTTGGTACTTTACCCGCAAGACTTAATTTATCTGGTGATTATTCTCATCATTGCAGCGTTAGCTTTGTTCCTGTTTACAGCGGTTGCCGGTAGGCTGTGGTGTGGTTTTTCTTGCCCACAATCGGTCTACACCGAAATATTTTTATGGATGGAACGTAAAATTGAGGGGGATAGAGCGGCACGTATCCGTCTGGATGGGTCTAAGTTTGGTGTTAAAAAGCTATATATAAAATCGTTGAAACATCTGGCTTGGATTAGTTTCTCAATTTTTACAGGGTTCACTTTCTTAGGGTATTTTTCACCGATACGTGAGCTATTAGATAGCATTATTCAGGTTAGACTCAGCCCTTGGGAGACTTTCTGGATCTGTTTTTATGGCCTAGCTACTTATGGCAATGCAGGTTTTTTACGTGAGCAAGTGTGCAAACACATGTGTCCTTATGCGCGTTTTCAAAGTGCTATGTTTGATAACGACACGCTAATTGTGACTTACGATCAAGAGCGTGGCGAACCACGTAGTGGCCGCTCCAGAAAAGTGGATGCTAAGCAGGAAGGCTTAGGCGACTGTATTGATTGCAACTTCTGTGTGCAGGTTTGCCCGGTTGGTATTGATATCCGTAATGGCTTGCAATATGAATGTATCAGTTGCGGCTTATGTGTAGACGCATGTAACAGCATTATGGATAAAATGAGTTATCCGCGCGGCTTAATCCGCTTTACAACGCAAAATGGCCTGGCCCAGCATTGGACTAAGCATCAAGTGATTCAAAAAATATTGCGTCCGCGTGTATTGATTTATAGTGCTCTACTGTTGCTTCTTTCGCTCGGCTTGGTTGCTTCTTTGGCAATGCGCCCTGCATTTAAAGTGGATGTGAATCGTGACCGCGGTGTGATGTCCAGATTGGTTTCAGGTGGTAAGGTAGAAAATGTCTATCAATTGCAAATTACCAATGTGACTGAAGCTAAAGAGGCTTATCGCGTATCAGTGACTGGCATCGATGGCTTGTCGATGGCATCTAAAACCGAGTTCACGGTAGAGCCTGCCAATGAGCGATTAGTTGCTGTAAGCCTGCAAATTGCTGATGGTGCAGTACGCAGCGGTACGCATCCAATCATGTTTGAGGTCGAGGCATTAGGGACTAAAGAACGTATTACCCAAAAGTCTATCTTTTATATGTCCCGCTAATATTCTGATAGATAAGGATCGTAACAAGAGGCGTCATTGGGCGCCTCTTAGTCTATGTAGGCTATGGTTTTATTGCTTAATCTGTTCTGACAGCTGTGTGGCTTAGGCTTTTAACAGCACAATCACCGCGCCGCTGCCACCATCTTGCCGGCGCGCTTCTGCGTAGGCAATCACTTCATCACGCTGAATTAACCAGCCACGCAATTTGTGTTTAAGTACCGGCTCGCGGTTACGTGAGCCTAAGCCTTTGCCATGCACAATACGTACGCAGCGTATACCACGTTTTTTGCAGTCGTTTAAAAAGGTTGCTACGTAAAGTCTCGCTTCATCACTGATTAAACCGTGCAAGTCAATGGCAGCCTGTATCACCCAGTGGCCGCGCCTTAACTTGCTTAAAATATCGGGGGAGTGCCCCTCGCGCAGGTAAAGCAGTTCTTCACCGGTTTCTATGTCATGTGCCGGTATATAGTAATCGCTCAGCGAGTCAGCTAGGGCTTGTTGCTCATCGCGAATAAATTGTTTGGGGATTGGTTTGGGGCGCAGTGGTGCGTGATGCACTCGCTTGGGTTTGAGTGGCCGCGCGTCCTTAACTGCTTCTAAAAACAGTTCAGATTCGTTGTCTTTTGCGTCTTCCACAATGTGAATGCCTGGATTTTAACTCGGGTAAGTGAGGGCAATGCGGGCATTGCCCTCATTCTTACTTATTTCAAGTGATCTAAATAACGCTCTGCATCTAGTGCGGCCATACAGCCTGTGCCTGCACTAGTGACGGCTTGGCGGTAAATATGATCTTGCACATCGCCTGCTGCAAATACACCTAGTACGCTAGTGGCAGTTGCATTGCCTGCACGACCCATTTGCGTCACGATGTAGCCGCCTTCCATTTCAAGCTGGCCTTCAAAAATGTCTGTATTTGGTTTGTGGCCAATCGCAATAAACACGCCTTGTAATGCAACGTCTTTGGTGCTGCCGTCAGTTACATTCTTAATGCGCATGCCAGTCACGCCAGTGTTATCACCCAGCACTTCATCCAAGGTGGCAAATGTTTCCAGTACGATTTTGCCTTCAGCTACGCGCGCCATCAGTTTGTCTACCAAAATCGCTTCTGCCTTAAATTTATCACGGCGGTGCACCAGTGTAACTTTACTTGCGATATTGGCTAAATATAAAGCCTCTTCAACCGCAGTGTTGCCGCCACCAATCACAGCAACCTCTTGATTTCTATAGAAGAAGCCATCACAAGTTGCGCAGGCGGACACACCCTTACCTGAGAATGCCTCTTCACTTGGCAGACCTAAATACTTGGCCGATGCTCCGGTGGCAATAATCAAGGCATCACATGTGTACTCGCCACTATCGCCCACTAAACGAATCGGCTTTTCTTTGAGGTGTGTGGTATGAATGTGGTCAAAAATCATTTCAGTGTTAAAGCGTTCTGCATGCTTTTGAAAACGTGCCATCAACTCCGGACCTTGCACGCCATCTGCATCTGCAGGCCAGTTATCAACCTCGGTTGTCGTCATTAACTGACCACCTTGTGCAATACCGGTAATTAATACAGGTTTGAGGTTTGCGCGTGCAGCATAAACTGCAGCTGAATAACCAGCAGGGCCTGAGCCCAAAATAAGTAATTTGGCGTGACGTGTTGCCATAATGATTGCTTTCTTAAATTAAGGTTGTATCTAGTACGTTGGGTATGTTGCTTTGTTTTTCAAGTTTAAGTGATGGCGATTGCAATCGCTTTTGCCTAGGTCTGCAATCGCCAAGCGCATGCTCGTGCGCTTAAGTAATTTGCGGGACTGTCATCTTGGCTTGAAGGTCGTATTATTTTTCTAGCAGACTCCGTAGCATCCATGCGGTTTTTTCATGGGTTTGTAAACGCTGTGTGAGTAAGTCTGCGGTTGCTTCATCCGAGGCAGCGTCCGCACTTGGGAATACGCTACGTGCTGTGCGGCATACTGCCTCATGACCAGCTACCAGCTCGGCAATCATGTCTTGTGCTTTAGGCACAGATTCAGACTCTTTAATTGAACTTAATTTGGCAAAATCGCGATAAGTGCCCGGTGCGTAAACATCTAATGCACGAATACGCTCAGCTACTAAGTCAACGGCCAGTGCCAGTTCGTTGTATTGTGTTTCGAACATCAAGTGCAGTGTGTTGAACATTGGGCCTGTGACGTTCCAATGAAAGTAATGTGTTTTCAAATATAACGTGTAGGTATCCGCTAATAGATGTGAAAGACCCTGAGCAATATTTTTTCTATCTTGTTCTTTAATGCCAATATCCATTTGAACTCCTCATGAGACTCTGATTAAGGGTTTACGACGTTTTATGATTCGAATTGAGAATGATATTCTAATCGCTACGCAGCGACTTTGATACTGCTATAATTAAATCCGACACTTAAAATACGTTAAAGGTTTATCTTGTTTTTCAAAAAATCTAAACCAGTTAATGCTCGCCGTGAAGCTGAAGTAATTAAATCTAATGCCCTCGCTAATACGCTCATTAAAGAAGCTTGGTGGCTGGGTTTAGTGCTCATCGGGCTGTATATTACGGTCATTCTTTTTACTTATAACCCTAACGATTCCTCTTGGTCACACATTGCACCTGATAGTGCTGTGATTCAGAACGGTGGCGGCAGTGTCGGTGCCTGGATTTCTGATTTATTACTGTATGTATTTGGCTTTTCTGCATGGTGGTGGGTGGTATTAGCCTTTTATGCCATGTGGTTTGTGTATTTAACCTTAGAGGTTGTCGATCAGAGCGAAAAGCCGTTCTTACTATTTAACTTCTTTGGCTTTGCTTTACTGCTGGTCTCCTCAAGCGCTTTGGAAGCCGGGCACCTGATAGACTTGCCAGCGGTGCTGCCCGATAGCGCGGGCGGTATGTTGGGTAATGCTGTGGACGCAGGTTTACGTAGCCTGTTTGGCTATACAGGCTCTAGCATGCTGCTGCTGTTGCTATTTGTTGTTGGTTTTAGCTTGTTTACAGGTTGGTCATGGATCATGATCACCGAAAAATTTGGCGCATTTTTAATTGCCAGCTATGCATTCATTACGCTTAAATGGCAAGACTGGCAGGACAGAAAAGCCGGTAAAGCCGTTGAGCAAGAGCGTATCGAGTACGTTAAAAGTGAACGTAAGCGTGTGGTGGATCGTGAGCCGGTGCAAATTGAAGCCCCTGTGCTTGAAATCGCACAAAGTGTTCGCGTGCAAAAAGAAAAACAAGTGCCATTGTTTGATACGCATCCTGATACACCATTGCCGCCTATCCACTTATTGGATGAGCCTTCAGGCACCGTGGAGTTACCTTCTGCTGAAACTCTGGATTTCACCTCGCGTTTGATAGAACGCAAACTGATGGACTTTGGTATTGAAGTCAAAGTGCTAACGGCGTTGCCTGGCCCTGTGATTACACGTTATGAGCTAGAGCCAGCGGCTGGGGTTAAAGGCAGCCAGGTTACTAATCTGGTAAAAGACTTAGCACGCGCTTTATCTGTAGTTAGCGTGCGTGTAGTGGAAACAATACCTGGAAAAACCTGCATGGGTTTAGAGATTCCTAACCCTAAACGCCAGATTGTACATTTATCAGAAATCATGGGCAGCCAGGCGTATGCAGATATACATTCGCCCCTGGCTATTTCTTTAGGTAAAGATATCGGCGGTAAACCTGCGGTTGCTGATTTAGCTAAAATGCCGCACGTACTGGTTGCCGGTACCACTGGCTCAGGTAAGTCTGTTGCCATTAACGCGCTGATTCTAAGCGTGCTTTATAAAGCAGACGCCAGCCAGGTGCGTATGATTCTAATTGACCCTAAAATGCTGGAGCTATCAGTCTACGAGGGGATTCCACATCTGTTAGCGCCAGTAGTGACCGATATGCGCCAAGCTGCCAATGCCTTGAATTGGTGCGTAGCGGAGATGGAGCGCCGCTATAAATTGATGTCTATGTTAGGCGTGCGTAATCTTGCGGGCTATAACCAAAAAATTAAAGACGCAGATAAAGCCGGAGAGAAAATCCCACATCCATTCAGCTTAACGCCAGACGAGCCGGAACCGTTGGAAGAAATGCCATTAATCGTTGTAGTGATAGACGAGTTGGCAGACTTGATGATGGTCGTAGGTAAAAAGGTGGAGGAGCTGATTGCACGTTTAGCGCAAAAGGCGCGTGCTTCTGGCATACACTTGGTATTGGCAACGCAGCGTCCGTCGGTGGATGTGATTACTGGCTTGATTAAAGCCAACGTGCCAACCCGTATTTCGTTCCAGGTTTCCAGCAAGATCGACTCACGTACCATTTTGGACCAAATGGGCGCGGAAGCCTTGCTGGGACAGGGTGATATGCTCTATATGCCGCCAGGCACCGGTTACCCGCTGCGTATTCACGGCGCTTTTGTGTCAGACCAGGAAGTACACAAGGTTGTAGATTATCTTAAAGCCCAAGGTGAACCGAATTACATCGACGGTATTCTAACCAACGAAACCGAAGAAGCCGGCAGTGCAGATTTTGCGGCTGGTAGCTCAAGCAATGGCGGCTCAGAGGTTGATCCGCTTTATGACGAGGCGGTGGGTATTGTGCTTAAATCACGCCGCGCCAGTATTTCATCAGTACAACGCCAGCTGCGTATAGGCTATAACCGTGCCGCACGTTTGATTGAAGATATGGAGCGTGCAGGTTTGGTTTCTGCGATGCAAAGCAACGGTAACCGTGAAGTATTAGCGCCGCATCATGAGCCTTAATTTTTAAAGAAAAACATACTGACTTAATGAATATTATTAAAAAACTGCAAAACACTCGTTTGCATTTCATCAACGGTTTACTGGTATTGCCCGTACTTTTCTTGGCGCAAACTGCACATGCAGATGGCATGGATAGCGTAAAAGCGTTCTATGAAAAAACGCAGGCGGTACGTGCCAATTTTCACCAAGTGGTCACCGATAAGCAAGGGCGTAAAGTGCAAGAGGTGCAAGGCACTATGCAGCTCAAGCGCCCTAATAAGTTTAGGTGGGATTACAACAAGCCATATGAGCAGCAAATCATTAGTGATGGTAAGCAGGTGTGGTTATATGACACCGAGCTGGCTCAGGTGACTGTGCGTGATATCGGTAAGGCGTTGGGCTCCAGCCCTGCTGCATTGTTGGCTGGTGGTAAGGCCATAGAAGAGACTTTTACGCTGGCTAATGCAGGCAATCGTGATAATTTAAATTGGGTGAGTGCGCATCCTAAGGATAAAGAGTCTGGTTTTGAAAAGATATTGCTGGGTTTCAAAGATAACCAGATTCAAGAAATGGCGTTGTTAGATAGTTTTGGGCACTACACTAAAATTGTATTTAACAACGTAGAGGTAAACCCTAAGCTGGATGAAAAGTCATTTTTATTCAAGCCACCAAAAGGTGTGGATGTGGTGGGCGAGTAACAAGTGGCGAAAGATACCTATTTATTTTGAACAGTCTATTTGAACCCAACACCCCACAAGCACCACTCGCTGAGCGATTACGCCCTAAGGCGTTAGACGAGGTCGTCGGCCAGTCGCATCTGCTAGGCGTGGGCAAGCCGTTGCGCTTGGCTTTTCAGTCTGGTAAGTTACCTTCTATGATTTTATGGGGTCCGCCCGGTGTAGGTAAAACTACCTTGGCTCGCCTCATCGCCAATACGGCCGATGCTGAGTTTATCCCTATTTCTGCGGTGCTATCTGGCATTAAAGATATCCGTGAGGCAGTAGAGCGTGCAGAGCATACTTTGCAGCAGCACGGACGTAAAACTATACTGTTTGTGGATGAGGTGCACCGCTTTAACAAAGGTCAGCAAGATGCATTTTTGCCATTTGTAGAAAGTGGTTTGATTACCTTTATCGGTGCCACAACCGAAAACCCCTCTTTTGAGGTAAACAGTGCGTTGTTAAGCCGTGCGCAGGTGTTTGTGCTTAACTCACTGTCAGAAGCTGAGCTATCGCTATTGCTCGATCGCGCACAGCAGCTAGTGGCGGCAGAGTTAACCATTACGCCAGAAGTACGTGAGCAAGTGTTGGCTTATGCCGATGGCGATGCACGACGCTTGCTTAACTTTGCCGAGGGCTTGTTTAACGCTGCACAAGGTGCAGGCATCTCTGAAATTGATGAGGCGTTCTTGCAGACCACAATGGCGAGTAAGCTACGCCGCTTTGATAAGGGTGGCGAAGCATTTTATGATCAAATCTCAGCTTTGCATAAATCAGTACGCGGCTCTAATCCCGATGCTGCTTTATACTGGTTTTTACGCATGATAGATGGTGGGGCAGACCCGCTTTATCTGGGGCGCCGTATTGTGCGGATGGCGGTTGAAGATATTGGCATTGCAGACCCACGTGCGCAGACCATGGCACTGGAAGCCTGTCAGATTTATGAGCGGCTAGGCTCACCTGAGGGTGAGTTGGCGTTATCCAATGCCGTGATATATCTGGCAGTAGCCGCCAAGAGTAATGCAGCTTACATGGCATACAATCAGGCTAAGGCCTTTGTTGCACAAGATAAATCACGTACCGTGCCATTACATTTACGCAATGCGCCAACTAAGCTCATGAAAGCGCTGGATTACGGTAAAGAGTATCGTTATGCGCACAATGAGCCAGATGCCTATGCCGCAGGCGAGAACTACTTTCCAGATGATTTGCCACCGCAACAATTTTACTCCCCCACGCCACGTGGTCTTGAGGGTAAAATAGCGGAAAAATTAGCGCATTTGCGTGAGCTAGATAAACGTGAAATAAATAAAAAAGCAAAAAAATAAGCAGTCAGCCGCTTTCTCTATGCCTAACTCTTGCAGGATTGGCTGCCCTATGCGGGCAATGTATAGTGCTGGCGTGCATGCAACAGAATAAAAATTAAGGGATTTAAATGTTAGACATTCAAGCATTAAGAAATGATTTAGATGGCGTAGTGAGCCAATTACAGGCACGTGGTTTTGAGTTTGATGCGACTAAATTCAGTGCCTTAGAGCAAGAGCGTAAAACCGTGCAAACTAACACGCAGGATTTACAGGCTAAGCGCAATAATGCATCTAAACAAATTGGTATTGCTAAGTCTAAAGGTGAGGATGTGAGCGCCATTATGGCCGAAGTAGCTGGCTTGGGTGAGCAGTTAAAAGCGGGTGAAGTGCGCTTGGCTGAGTTGCAAGCTGACTTGCAAAGCTTATTGCTCAATGTACCTAACTTGCCGCATGTTAGCGTGCCGCAGGGTAAGTCTGAGGCAGATAACGTAGAAGTGCGTAAAGTGGGTACACCGCGTACGTTTGATTTTGAAGTGAAAGACCATACTGATGTTGGTACGCCACTGGGTTTAGATTTTGATACCGGTACTAAATTATCCGGCACACGCTTTACGCTGATGCGTGGACAGATTGCAAAGATGCATCGTGCGCTTGCGCAGTTTATGTTGGATACACAAACCGAACAGCATGGCTACGAAGAATGCTATACCCCGTATTTGGTGAACGCAGAAACATTGACCGGTACCGGTCAATTGCCAAAGTTTGAAGAGGATTTATTTTCATTAGCGCACAACGACAGTAAGCTATATTTAATCCCTACATCTGAGGTGACCCTCACCAATACCGTGCGTGATGAAATCGTGCCTTTAGAGTCTCTGCCGATTAAGCTAACCGCACATACGCCTTGCTTCCGTTCTGAGGCTGGTTCTTATGGCCGTGATACCAAAGGCATGATACGTCAGCACCAGTTTGATAAAGTGGAAATGGTGCAGATTGTTCACCCTGAAAAAAGCTACCAAGCATTAGAAGAAATGGTGGGTCACGCTGAGAATATTCTTAAAGCATTAGGTTTGCCTTACCGTGTAGTGTCACTATGCACAGGCGACATGGGCTTCGGTGCAGCTAAAACTTATGACTTGGAAGTTTGGTTGCCAGCACAAAATACTTACCGTGAGATTTCCTCTGTATCAAACTGCGAAGCATTTCAGGCGCGCAGATTGCAGGCACGCTTCCGTAACGAGAGCGGCAAGCCTGAACTGGTGCACACCTTGAATGGCTCTGGATTAGCGGTAGGGCGTACATTGGTTGCCGTGCTGGAAAACTACCAAAACGCAGATGGCAGCGTAACCGTGCCAGAAGTATTAAGACCATATATGAATAATCTGGCAGTAATTACAGCTTAGATTTTTTAGCTATTCTAGATAATTTGGTTGTTGTAGTTTAGTGGAACTCGTCTATGTATTTGGGCGCCTGATGTTTTCTCTGGCGTCCACTGTCTATCAAAAGAAATTGGCGCAACATGGTTTGCACCCATTCTATATCGTAGCAGCTACCTATCTTGTACTTGGTTTTCTCGCGGCCCCTTTACTTTACGCGATTAACTTTGCCAGCCTGAACCATGATTTTTGGTTAAATGTATTGCTGGCATCGTTATTTGACGTTGCTGGCTGGATGTTTCTAGTGCTGTCACTTTCTAAAACTGATTTGTCCGTGTTTGGCCCATTAAACGCGTACAAAGTGGTGGCGTCTATGTTGTTAGCCATCGTGTTTCTGAACGAGGTACCCAGTGCACAGGGCTTGCTAGGGGTGTTGTTTATCATTGCAGGCAGTTTCTTCTTGATGCCGCCAGCTGCCACATCTCAATCTGGCATGGTGGCTGCGTTACTGCGCGATAAAGGCGTACAGGCGCGTTTTTTATCTATTTTCCTGTTTTCTGTGGGTACGGTTTTCCTTAAAAAATCAGTGGCTGGCGGAGTGCTGGAAACCATGGTTTTTTGGTCGCTAATCGGGCTGCCACTGGTGTTATTAAGTAATTATTTCTTTCTGCCCAATAGCGTTAAAGAGCAAATTAGTGCGACTAAACAGCATCTATACAGCATTACGCTGATAGGGGGTATGGTGTTTGCCATGCAGTACTTTACCTTGCTGTTGCTTGCCAACATGCTGGTGGCTTATGCGCTAGCCTTGTTTCAATTAGGTATGGTGCTACAGGTGCTGATTGGTTATCGTGTATTTAACGAGAAAGATATCGCCAGAAAGTTGCTGGCGAGTTTAGTGATGATGGCAGGCAGTCTATTGGTTTTGATGCGCTAGCTTTTTAATCCGCTTTGACTGTAGATTCTATACAGTCAATCCTGACTGCACCGCTACATATAACGCTTTGCATCACATTTTTCAAACTATGCTTAATTGCGTGCTATTTTGAATGCATCAAACTCTGGGTTATGGCTAGGTTGGTGTTTTTCTAATATGCGTTGATAACTGCGCACCGACTCCACAAAAATAACAGGTGCACCGCCACTAGCGTAGCCGTATTTTAGCGTGGTGTAATACTCAGGGTTTTTGAGTAATACCAGTGTCTTTTTAATATCTGCCCAGCTGTCAGGGTTCAGTTTTAATCTTTTCGCCAGCACTCTGGCATCTTCAACATGGGCATAGCCTATATTGTAAGAAGCAAGCGCCATATAGGTTCTGTCTGGTTCTGGAATGCGCTCAGGCACAGTGTCTATAAGTTTAAGCAAGTACTTAGCACCAGCCGGTATGCTTTGCTTGGGGTCTAGCCTGTCGGTCACGCCCATCAGGTCTGCCGTGCCTTCCGTTAGCATCATCAGGCCACGTACATTGGTAGGCGAGGTGTTATAGGTATCCCAGTGTGATTCTCTGTAGCTCACGGCGGCCAGCAAACGCCAATCTATGCCCGTAATATCCTGCGCCTGTTTAAATAGGTGCACGTATTTAGGCAGCAGGCTATTACTGCGCTCAAGAAATGTGGTGATGTCCGATGAGTTGAGACGTTTGTTATGACCGTAATAGCGATCTAGCAAATTACGTAATGTGCCGTCTTTTTTGATTTTTTCAAAAAATTTATTGATGTTGGCTAGCATTTGCCGGTCAGAGTTTTTAGACATAGCCCAAGCAATTTTTTCGGCAGGCCCAATGGGCATGGCAATGCTGAGGTTGGGGTGGTAGTTTTGCATGAGTGCGGCTAGGTGGCTGTCTGCAACGGTATAGTCAAGCAAACCATCTGCTACTTCTTCTATCAGTGATTCAGTATTGGTGCGTTTGATACTTTGCCATTTGAGCGCATTATACTTTTTTTGTAAAACGGCTAAGTGTTCTTCGTAGCTTGTGCCCTCGGGTACTGCCAATGTTTTGCCAATAATATCGGTGATGTTACCCGGCTCTTTGTTGATTTCATTGTTAAAAATGAGCTGTTGCTGTGTTTCTTGGTAAGGCGTTGAGAATAAAACCAGATGTTCACGCAAATGAGTGATGCTCAGGCTGGCAGCTGCAATATGCGCTTTACCTTTTAGTAGAGTTGGAATTACCTCACTAATGCTGTTGACTAGTACAAAACGGATTTTGTAGTCAGGATAGTAGTCATTCACAAACTGCGTGGCTAAGTCGTATTCAATACCTGCTGGCTGGTTATCATTGTTTAAATAATAGGTGGTGGGGCCATTGTGCGTAACAAACACAATTTCCTTTTTCTTGGCGTCTATAGGTGGCGTGTGGTCAACTTCACTCTTAGGCTTACAGCCAACAAAACACACACATAGCAATGCCAGTGTGAATAAACGTATCCACTGTTTATTTTGTAAGAGGGCTATCAAACTTAGCGCTCGCTCACCACGCCGTCTTGGGCGATTAAAATAACATCGGCTAGCTGGTGGAAAATACCATGCTCTACAACACCCGGGGTATTGTTAAGTAGGGCGTTAAGGGCGCTAGCGTCGATGCTTGCATCAAACTTCATATCCAGTACATAGCTGCCGTGCGAGGTGATCCAGAAGCCATCTTTTGCAGCATTCGAGCGCAGGTCACCCACGCCGCCTAGCGCTTCTAAGCTCTTTTTTGCCATTTGCCAGGCAAAGGGGATGACTTCAATCGGGATAGTGAAGTTTTGTCCAATATGGTTAACCAGTTTGCTTGCATCGGCCACTGCAATAAACTTAGTAGCAGCTTTGGCAAGCAGTTTTTCTTTGACTAAATCGCTACCACGGCCTTTTAGCAAAGTTTTGTCGGGGGTGATCTCATCTGCGCCATCAACATAGAGGTCTATGCTTGCCACATGCTCTAGTGCCACGATAGGTAATTGTAGTGACTGCGCTTTTTGCGCGCTGATAGTGGAGCTTGCAATGGTGGTACATCGTAAGCCTTGTTCATGTGTTAGTCTGGCGAGTTCTTCAATGAAATAGTTTGCAGTTGAGCCGGTACCTAAGCCAACCAGCATGCCGTTTTGTACATACTGCGCAGCACGTAGTGCGACTAATTGTTTGTCATTCATTATTGTATCCCCATGACTTTTTACTTATTGTGATTACTATATTAACGCTATTTACTTTGCTTAGTCATAAAAAAAGGGAGCGAGTTGCTCCCTTTTTAAATTTTTTTGCTATCTGGAGATAGCTGAAAAATTATTTCATTACACGGTTACGGTATTCACCAGTACGTGTATCGATCTCGATTTTGTCGCCTTGCGCACAGAATAAAGGTACTGAAATCTCAAAACCTGATGCGATTTTAGCTGGTTTCATTACTTTACCTGATGTGTCGCCTTTAACTGCTGGCTCAGTGTAGGTGATTTCACGTACCACTGTAGTTGGCAATTCAACAGTAATTGCTTTGCCATCGTAGAAACGCAAGTCAGCAGGCATGCCGTCTTCAATGTATGGTAATGCGTCTTCCATGAACTCTGCGTCAACATCGTATTGGTTGTAATCTGCATCCATGAATACATAAGTTGGATCAGCAAAGTATGAGTAAGTCACTTCTTTTTTCTCAAGTACGATCACATCAAACTTATCGCCAGCGCCGTAGATGCTTTCGCTAGGTGCTTCTGTCAGTAAGTTTTTGAATTTCATTTTTACAACAGCAGTGCTACGGCCTGACTTGTTGTATTCTGCTTTTACTACGACCAGTGGAACGTTATCCACCATAATCACGTTACCGGCGCGGAGTTCTTGTGCTGTTTTCATAGGGTGCCTTAGATTCTAAATGCGTAAAATCGCGCATTATACCTTATTTCCAAATATATTTTTTATGATCTTTTCACTAAAAATCACCAACTTAGTGGATAGATCAGTTTGCTGCGCAAGTGCATTAGATTGCTGCCTGTTGTAGGCGTTGAGCGGATTGAGCTGGCTTAAATAATCCTGCCATATTCCCGCTGGTATTTGCTCTGATAGCCATGCATTGTGCAAGTTAAATGTAGCTGCTTTTGTGGTTGCTGCACAATCTGCATAAAATAAATCTAAGAATGCATGCAGTTTTTTAATATGTGTTTGTTCTGTTTGGAGGTAAGGTTGCCAGATAAACGGTTTGCCTGCCCAGATGGCACGTATCCAGCTATCTTCACCGCGTACAAAGTTAATGTCACAGCAGCCTAGTAGTTTGTCGTAGTCACTTTGGCTTAGAAATGGAATCACATGCAACGTAAGGTTTTGCTTGGTAAGTGTATCGCCAATTTGCAGTGTGCTTTGGCCAAAAAATTCAGCAACGCTAGACAAAATGCTGCTGGCAGGCACGTAGCAACTGATTGGCAGGCTGGATTGTGCCATAGCCGATAATAAGGCAGAGATCGGTGCATGCGGGTAACAGAATAAAGAGACTTTTACGTTGGGGCTGGGCGCCAAGCCTAAGCTTTGCCAGAAGTCTTGCTGATGAGCAGCTGCTTTATCGAGTGATTGTTGCTCCTTAACAATGTCGTACTCTCTTAGCAAGCCGCCGGTGCTGGGGGTAAAACCGGGAAAGAAGAAGTGACGCGTTAATGCGCCGCGTTTCGAGCTTTTTGCATGAAAGTCATCCACCCAGCTTTCAGCCGATAAATAGTCTAGGTTAATCCACACCGTACTGGGCTGCATGGTGTTTAGATAGTTTGGCGGTAGCTCACAGGCAAAGCTTTCAATCACCACAGGAGCGGCAGGCTGAAACTTGGTATCCGCATGCCAAGCAATGATGCTAATGCCTTCAATGGATTGTTGCTCTAACGAGGTGTCGATGGCTGGAATTAGTTGGTTGGCAATATGTAGGTCATCAATATATAGGCGGATTGTTAACTGGTGCTCACTGCGTAATTGTTTGGCCAAGCGCCAGCAGATGCCTATGTCGCCGAAGTTATCGACTATTTTGCAGAATATATCCCAAGTTTTATCTATTGCCATATGAATTTACAGCAAATGAATATTGAAGATTTTTAGTAATTGCGCGTAGCCATAAAACAGCAGTGCGGTGACGAATATACAGCTGAGTAGTGTAGGCCAGAACCCAAATCTTGGCAGCATCCATGCAAATAGCGGGAACATAGGTAGAGTTGGGATGACATACCAAAATGTGTAATAGGCATGATTGGCAATTTTAGCGGTAGGTTGCTGCTCAATGTAGAGCCAAATCAGGCTGATGATGGTGATTAAAGGCAGTGCGGCAACTAAGCCACCCAGTTTGTCGCTAGCTTTAGCCGTTTCTGAAATAACAACAATCGCTAATGCCGTTAGCAGATATTTAATAATGAGGTAGATCATGGCGGCTAGTATTTAATCTCGACGATTTCGAAGCTTGCTTCACCTTTGGGCGTGGCGGCGCGCACGGTATCACCGATAGACTTACCCAATAGTGACTTTGCCAAAGGCGATATCCAGCTGATATAGCCTTTGCTTGGCTCTAGCTCGTCTTTACCTACAATGCGATAAGTGTGTTCGGTATCGTCGTCCAAGTTGTATAAGCTGACCCAAGCGCCAAAATATACTTTTTCTAGATGCTGCTGTTGGCTAGCATCTACGATTTCGGCTAAATCCATGCGCCGCATTAAATGACGGCAGCGGCTGTCAATTTGGCGCAGGCGTCGTTTGCCGTATATGTAGTCGCCATTCTCACTGCGGTCTCCATTACCGGCAGCCCATGAAACCGTGCGTACCACTTCTGGGCGTTCTATTTTATACAGCTGATGAAACTCTGCCTTAAGCGCTTCAAAGCCTTCAGGGGTGATGTAATTCTTTTCGTCGGTAGCGGCCATGAGTAACTATTTGTTCGCTTTAGTTTCGTCTAGTAGCTGCACATCTTTGACATAAAAGCTGGTTTCGCCAAAGCAGGTAGTGGGCACGCCTTTATGTTCTTCGTAAATTAGACGCACACGTTCGCCAACAGTTGTGTTGATTTTTTTTGCCACGCTGGCATCTCTGACGGTAAAAAAGAACTTCTCCGCTTGTGTGCCGGGCATGGAAACTAAAATGAGCTCGCCTTCAAAAGTTTTGCATATCCAACCTTTTTGCGAGAGCTTTTGTACATAGCCCGCCCGTTCGCCAGAGGAGTAAACCCAGCTTAATGATGCCCAGGTGTAAAGCGCAAACAGCGCGCAAGGAACCAGTACCAGCAAGGTGAAGTAAGTCAATATTTTTTGCAGTCGAGTTAACATGGTTCGTTTCAGGCTTTAGGTTGTGAGTGCACCTATTTTATTTGCCTATTACAAATAATCCAATAGAATTGTGAAATGACTTTAAAGACGCTAATCCTTTGCCCATCCGCCCGATTGGCGCGCAGTATTCAAACCGACATCGCACAGCAGCACTTGCAGGCAGAGCAAAGACAGTGGCATAGCCCTAAGGTGCAGACTTTATCGCAATGGCTGGAGCATATCATTGAAGAAAGTTTGCTCACTGGCGCGATTGCAGCGCAGCGATCACCCTATGCATTAAGTGGCTTTAATGAGCAGTTGTTGTGGGAAGAGGTGATTACGCAATCACTGAAAAGAAACGCCTTTGGTGAGTTGTTTGATGTTTCAGGCCTAGCTAAAGCCGCGATGGAGGCCAACCGCTATGTGGTGGCTTGGCATTTGCATGTGCCAACTGAGCATCAGGCAGACGAATGCCGCCAGTTTTTATTGTGGCAGCAGGCGTTTCAGGCGCGATGCAGTGAGTTAAATGCTCTTGAAAGTGTGCGTTATTTAGATTGGCAATTATCCCAGTTGGCTGACGCAAGCAGTGTACTGCCATCTAGAATTTCGTTTGCGGGGTTTGACCAAACTGCGCCACAAGAGAAGCGCTTGCGTGAGATTCTAATGCAATGCGGTGTGCAGGTTGAAGATTACGTTACCATTGCCAGCGAGGCTGCGCAGGCACAGCATGTGTGCCTAGAGCACGACGATGCCGAGTGCCGTGCTGCGGTGGCATGGGCGGCACAATATTTGGCAGCACATCCCAATGCAGTGATTGCGATAGTGACACCACGCTTGAGCGAGGTGAGGAATCAGCTGGCGGATTTGCTGGATGATGTGTTTTACCCTGAAAGTGTGCGTCCAAGCTTGGCTGCGCTACCTCGCCACTATAACTTTTCTTTAGGTACGCCGTTGGCGCAGCAGCCTGTTGTGCAGGCTGCATTACAATTGTTGCGGTTGGTGACATCGTACCAATTAGCCTATGCAGATGTTTCTGCCATGTTGCTTTCTCCATTTTGGTCTGCCAGCCAGCAAGAAGCAGATGCACGTGCGTTGCTTGACGCAAGAATGCGTGAAAAGCTGCCTGCGCAGTTCACACTGGCTAGTTTTATTACATTTGCACAAAAGCAGCAGGACGATGGCTTGAACCTGCCGCAGTTGTTGCATGACCTCAACGCTGTGATAACCGCAGTGCCTAGCAAGTTGGCGCGCGCTGCGCAATGGGGCGAGGTGTTGGATGCGTTGCTTGAGCATTTAGGTTGGCCTGGTGAGCGCACTATCAGCAGTTTGGAGTATCAGGCGATTAATGCATGGCAGAAGGCATTGCAGCAACTTGCACAACTTGACGTGTTGGGACGACGTATTTCTGCCAATCAGGCTGTGGCTTATTTGCAGCAAATCTGTACCAGCCAAGTGTTTCAGCCAGAAACTGAACAAACGCCTACGATTCAGATATTGGGGATTATGGAGGGGCTGAGTGCGCCCGTCGATGCGATTTGGTGCATGCATATGAATGACCATATCTGGCCGCCTCCTGCGCGCCCGAATCCATTGTTGCCAGCGTTTATTCAGCGCTTAGCAGGTTTGCCCAATGCGGATGACAGTATTCAGGCAACCTTTGCGGCAACGATACATCAGCGCTTATTGCATTCCGCACGGCAGATTACTTTCTCAAGCAGTCGTACATCAGGCGAAAGCCAACTACGCGCATCTCCATTGATGCAAAATATACCAATGCCAGATGCTGACGTACGCTTGGCTGAAACCTTAGCAGAACAGTTAAGCGTGAAAGCACATGAAACCCTAGTGCATATGGATGACCGCATGGCGCCAATTGTGCAAGAGGGCGATCACGTTTCGGGAGGCACAGGCTTGCTGAAAGCACAGGCAATTTGTCCTGCATGGGCTTTTTATCAGTATAGGCTAGGGGCGAAAGCACTCAAAGTACCCACCAGCGGTTTAGATAGCATCATGCGCGGCTCATTGGTGCATGACGTACTGGAGCGGTTTTGGGTTAAGCGCCACTTTGCCGATTTACGCGATATGAGTGCCGATGATTTCGCTTTGGCGTTAAAACAGGCGGTGAGCTTAACTTTAAAAGAGTTTGCCGCTAGCACTGATATTGCCTCTGCTGCCATACTTGAGCTGGAGCATGAGCGGCTGTTTAATCTGGTTGGTGACTGGCTGCAGTTTGAAAAAGATCGTGGCGTAGTGTTTAAGATGGTCGGTTGTGAAGTGACCAAAATCGTGCAGATTTGCGGGATTGAAGTGACCTTGAAAATTGACCGGGTGCACCAGCTGGAAAATGGTGGTTTGGAATTTATTGATTATAAAACCGGGCAAACACCTAAAACCAAAAACTGGGGCGAAGACCGCATTACTGAGCCGCAGTTACCCATCTATGCCAGTTTTTATGCTGATAACACTAATCCTGTTGCGGGTATCTACTTTGGTATGGTGAAAACTGCTGATCATGCGTTTACCGGGGTGGGCGAGGTTAACTTTGAGGCTGAGCAAGCTAAGCGTAAACCTGCTTTTACCCAAAATTTTGTAGATTGGCCACATTTGTTAAACCATTGGAAAGCGTCTATTGAGGACATTGCGCTGGAGCTTAAAGCCGGTGAAGCGGCAACGCATTTTAGTGATGCGTCTGATCTGATGTATTGCGAAGTAACAACACTGCTAAGGCTACCTGAGCGTCAATTGCAATTTGAACGGTTTCAGGCTGCAGATGCACAAGGTGGTGTTGAATGAGCGTAAACCAAGCCAACCATAACGCGGCAGAAGTGCTGGAACTTGACGCGCAAAACCGTTTACGCGCGCTGGATTTATCTTCTTTTATTGTAGAGGCACCAGCGGGCGCGGGGAAAACGGAACTGCTTACCCAGCGCTATTTAAAGTTATTGCAAACAGTCAATGCGCCGGAAGAGATTATTGCAATCACCTTTACCAATAAGGCAGCGGCAGAAATGCGCTTGCGTATTTTGGATAGCCTATTGAAAGCTGACAGCAAAGAAATGCCCACGCAGCCACATAAGCAAATTACTTATGATTTGAGCTTAAAAGCGCTACAGCAATCTAGCCAAAAAAACTGGCAGTTGATTGAAAATCCGTCGCGTTTACGTATTTTTACGATTGATAGCTTATGCGCCCATTTGGCGCGGCAGATGCCACTAATGAGCCGCTTTGGCGCGCAGACACAGGTAACAACCGATGCCGGCGTGTTGTATGGGCAAGCCGCTGAGCAGGCGCTTGCCTTGGTGAACGGCACCGAGCATGGCGATTTAGTGAAAACAGCGTTACGTTATGTTGATAACGATATGAATCAGCTTAAAAATCTGCTGATTAAAATGCTGGAAAAGCGCGATCAGTGGTTGCATCATGCCCAGCATGAAGTGGATGCAGAGCAATTGCAGCAAACTTTACGTTACCTGGTAGAGCAGGAACTGGAAGTCGCAGCACAAGCCGTACCATTTAGATTGCAGCATTTGTTAATGCCCACCGCACGTTTTGCTGCGTCAAATTTGCCTTGCGATCATTCCATCGCCTTACTGGTGGATTGGGAAACGCCACTAGCACAAAAGCAAGAGGCATTACCAATGTGGTGTGCTGTAGCCGATTTATTACTGACCGCGACCGGGGAGCCACGTAAAGAAGGTGGTTTGAATGTAAAAATTGGTTTCCCAGCCACAGATGAAGGCCGTGCGCAGAAAAGCGCATTGATGGAGATTATTCACGCTGTTGAGGATACTTCTGCTTTATATCGTGTTAAATCCTTACCTGATTTAAGTAACGAAAATGCAAGCTGGCAAATTATTACTACGCTATCTAAACTACTCACGCTAGCGGTTGCTGAGTTGTGGCTGGTGTTTCAGCGTGCAGGCGAGGTGGATTTTGTAGAGATTGCACAGCGTGCCACTCATGCATTGTCGGACCATTTTGGTGAGCCTACAGAGCTGGCGCTAAAGCTGGATTATCAAATTCAGCATTTATTAGTAGATGAGTTTCAAGACACAAGCCCTAGCCAAGTAGCATTGATAGAGCAGTTAACGCTGGGCTGGCAGTTTGATGATGGGCGTACTTTGTTTGCCGTGGGTGACCCGATGCAGTCCATCTACCGTTTTCGTAAAGCCAACGTGGGCTTGTTTATTGATGCGGCACTGAACGGTATAGGCAATATCTACTTAGAACGATTGCAGTTGTACCGTAATAATCGCTCATGCCCGGCCATTATTGGTTGGATCAATCAGACCTTTGCGCCGATATTCCCTATGCAAGATGAAGTGACAAAGGGAGCGATTCAATACCGCTCATTTATCGCTACCAAGCAGGAGATGCCTGAGGCTGGCGTGGTGGTGCATCCGCTGATTAAGCAGGCGGACGAAAGCTACGAAGCCGCAGCGCAGCGCGAGGCAGAGGCCGTGATCCGTATTATTCAACAGGAACGCAGCCAACATCCAGAGCAAAAAATTGCGGTACTAGTCAGGTCCAAAAAACACTTATCACATCTGGTGAGCCAGCTACGACGTGATCACAAAGATATTCCGTTTCAGGCTGTAGATATTGAGGCTTTAGAAGGCAGGCAGATTGTGCAAGACCTGCTCTCCCTTATGCATGCATTGCACCATCGCGCAGATCGCGTGCATTGGCTGGCTATTTTGCGAGCACCCTGGTGTGGCTTAACTTTGAATGATTTATATGAGCTGGCTGGGCGAGACCATCAGCGTACTATTTGGTCTCTGATGCAAGATAATGACGTTGTCAGCGGTTTATCTACAGACGGGCAAGTGCGCCTGCTACATATACGTGAGGTATTGGCTGAGTCTTATGCAAGTCAGGGTCGTATGAGCGTGAGCCGCTGGATTAGAGGCATTTGGTTGATGCTAAACGGTACGGATTGCTTGTGGGATGCGGCAGATGTGGTAGATGTGCAGGCATTTTTTGCATGTTTAGATGGCCTGGACCGTAGTAACCAGTTTTCACCAGAACGCATGGAAAGTGAAATTACCAAGCTGTTTGCCGCACCAGATAGCCACGGCGAGCACCTGCAAATGATGACGATACATAAGTCTAAAGGGCTGGAGTTTGATACCGTGATTCTTTTAGGATTAGGTGCACCAACCGGTGGCAATAATACCGACAAACCTTTAGTACTGTGGGAAGAGGTGAAAACAGATGACAGCCATGAGCTACTCGCTGCACCTTATATTCCTAAAGGTGCGCGCGATAAAGATAAAGTGAGCCCATATGATTATTTAGAGTCACGTGAAAAGGCGCGTGATGCTAATGAGTCAGCACGTGTACTTTATGTGGCGGCAACGCGGGTAGAGCGCAAGCTACACCTGTTTGGAATTGCCAACCAGAACGCCAAGGGGGAAATTAGCCCGACTAAAAATACATATTTGGATTTGCTATGGGCGAGCGTTGCCCCAGTGTTTGAGTCTGACCCGCAATTGGCAACTCAGCAGCAAGTACAAGATGATATTGCAAACTTTACGCCACAGTTGGTAAGGTTGCTACAGCCGGCCGTGCCCTCAGTGCTACAGGCAAACAAAGCACAGCCTAGCTATGCTAAAGCTAATGTAAAGCCTAGCTATCATAGTAGTTTGGATGCAGACACAGGCACCTTGGCGCACCGTTATATGGAGATGATTACGCAGCAAGGCGTATCACACTGGACGACAGCACGTCTTGCAACGCTTGAACCTGCTATGCAGCATTGGTTGCGTCAGCGGGGTCACGCAGTAGCGGCGGCTAGTGATGCTACTGCGGCGGTACAGCGCATATTGCAGCAAACACTAAACAGTGCGGATGGTCAGTGGGTACTGCAAGCCAGACCAGATGCCGAGTCCGAGCTAGGCATTACGCATAGTCAGCAAGATGCAGTGAAAAGTTATGTGATAGACCGAACCTTTGTAGAGGATGGTATCCGTTGGATTATTGATTACAAATCAGTGAGTTTAGCGCCGGATATCGCAGAGATTGAGCTTCAGGCGGTAGCTTCGCAATATAAAACTCAGCTAGAGAATTACGCCATGCTATTTGCACATGAAGCTTACCCGATTAAGAAAGCGATTTTATTTTTAAGTATAGGTAAGCTGGTTATTATATAAATAATCACCCATAATCAGTTCATTAGCACTTAATCCGTGCGTTTTGACTGTTGGTCGTGTCATTAAAAAAGTGATTGGGAGTGTTAGCTCATGCTGATTGGCGTACCGAAAGAAATCAAAGCCCAAGAATACCGCGTAGGCTTGGTGCCAGAAAACGTACGTGAGCTAGTCTCGCGCGGCCACGAGGTGGTGGTGGAGGCTGGCGCAGGTATCGGTATCAGTGCCTCAGATGCGCATTATGTAGCGGCTGGCGCCACCATCATACCTACTGCGCAAGAGCTGTTTAAAAGCGCTGAGTTAATTGTTAAAGTCAAAGAGCCGCAAGCTGTGGAGCGGCAATGGCTGCAGGCTGGGCAGATGCTTTTTACTTACTTACATCTCGCGCCAGACCCACAACAGGCGAGCGATCTCATCGACTCTGGCGCAACCTGCATTGCTTACGAAACGGTGACTGGCAAAGGTGGGCTGCCATTATTGGCTCCAATGTCTGAAGTGGCAGGCAGGCTGGCGGTGCAGGCCGGTGCATATTTCCTTGAAAAAACGCATGGTGGCTTGGGTGTATTGCTGGGTGGCATACCCGGTGTGGCGCCAGCGCAAGTAATCGTGCTCGGTGGCGGGGTAGTGGGGCTGCATGCGATTGATGTGGCACTGGGTATGGGCGCTAATGTAACGGTGCTAGACCGTAATATTGAGGTGCTGCGTAAGTTGCAAAAACAATTCGGACATCGCTTGCACACGGTATGTTCAACCGCAGCTGCGATTGAACAACACTGCATGATGGCTGATTTATTAATCGGTGCAGTTTTGATTCCGGGTGCATCCGCACCTAAACTGGTTACTCGAGAAATGGTAGCGCGCATGAAGACCGGCAGTGTAATTGTTGATGTAGCCATTGATCAGGGTGGCTGCTGTGAAACAGCTCATCCCACCACACATGATGCACCTACTTATATCGTTGATGGAGTGATTCATTATTGTGTAGCAAACATGCCGGGCTCTGTGCCGCGCACTTCTGCTTATGCGCTGAATAATGCCACCTTGCCTTATGTGATTGCATTGGCGGACAATGGTTTACAGGCGTTGCGCGATGATGCAGATTTAAGAAACGGCTTGAATATTCATCAAGGCAAAGTGACGAATCTCCCAGTGGCCAGCGCCTTAGGTTTTGCCTTTACTGAGCCAACCGAGGCCTTGGGGATGCGCTAGGCAGATAGTTGACAAATAAATGAGCGTAACTGCTCTTAACCATTCTGTTTTGATTACGATTTTTAGCACCCAACTGCAAACTCAACAAGGATAAATTATACTTTTCAGGTACTATCTGTCCTCAATCAATTAATACCCCTACCGTCTAATGCAAAAAGAAGTTAAAGAGCGCTCAAATCTCGCGCTGGTCGCCGCTGTTCAATTACCTAACGTGAGTGATGCTGAGTTTGAAGCCTCGTTAACCGAGCTGCGCGAGCTTGCAAAAACCTTGGGCTATGATGTCGTGAAAACCTTTGTGCAAAAGCGTGCCGGGTTTGATATCAAAGCCTATCTTGGTGAAGGCAAGCGAGAAGAAATACGCACTTTTGTGAATCATGAGTCATATGAGGTTGAGTTTGATAAAGCACCAGCCGACCTTAATGACTGGGAAATTGACACGGTACTGGTAGACCATGAGATCTCGCCATCACAGGCACGTAATCTTGAAAAAGAAGTAGGCTGTGAGGTGATGGATCGCACCATGGTGATTCTGGAGATTTTTCACCGTAATGCACGCTCGCGTGCAGCATGTGCACAAGTTGAAATTGCGCGTTTGGGTTATATGGCGCCGCGTCTGCGTGAAGCGGCAAAACTGGCTGGCCCGCAGGGCAGGCAGCGCAGTGGTGAGGGTGGGCGTGGTGCGGGTGAGTCACATACTGAACTGGATAGACGTAAAATCCGTGACCGCATTGCTGAACTACAGCAGGATATTCTGGCGATGGAAGCAGAGCGTAAAACGCAGCGTGCGCGCAGGCAAGGGCGCCAAGGCATGGCAGGCGTTGCACTGGTTGGCTATACCAACGCAGGTAAATCTACCTTGATGCGAGCACTAACCGGCAGTGAAGTGCTGGTTGCTAATAAACTATTTGCAACTCTGGATACCACAGTGCGTGCGCTCTACCCGGAAAGCATCCCGCGGATTCTAGTGAGCGATACGGTGGGCTTTATTAAAAACTTGCCGCATGGCTTGGTTGCGTCATTTAAATCGACCTTAGATGAAGCATTGGATGCATCGTTATTGCTACACGTGATTGATGCCAGTGACTCAGGATTCGAGCGCCAGCTTGAAGTTACCAATGAGGTGCTGAACGAGATTGGTGCTGATGATGTGCCGCGTATCCGCGTTTTTAATAAAATTGATTTTGTTGGCGATGATGCCGCTCAGGCAGAATTAACACTTACGCTGCAAAGCCGCTATCCTGATTGTGTGGTGATGAGTGCGAGACGGCCGGATGATGTAGTTGCACTACATAAAAAAATTGTCGCGTTTTATCAGCAAGATCAAATTGAAGCTGAGTTATTTGTACCGTGGGAAGCACAGCAATTACGTAAGGATATCTATGCAACTTGCCAGGTTCTGGCAGAAACCTCTGACCATGAGGGGGCATTTTTTAAAGTGCGCGGTGAAGTGGACGCCGTTAAAAAACTAAGTGAGAGTATTAAATTAGTTTAACGTGAAGTTAGATTGCGTAGCGTTGAGCAACTGCTCGAACTGCTCGGCAGTAACTGGTTTTGAGTACAAATAGCCTTGCCCAAAGTCGCAGTTGGCATTGCGTAACAAATCGCGTTGCTCATCCGTCTCAACGCCTTCTGCAATCACTTTCATGCCAAGCTTGTGCGACATTTCGATAATCGCCTCGCAGAGCACCATATCACTTGAGTTCGGTATGATGTTGGAGGTGAACGAGCGGTCAATTTTTACAAAATCGATATCGAATTTTCTCAGGTAAGCTAGAGATGAATAGCCAGTGCCAAAGTCATCAATTGCGATTTTAATGCCAGCTTCTCTAAATGCATTGAGCTGACCTACCACAGAGTCTCTTGCATCTAACAGCAAACCCTCAGTAATCTCGACAATAAAACTTTCACCAGACAATCCTAGTTGCTGTAAGCGCTCTATCCAATTAGAACAATTGTCGTGCACGCTTCTAAACTGCACAGGTGATTTATTCACGCTCACTTGCAGGTTAGGGTAGTGTTGCTTCCATGTTGCCATTTGACTGGCAACTTCGTTAAATAGCCAATCACCAATATCTACAATCAAACCGGTATCTTCAGCCACAGGAATAAAGTCATTAGGGCTAACCAAGCCACGTGTTGGGTGTTGCCAGCGGATAAGGGCTTCTGCTTTAAAAATTGCACCTGTTGTAAGATCCACAATCGGCTGGTAGTACACGCGGAACTGGTTGTCATTTAACGCCCCCCATAAATCACTGATGAGACGCATACGTTTCAGAGCCTCTTCCTGCATCACTGGGGTGAAATATTGGTAGCGATTACGCCCTTGCTCTTTTGCCACGTACATAGCTTGGTCGGCATTTTTAAGCAGTAGCTCCACCTCTGTGCCATCTTTGGGGTAGTTGCTGATACCAATACTGGTGCTGACATGAATGACTTCATCACCCAAGTGAAATGGTGTTGTAAGTTGATTTAAAATGTCTTGTGCAATGCGTTCGATATTCACTTGGCTGTTAATGTCGTTCAGAATAATGGTGAACTCATCACCACCCATGCGCGCTACGGTGTCAGACTCCCGCACGCAGCTTTCAAGACGGCGGGCGACATCTTTTAGCAGCATATCGCCAATGTCGTGACCAAGCGAATCGTTTACTTCCTTGAACTTATCCAAATCTAAAAACATAAGCGTCACAATTTGCCCGGTGCGCTGAGCTTTTTTAATATCTTGCTTAAATCGATCCAGAAACAGCACGCGGTTAGGTAAACCGGTTAACTGGTCATAGTGGGCTAAATGGGTGACTTGTGCTTCTGAGGTTTTGCGGTTAGTAATGTCGGTGTGAGTACCAATCATTCTCAGTGGTTTTCCATCTGCAGACCTGCTCACGGTCATGCCACGAGCCAATGTCCATTTCCAAGAGCCATCTTTGCAACGTAGACGAAACTCAGAAATGTAAACATCACTGTTGCCGGCAAAATAATTTTGAACATCACTAATCAGTATGGCCAAGTCGTCAGGGTGTACCAACTCCCTGCCTGCGGTTGCTGTAGGGGCGATTTCATTCTCAGCATAGCCATAAATTTGGCTCCAGCGGCTAGAGCGAAACACATGGTCACTTGGTAGATCCCAGTCCCATACGCCATCGCCTGAACCTTCTAGCGCAAACTTCCAGCGTTCTTCACTTGCTTGTAGTGATTGCTCTATACACTGCTGTTCTTTTAAGGTTCTGCGGAAAAGTGAATATAGCAACAGCGCGGTGATCAAAATAAAGGCCACACCTTTGTAGGTGCTCAGTATTGCAAACTCATCATGGCTGGAGATCAGGCTAGACATCAAAGAATCTGACGCAAAAATCCAAAGCAAACCAAACGCAAGGTAAATGCAGACTATACGCAATACGATCAAATCTAATTTAGAGATTTTTTTACGGAAAAACTGATTCACTACATTAAGCCTTTGCTCATATATGCAAGCATTGTAAAGCGATTTGATATAGATACAAGGTTTAGTTGTATGTTTATATGGCGATTTTGAGTCGCTATCATAGTCAGATACAGCCCTGATTAAATGAAGTTTATATGACAGTTTTAAGTTTGATATGGACATACTGCCGCAACAGATTGCGGCAGTATGTGATTGTCACTAAGAGGAATTCTGCTAAAACGATTATTACTAGATTTAGTGCGCTTATGTGCATAGATATAAGCGCACCAAGTTTTTTATACAAATTCCTTGAGTAGGCTTTTCACAAAGTCAGCCCGCAGATTGATGGCTTCTAGTGCGATAGAGACTCTCAGTTTATCTGGCCCGTTCATGCGGCATCGTTTATCGCGTTGCAGCAAATTAATCAGTTTTAACGGGTCTATATCGGCCCTAGGGTTAAACTGTAATTGAATTGCTGCATCTGACGCATCAATCTTAATAATCCCCAGTGGTTTAGCGGCGATACGCAGGCGGTGGCATGCCATCAAAGCTTCGCCTTGCTCCGGTAGTAAACCAAAGCGGTCAATCAGCTCTTCTTGCAGGTTGTCTAAGGTGTCGTCGTCGTTGCAGTTTGCCAAGCGCTTATAAATCACTAGCCGCTCGTGCACATCCGGGCAGTAGTCGTTAGTGAGTAGTGCAGGGGTGTGCAGGTTGATTTCTGTGGTAACACCTAACGGTGCATTTAAATCAGGCTCTTTACCTGCTTTGAGCTGTTTTACAGCGTGATTCAACATGTCAGCATATAAATTAAAGCCGATTTCCTGCATTTCACCGCTTTGTGAGTCGCCTAGCAATTCACCAGCGCCACGAATCTCTAAATCATGCATCGCCAGATGGAACCCTGCGCCGAGGTCTTCCATTAACTGAATCGCATCTAGGCGTTTTTGCGCCTGTACCGTGATTTTGCGACCAGCTTCTGTCAGCAGGTAAGCGTAGGCTTGGTGGTGCGAGCGCCCAACACGGCCGCGCAGTTGGTGCATCTGCGCCAAGCCAAACATATCGGCTTTATTCATGATAATGGTATTGGCAGTCGGCACATCAATACCAGTTTCAATAATAGTGGTGCAAAGCAATAGGTTGTAACGTTGGTGATAAAAATCACGCATCACATGCTCTAGCTCGCGTTCGCGTAGCTGTCCGTGTGCCACGGCGATGCGGGCATCAGGCAAAATGCGCTCAAGTTTTTCGCGCATGGAGTGTATGGTATCTACTTCATTATGCAGGAAGTAGACCTGACCACCACGTTTAAACTCGCGGGTCACTGCTTCGCGGATAATGCCTTCTGAGTATTCGGTATGAAATGTTTTAATACTTAAGCGTTTTTGAGGCGGTGTGGCAATCACACTAAATTCACGCAAACCTTCCATTGCCATGCTTAATGTACGTGGGATCGGCGTTGCGGTCAGTGTCAGCACATCCACCTCAGCACGTAGTGCCTTGAGCTGTTCTTTCTGCCGCACGCCAAAGCGGTGCTCTTCATCCAGAATTACTAGACCTAGGTTTTTAAATCGTACGTCTTTTTGAATCAGGCGGTGGGTGCCGATGATAATGTCGATTTCACCTGCTTCTAAGCCACGCAGGGCTTCAGCTTGCTCTTTTGCAGTTCTGAAACGTGAGATTTCTGCAATTTTGATCGGCCACTCGGCAAAGCGGTCACTAAAGTTATTAAAGTGCTGCTCGGCAAGCAGCGTAGTAGGCACCAATACAGCAACCTGACGCCCACCCATCACCGCAACAAATGCTGCGCGTAGGGCAACCTCGGTTTTACCAAAGCCCACATCGCCACATACCAGCCTGTCCATTGGGCGGCCGGATTGCATGTCTTTAATGACGTTTTCAATCGCTTCCAACTGGTCTGCGGTTTCTTCAAACGGGAAGCCTTCACAGAAAGCTTCGTAGTCCTGCAGGCTTAAGGTAAAGGCATGACCGCGTCTGGCTGCACGCTGTGCATACAGGTTTAGCAGCTCTGCCGCGGTATCGCGGATTTGTTTAAGCGCTTTTTTCTTGGCTTTTTCCCAGCTACCACTGCCTAAGCGGTGTAATGGGGCAGATTCCGGTGGGCCGCCTGAGTAACGTGAGATAAGGAATAGCTGTGAAACTGGTACGTATAGCTTATCGTCACCGTAGTATTCAAGTAGCAGGAACTCAGTCTCACCTTCGCCTAAGTCTAGGTTAATCAAGCCTTTATAACGGCCTACGCCATGTTGTTCATGTACAACCGGGTCATTGATGCGTAGCTCGGATAAATCTTTGAGCATACCTTCTGTACTGCGGGCTTTTTCTTTTTCACGGCGACGCTGTTGGCGCACGGTGGCAGCATAGAGTTCTGCTTCAGTGATGATGGCAATTGCTTGCGCATGGTTATCGCTAAACACTACACCGCGATGCAGCGTGCTGACGCCCAACATCACATGCGCATCACTGGCTTGGAACTCAGCCCAAGTTTCACAGATGGCGACTTTTAAGCCGTGCTCCGCAAATAATTGCGTCATGGTTTCTCGTCGGCCCAAGCTTTCTGCCACAATCAGAATGCGGCCCTTAAACTGACCGATGAATTCAGTTAGCTTATGTAATGGGCGCTCTGCACGGCGCTCAATATCTAATGCGGGTAGGGTACTTGCAGCTTTGCTAGCTTCTAAACTGCCGGTAGTGAGTACCACTCTGGCAAACGTATGTGTAGCACTGAAAAAGTCTTCAGTTTTAATCAGCAGATTTTCTGGCGGCAGTAGTGGGCGCTCTGCATCGTGCGCCAAAGTGCGATAGCGCGATTGTGCCTCTCGCCAAAATTGCTGTGCGCTTAAATCTAAATCACCATGCAGACATAACAGGCTGTCTGACGCCAAATAATCTAGCAATGTGGCGGTTTGCTCAAAAAACAAAGGTAAATACCACTCAATACCGCCAGATGCTATGCCTTTACTTACGTCTTTGTAGATTTTTGCGCGTTGCGGGTCACCTTCAAACGCTTCGCGGAACTGGCTGCGGAATAGCGCAATACCTGCTTCATCCAGTGGAAACTCACGTGCAGGCAGTAGCCTGATTTCTGGTACTGGGTACAGGCTGCGCTGTGTATCTACATCAAATGTGCGTATCGTTTCAATTTCATCATCAAACAAATCAATACGGTAAGGCAGGGCTGAACCCATTGGGAATAAATCCACCAAGCCACCACGTACGCTGAACTCCCCGTGAGAGATTACTTGCGTTACATGGTGATAGCCCGCTTCTGCGCATTGCAGCCTCAGTGCTTCAATATCTAATGTCTGCCCTTTTTTGAGCATAAAGGTATTGGCACTTAAATAAGCCTTGGGGCTTAAGCGAATCAGCGCAGTGGCTAATGGCACAATCACCACATCAAACGCGTTTTGCGCAATATGGTAGAGCGTAGTGAGACGGTCTGAAATTAAGTCTGGGTGCGGTGAAAACTGATCATAAGGCAGGGTTTCCCAATCCGGTAATAAGTGCACTGATAAGTCGGGTGCAAAATACGGAATCTCTTCTAGTAGTCTTTGCGCATCAAAGCCGCCAGCCGTGATAATCACTAATGGCTGATGCGGTTTTTGTGCTTTTGATGCCGTTGCTAACATTGCCAGTGCAAACGCATCTTCGCCACTGTTTGCAAGTGTTAGCCGACTGGCGTGGCCTTTGTTGGGAATTGGCAGGGTGTTCTGCGTCATGAGTTTATGATTTTGTTGCGGTGAAAAAGGGCAGATTATAACGGCTGTTAGCACACAACCGTTATTAAATCTGCGTTAATTTAGGCAGTGCCGCCAACTGTTAAGCCATCAATTTTAAGGGTAGGCTGCCCAACGCCAACTGGCACACTTTGCCCCTCTTTGCCACAAGTGCCAACCCCTGAATCCAGCGCCATGTCGTTACCAATCATAGAAACGCGTTTCAATACTTCTGGGCCATTGCCAATCAGGGTTGCTCCTTTTACCGGGTAGGTAATTTTCCCATCTTCAATCATATAAGCTTCTGCGGCACTAAATACAAACTTGCCGCTGGTGATATCCACTTGCCCGCCGCCAAAATTAGCTGCGTACAAGCCTTTTTTCACAGACTTGATGATTTCTTCAGGTGGCAATGTGCCATTTAGCATATAAGTGTTGGTCATGCGTGGCATTGGCACATGGGCGTAGCTTTCGCGGCGTGCATTACCTGTAAGTGGCATATTCATCAGCCGTGCATTGAGCGTGTCTTGAATATAGCCACGCAAAATGCCGTCTTCAATCAATACGGTTTTATTAGTAGGGTTGCCCTCATCATCTACGCTGAGTGAGCCACGGCGGTCTGCAATCGTGCCATCATCCACAATAGTGATACCTTTTGCCGCTACTTGCTGCCCAATCATATTGCTAAATGCAGAGCTGCCTTTGCGGTTAAAATCACCCTCCAAACCATGACCAATCGCTTCATGTAATAAAATGCCAGGCCAGCCAGAACCTAAAACGACAGTCATACTGCCAGCCGGGGCAGGGCGTGCCTCTAAGTTAACCAGTGCCTGATGTACCGCTTTTTGCGCATATTCGTGCAAGATTTCATCGGTAAAGTAGCTGTAATCAAAACGACCACCACCACCGGCAGAGCCTTGTTCGCGGCGACCATTGCTTTCAGCAATCACATTGATACCTACACGGACTAATGGGCGAATGTCTGCAGCTATCACGCCATCATGGCGTGCCACCATCACTACCTCGTATTCACCTGCAATTGATGCCGTGACTTGTGTGATGCGTGGGTCTAGTTTTCTTGCGATTGATTCCAAATGTTCTAATAATTTTACTTTTGCATCTGCAGAGAGTGATGCAATTGGGTCGTGCGGTAAATATAGCTGTGGAGTTTGTGGCTTGATGATGGAACTGGCAGTTTGCTCATTACCTAAGCTAGAGATGGATTTAGTGGCTTTCGCTGCCTCTAGCAACGCTTTTAAATTAATATCATCTGAGTAAGCAAAAGCGGTTTTTTCACCGCTTACCGCACGTACACCCACGCCCTGGTCTATAGAAAAGTTACCTGATTTAACCTGACCTTCTTCCAGCCCCCAGCTTTCGCTACGGCTATATTGAAAGTACAAGTCGGCATAGTCGATTTGATGCGACATCATATCGGCGAGCACGTTTTGCAGTTTCGCCACATCCAGATTAGCCGGTGCAAGCAACGCCTCTGTTGCTGCATCAAAATGCGAACCTTTAATTAGCTGGGCGTTTGGTTGTGTGTCTTGCGTTTTCATGGGTTTCTTTTCAAAAAGAACTCGGTAAGTGCTTGGGCTTATATGGCAATAAGATCTTAGGTTTGCTAGCTAATCTATGCAAAATGCAACCACTGCTCCAAGCGGGGCAGGGTATTGCACAGGTTTGGTTGTTTCTATAATTAGCGCTGCGTTGCAAACTCTATGTATTTGCAACGCAGCGGGTAAGTTTGATGCTTAAAGCTATTGTTGTCCGACAACCTTAATGGTGCGATGTTTCAGTGCAGGTAAACTTTTTCTTAAACTCTCTTGATAGGTTGGGTTCATGGTTGCCATGACCACGCCTGAACCACGCGGTAATCTATCCAGCACTACGCCCCATGGGTCTACAATCATGCTGTTACCGTGGGTTTCACGGCCAGATATATGGTAGCCACCTTGTGCTGGCGCAATGACATAGCTTAAGTTTTCAATGGCGCGTGCGCGGATTAAGCTTTCCCAGTGGGCTTTGCCTGTTGTGTCGGTAAACGCAGAGGGCACCACAATAATATTCACTTCGCCCATGGCTCTGTATAGCTCAGGGAAGCGTAGGTCGTAACAAATTGATAAGCCAATTTTGCCAAATGGGCTATCAATCACTTTGACCGTATCGCCGGCTTCAATCGTTTTTTCTTCAGTGTAATGCTCATTGCCTAGCTTCAGGCCAAACAGATGGATTTTATCGTAACGTGCAACTTGCTTGCCTTTGTCGTCAAACACTAAACAGCTATTACGTACTTTATTAGGCACGTTGCTAACTAAAGGCACAGAGCCGCCAATCAGCCAGATTTTATGTTTTTTTGCAGTTTTGCTTAAAAAGTCTTGAATCGGGCCTTTGCCTTCTTCTTCACGCGCGGTGACTTTGTCAGACTCTTTCAAACCCATGATGGCAAAATACTCAGGCAGTGCAATTAATTTGGCGCCTTGGTTAGCGGCAATTTCAATTAGGCGCTCGGCCTCGCTCAGGTTTGCACTGACATGAGGCCCAGATGCCATTTGAATCGCTGCCATTTTGATAATGCCTTTGGCGGTATTTTGACTGCTGAGTTTTGCTTTTGTAGTTGTAACGCGAGAGGTGATAGCCATGTAATATCCAAATAGTTTTAAATTCTTTTTAAAGCCGATGCGTTGACTTGTTTATTAACTAATTAATGAGCGGGTTGTCCTGACTCTTTTTCGACTCATCTTCAGACTTCACTTCCTGTGGGTTATCCCAAGTGCCAATGATTTCGTAATCAGTCGATGCAATTTTATTTAAAGGGTCTTTTAACACCTTTTGGGCTAAAAATGCGACTGCCCCTACTAATGGCCCACCAGCCAATGCAGCAAGCGAAATGCTATCACTAATTCTTGGCGAAACGTTAACAAAAAGATGCTGTGTCTCTTTGGGGATATTGATTTCACCTTTAATGCGCACATCTGCGGCTGGGCCTGCCATTTTAAAGTTATCGCTGCGCATCATACCTTGGTCAATTTTAACGGTTGCATTGATTTTGTCAAAAGCAAAGCCATTGCTAAACAGGTCTCTAAAATCTAATGTCAGGCGCCGCGGTAAACTTTGCAGGCTAAGCAAGCCTAGTAGTCGACCTACGCCTGGTTGCACTTGTAAAATCTGGCCTTTACGCACATCAAACTTCAGTTCGCCGCTTAAGCGCGTGGTATCAAATTGGTGTGGGCTGCCAGGCCAGCGTAGCTGTCCAGTAAGTTTGCCTTCACCTTCCATAATTGTTTCTGGATAGCCAAGTCGCGCTAGCGTTTGACCCAAGTCTTTAATGTCCCAGCGTACATTAAGAGAGGTGTTGGCGTTTCTTACCCAGTTATTCCATTGTCCTTCTGCATTAATTGTGCCTTCTGGTGTACTGAACTTGATTTTTTGAATATCCCAGTTGTCATTCTCAGGGTAAGCAATGAACTCTAAACTACCCAGATTCTTTTTCTGGAATACAAAATTATCCGCTGTAATGTCTAGCGCAGGGTAATCTTGCTCTAACTTGGTAAATTGTTTTAAGTTTTTGTTATCCGTCGCGCTGCTGGCGGCAGATAGCTGGTCTGGTGCCGTTTCTGGGATAGTAAGGTTGCTTAATCGCGCAATTAACTTACCATTTTTATGGTCTATCCACTGTAAGTTGCCAGTAATTTCTTTGCTTTGCAGCGTGATGCGTAGATTATCCTCGTTATTTAGCTCGGTAATATTTACCTGATTAAGACGTCGATTGAAAATATCGAGTGCTTTAATCGTGACGGCCACTTTTTGAATTGGCAGCTTCATTGTTTGGCTAGATGAATTTGCAAGACTCTTCGCAACATAACGCCATGCATCTGCGTTCAGGTAATCTAAGTTACCGCTTAAAGCAATGCCCGCCGGTTTGCCAGAGTCGTTGCTTACGGTAGGTTCCACTTTAATATCGCCGCCCAGTTGGATATTGGCATTATTCAGCTCAAACTTGCCATCTTTTAAAATGCTGGTGATTTTTGCACCGGCTTTATTACCAATATTAACGAAGGTATAGCTGGTGTTGGTGTCTATTTTTTTATCTACACGTAAGCTGAGCGGTTGGTTAGCATTTTTATCAAACGGTGCAGGTAAGGCTGAGGCAATACCGACTAAGTCCGAGCGTATGCCTATGCTGACGCGTGGCTTCTGAATCAAAATATCACCTAACCACTCAGTGCCTCCGCTGATGTAGTCATTCGCTTTTGCCAATGAGTTGTCTGTAAGCATCTGTTTTACGCTACTCTCGCTTAGCTTGCCTCTTACCTGTACGCGTACGGACTTATCCTTACCTGAGCTTAAGTTAAATGCAAGCGGTGAGCCAAAGGCGTAGGCCTTAATGTTTTTAGCGCTAAGGCTAGCTTCAGTGAATTCCAGATTACCGTTAATTTGTGTCAGTGTCGGAATGTCTTCACTCTCCATTTTGCCGTTGGTAATTTGGTAAATGCCTTTGTATTTAGACGCATCTATATCCGCAAGCGGTATGCTTAAGCCTAAGCCAAATTTGCCGGTGCCGCTGGTTTTAAGTGTGTCGGTAAAGCCTTCAGTGAGGCTATGCACTGGGCTTTTATTTACAAAAACAATGCCTTCACTCACTGGGCCTTGTAGTTCGGATTGCACATTAAGAATAGGGTAGTCAGCATCCAGCTGTGCGATGGTGGTTTTACTCTTAATGATTTGGTTACCAAATATGTGCCCCGTATGTGCATTGAGCTCCATGCGGTTGCCTTCAAACAGCAGGTCCAAGCCTAGTTTCTCAATGACGGGCCAGTCTGTACCATACTCTAAAAGTGCATCACTTACTTTTGCAGTGACACGGAATATCCCCAGTTTCGGGTCTAGGTGGTTTTTACTATCTACAAACGGGAAGTCTGCCAATCTGCCTTTAACGGTGACATTAATATCGTTAGCCTTGCCTTCTAATATAGAGGTATCCAGCCAGTTGATCGTGGCCTCGCCCAGCATGTTTGGATAATAAAATTTGGCATATTTTGCATTGCCGTTATTGAACTTACCTTTTAAGTCTAGATAGCCACCTTTTTTACCGTCCATCAGGTAGCTTGCATTCAGTGTGCCTGACAAATGGGGGCTACTTATTGTTAATGCGTTAACGTCAATTTTGGTGTTGTTGGGGTTGATGTTCCATGTGACTTTCCCTTCCAGCGTATCTAGAGGGATAGGCCAGCGTAATGTGTCTTTTGCATCTATGTGCGCTTGTTCGCTATCCAGTAACAGTAATCCTGATTTTTGATTCGCCTTAAATTCACCGGATAAATTGCCAAAGCCCGGTATGTGTTGGTACGCGTTAGTGGTTAGGCGTTTAAACTTGGTCGTTACTTGGTAGCTTTGAGTGATATTGTTTTGTGCCTGCCACATCACGCTCAGGTCTGACAGCTCACCTTGCGGATTAATGGCGCTGATAGGTGCAATAATCTCCTCAGGTAAAGGCAGTTGTGACAAACTGGCTTGAATGTTAGCCAGACCAAAGTTAGGCACAGATAAATTAAAATCTTGTTTTCCTTCAACGGTTTGTGTGTAGTTGGCTTTAACGTCTTTCAGATTGAGGCCATTCATCGCGCTGGCGTTAAGTTCGCTTACGCTTAACGATTGACCAAATTTAGCTGAAGTACCAAATAGCTGGTTTTTGCTTAGATTTTTCCAAACGATATTGCCAGCAAGCTTATCTAGCACCAGCGGTGCTAGATGCGGCTTAGTTTGTAGCTGTATATTTGCTAATGCAACATGGCTATTGATGGATTGCACCTGATGATGTGAGAAATCAATGTCAACTTTGGTGCTGCCGATACCAGACTTAAGGTCAACTGGGTAATCAACCCAAGCTTTGTAAGCGGCTAGATCTGCGTTTTTGAGCTCTACATGTAAGTTGCCATGCCAGTTTTGCGTTTGACGGACATCGCTGCCATAAAAACTGCCAGTGACTTGCAGCGGGTAGCGGCTGCCAACAGATGGTAATGCGCTCACTGTGAAGCTATGATTTCTGACCAAACTTCTCCAGGGCGGGCTAAGCACTTCAACGTTCAGCTGGTTTAGGCTCAACTCTGGTGCGCGTTTAAGTTCGTCCAGCCACAGCACTTTGGCATTAGTGATGGCTAATTTATTCTGCCTTAATAACCAGTTGGTTAAGTCTGGATTAGATTCTCCAGCCATGCTGATGCCCGCTACAAATATTTCACCATTGGTAGTGCGGCGTACCGTGAGCTCTGGCTCGCGAATAATAAGCTCGGCTAAATGCGGCTCTAACAGCGGCACGCTAAGCCAAGATAAATGAACATCAACCGTTTTTAATTGTAGTGCGATGCGATTTTGTACGTCAAAAATATCAATGTTACTCAGCAGCAAGTGCGGATTGACTCCTTGCCAGTCAGCTTTGATATCGCCGATGGTGATTCTTTGCTTGGCAGATTTACTGGCGAAACCTGCGATTTCATCTTTATGCTGGCCGATATTGGGCATCAGCCAAAAATGAATCGTGAGTGCGATAGCCAGCACAATGACAGCTGAAATACCAACTAGCCAAAGTACTGCTCGATAAACCCAAAGTAGAGATTTTTTAACCATTGATTATGTGGGTTTTATTGTTAAATGTTTAGACCGCACATTTTACTTGAATATTGACAGTATTGATTGATATTCAAGGTGATGCAGTTGTAAAACTAGGTAAAACTATACAAATATGGCTTAAAAATAAAAGAGTGTTTAAGACTATGTGCGTTAATCATTTAGAATAACGGGTTTAGTCGGTTAGCGATTGTGAACAGTCACATTCTCACTGCCTTAAATGCATGCATTAAGCCAAACGCATGTCGATCCATTTGGCTCAATTTAATTCATATGGTTATCACTTGATTCAATTTAAACAACTTACATTAACACGCGGCCTTAAAATTTTAATTCAAGGCGCATCCATGCAGCTGCACCCCGGCCATAAAGTTGGTTTGACTGGTGCCAATGGCGCTGGTAAGTCTTCTTTATTTGCTATGCTACGTGGTGAAGTGCACCCGGAGCAGGGCGATTTAGAAATGCCTGCAAGCTGGGTAGTGGCGCATGTGGCCCAAGAAACCCCTGCATTAGCTATGCCTGCTATTGAGTTTGTTCTGGATGGCGATGTTGAGTTACGTGAAATTGAAACTGCTTTGGTTGCTGCAGAGGCAAATCATCAAGGCGAACTGATTGCAGAGTTGCATCAACGCCTGACCGATATAGAGGGTTACAGTGCAAAAGCGCGAGCCTCAGAGTTGCTAAATGGCTTGGGTTTTAGCCAAGCTGCGCTTCAGCAGCCAGTATCTACGTTTTCTGGCGGCTGGCGCGTGCGTTTGAACCTAGCGCGTGCATTGATGTGCCGCTCAGACTTGCTGTTGCTGGATGAGCCTACCAACCACTTGGATTTGGATGCGGTGATTTGGCTAGAGGGTTGGTTGCAGAGCTATCGTGGTACTTTATTGCTTATTTCTCACGATAGAGACTTTTTAGACGCAATTGTGAACCACATTGCGCATATTGAGCAGCAAACTCTGACTCTGTACCGTGGCGGTTACTCTGATTTTGAACGCCAACGTGCTGAGAAACTGGCATTGCAACAAGCGATGTTTGAGAAACAGCAACGTAAAGTTGCCCACTTGCAAAGCTATATTGACCGTTTCCGCGTGCAGGCCACTAAAGCACGTCAGGCACAAAGCCGTATCAAAGCGCTGGAACGCATGGAGATGATTTCCGCTGCGCATGTAGACTCACAATTTGGGTTTGAGTTTAGAGCGCCGATTGCTGCGCCAGACCCATTGCTGGTGCTGGATGGCATGAGTGTGGGTTATCACGATAAGCCTTTGATTAGCAATATTGAATTAGCCATCAGGCCGGGTGAGCGCATTGGTTTACTTGGTAAAAATGGTGCAGGTAAAACCACGCTGATTAAATTATTAGCGCATGAACTGGCACCGTTAAGCGGCAAGCGCGTAGAAGGCAAAGACCTGAATATTGGCTACTTTGCGCAGCATCAACTGGAGCAATTGCGACCGGATGATTCGCCGCTACAGCACATGATGAAGTTGGATCCACTCACGCGCGAGCAAGAGCACCTTAATTATTTAGGTGGCTTTGACTTTAAAGGCGATATGGCAAGGTCACCTTGTGCTAACTTTTCTGGCGGTGAAAAATCACGCCTAGCATTGGCATTGTTGATTTGGACTCGCCCAAACTTGCTGTTACTAGATGAACCGACCAACCATTTAGACCTTGAAATGCGCCATGCGCTCACGCTTGCCTTACAAGATTTTGAAGGTGGAGTGATACTGGTGTCGCATGATCGAGCGTTGTTACGCGCGACATGCGATGAGTTTGTGTTGGTGGCAGATGGTAAAGCTAGCCAGTTTGATGGTGATTTAGAAGATTACAGTCAATGGTTAAATGAGCAGCGTTTAAAAGAAAAACAAGCCACACAGGCGGTTGTCACTGATAAACCTAATAAAAATGACCGTGCACTGAACAAAGCGGAGCGCCAGGCCAGAATCGCAGCGCGCCGCCCATTGTTAAAAGAGCTTGAGCAAATTGAGCGCAATATGGCACAGTGGCAAACCGATAAAAAAGTGTGTGATGAGCAGTTGAATGATACCGAGCTCTACACTAGTGCTGATAAATCTGCTTTGCAAACACTGTTGAAAACGCAGGCGGCTTTAACTCAGCAGTTAGAAACCGCAGAAGAACGATGGTTGGTATTGCATGAGATGCTAGAAGCAATGCCAGCACTAGATTAATAGTAGTTTATTTTGTTTAAGATTAATAAGGACTCCAAATGGAAATGACGTATTCACAACGCTTAAAGCTGATGCATGCATTGTGCTTAGCGGCCACGCATCGCGATGACGAAGCCCCTAATACCAATTTAGATGAATACGATGCATTGAATGCAGCCGATTACTTGAGCTGTTATGTGACGTTTAAGGCGATTCAATCTGCTGACCGCTCACCTTTAGCTGAGCGTAGCGATAATTTTGATATGCTGAGCGTATATCAAGCATTTGCATTGCTTAGCTACGCGTTCTTTACAGCACCACTAGTGCAAGAGGATATAAAACCTGATTTCCCAACCGCGCAAATTACCATTGCGAAGACATTATTTGCAGGCTTGCCAGATGCTGAGTTGGTTGAGATTGTAGAATCGGGCCTCAATAAGTTTCAGTTAATTGCCGACGCAGAAGTAGAGCATTGGACGCAATTTAGAGAAAATGTTGATAAGTTGGTGATTGCATTAGTGGTGGCTGGTACAGACGATGATAGCCCACATGGTGTAGAAGACGTGCTACCAATTTTTGGTCAGTTGCTAAGTCAATTGTGCGAGGCGTTTGAAGGCGCTTAATCAATAGCTAAATCAGCGCCATATTTCATGGCATTTAATAGGCAGCGCGCCCCGGGCACTAATGTTGCGGTTGCGTACTGCTTGCACTATCGATGATATTACCTTCTAGGGTTTGGTGAATCTGCTCCATTAAAAAACTTGCAGACTCACGCCCAAGTTTGGATTCACGCATCGCCATATGCCAGCTTGAGATACATTGTCTTAAGCTGGTTTCATCCTCGCAGCTTTCAATTTTAGCTTTAATGCCGCGCCCCATCATACCGAGATAGTCATCGGTAGCTTCGATCAGTATGCTTTTTACTGTCGCTAGCTTTGTTGGGCAGATAGGCGTAGCTTGCTCTGTTGTTTCGAGTAAGGATATGGTGATTGGTGATGTATGTGAGGCGGCTGTGGCTTGCTGTGCTCGCTGTTCCTCCTGACCTAGCGGCCGTTGAATATAGCCTTCGGACTCCAGCTTTTTAATCGTGTCTAGCAGTTGGTCCTGCTTAAAAAACTTGTTCAGGTCATCCAGATTACGTACGCCATTCACCAGCAATAATACTTGGCGTTCGCGCACACTCAATGTGCGTTGATTGCTGGTAAACTCATTAAAACCACGCGTGGATTTTTCATACACCATGATGTTGATCTCATGTGAGCGCCGCCATAAAAATGCAATGGGGTAAGCGCGTAATGAGGTGCATCTTAGTGTGTGAATGTGAAGTTAAGGTGATGCTTTTATTTCATATTGATGACGATTGTGTGAATTAGAGTTGCTGTTTTTTAAGTTTAGCTAGGCGGCGTATCTAGGCTGGTAGATGTATGCGTTGATTACTGGTAATCACCATCAACATAAAACCAGCGATTATCAATCCGTTTAAAACGGCTGGTTTCCTGCAGTCTTTCGGCTTTTCCACCCAGATTGTTGGCATATTTGAAACGCGCCACAAATGCGACAACTGCATTGTCATCATCTATGATTTGATGCTGCTTCACTTTTAAGCCTAGCCATTTGATAGCCTCTTCACCCTCTAAATTCAGGTCTTGCGGCCGAGAATCCGGGTGCCATGTGCATAATAGATAATCTTTTAAATCAGGTTTGCTGTTTGCCAATGCATAAGCGCTGTAACGTGAGCGCATCAGTGCCTCTGCAGTGGGGGCGGGGGTGCCGAGATGATAAACCTCACAGCATAGCTGGTATGGATTACCGCTATCGCATGGGCATAGTGTCATGATGTTATGCTTTCGAATATAGTCTCAAGCCCACAGTGAAACGATGGATGAGATTATGTTTGCGCACCATCTCATCATGCTCAAATCTATTTTAGGCTGGTTTGGGACTAGAGTCAGCTAATTGAAAGTTAGGCAATTTCACGCGTTTCTAAGAATTCAATATCCGGATAACGCTCTTGTGCCATTTGCAGATTAACGCGGTTAGGTGCCAGATACACATAATCATCTGCACCATCTAATGCTACGTTGAAGCCGTATTTGTCTGCAATGGTTTTTAAATCTGCGTCAGATCCGCGTAACCAGCGTGCGGTGTAGCAGTCGTATGGTTCAAATACCATATCTACGCTGTATTCATGCTCTAAACGGTGTGCAACCACTTCAAACTGCAACATACCAACCGCACCTAAAATCAGGTCGTTTGAAAGCAGTGGGCGGAACAACTGTGCTGCACCTTCTTCTGCTAACTGCTTTAGGCCAATTTGCAGCTGCTTCATTTTCATCGGGTTTTTAATGCGTGCACGGCGGAAAAACTCAGGTGCAAATGATGGAATCCCAGTAAATTTAAGGTTTTCACCTTCACTAAAGGTATCGCCCAATTTCACTGTGCCGTGGTTAGGAATACCGATAATGTCACCAGAATAGGCTTCATCCATGGTGGTACGGTCTTGTGCCATAAAGGTGATGGCGTTGTTCACGCTTAGAGTTTTACCGGTAGCAACTTGCTTTACTTTCATGCCACGCTCAAAACGGCCAGAACACACACGCAAGAACGCGATGCGGTCACGGTGTTTCGGGTCCATATTCGCTTGAATTTTGAATACAAAGCCTGAAAACTTGCCTTCATTTGCCTCTACAGGGCGGCTTGCTGTGTTGCGAGATTGTGGCGGCGGAGATAAATCTACTACAGCATCCAGCAATGATTGCACACCAAAGTTGTTAATGGCAGAGCCAAAAAACACCGGTGTTTGTTTACCGTTTAGATAGCGCTCTTTATCAAACTCATGGGATGCACCACGTACCAACTCAATATCAATACGCAGTTCCTCGGCTTGCATGCCCAGTAGCTCATCAAGGCGTGGGTTATCTAGGCCTTTGATGGTTTCTGAGGTGCCTTTTTCTGCACGTGGGTCAAAGAACGAGATTTCATCGTTGTATAAATGGTATACACCGCGGAAAGTTTTACCCATGCCTATAGGCCAAGTCATTGGCGCACATTCCATGCCTAGTGTGGTTTCAATTTCATCCAGCAATTCAATTGGCGGGCGGCTTTCACGGTCTAGTTTGTTGATAAACGTGATGATAGGGGTGTCGCGCATACGGCACACGTTTAACAGTTTAATAGTTTGTGCTTCCACGCCGTTTACTGAGTCGATTACCATCACCGCAGAGTCTACTGCGGTTAGTGTCCGGTATGTATCTTCAGAAAAGTCATCATGGCCTGGGGTGTCCAGCAGGTTAATCATGTGTTCGCGGTAAGGGAACTGCATCACTGATGAAGTGACGGAAATACCGCGTTGCTTCTCAAGTTCCATCCAGTCTGATGTCGCATGACGTGCTGCCTTACGGCCACGTACTTCACCAGCGACCTGAATTGCGCCACCGAACCAAAGTAGTTTTTCGGTTAGTGTGGTTTTACCAGCATCGGGGTGAGAAATAATAGCAAAAGTACGGCGGCGGGAGATTTCGTCTTGAAGCGATGACATGTTTTAATGGGTTTGATTTTAAAAGCGCTATTTTACCTGAAATATGGCTTAACTCGTAAAAACGGATATTGGCTGAGCAGGCTTTGCTGTCAGCTGGTGACGCATGCTTTATATTTGAGATGACTAGATTAAAATCAACCTTGGCCTTAGCGTCTTGATGACGCCTCATTTTTAAGTTCGCGCGTCACCAGTTTAGTTAATGAGCCAATCTCGTTGGAGAGCAGTATTAATAAATCGTCCAGCGTTACAATGCCGGTAAGCATGCCATGTTCGTCCACAACAGGTAGTCTGCGGACACCTTTTGAGGTCATCAGTTTAATCGTTTCAAATATCCCAGCACTTTCTGTGACTACCGATAAATGCCTGACCATGATGTCACTCACCGTAATGACTTTACAATCCAGTTCAGTTGCTACAACTTCTATGACTAAATCCCGATCTGTGACGATGCCTAATGGTATAGTTTGCTCTTGATTCTCTTTGACAACCACAACATCGCCAACATGATGATTACGCATTAATTTTGCAGCTTCAAAAACGGTGGCATCAGCTCTAACTGTCACCACTTCTCGATTACAAATTGAGCTAATTGACATGATGGCTTCCTTTTTTATTGTTAAAGATTATTTTAACTATTCGTTTTAACCAAAAGCACTGGTACATGACTTTGTTTGACCACTGCATCGGCATCACTACCCATCATAAAGCGCGCAAACCCACGTAAGCCGTGCGTGCCCATGACTATTAAATCTGCGGGCCATTCTTCTGCTTGCTTAATAATCAGTGTTGAGACGCGATCACCTATGCTTTCTGCGATTTTAGTGTCGGCAGATACGCCAGATTGAAGCGCACCATCTTCAGCGGCTTTTAGTATCTTTTCACCTTGGCTACGTTGAATGTCAGCGAGATACAATACATTAAGGTCGCCATTGGCATCTAAAATGGGGAAATAGGTATCTACCACATGTAAGAACCTGAGCTTTGCATGATGGACTTTGGCAAGGTTAATCGCTTCCACCATGCCACAGTTTGAGGTGTTGCTTCCATCTATCGGGCAGAGAATTTGTTTGTACATTTTTATTCACAGCCTCTCCATTTGTATTGCTTATTGTATTGACTACATTTTATGCATTTAGTTGGTTTGAATATTTGCCAACACTCTAGGATGATTACGTGAGCTGCGTACTGGTGTATCTCCGGGGTAGCCGACAATAATTGGTGCAACTACTGTAAATTCACTAGAAATGCCTAGTTTGGTTTTGACCTCTGCTAAATTTAAAATAGGGGATGCGCAGCCAATAATGCATGTGCCTAAGCCCATGGCGCATGCTGCCAAAATTAGATTTTCAGCGGCTAACCAACAATCTGCTTCAGATGTAGTTAAGTTGCTGTTACTGCAAATTAAGATGAGTGTGCCTGCGTTATAGAAAATATTAAAATCCTGATTAATTAACTGCTCAAAAAACTTAAGAGATGGCTGTTGTTGATCGGACTCCTTACTGGTTAGCAACATCGATTTAGCTTGATCAGAGAGTTCTTTCAGTACTTTTTTATCTTGTATGATGACAAAGGCCCAAGGTTCTCCATGCATGGCTGTAGGCGCGCGTATAGCAGCTTCCAGTAGGCTTGGAATCGTCTCCTTATCTAGCTTTTGTGTTGTGTAACTGCGTACGGAGCGCCTAGCTAATATGGCTTCGTAAAGGCTCATTTCCACTTCGAGCACTGCCATTTTATATACTCCCCAATGATCACTCAGATATTCTTTGTAATAGCGTTGTTTTGAACACACTATCAAGAATAAATTCATTAAGTAATCCGCGCGAGCACGTATAAATCAACTGTTTGATACCTGATTAATGTTTTAAATATTCATGTTGTGGCAAGAGTTGCCCAAATGTGGGTACTTAAATAGCATAAATGCATATATCGGTCACTGCAGTTGCACTATAAATCGCACTTCTTTGGTGCTTTAGGTAGCGTTGGTGCATATAGGGTGTGCATTCAAAACCCATTAAATTGCAGATATTCCCTAGTATTGGTAGGGTTTTATTAAATCAACTGATTGTAATCATTGATAAGTTCACGGTTGGCATAGTGATTGCTTATATATTTTTACATTTTGAAAATTATCTTTTTGTTAAGTCAATTAATCAGGATGCTAAGTAATTGTATATGGATGGCTAACAAAGGGGCTGATTGTTAAGAATACTGTGAAATAAAGTTTAAATAGAGTCAACGCTGGCTCGTGTTTATAGGTAATACAAGGCAAAGGTGTCTTGATAATAAATTAACTCCTGAGGAATCGGAGTGGTTTGTTATCAGACACCTTTTTTATTTGCCCAAATTATTTATCAATAAAGCTAATTATTCATTTTATTGAAATAAGCAGTATGTAACATCTGGCCGGGCATGCTTATTGTTAAGCAAAGTTTGGCGTAGATGAGTGTGGTTGCAGAGCATTTCAATAGCAACAGTATTAAACAATGAGCAATAGAGTTTGAAAGGTTTTAATAAGCGATGCACAAAATAATTAATTTTAAGAGCAGCACTTTACTGCCATTAGCGCTAGTGTTTATTTCAGTCGTAGCAATGGTGCATAGCATCAATAAAAGTAAAGCCGATAGCGCAATGCTAAAGCGGACCTATACCTTATTAAATCTATCAAAAAATATTCAAACTATACCAATTGTTCAGAATGAAAGTTTTAAGTCTCGCCTGTTGCCAGGCAATGAAGGCATTGCTAAGACAGTGGATAATACGCTGGCGCGTATGTTAGATAATCTCATCCAAATGCAAAAGCTTACCGCTGATAACCCCGCTCAGCAGCGGCAAGTTGTGGTTGTACGTAATGCTTTAGAAACATTTATTCATGAGTCAAATAAGTCGTTGATCAATAAAGGCGGGCTCAATTTGTTAGGGCCCACTATATCGATAGTGTCTGATGGCGAAATTAATCATTTATATGCCATCATGATTGAACGCTTGCGTGAGTTTGATAGTAGCCTGCAAAAGTCTTCGCAGCAGCAGCAAAAGTATGCCAATCTCAGTGGTTTGGCTTCTGAAATTGTTATGTTAGTAAGTTTGCTGCTTGGCGTGTTTATTTTCTTGAAGACACATAAGGGTTTACGTAAAGAGGTTTCTCTGCGCCAACGGGCTGAAGAGTACTGGAAGTCCGCACTAACAGAGCTTAAGTATCAGAAGTTTGCATTAGATAAGCATGCGCATGTGGTCGTGACCGATATTCATGGACGCATACAATATGCAAATGCTAAATTCTGTGAAATTAGTGGCTATACTCAGGATGAGTTAATTGGTCAGAATCATTCCATCATGAACTCTGGTCATCATCCTAAAGGTTTTTTTAAGGAAATGTATCGCACGATCGCCAAAGGTGAGACCTGGCATAATGAAATATGCAATCGTACTAAGAACGGGCAGTTGTATTGGATGGATACGACAATCGTTCCATTTATGAATAGCGATGGTAAGCCTGAAAGTTACATTTCTATTCGTACCGATATTACCCAGCGTAAAGCGGTGGATGAAAAAAATCACCTTTTGGCTTTTTATGACCCACTCACCACCTTGCCTAATAGACGCTTCTTTGTAGATAGGTTATCCAAAGCTGTCACGGCTAGTAAGCGTTTTGGGCGTAAAAGTGCGCTTCTATTTCTTGATCTGGATTACTTTAAAACGCTCAATGACACGCAAGGGCATCATATTGGGGACATGCTGTTGCAACAGGTGGCGAGCCGTCTGAGGAGTGCCGTACGTGAAGGCGACACCGTTGCACGAATTGGTGGAGATGAGTTTGTTGTGCTGCTGGAGGAGCTCAATGAGGACATTATTGAGGCTGCAGGTCAAACTGAGGTAGTAGGGGAGAAGTTGTTAAATATACTAAATCAGCCCTATTTGCTTAATGGTAATGAGTATATAAGCACGCTCAGCATTGGTGTGGCAATATTGGATAGTCATATACAGACAGAAGAGGACTTGCTTAAACAAGCTGATATTGCAATGTATCAAGCCAAAAAGGCGGGTCGAAATATGATTAGATTTTTTGATCCAGTGATGCAAGACACGATTAACAGCCGGGTCGCACTTGAAAGGGATTTACGCAAAGCACTGAATGAAAAGCAGTTTCAGCTACATTATCAGGTTCAGGTTGACAGTACAGGGCTGCCAATAGGCGCTGAGGCATTAATCCGCTGGAGACACCCAGAGCGTGGCATGATTTCGCCTGCCCACTTTATTCCTTTGGCTGAAGAAACCGGACTTATCGTACCGATGGGCGCATGGGTGCTAGATACAGCCTGTGCTCAACTGGCGATTTGGCAAAAAAATCCAGTGACCAGCAACATTGAGTTGGCTGTTAACGTTAGTGCAAAGCAGTTCAACCAAGTCAATTTTGTGGAGCAAGTGCGTGAAGCTATAGCACGTCATCATATCAATCCATCTATGCTCAAGATTGAGCTTACCGAAAGCATGTTGGTAGATAACATTAATGACATCATTACTAAAATGAATGAGTTGAATGCCATGAAAATTCGCTTTTCATTGGATGATTTTGGTACTGGCTATTCATCTTTGCAATATCTAAAAAAACTACCGCTATCACAACTTAAGATTGATCAGTCTTTTATACGCGATATCACGATTGATAGTAGTGATAGAACAATTATATTGACCATCATCGCGATGGCTCGCGCATTGAACCTAGATATTATTGCTGAAGGGGTTGAAACGGATGCACAGCTTGCTTTCCTGCGGAATTATGGATGCAATCATTTTCAAGGGTATTATTTTAGTAAACCTCTAGCGATTGATGAGTTTGAGGTAATGCTTACAGATACTGCTGAATGTGGTCTAAGTAACCCTCTACTTACGCTAGTGGCTTAACTTATTAAGCTTAAATGGTAAAAAAATGGTTGTTAGCTAGTGCTAAATTGCGATAAACACTTACTCTTTTAAACCACTTTTATGGGCGATACGCGCTAAATCAAGCACATGGCTAGCGCCAGTTTTGTGCATGATATTCGATTTGTGGATTTCTACGGTGCGGTGACTAATGCCCAACTGACGTGCAATGTCTTTATTATGGTGGCCTTGAATCGCTAGCAGCATGACATCGTACTCGCGTTCGGTCAGGCTTGCGATGCATCTTACCGCCTCTTTGTAACTGGCATTTTCTGCGAGTGTTTTTTCTGACTCCATCATGGCAGCAACCACCACGCTGATGAGTTTTTCACGCCGGACTGGCTTGGTTAAAAAATCAATGGCGCCTGCTTTCATTGCTTTAACGCTGGTTGGAATATTGCCATGCCCTGTTAAAAAGATAATGGGTATCGTTATGTCGCGCTTAGCCAACTCGGCTTGCAGTTCCAGCCCATCCATTTCCGGCATTCTATAATCAATAATTGCACAGCCTGAACACTCTTGCGGGCAAGCCTCTAAAAATGCCTGAGCACTTTCAAATGCCATAACGGGAATATTTTCTTGCGCAATCATCAGGGCTAATGAATCACGAATCGCATGCTCGTCATCAACAATATAAACAGTGGGGGTAGTAGTTTTCATGGTGAAAATGGGAGTGTAAAGTGAAAGGTTGCACCTACCTTAACATCAGGGTCTAACCAGAGTTGTCCGCCATTGGCTTCTGCTAAAGTTCGGCTGATTGCTAGCCCCATACCAATTCCTTTAGGCTTGGTGGTGAAAAACGGTTCAAAAATATGTTTTGCAACTTCATGGTTTAAGCCCGGCCCCACATCCTGCACCGTGACGTGTGCCATGTTGATATTTGCGTTAGTACGTACGGTGACGCTGATTTCAGAAGATGCTATTTCAGCCTCACGCATTGCTTCTACGGCATTCCTTAGTAAGTTGACTAGTATCTTGAGCACTTGTGTTTTGTTGCCGAGCACGGGCCTTATGTTGTTTTCTAATTGCAGTACAGGGTGAAAATCAGAATAACCATAACTTTTTGCAACTAGAAATGCCTCTTTGACCACACTGTTAATATCTAACTGTTCGCGTGTCATCTCGCCTTTATGCAGAAACGAAAGCAGTTCGTGCAGGCTGCTACCTGCACGCTGTGCTTGTGCTACGCAGCCTTCAAGCGCGCGTTTTAGGCTGGCTGAATCTATGACCTTTTGCTTTAGCGCGTGTAATGCTACTTCACTGTAGGCGGAAATGGCGGTTAATGGCTGGTTGATCTCATGCGCAATGGCTGATGCAGTTTGTGTCGCAACTTCTTTGGCAAAAAGTGTTTCAGTTTCAGCATGTTGGTCTTGTAGTTTTTTTTCTATTACTTTTTGTTCGGTAATATCTCTTACTACGCCTAACAGCCTGGTCGCACGTCCATCTCTAAAGTGGGCGCGTCCAATGGCTGATATCCAACGCAAATCGCCAGTCGCCTGGTTAATAATACGGTACTCCACTTTAAGTTCACCATTGCCTAACGGGTCTGTCGCATGACGGATGGCGGATGCTCTAATCGCGCTGTCATCTGGGTGAATCATAGGTAAAACAGTGCTATTGTTTTTTTCTGTGTGATCAGGTTCGGCTCCCCAATATGCGAGTAACTGTTCATTTGCATCACGCATTTTAAGGTCAGCATCAAAATCAAAAGCAACAAGACCTGCTGCTTTTTTTGCCAGTCTTAAGCTTTCTTCACTAATCCGTAATGCTTGTTCTACGCTTTTGCGCTTAGCCACCGTATAAAAAGTAATCAATGTATAGGGCTTTTCTTGATGGCTGATTGGGCTTAAGCCGATGTCTACCTCTAGCTCTTTGCCTTGTTTGGTTAAAACAGAAAGTTCGTTGCCACTACCCATCGGCCGTTTTTCTGGATTTTGTGCGAATTTTATGCGGTGTTTAATGTGCTGGGCTTGATAGCGCTGGGGGATGAGTGCTTCAACTGGGAGGCCAATAATCTCCTGAGCTGTGTAGCCCAGTAGAGAGAGTGCGGCCGCGTTTGCCTCTGTAACTTTGCCAGCGTCGCTAATGAGCAACATGGCATCTGCAACTGCATCAAACAGTGTTTGAAAACTTAAACTTTGTAATGGATAGGCCAAGAAAAGTCCTTTAACAAGACACATCTAGTACGGCTATACCAGTGATTATAGATTAAAAGTAAATGGGTGTGTGCCTCTTAAATACCCTCTAAAAGACTAAGGGTTCGCTCGTATATAAGTAGTAATTTGATTGCAGTAGATTGAACACTTGGCAGCTAGGGTGGCTGAGTAGCTAAATAAATGGGTACTTAATAATAAAACTGAAGCAGTTGCCAATCAACGCAGCTTTGTTTTTTGATTAAGAGGAGATCTAAAATGAAAAAGCTATATTTAGGCGTACAGCGTTTTATTAACGATGAACAAGGCGTGACTTCTATCGAGTATTCCTTGATTGCCTTACTGATTGCGCTGGTAATTATCCTGGCAGTTACAGCAGCAGGTACGCGTGTTTGCGAGACTTTCAGAGATGTTGCAACAATGCTAGGTGGTGCACCAGCAGCTTGTCCTTAGTAAATGGGCGCGCGAAGCTGTGTTGGCGTTGCTATTTTGGTATAGACGTATTGATTCTTGAGTGCATGATTTTTTCATGATCATCCTGCATTAAAAGGGTGTTGCGTGCTGCATTTTAAGTGGGGTTGAGTGATTGAAAATATTTACAAGCTTATGAGCTTGTTAGAAAAAAAGAAGGGTTTTTTAATTTAAATACCCTCTAAAAGACTAAGGGTTCGCTCGTATATAAGTCGTTAATCAATTGCAGTAGATTACGCATATCGGCAAATGAATCAAGCTGATAGTAAGAATAATAAGCACTGGGGAATTTGCCCTTAAAGTGAAAAAGCACAAGAGAGCAGTAAGCGATTGTAGTTTTGTATGACGTGTTTTTCAATAAAAAGGAGTTTTAAAATGAAAAAGCTATATTTAGGTGTACAGCGTTTTATTAACGATGAAGAAGGCGTTACTGCTATTGAGTATGCATTGATTGCGGCATTGATTGCAGTCGTGATTATCGCTGCAGTAACAACAACAGGTACCCGTGTGTGCGAAACATTCAGGTCTGTTGCAACTGCCCTCGGTGGTGCTCCTGCTGCTTGTCCTTAGTGGGTAACAGTATAGGGAGGCAATTGTGGTCTTGAGGTGTTGTCCAGTTTGCACAAGGGTGATAACCGACATTAATCAAGACCACGGTTGCTCACTATCGCTTTCTGTTTGCAAAGCTTATGTTGAGTGAAATGAGAGAAAAATGACACCGAAGCTGATGGGATTGTTAGCCTTAGTGCCCATGTTGGTGCTGATGCTATTAGCGGCGAAGCAAGATATTAGCAGCCATCGCATCTCAAACAAACTGGTGCTCACAGGCGTGCTTTTTGGTGTGATTTTAAACGGAATATTACCTGAAGGCTGGGGGTTTAATTCGCAGATTCCAGGCGCTTTAGGTTGGTTGGCGGCATTTAAAGGGCTAGTGATAGGGATGGCGCTGTTTTTACCACTCTACTGGTTGCGTGCAATGGGTGCCGGTGACGTGAAGTTGATGGGTATGGTTGGTGCTTTTTTAGGACCCAATGATGTTTTAGGTGCTGTGTTAGCGACATTACTTGCCGGTGGGGTGTTGGCGTTATTTGTAGTGATGTGGTCTAAGCAATTAAGGCCTATGTTGCAAAACGTTAAACTCATTTTTTACGGTAGCGCCGTTAAGTTGAGTACAGGGCAGGCGCCATTGGTGGATGATTTACCAGTTTCAGTAGGAAAGTTGCCTTATGCAGTGGCAATTGGTTTAGGCACCTTTGCTTACTTGATTTGGCAGCGCTTGTACTTGTAGTAATGGTAGCTTGGTTTTTTGTTTAGTTTTCATGAGTCAGTTTCATGGAGAGTGAATAAGCGCTATTTATGTATGTAAGTTTACGTATTGGTTAAGTGGGGTGTAACCCCGAAAGAATAAAGATAATACAAAAATAAACAAATAAATTTAACCGAAAAAGTGAATTAAATCATGACAATAGACATGGCAGAATATAAAAGGGAATTGCGTGAGGAACGCCGTCATACACTAGTCCCCATGCAGCCTAGTACTATTGAGGAAACGGGGCTAGGTTTTCAGTTTATTGTTGAGTTGTTAACAAAAGCACTATTCTTACGTGGCCAGATGCGATTGATGGATCTGGTTTCTTACGCAAAACTTCCAGTTGCAGTCCTTGAGCCATTGCTCGCCTTTATGCGCACAGAGCGCATGTGTGAGGCTGTGCGTAATAGTGAGGCTGAAACTGCGATTGCTTACAATCTGACAGAGTTAGGCAGATTACGTGCAGAAGATTATTTACGTAAAAATCAATATGTAGGGGCAGCCCCTGTCAGTTTGTTGGCCTATATCAGGCAAGTGCGTCAACAGTCTATCGTCAATATGCATGTGACTAGGCCGAATCTATTAAGAATATTTGATGGTTTAGTAATTAAAGAGGGCTTGCTAAAACAGTTTGGCGCAGCCATGAACTCCGGCCGAGCAATCTTTGTATATGGACCAGCTGGTAGCGGTAAAACATTTATCGCAGAGCATTTAGCCAAATTATTATCTGGTGACGTAGCGATACCCCATGCCATTGTCGTGGATAACGAGGTAATACAGGTATTTGATCCGCTGACCCATCGCCCATCCGTACCAGCTGATGAGGTTGGTGGCCTGGGGTTAGACCGTAGGGTGATGTCTGACCAGCGCTGGGTGACCTGTCATCGGCCAGTGATTAAAACCGGTGGTGAATTAACGCTTTCCATGCTGGATTTAGATTTTGATGAGAGCGCTCGCTTTTATCAGGCGCCACCACAAGTGAAGGCCAATAATGGATTGTTGATTATTGACGACTTGGGGCGGCAGTTGACACCTGCTGTCGATATTATGAATCGCTGGATTGTGCCGCTAGACCGTCATGTAGATTACTTAGCGTTACATACCGGTAAAAAGTTCATGTTGCCATTTGATGTGATTGTGGTTTTCTCCACTAATTTAGCCCCTAGCAAGCTGACCGATGAAGCGTTTTTACGTCGGCTTGGCTACAAGATTTATGTTGGGCCATTAAGCGAAGACGAGTATCGCGTAATTGCTCAACAGGTTTGCGAGGAAATTAATATTCCTTTCAGTGAAGAGGGTTTTAACTATTTGTTGCATGAACATCACTACAAGACAGGCAGGCCACTTTTTGCCTGTATTCCTAGAGATATATTGGAGCAGCTTAGAGATATTGCACGATATGAAGGTAAACCGGCAATTATGAGTAGAGAGTTGCTGGATTGGGCCTGGAATAATTATTTTGCCCACGATTAATGTTTGATTGCGTCACGATATGTTGATGAGAACAGAAAATAAAGGGGATGACAGATGAAAAATCCAAGAGCATTTTTGATGATTGTGGTTTCAGTCGGCATAGGGTTAGGCGCTGTAGTGTTAGCCTCACGCTGGATCTCTCAACAAGCTGCTACGGTAGCTTCTAGCAAGGTGGTTGTGGCTGCCATCAATATTGATTTAGGCACACCGCTTACACCGCAAATGCTTAAGTTGGCAGATTGGCCAAGAGGCAGCGTACCTGTTGGTGCGGCTGATGATATTAAAACTTTAGATGCGAGGGTAGTAAAAACCAGCTTATTACAAGGTGAGCCTGTGCTGGAGTCTAAATTAGCTCCACTTGGTGCAACCGGTGGTTTATCTGCGGTGATTGCTGAGGGTAACCGCGCAATGACCGTTAGGGTAAATGATGTGGTGGGTGTGGCAGGCTTTGCCTTGCCAGGTAACTATGTAGACATCGTAGTGAATACCGAAGATGAAAGCGTGAAGGCTGAAAATGTGAACAAGAGCATTTCAAAAATAGTACTTGAACACATTATGGTACTAGCCGTAGCGCAAGAGCAAAACCGGGATGAAACAAAACCAAAAGTGGTGAATGCAGTAACGCTTGAGGTAACACCTGCACAAGCTGAAAAATTAGACTTGGCACGTAGTGTTGGTACGTTGTCACTGGTTTTGCGTAATCAGATTGATAAGAGCGTGGTGACTACAGAGGGTTCAACCAAGAAAAACTTGCTTAATCGTGTAGATGAGCCACCAGCTCCAGTAATGGCAGCTGCGGCAGAACAGCCTGTTGTTAAAACTCCGGTTAAACATGTAGTGAAAAAATCTGCGGCACGTAAACCTGCAATGCAGAGAGAAAGCTATGAACAGGTTGAGGTGGTGCGCGGCGCGACCAAAACCGTAGAGGAGTTTAAACCATCGGTTCAGTAAAACTGTGAATGTAGTCAGTGTAAGTAATGAAGCATCTATGAATGGAAGCGCTTAGTTTCAAAAGACAGTGAGATCGAGAAAGTGGTGATGAGTTAAGTCAATACTTAAGCAAAACCTAGCTCGTATCGAAATTTGGAATAGAAACGGCATATTGTCAGGGAGAATTGAGATGAACAAGCACAAGATCAAACGTGATCAGTTTTTACACAGCCAACTAAGGTTCTGTGTCAGTAATCTTCTGGCTGCTATGCTAGGCATGACGCTACTTTCCATAGCACCGCTACATGCAGCCGAGCCTCAAGCAAATATGCAGAATATCTTGGTAGCTGCGGTAACGCCTAAAAAGGCAGCCAGACCTACGCCATCCTCTACGGAGATTGTGCCTAGCGTTGAGCTATCTTTAGGGCAATCGCATCTGGTGAGGTTGCCTGCAGGGGTGAACTTGCAACGTGTAAAGGTAGATGATGACAAGATTGTACAGGTGGATGTCACCAGCCCTCGAGAGGTAGTGCTACATGCGAAGGCCATAGGCTCAACCATGGTGATTATCTTGGATAAGTCTGGTCAGTCTGCAGTGATGGATGTAAGAGTGGTTGCAGTGACCACGGCGATGGATGCCTCATCCTTGCAAGCAAAATTGCAGCAAATCATGCCTAATGAAAAGGGCATTAAAGTAAGTACTGCAGCAGAGTCTTTGGTACTTAGCGGTACTGTGAGTGACGCGGTAAAAGCAGATAAAGCCATGGCGCTGGCAGAGGCCTATAGCGGCAAAGATAAAGATAAAAAGGTCATCAATATGCTTCAGGTAGCAGCACCGCAACAGGTGATGCTGGAAGTGAAAATGGCGGAGGTTTCTAAAAACCTGTTAGATAAACTGGGAGCATCGTTTGGCGCCTCTCGTGTAAATGGCGGTGTGGCCTATGCGATTGCATCTGGGTTCTTGAGCCTGACAGGGGCTGATCCATTATCCCCCGGTGGTTTGTTGACCATAACCAAGGGCAATACTGCAATTAAAATTGACGCTGAAAATAAAGATGGTGTCGTCAAGATTTTAGCTGAGCCTAATATTATCGCCATTAGTGGTCAAGAAGGTAGCTTTTTGGCGGGCGGTAAAATCTTCATCCCAGTACCACAAAACAATACTGGTGGTGGCGCTTCTGTACTTACTTTAGAAGAGCGTGATTTTGGTGTAGGCCTAAAATTTACACCAACCGTACTTGAAGAAGGAATGATTAACTTAAGAGTGGCACCTGAGGTTTCTGAGCTTAATCAAGGAGGTACCACTGTAGGCGGTAGTGTATTTCCATCATTTACGGTTAGGCGTGTTGCTACCACAGTGCAGCTTCGTGATGGTCAAAGTTTTGCGATTGCTGGTTTAATCAAAAACAATGTCACAGAGAACATCCGCCGCTTCCCAATTTTAGGAGAGATTCCAATTATTGGGGCACTGTTCCGTAGTAGTTCTTTTCAAGAAGATAAAACCGAGCTGTTATTTGTTGTAACCCCACGCTTGGTAAAACCACTACCACCTGACTTTGCGTTGCCGACTGATCACTTTAACAAACCAGGTAAGGCAGAGTTCTTCTTTAACGGTAAGTTAGAAGGCAAACCAGCTGAGCCTGCAACAGAAGAGAGTTCAGCACAAAGCGCCCCTGCACCTCAGCCTAATTCTGCAGCCCCAGAGACAAGTGGTGCTAAAGATGGCTTTGAAATGAAATAAAAGGAGATAGTCATGCACACCTTAACATTTAAATACATTCTATCTGCCTTAATCGTGTCTGCCGCTATGGTCGGTTGCTCCACCACTAATACGCCAGTACTAGACGAGCATTTTGGTGAAGCGGTGAAGGCAGCAAGAGCGCAACAGACTATTAACCCGGATGCTTCGATGAATACTGACCCTGCGACAGGGATTAGTGGTCAGGCGGCGGACGCTGCGGTTGATAGATATCACAAGTCCTTTGTTCAGCCGCCAGCAACCCCCAACGTGTTTAATATTGGGATTGGGTCTAGCGGTAGTTCTGGCAGTGGTAGTAATACAGGCAGTACTGGGACAAGGTAAGGCTTTGGCGCCCACTGGGCAACGAAGGAGAGCCACATGAGCAAGCATATAAAATGTAATCCGCATGGCATGCAACGCCAGCGAGGTGCAGTAGCGTTAATCGTTGCAATCTGCTTAGTGTTGCTCGTAGGGATGCTGGGTTTGGTGTTGGATTTAGGTCACCTTTATGTGACCAGAACCGAACTACAAAACGCAGCTGACTCTTCTTCGCTTAGTGGTGCTAGAGAGCTTAATGGAAAAGTAACAGGCATTAATAACGCGATTACCAGAGCCATTGAAGCCGCTGGTAAGAATAAATTTAACCTAAATAGCACAGCAGTGGTCGTTAATACCAGCAATATGTGGGTAGGCAGCTGCCCAGCTGATGGCTGTATGGTGCCGATTAGCTCGGTCACCACTGATGCCTTGGCTGGAGATAAAACTTTTTTAAAAGTAGATACAGGTTTGCGTACCATCAACACCTGGTTTATTCAGGTATTGCCGGGGGTTGCCAGTAGCGCCCAAACCTTTGGTATGGCGGTTGCAGGCAAGTATGCAGTTGATATTACGCCAATTGCTATCTGTGAGCAGCCTGATCCAGGTACCGTGCACGAGTTAGGATTTGAGCGTGGCGTTTCTTACAATGTTCAATATGCTAACCCGCTTGGCCCAGGCACCTTGTTTTGGATTGACCCCGAGTCAAATGTCCCAGGGGTTTGCCCTGTGATTAGTACCAATGCAACACTGCCGTATGTGTGTACGGGGAAAGTTGGCTTTACACCGATTATAGGCGATACAGTAAACACTAACACTGGGGTGTCCGTACCACAATTAGCAGCTCTTAATTCAAGGTTTGGGGACTATACGCCTCAAAATAAATGTGACGTAGCGACCGCACCGCCTGATACCAATGTCAAAGAATATATTTATAACAATGCAGGGGTTGGGTCACCTAGGGCTTGGATGGGAACAGACCCAGATAAACAAAGCATTTTGTTTGTTGACAGAGCTACCAATGGTACATGTAAACCTAATGCTCCTTGTAAACCTAGGCCATACAGTTTAAGAGCAGCAACAGACTACGGCGTTTTATGGTCAGGATATAGAAGAGCAGGTGCCGTTGTTTCAGATTGGCCAACCTTATATCAGGGCAATACCGCTACGTCTTACCCTGAGCCATCGCCCTATGCGCAAGGTAGTGGAAACTTCTTTACAGCGCCGCCTGTGGCTATTCAACCAGGTAAGCCTGGGCGTAGGGTGCTCAACATGGTGATTATTGACTGCACCACGGCAGGCGGTGTGTGTCGACCCGCTACCGTACTGGGTGTTGGTAGGTTTCTGATGCAGACTAGATCTGTTCCAACGGCTAAAGATGTTTTTGTTGAGTTTGGTGGATTGTTACCAACTCCTTTACCAACGAGTAATATTAAGCTTTACAGATAATCATGAAAATCACACAACTAAAATTTAACAGTAGATTAGGGCTAGCAAAGCAGCAAGGCGCTGCAGCGATCGAGTTTGCCCTGCTATTGGTGTTACTGCTGATGTTTGTGGCAGGGATTGTGGAGTTTGGTCGAGCTTTTTGGTATTACGATGCTTTAACCAAAGCTACGCGTGATGGTGCTAGGTACCTTTCTAATACTAGGGTCAGTGCTTTGGTGGCGCTTGATACAGCAACACAAGATCAGGCTAAACAAATGGTAGTTAATGCAGCTACGCAGGCGCAAGTTCCAAGTTTTACAACAGCAGACGTGACAGTAACTTGCGAGCCAAATTGTGACACGCCGGTGTATGTCATCGTCGCGATTAATGCGTACCCCATTACGATTGGTGGGTGGATTCCAATCTTCCTACCAGTAGGGTCAACGACTTGGGCCACTACGCTATCGCCTTCTACTGCGATGCGGTACATGCATTGAAGGGAATTGATGATGCTTAATATGATGAAAAATTACAACAGGCGGCAACGGCAGCAAGGCGCTGCGGCAGTTGAGTTTGCGATCATTGCCTTACTTTTATTTACCATACTGTTTGGCATTTTAGAGTTTGGGCGATTGTTCTATGTTTATAACACAGTGCAGGAAGTGACGCGGCATGCAGCGCGTGAGGCTGTGGTTAGGTGGGTGGATAATTCCAACACTAGCCCGGCAAAAGTATTGGCACTCTTTGGGGGGGCTTCTATACCGGCTGGTGCGGAAATTACGGCAGCTAATATTGATATTCAATATTTGACTGCCAGTGGTGCTGTGCCTAGCCCGTTTCCATTAAGTGCTTCAGACAATATTGCAGCCTGCTTAACAGGCCCAGCAGGCTGTATTGCCTTAGTACAGGTTTCTATTATTGGCGCGAGTTATGTGCCAATGGTTGGGTTATTTCCGTTCCTGAATTTGCCGATTCCGGCATCTACAGTGACGATGCCTGCGGAAAGTTTAGGTTACACCGGATCATAAACAGAATGGCGGCAAAAAAATGAAAATAATAGTGATTTCGCCTAACAAGGTGCTGAGAGAAGAAGTTCTACTGAGTATTAAAGGGGTTGATGCGTCTAAACACGCCTTAGTGTTTGGGGATGGATTTAGTAGCTTGGGGCAAATGGTAGAGGCTGAGCATCCAGACTTAATGATTATTGATAGTGTTTGTATTGAGAACGGTAACCTCAGTATTTTAGAGGCGATTAGTCTGCGCTTTCACCATATATCAATCATTCTGTTATCCCAAAATGCATCATCAGAATTCTTAATGTCGGCAATGCGTAGTGGTGTGAAAGATGTGTTGAGCCTACCGCTGCAGGCCAGTGATTTGCAAGCAGCAGTAGGCCGCGTTGAGCTTAAGCTTAAACAATCTGTACCAAAAAGCAAAAAAGGCAAGGTCATTGCTTTTGTGGGCAGTAAAGGAGGTAGTGGCGCTACGTTTCTTGCATGTAATCTCGCTTATATATTGGCAGAAAGCAGTGAAGCCAAGGTGGCACTGTTGGATTTAAATCTGCAGTTTGGTGATGCGGTACTGTTTGTGAATGACCATGTACCCCCAAATACACTCGCCGATGTAGCCAAGAATATCAGGCGCTTAGATGCTTCACTGCTTAAATCTTCTATGGTACATATTTTGCCAAACTTTAGTGTGCTGGCCGCGCCGGAAGATGCTGAGTCAGCACAGGATGTGAAGCCAGAGCATATAGATGCGCTACTTAAACTTACAGCATTAGAGTATGACTTTGTAGTGGTGGATATTGGCAGAACGCTCAATGCTACTGGAGTTAAAGCCTTAGATCATGCAGATTTGATATTTATTGTACTGCAAGAAACATTGCCTTTTATACGTGATTCAAAACGTTTATTACATGCATTCCGCTCACTGGGTTACGCAAAAGAAAAAGTTAATATCGTGCTTAATCGGCATGAAAAAGGAGGGGATATCCGATTAATAGATGTAGAAACTGCGCTAGATATGAAAGTTTATAAAACAATACCAAACAGCTATCTTGCCGTTTCTGCGTCCGTTAATCAGGGTGTGCCTATCGTAAAAATTGCTAAGAATGATGCGGTGACTAAAGCCTTGCAGGAAGTTGCAGAAAGCTTGGTGGAAGGCTCTAAGGCTAAAAAGTCTGGATGGCTGGGCAATTTGCTACACCATGCATCATTACTTTAAGCGAGGTTGCAACACGTACGATTGACGGGATGTAGATAAGAATAAATGCTGAATTGAGGAAGGAATTTAATTATGTCATTACGTGATCGATTAGAAGATGTTAAAAAAGATGCGGTGTTAGAGCCGCAAGGCAACCAAACCGATGGTTTAATGGGTAATAAGGTGTATCAGGAATTAAGGTCACGTATTCACCGTAAGCTGCTAGATCGCGTTGACCTTTCCATGATGGAAAACATGCCGCCGGAGCTATTAACGGCCGAACTGAAAACATTAGTAGAGCGCCTGCTTACAGAAGAGGCCGTGGCAATTAATGATATAGAACGCATGAATCTAGTGCGTGATATTCAACATGAGGTACTAGGCTTAGGGCCATTGGAAATTCTGATGGCAGACCCAACAGTCTCAGATATTTTGGTCAATACCTATAACCAGATTTACATTGAGCGTAAAGGTAAGTTAGAGCTAAGTGATGTGCGTTTTGAAAGTGAAGCGCACTTGCTGAAGATTATCGATAAGATTGTTTCAGGTGTGGGTCGGCGGGTGGATGAGTCTAGCCCGATGGTTGATGCACGCTTACCTGATGGATCTCGTGTGAATGCGATTATTCCGCCTTTGGCTGTCGATGGCGCTATCTTGTCGATTCGTCGTTTTGCCATCACACCATTGATGATGAAAGACCTTTTGCACTATAAAAGCTTAACACCAGAAATGGCAGAAGTACTTGAAGGTTTAGTCAAAGCAAAAGTGAATATCTTGATATCTGGCGGTACCGGTACCGGTAAAACAACCTTGCTAAATGTCCTGTCTGGGTATATTCCAGAAAGCGAGCGCATTATCACCATTGAAGATGCAGCCGAACTGCAATTGCAACAACCTCATGTCGTACGCCTAGAGATACGTCCACCCAACATTGAAGGTAAAGGTGAGGTAACACCCCGCATGCTGGTGAGAAACAGCTTACGGATGCGTCCTGACCGTATCATCGTCGGTGAGGTGCGTGGTCCTGAAGTAGTTGACATGTTGCAGGCCATGAACACAGGTCATGAAGGCTCAATGGCAACTGTGCACGCCAACACACCGCGTGATGCCTTAACGCGCTTAGAGAATATGATGGGTATGGCCGGTTTCAATCTGCCAACCAAGGCAATGCGTGAGCAAATTAGCTCTGCACTCACTGCCATTGTTCATATTACTCGTTTAAGTGATGGCCAGCGTAAAGTGACCAACATCAAAGAAATTACCGGCATGGAAAGCGAAGTGATCACCATGCAGGACATTTTTGTTTACGAGCAAACAGGCGTGTCTGACAAAGGGGTGGTACAGGGTCACCTCAAAGCAACCGGTATCCGGCCTAAATTTATCGAGCGTTTGCGGGTGCATGGTGTACAAATATCAGACAACTTGTTTGACCCAACAAAACTGTATGAGTAGGAGAGGAGCTTAATATGGACTATCTCTACTATCTATTTGCGATATTAGCGTTTCTGGCGGTAGTGCTATTTTTAGAAGGCGCGTACATGGCTTGGAACGCTTACAAGGGGCCGGAAGCAAAGCGTATTGAAAGACGCCTGGAGGCAATGACTCTTGGTAAAGAGCATGAAAGTACCTTGGTTAAGCAACGCATGCTAGCCGAGTCGCCAGGCATTGCCAGTCTTTTGCAAAAGTTTCCTAGGGTTAATCAGGTAGACAAAATGCTTTTACAATCTGGGGTCAATTACAGCGTGGCAAGGTTTTTAGGTATTTGCCTGCTACTGGCAGCAGCAGGGTTTGCACTGGCGTTGTTTTTTGGAACAAACTTAACTGTGGCAATTATTATCGCAGTTGTCTTTGCATTCTTGCCGCTCGTTTATGTGCTCAGCGCTAAGCAAAAACGCATTACTACGATTGAGCAGCAACTGCCAAGCTCACTTGATTTAATGGGCCGGGCTATGGTGGCCGGGCATGCTTTTCCTAGCGCTTTGCAGATGGTTGGCACTGAAATGCCAGAGCCGATTGCTTCGGAGTTTCGCATTGTGTTTGATGAAATTAATTACGGTATTCCGACATCTGAAGCCTTGATGAACTTAATCCAGCGTGTGCCAAGCACCGATGTCAGTTATTTTGTGATTGCGGTGCTGATACAGCGTGAAACCGGCGGTAATTTAGCTGAGCTCTTGGGGAATATTAGCGATTTGATTCGGGCTCGTTTGAAATTGCTAGGGTCTGTGCGTGTTTTATCTGCGGAGGGACGCTTATCTGCTTGGATTCTGACATTGCTACCATTTGCGTTGGGTGCCGTACTGCAGTTGGTTAACCCTAAGTTTTTGAGCGTGCTGTGGACAGATCCCAATGGTCTGAGAATGGTGATAATGGCACTGATCTTGATGGTTCTTGGTATTTTTGTGATGTGGCGGATTATCAAAATTAGGGTCTGATACATATTAAATAAGTGAGAACATCATGAACACAATTCAAATAATTTATCTGGTTCTTATCTTTATTACAGTTTTTATTGTTGCGATGGTCGTTGTTGGCCAGTTTAGCGCCAGCCCTTTAGAGGCTAGGCTAAAGATATTAAAAGGTGATGATTCTGATGCAGCAGAAGATGATCCTGTTTGGGTAAGCCGTATTGTTAAATTAACTGGGCCAATTGCTAAACTGTCTTTACCAAAAGAGGGGTGGGAACAATCACAGCTACGTATTCGTTTTATGAATGCAGGGCTGCGCAGTGCGAGTGTGCCAATTTTATTCTTTGCGGCTAAAACCATTCTTACCTTTGCATTGCCAAGTTTGTTTATCTTATACACAGTTATTTCTGGCGCGATTGTTAAGCCTAACAATTTGATGATGATGCTAATTTTGCTGGCGGCAATTGGTTATTTCTTGCCAAACGCAGTGTTGTCACATCGTATTGATAAGCGTAAACGTGAAATATTCGAGAGCTTTCCTGACGCGCTTGATTTGATTATTGTGTGTGTTGAAGCAGGTTTAGGCTTGGATGCAGCACTGGCTAGAGTGGGTGAGGAAATGCATGTAAGAAGCCCAATACTGGGCGAAGAGTTGCATTTAATCAATCTGGAGTTGCGCGCAGGTAGCTCACGTGAGCGGGCATTGCGTAATTTGGCATTACGCACAGGCGTAGAAGAAATTGATACGTTAGTTGCCATGCTGGTGCAGTCAGATCGTTTTGGTACCAACATTTCAGATTCATTAAGAGTGCATGCAGATAGTTTACGCACCAAACGCCGTTTAATGGCCGAAGAGGCCGCGGCAAAAATTGCAGTTAAATTGTTATTTCCACTTATCTTCTTTATTTTTCCGTCTATGTTGTTGGTATTGTTGGGGCCAGCCTTTATTAGCATACACAACATTTTGTTACCAACCCTTGCCGGACAGTAAGTAGACAAGACGCAGTAGTTAAGTTGTAGCTTAAGTAGCAGTATGGAGGTGAATGATGAAAAGTAAACGTAAAATCTTACCTTTGGCATGTTGCGTTGCAATACTGAGCGCATGTGCGTCTAATCAAAAGGCAGCAGAGATACCCTCATGGATGATTAGCCCCAATGTTAAAACTAGCAATGCGCAAGCCAGTGCAAGCGCGATGTACAAGTTAGGCCGATATTATCAGGGGCAGCAGCGCGATGATCTGGCGATAGAAGCTTACCAAAAATCAATTTATGCAGATTCAAGCTATGTTGAGTCTTACAATGGCTTAGGCGTGGTTTATGCAAGGCAAGGCAAGTATCAAAAAGCTATAGATGCATTTAAATCTGCACTTGGTTATGCTCCAGCGGCAGCACATATATATAGCAATATGGGTTATGCCTATTACTTGCAAGGCCAATACACAGAGGCAGTTATCTCTTTAAAGCAAGCCACTACGCTTGATCCAACCAACCTGCGTGCGCTTAATAACCTAGGAATGGCTTATGCTAAAGCTGGTAGTCAGGGCGAGTCTATTCAGGCTTTTACTCAGGCGATTAGTGTAGAGGCTAAAGCCGCCAATGTAGCGGCGCCTGCACAAGATACATTGGCACAAGAAAATTCTGTTGATTCATCTGAGGCAAAACCTGCCAATGTGACTGAAGTTTTCACTGCCAAGGTAGCTGCTCCTCAGGCTGACTTGCGGGAGTTAGCACTCCCTAAAAACGGCGGGGTGATTCGGCCTGCACCTTTATCAGGAACTGTGCCGTTGGTGGATAGCCGTGTTAAGTTAGTGCAATTGTCCCCCAATGTGTTTGAACTGCAATCACAGCAGTTGGGTGCAATGCCAGTTCAGGAGGCTGAGCAAGCTGTGGTGGTGAACTGGGCGCAAGCGCACCTAGAGGTTGCTAACGGTAATGGTGTGACCGGCATGGCAGGCCAAGTAGGTAAGTTTTTACTGGGGCAAGGCTACCCAGTCACAAGGCTCACCAATCAAAAACCATTTATCGTTAAACGATCACAAATTCAGTACCGAGACGGCCATCATGAGGAAGCTCAACTTTTAAAAGATAGCTTACCTGATTCTCCACAGCTTGTTCAGCGTAACGATCTACGTGCAGATGTTGGCGTGAGGTTAGTGCTTGGTAGTGATATGCGTACACATATTGCATATTTTGGCACAAAACCAGATGCAACGCAGATGGCTTCAACATTGAATAAGCCTAAAACTTAAATGGCATTTAACATCAATTGATATGTAGTGGTGGTTTGTAGTGCAGTGTGGTTGGTATGTTCTTTAACTTGATAACTTAAGGGAGTGAAACATGGCTAATATGGATAACATCATTGAACCGGGCAGACAGGGTGTTTGGGTTGCTGCAACTTTTGTGATGGCATTACTGGCGCTGGTGGTAGCAATCGTTGGGGTCAATCGTAATAGTGAGTTACTGTACATGACACAAACTGAGCTCTTGTTGGTGAATCAAAAAATTGAGGCGCTACAAGGAGGCAAAGCACCACCAGCCGCACCTGCAGCGCCAGCCGCACCTGCGGCGGCCGCCGAGTAATTATGGCTGGCAGTGTTGCCTCTATTTGGCATGTTCTAAATATTACCTATTGGTAAACTTTAGAACATGCTGAATACGCATACTACGATGCGTCTTATCGCTCTATAGTGTGGTGGTTTTTAAGTATCTTTGTGATAGCTAAAGTTGCTGGTACAGTTAGATACTACAGAGAGATAGGAGATTGATGATGAAAACACCTGTTTTTAAATTAAGTTATATTCTCAAGGCTTTATTATTAGGGCTAGTCTTTTCTACTGCCATAGTTACCCCTCAGGCAGCGTTTGCTAAGAAACCATCTCAGAGTTATGAGGAGCAAGATAGAGATTACAACGGTGATCAATATGAACGCGGCGAACGTGGCAACAATCGTGATAATGATACCAATTTGAGTGTTAGCCTCCATTTTGGCGATAGACAGCGTACTGTAGTGCATGACTACTACGACAGAGATCGTCAATCAGGGTTTTGCCCACCAGGCTTAGCTAAAAAGCGCAATGGATGCATGCCGCCAGGTCAAGCCAAAAAGTGGAGGGTAGGCCGCCCGCTTCCTAGGGACGTGGTATATCAGGATTTGCCACCACGCTTAGTGGTTGAGTTAGGTGTTCCTCCTGCTGGTCACCGCTATGTCAGAGTCGCTGCAGATATTTTATTAATTGCGGTGGGCACCGGCATGGTGATTGATGCAATTGAAGATCTAGGTAATTAGTTTCAGGGTTATTTATTCCGATAGCTGTTGTAGGCTTAATGCTTACGTGTTTACCCGTATGTACCAAATACCTCAATCAGGTTAGATTGTCGAACGTACAGAGGCAACACTAAATGAGTGAGTGATCACAACATTTAATTTAGTGATGCCTTTGGTTTTTTTGATACCTTAATCAAGGGTGCCATGGTGCTAACAACAGAAGCCATTAAAGTAAAAAAAACGTCCCAGTGCTTAATCTGCAAGTTATATAACTGCGATGCTCAGCCTGTATATCAGGCGTCCATAGATAAAAATCATGTCTTACAAATAACAGTGTGTATTGCCGTGAGCCTTCGTTGCATAACGTAATCTCATGGGTTTAAGCTTGGCGCAAAGTGATGGTTTGCTAGTACTACAAACGGAGACGATACAATGAATGCATCATCCAATGTATATCAGTTGCAAGGCATGATACCTAGTAATCTTTTAATTCGGCATGATCAATATGAGGATACTGGGTTAAATCTGCCAGAGTTGACCATTTATGACAACGGTATGATTAGAAGTTGTAGTAAAGCTGCTGTTGAGCTATTAGGGTGCTCATTCGATAAACTCAAGTGGCGTCATATATCGATATTTCTTCCGCAATTGTCTGAAATTGCAATCACAAAAGGCGGACAAATTAACCCTAACTTAAGGTTCTTGTCTCACATCGGTCATCATTTTGATGTGGTTGACATGCAAGGCGCACACATTACCTGCGCCTTGTTTTTTAATGAGATAGAGTGTTCCGGTAAACATTATTTAAGAGTGATATTCCGTCCGGTTGAGCCTCAATACTCTTTGCTCTAGTTGCTTATATAGCCTATATAAGTTGTCAAAATATTCATTGATAATATTGCAGGCTGTTGTCATATCAAATTGGATGTTTATTACTTTCTGTAAAACATACTTATGGTTTAAGCATGGCTAATTACTGCCATGCTTTTTTTCTGTGAATAATGATGATATATGGTATTTATGCGAAAGATAATTGAATTAAAAAATAATATATAAATCAAATATCTATGATATAAAGAGTTGTAAAGTTTTATTGCTTTTAATGTTAATAAGGAGAACACTAATGAACTATTTAAAGCATATCATCATCGCTAGCATTACACTTTTAACCGTATCAGTTTCAATGGCTACCTACGCTTACACCGTTGTGCCAGAGGAAATGGTGCCTGAAGACGCTACAGAGCCCGACATGAGTGCAGTGACCCCTGTAACTGTGGGCGATGTTACTTATCTCTCAGGTGGTATAGGTAAATCAGAATCAGTTGCCATGCGCGGCAATGCAAAAAATTATGCGCTGGAAATTGTGTTTGTAGAAAAGTCTGGCGCCTTAGAGGAGTACTTGTCCGAAGTTAAGCTACAGATTCAAGATGCCACTAAAAATACCGTGCTGGATATTAATACAGAAGGGCCATATTTCTTAGCAAACTTACCGCAAGGTAAATACCAAGTGAGCGCTGAGTATAAAGGCGAGGTTAAAACGCAATTAGTCACCATCAGTAAAAAGAAACACGCCAAACTGGTATTTTGGTGGCGTATGGTAGAGTAGTTTTGAAATTCGCGGCAGTTCTTACACAACACTGAGTAAGCTGCGCTAACTATCATGATAGTCATGGCCTTTAGGCTAACCTTTAAGGTCATGGCTATGCGTTGTATAAACGCACAAATTAGTTAATTATTACTTGCCGGGGCGCCCATCAATCTTGCAGTTTGCATCTTTGTATGGCCCACTAGACTTTATCCAGCCATCACCGGGGCTGGTTTGAGTACACCACACTTCATTATTTAGCTTACTTTTCCATTTGTACCAAGCTGCGGGTGCAGCCATTGTGGCTAGCGACACCAATATGCCAGCTGCAAACAAAACCATGCTCTTTTTCATAGTTTTGGATTTCATGGTTCTGGCGTGCCGGTATCTTTGTTGCCAAGTATTAGCTCCGAGCGTGCAGCGGCAGCAAGTGCTTGATACTTCATCTTAAATGCATCCAGATTTTCTTCTTCAAGTTCTTCTAAGTCTAACAATGCGTTATGTGCACCCTTAGTTGCCCTAATTAACTCATCAAGCTTGAGTTGAATCGCCTCAGTATCGCGATTCTGGGTATTTTGAATCAAAAATACCATTAAAAAGGTGACGATAGTCGTGCCGGTATTAATCACCAATTGCCAAGTATCGCTAAAGTGAAATATCGGGCCCGTCACCACCCAAATTAAAATCACGGCCACCGCCATAGAAAAAACACGCGGTCGGCCACAGTAGTGTGCCGCAACCTTGGCAAAACGGGAGTACCAAACACTGTTACGCATACAATGATTCCCTTTAAAGTTTAACGTGACAATTCAGGCGCTGACACTTTTTTAGACTAACAGCTTCGACATGCGTTTAGTGTGCCGTCGATTTGGAAAAAAAGTTAAGTATCACAACACCAGCAATAATCAGGCTAATGCCAATGATGGCGGCTGTATCAAGTGGCTGGCGATATACAAACCAGCCAATCAGTGAAACTAGAACAATGCCAATACCTGACCATGCTGCATAAGCAATGCCAATGGGGAGTGTGCGTAGTGTGAGTGATAAAAAGTAAAACGCAGCAGCGTAACCTACCACCACCACGATGGAAGGCACTAGTTGTGTAAAACCTTCGGCCGCTTTAAGCGCGGATGTTGCGATAACCTCTGAAACTACTGCAATTGCTAAATAAAACCAGTTCATTGTTGCACCTAACCTAATGTTTGACTGACAGCGTGATTTAAAGCCACAATCCAAGCTTGACGTGATTACCAATCCTCAAATGATTATAAGGCATTCAATACTATATAGCGTTCGCAGTAATTGATAACGTGGCTTACCCATTCACTATGGCACTAATAAAACTTGCGCCACTTTGCGAATACACTAACCAGCCCATGGCAGCACAGTTCATGATGACGGTAAAGAAGAACATTACTTGAAATTCTTTTTTTACCGATTTATGCCGCAATATACTTTGTGCAAGCGCAGCACCGGGCCAGCCACCAATCAAACTCAATAAATGCAATTGGCTTTCTGGCGTTCTCCGCAAGTTATGCTTGGCGGCTGATTTGTCCAAGGCATAATTAATAAACGTCAACGTACTTAGCCCTAGGTATAACAACAATAGCGCTAATGGCGCCCAACCTGCCAGTACCGTGACTGCTAAAAGCGCACAAAAAATCAGGGAGAATTTAACCCCTAATGCGCTATGTTTATTTGGGTTGTTTTGTATTGAACGACGGTTTACAAAATTAATGTTTTTGGCAAAAGTGCGTTTGTTTTTATCAATGCTCAGCTCGTACGTAATTAAATCACCATTCTTGGGCCGTAAAGATGCACTGGAAAACTGCTTGATATGCACAAATGCGCGTTGGGGGTGAGTATTGGGCGTATCACCGCCATTAAGCACAACAAACCCATACCCTAGGTCATCTTTCCAATCTGTTATTTTCCCCTGATAACGCATTAGCTGCTTTTGGCTAGAATGTGTGTAGGTAAGCCGTCAATACTCACCTGATTTTTATCTGCCCAGTATTGTTTAATACCCTCATCACCTTTTTTTGTAGCCCAATCAGAGAGCTGCTCTCTATCGCTATCGTATGACAAATAAGGCACAGCAATGCCGCAAGAGCTTTGTACAAGATCAATTTTCATATCAAAAACTTGGCGAGCACCAGGTAACGGCTGGAACAAGGGGAAAAGCTCATCCCACTCTGCGTCGCCCTTGTGATAAACCTTGGCCGTGCCATACAGCCGTAAAATTAAGGGAGGGCCATCAAATGCACAAAGCATAATAGTCATTCGAGGGTCTTGCTGCACATGCGCAGATGTTTCATTACCGCTGCCAGTCACATTGAGCCAGGCAACACGCGTACTACTGATTACCCGTAATGAATCCATCCCCTTGGGCGAAACATTAACGCGGCTATCAGTACATGCCGTCCCCACAAAAAAGATCTTCTGCTCAGCAATAAATTGAATATGTTTTTCAGATAACTCGTTAAATTTCTGCCCCATTACTACTCCATGCGGTTGGTGACTACTAAATTATTGGTAATTCATTGTAACGTAGCATTTAATAAGCTGGTATAGGTTAAGCGTTTGAGAGGGTGGTAATGCAGGTAATGTTTTTATCTAGATGCCTAACTTTTGACATGTTTGTACTGAATAGCTGGCCAGAAGCTCACAGGTGGGCAAAGAATGCGGGTGTGCTTTGCCATTTGTCACTTAGTCCGTCCACGTAAGTGACGGGAATTTTTGAAAGGTCCTCGTCCGTCACATCGTTTAGACAGCCAACATTAACGCCATACATTTTGCCGATGGGAGTTTCATTGCCAACACCAAAACAGCGAACGCCGCAGTGCTTGCAGAAATAATGATAGTTTTTCTTGGTATTAAACAGATACTGCGTTAGCTCAGACTCCCCAGTAAGTAAGCGGAATTTTTCTGGCATGGTTATAGCCGCCCAGAAGCGAGTGCGCCTACATATAGAGCAGTTGCAACGGAATGAGCTTTGAGTGAAGTCAAGCTCGGCCTCAAAAGTGACTGCACCGCAATGACAGCTACCGCGATATGTTTTTAGCACTATAAATTCTCCTCAGTAACATAGAGCTATATTTTACGTTTGAGTTAAGAGGCTCGCTTTTGAGCAGTCCCGCTTGAGCGTAAGGTTAGACATGGTTACAGGCATACAACGCAAGTATATTGCTAGCCGTTGTATGCAAAAACAACCCTTCGCGTTTCAGGAATGACTATTATCATTCCAATACGGCCATAAGCAAAAAAGTTGCCTTTCTTGGAAATTGCCGTATCAATTGCATTTGCAATAACTGGATCTAACGGAATGCCGAAGCCATATTTAAGTAAATAGGTTTCAATTTTTGGCACAAATGTATCTTGTGTGGTTTTATTACCAGATTGCGTGTATGACCAACTATCGTTATAAGAAATTGGGGTGCTATACCACTTTTCAAACTGCCCATGCCAATCGTGACTGTCGCCAGATAGAGGCTGCAGTGAAGAAAAGTAATCAATGCCAATCTTGCTTATTTGTTCACCAATGGTGTCTGGTAGCTCATATACGATTACTCCTGTTTCATTGCCACCTGGACCAAAGCCCCAAGACTCCTCGCTAGCGTAAATGATTTTCTCAACTTTAAGCCCTTCTGGAATGTAGCTAAGTCTAAGCTGCTTTTCAAAGTGTTTGTAATAAATGACTGAGCTAGAAACTAATACGGCAAAAACGATTAGTGATAAAATAGGAAATCGGATTACGCAACGAACAGACACATAAAGTAAACCGCCAACGAGGGCGAGCAATAGCAACGGTATAGCAACTATTAATATTTGCGTCATGAATGCCTAACGTTTGACATAAGGGGCGCGCTTTAGCGCGTCCCGCTTGATGGATGGGTTAGGCTGCATAAGGCGGTACGCAGAAACACGAACACATCTTGTGCGCTCCAAATATGACCTGGTAGCGAACAATAGCCTCGTAGCCACAAGGCACCTTCGATGCAGCGCAAGTAAAAGCCCTTTGGAACATCTTCATCGGTGCTCAGTTCTGCTGACGCAATAGTGATTGAACCTGTTGGCGCTTGATTCTCTGTGGCGGGTTGACGGATAGCTCCTTCTGCTTGTTCCAGCATAAAAAGGCGTAGATGAGGACCCAACTCAAGTGGGCAAAGAGCCATTCCTTGACTTGCGGCACTTTGAATTATCTGATCGAATGTTCCGCCCTCCAATAAGCCGAGTGCAGCCACGGTTACTTGAACGACCTCGACTTGGTTGCGAACTTGAGATGTAGTGAAACGTTCATCTGAGAAAAGTACTTCCGCTAGAGGATTCAGGAGGATTTGAGCTTCGCGAAGTTGCTTAAGCAGTTCTTGCTTTTCGACACCACCGACAAACAATTTCAAACTCACTAGACACTCCCGCTGCGATGCCGATACATCCAGCCTAACGTAAAATAGCCATCCTATTTGACGCAAAACTTTGCGTCAAAGAATGATTTTTTATTATGGTGTTGATTATATTTTTCAATAAAATCATTATATTAGTAATTTTTAGTACTGCCTAATTTTAATATCAAAATGCGGCGGGCTGATATGGGTATCTACACGCCGAATTTCCATTACTTAACCACCTCTTTTAGCTGATCTAAAATCGCAGGGTTATCTAGTGTTGAAATGTCTGAAGTAATCTCTTCACCTCTTGCTAGTGTACGCAATAATCTACGCATGATTTTGCCTGAGCGGGTTTTAGGCAGGTTGTCACCAAAGCGGATTTCATCAGGTTTGGCGATAGGGCCAATCTCTTTGCCAACCCATTCGCGTAGTTCAGCTACAATTTTCTTCGCTGCGTCACCTTCTGGGCGAGGGCCTTTCAGTACCACGTATGCGACTATAGATTCACCTTTAACATCATGTGGTTTACCTACAACAGCAGCCTCAGCAACTAGGTGGTTAGCTACTAAGGCAGATTCAATCTCCATCGTCCCTAAGCGGTGGCCGGACACATTTAGTACGTCATCAATGCGGCCCATTATAGTGAAGTTGCCTGTTTTTGCATCGCGAATTGCTCCGTCGCCAGCTAGGTAAGTCTTGCCACCTAAATCCAATGGGTAGTAGCTGGTTTTATAGCGCTCTGGGTCGTTGTAAATTGTGCGTATCATGGATGGCCATGGTTTTTTAATCACCAACAGGCCGCCAGTGCCCCAAGGTACGTCTTTACCTGTTTCATCCACCACATCAATATCAATACCAGGGAAAGGCAGGGTACAGGAGCCCGGCACTAACGGTGTAGCACCAGGTAGTGGTGTAATCACATGGCCGCCTGTTTCTGTTTGCCAGAAAGTATCGGCAATTGGGCAACGGCTGCCGCCTACATTTTCAAAGTACCACATCCATGCTTCTGGGTTGATTGGTTCACCAACAGAACCAAGCAAGCGCAGGCTAGATAAGTTGTAATTTTTTGGGGCTACTTCTGGTGTAGTTTCAGAAGCTTTAATCAGTGAGCGAATTGCCGTTGGCGCAGTATAAAAGATAGAAACTTTATGTTTTTCTATCATTTGCCAGAAGCGGCCAGCATTTGGGTAGGTTGGGATGCCTTCAAAAATAATTTGTGTTGCACCCATCGCAAGTGGGCCATACGCCACGTAGGAGTGGCCGGTAATCCAGCCCACATCGGCCGTACACCAGAATACATCGTTTTCATGAATATCAAACGTCCAACGCATAGTGTTCATGGCGTGTAGCAAATAGCCAGCAGAGCTGTGTTGCACGCCTTTTGGCTTGCCAGTAGAGCCTGATGTATAGAGTAAGAATAGCGGATGCTCTGCATTGACCATCACTGGTTCGCATGTGTCAGCTACGTTTGTAATCAGGTCATGCCACCAAATGTTGTTGCTGTTCCATGCAATGTCTAGCCCGGTTTTTTTCAGTACGACAACTTTTTCAATCACATCACAGCCACCCATTGCAATGCCTTCATCCACGGCAGATTTCAATGGTAGTGTTTTGCCGCCACGGAACTGACCGTCTGATGTGATCACTGCTTTCGCGCCAGCATCAATAATGCGCTCGTTTAAGCTTTTAGCTGAAAAGCCGCCAAATACCACTGAGTGAATCAGGCCGATACGTGCACAGGCTTGCATTGCCACTACGGCTTCAATACCCATTGGTAAATAGATAATGACGCGGTCACCTACGCTTAAATTCAGCTTTTTTAGGCCGTTTGCAAACTGGCAAACGCGATGGTATAAGTCTTTATAAGTAACTTCTTGTGTAGTGCCGTCATCGCCCTCAAAAATAATGGCGACTTTGTTCGGAATTGTGTTTAAGTGCTTATCTAAGCAGTTGGCAGAAACATTGAGCTCGCCATCTTCAAACCATTTGTAGAAAGGGGCGTTGTCTTGATTTAGGGTTTTGGTGAAGGGTTTGTTCCAGACCAGTAGTTCCCGTGCGAGTTTTGCCCAGAAACCTTCATAATCAGCGGCAGCTTCTGCGCAGAGCTGATTGTAAGCCACCATGCCTGAGACATTCGCATTTTTAACAAAGTCTGCGCTTGGCTCAAATACACGGTTTTCGTGAAGAACTGATTCGATTGACATGCTTAAAATCCCCTTAAATCTTTATGACCCGTTTATAATTTGGTGCAAGGACATCTAACTTATAAAAGATAGATAACCATTAAAAGTAAGTTAGTTACGTATGTGTAACTACGCCATATTACATGAAAAATCTTATGCTAACACTCGATAATTTATTATCTCTAAACCGCGCCCCTGCTAGTGATGAGGCTTATGTACTGCATGCAGTATCTTGCAGTCCGTTTGTAGAAAGATTGTTTCGAAAAGATGCGCTTTTACTGCAAGATTCGTTACAAAATCATCAGAAATCCTACCTGTTGGGTGAGATGCAAAATTTTTTAGCAACGCAGCATATTGTTGATGAAATTAGCTTAAAAAAATCCCTACGTTTGCTGCGTAGTCGAGTCATGGCTCGGATGATAGTGAGAGACCTGAACGGGTTAGCTGACCTACAAGAGGTAATGACAATAACATCCCAGCTGGCGGAATGTGTTATCAATAGCGCGATTAAATACCTACATGAGTGGCAGGCGGCGGTTTATGGTCAGCCTGTGGATGCACAGGGTAAATTACAGCAGCTAATTGTGATTGGCATGGGTAAGTTAGGCGGCGGCGAGCTCAATGTTTCATCTGATATTGATTTGATTTTTGCATACGAGTCAGATGGTGCAACACAAGGTGCTAAATCAATTAGCAATCAAGATTTCTTTTCGCGTTTAGCTAAAAAGCTGATTGCTGCGATTGATGAAATTACAGAAGATGGTTTTGTGTTTCGTGTGGATATGCGCTTACGGCCATTTGGCTCAGAAGGCGCCATTGTGTGCAACCTCGATGCGCTTGAAGACTACTATCAAAACAATGGGCGAGAGTGGGAACGTTACGCGTGGATTAAAGGTAGCGAGGTAACAGGCGGAGATGAGGTTTCACGTTTATTAAAACCATTTGTATTCCGCAAATATTTAGATTTTGGTGCGTTTGCCAGTATGCGCGATTTAAAGATCCAGATTCAGCGGGATGTTAATAGTAAAGGCATGCACGACAACATCAAGCTGGGGCGTGGTGGTATTCGTGAGATTGAGTTTATTGCGCAGGTGTTTCAGTTAATACGCGGCGGGCAAGATGTGAGTTTGCAAATCAAGCCTACTTTGTCAGTACTGCGCTTACTGAGCAATAAGGGGCTGCTGCCTATGCAAACAGTGGCAGAACTGAGTGAAGCCTATGTGTTTTTAAGAAACCTAGAGCACCGTTTAATGTATGTGGATGATGTGCAAACACAAGAACTGCCTAAGTCTGATGATGCTAAAGCACGCATTGCCAAAGCCATGAATTATGAAAGCTGGTCAGCATTCTTACACCAACTAGACCAGTATCGCGCGCAAGTACAGCAGCATTTTGATGCTACGTTTAATGACGCAGAGGCGGTTGATGACGCACTAGAGGCTGAAAAGTCTGTGTGGAACGCCTCGGTGGGCGAAGCTGAGGCGATAGATGGCCTATATCGTATGGGGTTTGCAGAGGCAGATGAAACTTATCGCCGTTTAAATATTTTGCATCAAAGCAGCCGATACAAACAGCTGCCGGAGCTGAGCCGCCAGCGATTTGATGCCGTGATGCCGCATGTAATTTCACAGGCCGGAAAAGTAAGTAATTCGGACGTTACCTTAACTCGCGTGACTGATTTACTGGAAAGCATCTGCAGACGTGCCAGCTATTTAGCACTTTTGGCCGAGCATCCGCAAGCTATGCAATTGCTGGTTAAATTATGCAGTAGCAGCCCGTGGCTTGCTAATTATTTAACCAGTCACCCTATCTTGTTGGATGAGTTGTTAGATGACCGTACTTTGCATGCTGCGCCTGATTTTGCAGCAATGCGCACCGAGTTGCTACAAAGGTTGGCAGAAGTGACCGGCGATGTGGAGCGGCAAATGGATGTGATGCGTCATTTTAAGCATGCTTATATCTTTCGTTTTGCGGTACAGGACCTTAACGGCGAGTTGCAGTTAGAAACTATATCTGACTACTTGAGCGCATTGGCTGATTTGATTTTGAGTGTGGCTTTAGAAGTGATATGGCCCAATGTACGCGGTAGGCATCTAGATGTACCGAAATTTGCAGTCATCGGCTATGGAAAACTAGGTGGCAAAGAGTTAGGTTATGCATCAGATTTAGATATAATATTTTTATATGATGACGAAGCACCAGAGGCCAGCGAGGCTTATGCACGTTTTGCACAGCGCATCAATAACTGGTTTAACAGCTTAACTTCAGCTGGTTTGCTGTATGAAACAGACTTACAGTTGCGCCCGGATGGGAATAGCGGCCTGCTGGTGAGTAGGGTAGATGCCTTTAGAGATTATCAGTTAAACAAAGCTTGGATATGGGAACATCAGGCACTGACACGTGCTCGCTTTGTAGCCGGTGATAGTGCCATTGGCCAAGCTTTTGATGCCATTCGCGCCGAGGTGATGACGCAGGCACGTGATGCATCTGTGCTTAAAGCTGAGGTGCTGTCTATGCGGGAGCGCATGCGCAAAGCTCAGCATGTGAGCGAAGGCCTGTTTGATTTGAAACAGGGCATTGGGGGCATTATTGATGTAGAGTTTTTAGTGCAGTATCTGGTGCTATTGCATGCGCCTAGTTACCCAATGTTGACTGGAAATATCGGTAATATCGGTTTGCTGAAACAGATGGCAGCCTTAAAAATTATAGATGCAGAGCTAGCAGAAAATGTGGCCGCTGCTTATAGAGAGTACCGCCATATGCAGCACAGGCTGAAGTTGCAGGGAGCTACACAGCTGCACATTAAAGCGGAAGAAATTGCCTTTCAAATCACTAAAGTCACTGCATTATGGAATTTAGTTTTCGGGAGTTAAGCTTTTTGGAAATTAACTTTCGTCTAAATAGAGTGTAAGCAGGGTATAGGCTACGGTTATCTGTATCTAACTAGAATAGCTCGATTTCGCCTTCTTTTTTATTTTCTTGCAAACTGCCGTTGGCAATCAATAACTCGTATGAGTCTACACGATTGCGACCATTATTTTTTGCGTAATACAATGCAGTATCTGCGCGGTCTATAATCTGACTAGAGGTGTCAAAGGTTGATATCTCGGTAAAACCAGCACTAACAGAAACCTTGCCCACCTGCGGGAACTCAAAATTGGCGACTTTTTGTTTAAAGCGCTCAAAAATATTTTGAATATCAACCGTGCTACTGCACTCAAAAAAGCCAACAAACTCTTCCCCGCCAAAGCGGAATAGTGGGTCAGCCTCTCTAAAGCTTTGACGCATAAGCTGAGAGAACATTAACAGCACTTCATCGCCAATTAAATGGCCAAATTGATCATTAATTTTTTTAAAGTGATCAATATCAAAAATCGCTAAAAAGTATTTTTGGTTAGTTTTATCTTCCTTGCGATTACTGCCACTATGCATTTGCGCAAGAATTTTATTGATTTTAAAGTCGAAAGTTTTACGGTTGAGTAAGCCGGTAAGCGTGTCGCACTCGTTTTCGTTATTGAGCAAAATGAAGTTTTGATAAATATCCAATATCATACAAACGGAGTTGTATAAATGCTCATTGGTATGGTCAGCATCAATCGCAATCACGCTGTCTACATGCCCCATGGTGCCGGTAATTGGGTGGAGTTTTATGGCGCGCTGTGCGTCAACTCGATAGGTATGTGGGTTGCCGGTATGCAGGCAATTGAGAATCGCCCGTTTAAAGTCAGCAGGCATGTCTACGCTGCTTGAACTACTGTCTTCAGCTAATGCGGTGATAGATTGTTTTTTTAAGTCACTCACATGGTAGATAACGACGATTCTTTTCGATTCGTTATGGTTGAAGTTGATGAAGTCTGTGAGTGTCTTAATTAGCGCAACTTGCAGGGATAGGTCATCGCGCTCTTTTGTGAGTGTTACTAACTTACTCAATAACGAATTGATGCAGTATGTTTGCAAGATTTTATTTGATATAGGTGATTAAATGCCTAAAAACTTAATCATAATCAAGTTAGTTTATGACCGATTGATTCTCATACTATCATAACTTTTCACGTTGCTGAGCTTAAGTAAATTACATCTCCATGCGTATGGTGAAATAATGTTTTTGCCTAACCCTTTCGGGTGATAATTCATTGTCTCAAATGGTTGTTTTCTGTTTTTTTTACTGTAATTATCGCCCCCATCTTAACGCAGTAGTATGCACTGGGCTATCCCAATGCTGTTTGATTTCTGCGTCTAACAGGCACAGCGTAATAGATGCGCCTGCCATGTCTAGAGCCGTTGTGTAGTTGCCAACTAAAGAGCGGCTAATTCTAATATTGTGCTTAGAGAATAACTTGGATGCTGTGTTGTAAATTAGGTACAACTCCATTAGTGGGGTAGCACCAAAACCGTTAATCAGGAGCAGGGCTTCGCTGTCTTGTGCAGGCTGCAACGCGTCCAAAATGGAGTTGACCACGTCTTGAATAATTGCATCAGCTTCGCGCATCGCTTCGCGCTTACGGCCAGGTTCACCATGGATGCCCACGCCCATTTCAAGCTCGTTATCGTTAATGTCAAAAGTAGGGCGGCCAGCAGCGGGCACCGTACAGCTAGTGAGCGCAACACCCATGCTTGCGGTACGGCTGTTCACTTTATCTCCCAGTGCTTTACACGCTTGCAAATCAGCACCCGTTTCAGCTAGGCTACCTACACATTTCTCTACAATCACAGTGCCAGCCACGCCACGCCTACCGGTTGTATAGGTGCTATTAATCACAGCGCAGTCGTCGCTGGTGAGCACCGTGGCAGATTCAAATGGCAACATCTCTGCTGACATTTCAAAATTCATTACATCCCCGGCATAATTCTTAACAACAAATAAAATCCCTTTGTCTGCATGCACAGCCTCTGCCGCCGCTAACATTTGATCAGGCGTGGGCGAGGTAAATACATGGCCAGGGCAGGCGGCATCTAACATGCCATAACCAATATAACCAGCATGTAATGGCTCATGTCCTGAACCGCCCCCAGAAATGATAGCTACTTTGTTACTGGCTTTTTGCTGACGTGTTAAAAAGAGTGGGTCGGTATTTAGCTCAACTAAATCATGATGCGCTGAGGCGAAGCCACTGAGGCTTTCAATTAATACATCGTCAACTTTGTTAATAAACTTTTTCATCCCACGTCCTTTTATCACGCGTCTTTTTTATGGTTGATTCGCTAGCACTTGCTTACAAACCGCATTAATCATTAACTGGCAGCTTTTTGCACCTGGATCTATATGTCCAATCGCGCGCTCACCCAAGCCGGCGGCACGCCCCTTGGTGGCGATTAGTGCCTTTGTTGCAAGCATGCCTTCTTCGGCGGTGTGCGTCAGAGCTTGGCAGATTGCTTTGATATTGGAATCTGATGCAGCGAGTGCAGAAAACTGCTGTGCTACGGGAATCAGCACATCCAGCATGGTTTTTTCACCCAAAGCTGCTTTGCCGCGCAATTGTACGGCCGCTACCCCTGCGGCAAAGGCTGCGGCATAGGTGGTGATCGCGTCATCATTTTTTTCTTTAAGTACTTTGGCCATACTCATGAAAAAGCTCGCTAGTAGAGGGCCGGATGCGCCGCCTATCGTGCTGAGTAATTTAAGGCCAATTTTGTTGAGGGCTGCATCTGCGTTGAGCGTTGCAAGCTCTGTATGCAACTCAGTAATCGCTGCTGCACCGCGTTTCATATTGATATAGTGGTCACCATCTCCAATCGCGCGGTCTAGTGATTCTAGTTCTGATTCATGGTCAAGAATGGCGTCGCGTATGGAGTCAGCCGCTGATAAGATAAATGATGTTTTCATGAATAACACTATATAGCGAATTGATTAAAGTTGTTAAACTCTACACATGTCATAAAGTGATTTCAACTCATGAGCTTACGTTTTCGTTTAAATTTACTGATTACCTTATTGTCGTTGGCATTTATCTTGGTGGTAGGGTCTATCTTGGTGACAGATACCCGAATTTCAATCCGTGAGCGTGTTGAAGCAGCCAGCAGGGTGACGGTGCAGTTGCTGGACACTGTGATTATTGGCTCGACGTTAAATCCGGAAATGGGGCCTACACACGTTGTGCTGCAAGGTTTTTTGGCTTCTTTAGGCTATGTGCGCAGTAGCCGCATCACGCTTTATGATTACCGGGGTTATGAGTTGTATCGCTCCCCTGAATCCACCTTTAAAAGTGATGTAGTTCCACCACAATGGTTTGTAAAGTTAGTACAGCCTAAGGTTGAAACAGTAGAGCGCAGAATTCGTTATGGCACTTTAGTTGTGCAGTCTAGCGCAGCTGGCTCTATACGTGAGGCGTGGGCTGGTTTTAATCAGCTGATGTGGGTTGGTTTGGCATTTTTTATTATCCTGAACACTTTGGTTTACTTACTGTTAAGTCATTCACTTAAGCCGATTGGCCGAATTTTAGGAGCAATCAACCGTATAGAGCAGGGCGACTTAACGACGCGCTTGCCTACTTTTTCGTTGCCTGAGTTTGACACCATAGGCCACAGCCTGAATCGGATGGCCGAATCATTAACAGCCGAGCGCTTGTTGGAAGAAAATAGGCAGCTCACGCATTTGATTCAAAAGCATATAGAAGAAGAGCGTCGTAGCTTGGCGCGCGAACTGCATGATGAGCTTGGTCAGTATGTCACCGCGATTAAAACTTTTGCAGTAGGTATTGCCAATAAAGCTAAGGCAAATAGCAGTGGTGCGGGGATGGCTGAGATTGCATCCAGTGCGCAGGTAATTGTTTCAGCCGCTAATCAAATTTATGATGGTATGCACAATATTGTGCGCCAGTTGCGGCCTGGTGCGCTTGATAACCTGGGCTTAGCTGAAACGCTAAAAGACTTAGTCAGCAGTCACCAGTTGCAGCATCCTAAACTCAATATTCAGCTTCATTTGTCTGAAAACCTGCAATCAGGCAACTTGCAAAGCCTAGGTGAAACTATCAGTATTAATCTGTATCGAATAGTGCAGGAGTCTTTGAATAACGCTTTAAAATATGCCAAGGCCAGTACAATAGAAGTGCGGCTGAACAAAATGTCTGATGGCGAACTGCAATTAAGCATTAAAGATAATGGCATCGGTATGGATATTAACGCTGTTGACCAAACTAGCCATTTTGGTTTGCTGGGTATGCGAGAGCGTGTGCAGGCATTACATGGTACTTTTGTGATAGCGTCTGCGCCTAGCCAAGGCACCACAATTAACATCAAGGTGCCAGCCAGTAACGCTGGCTAACATGTTAAACGAGTTAACAAATGCAGCAAATTAATGTAATTGATATGCCTAAGAGCAGAAGGTAAGTAAATGAGTCAAATTAATGTGATGTTAGTCGATGATCACGCAGTTGTTCGTATGGGATTCAAAATGCTGCTTGAGTCTGATGTCGATATCAAAGTGGTGACAGAGGCCGAAAGCGGTGAGTTAGCGATTCAGCGCTATGTAGAACACAAACCTGATGTAGTGGTGATGGATATCACGATGCCCGGCATTGGTGGCCTAGAGGCAATAGAACGTATTTTGGCAAAAGACAGTACGGCAAAAATTTTAGTGCTGTCTGCACATGAGGACTCTGTGCATCCTAAGCGCGTGCTTAATGCAGGCGCTATGGGTTATCTTACTAAGCGTAGCGCGGCAGAAGAGCTAATCAAGGCAATCAGAACTGTGGCTGGCGGTAAGAAGTACTTAGAGGCCAGTGTTGCACAGCAAATGGCGATTCAACAGCTATCTGGCGACCAAAATCCGGTAGATGTACTCTCGCCTCGTGAGTTTGAAGTGTTTATGGCGCTGGCTAAGGGTAAAACCACGAATGAAATTGCCGAGACTTTGTTTTTAAGCCCACGTACCGTCGGTACGCACCTGTACAATATTAAGCAAAAATTAAATGCCAATAATTCGGCAGAAATTGCTTTAATCGCAATGCGTAGCGGTTTGCTCGACGCTTAAATTAAACACAAAATGGTAATAGCAGCAGATTGCCGTTAGGCTCCACAATTGGTTTTGAGCGGAACTGCTTTAAACCTTAGCGGGGGTACTACGTATGCTGATAACCCCGCTGAGTATAATCAAGCCGATTGCCAGCCATGCGTCCACGCTCAGGTGCTCATGCCACCAAATAACCCCAAATATACTTGCTAATAAAATCGTCACGTAAGCAAGGCTAGCCACGACTAACGTATCTCCAGTGCGGTAGGCGCGAGTCAGTGCAAGCTGTGCAATGGTGGCTGAAACACCTAGACCTACTAAAGTCAGTGCGTCAGACCATGCTAAGGCGTGGAAGTGGTCAAATAGCATCCATGCGCCAGCGCAAACTGAAGAAACCAACGTAAAGTAAAATACAGTACGCCAATCGGGCTCATTTGCCTGACCTAGTTGCTTAACATGAATGTAAGCCAGTGCCGCTCCCGCTCCTGACAATAAGCCTAATGAGCCAGCTAGCCACTGTGATTGGTTAATGGTGGGTTTTAATAATAAGGCCACGCCAGTAAAGCCAATAGCAAGTGCGATAAATAGTATTTTTTTTGGTTTTTCATTAAGTAGCAGTGGTGTGAGTACCGCTAAAAACAAAGGTGATGTGTAGTTGAGTGTAATGGCGGTGGCTAATGGTAAATTTGCGATCGCATAAAAAAATAAAATCAGGGCAGTAAAACCAACCGCTGAGCGCGACATTTGTTTGCGCATTACGGGCGTGGCAAGCGGTAGTTTATTGTAGACAATGAACATGCCGATAAATACCAAACCAAATAAAGAACGATAAAACACAAGCTCGGCGCTGCTGAACTTCTGGGCGCCAAGCTTGACCAGCGCACCCATGATAGCAAAGCCTAATGCGGCAACGAGCATCCATAAACTACCTAAATTAGGGAGTTTAAAGCTAAGCTTTTTCATGCATATGCCCAGATAGCTTCATGCTTAAGCGGGCGTGAGATGTTGCTGCATTTGTTTGCGATACCATTGGTGAAAGTGCTCCATACCTGTTTCCATCGGGTGTTGGTATGGACCACGCTCGTCAATGCCTTGCGCAAACAGGGCATGACGCCCATCGTGCATACGTTGGCAGATGTCATTGTCTTCCACTGCGGTTTCATCATAAGCGGCTTGTTGCGCAGCAACGTATTCACGCTCGAATAAAGCAATGTCTTCCGGATAGTAAAATTCAACGACATTGGTGCACGCGTTAACGCCACGTGGGATGATGTGTGATACTACCAATACATTCGGATACCATTCAATCATGAGGAATGGGTAGTACACCATCCAGATTGCACCGTACTTAGGTGTTTTGTCGCCATGGTATCGTGCAACCTGCTCTTGCCATGCCTGATAAGTTGGTGAACCCGCTTTGTTAACTGACGGTTTAAATCCTACCGTTTGCACGCTGTAGTTAGCACCAAACTCCCAGTTCAGTTGGTCGCAGTTTACAAATTGGTTAAGGCCTGGGTGAAAAGGGCCAACATGGTAGTCCTCTAAGTACACTTCAATAAAGGTTTTCCAATTGAAGTTGTACTCTTCGACTGCCACGCGGTCCAGCATGTAGCCTGTAAAGTCAAAATCTTGTTTGCTGCCTAGGCTTGCTAGGTCTTTTGCAATGTCGCGTTTGGTGTCAAACAGTAAACCTTGCCAATTTTGTAAGGTTTTTTTGTCAAGATTCAAGCAAGGGTTTTGCTCAAAATGCGGTGCACCTAGCAACTTGCCTTCCAGGTCATAAGTCCAGCGGTGCAGGGGGCATACAATATTTTTCGCATGTCCGCGCCCTTTTAGCATTAAAGCTTGGCGATGCCTGCATACATTACTCAGTACATTAATGCCATCTTGTTGGCGTACCAAACTCTTAGCTTGCCCCATCCAGTCTAGTACATGGTAATCACCAACGTTAGGTACCATTAGTTCATGGCCAAGGTAGTGCGGTGCATTGGCGAATAAATGCTGCTGCTCTAGGGCGTAAGTGTTTTCATCAACATACCAAGAGACTGGTAGTTGAGATGCTGTGTCTTGTGGGGAAACCAAAGTTAAAGATGCCATAAGAAAAAATGATTGGCAGTTAAAATTTTAGGGATGGCGATTTTTGCCTAAATTGCTATTTTTATCAAGTCATTATTATATAATTATCTATAAGTTTTGTGCTGTAAAACTTGCCAATGTTGAGGTTTTCGGCTACTCTCGTGAGAGTTTCCTTACCCTTCACTTAAAATTTAAATACCATCTTTTTAAATTAAATAAACCAGAGATGTTGTCGCGATTCTTAATCAATTTATGAATTGCGGGATTTTTATTTTTGTAGGATTCAGCAATGCGGCCTGTAGTGGGGTTTTGCATTGCCTAATAACTAGTACGTCTAAAATAACTTGTATTTGAGTAAATAAAAAAAATGTCAGACCATTTAATGAATACCTATATGCGTCAGCCTGTTACCTTTATTAAAGGTAAAGGCGTTTGGCTATGGGATAACCATAATGAACAATATCTTGATGCATTATCAGGCGTAGCGGTAAACGGCTTAGGCCATGCGCACCCTAAATTGGTAGATGCCATTGCCAAACAAGCCGCCAATTTGATTCATGTTTCTAATATCTATCAAATTGCAGAGCAATCAGCACTGGCTGATAAGCTATGTGAAGTGTCTGGTATGGATAAAGTGTTTTTCTGTAACTCTGGCTGTGAAGCCAATGAAGCGGCTATTAAGTTAGCGCGTTTATACGGGCACAACAAGGGAATCCATAACCCTGAAATTATTGTGATGGACCAGTCTTTTCACGGACGTACATTAGCCACACTGTCTGCAACTGGTAACCGTAAAGTGCAGGCGGGCTTTGACCCCCTTGTGAGTGGTTTTATCCGCGTTCCTTATGACGATGTTGACGCAGTGAAGCAAGTAGCATTGCACAACCCGAATGTGGTTGCGGTGCTCGTGGAGCCAGTGCAAGGCGAAGGCGGTGTGAATATTCCTAAAGATGCAGGTGCGTATTTAGAACAGTTGCGTGCGATATGTGATGCAAATGACTGGTTGCTTATGCTGGATGAAGTGCAAACGGGCATTGCACGCACCGGTACTTGGTTTGCATTTCAGCATACCAATATTAAACCGGATGTCATGAGCCTAGCTAAAGGTTTGGGTTCTGGCGTGCCGATTGGCGCCTGTGTTGCTAGCGGTAAAGCGGCTGAAGTATTTACCTACGGTAAACATGGCTCAACTTTTGGTGGTAATCCTTTAGCTACGGCTGCAGGTTTGGCGACTCTTAATATTATTGAAGAAGAGAAATTACGCGAGAATGCCGAAAAGATTGGCAATTTAATTCGCGAAGGCTTTGCTGCGGAGCTTAAAGGTGTTCTAGGTATCGTGACTGTGCGTAATGCAGGCATGATGATCGGTATTGAGTTCGATCGCCCATGTGGTGATTTAGTGAAAATGGCCTTGGAAGCTAAATTACTCATTAATGTGACGGCAGAAAAAGTGGTGCGTTTATTACCTCCGCTTGTGATGAACGAAGCTGAAGCAAAAGAGCTTGTGAAGCGCTTATCAGCCTTGATCAAAACATTTTTATCACAGTAAATCATTTACAACATAACTAACTGTAGTCTGTTTTAATAAAACTTGAACTACCAAAGATGATGGCAATAAAACACTTTTTACAATTTAATGATTTAAACCGTGACGAGCTTGAGTATGTGTTCGAGCGTACTCGTTGGATCAAAAGCCAATTCAAGGATTATCAGCAATATTGGCCATTACAAGACCGTACATTGGTGATGATCTTTGAAAAAGCCAGTACACGTACACGCCTGTCATTTGAGGCTGGTATGCAGCAATTAGGTGGATCAGCTATTTACCTTAACACTAGAGACTCGCAGTTAGGTCGTGGCGAGCCGGTGGAAGATGCAGCACAAGTTATCTCACGTATGAGTGATTTGGTGATGATTCGTACCTTTGAGCAAGAAATCATTGAGCGTTTTGCCGCCAACTCACGCGTACCGGTGATTAACGGTTTAACCAATGAGTATCATCCGTGCCAGATTCTGGCGGATATTTTTACTTACATTGAGCACCGTGGCTCTATTAAAGGTAAAACCGTGGCTTGGATTGGTGACAGCAATAATATGTGTCACACTTGGCTACAAGCCGCTGAGTTATTAGACTTTAACGTACACGTGTCTACGCCGCCAGGTTATGAGGTTGAACCTGAGCGCGCTAACTTATATGGTACTGACCACTTTGAAGTGTTTGCTGACCCAATGGACGCCGCCCGCGGTGCTGACTTGGTAACTACCGATGTATGGACCAGTATGGGTTTTGAGGCTGAGAACGAAGAGCGTATGCGCGACTTTGCTGATTGGCAGGTAGACAGCGACATGATGCGAGTAGCTGCGAAAGATGCTTTATTTATGCACTGTTTGCCCGCACACCGTGGTGAGGAAGTTTCTGCCGAAGTAATTGATGGCGTGCAAAGTGTAGTTTGGGATGAGGCTGAGAATAGGCTGCATACCCAAAAAGCACTGATGGAATATTTGTTGTTAGGAAAGCTTTAGTTAACAATTGACAGGCTGTTGCGTTGAACACGGTGTTTGCAAACATGTGTATTTAACCCTTGGCAGTGAGTTGCGAAATATCTATAGATAGAAAGAGATCATGAGTAAAGTAAATAAAGTAGTGTTGGCCTATTCAGGCGGTTTAGATACTTCAGTTATTTTGAAATGGCTGCAAGATGAGTATAAATGTGAGGTTGTGACTTACACGGCTGATTTGGGTCAGGGTGAAGAGTTAGAGCCTGCACGCGCAAAAGCAAAGGCAGCTGGTGTAAAAGAGATTTTTATTGATGACGTGCGTGAAGAATTTGTACGTGATTTTGTATTCCCAATGTTCCGCGCTAACACTGTGTATGAGGGCGAGTATCTGTTAGGTACGTCTATTGCACGTCCGCTTATTGCTAAGCGTTTGATTGAAGTGGCACGTGATACTAATGCTGATGCGATTTCACATGGTGCAACCGGCAAAGGTAATGACCAAGTGCGTTTTGAGCTTGGCGCTTACGCATTAAATCCTAACATTCAAATTATCGCTCCGTGGCGCGAGTGGGATTTACTGAGCCGTGAAAAATTGATGGCATATGCTGAAAAACACGGCATCCCTGTCGACATGAAACACAAGCAAGGTGGTAGCCCATACAGTATGGATGCGAACTTGTTGCATATTTCCTATGAAGGCCGTCATTTAGAGAACCCAGCTGCAGAGGCTGAAGATTCTATGTGGCGTTGGAGTGTGAGCCCAGAGAAAGCGCCAGATGCAGCTGAGTATTTAGATATTGAATATGTAAATGGTGACCCGGTAAGCTTAAACGGTGAGCCAATGAAGGCACACGAGTTACTTGCCCATTTAAACAAAATTGGCGGTAAACACGGCGTAGGCCGTTTAGACCTAGTTGAAAACCGCTATGTAGGCATGAAGTCACGCGGTTGCTATGAAACACCCGGCGGTACTATTTTGCTTAAAGCGCACCGCGCGATTGAGTCTATTACCTTAGACCGCGAAGTAGCGCATTTAAAAGATGATTTGATGCCACGTTACGCCAGTATGATTTACAACGGCTACTGGTGGAGTCCTGAGCGTCTTGCCTTACAAACGCTAATTGATCATACGCAAAAAACAGTCAACGGCTGGGTGCGCGTAAAACTATACAAAGGCAATGTGATTGTGACGGGCCGTGATAGTAAAACTAACTCGCTCTTTGATCCTAACATCGCTACTTTTGAAGATGATAAAGGCGCTTACGATCAAAAAGATGCAGGCGGCTTTATTAAGCTGAATGCATTGAGAATGCGTATCGCAGCAAACTTAAGAGATAAAAAGTAGACACAAAAAAAGTGCTGGTATTTAAAGGGTGATTGCTCTGTGTAAATCACTCTTCAAAATAGAATGCAGCCATACACTTAAATTAGTAGTTAATACTTAAAATAAAAAAGCACCTAGTTAACGCTAGGTGCTTTTTTATTAAGCTCGCGGTGTATAGGTTAAGTAGTGATAGTGAACTTAATCAACAATCAGACGACCATTTAATGGTTGCAGCGGACGATTGTTATGCTGTGTAAGCGCAGTTAATGCATCGATTTGCTCTTTACTTGCAGTCATTGGGGTTTTAATTAATATCCAGCGTACACCTTCAGTGCAAGGCGGGGTGGTGAGTGAGCCACTAAAGCGGTAGTAGTCTTGATTGCTCGGCATCATTTCACTTGCAAGTAATCTTGATTTTAGCGTAACGGTTTTGTTACTCTCGTTAGGTAGCTGTTTTAATATTTTGTCTAAAGCAGGGTTAGGCCTGCCTTCTCTAAATAGCACGGTTACAATTGCGGTGCTGCCTTTAATGTCGGTATGTAAAAACTGCGCTTCCAACGGGAATGATTTGCCTTGGATGCTATGCTCGCTCGGCGTATGGAAATTGGCCTGTTTTAGTTTGAAGGTGATATTGTCAATTGCAACAATATTGCCATCTCTAAAGTTTAGCTGTATTGAGTGGTTGGTTTGCAATACTTCTTTTGCCGGAAATTTCTGCAGAAGTTTCAATGGTTTTAAATTTGCATCCAGACTATCTTCGATATTAATCGGTGATTGCGTGCTGCCAGCGCTGCACATGGAAAATTCCTCACTCAGCTTTCCCCAATGCTCCGGGCCTTCTTTGCCATCGTAACTCCAGGCCACAGGCTTTTTGGTTTCTTCTGCTTTTTTGTTACCGGGTTTAGCCGGGTTTTTTTCAGTAGGTTTGGTCTCTACAGGTTTTGTCTCTGTTGCTTTGCTTTCTGCATCTGCAGGTTTAGCAGCTGTGCTAGCATCGGACTTTGTTTCCGTAGCGGGTGGCACTTTGGCTGGGTTGGTTGTCACGGCTTTGGGTGTAGCGTTTTTATGGCTTGTGCATACATACTGCATGGCACGATCAAAGTCTGATTCCGGCACTGGTTCGATAAATTTAGCCTTTTTAACATCATCAATACTAGCCGAGTGCACAAGCTCATTATTTAGGTATTGAAACACCTGAGTCGCCGCAGACTTCTGTGATGGGCAATCAAAGTACCACAGTAATTTAGAAAGGTTATATTGTGTATCTGGTGACTCCAAGTTTTTTTGAACAGCTTTGTATTCAATTTTCACCCAGGCACGCTTGAGTTTATCTTTTTCTAAGATAGATTGTTTGTCTATCATGAGTTTAGATGTGCTGTTCTCATTAATTTTTGCCCAATTAGCGGCCGAGCATGTGCCAATGCTTATAAAAAAACAAACGAGTGATAGCGTGAAGTAAGTTACTGCTTTTTGCATATTACGTTCCGACTTTATTATTAATGCCTATCGTTGATTAACTTTTAACTTAATGAGGCACTGATTTAGTATTGGTGAAAGCGATATTCAGTTCATCTATATTCAGTTAACGGCTGAATTGCGCATTTGTTTAATAAAAATTACATATCTTTGCCATACAGATTAAATGCACAAATTTTTGTATTGAAATTGATGATGACGGTATGAATATTTAAACGCTTTAGCCATGCTAGGCGCTGTGATGTTCTATAATCATTATTAATTTAGAGCAAAGTGAAATTTGATAGATGACAATAGAAGTGGCAGCTAAGCGTTCCCTCGTGGAAATTTATGCAGATGGCGCATGTAAAGGTAATCCTGGTCCCGGTGGCTGGGGGGCATGGATCAGTTACGATGGACATGAAAAAGAGTTATTTGGTGGCGAGTTGGTCACAACCAATAATCGTATGGAGCTTACTGCGGTGATCCGTGCCTTAGAAGCATTAAAGCGCACATGCCATGCAAAAGTATTTACAGATTCCGTCTATGTGCAAAAGGGAATCTCTGAATGGATCATTGGCTGGAAAGCCCGTAACTGGCGTACTGCGGATAAAAAGCCGGTCAAAAATGATGATTTATGGCGCGTACTGGATGTATTGGCGCAGCAGCATACCGTGGAGTGGATATGGGTCAAAGGCCATGCCGGTAATGCAGGCAACGAGCGTGCGGATATGCTTGCCAATAAAGGGGTGGAACAGATACTGCAAAAAGGGGCTAGTGCATCATGAGACAGATCTTTTTAGATACGGAAACCACTGGTTTGTATCATGCTCAAGGGCATCGTGTGATTGAAATCGCAGCGGTTGAGGTGGTAAACAGGCGTTTAACCAAACACCATTTTCATTATTATTTAAATCCAGACCGTGATATTGATCAAGGTGCGCAAGAGGTGCATGGTATATCTTTAGAGTTCTTGCAGGATAAACCACGCTTTGCTGATATTGCCAATGAGTTGATTGCATTTATCGCAGATGCTGAACTTATTATGCATAACGCACCATTTGATGTGGGTTTCTTGAATTGTGAACTTGGCTTAATCGGGCAAAGAAAAGTAGAGGCTATTACTGCTAAAATTACAGATACGCTCAAAATTGCAAAAGAGATGCGCCCAGGACAACGTAATAATCTGGATGCTTTATGTAAGTATTTTGGTATAGATAACTCCAAGCGTACGTTACACGGCGCGTTACTGGATGCCGAATTACTCGCTGATGTTTATATGGCGATGACACGAGGCCAAGATAGTTTGATGATTGCACTAGATCAGCCTAGCCATGAAACAGCTGAAATGAGTGCGGTAAGTTATGCTCCTGTGCTGGTGAAGCCTGCCAGCGATACTGAGCTGGCGGAGCATGAGGCATATTTGGCAGGCCTTGCAAAATCAGGTAACTGTGTCTGGAATGGTTAACTAGCAGTTATCTAGTAGAACGAATGATTAGTAAATTTAGGAAAGTAGCAAATAATGAATAATACAGTTCTTGTCACGGGTGGTGCGGGCTTTATCGGCTCTAATTTTGTACTGGCTTGGGTAAAGCAGGGGCTTGGCACTGTGGTCAACTTAGACAAGTTGACCTATGCCGGTAATTTAGACAACTTAGTGAGCTTAGAGCATAGTGCGCATCATGTATTTGTGCATGGTGATATTGGTGATCAGCATTTGGTTGCTAAATTATTAGAAGAGCACAAACCGCGCGCAGTAATTAATTTTGCGGCAGAAAGCCATGTAGACCGTTCCATCCATGGACCTGAAGACTTTATTCAAACTAACATTGTGGGTACCTTCCACTTGTTGGAAGCTGTGCGTGCTTACTGGAGTGCTTTAAACACTGCTGATAAAGCAAACTTCCGTTTTCTGCATGTATCTACCGATGAAGTTTATGGTTCATTAGGTAAAGACGACCCTGCATTTACTGAAACTACGTCGTATGCACCGAATAGTCCTTACTCTGCCTCTAAAGCATCCTCAGACCACTTGGTGCGTTCTTATCATCACACCTATGGCTTACCAACCTTAACCACTAATTGTTCAAATAACTATGGGCCGTATCACTTCCCTGAGAAGTTAATCCCTTTAGTCATTCATAACGCCTTGGCTGGTAAACCATTACCAGTTTATGGCAATGGCTTGCAAGTGCGTGACTGGCTTTACGTGGAAGACCATTGTGCGGCAATCAGGCGCGTACTGGAGGCAGGCAAGGTTGGCGAGGTTTATAACGTAGGTGGCTGGAATGAAAAAACTAATATTGATATTGTAAGAACGTTGTGCCGCATGCTTGATGCTAAACAGCCGCGTGCCGATGGCCAGTCTTATGCAGATCTCATTACTTATGTGGCTGATCGACCTGGGCATGATATACGTTATGCGATTGATGCAACAAAACTCGCAACAGAACTAGACTGGAAACCGGCAGAGACGTTTGAAACCGGCATAGAAAAAACAGTGAACTGGTATTTAGCTCATCAAGATTGGGTAAATAATATTACCAGCGGGGATTACCGTAATTGGATTCAAACACATTATTCAGAACGTGGTGAGGAAATGGCATGAAGGGAATTATTTTAGCGGGCGGCTCCGGTACGCGCTTGCATCCAGTTACACAGGTAGTGTCAAAACAGTTATTACCTGTTTATGATAAACCGATGATTTACTATCCGCTGACTACACTCATGTTAGCGGGGATTCGTGATATTTTAGTGATTTCAACACCAGAAGACACACCACGCTTTCAGCAGTTGCTGGGAGATGGTAGTCAGTGGGGAATTTCTATTCAATTTGCGGTGCAGCCGTCACCAGATGGCTTAGCGCAAGCGTTTATTATTGGTAAATCATTTATCGGTGATGATAGCTGTGCTTTGGTGCTGGGCGATAATATTTTCTACGGACATGAGTTGGCGACTAAAACACAGGCCGCGACGACCCTAAATAAGGGTGCTACTGTTTTTGCTTATCCGGTAAGCGACCCTGAACGTTATGGCGTGGTTGAGTTTAACGCGCAAGGGCAAGCAGTGAGCTTGGAAGAAAAACCTGCAGTGCCTAAATCTAGATACGCTGTTACCGGTTTATATTTCTATGATAATGATGTGATTCGTATCGCGGAGCAGTTAAAGCCATCACCACGGGGTGAGTTGGAAATTACGGATGTTAACCGAGTTTATCTTGAGCGTGGTGATTTACAAGTGGAAGTCATGGGGCGCGGTATTGCATGGTTGGACACCGGAACGCATGAATCATTACTTGAGGCGTCATTATTTATTGAAACCATAGAAAAACGTCAGGGCTTAAAAGTAGCTAGCCCTGAAGAGGTCGCTTATCGTATGCAATATATTGATGCGGCGGCGTTAGAGCAGTTGGCTAACCGTTACATTAAAAACGCGTATGGCCAATATTTAAAAATGTTGCTGACGGAACAGGTGTACTAAATGCAAGTGATTAAGACTGCGATTCCTGATGTGTTGATATTAGAGCCTCAAGTGTATGGTGATGAGCGAGGCTTTTTTTTCGAGAGTTTTAATCAGCAAAAGTTTGAGCATTTAACGGGCGTTAAAACGCAGTTTGTACAGGATAACCATTCTAAATCTGCTGCCAATGTGCTGCGCGGCTTGCACTATCAAATTGCGCAGCCGCAAGGCAAGTTAGTGCGTGTCGTGGCAGGAGAAGTTTTTGACGTTGCAGTGGATTTACGTAAGCAGTCTAAAACCTTTGGCCAATGGGTTGGCGCGATTTTATCTTCGGATAATAAACGCCAGATGTGGGTGCCAGAGGGGTTTGCGCACGGCTTTCTAGTGCTGAAAGATAATACTGAGTTCTTATATAAAACAACAGATTACTACGCACCACAGCATGAGCGCTGTATTCGTTGGGACGATGCTGATATTGGAATTGAATGGCCTACTGCTAGCTTGGTTGCTAATTCAACACCGGTACTGTCTGCTAAAGATCAATTGGGCTCTAGCTTGGCTGATGCTGACGTATTTGAATAAGGTTATACAGTAGCAATGCAATCTCCTACATATAAAAAAATATTATTGACTGGCGTAAATGGTCAGGTCGGGCACGCTTTGCAGCAAGCCTTGCTTAATCAGCCGGACTTATTTGGTGAACTGGTTTGTTTGGATAAAAGTAAGCTGGATTTATCCAATCCGCAGGCAATACGAGACGCCGTGCAGGCAATACAGCCTGATTTGATTATCAATCCAGCTGCTTACACTGCGGTAGATAAAGCGGAGTCAGAACCTGACTTAGCCTATGCAATTAACGCTATCGCGCCTGGTGTGCTGGCGGAAGAGGCGGCAAAGCTAGGTGCTAAGTTAATACATTTTTCTACAGATTACGTGTATGCCGGCAATAAAGTGGGCGCGTATGTGGAAAGTGATGCCACAGCACCACTGAGTGTGTATGGGAAGTCTAAATTAGCCGGTGAAGTGGCGATTCGTAAAGCAGGGCTGCCAGCTCTGATTTTCAGAACATCCTGGGTATATGGAGCTTACGGTAAGAACTTTTTGCACACGATTTTGCGCTTAGCTAAAGAGCGTGAACAGTTGCGCATTGTGGCTGATCAGGTCGGTGCGCCAACGAGTAGCTTCTGTATTGCGCAAGCAGTGTTGCAAGTGCTTGCAGGGTGGGATGGCGAGCGTTCTGGCGTGTATCATTTAGTCAATGCTGGGCACACGACATGGCATGGCTTTGCAAGTGCAATTGTAGAGGACTATGCACAGTTGCAGTCTGCACGCCACTGGCAGCCACTTAAAGCCGTGGTTGCTAACATTGAGCCTATTGCAACCGCTGAGTATCCAACCCCTGCGGTGCGCCCTGCTAACTCGTGCTTAGATTGTACCAAGTTAAGTACAGATTTTTCAGTACAGTTGCCAGATTGGCGTGATGCATTAATGACAGAACTTCAAGCGCTGCCCAATAGCTGATTAGCCTAATGCATCTGCCCAGCTGTTTGGCGTTTCATATAAGCGTACTTTTTCCAGCTTGAGGTGGTTGCCGTAAGTATCTTGGTAACGCGCTTTTAAAATTCTAAAAGCTTCTGCCGCCATGTTTTCTGCCGTAGGCACCGTTGGAAATACAACGGTCTTATGGTTATGCAGTGTATTCAAGAAGTTTAATACTTCCTTGTCATGCTGATAAACCAAGAACGCGTGATCCCAAACGTTGACGACTGCGTCTTTAGCAATCGCTTTTACATCAGAAAAATCCATCACCATCCCGTTATCAGATGTATTTTCAGCAGTGATAATGTCACCAGATAGTGTGATTTCAATCGCATATCGATGGCCATGCAAGTTCTTGCATTGGCTCTTATGGTTAGGAATCCGGTGGCCTGCGTCAAATTCAAGGCGGGTAGTAATGTGCATATTGATGTCATCAAACGGTAATTTTAATTGCACGTTCAAACATGTTGAACGTAGTAAACAACCGTCATTATACCCTCACTCAGTAAAGTTGTAGGCTGATAGATGATTAGCTGATGAGGCACTGGTTATTATTCATGTTTATGCGTGAGCAGTGTGGATTGATTTTGAAAGTTAGAAAGCCATATATTAAAGTCATTAGGTGACATAGATTTTGAATAGTAATAGCCTTGTATTTTGTCGCATTGCATTTCAGTCAGTATCTTTAAGCAGCTTAACTCTTCTACGCCTTCAGCTACCACGGTTTTACCCAAACTATGTGCAAGCTGGATAATGGAGAGCACAATCTCTCTATCTTGTGGAGATTGCTCGATTTGTTTCACAAAAGACTGGTCAATTTTAACCAGGCTAATCGGCATATTGCGCAGTCTGGTCATGGATGAATAGCCCGTGCCAAAGTCATCCAGCGCAAATGAACAACCTAGCTGTGAAATTCGATTAATCACAGACATGGCTTTTTTCTCATCTAACAGCAAATCACTTTCTGTGATTTCAATTACCAATGATTTGGCCGGGATGTCCCATAGTGCAATAGATTGTGCTATCAGCTCTGGCAAGTCTGCATCCAGTAGGTCAGGCGAGGATAGATTCACGGTTAATGCAAAGCTATTCTGGTGGGTGGCGATAATCTCCGCGATGCGTTGGCATGCGGTGTTGATGAGCCAGCGGATAAATATTTTACCAAAACCTTTTTTGTAGATGGTATCGATCAGGCGCATCGGCGAAATGCCGACCCATTCCGCATTGTGCCAACGTAGTAACATCTCTGCGCTTACGCAAGTTACATGGTCTGAGTCATGCTTGGGCAGGCTTACAATTGGCTGTAAATAGACTTCCAGTTCATTGTTCTGCAAGGCCTCAATAATCGCCTCTTCTAATGTGTGCGTGCTGGAGAATACGCTAGTAATGTGTTGATCATACATTTCAATCTGATAGTGATTAATCATGGCATGGTGCAACGCCAATTTCGCGCACTCATACAGCGAGTGTGCCTTAGAAGTATGTTTAAACGTGGTAACGCCACCAAAATAAGGTTTCACAATCAGGCTGTTGTTGACCAGAGGCAATGATGACTCAAAAGCGTGAATGAGCTCTGAGGCAATCAGGTTAAGTTGCGCAGGGAAATGCAAGTCTTCAATAACGATAGCGAACTCATTGGGGCCAATATGAAATAGTCTGGTATCTTTGCTTAGGTGCTGCTGAATAAGGTCAACTGCAGCCAGTGCTAGCGTGGATTGATCGGTATTTATTTTTCTTTCTTTATCTGCATTGATATTCAGATTAAGTAAAAGCAAACCCAGGTTGATGTGTTCTGCCTCAGCCTTTTTAATGAGCTTAAGCATGAGTTGGTGGTTGGGTAACCCAGTAGTTAAATCAAAGCTCTTGGAATAGTTATATCGATACTGATCAAATTCATTGGTTGCCAGTGCTAATAAATGCGTAAGCACCAGATGAAACTGATGATTGTATCGAGACAGTATTCGGTCTGTAGTAGGTTCTGCGTGCAACTGTATGGATTGACAGAGGATAAGTGCATCCCCTAGCTTTGCTCCTGCTTTGTAATCCTGTAGCCAGTTGTGCAGTAGTTCATCGATAGCCTGATTGAGTTGAGACCAGTTTAATTGCATAGGCCATTGTTGCAATACCTGTAAAAGACTACCGGTGCTAGCATTGAAACTGACTGGCGCTGTTTGCTGGTTGTAATGGTATGGCCCAGCAAGGTCGTTGGTGCTTAATTGATAAGCCTGCATGATGTTCAGTAAATCATTAGGTGATATATTCAGTGTGAACTCATGATCTATTGAACTATAGATTTCTTCTTGTAATTTCTTCATTAGGCGGTGGTGATTAGTTAGCTAAAATAATTGTTGATATTGAGGCCATAACTGTCAGGAGGCAGCCCCCTGACTATTTTGTATGGTTCACCGCTAGGTGTTAATGGTGCATTGATTAAATTGAGTGTGGGTGGGTATTCGTTTTTTGTTTTGTCTGGGTTGAGTAAGATCATGACCTTGGGTAACAGGCGGCGCACACTATTTTGCTGAATTACAACGCCCACCTCTCCAGAATTGAGCTCGACTAACGAGCTTACCGGATACATGCCTAAGAACTGCACCAATTGATCAATTAAATGTCCATCAAACTTATTGTCGCGCAGTGCATGTATTTTTTCTAGTGCAGATTGATTATAAACGCCTTTGGCATAGGCCTTATTACTGGTGAGTGCACAGTAAGTGTCAATTAAGCCGGCCATTTGTCCAGGCAGGCTGATTTGCTTGCCCTTAAGCTGAAATGGGTAGCCGCTGCCATCGATTCGTTCATGGTGCTGTGATACTGCAATCATGGTGGTGCTGGAAATGTTACTTGTGACCTCTAATAATGCTAGTGCGTAGTCTACGTGTTTTTTAAATATTTCATATTCTTCTGCTGAGATTTTCTCTTTTTTTTGCAGCAGATCTTTAGGAATTTTTACTTTGCCTATATCTTGTAATAGGCCGGCAAGGCCTAGGTCTTTAATCTGCTTTTTTGGTAGTGCCATGAAGTTGGCTAATGCCATCAGCATGATGGAAACATTGAGTGCGTGGTTGTAGGAGTAGTCATCTGTTTGTTTTAAACGTGCTAGCCACAACAATGCGTCTGAGTTACGCTCAATGCTATCGACCATGTCATTGAGAGTTTCATCTACTTTATTTAAGTCTACTAGTTGGCCCTCTGCCATTGCGTTAAAGAACTCGCGTGTGACTAGCTGCGTTTTCTCATAAGTCGGGTAAACGGTGCTAATTTCTTGCTCTACAGGGTATTTTTCTTCAATTAATGTTTGGTGCAGATGTGTGATTGTGTCTGCATCAACAAACGCTTGATTTTGTCCGACTTGTGCAGTGTTATTCATCCTTCTTTTTAAGTTTGGTCTCCAGCCCTTTAATCCTGATACAAAGCGTGATAAATCCGCTTTGATTTGTTTAGATAAGGTTAGGTCCGCGGGCGCATTTTCACCATCAAGCTCCGCTTCTTGGCTTAAGTAACTGAGGTTGACGTTTGCACCATTATGGCTAGATGTTTGCGTAGTATTCTCATTAACGTCCTGTTTGTAATCTTGAATCTCTCGAATTATCTTAAAAAAGGAAAGTTGCTCTTTGCTCTCACTAGCTATACTGCCGTTAACATGAGTGCTTGCTGTAGGTGGGCTAGCCACAGTCGAGTGAGTGATGCTATTTGATGTGTGGTGTTGCACTGCAATAGATTTCTTTTGCGGCGCCAAGTAGTGTTCACCAAGTGAAACAGTACGGTCTATATAGACAAACTCACACAAAGCCGCAAGTGTTGTAATTTGTTCTGCATCTTCAATTAATAGGCCTTCTAGTAAAAAAGGTGTGCCAAGCCAGGGCCGGTCAAGCTCACACACAAACATTCCAATTGCCAGTGCATGTACAGGAGTCTGTTCTTTACGAATATCAGTCAATTGATAAAGTCCTGAAAGTTGTTTTATACATGGCTCTGCTATATTGGTTTATCTTAAATCTTGGTATGTGTAGCTTTAAACCATTTTTGACGGCGCATACTCAAAATTGGATGCACAGTAAGCATTATCGTTTCATTCCACGCATCATTCAACGTCTTATTTTATGTCTGCATCATGACGCTGACGTGTTTGCTGACGGCTTGCGCTAATGCATGCAAGTGATAGCCGCCTTCCAATAAGGAGACGATTCTGCCTTGCGCATGCTGCTTAGCCACTTGTTTAATAAAAGTCGTTATCCACGCATAGTCTTCATTAATCAAGTGCATGCCGGCAAGCGGGTCATCGACATGTGCGTCAAATCCTGCTGATACATAAATAATATCAGGCTTGAATCGGTTGAGAGCAGGTAAGAACTCGTGGTCAAACGCTTGTTGGTATTGTTTGCCATCAGCATTTACTGGCAAAGGTACGTTAATCATCGTTGCCGTGCGCGTATCAAACCCGCGGTGCGGGTAGAACGGATGTTGGAATGTTGAGCAAAGCATAACTTGCGGATTATTTTTGAAGATATCTTCCGTGCCATCCCCATGATGCACATCAAAATCGATAATCGCAACACGCTGGACTTTGTACTGGGCTATGGCGTGTGCCACACCAACCGCAATATGGTTAAAAATACAGAAGCCTGCACTATTGGCACGGCCGGCATGATGCCCTGGTGGTCTAACGCAGCAGAAGGCGTTATCCACTTTTCCTTGCATGACCAAGTCGGTTGCCAGTACTGCGGCGCCACTGGCATGCAGCGTGGCGGATAAGCTCATCGGCCCCATGGCAGTATCTGCATCCAGCCTTACTAAGCCTGCCTTGGGCGATAGGGCGCGAATGTGCTTAATATAATCAGGGTGGTGAACCCTTGCCAATTGCGTATCGCTTGCTGTCGGTGCTTCGTAAACGGCCAGATGCTGATAAATGCCTTGCTTGACCAATGCATTCTTAATGGCAGTGATGCGTGCCGGTGATTCTGGATGATTACCATCCATGATGTGCAATAAAGTGTCAGGGTGAGTAATGAAAGCGGTTGTCATACCATACCTGTAATTAATTGCTATATTTGGTGAGTAATCTCAGTGCGTAACATTTTGTAAATCGCCAATCTTTCTGCTGATATTTTATCCTGTTCTAGTGCTGCGGTAATTGCGCAATCAGGTTCTTGCAAGTGCTTGCAGTTGTTAAACCTGCATTTTCCTAAAAATGGCCTGAACTCGATAAAAGCATGCTCCAGTTCACCCGTGCTCAAATGGTGTAAGCCAAACTCTTGTAGTCCTGGCGAATCGATGAGTTGGCTACTTGCGTCAAGGTGGTATAAATGTGCGGCCGTAGTAGTATGTTTGCCACTATCCAGCACTTGGCTGACTTCCTGTGTGCGCACCGCTTCAGATGGTAATAGCGCATTAATGATGGTGGATTTCCCCATGCCAGATTGCCCTACCAAGATAGAGATTTCATCTTGTAGGTATGGTCTCAGGCTAGAGATATCCTGTTTGGCTGATAACGGTAAGACCTGATACCCAAGTTGGGTATACAACTCCAATTTTTTCAGTGCATCATGGTTGTCTGTCAGGTCGCACTTGTTAAGTACAATTAGAGCTTTAATACCGGCCGCTTCTGCAGCAATTAAACAGCGGTTGAGCAGGGCTTCATAAAAGCTAGGCTGTGTAGCTAGTACGATAATAATTTGTGTGACGTTTGCAGCCAGCATCTTGCTTTTAAATGCATTGCTACGAAACAGTAGTGTATTTCGGGGCAGGGTAGACTCCACCACGCCCTCGTGTTTATCTGTGAGTTTGACTAAAACAAAATCACCGCAAGCAAGGTCGGTCTTTTTACCACGAGTAACGCAACTGATTCGTTGCTTGGTGTCCGTGAGTTCTACTTGGTAGCGTTTGCCGTAAGCGGCAACCACAGTGCCTTGCAAGCCTGTTTCATCTTGCGTATTAATTGAGATACTCACGTGCTCGCTATTCTGTAAATTTATAGTATTGTTGGTTAAGGTATTTTGCAACATTAAGCTCTTCATCTTCAAACCATTTTAGGCCTAGCATAGTGTTGCAATTACGTATTTGTGCAGTTAATGCGCTCGAACTTTTTACTTTGCGAAACTCACGTGTGTAAATACCCGAGCCATCACCACCAAAGCTAGCAGCATGGCAACGGATACAATGCTGTTTAACCAGTGATTGACCCGCTGCTGCATCTGCATTTTGGAAAGGCTCGGCAAACGCACTGCAACTGATGAACAGTAACACTAAATATTGCAGTAACTTCATTTTGCTCACCTTTTTTAAGAGGATGCTAGCTAGTATACGCCGTTAATTTTGAAATTCGAATACTTGCTGGTGGATGCGAATCATAAAAAGCAGAATGTAGCGGATCTGGCGTTAAAGTGGATGCATTGTCGCGATACAGTTTAACCAAAGCTTCGATCAAGTATTTAGCATTTGCATGTTGCGCGGCGTAGCTGTCTGCCTCAAATTCATTTTTGCGTGAATAGCTTGCCATGATGGGTTTTAAGATAAATAAGAACACAGGTGAAACCAGCAAAAACAATACTAATGCCATATGGTTGCTGGCTTCGCTAACGCCAAGCCCTACATAGAACCAATCTTGATTCATCAACCAGCCAAGCAATGCTAAGCCTAGAAAGCTTATAAAAAACATCATAGCAATACGTTTAATCACATGGTGGTGCTTAAAGTGACCAAGCTCATGTGCTAGCACCGCTTCAATTTCATCTGCATTTAATCTATCTAGCAATGTGTCAAAAAACACAACACGTTTTGATGCGCCAAAACCGGTAAAGTAAGCATTGCCATGGCTGCTGCGTGCTGAGCCATCCATCACAAACAGGCCTTGGGATTTAAAACCGCATTTGGTTAATAAAGACTCGATTCTTTGTTTTAATGCTTGGTCTTCCAATGGTGTGAATTTATTGAAAAATGGCGCGATAAACGTTGGGTATACCGCAAGCATAATCAAATTGAAAGCACTCCAAATTATCCAGAGATAAAGCCACCAGTATTGACCAGCACCTTGCATCAACCATAAAGCTGCAAACAAGATAGGTGCACCTAGAATAATACCTACTACACTTTGTTTTACTAGGTCGCTAAAAAACATCGCTGGCGTCATTTTGTTAAAACCAAATTTTTCATCCACGACAAATGTTTTGTAGTATTCAAACGGTAAATCAATCATGCTGCTTACTAGCATGGCGCTCACAATTACCAGCGCGCCACGTGCAATCTCATGATTTACAATCAGGTTACGCCATACGTCATCTATCCATTGTAAGCCGCCACCTATGGTGAGTGCTGCCAATAAAACCGCTTGTACTGTAGCCTCTAACAAGACTAATTTGGTTTTGTCTGTAGAGTAATCCGCCGCTTTTTGATGCGCTTCAAGTGCGATATTTTCGCTAAAGGCTTGAGGTACTTGGTTGCGATGAGATTGCACATGTGCAATATGGCGTCTGCCCAGCCATATACGTACAAATGTGGTTACAATCAACAAGCTAATGAAAGTGATGGTGAGAGTGTGAGCCATTTTATCGTTCGTTTAAGAATTGAATTAAGTTAATATACGTATTGTGAAGCATTTTATATGTGATGGTTCACCCAGTTTACTCAATAACACTCATTTTAATGGAAATCATGATGGCAGCAGCTGACAATACGACGAATCAGAATAATTTAATTTGGCTTGATATGGAAATGAGCGGTTTACTTCCAGATTCTGACCGTATTTTGGAATTGGCAGCGGTGGTGACCGACGCAGATTTAAATGTATTAGCTGAGTCCCCAGTGTTTGTTGTGCACCAAACTGATGAGGTGTTAGATGGTATGGATGCTTGGAACAAAGGCGCACACGGACGTTCTGGTCTGATTGATAAAGTAAAAGCGTCTACTTTGAGTGAGGCTGAAGCTTCAGCGCAAATGATTGAATTCCTCAAGGCACATGTACCTTCAGGAAAATCACCAATGTGTGGCAACTCAATTTGTCAGGACAGACGATTTATGGCACGCTACATGCCAGAATTAGAGAGCTTTTTCCATTATCGTAATTTAGACGTAAGCGTGTTTAAAGAACTGGCACGTAGATGGAAGCCTGAAATTTACTCAGGGTTTAAAAAGGCGAGCCGTCATGAGGCATTAGCTGATATTTATGAGTCAATTGATGAGCTTAAATATTACCGCGAACACTTTATTGTGAAGTAGTGTGGGCTTAGGTAGTTAATATCTAAAGTAACGTATTCATTACTTAATTGATACGTTACTGAAATTACAGATAAAAAAAGGCGCCAACTAAAGGCGCCTGAAGGGGAGAAAACGGCTTAGGAGATATGTAAGCTTGATTTTATATATGCATCAAGCGTGCCAACTTTCCCCCTTATGCTTTTAATATATTTAAATTAATGTTTTGTATAAAGCCAAGTACTCTTGAGCGCTTTTACCCCAGCTTAAATCCTGAGACATGCCCGTTGTTTGCAGCTGTTTCCATACTTTTGGTTCAGTTCTGAACATTTCTAATGCGCGCTGAATACTGGCGATTAAACCATCGGCACTTGCTTCTACCATCACAAAGCCATTAGCTGTTTTATTTGCCAAGTGTGTTGCATCTGCATCAATAATGGAATCTGCAAGTCCGCCAGTAGCATTAACGATAGGCGGTGTGCCGTAGGCTAGGCCATATAGCTGATTCAGGCCGCAAGGCTCAAAACGTGAAGGCATTACAAACATATCGCAGCCCGCCATGATTTGGTGCGACAGTGGTTCGTTATAGCCAATCGTCACGCTGGCACTGTTAGGGTTTTGTGCTGCAATTTCTAAAAATGCTGATTCCAGCGCAGTTTCACCACCACCTAATAATGCAAACTGGCAGCCTTGATTAATTAGGTTTTCCAGGTGAGGTAGTAGCATATCCAAACCTTTTTGGTGGGTAAGACGGCTAACTACGCCCAATAACGGTGCATCTGCATCGATATCGAGCCCAAGTTTCTGTTGCAATGCCTTTTTAACTTGCTTCTTACCTGCTAATTTGGATGCGCTGTAATGCTTGGTTAAATACTGGTCAGTTGTCGGATTCCATTCTTCGGTTTCAATACCATTTAGGATGCCTTTGATTTCATGGCCACGCTTGCTAAGCAGGCCTTCTAGACCAAAACCAAAAGCTGTTGTTTGGATCTCCTGAGCATAGCGCGGGCTCACTGTAGAGATAGCATCAGCATAGAATATACCCGCTTTTAAAAATGAGAGCTGGTTGTGATATTCAAAGCCCTCTATCGTGAAGTTGGCACTAGGTAAGCCCAAACTTATCACCCAATGCGGCGGGTAGCAGCCTTGAAACGCCATGTTATGCAGGCTGATGATGGATTTAGCACGCGCGTGCTCTGTGAGCTTCATATAGGCAGGCGTTAACCCTGTTTGCCAGTCATTGCAATGGACAATGTTAGGTTGCCAATCGTTAAGTGGTGAGTGGTCGCTAGCCAGTATCGCTGCAACTTTTGATAGTACGCCAAAGCGCACCGGGTTGTCATGCCACTCAAGGCCTTGCGCATCTGCATATGGTCCGCCATCACGCTCGTAAATATCAGGTGCCTTAATCACCAATACTTGGATTTGCGTACTCTCAATTGTGCCAAGCTGTAACTCAGCTTGGTCAATATGCGGTAGATGATCTAGCCATGCAATAGTTTTTAAGTCTTTTAATGCTGCCAATACAGCAGGGTAGCCTGGCACCAGTATACGAATATCAACACCCAATCCCTGTAACGCAGTGGGCAGGGAGCCGCTAACGTCTGCTAATCCACCGGTCTTAATCAGTGGAAAAACCTCAGAGCTCACAAATAACACTTTCATTGCCATGATTTTCTCGCTAAAGTTCTTATGTTTATTTTAGTATTGGCTAAAACTGATAAAAAGATTTTACTATACGACGATGCTAATCTGGATTTAAGAATATGAATTCCGCAATAAATTTTACAAATACCTTAGCTGTGGGCTTGGGCGCTGCATTAGGTGCTTGGAGCCGTTGGGGCTTGGGGATTGCCTTTAATGCCATATTACCCAATCTGCCGCTAGGCACGCTTATTGCTAATCTAGGTGGCGGCTTGCTGATGGGGATGGCAATGGGATTGATTGGGCTAGGGGAGCTAGATAATCCTAGTTTACGTCTATTTGTGACGACTGGTTTCTTGGGTGGCCTGACTACGTTCTCAGCCTTTACCGGGGAAAGTTTATCTTTGTTGCACCGGCATGATTATTATTTGGCTGCGCTCCATGCCTTTACTCACATGTTTGGGGCTCTGATCATGGCTGCATTAGGGGTTGCTGCAGTGCAGTACCTTAAGCATTAGGAATGGTGATGGAATTTAATATCAAAACCCCAGTCACAGTATCATCTATATTATTGATTGTTTAAGTGAGTAGAAATGTACTTTTCATCTAGTGCTTTAAAAACCGGCTTATTAGCGTTACTTTCAATAGGGATGTTATCACTGACAAATATGGCGAATGCTGCTTGCTCTGCGTTGTACAACCATCAGTTTTCCACCTTGCAGGGCGGAAAAATCAATCTGTGTGATTATCAAGATAAACCTATTTTAGTGGTAAATACTGCAAGTAAGTGTGGGTTTACCCCGCAGTTTGAGGCGCTCGAGAGTTTGTATAGCAAATACAAAAGCCAAGGTTTGTTAGTGATAGGTTTTCCATCCAATGACTTTAAACAAGAGTTGAGTGACGACAAGCAAATCAATGATTTTTGTAAGCTAACTTACTCAGTTAAGTTTCCAATGATTAGCAAGTCTTCAGTGAGCGGTAAAACGGCAAATCCATTTTATCAGCAGCTAATCGCAAAAACAGGGCAGTCGCCGAGTTGGAATTTCTTTAAGTATGTCATTTTGCCAGGTGGCAATGATGTATATGCTTTTAGCAGTGACGTAAAGCCAAACGCAGCGGAAATCTTGAGTAAGATTAAACCGAGCTTAAAGTAGTTACGGATTATTCAATACAAAAAAAGGTGCGATAAGCACCTTTTTTATTGTCTGCGTTAACGCTAAGCTGATTATTTGCTAATGGCAGGGTGTCGCATTTTTTCTAAAATAATTGCAGAAAGCTCTTCTACCGAGCGGCTGGTTGAGTCTGCCCACGTAATGCCGGCATTGCGCATGAGAGTCTCCGCCGTTGCAATTTCCTGACGGCAATTATCTAATGAGGCATAAAAGCTGCCAGCTCTGCGCTCGTTACGCACAGCGTGCAGGCGTTCAGCCTTAATGGTTAATCCAAAAATCTTACCTAAATGTTTATTGAGCACAGCGGGTAGTGTGCCGCGTTCAAAGTCTTCAGGGATAAGTGGGTAATTTGCTGCCTTCACCCCAAACTGCATAGCAAGATACACGCTGGTTGGCGTTTTGCCGCAACGTGATACGCCCACTAAAATCACTTCAGCTTCTTCCAGGCCGTTGTTAGTCATGCCATCATCATGGTTAAGCGTAAAGTTAATTGCTTCCATACGCTCATTGTAGCTACTGCCCATGACACTATGGGCAATGCCGGCGCCAGTCAGTGGCTTCTGTTCAAGCTCTAAGCCTAAAGGGTCAATAAACGTATTGAATAGATCAATAAAGTAGGCGTTACATTGCTTGAGCGAGTTACGCAAAGCAATGTCGCCTAAAGTCATAATCACGACTGGGCGGCCACCGTCTTCTTCTGTCGCATGCACAATCGCCTCTTGCGCAAGTTTAATTTTTTCTAGCGTGTTGGTGAACGGTAAGCGCACTTGTGTAAAGTGAGTGCTGGGAAAATGCTCCAGCAACTTACCTAGTGCGCCTGCCGTAATACCTGTGCCGTCAGAAACGAAGAATGCGGTGCGCTTGATCATGACAGTCTATCCATTTTGTTGGTTGACTATTTTGTAAGGCGCTGCCAAGTTGCAACAACGGTATCAGGGTTAAGTGATACAGATTGAATGCCTTCCGCTACTAACCATTCCGCAAAATCTGGATGGTCTGATGGGCCTTGACCGCAAATACCTACATATTTGCCTAAACGGTTACAGGTGCTGATTGCCATTTTGAGCAATACTTTTACTGCGTCATTACGCTCGTCAAAGCCATCTGCAAGGATGCCTGAGTCTCGGTCCATACCCAATGTGAGTTGGGTAAGGTCGTTTGAGCCAATTGAGAAGCCATCGAAGTAAGCCAAGAACTGCTCTGCAAGTAATGCATTAGATGGAATCTCGCACATCATGATCAGGCGTAAGCCATTTTCACCACGTTTAAGCCCATTAGCCGCCATGATTTCAGTCACCGCTTTAGCTTCAGCTAAAGTGCGCACGAAAGGAATCATCAACTCAACGTTAGTTAGCCCCATTTCATCACGTACTTTTTTCATGGCGATACATTCCATCGCAAAACACTCTTTGAAGTCTTCTGCCATGTAACGTGCCGCGCCACGGAAACCAATCATTGGGTTTTCTTCATCTGGCTCGTAGATCTCGCCGCCAACTAATTTTTTGTACTCATTTGATTTGAAATCAGATGTGCGCACAATCACTGGTTTTGGGTAGAACGCCGCTGCAATAGTCGCAACGCCTTCTGCTACTTTGTCGATATAGAATTGTTTAGGTGAAGCGTAGCCACGTGAGCGATTTTTAATTGTGGTTTGAATCGCGCTCGGCATTGCATCCATGTTTAAAATTGCTTTTGGGTGGATACCAACCATGTTGTTGATTACAAACTCTAAACGCGCCAAACCTACACCGTCATTTGGTGTTTTAGCAAAGCTAAATGCCATGTCTGGGTTGCCAACGTTCATCATGATTTTGCATGGTGCAGTTTTAAGTGCAGCAGCAGCTTGTGTGCTTACGTCGTATTCGATTTCACCATGGTAAACAAAGCCTGATTCGCCTTCTGCACATGATACGGTAACGACTTCACCTTCACGTAAAACATCCGTTGCGTTTACAGCGCCAACAATCGCCGGGATGCCTAATTCACGCGCAATAATCGCTGCGTGGCAGGTACGGCCGCCGCGGTTGGTCACTAAAGCGCTAGCGCGCTTCATCACTGGTTCCCAGTTAGGGTCTGTCATATCAGCTACTAATACATCACCTGGTTGTACTAGGTGCATATCAGCTGGGTCTAGCACAATACGTACTGGGCCTACGCCTACTTTTTGTGTTACTGCACGACCCACAACTAATGGTTTTTCGCTGTGTTTGTTGAGCTTAAATGTCTCTGTGACATTGTTAGCTGCTTCTTGTGATTTAACTGTTTCAGGGCGAGCTTGCAGAATGTAGAGTTTATTGTCTACGCCGTTTTTACCCCACTCAATGTCCATTGGACAGCCGTAGTGGGCTTCAATCGTCATTGCGTAACGTGCTAGTTCTAGCACGTCTTCATTTGATAATGAGTAGCGGTCGCTATCTGCTTGATCCACTTCTACAGTGTGTGTGCTTTTACCAGCGCGTGTTGCATCACTAAATACCATCTTAATGAGTTTAGAGCCCATGGTGCGGCGCACGATAGAAGGTTTGCCTTGTGCTAGTGTTGGTTTGTGTACATAGAATTCATCAGGGTTCACCGCACCTTGCACTACTGTTTCACCTAAGCCGTATGATGATGTGATAAATACAACATCCTTAAAGCCTGATTCAGTATCAATGGTAAACATTACGCCTGCGCAGCCAATATCGCTACGTACCATTTGTTGCACACCAGCTGAAAGTGCAACGTCAGCGTGGACAAAGCCTTTATGTACGCGGTATGAAATTGCACGGTCGTTGTATAAAGAAGCGAAAACTTCTTTAATCGCGTGCAGAATGTTATCTAAACCATGGATGTTCAGGAATGACTCTTGTTGGCCAGCAAATGATGCATCTGGCAAATCTTCTGCAGTTGCAGATGAACGAACAGCAAATGTAGCGCCGTTACCTGATTTAGCAATCAGGATTTCATAGTTTTCTGCAATTGCCTTTTCCAGTGCAGCAGGAAATGGTGCAGCCATAATCCATTCGCGCACTTGTTTGCCACAGGCAGCGAGGGCTTGCGTGTCATCGACGTTCAGTTTATCAAGCTCAGCATTGATTTTGGCATCCAAGCCATTTTGAGCTAAAAATTCACGATAGGCATCTGCTGTAGTAGCAAAGCCAGTAGGGACCCGTACTCCTTTTGCAGACAGCTGAGAAATCATTTCGCCTAGCGATGCATTTTTACCGCCGACTGATGGGACGTCTACGTTGCGTAAATTTTCAAATGGAATAACGTGGGCTGACATGATAGTTCCTTAGTTTCAAACAAATGATTAATTTTCTAACTATATTACTCAATACTCGCGCTTCAATTAAGGCTTGTTACCCCGTTAGGGTGGTGCCTTGTAGGTAAAAGGGGAGGTTAATGCGTTAGATTATTTTAATAATCCCTCATTTTGCCTAATTATGTTGGGGTTGTCACCTGAAAAACTGCACATTGAATAAAATCTTTGGTTTTTTAAATGCGCTTTAACACTAAAATTATTGGTAGATGTAATGTTATACCGTAGGAAAATTGCTTAGCCTAAGCTAAAATAAAACAAGAAACTAAATTATCATTATCAATACGATCATCACTATGCAATCTTACACAGAACAAAGCGCAGTAACTAAGCGCGTTCCATTAAAAATCAGTTCAGTAGGAATGATTAATGACCGCTAGTGTTGAGGTGTCAACCAGTGGTCGCTTGCACATGGGTTTTTTTGATTTACATGGTGGGCTAGGGCGCAAATTCGGCAGTATAGGCTTGAGTCTTACTGAGCCCAATCTGGTATTAAGTGCTAAGCGCTCTAAATCGTTACAAGTATCAGCGGCAAGCAATGTGCCGGAGTCTGTGATTGCGAGAATTTCTAAAGTATCGCAGCAGATTTTAAGTGCAATGAATATAACTGAGTCAGTTGAAATCAATATCAGCGAGGCTGTACCTGAACATTCAGGTTTGGGCTCTGGTACCCAAATGGCGCTGGCTACCGGTTCTGCAATTAGCCATTTGTATCAGCTTAATTTAACGAGCATGCAGATAGCTACATTAACTGGGCGCGGCAGGCGTTCTGGGGTTGGTATCTCTGCATTTGATTATGGAGGTTTACTAGTGGATGGTGGGCGTGCAGTGTCCGCTTCACATTCAAGCCCTCCGCCAATGTTGGCTAGGTATGATTTTCCTGAAGAGTGGGCTATATTATTAATTTTTGATGCAAGTGAGCCTGGCATTCATGGAGAGCAAGAGAAAGTTGCGTTTAATGAATTGCCAACTTTCCCAGAAAGTCTGGCAGCCCATTTGTGTAGGCACGTACTAATGCAAGCCATGCCGGCACTGGTAGAGCGTGACTTAATTGCTTTTGGGCAAAGTATCCAGGTGCTGCAACAGCATGTGGGAGATTACTTTTTACCGGTACAAGGTGGTAGGTACGCAAGCCGATTGGTAAGTGCTGTGCTTGAGCGCCTAGAAGCCATTGGAGTGCCATGTTTTGGGCAAAGCTCTTGGGGGCCGACCGGTTTTGCTATATTTGCGAATAAAAACCAAGCAGAGCAACATTTGCAGCAGTTAAAATCAACTTTCACCGATAGCGCACTTTCATGGAAAATTTGCAGTGCGTGCAATCATGGTGCAAAATTCAATAAATTCGACGTAACCGTATAAAACTGTGAATGGTTAGGTTAGTGAAAATTAACACAAACAAACTAAAATTAAGGAAAGTAACAATGGAAAAAGCTAGCATTTTGCATGTATTCACGGCCGCTAAGAACGCAAGTCCGTTCGATGTCAATATGGCCTTTGACGCTGGCTTTGATAAAATTGTGCCGTATACCAATGTTGAACTCTCTGAGGTAACTGGTTTAACGCAAGATGCAATTTTCTCACGCGGCCTTTCTGGCGTTAAACGTGAAGGTATTTTTATTGGCGGTCGCGATATTGATTTAGCAATGGATATGCTAAGCGCGGCTAAAAAAGCAATGTTCGCACCTTTTGCATGTTCAGCATTTGCTGACCCATCAGGCGCATTTACTACTGCAGCAGCGATGATTGCAAAAGTAGAAGCACACCTTAAAGAAAACTTTGGCGAGAGCTTGACTGGCAAAACATTAAGCGTATTTGGTTCTACTGGTCCAGTTGGTAGCTGTGCATCAATTATTGCAGCCCAACAAGGCGCTAATGTGCAAATGGTTGCGCATAGCTCAGTGGCTTCTGTAGAGCCTAAAGCGGCTGCTTGGAATGAAAAATACCAAGTGAGTATGAAAGTGGTTGACGGTACAACTGAGGCTAAAAAAGAAGAAATTCTTGCACAGTCTGATATCGTGATTTGCTCAGCAGCTGCTGGTATTCAAGTGATTAGCAAGGCGCAGTTGGCACTTGCTAAGAACTTAAAAGTGGTTGCAGACGTTAATGCTGTTGCACCGCTTGGCGTAGAAGGCGTGAGTGTAAGTGATGACGGCGTAAAAATTGAAGGCACTAATATTTACGGCATTGGTGCAATTGCTGTAGGTCAGTTGAAGTACAACACGCAACATCAACTGCTTAAACAAATGCTGCCAACAGACCAGCCGTTTGAAAAACCAAAATACTTGGAGTTTTCTGCAGCATTTAAGTTAGCGCGTGAGTTATTAAAAGTTCACTCTTAATCATAGCCTTATCAGCGCGGCCTTTTGTTGAGGCCGCGGTTAATGCTGGCTACAGAGTTGTAGCGATTGATGCGTTTTCTGATGCACAAACCGTTGCTTTGGCAGACACTGCGCTGATAGTGAAATATGATGATTTTGGGTTTGATGCTGAGCATCTATTGCAGACGCTCCATACGCTAGAAAATAAAAGCTCAGATAATCTTGCATCGCAGTTAAGTCAGTTTGCAGGTTTCGTTTACGGAAGTGGGTTTGAAGCACAGCCAGAGTTGCTGCAAAAGGTGGCTGCGTTAATTCCAGTGATTGGCAACTCCTCTGCCACTTTGGCCGCCGTCAAAGATTTAAGTGTGTTTTTTGCAGTCATGCAAAAACTTAATATCAAACATCCTGAGACTTTTGAGCAGTTACCTGCTGATGTCGATGCAAGTTTGTATGTGCGTAAGTTTTCTGGGGGCTGTGGTGGTGTGCATATCAAGCCCGCAGCGTCAGCACCGCATCATTGGCTAGAACGGTATTACTTTCAACGCAAGCTTGAAGGCTTGCCAGTTTCGCTATTATTTGTAGCCAATGGCACAGAGGTTGATGTAGTCGGCTTTAATGAGCAGTGGGTTAGTGCCAGTGCAGACATGCCGTTTCGTTATGGCGGTGCGGTAAGTCATGCAGCTTTATCTGTTATTGTGCAGGAGCAGTTGTTAGATGCAGCTAAGCATTTAACTGCTAAATTTGACCTGCTAGGGCTAAATAGTTTAGATGCAATTGTGCATAAAACAAGCGCAGGTGCAGAGCAGGTGTATGTGTTGGAAGTTAATCCGAGGCTTAGCGCAACGGTTGATTTGTACAATAATGATGGCGTTTTATTTGAGCGTCATGTGCAAGCGTGTTTGTGCAGGCAATTGGTAGGTGCTGGCCAGCTTCAAGATGTTTATGAAGAGGTATCTAAGGCGCATGCGATTGTGTATGCCGATGTTGATGTAATGTTAAATACAGAAATGATTTGGCCAGACTGGGTAACCGATACACCTGTTCAGCTAAAAACGCCATTAAATATTGTTGCTGGTGCTCCAGTTTGCAGTGTGCTTGCCTACGCAGATAGTGCGGATGCGGCAAAAAAAGAAGTGCTGGCTAGAGTGCAGCAGATTAAAAATTTATTACAATCTACTCATTAAAAAACTTGCCTCAGTGAGGCTGATGAGTAGTGCAAAGGAAAAAAATGCAAAATACCTCTTCAACACAAACATTGGCGACAAAGCCTAGCGTTAACCAGCTTAGCGCGCCATTGGTAAAAAGGCTAATAGAGCAGGCGGAAACTTTACACGTTGGCGTATCTAAACATGCTACTGACTGTACCATCGTTGATGCAGGTATCCAGTTTCCTGGCTGTGCTGAAGCTGGCCGCTTAATTGCCGAAATTTGCATGGGCGGTTTAGGTGAGGTAAGTTTACAGGCGGATGACCGTTTTGCTGATTGGCACGACGCGATTGCAGTGAGCTCAACACAACCTGTATTTGCTTGCTTAGCTAGCCAATATGCAGGTTGGGCACTTAGCCATGAGAAGTTCTTTTCATTAGGTTCAGGCCCAGCGCGTGCATTGGCACAGCGTGAAGATTTATTTAAAGAGTTAGCTTACGTAGATAGCGGTACCAGCACATGTATCGTGTTGGAAACAGATAAAGTGCCACCGGTTGAAGTGATTGAAAAAATCTTGCGTGACACGAAAATGTCAGGAGAGCAATTAACCATTATTTTGACGCCAACCACTAGCGTTGCAGGTGTAGTGCAGATTGTAGGTCGTGTATTAGAGGTTGCCTTACATAAAGCGCATACCTTGCATTTCCCGCTTGAGAACATCGTGAGTGGTACAGGTTTAGCAGTATTGCCACCTGTGGCCAATGACTTTATGACAGGCATGGGGCGAACCAATGATGCTATCTTGTTTGGCGGTTTTGTTAGCTTGCAAGTGAAGGGTGATGATGCGGCAGCAGCGAAGCTGGCACAAGACTTACCAAGTAGTGCATCTAAAGATTACGGCAAAACATTTGCTGAAGTGTTTAAATTCTACGAGATGGATTTCTACAAAATTGACCCAATGTTGTTTAGCCCAGCTAAAGTGGCTGTGACAAACATTGACACTGGCAATGTGTTTGAAGCTGGTCAGTTGAATGCGGATTTGATTAACATCTCATTTCGATAAGTGTTAGCGTGTGGATTAAGCCCTGAGTCATTTTAATTATTAGTTTACGCACACTTGAATATACCTATTTTTACCGATGATGCTGGTTGGCAGGGCAACCAGCTAAAGCTTGCCTTTGCAAAGCGTGGGGTTGAAACCAGCTTTGTATCACTGCAAGACTGTGTGATTGACCTTTCACAGTCTCGTTCACAGATTCATATTCCTGGTTTTGATACTAACCCACATGCGGCTTTTGTGCGCGGTGTGGCAGGTGGTAGCTTGCAGCAGGTGATTACACGCCTAAATGTGCTGCATCTCTTAACCATGCAAGGCGTGCGTATTTACAATCAGGCGCGTGCCATTGAGCGTACCGTAGATAAAGCCATGACCAGCTTCCTGCTGCGGGACCATCAGGTGATGACGCCAGCTACATGGGTATGTGAGTCTAGGCATCACGCTGAAATGGTGCGTCAGCGTGCAGCGGAAAATAATCAGCAGTTAGTACTAAAGCCGCTGTTTGGCTCGCAAGGTCAGGGCGTACGTAAATTAGAAGCAGAAGAGACTTTGCCTGTTCCTATGCAGCAATACGTGGATGGAGTCTATTACTTTCAGGAGTTCATCGAAACAGCTGATGCACCGCATGATTACCGTGTGTTTGTTGTGGCTGGCAAAGTGATTTCTACTATGCGTAGATTAGGCAGCGGGTTTGTCAATAACGTTGCGGCTGGTGGGCGTTGTGAAGCAGTTGAGGCAGATGATGCAATGGTAGAGATTGCCTTAAAAGCCGCCAAAGCGGTTGATATAGACTATTGTGGTGTTGATGTGATTCAGGCAGCCACTGGTGAATATTATGTGCTGGAAGTTAACAGTATTCCTGCGTGGCGCGGTCTGCAAAGTGTGACAAATTTTAATATTGCAGAAGTGTTAGTGGATGACTTTCTGCAAAAGTTGGGCGAGGGTAGATAGTGATGACTCATCAACTGACACCTGTGCAATTAGCACAAGCCTATAAAAACGCATGTATGGGCGAGCTGCAAGCATTAAAGCCTGGTAACGTGCACGCATTTTCAGATGGTCACGGCATGACGATTCAGGACTTTATTCAAAGTGCTGATGTCACGGCAGAGCCTATTGCTAGAACCGGGCTTTCTGTAGGTGAGCGTGTTTTTTATGCGGTAGAAGCAACCCAAAAGGCGGTTGGACAAAACACTAATTTAGGCATGCTGTTGCTATGTGCCCCACTACTGAATGCGGCTTCAGCTCTGCAAGCTAACCAATCACTATGGGGTCAGCTACAGCAAACATTAAATCAATTGAGTGTCGATGATGCCGTTTGGGTTGCAAAGGCAATCGTGCTGGCTAATCCAGGCGGTTTGGGTGCATCTAATCAGCATGACGTACACGAGGCTCCTCAAGTTAGCCTGCTGGAGATGATGCGTTCAGCGCAAGATAAAGACCGAATCTCCTGGCAGTATGCAAATCAGTTTCACGATATAGTAGATTTTGGCGTTAATTTATATGCCGATGCTTTGCTGAAGTGGGAAAATTCGGCCTGGGCAACCACTGCCTTATATTTAGGTTTCTTGACCAGATATGCCGATACACATGTGTTGCGCAAGCATGGGGAACAAGTTGCCAATCTCCTGATGCAGGAAGCTAAGGAAATGGAGTCTAACTATTGGGCTACACATAATCCCAAGCTGATGCAGAAGCAATTGTTAGTTTGGGATGCCTCACTTAAAGCAAGGAAAATCAACCCTGGCACCAGTGCAGACCTAACCGTGGCTACTTTGCTAGCGAGCGACTTGGCGCTTGCAACATAAATAGCACCTCATCATAATTACCTCACTTTAGCTTAGCTACTTACTGTCAGGCGCTAGTCAAATACCTCAAGTCGTTAAGTTTGTTTAAGCAGTAAATATCAACAATTCGGAATAAAAATATAAATGAAAATTGCATTGTTGGAAGATGATCTGGCCTTTGCCGAAGTACTGATTGATTGGCTACAACAAGATAACTTTGAGGTGGATCATTTTAAAACTGGGTTAGATTTTTTACGTCAGTTTTCACATGAGCAATATGATTTATGTGTGTTTGATTGGGCTTTGCCGGACATGGAGGGGCCTGATGTCATGGTGAGTATTAAGCTTAGAGCTAAAAAGCTGCCTCCAATCATTTTCTTTACTGGCAGGTCTGAAGAGCAGGATATTGTTCGTGTGATTGAAGCGGGCGCTGACGACTATGTGGTCAAGCCTGCTAGCCGTCCTTTATTAATGGCGCGCATTCATGCATTGCTAAGACGCACATCGAACCAACCGATTGACCAGACGAATTACGAGTTTGGTACCTTAACGTTTGACACCAAGCTGAGAGTCGCAAATCTTGCCGGAGAAGAGGTTAGGTTGACCGATAAAGAGTTTGATTTGGCACTGTACTTCTTGAAAAATGAAGGCGCTTTATTATCAAGAGTACATTTGATGAATGTGGTGTGGGGTGCTAGTTCAGAGGTTGAGACGCGCAAGGTGGATGTGCATATTAGCCATTTACGTACAAAGCTAAAGCTAACCTCGGAGTATGGTTGGAGATTAACTTCAGTCTACCAGCAGGGCTATCGTTTAGAGCGCAATCGCTAGGTAGTAACTACCATTTGTTGCAAGCAATTTACAAAACTTAACAATCCGCATTGCTTGATATTGAAAAAAATAGGTTGGTTCGTGGTATTTTGTGCACCAGTTACAGTTTGAAAAATTAACTTGCATGATAACCATAAAAATAAAAAAAACTTCCTACTGTGCGGTAGCTTTACTATTGGCTTTGGCAAGTATTGCCTTTGCTGATGGCGTGTTGCAGCCTAGCGTTACAGTAATTCATTTATCTCACTCATCTAAGCCTGTAATTGATTTATGCAAATAAATGACAGGTTGTTTACCGCCATTGCACTTGCGCTAATCGCTTGTATATTTACTGTAAGTGAAGTTTTAGTTCGGTTTGATTATTTTTACTACGACTTAGGGCAGCGACTAAGTTTCAAAAGTGCACCAAGCAATATCGTCATCGTTGCCGTTGATGATGCGAGTATCAATGCAATTGGCAGTTGGCCTTGGTCTAAACAGTTCCATACTGAACTCATCAATCATTTAATCAATCAGAAACCTAAAGCGATAGGCTTGGGGGTTGTTTTTTCTGAGCCAGAGCGCGATGCTAAAGAAGTAGATTACGCCTTTGCGCAAGCCATCAAGCGTGCCGGCAATGTTGTTTTGCCTGTTTTACTTGAGGCGCCTTATGTAGGCGGTGCGATTAAGCAAAGCTTACCTATTCTGCCCTTGGCTACAGCTGTGGCAGGCTTGGGGCGCCTCAATGTTTCATTGGATGCCGATGGCGTTGCACGCAGCCTATACCTATGGGAGGGAGTATCCGCAGCGGACTTATCTACAGTAGGCTTGCCGCATTTTTCACAATCAGTATTGCAAGTGGCTCACCTTCTCCCTGCTTATATCAGCACTACACCTCCTGTTATTCATCCGTCGAAGTTGAGTGCGCTAGGTTATGGTGGAGATGTTGCGCAGCGTTTGATTTCTTATGCGCCACGTAAGGTTGATTTCTTCGGACCACCAGGACACTTTAATCAGATATCCTATCTAGATGTGCTGGCCAATAAATATTCATCCGGTTTTTTTAAAGATAAAATTGTATTGATTGGCGTGACAGCGTTAGGTGTGGGTGATGTGTTGTCCACGCCCACTTCAAGCTATTCGCAGCCGATGCCAAGTATAGAGTTTCATGCAAACGCAATTGCAGCTATGCAAGGCTCTACGTTGGTGGTGGATGCACCAAGCTGGTCTGTCAGCTTGTTATGTGCATTATTGGCAATGCTGCCTTTGTTATGGCTGCCTAAACTGCCCACTTTAAAATCTGTGGCGCTGATTGCCATATATTTCTCTACGATTATCTTAGCTTCACTTTCTATTATGCACTGGTGGAGTGTGTGGATTCCTACTTCTGGTGCTTTGGCTGCGATATTGTTGGCGTATCCGGTCTGGAGTTGGCGCAAGCTTAACTCTGCGCAGCTATCATTAGATAAAGAGTTGCAGCGCTTGCGTGATGAGCTGGCAGCTTTGGGTATGGTAACGGAAGATAGTTTGGAGGAGACTACTGTAGATCCGTTGCAATCAAGAATTCTAAAAGTGAATCTAACTGCACAGCACTTGCGCAATTTACACAAAAGTAGAAATGATACGTTGGCGTTTATTTCACATGATATTCGAGCACCGCTTGGAGCAGCGATGATGTTGCTGGATAAGTTTGAAGCCAATAAGTATTCCCAGCGGATGAGCAAAATGCTAATCCGTGCGCATAGTATGGCTGAAGGCTTTTTACAGGCATCACGGGCGGAGATGGCAAATGTGAACAGGTTTCATGAACTGGATATGATTAGCCTAACGCAGCAGGCAATTGATGATGTGTATGAAATATCGATGGCAAAGAAACTTAAGCTGCATAAAGATTTCCCTGATGAGTGTGTATGGGTAAGAGGGGATTTTGGTTTGCTGCTGAGGGCGGTTTCTAATCTTTTGTTGAATGCAGTTAAATACTCGCCAGAAAGTGGCGTCATCAGCGTAATCTTAAAAAGCAATGAGCAATCTATAGAGCTGAAAGTGATTGATCAGGGACCAGGAATACCGTCAAAAAAAATCGCCAAAGTATTTAAACGCTTCAGCCGTGCCGAAGGCGAGCATCAGGCGCAAGAGGGCAGTGGTTTAGGTTTATATTTTGTGAGTGTGACCGTCAAGAAACATCGTGGCAGCGTCACTGTTCATAGTGAAGATGGGCGTGGAGCAACTTTCATTGTTTCGCTACCGTTGGAGCGTCGTAAAAATAATCGGCCTGTTGAACATGAACGTAGAAAGCATCATGTATCGCCATTTAATGACACCATATAGTTTTTAACATCATTACTTTTAAGATATAATCTTGCTCTTGATTTTGTATATGAGTTGTATTCAGATAATTTTTTAGGAGGCAGTAATGGCTAATTTGTTAGAGCAATTAAAATCTATGACCACTATCGTGGCAGATACTGGTGATGTTGAGGCGATTAAGGCTGTTAAGCCTGTTGACGCAACAACAAACCCATCATTAGTGCTAAAAGCAAGCCAATTGCCACAATACGCACCTTTAATCGAGACTGCTGTTGCTTATGCGAAAGCACAAGGCGGTACTAAGGCTGAGCAAATTGACAATGCTGCCGACAAATTGGCTGTGTTGATTGGTGCAGAAATCACTAAAGAAGTACCAGGTCGCATCTCTACTGAGGTGGATGCACGTTTGTCATTCAACTTGGATGCGATGGTAGCTAAAGGCCGTAAATTGATTAAACTTTACGAAGAGTCTGGCATCAGCAAAGACCGCGTATTGATTAAACTTGCTTCAACATGGGAAGGCATCAAAGCTGGTGAGATTCTTGAAAAAGAAGGCATCCAATGTAACCTAACATTGTTGTTCGGTTTCGGCCAAGCACGTGCTTGTGCTGAAGCTGGTGTATTCTTGATCTCTCCATTCGTTGGTCGTATCTTAGACTGGTACAAAGCTAAAAACCCAACAACAGAGTACACACAAGAAACAGACCCAGGTGTGGTTTCAGTACGTGCTATCTACCAATATTACAAAGAGCATGGCTACAAAACAGTAGTTATGGGCGCTTCATTCCGTAACACTGGCGAGCTAATTGCTTTAGCTGGCTGCGACCGCTTAACTGTTTCACCAAACTTGTTGCAAGATTTGGCTGCTACAGAAGGTACATTGACGCAAGTGTTGAAAGATACTGGCGCAACTAAAGCCGCTCCAGCAAAAATGACAGAAGCTGAGTTCCGTTTTGAATTGAACCAAGATCCTATGGCAACTGAAAAGCTTGCAGAAGGTATCCGTGGTTTCGTTGCTGACCAAAACAAACTTGAAGCAGCATTAAGCGAAAAACTTTAATACCTTGGTATTATTTTTGTAATTAAAGCGTAATCATGTCGCTTTAGAATTGACATAAAGTAGCTGGGCATTTAACATAAGTGTCCAGTTTTTTATGAGGCCGAATTTAGGCACTTAAATTCGAACTAGTGAAAGTCGAAGCGCAGTCAGGCTTAGTTGAGTATTTCGTAGTAAATTGCGAATTTTAATTAAGTGTGAGGTGAGGCGAGTTTTGCAAAATAGCAATAAAATGTAATTCTTAAAATTATTAAACGGAGAAACACCATGGCATTAACACAAATGGCATTAGATTCATTAGATTTCGACGCAACAGTTGCATTAGCAACAACAGTTGCTCCACACGTGGACATTCTTGAAATCGGTACACCATGCATCAAGCACAACGGTATCAAATTGCTTGAAACATTACGTGCTAAATTCCCAAACAACAAAATCTTAGTTGACTTGAAAACAGCTGACGCTGGTTTCTACGAAGCTGAGCCATTCTACAAAGCTGGTGCTGACATCGTTACTGTATTAGGTATTTCTGATATGGGTACAATCAAAGGTGTAATCGATGCTGCTAACAAATACGGCAAAAAAGCACAAATCGACTTGATCAACGTTGCTGACAAAGCTGCTGTTACTAAAGCTGCTGCTGCTGCTGGCGCACACATCATCGGCGTGCACACTGGTTTAGACCAACAAGCTGCTGGTCAAACTCCATTTGCTGACTTAGCATTGGTTGCTGGTTTGAACCTAGGCGTTGAAATCTCAGTTGCTGGTGGCGTTAAAGCTGCTACAGCTAAACAAGTTAAAGACGCTGGCGCAACAATCATCGTTGCTGGTGCTGCAATCTACGGCGCTGCTGACCCAGCTGCTGCTGCTGCTGAAATCACAGCTATCGTTCACGCTTAATTTAAGCTCTTTTCAATAAGTTTTTATTGAAATGAACGATTAAAGAATCCTGACTCAGTAATGGGTCGGGATTTTTTTTGGCATTTTAAGTATTCTCTAAAATCATTGATTCGATAAGGAAATATCATGAGTAGTAGTCAAAAATTAATTTTAGACAAATTAACAAGCATCCTAGCTGAAACAGACAATTCTAAATCAGCTGAGCTATTGAAGCTGGTTGAAGGCGCAGGCCGCACATTTATCGGTGGCGCTGGCCGTTCTTTACTTGTATCACGTTTCTTTGCAATGCGTTTAGTACACGCTGGTTACAATGTAAGCATGATCGGTGAAGTAGTTACACCAGCAATCAAAGCAGGTGATTTGCTAATCTTGGTTTCAGGTTCAGGCGGTACAGAAACACTATTGCCATTCGTGAAAAAAGCAAAATCTGTTGGTGCTAAATTAGTAGTTATTTCTATGAAGAAATCTTCACCAATGGCTGACGCAGCTGACTTAACAATTCAAATTGGTAATGACAGCAGCTTCCCGTTAACTAACGGTATGCCAATGGGCTCACAATTTGAGCTTTCAACATTACTTTTCTTAGAAGCTACTATTGCTGATTTGATCTTTGCAAAAGGCTTAACTGAAGAAGGCATGCGCGCTATCCACGCAAACCTTGAGTAGTTGCAAGGTCGCAAGCTGCTATAGCTGTAAGCTGTAGTGGATTTAGTCGTAAAAAAGCCCGAGTAATCGGGCTTTTTTATTGTTGCAGTGAAGCTAGTTGCTGCTGTGTGAGTTGCTTGCTATGCAGGGCGGTAGCGATGAGTGCACCATGGATGCCTGAAGCGCTGAGTGCATTTAAATCTGCGATATCCCTAACGCCACCGGCGGCATATAAGTTAAAATCGCCGCCAGCCTGTGCTTTAAGTTGTGCTAGCAGTGCTTGATTGACACCTTGATTCGCGCCCACATGTGCAAGCGACATGACAATCACCTCTTGCGGCCAGTAAGTATTACTTGCTAATAGCTCTTGAGGCCCCTGATAGCGGGTAGGCATAAAATCTAATGAGAGTATGCTTTGTGTGCCAATCGCCTGAGAGATAGCTAAGTATTGTTCTATGCTGGAAAAGTTTTCACTGCCCAATATCAACTTTATCGGTAGAGATGCCCATAAATCAAGTTCTGCCTGATTGCTGATACCTGCATCTACCCAAAGTGTGAGGTTAGGATAATGCTGAGCGATAGTTGTAATCACGCTTAAGTTGTTTTGCTGCGAGTCGTTGTGCGTATTAGGAAGTTTTTGTATTGCATTGAGGTCTGCAATGTATAGCTGCTGAAAAGGAGATAGTGTCATTAAAGCGGCTACAATATCTAAAGGCTGGCTAGTGGGGGTAAGTGCAGAAACGATTGCCTGATAGCGTTGACGCTCACCTTTTTTTGCGTGAACGACAACGCCATTTAGTAGATCAATCACTGGAATTATTTGCATTTATCTCTCAAGAAACTTAATGTGTTGGCTGTAGCTGATAACGGTGTTGGGTGTTTTGTAGTTACTGTCTTAGCCTACATCTTAAATGGCTATAGGCTTTGTATTTACGGCATATTATCCCAGCTTCTGTGTGGTTTGCGTGCCCTTAATTTTTGCGGCTTTTAATTAAAACAAAGCAGAACTCATCATGCAGTTAAAAATTCACGTAGGTAAAAAGGAATAGTCATCATCGAAGCATTAAAAAAAATATTAGTTTGTGAGTATATTACTGGTGGGGGCTTAAGTGATGAGGCGTTGCCAGAGTCTTTGGTGAATGAAGGTTCGCTGATGCGCGATGCCTTGTTGCGCAATCTGGCCGAGATGAATCAATTCGAAATCGTGACCTTGCATGATGACCGGTTGCAGCCACCAGTATTAGCGGCTCATAGCCTAGCCGTTGCGCCGGGTCAGTTTAATCATGTGTTTACCGAAGCATTAGCTAGTGTGGAGTTAGTGTGGTTGATTGCACCGGAAACAAATGGCGTTCTCCTGGAGTTGAGTGAGTTATGTTATGCCAGTCATGACAAGGGTGCGTTATTCTTGGGCTGTGGCTTTGATTCTACCTTAATTGGCACCAGTAAGACTTTGTGCTTTGAAGCGCTGCAGGAAGCGAAAATACATACTTTACCTGTGTATGCCGGGGAAGACCTGGTGGCAGGCAAGCACGAGCAGCTAAATACAGAAAATATCAGTGTTTGGGTCGCCAAACCAGAAGATGGTGCAGGATGTGAAGGCATTGAGTTATTTGATTCAATAGATGACTTAACGCATTGGATTAAGCAGGACGAGCGTTATTTGACCTATTTAGCACAGCCTTATCAGGCTGGTGTCGCGGCCAGTTTTTGTATGCTGTGCCGCAATGGCAAGGCCTGGCTGTTAAGCTGCAATGAGCAGCACATCACGCGAGAGAGTAATCATTTTAGTTTGTCAGGCATCACCATTAACGGTATGTCTGCCTACTGGCAGCGTTTTGAAACCATTGCCAGAAAGATTGCCAAGATGCTGCCGGATGCGCTGGGTTATGTGGGTGTGGATGTAATTGTAGATACTGCGCATGGCGATAAGATTTATGTGATCGAGATTAACCCGCGCCTGACCACCAGCTATGTAGGGCTGGAGCAGGCGATAGATTATAATCCTGCTAAATTAATCATGGACTGTGTATTGAACGACAAATTTTCTATGCCAAATCTAGCCAGAAAGCAGGTAGTCATTCCGCTATGAGTCAGCAACGTATCATAGGTTGGGATGTGGGGGGGGCGAACCTGAAAGCGGTGTTAACCAACGAGCAAGGCCATGTATTGAATGCCAAGCAGGTCTATTGCCCTTTGTGGCGTGGGCTCAATGAGCTGGATTCAGCCATAGATGCTATTTTGCTTGAAATGCAGGCTGAATCACACTCAGTGACCATGACTGGTGAATTAGCCGATATATTTACAGATAGACACAGCGGCGTGTTGGCGATTGCGCAGACTATGCAGCGCAAACTCAGCGCAATTAATAGTGAAGTGCAGCTTAAGTTTTTTGCAGGGAACAAAGGCTTTGTAGCGCTTGATAGTGTTGCATCGGTGACGAGTGATATTGCCTCGATGAACTGGCTAGCCAGCATGCAATATTTAGCACAAAAGTCACACGAAGCAATATTCATTGATATTGGTAGCACCACTACAGATATTGCCCTGTTAAATGATAGTAAGCCTCATGTGTTGGGGTTTACAGATGCAGCGCGTATGCAGTTTGATGAGTTGGTTTATACTGGAGTGGTGCGTACGCCATTAATGGCTTTGGCGCAAAAAATCCCGTTTGCGGGGCAAGTGGTGAATGTAGCTGCCGAGCATTTTGCGACAACCGCCGATGTTTACACCTTAACTGGTGAATTAGCACCAGAAGATAATATGGCAGATACAGCCGACGGCGCGGATAAAAGTGTAGCATCCAGCGCGCGGCGTATTGCCAGAATGGTGGGATGGGATGCGCATGATGCCCCCTTGAGCGCTTGGATAGAACTAGCTAATGCCTTTAAACATGCGCAACTTAACCTAGTGCGGCAGGCGGTATTAACGAAGTTATCCTCTCAACAAAATACTGAGGCTACTTTACAATTGATAGGTGCAGGTGCTGGTGAGTTCTTAACCGCATCACTTGCACAGCAGTTAGGTGTTCCCTATAGCTCAGTCAGTGATTTTATTAGTGCAGAAAGTGGTTTGATCAAGAATATGGCGAAGGTTTGTTTCCCAGCTTTTGCAGTCGCTTCACTGGGGCTGTCCAGATGAGTTTGTTAACGCATCAATTGCATTATCTTGCAGATAGTGCGCAGTATTTTGCGCGCATTGCACACATGCCTTGGGCTATGTTTTTAGATAGTGGACAGTTGCCAGACCCGGTAACGGGTAAGACCGGTAGTCAATATGGCCATTATGATATTTTAGTGGCTAAGCCGTTTATCACGTTCACCAGTAATGGTGAGCATACAGAAGTGGTGAGCAAGGATAAAAAGCACATATCGCTTGAGGATCCATTCAAGTTAGTGAATGATGTTTTAGCACCGCACCATGCTGACCAATCCGCATGGCCGTTTGCAGGCGGGGCGGTTGGTTATTTTGGCTATGATTTAGCCAGACGGCTAGAAAAGCTAGAAAATACCGCAGCAGATGATGGCTTAATTGCACAGATGCAAATCGGTATTTATGACTGGGCAGTGATCGTGGACCACCGTGCTAAAACAGCGCACTTGGTTTCCAATGGCTTTGATGCGCAAACCCATGATGATTGGCAGTCGTTATGTGCATTATTTGACGGCGTGAGTGAGGCGGAGGCGATGCAATCGGCTAGCTTTGAAATCACGTCTACAGTAAGTTCCAATATGGATAAAGTGGCTTATACCGCAGCTTTTAATGCGATCAAAACCTATATTCATGAAGGTGACTGTTATCAGGTAAACCTGGCGCAGCGATTTTCGGCAGCAGCGCATGGTGATGCTTGGACTTTTTACCGTAAATTAAGAGAAATAAGCCCTGCGCCATTTATGGCTTATATGAATTTTGGGCATATGCAGGTGGTTTCCGGCTCACCAGAACGATTTTTACAGGTGGTAGATGGGTATGTGGAGACCAGGCCGATTAAAGGTACTAGGCCGCGCGCTGCTGATACAGTGCAGGATGCACTGTATGCAAAAGAGCTACTCGAGAGCCTGAAAGACCGTGCAGAAAATCTGATGATTGTAGACTTGCTACGCAATGATATTAGCAAGAACTGTAAGACGGGTTCGGTTAAGGCCGATAAGCTATTTCAACTGCAAAGTTTTGCCAATGTACATCACTTGGTAAGTATAGTCACGGGTGAGCTGTTGCAAGGTAAAACTGCAATTGACTTATTGCGTGGTTGTTTTCCTGGTGGTTCAATTACCGGTGCGCCCAAACTACGTTCCATGCAAATTATTGAAGAGTTGGAACCGCATCAGCGTGGCGTGTATTGTGGTGCGATTGGTTATATTGGCTTTGATGGCAATATGGACACCAATATTGCGATACGGACGGCAGTATATGTGGAAAAACAAGATGGCGAAGGTGAAATTAGCTTTTACGCCGGTGGTGGTATTGTTGCGGATTCAGATGTTGAAAAAGAGTATGTGGAAACTTGGGATAAAGCCTCCAGTATGCTAAAAGTAGTGGAGTGTTTCAGCCGTAAGGCTGATTAACTTGAAGCCCTAGTTTTAAATCAAGGGGTTGCCTATGTGGGTAGTAAAATTAGGGGGTAGTTTACTGGGCTCACCAGAACTGCCGCGCTGGCTGGAGATGCTGGTTAAAATCAGCGATGGCAAAGTCATTATTGTCCCAGGTGGCAGCGTGTTTGCCGATGCTGTGCGCGTAGCGCAGCAGCGGTCCGGAGTGAGCGATGCCATGGCTCATCATTTGGCGCTGCTGGCCATGGATCAGTTTGGCTTGCTGCTCACTGGTATTAACCCCGGTTTAGTCACGGCGAGTAGCGAGTTGGAGCTTGCAGAGCGTGGCTGGCAACATCGGGCGATTGTATGGTTGCCGAGTAAAATGGTCTTGGCTGATGATGCGATTGCTAAAAACTGGCAGGTGACTTCTGATAGTTTAAGTGCATGGTTAGCCCATAAAATTGGTGCTGAACGATTGCTGCTGGTGAAATCCAAACCCCTGAGTGATTACGCAAACTCAACATCGGTGTTGCTACAAACCTTGGTGCAAGATGAGTTAGTGGATACTGCATTTAGTGACTATTGTCTTGAGCAGCGTTTTCAAACTTATGTGGTGCATAAAACTAATTATGCCGCGGTTGAGCCTATATTGAGTAAACGTCGGGTGGATGATGCCAGCGTTGCTACGGACCATGTGCTACTTGTTAATTATTAACTAGGCTTGTTAAAAGAAAGTTTTATTATGTCTACAACCCCTGTATTTTCTGAGCAAGAAGTCGAAGCAAGATTAGCGGCGGAACTTCCGCACTGGTATTTAGAAAATGGCTGGATACGCCGTAAGTATAAAACCAGCGGCTGGAAAGCCACGCTCATGGTAGTGAATACTGTCGGGCATTTGGCAGAGGCGGCATGGCATCACCCTGACTTAACTGTTTCTTATGCGTTTGTTATCGTGAAATTATGCACGCATGATGCAAAAGGCATTACTGAAAAAGATTTTGAGTTGGCAAAAAAGATTGAGTCTGTAATTGCTTGGCAGCCAGCGAAAGAGGGTGGCGCCTTAACGGGTACGCCAAATGATGATGTGCGTTTCAAATATATCAAATACGACGATAAATAGTATTAATCCGCATTGCGGTGCTTAGATTTACCGTCGTATTGGAAGTTATATTAGAACTTGGCGCTACGCTCAAACTTACCAAAGTGCAGCATAATCGTTGGCAGTATCAATAAGTTAAGTATCGTCGAGGTGACCAAGCCACCGACGATAATCGTGGCCATTGGTCCTTCAATCTCACGGCCCGGCTCGCCGCTACCAACTGCTAGTGGCAATAAGCCCAAGGCCGTTACTAGCGCAGTCATCAAAATGGATGGCAGGCGTTCAGATGCGCCGCGGATACACGTTTCTAGGCCCCATACGCAATTTTCCTCATCGACCAAGTGCTGAAAATGTGATGCCATCATAATCGAGTTACGCAAGGTAATACCGAACAGCGTTACAAAACCCACCAATGAGCCTAATGAAATCCAGCCTCCTGTCATCATCACGGCAAGTACGCCGCCAATTAAGGCAAAGGGTAGGTTAGCAAAGGTAAGTAGCAGGTTGCGTAAGCGCCCAAATGCGACATACAGCATTAAAAATACACTCACGCCGGCTAGTGCCGATTGTAGAATGAGTTTCTCCCTGGATTTTGCATTGGCCTCTGCTGCACCGGTAAACTCTAAGTAAGTACCTGGTGTCAGTGTTAGCTCTGAGTTTAAGCGGGTTTTTAGCTCGCTGGTGAACGAGTCAATATCGCGGCCAGAGACATTGGCTGTTACAGTCTGAATGCGCTTAGCGCCAGCATGCAGGATTTTGGAACGACCGTTTTCTTGTACGATATCTGCAACATCACGTAATCTAAACAACTTACCTTCAGCGTTAAATAGTGGCAGATTGCCTGCCTCTTGTACGTCATCTCTCGCTTCTAAATCCAATACGACGCTGACACCAATTACGCGGTTACCTTCGTAAACTTGCGTGACAGGCACGCCTTCATAAGCAGCTCTAATATTGTCTAGCACGTCTGTTGGATATAAACCCAGTTGCGCCATTTTTTCTGGCCGTAGACGCACAACCAGTTGCGGGGTGCCAGGGGGCGACTGCACGGTGACATCTGCCGCGCCTTTAATATCATTTAAGATTCTGGCAATGCTATTCGCATCGCTATCTAATGCATCCAGATTTTGTCCGTAAATGTTAATCACTGTGCTGGCAGCGTAACCGGAGATGGTTTCTTCAATACGCTCAGTTAAAAATGTATTAATCGCAAAATTGACTCCTACAAAGCCAGTTTCGGCGACGCCGTCACCATCATGGTCAATATCTTCGCCAGAAAGCTCTTCCCGAATATCTGTCAGAATACGGCGTTGCTCATGGCCCGAGATTGCGCCGATTTCAATTTCAAACTCGCTATAGTGCGTACCAAAGGTATCTGCGGCGTTAGGTGCACGACCTACCCACTGAGTAACTGATTTCACACCTTCAATCTTACGTATGGTTTCAGAGACCTTTTTACCAATACGCAGCGATTCTTGCTCAGAGGTACCAGGTACTGCAGTCATATGCATAATGTAATGACCTTCATGCAATGCAGGTATAAACTGGCTTTTAAATAACGGTAAAGTGCCTAAGCCGATGGCGATTAAAATGAAACTAGTCGCAATTACTACTTTGTAATGCGCATCCACTTTCATCAGGATTTTTACATAGACACTTTTGAATATGTGAATGAGTGGTGGGTCTTTTTCATCTAGTTCAGCGTTGCCCAGCATGAGATAACACAGTGCCGGTGTCAGCGTTAGCGCAACAAACAGTGAGGCCATAATGGCCGCAATATATGCCAGACCAAGCGGCGCAAATAGTTTTCCGGCAACGCCGCCTAAAGTGAGTAGAGGCAGGAAAACTAATGCCACAATAAATGTTGCGTAGACGACAGAAGTACGCACCTCCATTGATGCATTAAATACCACTTGATAGGTAGGCAATGGCTGTTCAAGTAAGCGGTTTTCACGCAGCCGCCTAAAAATGTTTTCGGTGTCGATAATCGCATCGTCCACCACTTCACCTAGCGCAATGGCAAGGCCGCCTAGTACCATAATATTTAAACCAATATTAAAGTAGCTCATGATCACAATGGCTGTGAGCAGTGATAGTGGAATAGCTGTTGCAGAGATAAAAGCGGTACGTACGTTAAACAAAAATAAGAACAGAATGGTAATCACCAGCACCGAGCCAATTAAAATATCTGCACGCACACCGCTGATGGCTACTTCAATAAAGTTGGCGGGCCTGAATAAGCCTTGGTGCAGTTTGATGTGTTCAGCGGTCAGGTTAGGTTCAAGCTCCTTTAGCGCGCGCTCTACCGCCAGCGTTACGCCATGAGTATTAGCGCCAAGCTGGCCTTGTACTGAAAGGTAAACGCCGCTTTCTTCATTAATAGCCGCTGCACTGATCGATGGTGCCGCGCCATTCACTACATTGCCAATATCTCCCAGCCTGATGGTTTGCCCATTTTTATGCAGCAATGTGACCAGTGCCAGTTTTTCCGGGGTGGTGGATTGCCCCTCAGTGTTAATCACGATGCGCTGGTTCTTATTCTCAATATAACCACTGCCGCGCACACCTGTCGCCTTCTTAACCGCTTCTTCCACTTGCAAGAGTGATATGCCGTAACGGATCATTTTTTCAGGGTCAACCTGTACTTGTAGCTGTTTGACCTTGCCGCCAAATACGTTAACATCGGCTACCCCGGGAATGGCAAGCAAATGCGGCACAATGGTCCAATCCACCACCGTGCGGATTTCTGTAAGCGTGCGCGTTTTTGATGTCAGGCCGAAACCTAGAACGGTGCTTGCGGAGGAGGTGAGCGGTGTAATGTTAGGCGTGATGCCTTGTGGTAATTTATTAGCTAGCGTTGCAAGGCGCTCTGCAATTACTTGGCGGTTACGGTAAACATCTGTTGCTTCATCAAATATAATTGTGACGATTGACAAGCCTGGAATCGACTGCGAACGCATGCTTTTAATGCCAACCGTGCCGGCGGCGCTTATTTCGATGGGTTGAGTGACTAAGCTTTCTACCAACTCTGCTGATAAGCCTGGCGACTCGGTTTGAATAATAATCTGGGTTGGTGCAAATTCTGGGAATACATCAAGATTGCTGCGCGTTAGGCTAAATAAGCCATACACAATAATCAGCGATGCTAAACCAATAATGACGCCACTAAAGCGGATTGAGAAGCGAACTAATGCCTGCATCATAGTGAGCTAGCCTCAACTAACGTTTGGATGCAATCTAAATGATGGAAGCGGTGAGCTGAAGTAATTGTTCGCATGGCTAATCCCTTGTTTTTTTTCAGCGTCATGGCTGGATGCGCTGTATTATTTTTATCTAAATGCAGGTTAAAGCGGCTGTTTAATCATCATTTTCGTTCATGATTTGTGATTTAAACTCTTCAGACAGCAATAGCTGCGCGCCACTGACAACAACCTCATTATTGGCTTTTAGGTCACCTTGATAGAACCAGCCGTTTTCCACCTCAATATCGGTATGGATAGGTTTACGTCTAAACCCATCATTCCCGGTTTTTTGGTAAACCCATGGTTTCCCGGCATACCAAACGATGGCATTATTCGGGATAACGACGCCGCTGCTTTTTTTACTGGAAGTGGCAGTAATAGCATTAACTTGCATGCCAGTACGTAACTCATTAGTCACCGCGTGGTAGAAATAGGTTTTGCCTTGTATCGTGCTGTTGGTAAGGGGGGCAGGTGAGATGTAATCAGCACGCATGGTGTGTGATGGCGCAGCGGTTGGTGCAATGGTGATGCTGCTGTTTAACTGTGGTTCAGCTGCATCAAACGGCAGCGTAGTTTGAATCAGCACCTTTTTATTCGAGATTAGCGCTTGCAGTAAATCACTGGTTTTTGGATTGGTCGCATGTTGTGCAAGCGTATCGCCCCACAGTTGGCGCATACTGTCTGCAATGTTTTTAGCATTGGACTCGGCCGCTGCGATTCTTGTTTCATCGGCTTTGGCATTGGCCGCTGCACTAGCCACTACTTTGTCTGAAACGTTTTTGTTATCCTGATTCAGTGTTTTGAAACGTTCTAGTTCATTTTTATTATGATTAAACGAGGCTTTTAAAATATCAATTTCTGATTTTATTGTCAGATAACGATTACGTAGTTCAATGAGGGTGTCAATGTTCACTACGGTGCCATACGTGCTGATGCTGGCTTGGTGTGAGCTAGCTTTGAGTGGTGCGGTGAAAATATCACTTTGCTTTTGCGCGGCAGGGCTAATGTTAACGACTGTAAGCCCATCTTTATTAGCAACACGATTGATCGTTTCAATCTCTTCTTCTGTTTGTTCTGAAATGGCCTCAAACTCATCTTTGCCGTAAAAAACCAGCAGCCAAAACAGTATGACAATTAAAAAAGCTTGTAAGCCAATAATAATGGCAAGTTTACGATTCATTCAGTTTATCTCCATCTTGCGGCTAATTTTTACACTGCAAAGCTCATTAATCCTTGTGTACAGCATTAAAAGCATTAGGTTGAATAACGCGTTCATTCAAAGGGTGCTGTAATGTGTTTTCCAGATTGTTAATGGATGTGTATAGCTGGAAGTTGGCGAGAGCTAAACTTTTTTGAGACATTAAGTCTTCAAGTTTTGCCATGGTCAGTTCCAATCGGTCAATTTCACCGCCAGCAAATAAGCGTTGCATGCGATTGGTATTGTCTTGTTGTAGTGTGTACAGCCGTTTGTAGTCCGTCAGCGCTTGCTGGGTTTGTGTCAATTTAGCTCGTGCCGCATGCGTTTCGCTAATCACGCGGCTCTGTAAAGACTCAAACTGTGCTGCTTCAACCTCACGTAATTGATTCGCTTCAGCGATGGCGTATTTATTTTTATTCAGTATGCTCATTAAACTAGATAAACCTAATGACCATACTTGACTGCCAAATTCATAAGTATAGGAAGGGCTCACGGTAATGTCTGGGTATTGCTTTGCGATTTCAAGTTTGAGTTTGCCTTCTGCAAGTGCATAGCGCTCAAGCGCAATGCGTAAATCTAAGCGGTTTAATAGCGCAGTTGATTGTGCATTGGTGACCAAGCTTGGGTTTGCGTTCGCAATGATATTTTCGGCGCTGGGTGCATCTGAAAACGTCATTTGTTGTACCAAACTTAACGGTAAACCTAAATTACTCGCTAGCTTTGCAGTGAGCACCACTTTATTTTGTTGCTGGGTATTTAAATCAGTATTGGTGCTTTGCAGTAGCAGTTTAGCGTGGCTTAATTCAACTTTTGAGGCTAGCCCTAGGTCTTGTCGCTTTTGATACATGGCAACAATATTTTGTCGGTAGGCCAGCTCTTGCGCTAAAGCACGTAATTGCGCTTGGTTAAATTGAAGTTCGTAATAGGTTGTGGCTACTTGTGCGCGTAAATTCCAAGCGGTTTGCGCCACTTCTAGTTTGGCAGATTCAGATAAATGCTGTGCGTTCTCAATACGGATGCTACGCTTATTTGCTGTAACAACTGGTATATCGATACTTAAGCCATAAGTGTAGGGGCTGATATCATCATTGGCGTTATCGCTTTTGCCATAATTACCACTTAACGTGGGCAATGGCCTAGCACCTGCAGTTGCTTGTGCGGTTTCTGCCGCATGCCACTGTGCGCGTGCAAGGTCTAAGTTAGGGTGAAAAAACAATGCACAATAGATAAGTTCATCTAAATTCCATTGCGTAATTGGAAAAGTGCTGGGAGTGTAATTATTATCGGCCAAATATTGCTTGAACTCGGCACTGTCGGGACTCTTACTTTCAATCTTATGTATAAGTGCTTGCTGGTCAATTGGTTTGGCAATGTACTCCAGAAAGCCGCATGCAGATAGTGCCAGTGGCAGGCATACCAGCCAAAGTCTAGTATGCATAAGCTGAAATCTAACTTTGCTAGAGATTAAATGCATGCGCTGATTGCGTTAGTCGTGCTTTTAAAACTAACTTACAATTTCTGCATGTACTGCATCCAATGCATCCTGTAGCGTTTCTTCATTTAATTGATTGATGGATGTTGCAAGAATATCAGCTGCTTCAACAGTAGAAATAGGTAGGTTATGACTATCCATTTCAGCAATTAGCCCAGCAGCAACGCCAGCAATCTTTAATAAAGCTTGTCGCTCGCGCATTAAGAGCTCAAGCTCAGTGCGCAGCATGTTGATTTCGTTTTGATTGATTGTGTTTGGCATAATTGAATAACTTCTATTTATAAATTGAGTATAGTACTAAGTGTATTTTCTCACAATCATTGACCGCACTGTTAGTTATTCAAGATTCAAAGTGACTTAAAATGGCAATCCGAAAATAAAATAGCATATTTTTTATATTAACCCTTTTCGGAATGGGATAACTTGATATACAATGGCGTCCTTGTTTGAACGACGGCACTTAAACGTTGATCATACACTACCTTGCGAGAGTGGCGGAATTGGTAGACGCACTGGATTTAGGTTCCAGCGCCGTGAGGCGTGAGAGTTCGAGTCTCTCCTTTCGCACCAGAATTTAGCAGTAAAAGTTAAACCCCCATTTATTTGTGACTTTTGTCATTGAATAATGGGGTTTTTCTTATTTCCAGGCTTGAATCTAATCGTCTGGCTGCTATGCGCAGTTGGTGGCAATCCTATTTGTAGCTAGTAGGGTAGTGTTATATCAACACAAAAGCCTATGGGGTTAAGGTTGTGTGCGCTAACGCGCCCGCCATGTGCCTCAATTACTTGCTTTGTAATTGCCAATCCAACGCCATGCCCCACGGTTTGGCTGCCAGAGACTCCTCTGACAAATGGTTTGAATATATCTTCCAACTCTAGTGCATCAACACCAGCACCTTCATCTGTAACGACAATGTGCAGGCAATCGTCTGCACTGTCTTTATAACAATTGATGTTAATAGCGCTATGATCGGGCCCGTACTTAATGGCGTTACGCACTACGTTTTCAATTGCTCTGTATAACAGGTCAGCTTGCCCTTGCAGGTTTTGCTCATGATCTAGCTTCATACGCAGTTTTATATCTTTGGATGCAGCTTCAAACTGAGCGTCCTCCACAATGCTATGCATGAGCTGATTTAGCGCCAACGTTTCCTTTTTAATCTGTACTGCGCCGGACTCTAATTTGGATAGCGTTAATAACTCTCCAATTAAACCATCCATGCGATTGGCTTCTAGTGTGATGCGATCAATAAACTCGGCAATCTTATGGGGTGTTTGTTTAACCAGTCCCAGTGCCATTTGTATTCTGGCAAGCGGTGAGCGTAGCTCGTGTGATACATGATGTAGTAATTTGGTTTGGCTTTGCAGCAAGCTCTCCAGACGCGATGCCATTGCGTCAAAATCATGGCCTAAATCCGAGAGTTCATCCCGTCGCCCACCCATTGCATTGGCGACACGTACATCTAATTTGCCATGAGATGCCTGCTCAAATGCACTGCGTAAAATGTTAATCGGCTTCGAAAAATACCAAGCTAACAACGCTGCAAATAAAAAGCTGACAACTACACCACCCAACAGTGGCATGGTGGGGAAGCGTGCATGTGGTTTGCGTGATACGCCTCTGTATTGTTCTATGTTTTCAGGCGGCGTTATGCGTGGGTTGCCGGTAGCGTGTAGCTGGTTGTGGCTGCGCTCTGATGGTGTAGGTCCAACGCTAGAAGCGGGGTTGCGTCCATTGTCGGGTACAAAAAGCAGAAATGATTGTCCGTTACTTAAATTTATTTGTTTCACATGCCGCTGGTACTGATCGTCGCGCGCTAATGCTAGTGCTGTATCAAAGCTCGTTTTGTTGTAGCTGCGTTCTAGTAGTTCTTTGCCATTGTTATCGATTGCCAATAGTGGTGGCATTGGGCGTTTTTGCCAGCTAATTAGCAGGTGTTTGAGCGCATCTACACCACCAAATTGTAGTGTGGACGAGGCTGCTTCGACCAATGAGCGAGCGGGCGGTGATATCTCCACCCCAGTGCTTTGCAAAGCCTCATGGCGATGTTGCAGCCAGATTGCAATGCTGACCCCTGTAACCGCAGTGAGTTGAGCCACAAGGAGAAACATAAAGAACTTCCAAAACAGCCGGTTCATGATGATTTAATCGGCAATGTTTTAATCAATTGGTAACCCATGCGGTAGACGGTTTGAATACAGTCTCTGCCGTCTTGTAGTGTGCCAATTTTTTGTCTGATACTGCTCATATGCACATCGATGCTGCGATCGAACCTTGCTAAAGGCTTACCCATGGCGAGTTTGGCTAATTCCTTTTTACTCACAACGTGTCCGGCATTTTTAGCCAGCACTTCCAGCAGGTTAAATTCGGTGCTGGTCAGGTTGATTTCGTTTCCATCTAGCTCAACACGGCGCTGTTCTGGCCATATGGTCAAGTCGCCGACGGTGAGCTGGCTGTCAACATGCAAATTGTCCTGCGCTGGTTTGGTTCGTCTTAAGATTGCACGAATGCGCGCAGTAAGTTCGCGCGGTGTGCATGGCTTAGGTACATAATCATCTGCACCTAACTCAAGCCCAAAAAATCGATCAGATTCATCGCCCCTGGCGGTGAGCATAATGACGGGAATATGACTGGTTTTACGGATAAGGCCTAGCGTTTCAATGCCGTTCATTTTTGGCATCATTACATCCAGCACCGCTAGGTCAAATTGATTGCTAAGGGCTAGTTGTGCGCCAGTAACGCCATCGTTAGCCGTTGTCACGTCAAAACCCTCTGTGCATAAAAACTCTTTAAGCATGCCAGTGAGTTCAACGTCATCATCAATCAGTAATATTTTGTGCATGGTGACATAGGGAATTGATTATAAGGAAGCAACATCATAACGATGACACTAAGCTCGCGACAATAGCATCGCCGGACATTTACCTAACTTTACTATTGCTTAACCTGCATTTACAAGCGGCCAAGGCAAAATGTAATTGTCATTTGATTGGTTATTTTCCAACCATGATACTTAATTTATCCATCAGGAGACTGTAAATGAAAATCACCACCCCAATTTTAGTATTAGCGTTAGCTGCAATGACGGTTCCATTCGTGACGCAGGCGGAGCCTGCAAAGCGAGATCGCTGCGAGCATGCTGAAAAATCATACGGTGCCGGAAAATTCTCGCATGATGCATTCACCAAAAAAGGCTTGCCGCCACATCTAGCGGCACTGAATCTGTCGGATAGTCAGCAAGATAAAGTATTCGAGTTAATCTATCCGCAAGTGCCGCAAATCAGGCAATCAGAGAAGCAGCGAGAGCAGTTAATGAGTGAGCTTAAAGCTTTGTCAAACTCTGCTGCATTTGATAGCGATAAAGCCAATCAGATTACCGAAAAGTTGGCTGCGATTGATAAAGAAGCAATGTTTAACCGTGCCGCTACGGATAATCAGATATTTTTGATTCTGAGCCAGGAGCAACGTAAGCAATTGGCGGAAATGAAACCGCATCATGCTGATGGTTTTAGCAGAAGCAGATTTCACCATGGCTCAGATCAAGCCAAAAAACTAGAGCGCTTGTTATAAGTTGCGTGCATTCTTGGCTATATTTATTGTTAACTGCATCCAAATGTTTGATGGTTGGTAGTAATCCAGCAAGCATCATGGATGCAGTATTTATTTAAAAATACATCACATAGCAATCTGTAATGCAGGTTTAAGCCGTTGTGTTAATCACGTTGCCGGATGGGCCTTGTCCTGTTAATTTACTTGATAAGGCCTGTAAGAACGCTTCCAAGTCGCTACTGGTAGAAGATTGTTTACCCAATGCGCTCATTAGCTCACTAAAGCTAGTGCTTAATACATCACTATCTGTATTGGTGTTATCTGCAGATGTGCTGCTGCTCGTGTTGCTTAATTGCGCCAGAAGGCTTTGCAGTTTGCTTTCTATATCGCCTTTGCCCATACCCATTGTTGGAGGCGGTGGGGGTGGCATATCACTGGCTTCTGCAGATGAATCCACGCCTGTGCCATTTTGTGATTGCAGCGCTGCCATAAGGTTGGTCATAAACTCACTTAGGGCAGAGCTTGCGTCAGTGGTTGGTGTTGTATCTGAGCTTGATTCTGCGTCGCTGGCTGAAGGGCTAGTGCTGTCGGCATCTTTTAATATAGATGAAAGGCCGCCGCTAATGCCTGCTGCTTTGAGCGCACTGTCAATTGCACCAAGTAATCCGCCACCATCTTTGCCTTGGCGCGATTCATCTTCTGGTTTAAATCTAGACGCTGTAGTGCCTGAACTAACTTGCGAGGTTTGGTATATGTTGCTTGTAGATGAAACACTATTAATGCTCGTCATAATAATCGCTCCTAAATGAATGAAACTTTAAAAACACTGCTTGTATTCATCAAGCAGTACGCAGTGCTTAATCTTGTGCGTTATGAGTCGCATACTTGTTTAATGAATAGCAGGTGACAATGTCGATAGTTGTTTTTTTAAAGCACGTTACGTTGAAGCTCAGTTCAAAAATAACTTGGCTATATCTGACCAGCGCTAGGTTTATGGTTGTTGACAGCCAAACTATCGACAAATCGTATCTTATTGAAATAGATGTAAACTTATGTAAGGTTATGTAAAGGTATGAGTTGCCACTTTTTAAATAGTGCTTAGGTAAGAGATGTTTGCTCGATGTTGCAGCTAAAATGCCGTGGTTTGGGCTCAAAATCAGAGCTTAAACTGCTGTTTTGCAAAAAGGGATTCACGGCGGGCATTAATTTTTATAAGTAGGCTTAACTCCTATATTTATATATGTTTTTATCTTGCTTATTTCATCTAGACTTCATGGGTTTTCTTGTGTAACATCCACAGTCTTTCAACCTTAATTGTTTAGTAAGGTTTTGAATTTTTCAGGTAACTACCTGGGTCTATTAAAACATTAAGCGACAAATAGGTTGTAGGCGTTAAAGGATAGTTTGATATCTTGATGCCATATGGCGGGATAGCAAGCGATGACTTTTTCGTCCCCACTTACTTTATAAATAGCATGATTGTAGATAGCGCTTCATAACAGACGCTTATTTGTGATGTGCAGTTAAGAATTTAGGAATGACAGCATGGCTCTGAATGTTGAAACCCTCAGCAACCTTGAACGTAGAATTACTATTAGCGTTCCTTTGCAACCGCTAGAGGCGCAAATTAAACAAAGATTAAATCAAGTTGCACGTACTGCAAAATTCTCTGGATTTAGACCAGGCAAAGCTCCTATGGGCTTGGTTAACCAACATTACGGCAATCAAGTGCGTGATGAGGTTTACTCTGCAGCGGTAGAAAAAAGCTTTGGTGAAGCGGTAGATGAAGCGAAATTGCGTGTTGCTGGCTTCCCTAACATTCAACACAAACCATTTGATGCAGCATCAGAAACGCTAGAATACACAGCAACTTTTGAAGTGTTCCCAGAAGTTGTGTTGGGCGATTTGTCAAAAGTTAAAATTGAGCGTCCAGTGCTTGAAGTTGGCGAAACTGATGTGAAAAAGACATTGGACGTACTAGTTAAGCAACGTGTGAAATTTGAGCCAGTAAAACGTGCAGCTAAAAAAGGTGATCGCGTTAATGTAACGTTAAAAGCCTTCATGGACGGTGAAGAGGTAGAATCTACAGGCGACAATGGTATTGATTTGGTGCTTGGCGAAGCTGGCCGTATGTCTGCATTTGATGATGAGTTGGTCGGCGGTAAAACTGGCGCAACTAAGAAATTTGACATTACTTACCCAGAAGATCACAACCCTGCACAATTGGCAGGTAAAACAGTTGGTTATGAAGTAACTTTTGTTTCAGTGTCTCAACCAGTACTGCCAGAAATTGATGCGGACTTTGCAAAAAGCTTAGGCGTTGAAGATGGCGATGTTGAAAAAATGAAAGCAGAAGTTGCTGAAAGCTTGAAGCAAGAAGTTGCTAAACGCGTAAGTGCAAAATTGAAAGAACAAGTATTCCAAGCATTAGTGGAGTCTGCTGATTTTGATATTCCACGTATCTTGCTGGAAACTGAAATTAATCGCATGATGCAAACTACTCAGCAAAATCTAAAACAACGTGGTGCAGACTTGGCTAATATCCAGTTAGAGCCAGCAATGTTTGAGGATCAAGCAAAGCGCAGCACTAAGTTACGCCTGCTGTTAGGTGAGTTGATTAACACTAATGGCTTGCATGCAAATGCAGACCAAGTGCGTGCAATGGTTGATGTATTTTCACAAAGCTTTGAGCGTCCAGCTGACGTGGTAACTTGGTACTATGCTGACCACAAACGTTTAGACGAACCTGCTGCATTAGCAACTGAAGAGAACGCAGTGAGCTGGGTGTTGTCTCAAGCTAAAGTGACTGATAAAAAAGTTAAATTTGATGATCTAATGGGAAACGCGTAAATGAATAAGCACCTGCAACCTCAAGCTCAATCTGAATTGATCACCACTGGGTTGGGATATATCCCAATGGTGATTGAGCAAAGTGGTCGCGGTGAGCGTTCATTTGATATCTACTCGCGCTTGTTAAAAGAGCGCGTGATTTTCTTGGTTGGCCCAGTGAATGATATGTCTGCAAACTTAGTTGTTGCGCAGCTATTGTTCCTAGAGGCCGAAAACCCAGATAAAGATATCTCGCTCTACATTAACTCACCAGGCGGCTCAGTAACAGCTGGTATGTCTATCTACGACACAATGCAGTTCATCAAACCTGACGTGAGCACTTTATGTATTGGCCAAGCGGCAAGTATGGGTGCGTTTTTATTAGCGGCTGGTGCGAAAGATAAACGTTATAGTTTGCCAAACTCTCGCATTATGATTCATCAGCCATCTGGTGGATTCCAAGGGCAATCATCAGATATCGAGATTCACGCGAAAGAAATTCTTTACTTACGTGCGAAACTGAATGATATCTTAGCCCATCATACAGGTAGAACAGCTGAAGAAATCGACCGCGATACTGAGCGCGATAACTTTATGAGTGCAGAGCAATCTGTGGCTTATGGATTAATCGATAAAGTCATCGGTAGTCGTAACGAAGCTGTTTAAACTATTAATTGGATTATCGGCGTCTAAACTCATTGAGACAACTCAGTGAGTTAGGCGCTTGTTAATCGGCGCGTAATACTACTTTAGGAAATACTAAATGGCGACTAAAGCCGACGACGATAAATTACTTTATTGCTCATTTTGTGGCAAAAGCCAACATGAAGTAAAAAAACTGATAGCAGGCCCATCTGTATTCATTTGTAATGAATGCGTGGACTTGTGCAATGACATCATTAAAGAAGAAATTCAAAACTCAGATGGATTAAAATCCACTGACACTAGCCTGCCTACGCCACAAGAAATTTGTAAAATATTAGACCAGTACGTAATCGGTCAAACACAGGCGAAGAAAAACCTAGCTGTTGCTGTTTACAACCATTACAAGCGTCTTGGTCATAACAATTTATCTAATGGCGGCCAAAAAGATGAAGTGGAAATTGCAAAAAGCAATATTCTGCTAATCGGACCTACTGGTTCAGGTAAAACTTTATTAGCACAAACATTGGCAAGATTGCTCGACGTGCCATTTGTAATGGCGGATGCGACTACATTAACTGAAGCCGGTTATGTAGGTGAGGATGTTGAAAACATCATGCAGAAACTGTTGCAAAAGTGCGACTACGACACTGAAAAAGCACAGCGCGGCATCGTGTATATCGATGAAGTGGATAAAATCTCACGTAAATCAGACAACCCATCTATCACACGCGATGTGTCAGGTGAGGGCGTACAGCAGGCATTGCTGAAACTGATTGAAGGCACCGTTGCTTCAATCCCGCCGCAAGGTGGCCGTAAGCATCCTAATCAAGAGTTTGTGCAGTTAGACACAACAAACATCTTGTTTATTTGCGGTGGCGCGTTTGATGGCTTGGAAAAGGTGATTCGCTTACGCTCTGAAAAAGGCGGTATTGGTTTTGGCGCTGAAGTGAAGAGCAAAGAAGACGTACGTGCAGTAGGTGAGGTGTTGCGCGACGTTGAGCCAGAAGACTTGATTAAGTTTGGTTTGATCCCTGAGTTTATTGGTCGTTTGCCTGTTGTTGCTACATTAGAGTCGCTGGATGAAGCCGCTTTGATGACGATTCTTACCGAACCAAAAAATGCACTAACTAAACAATATATTAAATTGTTTAAAATGGAAGGTGTAGATTTAGAGTTCAGAGAATCAGCACTGCTACTGATTGCGAAAAAAGCTTTAGAGCGTAAAACCGGTGCACGTGGTTTGCGTTCTATCATGGAGCATTCGTTATTAGAGGTGATGTACGAATTACCATCATTAAAAAACTTGGATAAAGTTGTGATTGATGAAGGTGTGATTCGAGGCGATACGCCACCGCTATTAATTTATGCGGATAAGCCAGCCGACGAGGCATCAGCTTAAACAAAAAGCCAGCAACTTAAAATTGCTGGCTTTTTAGTTTTTGTGCCGTGCATTTGTTACTTTCTATGTGCATGCTTTTTTACTAAACGCATATGCCGCGTTGCATCCACTTTGTACTGACGTCAGCCTAGCCCTTTAGTCGTTGTGTTTCGCTATATTTAGATGCCTAGCAATAAATTTCTTTAAACTTTTTACAATTACTTGCTAAATTTGGTGTTAAATACTAATAAATACTTGAACTGTTAATAGTTATCCCCATCAATCAATATATAAGCTCTCTTGGGCTTAACTCTTAGCTTAATTTTGGAAGTCTACACATGGCACAATCATTACCTTCATACAATCCAGATAGTGGCTTATTACCGCTATTACCTTTGCGTGATGTCGTTGTATATCCGCATTTGGTTATCCCTCTTTTTGTTGGGCGCACTAAGTCTGTCAAAGCCCTTGAGATTGCGTCAGAAGGCAATAAGCAAATTCTATTGGTTGCGCAGAAGTCAGCGAATAAAGACGACCCTGAAGCCAGCGATTTGCATGAAGTTGGCACGGTAGCTACCGTGTTGCAAATGCTTAAGTTGCCTGATGGCACTGTAAAAGTATTGGTTGAAGGCGTACAGCGTGCGCGCGTCAGCGAATTTACCGAAACTGATGAGTGCTTTGCCGCTCGTGCAGAGTTAATTGCTGAGTCTGTCAGCGATGTGGAAATCCAAGCTTTGATGCGCACTGTGTTTGCGCAGTTTGATCAGTATGTTAAGTTGAATAAAAAGATTCCACCTGAGATTTTAACTTCCCTCGCTAGCATTGATGAAGCTAGCCGCCTAGCTGATACTATTGCTGCGCATCTGACTTTGAAGCTGGAAGAGAAACAAAAAATCCTAGAAATGATTGATGTTGCCGAGCGTTTGGAGCACTTGTTGCGCCTAATGGAAGGTGAAATTGACATTCTGCAGGTAGAGAAACGCATCCGCGGCCGTGTAAAACGCCAGATGGAGAAAACACAGCGTGAATACTATTTGAATGAGCAAGTAAAAGCGATTCAAAAAGAATTGGGCGAGCAAGATGAAAACGCTGAAATGGATGAGCTTGAAAAGCGCATTGATGAAGCACGCATGCCAAAAGAAGCATTAGCCAAAGTGTCTAGTGAACTTAAGAAATTAAAACTGATGTCACCAATGTCAGCAGAGGCTTCTGTTGTACGTAACTACATTGATACTTTAATCAACCTACCTTGGAAGAAAAAAACCAAAATCAGTAAAGATTTAGTCAAGGCTGAAGCGATATTGGATGATGATCATTTTGGTCTAGAGAAAGTAAAAGAGCGTATTGTTGAGTATCTCGCGGTGCAGCAACGTGTAGATAAAATTAAAGCACCAATCTTATGCTTGGTAGGGCCGCCTGGCGTTGGTAAAACGTCATTAGGACAAAGTATTGCCAAAGCTGTGAATAGAAAATTTATCCGTATGGCCTTGGGTGGTGTGCGTGATGAGTCTGAAATTCGTGGTCATAGACGCACTTATATTGGTTCTATGCCGGGTAAAATTCTGCAAAGCATGTCTAAAGTTGGCGTGAAAAATCCATTGTTCCTGCTGGATGAGGTGGATAAGTTAGGTCAAGACTTCCGTGGTGATCCTTCTTCAGCATTGCTTGAAGTGCTTGATCCTGAGCAAAACCACACCTTTGCTGATCACTACATTGAAGTTGAGTACGATTTGTCAGATGTTATGTTTGTGGCGACAGCCAACTCAATGAATATTCCTGCGCCTTTGTTGGATCGTATGGAAATTATTAATCTTTCAGGCTATACCGAAGATGAAAAAGTGAATATCGCTATGCGCTATTTACTGCCTAAACAGCTTAAATCTCATGGTTTGAACGAGCTGGAGGTGCATATTTCAGAGCCAGCGATCCGCGATATCGTACGCTTTTATACACGTGAGGCTGGTGTACGAAGATTAGAGCAAGAAGTGGCTAAAGTTTGCCGTAAAGTGGTTAAGGAGTTGCTTACAACTAAAGCTAAGCAGGGCGTAAAAGCACCTAAAAAGATTAATGTGACACCGAAAAACCTAGATAAGTATTTAGGTGTTCAGCGTTATGACTTTGGTGTTGCTGCTAAAGAAAACCAAGTGGGTCAGGTAACAGGGCTTGCTTGGACATCGGTAGGTGGCGAGTTGTTGACCATTGAAGCTGTGTTGTTGCCAGGTAAAGGTAAAACTACAACGACAGGTAAGCTCGGTGATGTGATGAAAGAGTCTACACAAGCAGCGATGAGCGTTGTGCGCAGTAGGGCTGAACGCTTGGGTATAGAAGGTAACTTCTACGAAGAGCATGACATTCACATCCACTTCCCAGAAGGTGCTACGCCTAAAGATGGACCAAGTGCAGGTATTGCTATTACTACTGCCTTAGTTTCCATTTTGACGGGCATTCCTGTGCGTGCAGATGTGGCAATGACCGGTGAAATTACCTTGCGCGGTGAAGTGTTACCAATTGGTGGCTTAAAAGAGAAACTGTTGGCAGCGCATCGTGGCGGAATTAAAACTGTATTGATTCCACAGCAAAACGTGAAAGACTTGGCTGATATACCAGAAAACATTAAAAATCATCTGGATATACACCCAGTGCAATGGATTGATGATGTATTAGCACTAGCGTTGGCTTCAAAACCAGTGCCGCGTTCCGAGGAGTCTGATGTTGCAAAAGATGTACAACCTACTGATAATTCAAAAGAAAAATCAGACGTTGCACTAGAAACAACTAAGCATTAAAAAATAAGTGCGTTTTAACCCGTATTAACGCTTGACATAGCCTTTGTTGGCTTGATATAAAGTTGATACGGGTGGTTTGTTACCCAGACTGTCTGCCGAAGTTTTTTATTTAATAAACCTTGAGAGGGGATTACACGTGAATAAATCAGAACTAATTGACGAGATTGCTAGTGCCGCAGGTATTTCAAAAGCTGCTGCTGGTCGTGCGCTAGATGCAACAACTGCTGCAATTACAAAAGCAATTAAAAAAGGTGATCTAGTAACATTGATTGGCTTTGGTACGTTTTATGTAGGTAAACGTGAGGCTCGTAACGGCCGTAATCCACGCACAGGCGAAACAATTAAAATTCAAGCTGCAAATTCTCCTAAATTTAGGGCTGGTAAAGCGCTTAAAGATGCTGTAAACTAGCGTTTTCGTTGGTGATGCAGGGTGCTTAGCTCAGTTGGTAGAGCGTCGCCCTTACAAGGCGAATGTCAGCGGTTCGACCCCGTTAGCACCCACCAAAAACCAGCGATAATGTGACTAAGCCGTTTCTAATTTTATAAATTCAGAGTGCTGGTAGTTTAAGCGCTCTTTATTTTGTAAAAAATTTGCAGTAGATAATCACTGCACTTGCTAGAAGCGCAAATTTTTAAGTATGTTATTTAATAATATGCTGAGTTATGGAGTGGTAGTTCAGTTGGTTAGAATACCGGCCTGTCACGCCGGGGGTCGCGGGTTCGAGTCCCGTCCACTCCGCCAAATAAAAAAGCGAGCCTAATGGCTCGCTTTTTTATTTCTATTTTCCCTATTCTCTTTCATTGGGCGTTAATTCCCATCTGTCCTTGTCTGAACTTGTCTCCATAATCTAGTGTCATCACTCACTCTAGTCATGTTTCAACTATAACTTGTGATATATTAATGACCCTTGGCTTGTGGTTGATTTAGATTGTAAGCTTTTACATTTTTAATGATTTTTCAGCATATTTTTAAGAAGAGAACTTTATGTTAGATGGTATCCGTTCTGTAGCTAAAGGCTGGGTAGGGAAAGCTATATTGGCTTTCATTACAGTTCCTTTTGCTTTATTTGGGATTGACTCTTATTTGAGTCAGGCCGGTAATAATGCGGCAATTGCAAAAGTTGATGGTAGCGAAATCTCTGTACAAGCATACTCAAATGCAATGCAGAATTTACGTAATCGGATGCAAAGTGAAGGTAAAGCAGACCAGGCACAATTAGACAGCCCAGAAGTGAAAGCAATGGTGTTGGATCAATTGATTAATGAGCAATTGCTAGAAAAAGAAATTCAACGTGCAAACTATAAAATTAGCGATGCGCAATTGGCAACTTATATTACTGCGATGCCATCTTTCCAAAAGGACGGTAAGTTCTCACAAGAGTTGTATGATGAACTGCTGCAACAAAACAGATATACCCCGAAAAAATTTGAAGCTGAGATCCGCGCTACTTTATTAGCGCAGCAAGCACAGGATGGTATTGCTAAGCTTGGTTTTATCTCTACCGCGCGTGCTGACAAGACCTTAAAGCTTTTAAATCAAAAGCGTTTAGTGACAGTGTCTGAGCTTAAAACTAAAGACTATCTAGACCAAGTTAAAGTATCTCCGGAAGAGGTGAAAGCTTACTACGATAAACATAAAGATAAGCTGCGCGATCCTGAGCAGGTGAAAATTGAATTCTTGTTATTATCAGCAAGTAGTTTAGTGCCTGGTATTAAAGTCGATGATGCTGAGGTGAAGCGCTATTACGATGAGAATGCAGCTAAATTTAAAGGTGATGAGCAAAGACGCGCTAGCCATATCTTGATTGGTTTTGGTGTGAATGCAACGCCTGAGCAAAAAGAAGAGGCTAAAAATAAAGCGCAAGCTTTGTTAGCAACTATCAAAAAGAATCCAAAATCTTTTGAAGAGTTAGCAATTAAAAACTCACAAGACCCTGGCTCTGCAACTAAAGGTGGGGATTTAGGCAGCTTTGGCCGTGGCGCAATGGTGAAACCATTTGAAGAAGCAGCATTCAAAATGAAGGTGGGAGAGGTTAGTGACTTAGTAGAGTCTGAGTTTGGCTATCACATCATTAAAGTGACAGAAATTACTGGCCAAGGCTCTGATTTTGAGTCATTAAAAGCGCAAATTAAAGGTGACTTGATTTTCCAAAAGGCACAAGCTGAGTTTGTTGAAAAAGCCGAGAGCTTCAGCAATGCGGTTTATGAACAATCTGAAAGCTTGGCACCGGTTGCTAAAATGTTTGGTGGTCAGTTACAGCTTTCTGGTTGGACTTCACGTGAAGAAGCGACTAAGTTCTTTAAGAACGATAAAATCGTTAGTTTGATTTTCTCACCAGAGGCTATTAAAGAACACCGTAATACAGAGGCTGTTGAGATTTCACCTAACAATTTAGTTTCAGCACGTGTGCTGGAGTACAAGCCAGCAGCAACAAAATCATTTGATGCTGTAAAAGCAGGTATTGAAGATTTGCTTAAACTGGAAGCAGCTTCAAAGTTGGCAATTGCTAAGGGTGAAGAAGCATTAAAAACCTTACGTGCTGGCGGTTCAGTTGCTAATTTGGACTGGATCCCTGAAGTGAAGGTTGATCGTAAAAACGCACAAGGTTTGACGCAGCTTGCGATGACGCAAGTGTTTAAAACTGATGTAAGCAAGTTACCAGCTTACTCTGGCTTGGCAGATAGCAAGCTTGGTTATTTGATTGTAAAAATCATTGAAGTAGATACTGACAGCGTTGCTGATGCAGAGTCAGTAAAAACGGCAAAAGGTGAACTTAGCCAAGTGTTATCAGATGAGTACTTGTCAGCGTATAAACAATCACTGCGTGAAAAAGTAAAAGTAACTGTTAACCAACGTTTGTTGTTAGAAAACACTAACCACTAATGATATGACTGGCCTCGGAATGAGGCCGGTCTATTTGCAGTAGGCAATAAAAAAGGCACCTAGGTGCCTTTTTTATTGAGTGCTAATCGCTTAACTTAATCAATGCTGCCTGCAGCAGTGATATTCATGCCGCCGTCTACATAAGTGATTTCGCCTGTAATACCAGAAGCCAAGTCACTACATAGGAAAGCAGAAGCATTACCAACTTCTTCGATGGTGACGTTTCTGCGCAATGCAGCGTGCTTCTCGTTAAAGCCAATCATTTTGTCAAAGTCTGCAATACCTGACGCTGCAAGCGTTTTAATCGGGCCTGCAGACACCGCATTAACGCGGATGCCACGTGGGCCTAAGCTTTGTGCTAAATAGCGTACATTCGCTTCTAAACTGGCTTTAGCTAAGCCCATTACGTTGTAGTTTGGCATTGTGCGTTCTGCACCTAGGTAGCTCAGTGTTAATAGGCTGCCTTTACGGCCTTCCATCATCGGGTAAGCTGCTTTGGCTAGCGCTGAGAAGCTGTATGAGCTGATGTCGTGCGCAATGCGGAAGTATTCGCGATCAACTGCCTCAAGGTAGTCACCAGCAAGTGCGACCTTAGGTACAAAGGCAACAGAGTGAACTAATGAATCTAAACCATCCCAGTGTTTCGCTAGAGCAGGGAATAGTGCGTCTATTTGTGCGTCTTCTGCAACATCACATGGTAATACAATTTTCGAATCAAAATCTGCGGCTAAGTCTGCAACACGCTTTTCATGTTTATCAATTTGATAAGTGAATGCGAGTTCAGCGCCTTCTCTTTTCATGGCGGCAGCAATACCGTAAGCGATTGAGCGGTTACTTAATAAGCCCGCGATGAGTACTTTTTTACCAGCTAAGAATCCCATAGTTATTTCCTATTTACTTGTCATTAGAGGAAGGGGTGGTTTAGCATCGGCTAAACTCGATAGCTGCGTGATAGCTTAGATTAGATTGATATATGGAACTAACGATTGCTTCCACTTCGTGGGTCTAGTGCATCACGCAAACCCTCACCGAGCAGATTATAACCTAACACGGTAATTAAAATCGCTAATCCTGGAAACAACGATAACCACCAGGCAAACTGAATGTACTCTTTTCCATCAGTAAGAATGTTGCCCCATGACGCTTGTGGTGCTTGTACGCCTAAACCTAAAAAGCTTAAGCCTGATTCCATTAGTACGGCACCAGCTACCCCTAAGACTGAACTGACGATAATAGGGGTTAAGCTATTAGGCAGTAAATGGGTGAAGATGAGTCTGGCATTTTTAGCACCTAGGGTGCGCGAAGCCATTACGAACTCGCGTTCACTTAAACTCAAAAACTCTGCACGCACTAGCCTTGTAACACCCATCCATGAGGTGAGGCCGATCACGATCATGATGTTGATGATAGATGGTGTTAAAAACGCAATTACGGCCAGTATCAGGAAAAAGCTAGGGATAGATAGCATGACGTCAACGATACGCATGATAAAGGTGTCTACCCAGCCGCGATAAAAGCCAGCGAGCGCGCCTAGTAGTATGCCGATAGCGGTGGATATGCCGACAGCCACTAGGCCGACTAGTAACGATATACGACCACCGAACAGCATGCGGCTCAGTACATCGCGCCCTAATCCATCGGTGCCCATCCAGTGTTGCATAGACGGCTGTAATAGAATGGCTTTTACATCTATGTAATTAGGGTCGTAGGGTGCAACTACAGGGGCGAGCATCGATAATACGAACACAAACATAATAATGATGAATCCCGCTAAAGAAAGTGGGTTAGATAAGGCTTTTTTAATTAGGCTGGTCTGCATGTTCATGAGTGCTATGTCTTTGCTACGCCGCGGCGTACACGTGGGTCTGCCCATGCGTATGCAACATCGGCAAGCAGGTTGCCAATAAGTGTTAATGCTGAGCCTATTGTGAGTATGCCCATGACCACGGGGAAGTCACGCATCAGCACTGCATCGTAAAACAACTTGCCCATGCCAGGGATTGCGAAAATAGTTTCCGCAATCACTGAGCCGCCAATGAGGCCAGGGATTGATAAGCCTACAATGGTAATGAGTGGTAGTAACGCGTTGCGTAAGGCGTGTGTGTAGACTACTTTACGTTCACCTAAGCCTTTAGCGCGTGCAGTCGTGATGTAGTCCTGTTGCAATACATCCAACATTCCGTTTTTCACAAATAAGGTGATGCCTGCAAGCCCTGTAATCGATGGAATAATCACAGGTAGCCATAAGTGGTTGAAAGAGTCTTTAATTTTATGCCAGGTATCCATTGAGTCGTAATTGAGGCTGTGTAAGCCTGAAATAGGAAACCAATTGTGAACCACACCCAGCCAGTACATCAGCAGTAAAGATAGCCAAAAGCTAGGGATAGAGAAGCCGATGAAGTTAAATAGAGTAATTGAGCGGTCTTGCCAACCTTGGTATTTGCGTGCAGCAATAATGCCCAATGGTATAGCTAGAGCTAGGGTGATGACTAAGCCGATTACATTAATCATTAACGTAATAGGTAAGGCCTGTTGAATCATGCCTTCTGTCACGTTGCCCTCAGCATCTACAGTTTGCCAAAAAACAGGTTTTTGGTGTGATGCAAACGAGTTGCCGAAATCCAAGGTGGCCATACGCTTTAGCCATAAACCATATTGCACGATGACTGGTTTATCTAAATGATACATCTCACGTAGTCTTTGCCTGGACTCTTCGCTTGCCTTAGGATTAAAGGCGGCTTCGTTGTTGGTAATGTCACCAGGCGCCAGATGCATGATAAAAAATGAGATAAGGCTGATACCTATGAGCATCGGTATCAGCCACAACACACGTTTGACTAGATATTTAATCATAATAGTTATTGAGTGCTAATTTCATTTCTTCTTAAGGCTTGTGGAATATACCAATCTTGCGAGTTATGGCCGATGCCAGCAGGTGGTGCCGGATTATCAATGCCTTTGACGCGTTTGTGTATTGCGGTTAAGCCATAGCCCGCAGAAAGATAGATGATAGGGCTGTCTTCAAGCAGTATTTCCGCAAACTTGTGATAAATGACCATGCGTTTGTCTGGATTGAGTTCTAGCCGTCCTTGTTCCAACAGTGCGTCAATTTTAGGGTTGTTGTAGCCAATAAAGTTGAATTGGCCGGGTGCTTGCTGGCTGGAGTGCCAAATATTGTATTGGTCAGGATCTAAACCTAGCCCCCAGCCCAATACGACCACATCAAAATCACCAGTTTTAATAAAGCGACTGATAAAGCTTGCCCATTCTATAGCGCGGATTCTGACATCAATGCCAACTTCTTTTAGCCTGCGCTGGATCAGCACTGCTGATTTTTCACGCTCTTTGTTTTGGTTGGTGATAATTTCAAAGCTAAATGGTTTGCCATCACGTTCTAATATGCCATCGCCATTGCTGTCAGTAAAGCCAGCCTCTTTCAGCAAGGCGCGCGCTTTGGCTGGGTCGTAAGGATAAGGCTGTAGGGCAGGGTTGCTCCAACGCGTACCCGGTTTGTATGGCGAGGCAATATTAATGCCTAGACCAAGGTAAACGCCATCTATGATTTCCTGCTTGTCGATAGCGTAATTGATAGCACGTCTTACACGCACGTCATCAAACGGTTTGTGTTTGAGGTTAAAGCCCATATAGGTGTAACTATTGCCGAGTTCTTTATATAGCGCGAGTTTTTTGAGCAACTCAGGGCGGGCAGGGATGATGCGCGAGTATTTAATCGGGTCGAGACCCATCAGGTCAATGTTGTCTGCCATTAACTCTAAAAACTGTGCCGAGTTATCAGGAATAATCCGTGTTACTAGACTATCGATTTGCGCCGACCCAAGTACCGAGTTGGCATTTCTGGAAAGCATCAGATGCTCGCCATGCTTCCAGTTGTCTAGTTTGTAATAGTTGCTACCTACTGGCTTGCGTGCGAATGCCGTGGTGTGCAGGTCTTTGCCTTCAAGCAAGTGTTTTGGCAGTATTTGCAAGCCGGCCCAGCTATCTAGGGCTGGTGCATAAGCTTGCGCATAAGTGACGCGAAATGTCTGCGGGTCTGGCGTTTCTGCCTTTTTTACCAGTAAAAAATCAGAAGCGTAGGGGCTGGCATTTTTTTCATCGGTCACGGCTTGCCAAGTAAAAAGTACATCTGCGCTGGTGAGTGGCTGGTTGTCTGCCCATTTTAGGTTGTGCTTCAGCTTGAAGGTGATTGTTTTCTGGTCAGTAGATATCTGCCAGCTTTCAGTCAGGTCACCTTCTAGCTCAAGGTTCTTGTCGTATTTAAGCAGGCTATTGAAGATGTTGCTGCTAATTGCTGAAGATGCTGACTCTCCTGCAATCATAGAAATGAGACCGCTAGGCTCACCTGTCATTGCGTTGATTAATGTGCCGCCAGAGACTTTAAGTGCGTTGACGTTGTAATCAATCTGATTTTGTTGGTCCGTCGGTGCACCACACCCTGTAATCAATAAGGTGAGTAATATGCTGGTTGTGGTGTTTAGACTGAATGATGGCGGCATTGGCAGTATTTATCTATTAAACGTTATGCTGTTATTGGATGATCAGCTTGGCGCCAGGGGTGATGTGGCTAGATGACTTTTTGTTCCAACGTTTAAGGTCTGCCACTGCCACATCAAATTTATCAGCAATGCTGTGTAATGTGTCACCACGTTTAACGATGTAAGTTTGTTTCTTGTCTATGATTTTACTTTTGCTTGCAGACTTATTAGCGCTGGCATTATCTTTGGCGTCAGTAACATCAATGTTCAATACTTGTCCGGTTTTTAGTTTACCGTTGCGTAATGCATTAGCTGCCAATATTTGTTTAACGCTCACGCCGTAGTATTTAGCAATCGATTGCATCACTTCACCTTTTTTCACCTTGTGAGTGATGGTTTGTTTTTGTGGTGCTTCTTTTTCTACTTCTTGGTCTTCAATTACAGTCAGTGGTGCATCGTCATTAGCGTCAGATTTAGGCACCAATATGGTGGTGCTTTTTTTCATTTTAGCTTGTGCGGATAAATCATTGACATCCCTGAGCTGAGCTAGATTCATACCAAACTTGTTGGCGATTTTATCCATGCTTTCGCCGCGTTTTGCCTGATAAGTTTGCCAGTTAACTAAAGGCTTTTCGTAGTTGGCCAGGTTGGTTCTAAAAGTCTGTGCTGCCATAATTGGCAGTAATAGTTCCAGGTTTTCACGGTCGCTATTAATCAGTGGGCGGTCATAGCTCGGGTTGAGCGCAAGAAACTCTTCATGGTTAATTTCTGCAAGCTTGGCGACTAAATGCGTGTCGATGCGGGCTGGCGCGCTTACTTTGGCAAAGTAGGGGGTGTTAGCAATTGTTGGTATCTTAAGCCCGTAATTACTTGGGTCTGTCATCAAGTTCTTTACGGCCTGTAGCTTAGGCACATAGTTTTTGGTTTCATCTGATAGGTTCAGGCTTTCGTAATCTGTAGGCAGGCCGAGTTTACGGTTGCGTTCGATGGCTCGCCCAACAGTGCCTTCACCTGCATTATAGGCAGCGAGTGCTAAGTCCCAAGCGCCAAACATGGCGTGTAGTTTTTGCAGATAAGTAAGCGCTGCGTCGGTCGCCATGGTGATGTTGCGTCTGTTATCCACCCACCAGTTTTGCTTTAAACCGAAATGCTTGCCTGTAGATGGAATAAACTGCCATATGCCTGAAGCACTGCTTTTTGAATAAGCTTTAGGGTTGTATGCACTCTCAATCATTGGCAATAGTGCAATTTCGGTAGGCATACCACGCTTTTCCACTTCTTCAACGATATGGAATAAGTAGCGTTGGCTACGCTCTACCATGCGTTGTACGTAGTCTGGGCGTGAGCTGTACCACTCCTCATGTTTAGTGGTGAGCGCAGATGTTGAGTCTGGCATGGCATAGCCATTTTTAATGCGTTGCCACAGGTCATCGTGTTGCGGTGATGTTGTGTCTGTTGTTGCTGTGCTGGTATCGCCACTAAGACTGGTTTTATTGTCTTTGATGTTTAGTTCAAAACTATCTGCCAGACGGCCACCGCGTGAAGGTTTTTGGCTTTGCAACTCTTTGCCGGTTTCGGGTTTTGTGCCCAAATCTCGCATGGCTGGTTTAAACGTGTCGTCTGAGAAAATAATAATCTCATCACCAGCGACGTTGGAAATTGTATTTGATTCTGCCTGCGATGCACTGCTAAACATCATGCCCGCAGAAGCTAAACTGATAAATAGTGTAGCGTGAAGCGTGCGCACGGAGCTAATAAGAGTTGGGATGGCAGGAGTTTGGATAGATCGACCAATGCGTAAGAAAAATTGAGTACCCATAAAAACGCTCTTGTTCATCATAATGCAACATAGTAACGAACGTGCGTTCGTAAAGTCAAGTTAAAATCACCGTAAATTACTTTATAAAAATTGTCTATCTTCATGATTAATATGAGTTTCTAAGCGCTCTCATTGCGCTGAATGTTTGTAAGATTTCTGCTTTTTCAGTATTTAAAGATGCTTGAATTTCAGGCATATGGCAGCGTAAAAAAGGATTAGTTTCCAGCTCTAATGCAAGGGTGGAAGGTAAAGTTGGCTGGCCTGATGTGCGCAACATCTTTGCATCCTGCTGGCGCTTAACTAGCGACATATTGCTAGGCTCTAAACTGAGAGCAAAGTTAATGTTGTGCAGCGTGTATTCATGTGTGCAGTAAACTTGTGTGCTCGACGGTAGTGCTGCCAGTTTTTGCAACGATGTCATCATTTGCGCAGGCGTGCCTTCAAACAACCTGCCGCAGCCTGCACCAAACATAGTGTCACCGCAAAATAGCCATTGCTGTGCCTGATGCTCAATATAGTAAGCGATATGACCAAGTGTATGCCCCGGTACATCAATCACCTTTGCACTGCTAATCCAATCACCCAAATACAGTTGGTCAGTTTCACTTACCGGCTTGTGTGCAAATGTGTACTGCTCTAATTTTGGGGCGAAAACTTCTGCATCAGGATATGTTCTTAGTAGTAAATCTACCCCACCTATATGGTCTTGATGGTGGTGGGTAATTAAGATGGTTTGTAAATCTAAACCAAGCTGTTTTAAGGTGTTAATGACAGGTGTTGCATCTCCGGGGTCTACCACAATCGCTTTGCGATTGTTATGTATAAGCCACAGATAATTATCGCTAAAAGCCGGAATTGGAATAATTTGTAATGGATGTTGTATATCGTCTATCATCTGCTTAAGTATATTACTTTACTAAAATATAGTTTGTTTTAATTCCATTAAAGTGACATCAACGCTATGAGCCAGCAACTAAATACATCTGCACCGCTGCATCCAGAGCATCAATGGCTAAATTCAGCGCTTGGTCGTTACTTGCAACAGGAAGAGCAGGTGCTGTATGACCAGGCGGTGGTCGATTTATTTGGGTTTAACGCACTGCAAATTGGCTGCTTGCAAATGGATTTGCTACGCAGTTCACGCATCGCCAACCGATACAGATCTACAGAGTATATTAACGCTGCCGAGTTCCCACATTTATATTGCTGCGATGACTTTCTACCTATCGCAGATGCGAGTTTAGATTTATTAATCTTACCGCATAGGCTTGAGTTTAGTGAGCGCCCCCACCAAACGCTGCGTGAAGCAGAGCGCGTGATGATGCCGGAAGGGCATTTGTTGATATCAGGTTTTAATCCACTCAGTTTGTGGGGCATGGCGTTGTTCTTGAGAAACTTACTGCACAATAATGATGCGGCTGCGAAAAGTTTCCCGTGGAATGGCAGCTTTATTGGCTTGGGCCGATTGAAAGACTGGTTGGCCTTGCTAGGGTTTGAGGTGGTTTCAGTGCAAATGTGCTGCCATACGCCGCCTTGCGAGCAAGATTCTTGGCATCGCCGCTTTGGCTTTATGGATAAGCTGGGGGCAAAATGGCTATCGGCAATTGGTGGCGTATATTTTATTGTGGCAAAAAAACGCGTAGTAGGCATGACGCCACTCAAGCCTAGCTGGAAAACAGTGCCAGTAAAACCAAATTTGGTAGTACGCCCTACACAACGTAAACCTAGCCAGCGTGGTCATGTAGAGTGATTTAGGCGTTGCAACGCCGTAGTGCGTTTAAGCCCTGGCTTGAGTTGCCGATTGGCTACATTTGCATCAATGCTTTTCTCACTTCTGCCTCATCAATATCTTTACCAATAATGACAATGCGTGACATTGCATCTTCTTCATCCCAACCCTCTAGCAATGTGGGTGGGTAAGGAGTGAAGTGCACGGCATGAATCGCGAGCGGTGCAGGCTGGTCTTCTGCGTGAATAATGCCTTTTAAGCGTAATAGTTTGGCGCCATGAGTTTGGCACAGCTTCAAAATTACAGGCTTTAAATCGCGCCAGTTAAGTGGTTTTGGCATGGTGACAGTAAAGCTGGTGATGCCGTCCTGATGTGGTTTTTGTGGCAAGGTACCTTTAGGTGCACTGGTTTTGCTTGGGTTGCGTAACCAGCGTTGTGGCGTTGCAGTTTTACCTGCGGGGTCAAATAAGCCAACATCAATGATGTGATCCGGGTTTATATCTCCGTGCTGAATCAAATGTTGATTGGCGCCCGGGTTAATTTCCGCCAGTTTCTCCTGTAGTGCCTGTATCTGTGACGATTCTGCGATATCGGTTTTAGTTAGTAACAGAACATCGGCTACAGCAGCCTGTTTGAGGGCTTCTACGTTATTTTCTAACTGACTTAAACCATAAACGCTATCAATAGTTACGACAACTGCATCTAACCTGAAGGTTGACTCAATCACTGGCTCATTCATCAAATTGCCTAAAATTGGACCCGGATCAGCCATGCCGGTGGTTTCAATCACTAAGCGGTTAAATTGCGGGATTGCCTGTAATGCGCGCTTGAAGAATAAATCGCGCATAGTGTCTGCCAGCTCGTTTTTTAAAGTGCAGCAAACGCAACCAGAATTTAATAATACCGTGTTGTCCGCAATATGCTCACTATCTACCTGCGTGGCCAAAATATGGTCTAAGCCTGTTTCGCCAAGTTCGTTGATGATAACGGCTGAATCGTGCATTTTAGGGTCACTTAGCAGTTTGTTGAGTAAAGTGGTTTTACCTGAGCCTAGAAAGCCTGTGAGCAGTGTAACGGGGATGCGTTTGTCCATATTGAGATTTATCTTAAATGTTGAATTTGCTTATATTGCATTTATTTGGGTATTGCTAAAGTTGAATGTCAGCGTGTTTGCGTATTGCACTGCTGACACAAGCCTTTGATATTAATATCAATCGATTCAACATGGTACAGCTCCAATACTTGTTTTGGAAACTGTGGTTTTACTTCATGTATGCAGGTGACTTCACCACAGGAGGTGCAGTGTAAGTGAGCATGCTGGTGTGCGTTTGGTAGTAGCTGCTTTTTGTCAGCACTAGCTTCGCTACGTTTGTAAGTATTGTGTGAAAACTGAAATTTCCATGCACGGTTTTCACCTGAAATTTTATGAATCAGATGATGTTCTGTTAACCAATCTAGCACTCGATAAATAGTTACGCGGTCAAACTCTTTTTGGCTGGCCATTTGCTCTAAAATTTCAGAATGGCTCAGTGCTGTGCGCGCGCTAGTAAGTGCAGTAAGTACAGCAAGGCGTGCTTTGGTTGACCGTAAGCCGGCATCGGTAAAGATTTGTTGTGTGCTCATGAGTAACTGTGCTGAATTAGGTGCGCATTATGAACTACAGGAGAGCATGGAACAACCCGCTTTGTGCCTTGCCCAATCCGGACGTTTTTGTTCAAATCTTTCCATGCCTGCTTGTTCTGTATAGGGGTTGCGCAGCAATTTTAGCAGCGCTTCAATCATGCTGGTGTCGCCTTGTTCTGCTAAATCAATTGCTTCTTGTGCTAGGTAATTTCGCAACACATAACGCGGGTTGTGGCTAGCCATGCGCGCGTGTCTTGCCACAGTTGATTCCGTGCTTTGCGCCATACGCTTGGCATATTGCGCTAACCAATCGTTAAAGTCTGCTTCAAAGTTGGTGTAACCTTGCTCGGTGTAGAACGCAATTTTTAAATCTGCAATATTGGGTGCGGCTAAGTTGATATGCGGCAAGTTAGTGAAAAATAAGGTCATATCCACTTCCGCACGAGTCATTAGCTCAAAACAGCGGTTAATCAGTTCACCATCGCTATCTTGCCAATTATCGAGACCGAACTTACCCACTAAAGCGTCTATCAGGCTTTGGGTATAAACAGCCTCATACTGGTCTAGCGCATGATTCAAACCTACGGCATCTGGCAAAATGGTCGAGAGTGCGTCGGCAAGACGCTCTAAATTCCATCGTCCAATATCATGCTGCCTGCCAAAGCAATAACGCTTGCCTTGTGCATCTGTGGTGTTTGGGGTCCAGCCCGGATCAAAGTTATCTATCCAGCCGTAAGGGCCGTAATCAATGGTGAGGCCGGTAATCGACATATTGTCTGTGTTCATTACACCGTGCACAAAGCCTACGCGCATCCAGTGAGCAATCATGCGCGCTGTGCGTTCGCATATTTCTGTAAACCAAGCTTCAATGAGTGCTGTAGAGGGTTCATCTTTGGTTAAGCTGTGCGTTTGTTGTTTTAACCAATCGCTAAAGTCGCGGTCTATCGTAAAGCTAATCATTTTTTTTAAAAGCGCATGGTTGCCACGGCTGGCTAAAAGCTCAAAATGCCCAAAGCGCGTAAACGATGGCGCTACACGGCAAACAATCGCGCCTTGTTCCATTTGCGGGTTACCGTCATAAAACATATCACGTACCACTTGGTCGCCGGTCTTTACCAAGCTTAATGCGCGGGTAGTCGGCACACCTAAGTAGTACATGGCTTCACTGCATAAAAATTCACGTAGTGAAGAGCGCAACACGGCTCGGCCATCGGCACGCCGGGAGTAGGGCGTTTCGCCAGCACCTTTGAGTTGTAGCTCAAAGCGTTGGTTTTTGTGTACCAGTTCGCCTAAATAAATTGCACGCCCATCACCTAATTGCCCAGCCCAGTTGCCAAATTGATGCCCACCATAACAAGTGGCGTACGGCTGCATGCCCTCTAGTAACTGGTTGCCGCCTAAAGCGCTCACCATGGCTGGGTCGTGCATGTCAGCATCAGACAGCCCTAGCATCTCGGCTACATCGCTGGAGTAAGCCATTAGAAATGGCGCTTTTACTGGAGTAGGCATGACGTTAGACCAGAGTGCATCTTTTACCTGACGCGTGTAGTTGGCGGTAACTGCATCACCCGGTAGTTCTCTGTAAAAGCGATTATCAAAATTAAGTGTTCTCATACCAGCATTTTAGATGGTTTGCCTTACTTAAAGTTACAATTTTTTGCAGTGAATCATAGGCTGGCTAATGTATCATTGCGGTTATATTGGAAATAGAAAAAACGGAATGAACGTATTTTACGAAGAAGACGGTAACTTTAAGGTTGCCAGCATAATGAGCGAGGCTGAAAGCTCGATGCAAGTTGAATCAATTAGCGGAAAACGTAGCAAAATCAAGGCAGCTAATGTCTTGCTGCGTTTTGAAGCGCCATTGTCTGGCTTTTTAGAAACCGCGCAAGCTGAGGCCGATAAACTTGAGCTTGATTTTCTGTGGGAGTGCTGCGGCGAGGCTGAGTTTAACTTTGAAGACTTTGCGCAAGAATATTACGGTAAAAAACCAACACATTTAGAGGCTGCTGCTATTGCTGTTCGCCTGCACAGCGCACCAGTTTATTTTAACCGCAAGGGTAAGGGCCGTTATAAAGCGGCGCCTGCGGATATTTTAAAAGCGGCATTAGCTGGGCTGGAGAAGAAGCGTTTATTAGCAGAAAAAATGGCTGGTTATGTGGAGCAGCTAAAAGCGCTGACGATGCCAGAAGAGTTAATGCAAAAGCGCGACATGCTGCTGTACGAGCCAGATAAAAACGCATTTGAATTTAAAGTGTTAGATACGGCTGCCGATGCTTTGCACTTGAGCCACCTTAAATTGTTGCATGCATGTGGTGCGATTCTTTCTGTGCATGATTATCACTTAGGTGCTTTCTTGCGCGAGTATTTTGCAAAAGGCGAGGCGTTTACCGATGAGCAATTATCGGCCTTGTCTGCGGGTATCAGCTTTGATTTACCGATGGCCGAAGCTGAGGCATTTAGTATCGACGATAGTACCACAACCGAGATTGATGATGCCTTCTCTATGCGCCAGCTTGACGATGGCGTAATGTGCGTTGGTATACATATTGCCGCGCCAGCACTGGGTATTGAAGTGGATAGCCCTTTAGACCTCGCTGCGATGCATCGTTTATCTACGGTATACATGCCTGGCCATAAAATCACCATGCTGCCGGAGTCGGCTATTCGTCCGTTTAGCTTAGATGAAGGGCAGATTAAACCGGTACTATCGATGTATCTGCATGTGAATCCTGACCTCACGATTGCACAGCGCCACAGTAAAGTGGAGTTGATTAAGGTGGCAGAAAACCTGCGACATGACGCGCTGGAGCCATACTTTAACGAAACTACGCTGGCGGAGGATAGTGGCCACCCGTATTGGTCTAAGTTGTTGTTTTTATTTAACCTGGCAGAATCTTTAGAAAAAGCGCGCGGCAAATACGACCCAACAAAACCGCCGCAGGTAGATTACAACTTTTACGTAAATGACGGCAAAGTGAGCATCGTAGGGCGCCATCGTGGTTCGCCTATGGATAAGTTAGTTGCCGAGTTGATGATTGAAGCTAATAGCCAATGGGGTGCGTTATTAGCTAGTCACCAAGTGCCGGGATTATACCGTGCGCAAATGGGCGGTAAAGTTTACATGACAACTAAAGCCGAGCCGCATCAGGGCTTGGGTGTTGCGCAATACTCTTGGAGCACATCGCCATTACGCCGCGCGGTTGATTTAATCAACCAGCGACAAATTATCAGCGTGGTACAAAATCAGCCACCGGTTTATCCGCAAAATAGTGATGCGCTCACCACACATATGCGTAACTTTGAGCTTACCTATAAAGCGTACAGCGAGTTTCAGATTCGTATGGAGCGTTATTGGTGCTTGCAGTATTTGATTCAAGAAGACATTCAAGAAGTACACGCCACGGTATGGCGCGAAAATTTGGTGCGCTTGGATAATCTACCTTACATGACCAAAGTCTATGGCCTGCCCGAATTAAAAGTGGGTACGCGTGTGAGTTTGCAAGTGCAAGAAGTGGATACACTTATGATGGAACTGCGGACTAAGTTCCTGCAAGTGTTAGAGAATGAAGCGGTTGTTACCGAAATACCTGCCGAGGATGAGGGAACTGAAGTGGAGGCGGCTTAAGTGTTTACTGCGGCAAAAAAAATGCTAAAAGGCTTTGCGCATGCAGCTTTGAGTGAAGCCGTCGATGTCAGTGAACTAAATGGAGTACGTGCGCTGCACTTAGGTTCTGCTACCGTACAAAGTGCCATGCGGATTAGAGAGCCGTTTGAGCTGGAGCTCACTTATACGCGTGCCATTATGTGTTTTTTGTTGTTTCACAGTAACGTTAGGCACATGCTGACGATAGGCTTGGGTGGCGGCTCAGTTGCTAAGTATGTTTATGCACACTGCCCAGAGATTAAGGGCACTGTCGTTGAAATTAACCCTAGAATCATCCAAGTGGCTAAAAATCAGTTCTTTGTGCCAGATAATGATGAAAAATTTGAGGTAATCGAGGGTGACGGCTTAGTTTATTTAGCTGAGCACACAGAAGTAGCTGACGTTTTATTTATTGATGCTTTTGATAGCAATGGCATTCCCCCGAACTTTTGTAGCCAAGACTTTTTTGATCAATGCGCGCAAACCCTAAAAGATGATGGCGTATTTGTGATTAACCTCTGGGGTAGTGATAAAAAGTTTGATGTGTATCTGGCTAGAATCGAGCAGAGCTTTAATCAGCGTGTGCTGATATTGCGCACTGGTAAGCCTGGCAATATTGCTGTATTTGGCTTTAAGCAAGGCATTGCAGATTTAAGGCTAAGTAGTCTGCGTGACCGTGCGAAGCTTTTAGAAAAGACACACAAAATTGAATTTATGCAGTTTGTAGAAAAACTGGCAGACAATAACAATAGTAGTAATAACCGAATATTTATGAAAAGCGATCGTTAATTTATGGCACTTGATAAAAATACCCCGCGTGACCAACGCAGCCCACGTGAACCGCAGGGTCAGCAAAATAGACCGGCGCAGCCAAACAGGCAAGCACCTAATCGCTACTTCGCTACCTGTCCACGTGGTTTAGAGCAACTGCTGGCGGATGAGCTTAAACAAGTTAGCGCAAAAGTGGTGAATGTGACCGATGGCGGTGTGAGCTTTGATGGCGATTGGTCCGTGTGCTATGCGGCTAACTTGCACTCGCGTATTGCTACCCGTATTTTGTGGCAGGTTGGTCGTGGTAAATACCTGAATGAGGAAGACTTATTCAATGCCGCCTACAAAATGAACTGGCCGCAATGGTTTGATGTAAAACATGACTTTATGGTTAAAGTAACAGGCGTTAAGTGCCCATTAAAGAGCCTGGAATTTGCAACACTAAAAATTAAAGACGCGGTTTGCGATAAATTCAGGTTAGCAGTAGGTAGTCGTCCTTACATTGATACTAAAACACCAAGTGTACGTATCCATGCTTACCTAACTACAGATGAGTATCAATATTATGTTGATACCTCAGGTGCAGCTCTATACCAGCGCGGCAACCGCGGCGCGAGTATTGAAGCGCCATTGCGTGAGAACCTAGCCGCAGGCATTTTAAAACTCACAGGCTGGCAAGCAGGGCAGCCATTGTTAGACCCAATGTGTGGCAGCGGTACATTCCTGCTAGAGGCGGCTATGGTGGCACTCGATATGGCGCCTGGCATTAAGCGTGAATTTGGTTTTGAAAAACTGAAAACGTTTGAATCAGACACTTGGAAAAAGATTAAAAACCAAGCCTTAAGCAAAGTTAAAAAAGTCAGCTTCCAAAAAATATACGGCTCGGATATGGATTTGCGCGCAGTACGCGTGACCAAGCAAAACCTGGAAGCTGCCGGTTTGTTAGAGGCGGTGCAAGTGTCGCATGTTGATATGTTAAACGTGATTCCACCAGCTGATCATGGCGTGTTAGTGGCTAACCCACCTTACGGCGTGCGTATTGGTGAAGATGAAGAACTCACCTTGCTCTACCCAAAAATGGGCGAAACGCTTAAACACAAATTTGCAGGCTGGAACACTTACTTCCTTACCAATGATTTACGCATGCCTAAGCTTATGCGTTTATCTCCAAGTAAAAAAACACCGCTGTTTAACGGCCCGCTAGAGTGCCGTTTATTTGAAATCAAAATGGTAGCAGGCTCTAACCGAAAAGATAAACCAGAGGCATAAGGAACCCACATGGCAGACTCATTAGATGCACTAAGAGCCCGCGTCAATGCATTTGTCACCGAGCGTGATTGGGCACAGTTTCACTCACCTAAAAACCTCGCCATGGCCATGATAGTAGAAGCGGGCGAGGTGGTAGAGCATTTTCAGTGGATGACAGAAGACGAAAGCCGCAATTTAAACGCCGAGACTAAAGAGCAAGTTGGGCAAGAGTTATCTGACACCTTGGTTTATTTGCTACGGATTGCCGAAGTGTGCGGTGTGGATCTAATTGAAGCCGCCAATAAAAAAATAGACCTGAACGCGCAAAAATACCCAGTAGAAAAATGCAAAGGCAGCAACGCTAAATACAGCGCGTATGAATAACTAGCATATTGATTGGCACTATTGTTTTAGGAGCAAAAGATGAGCAATGCAATTCAATCTCCGGTAACCCAGCTGCTTGAACAGCAAGTGGTTGCTTTTGATGTCATCGAAATCCCATTGAGTGAAGATAAAAAGCCAATACGCAGCCTAGAAGAACTGCTCAGTAGCAAAGGGTTAAACCCCAACGCTGTCGTGCGCAGTGTTGTGTTCAGAGGCGAGTCTGGTCAATTTGTATTACTGGCCGTGGCTGGCGGTGGCCGTGCTGATTGGGGCATACTACGCAAACACCTTAATGAGCGTAAATTGCGCATGGCAGTGTATGACGAAGTGCCAGAAGCAACCGGCTATGTGGTAGGCGCAGTGCCGCCGATTGCATTGCCAGAAACAGTGCGTGTCTTGGTAGATAAAAGCGTGCGCAATTATGAGACAGTAGTCATCGGGAGCGGGGTGTTGGGCTATGCACTTGCACTTAACACTCAGGCCTTATTGACCCTATTTGCAGGTGCAGATGAAGGCGATTTTGTTAAGGTTGAAGCTTAGGGTTAACTGGCTTCATTGGGTGCTTCACTTAATTGGCTAGCTTGCTGTTTCTGCTTAGCGTCCTCCGCGTAGGCCTGCCTTTCAAAGCAGTTATTCCAGTAACCATTACGGCCATTACATACTTCCCACAAGCTAGATAAAGCATAAGCCGGCAAAAAAAATACTCCCCATCGCTCGTATTGTCTAACATGTACATGCTCGTGCGCTCGCAGTGCGTTAAGCTCGTTGTGGCATGTACCTAAAATGACATGACCAACGGTTATCGCGCCAAAGCAAAATGGACGGGGGCGTGTTGCAAAAAAATTACCCACCGAGCCGCCATGAAATTCAGCTACTCCATCCATAAAGTGCACTCTGCCACCAAAAACAATTATTACCAGCCCAAGCCATATACCCAGCAATGTGTTGGGTGCAGCCCAGGCATATGCAATCAGTTTCAAAATTGCTTTTTGATTCGAGCTCATTAAGGGCTAGTGTTTGAATTAAGGAGTACGGTTAGGCATTTGGTCTAGTCGCACGATTAGCATAGTCCTTAGCTTGCTTTAGTTTTTCTTTGAAAATTGCGATGCATTGAATGGCTTGCTCATGAGAGGTTTCATACTGTTTCAAAGCTTCATAGCTTGTTGCTTTAGTTCGCATAATATCTGAATAGCTCATTTCACCATGCCAATTGATAAGGTTAGCGTAATCGCTTTCAAGAAGGGCTAGAGCTCTTTCAATTGAAGGTAGAAAACCTGTAAAAAGATTCGTATAGTTTTTCATTAGCTCTTTTACCGGTTGTGTCTCTATACCGAAGCTAGCCTGTAAGGCTCCAATTTCAATACGTGCATTATTTAGAATTGATTTGTTATCTGAAATTTGCCTCAATAGTTCTGCTTTTTCATTTTCAATTAGTTTCCTCTCTGTTGTTTTTTGCATTTCAATAGCAAAATCTAAGGATTTTTTAGCGATATAAAAACTTCCAAAACTAATTATTAGTGCGAATGTTGCAACAATGTCTGATGTATTCACGTGTTATTGCCTAACGTTTGAGTTCAAGGGAAGGCTTTATCTGGTCTTGCTTGAATAATGATGAGTTAGGGAGGCTACTTGTCATTTTTGTCCCAACGCCTACCAGGAATAACCCACCCATAACATATAGCCTCAAATAAAATACGTAGAGTTCGCAATAATGACCATTTAGGCAAAACGGCAAGCTCTTCTTTGCTTGGATTTATAAATTCTGATAATAACTCTCTTGAAAAGTCATAGTGCTCCGCTGGAACCATGAATGTTTGAGTGTTGTAATCCTTTATTTGCATACCCGGATAAAGCTTACTAAAGCTCCCACCGCGAATGAAAAATGGAACTTCATATGCTTCAAGCATTGCAGAAATAACAGCTGCTTCAGATTCAGTTATTGGTGTGTATACAGGAACCATAATTCACTAACATAAAATAGCCATCCTAATTTACATGAAACCTTTTCTCAAAGGATGTTTATTTTGATAAAGAGTTGTGAGAGGTATGAAAAAAGCCCAGCAAACTAATCTGCTGGGCTTTTTTATTCAAACCTTGCTCAATTATAAAACAGCTAAAGCTGCTTCGTAGTTAGGCTCGTCTGCAATTTCAGCTACTAATTCGCTGTGTAATACTTTGTTGTGTTCATCTAGCACTACAACTGCACGTGCTGTTAAGCCAGCTAGGCTGCTGTCTGTAATGAATACACCGTAATCTGTTGCAAATTTAGCAGTGTTGCGGAATGTAGATAGTGTTACTACATTTTCAATGCCTTCTGCGCCACAAAAGCGGCTTTGTGCGAAAGGTAGGTCTGCAGAGATGCATAACACTACTGTGTTAGCTACGCTGCTGGCCTTTTGGTTAAATGTGCGTACAGAAGTTGCGCAAGTCGGTGTGTCAATGCTTGGGAAAATGTTTAACACTTTGCGTTTGCCAGAGAATGCGTCGAGTGATTGTGTCACACGTTTTGCATCGGCTAGTTCAAAGTTTGGTGCTGTTTGGCCTACTTGTGGCAGATTGCCGCCTACGTTAACTGGGCCGCCTTTGAGGGTCACTGTTGCCATGCTTAATTCTCCTTTGTTATAAAGTGGCTAACTTTATCGTTTATAGTTAAACCAATCAACCATAAATTAATTGTGGGTTAGTAATGGGTTTGCTAACACTATAGCCCGTTTACACTCTGATTAATTGATTTTATCGCCTACTAAGCGAGTAGGTCTTCGCTCAAATAACCAATAGTCATGGTTTGGTTATGCAATACGCTATCGTTAGTATCTGGTCTAGGTGCAAATTCACCGTATGAGTAAAAGCCGGTAATAGCTGTTTGATTACCTAAAATTTGCTGTACTAATTTAACTTCGTCCGCCACCAGTTCTGCCATTACACCTTTACGGCCAACACAGCTTACACAGATGGCTAAGCCAGTTTGGTTTACGTTAGCATGACTAGATACTAAATGCGCGGCATCGCCAGCGCCTTCTACCAAGCGGTCATGCGTAGATTGGCATAAACGTACGGTTTCGCCTTCAGCTACGTTGCCGGCAAAGGTCAGGCTGTTGGCTTTAGGGTCAATAGCGAGCAGGGTGCGAATCTTCTCAATATCGCGCTTGCCTTCTTCAATTACCGCAAAAGGGAATTTTAAGCCGCTACCTGGCAGTTCTTTAGCTGAGTGTGCGCCTATATACATATTATAAAGCGGTAGCGCAGGTTTGCCATCAAGCTCCAACACCACGTTTTTATCAGATTTAGTCACTTTGCGCGGTGGGCCGTATGGCTTCCAGCCCCGGCCAACGCCGGTGGCGGCAATTAAGCTGTTGCCATATAAGCCTACGGCAATCACCAAGCCATCAGAGGCAGTGTCGTTAAAGAGTTGTACAGTTTTGGTAAAGTTAAAACCATCCCCAGCCATGCCGCCCATAATTGGGGTTTCGCCGAGTTCGCTTTTAAAGCCCTCCAGTAACTCAGAGCCGTTGACGTTTAGGCCATCAGAATACACAAGCACAGCTTTTAAGCTGTCTGATTTTAATTGTTTTGCCAGGGTGACTGCGGTTTCAAATGAGTTTTGCATGCCGGTCATTTTGGTATGGGTAACGCGCTGCACGGCTTTTTCCCATAAAATCGCGGTGATTTGCAAACTGTCATCATAAACGCCAGTAGCGGTGATCTCACCAGAGGTTGAACATCCGATAATTTGCGCTGTTGGGTAACGTGCTTTTAAGGTGCTTTGAAGTTTTGGTTCACTAAAGCGCTTTACTGATCCAAATACCAATACCAAGTTAGCGGATGGTAGGGGTGAAGTGGAGGCTAAATCTTTGAGCGACATTTTAGCTGTTAATGATTCTTGTCTAATTATCATGCTTATCCCTTGGTGACCTACATCGACCTTTAAAAATATTTATTACTGTCTAAGATTTTTATTGTATTCTGACAGTTGTAATAAATTGTAATTTTATTATAGATTACCCTTTAGAGTGATTGAAATAAATATTATTATTTTTTTGATTAATATAATAATGGTATTGCTTATTCAGACAGACTGTATATAAAATGAAATATAACAAGTGCAGAAATGATACTAAAGAAGCGATGCATACAAAATAAAGGAGCTTACTGGTGAGCCAGGAAAAGCCGTTTCAAGAAAAGCTGACATTAGATCAGCTCTCAACAATCAAGGTAATGGTGATAGATGATAGCAATACGATTCGTCGTAGTGCTGAGATATTCCTCAAGGCGTCTGGCTGTGAAGTGATACTCGCTGAAGATGGTTTTGATGCGTTAGCAAAAATATCGAATGAACATCCCGATTTGATTTTTGTTGATATTATGATGCCTAGACTTGATGGGTATCAGACCTGTTCTCTCATTAAAAGAAACGCCCGTTATAAAGCCACGCCTGTCATTATGCTATCTAGCAAAGATGGCTTGTTTGATCGGGCACGTGGCCGCATGGTCGGCTCAGACCAATACCTTACCAAACCCTTTACCCAAGAAACGCTGATTGAAGCAGTGCAAATCTATGCTGCTAAGGCTAAAAGTAATCAAAAAGAGGTGGATTGAATATGGCAATACAAACTATTTTAGTGGTTGATGATTCTGCAACAGACCGTTTTTTTCTAACTGAAATGCTAGAGACAGCAGGCTACCGTGTAGTAGGGGCTGAAAGTGGTGAAGAGTGTTTAGCTAAAGTAGGCACTAATCCGCCTGACCTTGTGTTGTGTGATGTAGTGATGCCTGGCTTGACCGGTTTTCAGGTGACGCGCACATTGACAAAAAACCCTGCAACTGCGCATATTCCCGTCGTGCTGTGTACGGGTAAGTCGCAAGCAACTGATTTGGCTTGGGCATTAAAGATGGGCGCTAAAGCCTGTGTGACCAAGCCAGTAGTTGAGGCGGATTTACTGGCTATTATTAAAACGATAGGCTAATCAGCTTTAGGTTGATGAACTTGAGTTGTTAATCATGCATATTCTTTAATGTTTTTAATGGTACTGATTAGGATTAATAATTAATCGTGGCACAAACTTCTAATTTACGTGAGTTTCAAGAAGCGATACTTTCTAAGCTGAAAGATGCCGCTAGCCAGGTTGGAGGAGAATCTTCGTCCCGTTTAGGCGTCACTGTCGGCGATAAAAGGTTCTTAATCAACTTGCAGGACGTAAAAGAGGTGTTGCCCGTTCCTCCAATGCAGTTGGTACCTTTTACAAAGCCATGGTTTTTGGGCGTTGCAAACGTACGAGGTAATTTATACAGTATTTCAGATTTAGCGCAGTTTTTGGGTATGCCGCCAACGCCTAAATCTGCTAATAATCGAATTTTATTACTCAGTACAGAATCTACCGCGCAAGTAGCTTTGCTGGTGGATAGTTTGATTGGCCTGCGTAGCATTCAAGGTATGCAGCTTCAGTCTGCAGAAGATGAAGCTGATTTTTTTAGCTTAAATGTGTATAAGGATGCTGAAGGTGGAGATTGGCTCGAGCTTGATGTAGAAGCGCTAGTTCAAAATAAAAGCTTCGTGCAGCCAATATAATTGCGTAAGCATAAATTTAAGGTAACTTAGTGTTGATATCCTAGTGATTAAGTAAGCAAATAAATTTAGAAATCGGGGTTAACAATGGCATTAAATCTTGCAGCTATAAAAGGCCTGCCACCACAAATAGGCTCGTTGATGGGTGGGTTCTTGACGAACGTTAAGGAAAAAATTTCTAACTCAGCCATCGCTAAAAAAACCAGCTCTGATAGCGGTAGTATGAGCGCGGGTTACCGCCAGCTTTTCTTGCAGATTGTTGCATTTATTTTATTCGCCTTGCTGAGCTTCTGGGTAATTAATCAGGTGCGTGTGAACGGGCCTATCTATAATGTTCTAGATACTTATGACCGACTAACCGCAGACACTAATCCGCCGCCAATGTTCCCGTTGGACGCTTTTGCGTCATATAACGAGGCGTATGTTGCCTCTACTAGCTTTAATAATCAGAAACGTGACAATGCCTTGGCAAATGCTGCTAAAAGTGAGGCGATGTTTAAAGAGCGTTCTGAATACTGGCGTAAGAATTTAAGTAATAAAAAACTGGCTGCACCGTTGGAAGAGGTGATCAGTGCCGGTGCCAACTTTTTTGAGGTTGCAAATAAACGCTATGTTCCAGCACTACCACTAGGAACCGTGGCCGCATCTGCACCATTGCTTGAGCTGACGGCTGCTTTTGAGGCTTCTAAACAAGCCGGTAACACCTTTACTCAAATGATCGCCAAAGAAAACAAGTCATTGATTGAGTCGCAAACGAGTTTTATTCGATTGGTATTGGTTGGCTTGTTGTTACTAGGTTTGGTGTTGCTAGGCTTGATGTATTTTTACGGTAAGAAACAGGCTGTGCAGTCAGTTACCTTAACTAGCCAGTTAGCAAAAGAGGGCCAGGAAAACCAAGAAGCGGTATTGCAACTGCTAGATGAGATGGGTGACTTGGCGGATGGTGACTTAACTGTAAAAGCGGAAGTGCGCGATAACATTGCTGGCGCGATTGCTGACTCTATTAACTATACGATTGATAGTTTGCGAGACCTTGTGGTTGAGATTAACCGTGCTACCGAGCAGGTGACTTCTGCAACATCTGTCGCGCAGGGTACTTCAGAACAGTTGCTTACAGCTGCTGAAACACAAGCGGCGCAGATTACACAAACAACACAGGCGGTTAACGACATGACCCGCTCTATTTTGCAAGTATCTAGCAACGCGGAGCAGGCTTCTCAGGTGGCGCAGCGCTCACTAGAGGCGGCGATTCAGGGTTCACAAGCGGTACAGAATACGATTTCAGGGATGAATGAGATTCGTACCCAAATTCAGGAAACCTCTAAACGTATTAAACGCTTGGGTGAAAGCTCACAAGAAATTAGTGAGATCGTTGAGCTGATTTCAGACATTACCGAACAAACCAACATTCTGGCGTTGAACGCGGCGATTCAGGCTGCTTCTGCTGGTGAAGCTGGCCGAGGCTTTACGGTGGTTGCGGAGGAGGTTCAGCGTCTGGCGGAACGTTCATCTGAGGCGACTAAACAGATTAGTGCGATTGTGAAGACGATTCAGACCGATACGCACGGCGCTGTGGCGGCGATGGAGAAATCAACCGAGGGTGTGGTTGAGGGTGCACGTGTTGCGGATGCTGCAGGACAGGCACTGAACGAGATTGAGTCTGTTACGACCAATCTGGCGCGATTGATTCAATCGATTTCAACCGCGACTAATGCGCAAACTGAATCAGCCACAACCGTGTCAAACAACATGCAGATGATTCAAGAGATTACAACGCAGACAACAGAAGGTACCAAACTTACTGCTGAATCTGTGGGTCAGCTCACATCATTGGCGGAAGAGTTACGTGACTCAGTAGCTGGTTTTAAACTTTAAGACACGAAATATTTTGCGTAGAAGTTTAATTTTTAGCATAAGACACATAAAACGCCATGAAAAACTACACACCGAAAATGGAAGTAAATAATGCCTGAAGCATTTGATACTGGCCCGTTGTCTTGGGTTAAAGATGAGATTGATCAGTCACTGAAAAAGGTGCTGGAAAGTTTTAATGAGGTCAATCAGAATCCAAGTGAGTTTGCGAACTTGAGGTTTACCATTGCGCATCTGTATCAAGTGAGCGGTGCGCTGGATATGGTTGGCTTAGAAGGCTGCAAGCGCTACTGCAACGAGCTCGAGAAACTAGCTGATAGCTTGGCAAAACAGCAAATTGCGGTGAGCCCCGAAGTAATGGAACACCTGATTAGTGCTGTGGAAGTCTTGTCTAAGTACCTGCAAGACCTTCTTAATGGTCAGCCAGACCAACCCATTAGGCTCTATAAGGCGCTAAAACCTATCGTTGAAGTGCAAGGCGAGACCTTGGATGAAAGTGAACTATTCTTTCCAGATGTAGATAACAGCGCGCCTAAAGACTTACCAAGCAACCCGATTGAAGAGTCTACAATCCCGATTTTTGTATCAGAGCAAAGAGCTGCCTTTCAAAAGGCTTTGCTGGATTGGTTACGTACTAAAGATGCGTTGGCGCTAGATGGCATGCGCCTTGCGGTTGCCAAAGTGCAGCAGGTGCAATCAAAAAGTGCACCAAGAACACTGTGGTGGACTGCCTCTGCCTTTACCGATGCACTCGCGCAAGAAAAAGTAGCAGATAACCCAAGTGCAAAAAAACTGTGTAGCAAGCTAGACCGTCAATTACGTAATGTAGCGATGGGTGATGCTAAAGTCCCATCTCGTTTATTGCGAGATTTACTCTATTACGTTGCGATTAGTGATAGAAGCACAGACACGATTTCAGCTGTTAAAAATACATTTGAACTAGACGCCGCTTTGCCTTCAGAAGCGCAGGTAACTGAGGTAACTAGCTCTAACGCAGCTGAACAGGCAGCATTGGCGCAGTTAATTGCGGATATCCCAACCCTTAAAGATTTATGGGCTAGCATTAGTGTTAATGATGTGGCAGCCAGCGCGCTTGATTTAGCAACATTAGTCAATAAATTTGAACATATTCTCAACACTGTTCAGCAAGGCCTTAATCATGAAGGTGTCGTTAATCTATTTAACGTTACGTATCAAACCGCAGAAGGCCTACAACATGATGCCGCTAAATTAAATGAAGTTGCATTTATCGAGGTTGCTGCTTCATTGAATTTGCTAGAGTCTAGTTGTGATCATTACCAGCAGTTAGATGCAGAAGCTAATCAAAAAATTAATACACAAATCTCACGCTTACATGCTGTAATGCGTGGTGAGGCGTTGGCACCGGCTGTAGATGAGTTTGCGCAGGCTCAGCATGATGCCACCTTGGTGGAGGCTGTTGCCAAACAAGTGTTAGCAGCTCTGGCGATAGTTGAAAAAGCCTTGGATAGTTTCTTTAGAAACCCTGAAAACACTGCTGAGTTAGAAGAAGCCAGCAAGCCGTTGCAACAAATTGCCGCAGCATTTGATATGTTAGAAATGCATGTGCCAAAATCAATTGCACAGTTGAGCGTCAATTTCGTTGAGCATTTTAGAGAACACGATAGCACAGGCCACTTGCCAGTATTTGAGTTGATTGCCGAAAACTTAAGTATGTTAGGTTTGTATGCAGAAGAGTTGCCAAATGTGCACAGTGAGGCAGAGCGTGCGCTAGCGGATGCATTGTTACGTTTAGAACAAGCGGCTGATACACTTGGGTTGTCTTCATCAGGGCTAGTTTCAACTGAGCTTATTTCATCAGAGGAGGATTCAACAGAGCCTGACCTTACAGATGATGTGCTACCAATTGATTTGTCAGCAATCGATTTAAATTTAGGCGACGCTACTCAGGTAGAGTCTACTCAAGCTGAAACACTACCAGCTAGCGCACTTGCAAATACCGCAGATGAAGTGTTGGATCAGGCATTTGATGCTGAGTTACTGGATATTTTCTTGGCAGAGGCTGAAGAAGTGCTTGCCGGCTTAGCGCAAAACTTACAAGCCTTACGTGTTAATGCCACGGATAGCGAAGCCTTTGTTGAGGTGCGCCGGTCTTACCATACACTCAAAGGTAGTGGGCGCACCGTTGGTTTGTTAGGAATGGGCGAAGTGGCTTGGGCTGTTGAGCATTTGCTTAATGTAGTCTTGGAGCGCAAAACCTTTCCAACGCCGGCTATTTTGGCTTTTGTAGAGAAAGTCAGTGCTGCATTTGCAAATTGGGTAGCGGAACTGCAGCAAGCGCAAAAAGTTGCGCTCAATCCGGCACCATTCCAGCAGCAAGCTGCGACATTAATCAGCGAGCTTGAGCAAAATGCTGCAATGGTTAAACCTGCCGTACAAAAAGAAGAAGTGCTGATAGGTGGCACTCGTAAGTTAAGTAAAGCATTCTTCAATATATTCCTGGGTGAGGCGCAGCAGCATTTACAGGCATTGATTGATGCACAGGCAGCCTTGGTAGAGAACTCGACTGACTTACCCACCGCGGAAAGTTGCCGTGCCGCACATACCTTGGGCAGTAATGCACTCACCGCCGGGTTTAAAGCAATTGGTGACTTGGCGCGTGCTCTAGAACATTGGTTAGATGAGCATCATAGTGCCTGGACTGCACAGCACATTTCACTGTATGGCAATGTGGTTAAGGCGCTGAAGGATGGTTTAGAAAAAGCCAAGGCGCTTAAAAACCCAAGATCCTCACGTGCATTAATTTTAGCCCTGAGTGAATCCACTGCGGCAATGCAGGCATCTGCTGCGCAAGAAGCGGAAGCTGCCGTACTTGAAATTGAGCGGACAGAGAAGTCTAAGAAAAAATCCAGGTCAAAAGCTAAAGTCGCAGAAGTGCCGGTTGAAGCCATGCTAGAGGATGGGCCTCTTCGAGTTGATCTTGCAGCAGCAGGCCTTGCTCTAGCTGACCTTGTTCAAGATGATCTAGTGCAAGCTGAGCCTTTGCTTGAGTTTCCAGTAGAGCCGAGTGTACTGTTGGCCGCAGAGCAGGCCTTGCAGCGAAAAGACGCCATCGTTAATGATGAGCTATTGGCTTTGTTTGTGGAAGAGGCGCGTGAGCTTATTCCGCAAATCGGTAAAGATTTAAGAGGCTGGCGTATTAACCCTAAAGAGGCTGAGTATCCAGACTCCCTGCAACGTGCATTGCACACGCTGAAGGGGAGTGCGCGTATGGCTGGGCAGGCTGCAATCGGCGATAGCGTACATGGGATGGAAGATCACGTGATTCGCGCGTTACGGCATCAAGTCAGTGTAGATGATTTTGATGCGATGTTTGTCGAGTTTGACCGTATCGGTTACATGCTTGAAGACGTGGTAGGAGACATGAGCAGCGCTGTGGCTAACGATACCCCAGCACAAGCCAAAGTTAAAGCGGCTACGCCAAAATCAACCAGACAGAGCGAGCGTAAAACGCAGTTCCTGCGTATGCGTGCTGACGTGCTAGACAGATTGATTAATGAGGCAGGTGAAGTTTCTATTATGCGTTCTCGTATGGACAGAGAAATGCAGAACTTCAAACAGTCATCAACCGATTTGACGGATAGTATCAGCAGGCTGCGTACTTATCTGCGTGAGCTAGAAATTGAGGCAGAGACACAGTTGCAATCTCGTATGAGCTTGCTGCAAGAAGCCAATGAAACGTTTGACCCGCTAGAGTTTGACCGATTTACCCGTTTGCAAGAGCTGACCCGTATGATGGCCGAGAGTGTAAACGACGTGGCTACGATTCAACATGGCTTGTTGCTAAACCTAGATCAGACTGATGCGGCATTGCAGCAACAAAACCGTATGAACCGTGAGTTACAGCAAGGCTTGATGACGGTACGTATGTTACCGTTCTCGACCATATCTGAGCGTTTGCAGCGTATCGTGCGCCAAACGGCCAGAGAGCTGAATAAGCGCGTTGAAATGACCATTGAGGGTGAAAGCATTGAGCTTGATCGCGGCGTGCTGGATAAAATGGGTGCCCCGTTAGAGCATTTACTACGTAATGCTGTTGCGCACGGGCTTGAGTCTACCACTGAGCGCGTAAAACTAGGTAAGTCTGAGGTTGGCCATATCAAGCTGAAAATCAGCTTGGAAAACGACGAAATTACACTGGTGATTACCGATGATGGCGCCGGTGTGAATTTGGCTAAAGTCAAACAGAAAGCGGTTGAGAAAGGGTTGTTTGGTGCAGACCAAGAAGTGTCTGATCAAGCGCTGATGACGATTATTTTTGAGCCTGGATTCTCAACAGCAGACACCGTTTCACAGATTGCAGGACGCGGTGTGGGCTTGGATGCAGTGCGTAGCGATATTGCGGCGCTAGGCGGACGTATTGATGTGAGCAACGCATCTGGTTTAGGTGCGATGTTCAATATTTACTTGCCGGTGACGTTATCTGTTGCGCAGGTGGTACTTGCACGAGTTGGTACGCAAATTTATGCCATCCCATCTGTGATGGTTGAGCAGGTGCAAAAACTTAAATCATTAGATTTAAGCGATGCTTATAACGCAAACAAAATCAGCTGGGCTGGACGAGAGTATCCATTACACTTCTTGTCCAAACTTGTTGGCGATGCTGATCACATAGCGCAGGCACATACTTATACGCCTGTCGTTCTCTTACGCAGCGGTGCTTACCGCACGGCATTGCATGTAGATGAGTTGATTGGTAACCAAGAGGTGGTTATGAAGCCTATGGGTACTCAGCTATCACATGTGCCAGGCATGATCGGCGCGACGGTGATGGGCGATGGTGCCATTATTTTGGTGATTAACCCTGTGTTGCTCGCCAATAGAGAAGAATTAGCCAGCGGCTCGATTAAAGTCACCAATGTTGCGCCTATTGTGGAAAAACTGAAAAAAGTTGCTTTGGTTGTGGATGACTCACTCACTATGCGTAAAGTGCTGTCACGTGTATTGGAGCGCGACGGATTTGAAGTGGTGACGGCTAACGATGGTATGGACGCGATTCAAAAGTTACAGCTTATATCGCCAGCGATTATTCTGACCGATATTGAAATGCCGCGTATGGATGGCTTTGAGTTCTCACGTTACGTGCGTGATAACGTACAAACCTCGCATACACCATTAATTATTATTAGCTCACGTACCGCAGAGAAGCATCGTAATGTGGCGACAGAAATTGGCGTGAATGCATTCTTGGGTAAACCAGTGCAAGATGAGGTGCTGATTGAGCAAGTGCATGCCTTGCTTAATGATTAATAGCATGAAGGTTTAAGTGCCAGTGCTGGCAAAGGGTAATGCCCTGTGTCGGTGCCGTGCATGCGCTGTTTATTCACTATCAAAACGCATGATTTAGCAAGCTTTAAATCATGCAAAATATGATGTTTCAAGCAATATTTTTGTCGAGTTTTGCACTTACATTACCGACAACCATATCCGTAATAAGGTAAAATTACCTTATGCTACAAACGACACCATCCCCTTCAGTTTCTCCTAGTTTTGTCCACTTGCGCTGCCATAGCGAGTATTCCATTGTGGATGGTATCGTGCGCATAGATGACTACGTCAAGCAGGCGGTGAATGACAAAATGCCTGCGTTGGCATTGACTGATTTGAGTAATTTATTCGGTGCTATCAAGTTCTATAAAACAGCACGTGGTAAGGGTGTTAAACCTATCATAGGTTGTGATGTCTGGTTAGAAAATACGGATAACCGAGAGCAGCCTTCACGTTTATTGCTACTGTGCCAGTCTCACGCCGGTTACTTAACGCTTTGCCATCTGTTAAGCCGTGCTTATCTAAGTAACCAATATCGCGGGCGTGCTGAATTTAAGCGTGAATGGTTCTCTGAAGTTGGTACCGAAGGCTTGCTGTTGTTATCTGGAGGCCTTGCCGGCGACATAGGCCAGGCCTGCGCTCAAGGTAATGTAAGCTTGGCTAAAAGGCTCGCAAATGAATGGAATCAGTTATTTCCAGATCGCTTTTATCTAGAAGTGCAGCGCATTGCGACTGATGCAAGCAAGGCAGGGGAAGAACAGTATATCCAGCATGCTCGCCGAATTGCACATGAATTAAACCTGCCTATTGTTGCTACGCACCCGATACAATTTACCTCTCCGGATGATTATCGCGCACACGAAGCAAGAACCTGTATTGCAGAAGGCTACGTGTTGGCGGATAAAAGACGCCCGCAGAACTTTACCACTGAGCAGTATTTTAAAACACAGGCAGATATCGCAACGCTGTTTGCTGACATGCCAGAAGCGTTGACCAATAGTGTAGAAATCGCGAAGCGCTGTAACTTAAATCTTACGTTAGGTAAAAACTATTTACCGCAGTTTCCTACCCCCAATAATGAAAGCCTGAATGATTACTTAATTTCAGAGGCACGTTTAGGGCTTGCTAAACGTCTGGAGGTTTTGTTCCCTAACGAAGAACTGCGAGCCAGTAAGCAGGATGCCTACGCTGCACGCTTAGACTTTGAAACCAATGTGATTAACCAGATGGGTTTTGCCGGCTATTTCTTAATCGTGGCAGACTTCATTAATTGGGCAAAAAATAACGGCGTGCCAGTAGGGCCTGGGCGGGGTTCTGGTGCGGGTTCTGTAGTTGCTTACAGTCTAGGTATTACGGATCTAGATCCGTTGGAATATAACTTACTGTTCGAGCGCTTCTTAAACCCAGACCGCGTATCTATGCCTGACTTTGATATTGACTTCTGTCAGGAAGGGCGCGATCGCGTCATCGATTATGTAAAACAAAAATACGGGATTGATGCTGTTTCACAGATCGCCACCTTCGGTACCATGGCGGCAAAGGCCGTGATTCGAGACGTGGGGCGCGTGCTGGATTTGCCATTTAACTTTGTGGATGGCATTGCAAAACTTATCCCGCTAGAGTTGGGTATTACCTTATCTGATGCGCTAGAAAAAGAACCGCAGCTAGCCGAGCGCCGCGAAAATGAAGAAGAAGTAAAAGAGCTACTGGAGCTTGCACTACGCCTTGAGGGCCTAGTGCGAAACATCGGTATGCATGCGGGCGGCGTGTTGATTTCTCCTAGTAAGATTGCTGATTTCTCACCCGTGTATTGCCAACCAGACGGTGCGAGCTTGGTAAGCCAGTACGATAAGGATGATGTTGAAGCCGTAGGTTTGGTGAAGTTCGACTTTTTGGGCTTACGTACGCTAACGATTTTAGACATGGCTCTGGAAAACGCGAACAAGCAGCGTGCTGAGCGCGAGTTGCCGCCACTGTCTTTTGAAACTCTGCCGATTGATGACAAGCCTACTTTTCAGCTACTAAAAACAGCTAATACTACTGCGGTGTTCCAGCTAGAGTCGCGCGGTATGAAGGACATGCTGAAACAGGCGATGCCGGACTGCTTTGAAGATATTATTGCGCTGGTGGCTTTGTACCGCCCGGGCCCAATGGATTTGATTCCAGATTATTGCCGCCGTAAGCATGGTAAGCAGCGCGTTGAATACCCGCACCCACTCACAGAGCCAATCTTAAAAGAAACCTACGGAATTGCAGTTTACCAAGAGCAGGTAATGCAGATCGCGCAGGTGGTGGCGGGCTATAGCCTAGGCGGCGCTGACTTGCTACGCCGTGCGATGGGTAAAAAGAAAAAAGAAGAGATGGATGCCCAGCGTAAGATATTTACCGAGGGTGCGACCAAAAACAACATGACTGAGCAGCAAGCCAGTGATTTGTTTGACTTGCTGGAAAAGTTTGCAGGCTATGGTTTTAATAAATCTCACGCGGCAGCTTATGCCTTAGTTGCTTATCATACTGCTTATCTTAAAACACATTACCCAGCAGCGTTCTTGGCTGCGACCATGTCTGCTGATATGAATAACACAGACAGTGTGCATATCTTTTATGATGATTGCGCACCGAATCAGGTTGAAGTACTGCCGCCGGATGTGAATGAAAGTGAGTTTAAGTTTAAGCCTGTGAGCAAGAACCAAATCTTGTATGGCTTGGGAGCGGTTAAAGGTACCGGCTCAGCCGCGATTGATGTGATTTTACAAGCGAGAGCTAAAGATGGCCCATTCACTAGCTTATTTGATTTCTGCAGCCGATTAGATTTGCGCAAGGTGAACCGACGTGTCATTGAGTCACTGATTAGAGCTGGCGCGTTTGATAAGCTAGAAGCTAACCGACATGCTTTATTGGCAGGGGTTGCCTTGGCAATTAGTGCGGCTGAGCAAGCAAATGCAAATAGCAACCAGAATAGCTTGTTTGGTGAGGCGTCAGACCAATCTGTGCATGTGCTACCTAGCGTTGCGCCATGGCCAGAGCAGCAACGTCTGCAAGAAGAAAAAATTGCATTGGGCTTTTATTTTAGCGGCCATCCCTATTGGTCTTATCAAAAAGATTTAAGCCAGTTTATCAGCACCACTTTGGCTAACTTGGCGCCTAAGGATCAGCCGCAGCTATTGGCAGGTATTGTCTCCGGTGTACGTAACCGTATGACTGCGCGCGGCAAAATGGCAATCGTAGGCCTAGATGATGGCACAACCAGAATTGAAGTGGTGGTTGGTAATGATTTGTTAAATCAATCGCAGCAACTGCTAAAAGATGACCAGCTAGTGATTGTAGAAGGGCGCGTGAGCCATGATGAGTTTTCTGGTGGGGTGCGCGTGAATGCACGCAAACTATATGACCTCTCTGCATTAAGAAACACTCGCGCCAGCTTTCTTAAAATCATGTGTAATGGCCAGTCTGACGCAGCTAAGTTAAAGACATTATTAAAACCATATTGTGTGAATGTCTCGGATGAAGTGCGCGGCTGCCCGATTAAAATTGAGTACCATAATCAAACCAGCAAAGTTGAACTGATGCTAGGGAATGACTGGCGCGTGGATTTGCATGATGAGCTGATTGCGAGTTTAAGCGAATGGTTGAGTAAGAATAATGTAAAAATCCTATATAATTAGCGCATTGTGGATAATGCTATATAAGTGGTCACACCGCTAATAATGACGGATTTATGCAAACTTAACGTTTCTTTAATAGGCTTGTGTTCAGTGCAAGCCAGCGCCTAGTAGTAAATTTATGCATTAAATAATCAGATTATTTGAGACAAAACATAACGATATGAAAATTACTTATTTAGATTTTGAACAACCAATCGCTCAATTAGAAGCGAAAATCGAGAGCCTGCGCTCATCACATGATGACCACGATAATCTGGATATCTCAAAAGAGTTGGTAGCATTAGAAAAGAAAAGCAAAAAGCTATCTGAAGATATTTATGGCAATTTGACTGCTTGGCAGATTTCTCAAATGGCGCGCCACCCACAGCGCCCATATACACTAGATTATATTCAGGCTTTATTTACAGATTTTGAAGAATTACACGGTGACCGTGCCTTCTCGGACGACCCTGCAATTGTAGGCGGTATCGCTAGATTTGAAGGCCAGCCGGTGATGGTAATCGGCCATCAAAAAGGACGTGATATCAAAGAACGTCAGTATCGTAATTTCGGTATGCCACGCCCTGAAGGTTATCGTAAGGCGCTACGTTTGTTCCGCTTGGCTGAGAAATTTAATATACCAATCGTGACGTTTATTGACACTCCAGGTGCATATCCTGGTATTGGTGCTGAAGAACGCGGTCAATCTGAGGCGATTGCACGCAACCTATATGTAATGGCTGAGTTAAAAACACCTATCATCGGTGTAATTATCGGTGAGGGTGGTTCTGGCGGTGCTTTGGCACTCGGCGTTGTGGATCAGTTGCTGATGTTGCAATACGGTACTTACTCTGTGATTTCGCCAGAAGGTTGCGCTTCTATTTTGTATAAGAGTGCGGATAAAGCTTCTGTTGCTGCTGAAGCACTGGCGATTACGGCTGATAAGCTTAAAACCCTAGGCTTAATCGATAAAATTGTCCCAGAACCTATGGGTGGCGCGCACCGTGCACCTGATGAGATGATGGCATCATTAAAAACTGCGCTGAAAGAAGAACTGACTCGCTTTAAAGCTAAATCAATTAAAACATTATTAGTGAGCCGTTATGAGCGCTTAATGAGCTATGGCAAATTCAAAGAAGTTGCTGAAAAGTAAGGCTTCTATCAAACGGGCTGGTAAGCAAGCTTTAGCAAGCCAGCCTGATTCAAATGCACTTCATCCAGTATTATCTGAACTACATTCCTTTTTAAGCCAGCACTTATTCTCGAGTAAGTGTTTAACTTTCGATACACAGCCATCAGCCCCTCTGCTAGCTGCAAAGCCTAAGTTGCTGCTCGCATTAAGTGGCGGTTTAGATTCTTCCGTATTGCTACACCTATTGGTTACGCTTAAGCCCTTACTAGGGTTTGAACTGTACGCTTTGCATGTACACCATGGTTTGAGTTCAAATGCAGACGATTGGGCCGCCTTGTGCGAGCAACAGTGCCGGTTGCTTGATGTACCTATTACTATTAGCCGTGTGAGCGTGGACCAAGCCAGTAAGTTAGGGGTTGAGGCTGCTGCACGTTTATTACGTTATCAAGCCTTGTTTAATGAGCAGAGTGCAATTCAGGCGGGCTTTGTTGTCACCGCACATCATCAGGATGACCAGGCGGAAACCTTGCTTCTACAGCTATTAAGAGGTGCTGGGGTAAAAGGCCTGAGCAGTATGGCGGCTGTGGATCAAACACGCAGCTTGATGCGGCCATTGCTAGGTGTGCCCAGACGCACACTGTTTGATTATGCGGTACAGCATAACCTTACATGGTGTGATGACGAGAGTAATAGCAACACCAAGTATGAACGTAATTTTATACGTCACGATATCATGCCAATTTTACAGGCGCGTTATCCTAGTGTGCAGTCCGTTATTGCCAGAACAGCTTCTCACTTAGCAGAGGCGAGCTCATTACTAGAGGTATTAGCTGAAATGGATGCGCAAGATATCGTTGTTAACAGCAGTATTTGTTTGCAGGGGTTGGCGCAGTTGGGTCTGGTGCGCGCCAAGAACTTATTACGATGGTGGTTTGCGCAGCATAAGATTGCGATGCCTACATCTGATCATCTTGCCGAGATGTTAGAGCAACTGCTTAACGCTAAGCCAGATGCAGAGTTGAGCATCAATATTCAGCATTACACCTTAAGACGATACCAACAGCGCGCTTATCTCTGTGTGCCACAAGTGAACGAGCCATATGATATGGTGTGGAATGGTGAAGCAACATTGACGGTGCCTAATGGTGGTCTGCTTACATTCAAGCAAGTGCAAGGCGCGGGTCTTGCGCTTAAACTTGGCATGACTAGGCTCAGAATTACTAACCGTAGCGGTGGCGAGCGTTTTAAACCAGATGTTACCAGGCCAACGCGAACACTGAAGCATCTGCTGCAAGCTGCCAATATCCCACCTTGGCAGCGCGACCATGTGCCATTGATATACTGGCAGGATAGCCTAGCCTGCGTGCCAGGGATAGGTGTTGCACATGAGCTCAAAGCCGCTGACGATGAGCCAGGGCTGGAGGTTACCTGGCAGCCTGCTGCATTTGAAGCACACCAATCACAAGCTTAGTGCCATACAACTTTATACTGGTTTGCAAGCCAAGGTTATTTTTTTAGTAATTGCTTTAAGTGTGGCCAAATGTTGTCTAAAACCAATGGTTGTGCAATGGCGTTTGGGTGCAGCCCGTCATCCTGAATCAGGTTCGCTTTTGCTGCGATGTTATCTAACATAAACGGTACCAATGGAATGTTGTGTTGCTGGCTGAGTTTCAAGTAGCTTTGGCTAAAGCGTGTTGTGTATTGTGGACCGTAATTAGGTGGAATTCTCATCCCTACTAATAATACTTTGGCGCCAGATTTTTTACTTTGCTCGATGATAGTGTTGAGGTTGGCAGTCATTTCCGGAATCGGTAAACCACGCAGGCCATCATTTGCGCCAAGTTCAAGAATAATAATATTAGGCTTGGTCTGGTTGAGAGCTTGCTGAATACGACTAAGCCCGCCACTGGTGGTCTCTCCGCTAATGCTGGTATTCACGACTTGGTATTGATAATGCTCTGCATCTAGCTTTTTTTGTAGTAATGATGCCCAGCCTTGTTGTTGTGGTATGCCATACGCTGCAGATAAGCTATCTCCATACACCATGATTTTTGCGTTTTCTGCAAAAACGGGGGCAGACCATGCAACGAAATTCAAAAACAACCAACTAAGCAATACGGTTTTCAAAAAGAATTTAAAGACTAACAATAAACGGAACGACATGAATGCAACAGCCTCCTTTGATTCAAGCACAAGATTTACATTATGAAATTACTAACCATGATAACCAAATTCGCATACTCAGTGGCCTAAATCTCAGTGTGGAAAATGGAGATCAAATCGCCATCATCGGTAGCTCAGGTTCAGGTAAATCAACATTGCTCAGTATGCTTGCAGGGTTGGATATTCCAACCAGTGGAAGCGTTCAAATTAGAGGTAACGCCTTTAGCAGTTTAGGTGAAGATAGCCGTGCTGCAGTACGTGCTGCTGATATGGGTTTTGTGTTTCAGTCATTCCAATTATTGCCTGCACTGACTGCGCTAGAAAACGTGATGCTGCCTCTGCAATTAAAAAGCCATGCAGCGGCAGAGAAATTAAGCCTAGATGCCTTGGATAAAGTGGGTCTTAGTCATCGTGTGCAACATTACCCCAAGCAGCTATCGGGTGGCGAGCAGCAGCGTGTAGCAATTGCGCGTGCTTTTGCTACGCAGCCTAGTATTTTGTTTGCAGATGAGCCTACCGGTAATTTAGATAGTACTACTGGGCAAATGATTATTGAGTTGCTGTTTAAAATGAATCAGGAGGCAGGCACTACCTTGGTGTTGGTGACTCATGACATTCAGTTGGCAAATCGCTGTAAGCGCCTGTTTAAGTTAGATGCTGGCGTTCTGAGTGAAGTGACACAGTCATGATGCTTGCTACTAAATTGGCATGGTCACAGACCATTAGTTTGTGGCGAGCTGGTGCATTAAGGGTGCTGGTGTTTGCATTAGTGTTAGCGGTTGCCGCTATCACTGCAGTGAGCTTCTTCACACAGCGCATTGAGTCTGCCCTCAATCAGCAGGGTAGCTTGCTGATAGGCGGCGACTTGGCAGTTATTGCGGACCATCCCATCCCGCAGGCATTGATTGAACCAGCCCTCGCACAGAAAATTCCAACAACGCTTACTTATGAGTTTCCTAGTATGGTGATGTATGGGGAATCTAGCCAGTTAGTTGAAATTAAAGCGATTGAAGCTAACTTTCCGCTCCGTGGCCATTTAACCATTGGCAAGCATGCTGGTGAGGCAGGGCAGTCTGTACAAACGGCACCGCAATCCGGTGAGGTTTGGATAGAGCCACGTTTAGCCACGTTGTTAGATGTTAAAGTTGGTGACCAGTTGGAGGTTGGCGAACGTAGTTTGGTTGTGGCTGCAATATTGCTGCGCGAGCCCTCACGTGGTGGCAATATGTTCAGCTTTGCACCACGCCTGATGATGAATGCTTCGGATTTAGCCGCTACCAAGCTGATTCAATACGGTAGTCGCGTGAAATACCAGCTATTGCTAGCATCTACGCCTGAAAAGATTAATGACTATTCTGCACAGGCTAAACCTAAGCTGAATCGTGGTGAGCGTATAGATGATGTACGTAATGCGCGCCCTGAAATTAAAACAGCATTGGATAAAGCGCAGCAGTTCTTGGGTTTATCTGCCATGGTGAGCGTGGTGCTGGCGATGGTGGCTATGTTGCTGTCCAGTCTGCCGTATATCAAGCAAAGCCTAAATACGTTTGCGCTGATGCGCTGTTTTGGCGCTCAGCAGGCTACAGTGCTGCAAATACTGACCATTCAAACCCTAATCATTGCTTTACTCAGTGCGTTGCTTGGTGCCTTGCTAGGCTTTGTTGCACAGATGGGTTTGGCACAATTGGCTGGTAGCCTATTTGTTGAAACACTGCCACCTACCTCTGTCGCACCCGTGTTGATTGGTATTTTCGCAAGCATAGGCATGATGATTGCTGTAGTGTTGCCGCATGCTTGGCAAATGAGAAATCTGTCCGCAATGAATATACTGAGGTTGGATACGCTGATGCAGCCTCTGTCTGCACAAGCTAAGTTTTTGCCTGCGGCGTTGATGATGGTGCTGATGATTTTCTGGCAAGCACATGATGTAAATATTGCGCTATCTACAATTGTGGCAATGCTGGTATTGAGTTTGGTCGTGCTTTGTTTTGTTTTCCTCTTAACATATTTGGTCCAGCGTTTTTTGAGGGCTACGCCCCAAACCAGGTTGCTAGCATCAGTGAGTCTTGGTATACAGGGCTTAAAACGACGCTTAGCCTTGTCTGCCGTGCAAATGATAGGCTTCTGCATGGGCTTGATGGTGATTATGCTGCTCACATTGATACGTGGTGATCTGATCCGTAATTGGCAAGCGTCTTTGCCTGAAGACGCACCTAATCGATTTGTTATTAACATCCAGCCAGACCAGATTGACAAGGTAAGTCAGTTTTTTACTGCACAGAATATTAAAGACGCGGCTATATTCCCGATGGTACGGGCGCGCTTAGTCAGCAAAAATAAAGAGCTGATTAAAACGGTAGAGTGGCAAGATGAACGCGCCAAAAGGCTTGCTGAACGCGAGTTTAATTTATCCTGGGCGGCAGAAATGCAAAGTGATAATAAGCTGATTGCAGGGCGTTGGTGGCCGAGTCAGGATTATGGCAAGCCATTAATATCGTTAGAAGAAGGCTTGGCAAAGAGTCTAAACATCAAACTTGGCGATGAACTGCAGTTCGATGTAGCTGGAAGCCCGCTAAACCTGACGGTAAGCAGTATTAGAAAAGTAGAGTGGGACACCATGCGCGCTAACTTTTTTGCGGTGACACCACCAGGGGTGCTAGATCAATTTGCTGCCAGTCATATCAGTAGTTTTCATTTACCGATAGGCGCAGAGAGCTCGCTCAATCAACTGATTAAACAGTATCCTAATTTAACAGTGATTGATATTGCTGCCCTAATGCAGCAAGTGCGTGGCATTATGCAAAGAATGAGTCAGGCGGTTGAGTACGTATTTGCTTTTAGCCTGCTAGTAGGAGTTGCCGTGTTGTATGCTGCTCTAGTGGCAACCCGAGAAGAGAGGGTTAGAGAGGCAACCTTGATGCGTGTGTTTGGAGCATCGAGGCAACAGGTAAGTATCGCTTATATTGCTGAGTTTGCCTGCATTGGTTTTATTTCTGCATTAGTGGCCTCTATTGCGGCAAACTTTTTAGCCTATTACATTAGCGTACGTGTGCTTGATATTCCGTTTCAGTTTAATTTGAGCGTGATGCTTATAGGTACAATGATTGCTGCAGTTGTTATTCCTGGGGCCGCATGGTTGGGCTTACGTAGTTTTCTGAACATACCACCAAGGCAATTGCTCAATAGTATTTAGCGGGTAGGTCACTGTTTTAGTTGGACAACGCCTAACGAGCTGACATAAAAAAAGGGGTTACAGCGAACTGTAACCCCTTTTTGTTAAGCAGCCATTCGTTAAAATAGCCTAGCTTGTTTTTACTGCTGTTTATTTACTTGCAGATGTTTTTGGGCCGCCAAACTCATAGCGCGCACCAATCCAAGCTGCACGTGGTGCACCAGGCAACAAGCCAAGTTGTTTTGATTCTGTGCCATATGTACCATCAGCTGCAAACATTGTTTCAGCTAAACGGCCACTCACATTGTATTCACGGTCAAAAATGTTGGTGGCTTTAGCAAATGCTTTCCAGCCATTACCAATGTTGTACTGTGTATCTAAGTTAACAATGAAATAGCCGCTTACTTTACCGTTACCAGTTGCACACTCTTGGTTATCTGCTACACAAGTTGCGCTATTGGCTTGATGTTGGTTATTTTCATTACCCCAAACATATGCATTGGAGAAGCCAACCACGCTGCTGCCAACCGTCCATGATGGTGTTACCGTATATTGACCGCGCAGTTTTAACTGATGCGCAGGAATAGACGGAATACGGTCACCCGGTTTTGCATAAATCATAGAGTTGCTATCTTCTGATGAGTTTGAGCCGCTAACGAACGACACGTCAGAGTCGTAAGTGGCACGTACATAGCTGTATGAAGCACTCCATTTGAATTTATCTGCATCACCAGATAGGCCCATATCTAAGCCTTGGCGTTTAGTGCGGCCTACGTTTTTGTAGTAGCCAGCACCATTTGATGAGCCCGCAGCAGTAAATTGAATATCATCGTGGTTAACGGCTTGATATACGCCTGCATTCCAGCGAACATTCTCAGTGAGTAAACCACGTGCGCCAAACTCATAGGTTTTTGCAACCACTTGGTTTAGAGGAGGATCATCCGCCATTGCTGAAGGCAGTAAGCATGGTGCTGCTGGATTAGAACAGCCAAGCTCAATGGCCGTTGGTGCACGGCTAGATTCGCTGTAAGAGGTAAAGAACGTTAAATTGTCATTAGGTGTATGGGTTAGGCCGATACTTGGATTTAAACGTGTATAGCTATCTCTTGCCGTCAAGCTGTTGGGGTTGGTTGGTGAGTAACCGCCTCTTAAAGTGTCTACGTTGTCAACACGGGTGAAGTTCCAGCTTGCACCGCCGGTTAAATGCCATTTTTCGTTAAGTGATAATGTATCAGTGGCAAATAGACGAGCCGTGTATTGCTTGCCAGTTAGGCCAGTGGTTTGTCTTTGCGGGAGTAAGCCGTCACCAGCCATGATAGGTGCTCTGCTACTATCAAATACAGAGTCACTTAGTCCCGGTAGGCCGCTAGTACCTTCGTCTCCTTCACTAAAGCTAGAGACGTTAACGTGTTCAGATTGCTTGAAGCGCATCAGTGTGTAGTCGTAGCCAGCGCCAACCACAAATTGATTTTTCTTGCCCATCCAGTCTTGGTCAAACGTCACTTGACCTGTCATACCGTAGGTGTCTTGTCTAGTTTTGGATGTGTTCATGACTGAACCTACATACTCTTCGTCATCCTCTAAACCATATGCATTTGCACCTTCAAGTTCCCATAGGTCGCCATTTTTGGTATGACGGTTAGATTTTCTGTAATAGACATTGCCTGAGAACATGGTGTCTTCATTAATCCAATGAGAGCCGTTCAGCGCTAGGAAATGAGAGTAGTTATTAGTAAGGTCTGGACGTGTATGGATTTGATCACGATCACCGCTCAACAGGTTTTGAGGTGCAAAACCATTGCCAATCAGGCTGTTATCTGTGCCAATGTAGGTGAGGTCTAATTTCGTGGTTTCGTTCTGCCAGCCAAATTTGCCAAATAACTGATTCAAGTGTGATGGTGAGCTTTTTCTCCAGCCATCTTCTGTTGTGTGTTGATAGCCCAGCATGTAGTCAACTGAACCATCTTTTGACACGCCACCAGCTTCGATTAAAGCGCGTTGGCGTCCCCATGAGCCAGCCTCGTACTCCAAAGCCATGCCTTGATTGTCACGTCCGCTTTTTGTGTGGACTACAATTGCACCACCTAATGTGTTTAGGCCGAATAAAGGGTTCGAACCCGGTACCATTTGCATATTGCCAATAGCAAAACTAGGAATTTTGTCCCAAAGTGTCACGTCACCAAATGGCTCGTTAACGCGCACGCCATCTACATAGGTAGATAAACCCTGAGCGTTGCCTAATAATGATGATGCAGAGTAACCGCGGAAATTAATTTCCGGTTGCCATGGGTTGCCTGACATGTCAGATACAGTAACGCCCTGCATGTTGTTTGTCATGTAATCGGCAATCGACACGCCAGATTGATTCTTAACGTCTTTTTGTGATGCCATTTGAATATTAGCTGGCACTCTGTTTAACGGTAATCCAATGCCAGGCAGTGGTGTTGTTCCATATACCTCAACTTTTTTAAGGGTCATTGGCGTATCGTCTGCAAATGCTGATGTGTTTGCGAATGCAAGCATCACGGCAACAGCGCTTAGTTTCATTACTGGTTTCTTCATTTTGCTACTTTCAATAAAAAATTACATTTATCGTCATGTGATAGTGTCCAATATATGCAATTAATATTCCATTTCGTGTCTATTTCCATGTTGTTTATTTAACTATTTGAATTTTATAGAGTATGTTGAATAGCTTGCAGTAGTTGATTGTTTTTACTTATGTCCATTTATGGTTGTAAATAGCCTTGATTGGTTGTTTATAACCATAATATGGTTGTAATAAACCATATTATGGTTGAATATGTCGTGATGGGATTGGTGAATTATTTAGTAAAAATAACCTAAACATATTTTAAGCTTGGCTAGCCTTGCGCGCTGTAGGTGTAATGCACAGCTCATAGTTTTTATTTAAATTGGCATAGTGCGGGCTTGATTAGCGATTAATTGAATTTCATATTAAAACTGTTTGGAATGTTTCTTGCTAACGTTGACTGATAAATAACAACCTCACATTCGCATTTCAGGAGTAAGCATTGCAATTAGCGTACCACAGCACCAACGATAACTTAGTAACAGGAAAGCAGCAGTCAAAAGTACTGATTGTTGAAGACGAAGCACTGTTTGCACGTGCAGTGGTGCGTCGTCTGCAAAAGTCTGGTTATGAGTGTGCACATGTAGAAAGCCTGCAAGACGCACGTAATATCGTAAGGCAGTTTACACCGGATGTAGTATTGCTAGATATGCGTTTGCCAGATGGCAATGGCCTGGATCTGCTGCCGGAATTTGTAGCAAAAGGGGCTGTGGTCATTGTGATGACTGCACATGGTGAAATTAGCGATGCAGTTAACGCCATGAAACAGGGTGCAGTTGATTATCTTAAAAAGCCGATTGATCTCGAAGAGTTGCTTTTGTCGATTCAAAAAGCTGAAACTGCGGCAAGCCAGAGCAAGAGCTTGGATTACTCACGTCAGCGCAATGCGCATGCATCAGAAGGGGTTGAACTATTGGGCGATAGCCCCGCAATGCAGAATGTGAAAATGCAGATTACTCGAATTGCACAACTAGTTTCAAATGATAGTGTGCCGCCTACAGTGCTGATTGGCGGTGAAACTGGTACGGGTAAAGATGTTGCTGCACGCTTGCTGCATTTATCCTGCGCGAATAGTGAAAAGCCGTTTGTACAAGTTGATTGTGCATCATTACCTGCTGAGTTGATGGAGAGTGAGTTATTCGGGCATGAAAAGGGCGCGTTTACCGGTGCAGTTGGCGCCAGACCTGGCTTGATTGAAGCGGCTGAAGACGGCACTTTGTTTCTGGATGAAATCGGTGAGTTGCCGTTAGCGCTGCAAGCCAAATTACTTAATGTACTTGAGCGTCGCGTGGTTAGGCGCATTGGCTCCACTAAAGAGCGCGCTGTGCCTGCTCGGTTTGTGGCTGCAACCAATCGCAATCTGCATGATATGTCGCAGAGTGGGCGTTTTAGGCAGGACTTATACTACCGATTGAATATGATGAGCATTTCCATGCCGCCATTGCGTGACCGTGGCCAAGATATTATGTTGCTGGCACAGCACTTTGCTTCCCAAACCGCAAGGCGTTACGGTTTAACCAGCCCGCATTTTACACGTGAGGCAATTAGCACCGTGCAAGCTTACCGATGGCCTGGTAATGTACGTGAGCTAAAGCATCAGGTTACGCGTGCCATGTTGCTTTGCCATAACGGTGAATTAACGGATATTGATTTGGCATTGCCAAATACTCGCCCTGCAGAGGCTGTGCCGCTGATGTCCTTGGATTCGCATCAATCTGCCTTAGATGCCGCAGAGCGGGCGATATTGCTACAGGTGTTAACGGAAACTAAATTTAATGTTTCTGAAGCCGCCAGAAAACTCGGCATTACCCGCATGACAATGCGCTATCGTATGGATAAGCATCAAATCAAGCCCTAGCGTATTCTAGGCTTGTTGCACTTAAGCTTTGCATCTAAGGCTTAGTGCGGCCAAAGCCTGCACATTGAGCGGAGTTTAGGCTTGCACGGTATAGCCATTACCTGCTGAATTACTTCTATTTCTGATTTTCTTGTGAATTAACCCGCATCTGCAATTTTCTTAAAAATAGCTGCGTGGTATGATTCGAGCAATCATCAAACGAAAGAATCCCTATGCGAATCGGAACTCCCTTAAGTCCTAATGCAACCCGTGTCATGCTCTTAGGTAGTGGTGAGCTTGGCAAAGAGGTGATTATCGCTTTACAGCGTTTAGGTGTGGAAGTGATTGCGGTTGACCGTTACGAAAATGCACCAGGCCATCAGGTGGCGCATCGCGCGCACGTTATTGATATGACAGATGATCAGGCGTTGCGTCAGTTGATTGCGCTTGAGCAGCCACATTTAATTGTGCCTGAGATTGAAGCCTTGAATACAGCAACGCTTGCCGATATTGAGAAGTCAGGAATCGCAACTGTGATTCCTACCGTTAAAGCTGTGCAACTCACTATGAACCGTGAGGGAATTCGCCGACTAGCCGCTGAAGAGCTTAATTTACCAACCTCACCTTACGCATTCGCACGCAGCGAAGCGGAACTTCAGGCTGCAATTGATGCCGGAATCGGTTACCCGTGTTTTATTAAGCCAACCATGTCGTCTTCAGGTAAGGGGCAGTCACGCCTTACCCAAGCAAGTGAGGTGTCTGCGGCATGGAGCTATGCTGCGTCAGCGGGTCGTGTTAATCAAGGTGTGGTGATTGTTGAAGGGCAAATTGATTTTGACTACGAAATCACCTTGTTAACCGTACGTGCTAAAAACGCGCAAGGGGAAATTAACACCTATTTCTGTGATCCAATTGGACATTTACAAGAAAAAGGTGACTATGTAGAGAGTTGGCAACCGCAACCAATGGCAAGCAAAGCATTAGAAGAATCTAAACGTATTGCAAAAGCCGTGACAGACAGCTTAGGCGGATTGGGTTTGTTTGGTGTAGAGCTATTTGTGAAGGGCGACCAAGTTTGGTTTAGTGAAGTTAGCCCGCGTCCACATGATACTGGCATGGTTACCATGGCTACACAACGCTTTAGTGAGTTTGATTTACATGCACGTGCGATTTTGGGCTTGCCTGTCGATGTAAGTTTACGTGAAGCAGGCGCTAGCGCTGTGATTTACGGCGGTCATAATACCAAGCAGCTGGCTTTTGAAGGCGTAGAAAAAGCCTTGGCCGTGACTAACGCAGATATTCGTTTGTTTGGTAAGCCAGAGTCATTCACCAAAAGACGTATGGGTGTTGCGTTAGCGTCAGGTAAAGATGTGACTGAAGCTAGAGCGAGTGCAAAATTAGCGGCTAGCTTGGTAATAACGGTTGACATATAAAAACTGCAAGCATGTAAATATTTAAGTGCGGAATTGACTCCTTGATTTTAATCATTGAGGTTTGAATATCCTGCAATCAAGGTTTTAAGACAATGTTGAATGAAATAGAAGAAGCAGGCAGTGATAAACGTACATTTTTTGAACTGCTTGGCGGCGCGGAGAGTGGCACACAAAATATACGTCTGCTAGTTGAAACGTTTTACGACATCATGGATAGTGACCCTAAGGCCAAGCCTCTGCGTGATATGCATCAACCTGATTTAACGTCTGCACGTGAGAAGCTCTTTATGTTTCTTACAGGGTGGACAGGTGGGCCGCAGCTATATATCGAGCGCTATGGGCATCCTATGCTACGTAAACGACATATGCCTTTTGAGATTGGTGAATCAGCACGTGATCAATGGATGTATTGCATGATTAAGGCTATGCATCAGTTGGAATATGACGACGACTTGATGAAAAAGTTAGCCAATCAGTTGTATGGCGTCGCTGACTTTATGCGCAATAAACAGGGGCACTAAAAAAACAGGGGCACGCAAGTGCCCCTAATCACATTGCAACTTTAAGTTGCCAATTGTTGCTGTTGCTTACTTTCTAGATAAGCCACCAAGCAGTGCTGCTACCGGTGCTTTCTTCGTGTTAATTTGTCTGGTAGCAACAACATTTTTTTCTTGCTGCGTGTTTGGTTCGTACGGCTTATCAAACCATGGGTCAGCGCTCTTTTTCTTAGCTGGTATGCGTCTAGCAGTTGTTGTTTCACGGTCTTTCACTGGGCTAGCTGCATGGCTGCGGGCACGTGTGCTCGGTCTGTCTAAAGCAACGGTCTCTTTAGTGATTTGGCGCTTAATTAGCTTCTCGATTTCAACCAGATATTTTTCTTCATCATCACTAACAAAAGAAATCGCTACACCTAATGCACCAGCACGTCCGGTGCGGCCAATACGGTGTACATAATCTTCTGGTGCACTTGGAATCTCATAGTTAATTACCATTGGTAATTCACTAATATCTAAACCGCGTGCGGCAACGTCAGTAGCAATAAGCGCTGAAACGTTACCAGCTTTAAACGCATCCAAAGCTTTAATACGTTCTTGCTGATTTTTGTCGCCATGAATCGCATCTGCAGCAATGCCTTCGCGCACTAGACTACGGCTTAAGCGGCTTGCTGTTAATTTTGTTTTGGTGAATACGATGACTTGTTTTGCATCGGCTTCTTTTAATAGTTGAATCAGTAAGGCTTCTTTATCTGATTGCGCAACTTGATATACTTTTTGCGTCACATTGTCATTGGTGGCATTGCTACGCGCCACTTCAATTAATTGTGGTTTAGTTAAAAAGTCATCTGCTAACTTTTTAATCTCGTTTGAGAATGTCGCTGAAAACATTAGGTTTTGGCGCTGTTTTGGCAACAATGCCAAAATACGTTTCAAATCAGGCATAAAGCCCATGTCCAGCATTCTGTCTGCTTCATCAAGCACTAACATTTGCACTTGATTAAGTTGCAGCGTTTTTTGTTCAATATGATCCAACAAACGGCCAGGCGTCGCTACCAACACTTCAACCCCAGTTTTAAGGTGAGGTGTTTGTGTTTTGATATCTACGCCGCCATACACCACTAGTGAGCGTAATTGCGTATGTTTTGCATACGCTTTTACGCTTTCTTCCACTTGAATCGCAAGCTCGCGTGTCGGCGTTAAAATCAACGCACGTACTGGATGCTTAGCTGGAGAGGTGCTGTTATTGGCTAGCGGTAGTAACTTCTGTAGCAGGGGTAGTGAAAAGGCCGCAGTCTTACCTGTGCCAGTTTGTGCGCCTGCCATTAAATCCCCACCAGCTAAGGCGACAGGAATAGCCTGTGCCTGAATTGGTGTTGGGGTAGTGTAACCAGATTCAGTTAATGCACGTAAGAGCTCAGGTGCGAGTCCTAATGTGCTGAAACTTGGGCTGTCAGTCGTTACGATTTCTGTCATTTGTTGGGTACTGTTCAATTAAGGTCTTTACTTAAATTATGCAAAACTACGTGAGCGACGTGGTGCACCCGTGCCTGCACCTGCGTTTGCACCGCCAAAGCCACTACGTGCTGGGCTGCGGCTGTCATTGCGAGCGCCATCACGACGTGCTGGTGCTGCGCCACGATCGTTACGGCCCTCACTACGTTGACCGTCGCGTGCGTATGGTTTTTTACCAAAAGCTACGCTATCGCCAAAGCTACGGTTAGGTGCACCTGCATTGTTGCCACGGCTACGGTCGCCAGAGTTTTTATCAAACGCTGGGCGGTCACCAAAGCTACGTGGGCGGTCGCCAGATGGTCTTTCTGAGCGGTTAGCATCAGATCTGCCAGCATAACCAGCTGAGTTGCCATTAACTTCACGCGGTGCTGAGTCACGGTTGCCACGGTTTTCAAAACGGTTTTCGCTGCGAGGAGCGCTATCACGGCTAGAACCATTGCGATCATCACGGCCTTTATAACCACCACGGTCATCACGTGGTTTAAAGCCACCACGGCCACCTGGTTTATGACCATCACGACGGCTGCCGCTAGGGCCATCCATCTTCATCGCACGTTTTGGTTCAAAGCCTTCAATCACTGCTGGTTCCATACGGTTACCAGTGAATTGCTCAATTTTACGTAAAATATGTCTATCCATATTTGATGCAAAAGAAATCGCGATACCGGTGTTGTTCGCGCGACCAGTACGGCCGATACGGTGTACATAATCTTCAGCAAATTTAGGTAAGTCGTAGTTGATTACGTGTGTAATGCCGTGTACGTCAATACCACGTGCAGCAACGTCAGTCGCTACCAAGATTTTTACATCGCCATGACGTAATTTAGTCAATGTGCGGTTACGTGCACCTTGTGTCATATCACCGTGTAGTGCCGCCGTTTTATGGCCAGCAGCATACAAATCTTCAGCTAAAACATCAGCATGACGTTTAGTGCTGGTGAAAATAATGGCTTGGTTAACTTCTGGAGCAATCAATAAATGCTCAAGTAGTTTGTTTTTGTGTGTCATGTCATCAACAAAGTGCAAGCGTTGCTCAATGTTTGCATGTTTTTCACGTTGTGCGGCAACTTGAACCGTTTTAGGGTTTTTAAGAATCTTGTTTGCAATGCGTGCGATGTCGCCATCTAATGTTGCTGAGAACAACAGTGTTTGACGCTCAGCAGATAGTTGCTCACAAATACGCTCAACATCAGGTAAGAAGCCCATGTCCAGCATGCGGTCAGCTTCGTCTAAAATCAACATTTGTAAACGTGATAAGTCAATACGGCCACGTTCCATGTGATCTAGCAAGCGGCCTGGTGTAGCAACTAGAATATCTAGTGGTTGTGACAACAATTTGTTTTGTAGTGGATAAGGCATACCGCCTACGATACTTACAGTACGTGCACGTAAGAATTTGCCGTATTTACGTGCAGCTTCGTTTACTTGTGTTGCAAGTTCACGTGTAGGTGTTAACACCAAAATACGTGGGCCACGGCTTTTTGATTCGTGTGGTGTAGCTAATAAGTTAAGTGCTGGCAGCATGAAGCCTGCAGTTTTACCAGTGCCGGTTTGTGCTGAGGCCATCAAGTCATGGCCTTCCATTACCACAGGGATTGCCTGTGCTTGGATAGGAGTAGGGGTGGTGTAGCCTGTTTCTTCAATAGCACGAAGGATGGCAGGATTAAGGTTTAATGATTCAAAAGACAAGGTAGTCCCTTTCAAAAGCAGTTTTATAAAAACAATAAAAGGGCGCGAGCAAATACATGTATGTTTACAGTGATGTTGTAAAAAACAACATAACGCAAAAAGCAAGTTTCAAATATATAGTTTCGAGATGCTTTATTTACCAGCGCACGGGCATAGCCGCTAACCAGTAAAGATAGATTTAATATTAAATCTAAAGATAGTCACTTCAAAAGTTCACGAGTGACTGAGGGTCAGGGCGATGAATCTAAAACTTTTAGAGCTATTTGTTTAGCTATTTAAAGTTCTAAGTTGTGCGCATTATATGCATTAATTACACTTTGTCAAAGAGTTTTTTCTATATTTGCATATTGTTAAATCATTCTTGGGGCTTAATGTGTTAAAATCGCCGCCTTTCAATGAACTGGTAGCAAGACAATGTCTCGTAATTTAAGAAATATCGCAATTATTGCCCACGTTGACCATGGTAAAACAACTATGGTTGATAAACTTCTACATCAAGCAGGCACATTCTCATCTCATCAGGCAGTGTCTGAGCGTGTGATGGATAGTGGCGATATTGAAAAAGAACGTGGTATTACTATTTTGGCGAAAAACACAGCGCTGAACTACGAAGGTACACATATTAATATCGTGGATACTCCAGGCCATGCTGACTTCGGTGGTGAAGTAGAGCGCGTATTAGGTATGGTGGATGGCGTGGTATTGCTAGTGGACGCTGTAGAGGGCCCAATGCCGCAAACTCGCTTCGTAACGAAAAAAGCGTTGGCTTTAGGTTTGAAGCCTATTGTAGTAATCAATAAAGTTGACCGTCCAGGTAGCCGTCCTGACTGGGTAATCGACCAAACATTTGATCTGTTTGCTAATTTAGGTGCAACAGATGAGCAGTTAGACTTCCCAGTAGTATTTGCTTCAGCATTGAATGGTTTTGCAACCCTTGATATGAAGGTTGCTAGCGATAATATGCGCCCATTGTTTGAAACGATTTTAAGCCACGTGGAATCTCCATCTGGCGACAGCAGCGCACCATTGCAAATGCAAATTTCTGCACTAGACTATTCTACTTACACTGGCCGTCTTGGCGTAGGCCGTGTGCGCAATGGTAAAATCAAGCCTGGTCAGGTTGTTGTTGTGATGAACGAAGATAAGCAAATTGCACAAGGTCGTATCAACCAAGTGCTTGGCTTTAGAGGTCTTGAGCGTGTGCCAGTTGAAGAAGCTGAAGCAGGCGATATCGTGATTATTTCAGGTCTTGATGATATTGGTATCGGTTTCACTATTTGTGACCGTGAAAATCCAGTAGGCCTACCACACTTAGGCGTGGATGAGCCAACATTGACTATGGACTTTATGGTGAACACTTCACCATTAGCTGGTACAGAAGGTAAGTTCGTGACTTCACGTCAAATCCGTGACCGTTTAACTAAAGAGTTGTTGGTTAACGTGGCGTTACGTGTTGAAGATACGCAAGATGCTGACGTGTTCCGCGTTTCAGGTCGTGGTGAGTTGCACTTGACTATTCTTTTAGAAAATATGCGTCGCGAAGGTTTCGAGATGGCTGTAGGGAAGCCACGCGTGGTATACCGTGAAATCAATGGTGAAAAATGTGAGCCATATGAGATCCTGACTGTAGACGTAGAAGATGAAAACCAAGGTGGCGTGATGGAGGAGTTAGGTCGTCGCCGTGGTGAAATGCAAAACATGGAGTCTGATGGTAATGGCCGTACCCGTTTAGAGTACAAAATTCCAGCACGTGGTTTGATTGGTTTCCAAGGTGAGTTCTTAACCTTAACGCGCGGTACTGGCTTAATGGCACATATTTTTGATGAATACGCGCCGGTTAAAGCTGATATGCCAGGCCGTCGTAACGGTGTATTGATTTCTGCTGAACATGGTGAAGCTGTTGCTTATGCACTGTGGAAACTACAAGACCGCGGTCGTATGTTCTCAGTACCTGGCGACAAGCTATACGAAGGTATGGTAATCGGTATCCATAGCCGTGATAACGATTTGATCGTTAACCCGGTTAAAGGTAAACAGTTAACTAACGTGCGTGCATCTGGTACTGATGAGGCTGTACGTTTGATTCCACCAGTAGCTTTATCTTTAGAGTCAGCAGTTGAGTTTATTGATGATGACGAGTTGGTAGAAATTACACCTAAAAACATCCGTATTCGTAAGCGTTACTTGCTTGAGCATGAGCGTAAACGCGCATCAAAAGAGTAATTGATGTCATTAAAAAACCCAGCCATGTGCTGGGTTTTTTATTTTGGCTGCTAGATTCAATGATAGTTAGCGAGTAATTCGCACTGGTCGTTCCGTATTGGCGTTTAGTATTGGTTGATTACAGCCAGAAATGTAATAATTTTGTAAAACAATCAATTGGTTAGCGCTGATTTGGTAAAATTTAAAAAGTAATAGATTTATCTAGCTACTTAATTTTTATACTTCACTAACAATAATAGGAGTTAACAATGTTTCGTTTATCTTTAGGATCTACTTTAATTGCAGCTGTATTTTTTGCAAACGCTGCAGTTGCAGGCCATGAAACAATCAAACCAAAAGCTTATGACAGCTTAGGCAAGTGCGTAAAAGCAGCATTAACTAAACACGAAGGCACTATCGTAAAGGCTGAGTTTAAGTCTGAGAACAAAGTAGGTGTTTATGAGTTTGATATCGAAACTGCAGATGGCAAAGCATGGGATGTTGAGTGCAATGCTAAAACAGGTAAAGTAACTGAAATTGAAGAAGAAGTTAAGGCTGATGATCCAAGATTCAAAGCCTTGGCTAAAGTGAGTGAGTCAGATGCTAAGGCTACGGCACTAGCTGCACATCCTGGTACAGTAGTTGAAGTTGAGTACGAGCTTGAGTCTGATGGTAAAGCATCTTACGAGTTCGATATTTTAGAAGCAGACAAAGAAGAAGTTAAAGTAGAAGTCGATGCGACTACAGGAAAGATTGTTGAAGTGAGCTACGAAGAGTACCAAATTGGTAAAGAGTAATCCGCAAACAGCAATAGATTCTGTATGAAACTAAAGCCAGCATTTGCTGGCTTTAGTTTTTCTGGCGGTGGCAAAGTGAGTTAATTTATCCAATAAGCAATTAACTCAAAAAGCTGAGTTATCAGTTAATTAGTTACTTTTTGCTCTACTTGCACTTTAGGCAGTGGGGTAGGTGGTTGTGGTGTAATTACATTAGAAGTGTCTTCTTGCGCAGGCATTTCATAGGTAATGATGATAGATACCCGTCTATTTTTTGCGCGGCCTGCTTCTGTCTCATTTTCGCTAATGGGTTGTGATGCACCTAAGCCTGTGGCGCTCAAACGTTGCTCGCCGATACCCAGGCTACTGAGCAAGCGTACAACGCTGCTAGCGCGCACTGCAGAAAGCTCCCAGTTAGAAAAGAACGTAGCGGTATGAATCGGGGTGTTGTCGGTGTGGCCCTCCACCTGAATTTTTCGTTGATTGTCTTTAATGAGTGGCACAATTTCACTGATGATTGCATTCGCTGTTGGTGATAAGTCAGCGGACCCGGCGCCAAATAGCAAGTTATCCTGTATATCAATACGGATACCACGGCTGGTTTGTATCACTTGAATCTTGCCTTCGGTAATCATCGGGGCTAACTTATTAGATACCTCAGCACCAGTTTTAGCCATAGAGTCTCGTTCTCTACGCATTTTTTCTGAATACAAATGGCTTAGTGGGAGTGGTTTCACAATCGATGTGTTAGCTTCGGTAACGCCACGTGCACCTAGACCTTTTTCTGTACTGGTTTGGTTAACGCCAGAACTGCCGTTACCGCTAAATGCAGTTCCAATAGAATTAGTAAGTTGTTTGTATTTGCCAATTTCTACGGAGGATATGGAGTACATGACGACGAAAAACGCGAATAAAAGCGTGATAAAGTCAGCATAAGAAACCAGCCAACGCTCGTGGTTCTCTTGATCCTCTTCTACTCTTTTACGGATGAGCTTGGACATGGGCTATATTCAAATTTTTTGTAAGGGGCGATTAGTGTGGCTTATCTAAATAGCTGTCTAAGCGCTCTTCAACGATTCTAGGGTGGTCGCCATTGGCAATAGACACCCATGCATTAAGCAACATTTCACGTGTTTTTAACTCTGCTTGAATGTGCGTTTTTAATTTGTTGGCAATTGGTAAAAATATCAAGTTGGCAAAACCCACGCCATAAATCGTAGCGACGAACGCAACTGCAATACCGCTACCTAGTTTGCTAGGGTCGGATAAGTTTTCCATCACATGAATCAGGCCGAGTACAGCGCCTAAAATACCTACAGTTGGCGCATAGCCGCCGGCTGCATCCCATATCTTTGCAGCACCGCGCATTTGAACTTCATGGAAATAGATGTCAATTGCGCATATCTCTCGAATTTTTTCTGGTGGTGTACCATCAATCATCAAACGCATCCCTTTAATAATAAAAGGGTCAGTTTCTCTTTTTAAGAAAGGCTCCAGCATGAAAATGCCTTCCTTACGCGCAAAATTGCTCCAGACTAAAATGCGTTTAGTCAGTTCTTTTTTGTCATCAACAGGTTTTTTAAATACTAGTTTTAGCATTTTCAAACCTTGCACAAAGGTTTTTGGTGGGGTCTGCACCAGTACAGCACCAAAAGTGCCGAACATCACGATTAGAAAAGCTGCATATTGCAACAGCGAGCCAACGTTTCCACCTTCAAGTTTTTGTCCTAGTATAATCCCTGCAAGCGCAAGGATTAGCCCGATTACGCTGCCCCAGTCCATGACTTCTCTCTTAAATTGGCACGCAGCCTGGCAACAGCCTGGCTATGTAGTTGACATACGCGGGACTCTGAAACACTCATAACCGCACCGATTTCTTTTAAATTTAGCTCTTGTTCGTAATATAAACCTAGCAGGATTTTTTCGCGCTCAGGCAGTGAGTCAATGGCGGATATCAGGGCGTCTTTAAAGTCGCCGATAAGTAGTCCCTTAATTGGGTCGCTATCATGATCTGTTTGAAAACGGTCTAAAAAGTGCTCACCGCTGTCAGCTTCATGAAAGTCTTCGTAATAAATGAGTTGGTGCCCGCTACAGTCACCTAGCATTTCATGGTATTCAGCTAGTGATAAGTTAAGCTTCTTCGCTACATCGTTTTCAGTAGGAGGTTGACCAAGTTGTTGCTCTAACTGACTGATGGCATGTTCTACATCACGCATGTTTTTACGGATACTGCGTGGTAACCAATCTGAGCTGCGCAGTTCATCTAGCATCGCCCCGCGGATTCTTTGTGCAGCGTAGGTTTCAAACTGGGCACCATATGTGTCTTCGTAGCGATTAACGGCGTCCAGCAGGCCCATCATGCCAGCTTGAATCAGGTCATCAAGTTCTACACTAGGTGGCAGCTTGGCTTTTAACTGATAGGCGAGTTTTTTAACTAATATAGCGTGCTGATCCAGCAAAACGTCTTTTTGATCTTTTTTTCCGTGCACTGTGTACATAAATCGTCTTTAGCTTAGTTGTGCCTGCTTATTGTTAAAAATATTATCATGCTTGTAATCTAAGCGTTGTGCAATTTGTTTTAATGCGGTTGATGCTATCGCGAGCGGGAACGCATCAATCACTGTGCGGCCTAATTTAGATGCTCGGCTTAAGTGGCTGTCGGCAGGGATTGCACCAAAAAATTCTAATTCAATTTGCATAAAGCGTTTTGCCACTTGCGCTATATTACCAAATACTATTTGTGCTTGCGCATCTGTTGAATCGTCGACAATGATACCAAAAGAACGCCGACCAAGCTCACTGCAAACTTGTTTAATCAATGAATACGCCTCTGTAATTGATTCTGGCTTGCGGGAAAGCTGGATAATAATTTCACTTTCGTTGAGCTTATGTAAAGGCAGTACATTAGCTGAGTTAAGCATGGTGTCCACTAGCACAATGTTGTATTGCTGGCTTAACTGGTTAAACATTAGATTAAGTTGACTGGCTGTATGGTCATCGCTCGCTTTATTTAGTAAGTTTTTGTGCATTAATTTCACACTGGAAAAACCATGAGCGGTAGTTTTGATTGCTTGTGCTAAAGAGTGCTTGTCAGCAACTACGTCCAGTAGAGTAGGAGACTGGTCTAATTCATAATGATGCGCTAGTGTGTGCTCAGATGCATGCATGACTAATACTTCACTGCCTTGGTTAACCATTGAGGCTGCAAGGTTGGTGATAAGACGTTGTTGCGCTTGCGTTGAAGAGGCCGATAGCACTGAAAGTACTCTAGGGCCAGGTTTCGCCATAATACGTCTTAGTCCGGCAGCTTGGTCGTTAGGCGTGATGCGGTTGCTATAATTAGCCATGATTAAATCTCCGCTAATTGTGAGATGTGGTTTGCGTTACTGGCCTGTCCCATTACAAATGGTAACTCTTCATCTAAAAATTCAAAAGGACGGTTTGCGGGCGACTTTGAGTTGAGTGCTAAATCAATCAGAGCGATTTTATTGGCTAGATTGATATCTTCAGGAACGCGCTGTCCATCGGCTGTGTAGTAAAGCTTTAATTTTTCACGAATAATTACATCGAGTGTATTCCCAATGGTGACTGCTTCATCCAGCTTGGTAATGATGCAGCCATCCAGCCCTTTACCCTTATATGCGCTGATCACATCAGTTAAAGTTTCACCGGTATTGGTGGCATTTAAACATAGTAATTTTTTAATAGGAGCATTGCTACTAGAGAGTAGCGCGATTTGCTCTGCAACCATGCGATCACGCTGGCTTACACCAACAGTGTCAATTAGAATGGTGTGCTTGTTTTTCAGCTCGTTCAGCGCAAGTGCGAGGTCTGTTTCATCTTTCACCGCATAAACCACCACCCCGAGAATCTTGCCGTATATTCTAAGCTGCTCATGTCCGCCAACCCGATATGCGTCGGTTGTAATCAAACCTAAGTTTTGGGTGCCGTGCTTCATTACATAACGCGCCGCCAGTTTAGCTGTAGTTGTGGTCTTGCCGACGCCAGTTGGTCCAATCAGTGCAAATACACCGCCTTGGTCTAATATTTCCGCTTCATTTTCTATTGTGTTTAGATTTTTACTGAGGATATATTTCACCCATGCTTGCGCTTTTTTACTATCTAGATTTAACGGTAATTTTTCTGCCAAATATCTTGATAATGCCGGGCTAAAGCGAGCAGCCAACAAATTGCTTAATACCTCAGATTTAATCGGATCGCGCTGTTGTATATTGCCCCAAGCAATGGTCGCCAGCTGCGATTCAATGACATTACGCATGTTACGCATCTCTTTTAGCATCCATACCATTTGCTTGCTGGTTGCGACATTACTTTTGTGCGATTGTAGATTTTTGTGTGCATCCACATCATGGTTAAATGTCTGTTGTAGATTGCTTACATTCGCTGAGGTTTCCATAGTTTTGGCTGTAACGCTTTGATGTTCTTCACTAACGTTTTTATTCAGTAATAACAGCCATGGCGTTGCCTCAGAGGGTTCACTAGCTGTATGTGCCGAGTTAGCATCGACTAATGCGTTCATTTCTACTTCTCTAAACGCCATAATTTCATTTCCGCCAGCAACCGCTCGGTTAGACAGAATCACCGCATCATCACCTAGTTCTTGACGAACTATAGTCAGCGCCTCTCGCGAACTCTTGCCGAAGAATCGTCTAATGTTCATGCAGAACCTCCAATCAGGCTAGTGACTCGTATTGTTTTGGAATCCGGTAACTCTTCGTGTGAAAGTACACGTAAATTTGGTACAGCTCTGCGCAGAAATTTAGCAAGCGCAGCTCTTAGCGGGGCAGAGACGAGTAGCACCGGTGTTAGGCCCATTTGCTCTTGCTGCCTTGCGGCTTCCTCTGCTTGTCTAGATAAGGTTTCAGCCATGCCTGGCTCCATTGCAGAACCGCCAGTGTTGTTTTGCATTGCCTGCAACAGCAGACGCTCTAAATTATTGTCAAGAGACATCACAGTTACTTCATTGCCGGTAGGGAATAATTGCTGCACTATTGCGCGGCCTAGTTGCACACGTACCAATGCGGTTAGGTCGTTTGTATCCTGAGTTTGGCTTGCGTGCTCTGAAAGGGTTTCAATAATGGTCCGCATGTCACGGATATGCACGCCTTCCATCAGCAAATTTTGCAGCACTTTTTGCACTACAGAAAGTGGCATCAGTTTAGGTACTAAATCTTCAATTAGTTTTGGCGATTCTTTGCTAATGTGATCTAGTAGCTGCTGTACTTCCTGACGGCCTAATAGTTCGGCAGCATGCATCGAAATAATATGGTTGATGTGGGTAGCAATCACAGTGCCAGCATCTACTACGGTATAACCCATGCTTTGCGCTTCATCGCGTAGACCAGCATCAATCCATACCGCCGGCAAACCAAAAGCCGGATCTGTTGTAATCTGCCCGGCAAGCGGGCCTGTGACCATGCCAGGGTCTATAGCTAGAAATTGACCATAGTTTGACTCACCAGTCGCGATTTCAACCCCTTTTAAGGTGATGCGATAGCCTGATGGTTTTAGTTCAAGATTATCGCGAATGTGCACAGTAGGGGCGAGAAAGCCAATTTCATTCGCAAACTTTTTACGTAATCCTTTAATCCGCTTGAGTAAATCACCGCCTTGCAATTTATCTACCAGAGGAATTAAACGATAGCCAACTTCCAATCCCACCGTATCTACGGGCGTTACGTCGTCCCAGCTTGCTTCTTCAATTTCTACTGGTGCAATTGGTACTTCTTCAATTGGAGGCTCTGCATTCGCGATTTTTTGGCGCTCATCAACCATGTAAGCAATACCACCTAGAAATGCAGCTAATGTTAAAAACGCAGCATTAGGCATACCTGGAATAATACCCATACCACCAACAATTGCCGCCGTGACATAAATCACCCTGGGGTTGGAAAATAGTTGTGTCGTTAATTGACCACCAATATCTTCACTATTGGCTACCCTAGAAACCACAACACCGGCTGCCACAGAAATCACTAGTGAAGGGATTTGAGCAACCAAACCATCACCAATAGCAAGTAGGGTGTAAATTTTGACTGCATCATCAAATGCCAAGCCGTGTTGGATCATGCCAACAAATAAACCACCTACAATGTTGATGATGGTGACTAAAATGCCTGCGACGGCATCGCCACGTACGTACTTACTCGCACCGTCCATTGCCCCGTAGAACTCTGACTCTTGGCTAATTTCAGTACGACGCTTTCTTGCTTCGTCTTCACCGATTAAGCCTGCATTCAAGTCGGCGTCAATCGCCATTTGTTTACCTGGCATTGCGTCCAATGTAAAGCGTGCGCCAACCTCAGCAATACGGCCTGCGCCCTTTGTAACAACAGTGAAGTTAATAATCGTTAAGATCACAAATACTACGATACCTACGGTGTAATTACCGCCGATCAAAAAGTGCCCGAATGCTTCAATCACTTTACCCGCCGCGTCAGGGCCGGTATGACCTTCGGTAAGTACCACACGCGTAGATGCTACGTTTAATGATAATCGCAACATTGTGGTAACTAATAACACTGTAGGAAACGCGATAAAGTCCAGTGCTTTTTTGGTTTGCAAGCCAATGAGTAATACCATGATAGACAAGGCGATATTAAAACTGAACAGCACATCCAATGCGATTGCTGGTAGCGGCAAAATCATCATTGATAAAAGCAAAACAATGATGAGCGGTGCCGCAACTGTGCGGCTACCAAGGTTATTCATCCAAGCTGGTAAATTAATTGGATTCATTAAACAATTGCTCCAGATTCATTTTATACATCTTCCACACCCGGAAGCGTTATTAGGCTGTGCGGGTCTAACTCATCAGGCACTGGCAATGTGCTTGGGACTTCAGGTTGGTAACCACCATTTTTATTGAAAATACGCATCTGAAAGACGTAGGCCAATATTTCAGCAACAGCTGTATATAAAGCTTCAGGAATCTCATGCTCTAATTCTGTGTGAGTATAAATAGCACGCGCTAATTTTGGTGACTCCACAATTAGCACTTTGTGCTCATCTGCAATCTCGCGTATTTTTAGTGCTACAGCGTCTGCGCCCTTAGCCACCACAACAGGCGCTAGCATACCACCTTCTTTATATTTAATAGCTACGGCGTAATGTGTAGGGTTGGTAATTACCACATCTGCATTTGGAATTTCCGACATCATTCTACGCCTTGACATCTCGCGCTGCTGTTGGCGAATTCTTGATTTAATTTCAGGGTTGCCGTCAGACTCTTTAGATTCGCGCTTAACTTCCTCTTTGGTCATTTTAAGTTTTTCTGCGTACTGGTACAGCTGAAACGGCACGTCGATGGCTGCAATCAGCACTAGTGCACTCACAATAGCCAAAAAGCTGGTGAGCAGTAAATGGTTTACTTCGGAAATACTTTCATTGAGCGGTAGCAGTGATAGTGAAAGAATCGACTCCATCTCATGTGAGATAACGACATAAGAAACAAGGCCAACTAATAAAGCTTTGCCTATAGATTTAACAAGTTCGGCAACTGAATTTTTGGAAAACATATTACTGAATCCTGTAATCGGATTCAATTTTCCAAATTTTGGTATGAGTGCTTTCTCGCTGAACACCCACCCACCGATAAGTGCGGGGGATGCGATCGCAACAAAAAATAATATAAGCGCTAGTGGCGAGAATGCTAGCAATAAATTATAAATGTTATCTGAGATTTTCATCAGAAGTAACATCGGATCGTATGCGTAAGCACGCTGAAAGCTGAGTCCGGAGCTCATAGATGTTTTTAATGCGTCAGCCAGTTGCCCACCCATCATTAGCATGGCAGATCCTGCAGCCAGTAGTACAGTGACTGTTGCGAGTTCCCTAGAGCGCGGTACATCGCCTTCCTCGCGCGCTTTCTCTAAGCGCTTGGGGGAGGCGTCTTCCGTCTTTTCTAAGTCACTTTCTTCGGCCATTACGCGTCCTGTTGTTTGGTGTTGCTAATAAATTTATTGCTAAAAATTTGATTGCTATTCTAATAGCTAGATTATTAATTGAAACCTTACCATTGCATCTTGAGAATAGGGGGTGAAAAACCTGCTTTCTTGTAGGTAATGTAGTGGTTATGGACGATTGTTTGTATTTTTAACTTTTATTTTTAATTTTTTTAAAAATATTTAATTTAAATTAAATAATAAAAACAATGAGTTAAAATTTTTCATCTAATTATTTTAAATATTTTTATAAATTACCCTAAAGTTTTCTAAAGTGTTGCCGATAAGTGTGTATTAGGTGAAAGCGTTAATGTTTTTTTGGTAAGTTTTTTGCCATTTAAACTTTAACGACCAGTCATCACATAACTTTAGGAATTTTATCGACTATAACTAGTTAGAGAATTTCCCTGCATTTTAATAGCTCTTTGAAGAGTATGTAAATTCAGGCTACATTTAGGTTTCACATTAAGCCAATGTAGGTGCTTGTAAGACAAGCACCTACATTGGCTTGTCTTGTTTGCTCACAAAAAATACCGACAGCATATTCTTGTTAATTGCGCCAAAAGGGCTCAAAGTATAACTAACCATATTGGTATGTGGTTTTAACAACAGCAAGATATTTAGAATCGGAATTTAAAATGACTGAAATAGAATTGATGTCGGAAATCAGAGATGCCAACCTCAACTATTTAATGTTGGCGCAGCAACTTATCAGGGCAGATAAAGCTACCGCAATTTTCCGTTTAGGTATAAGCAGTGAGATTGCAGATTTGCTAGAGAGTCTCAGCAATATGCAGCTGGTCAAATTAAGCAGTGCAAATGTTATGTTGGCCAGGTTTCGCTTTGATGACAGCGCAATTCTAGGTATGCTAACAAACTATACAAAAGATCGTTCACAAGCGCATTTGCATGCAGCTATTCTGATGTCCGGTCAGGTAGCGGAAACGGTCGTTTAAGCATATTCGGAGTTGCTTGAGTGCGCTGTTTAAAATAAGAAGGAAACTATCATGGAAAATAAAAAACCAGTGACTTCTGCCAAAAGTGTGGTCAACGAATCAGAGCAAATTCAGCTTGCTATCCAGATGATCAAATTGGGTGCAAGGCTACAATTGCTTGAGTCGCAAACAACATTGTCTCGTGAGCGCCTGATTAAACTATACAAAGAGCTTAAAGGCGTTTCTCCACCAAAAGGTATGCTACCGTTTTCTACTGACTGGTTTTTAACTTGGCAGCCTAATATTCACTCGTCAATTTTCTATAATATTTATAAATTCATGCTTGATTACACAGGTGAGACTGGTATTCATGCAATCATCAAAGCATATAGCTTATATTTACAGCAGGTTGAGACTGAAGAGTCGGCTGAGCCGGTATTGTCCATGACCCGTGCATGGACGATGGTACGTTTTGTTGAAAGCAAAATGTTGAAACTACAAAGTTGCAGTTGCTGTGGCGGTAACTTTATTGTGAATGCTTATGATCTAAATAGCAGTTATGTTTGTAACTTATGCCATGTCCCTTCTCGTGCAGGGAAAACAAAAAAGTCTAAATCACTCACTTATAAGGTTGTAACAATGACAGCCTAATGGGCGCTTGTAATGTTCTTATATTGTGATACAGTTTTGATAGCCTAGAAGTACTAAAAATAAAAATATCAATACATGCTCTACGTTAATAGGGAGGTGAGTGTGTATCGAAAATTAAATTGGCATCAAAATGCTGCAGTTATTTTTTAATAAAATCAATCTAAAGCCAGCTACGCTCGCTGTTCTTATACAGTTGGTTGCTTTTTGTTTTGCCCTCACGTTAGATTCCATTTTCCAAGCGCAGTCACTACACGTTGTGGATGTGGTTGGTGGCCACTTCTCATTCTACTTAATCTTGATACAGGCTGTTTTTGCCGTATGTTTGGCTATGTTTGCTAATATGGCCAAATGGTGGCGTTGGATACACTTTTTTTTCCCTGTGTCGGTCTGGGTGATGTCTCAGTGGCAAATATCAAATACATTTTATCTCTTAGGTTTCTTACTTAGTCTTAGCCTGTATTGGACAACGTTCCGCACTCAAGTCCCGTTTTATCCTTCTATGCCAGTTGTTTGGCAGCAAGTCTTAGCCTTAATTCCTCAGCATCAACCCTTGCGTATCATCGATATAGGCAGCGGTTTGGGTGATATGTCTATGTTTATCGCAGAAAAAAGACCTGATTGTCTTGTTGATGGTGTAGAGCTAGCACCTTTGCCTTGGTTACTTAGTGCGGTGCGCTCAAAGTTTAGAGGCTCAAAAGCCAATTTTAAGTTCGGTGATTATTGTGCATTGGATTTTGCAAATTATGATCTTGTTTTTGCTTACTTGTCACCGGCTGCAATGACCGATTTATGGCATAAGGCACAAACGCAAATGCGTCCAGGAGCTTTGTTAGTTAGTTATGAGTTTGAGATTAATGGTGTTGAACCGGCGCAACTGATTTCATTAGGTGACAATAAAAAAATGTTATATGTATGGAAAATCTAACAAATGGGGTTCGGCTGGTTTGGCTGTGGCTGTTTAGCTATTTTTTTTATATAACCACATGATTATTAGGTATATATCCAATTGATAGTTAGGTTCTCTTCGTGAGTTGGTTTTGAGTTGTAAGCGTAGTTGGAAAAAAATTACTTTATTCAAGTAATTAAATTACGTTATATTGGCTATTCTATTGGGAATGTTTGAAAATCGTAGTATCAAAACCTGGGGTGCGTAAGTATGTTTGTAATCATTGGTTATGTTGTAGTCTGCGGCACCATTTTTGGTGGTTACGCGCTAGCAGGTGGTCACTTGGGTGGTTTGTGGCAGCCGTTAGAAGTGTTGATGATTTTTGGCGGTGCAGTCGGCGCATTTATTGTGGGTAATGACTCTAAGGCACAGAAGGCAACATTGAAAGCCTTGCCAACCTTGTTTAAAGGATCAAAGTTTAATAAAGCGCTTTATATGGATTTATTGGCGCTGTTATTTGAAATCCTCACCAAAATCCGTAAAGACGGCATGATGTCAATTGAGAATGACGTTGAGAATCCAGAAGCTAGCCCGTTGTTTAGTAAGTATCCAGCCTTACAGCATGATCACCATTTAATCGAGTTTATTACAGATTATTTACGCTTGATGGTTTCAGGCAATATGGATGCTTTCCAGGTTGAAAATTTAATGGATAACGAAATTGAAACCCATCACATGGAAGGGCATGTTCCTGCGCATTGCGTAGCAAAACTAGGGGATGGTTTACCTGCTTTTGGTATCGTAGCCGCGGTCATGGGCGTAGTGCATACAATGGAAAACGTTGCTCTGCCTCCGGCCGAGTTGGGGATTCTGATTGCGCATGCATTAGTTGGTACTTTTTTGGGTATTTTACTTGCCTATGGTTTTATTGGACCTCTTTCTGGCTTGTTAGAGCAGAAGTTGGAAGAAAGTACTAAGATGTTCCAAACCGTTAAGGTGACGCTGCTAGCAAGCCTTAACGGCTACGCGCCTGCCATTGCGGTTGAGTTTGGGCGTAAAGTGCTTTACTCAACTGAGCGTCCTAGCTTTGCGGAACTAGAATCACACGTTAAACAAGCTAAAGGTAAATAGGGAGCTTGTTATGGCAGAAGAGTTACGCAAGCCGATTATTGTAAAAAAAATAAAAAAAAGCGGTGGTGGACATCACGGTGGTGCGTGGAAGATTGCTTATGCAGACTTTGTTACAGCTATGATGGCCTTTTTTTTGTTAATGTGGCTTTTGGGGTCAACGTCTAAAGCGCAAAAGGAAGGCATTGCTGAGTATTTTAAAACGCCGTTAAAAGTAGCTTTGATGGGTGGAGATTCTGTAGGTGCCAGTGATACCTTAATTAAAGGTGGTGGTGGCAAAGATATGACCAAGAAACAAGGGCAGGTCAAGCCGGTTGATGGTCCGCCAGGCAAGCAGAAAGCAGTAGATATTAAAGATGCTAAAGCAGCGTTGGAGAAAGCCGAGGCTGAAAAGCTTGAGCTATTAAAGGAAAAGCTGGAAAAAAGTATTGAAGATAGTCCTACTTTAAGCAAGTTCAAAAAGCAGCTTTTGATCGATATCACTACTGAAGGTCTACGAATTCAAATCGTTGATGAGCAAAATAGACCAATGTTTGAGTCTGCCAAAGCAGAGATGCAACCGTATGCTAAGCAGATTTTGAAGGAGATTGGGCAGATGCTCAATGGTGTTACTAATAAAATTAGTTTATCAGGGCATACCGATGCTGCGCCTTATTCAAGTGGTGAAAAAGGCTATAGTAACTGGGAGCTTTCTTCTGATCGTGCAAATGCCTCACGTAGAGAGTTAATTGCCGGTGGGATGGATGAAGCAAAACTGTTGCGTGTAGTTGGTCTATCTTCTGTTTCATTATTTGATAAAGATGACCCACTCAACCCAATTAATAGGCGCATTAGTATTATTGTCATGAATAAGCAGGCCGAGTTGGATGCATTAAAAGATGATGGCGAGACAAAATTACAATCTAATGCTGACCATGCTGCGATGGATAGTGTATTGAACAAAAGTAACTAATAGGTCAGTGTTGTATAGGTTCTGTCAGTTGCCCATGTTAGAGGTTGTGGATTTGATGATTCTTGATAGGTGTGCTTAATTAAGCGAGATTAACGCGTTAGGATTGTTGCTGTATGGAAACAAAAACATTACCAATAGCTGAGTTGCGAAAGTTACTTGCCGCGGTCTCTGATCACGGTAAGCAGCACTTAGTTGAGGTTGAAGCAGACTTGCTGCAAACAACTTTTCTGTTGAGTGAGGCAATTGAGAAGCTTAGCGCCAGTTTTACTGCAGTGCATGATGCCGTCTGTGCTCAACAGCAAGTGTTGGATGCATTAGTAGCAAAATATGCAATCGAAGAGCCGATTTTAGAAAAATTAGATTCATATAAATCTAAAATCGGGGATGAGGTGAATGTGGTCATTACTAGTCTTCAGTTTCAAGATCTCACCAGCCAGTTGGTCGCAAGAACTATCAAAAGAGTTAACGGTTTAAAAGACTTGCTACATGAATTGGAGTCGCACAGTAATGAAATGGATCCTGGCCATGAGCATGAAGAAATCGTTAAGTTTTTGGAAGAAATGAGCCGTAGCTTGCAGGTGGGTAGTCGCGCATTGTCTGGCGGCTTACGTCAATCGGTGGGTCAACAAGATATGGCTACAGGTGAAATTGACCTTTTTTAGTGTGTAGCACTAAATATATTAAATTTAGTGCCGTTAAGCAGTATAGGTTAAGCATCAAAGCGCTCTGATTTTAATGATTTGGGTGATTATTTGTTAACAGTAATAAAGCGAGTAAATAAATGGCAAAAACAATATTAGCAGTAGATGATTCAGGCTCACTGCGCCAAATGGTGGCATTTAGCCTTAAAGCTGCAGGCTATGATGTAATTCAAGCAGTGGATGGACAAGATGGCCTAAACAAAGCCAAAGAAAAAACTGTAGATTTAGTGTTAACTGACCAAAATATGCCAATTATGGATGGCTTGACCTTAATTAAGAACTTACGTGGGCTAGGTTCGTATCAAAAAGTGCCAATTTTAATGTTAACAACCGAGTCTAGTGATGAAATGAAAGCTAAAGGTAAAGCTGCCGGTGCTAATGGCTGGTTGGTAAAACCATTTGATCCAAAACGTTTGATTGAAGTGGTGCAGAAAGTCATTGGTTCTTAACTGATAAGGATGATGTCTTTTGATCGATCGTTTACTAGTATCAAAGTTTTAATGGCTGAAAGTTTAACCCTGCTTTTCTAAAATATATTAAGCGTATGTGTGAGTTCTATTCACTTCTTACTTTTACAGTTAAGTGTATGAATGTTGTTTAGTAATCGTAGTTTGCGTAGAGATGTCTGGATACATGCGATAAATGTGGTAACAGTATTGGCGTGAATCGTACATTTTGTACGTTGGTGTCCGTAAATAAATGGAGTGCGGCAATGACAATTGATATGAGTCAGTTTTATGAAGTCTTTTTTGATGAGGCTGAAGAGCTATTAGCAGAGGCCGAGCGTCTGCTTTTAGGCATTAATATTGACGATCCTGATAATGAAGAGTTAAACGCAATTTTCCGTGCCGCTCACTCAATCAAAGGTGGCGCTGCTACTTTTGGTTTTATGGATATGACTGAAATTACCCATGTCCTTGAAAATTTATTAGATAAGATTCGTAAGCATGAAATGGCACTGACTTCAGAGCATGTTGACGCGTTTCTTGCCGCTAAAGATGTACTTAAAATGGAGTTGGACGGCCACCGTTTGGCAACTGACGTAGATCAGGATCAAGTTGCAGATGTGAAAATGATGTTGAAGCAGCTTTCAGAGGCAGGTTCAAGTCCTGTGCCTGTTGTTGCTGAACCACCACCTGTAGCTAAGCCTGTTGAAGTTGCTCCTCCTGTACAGCAAAATGAAATCCCAGACGGCATCAGCTGTTTTAATATTGTGATGCCAGACATTACAGAAAAAGATGTTGAGAATTTAAAAGAAGAGCTAGGGCTGTTAGGTGAGGCTGAAGTTAGCAAGCAAGCCGATGGGCGCTTTGTTATTACATTGACAACGGACTCATCTGAAGCTGATATTGTATCTATTTGTTCTTTTATTGTTGACCCTGACGATTTAGTGATTTCATTAAAAACCAATGCTGGAGTATCTACTGCAACATCGCCGGCTGATGAAGTTAAACCAGTGCTTGTAGAAGCAGTTGAAAGTAAAGTAGAGAGTAGCACTAAAGTGCTTGTGCAAGAGGAAGTAGGCTACGGCCTTTTCGAAGAGGACGGCAAAGAAAAACAAGAAGAGGGTTACGGTTTCTTTGCACCATTCCAGCCTCATCCTGATGCAGTTAAATCCGAATTAATTGGTGACGATACCGCGCTTACATTATCCAATAGTGGTATGACTAATGCGCAACTGGCAACTGCCACAGCAGAGCCGGTAGCAGCTAGTGCATCTAAACCTGACGCAGAACGTAAAAATCTCGGACGCCGTGAGTCTGACAAAGCGCCACCTGCTAGTGCTGAAGCATCATCAATTCGTGTTGGCGTAGAAAAAGTTGACCAACTGATTAACCTAGTTGGTGAGTTGGTGATTACGCAAGCGATGATTGAACAGCGCATCAGCATGTTGGATCCTGTCCAGAATGAAGCATTGATTAACAGTGTGGGGCAACTCACTCGTAATACCCGCGACTTGCAAGAGTCTGTGATGTCTATTCGTATGATGCCAATGGACTTTGTATTCTCACGCTTTCCGCGTATGGTTCGTGACTTAGCCGCTAAGTTAAACAAAAAAGTGGACTTTGCCACTATAGGTGCGACTACTGAGCTTGATAAGGGGTTAATTGAGCGTATCGTGGATCCGCTTACTCACTTGGTAAGAAATAGCGTGGATCATGGTATTGAAATACCTGAAAATCGTAGAAAAGCCGGTAAGAGTGAGACCGGGACATTAACGTTATCTGCAGCACATAAAGGTGGCAGTATTGTGATTGAGGTGACAGATGACGGTGCGGGTCTGAATCGGGACAAAATTTTAGCTAAAGCCCATTCAAATGGGTTAGCTGTCAGTGAAAGCATGACTGATAGTGAAGTTTTCTCACTCATTTTTGCTCCAGGCTTCTCTACTGCCGAAGTAGTTACCGATGTTTCAGGCCGCGGCGTAGGGATGGATGTTGTGAAGAGAAACATTACCGCGATGGGTGGTGCTGTTGAGATTCGCTCAGCACTTGGCTTTGGTACCACTATTTCAATTTCCCTTCCGCTGACGCTAGCAATTTTGGATGGTATGTCGGTATCACTGGGTCAAAGTGTTTATGTAATTCCACTCAATTTGATAGTTGAAACCTTACAGCCGCGTGCTGAAGATATTAAAACCGTAACAGGTGAGGGACGTATGGTGCACGTGCGCGGTGAGTATCTGCCAATTATTGCATTGCATAGCCTGTTTAATCACCCTACAGATATTACCGATCCAACTGAGGGCGTATTGGTGCTTTTAGAGTCTGATGGTAAGAAATCAGCTTTATTTGTTGATCGATTAGTGGGGCAGCAACAGGTTGTAATTAAGAGTTTAGAAACAAACTTTAAGAAGGTACTTGGCGTATCTGGTGCGACCATTATGGGCGATGGCTCGGTCGCTTTGATATTGGATGTCGCAGCTTTGATACAAATGGGGCAAAGTACTAACTATATTACGGGCGCAGCCTCATTTTCAAACCAAAATAATCAGCATATGCAACGTAATGCATAAGGAGCTTAAACAATGAGTACAGACAATGTAATAAATAATGTAAGTTCAAGAGCCAAAAGCGCAGAGGGTGAGTACTTAACCTTTGTGTTAGGGGCAGAAGAGTATGGCCTAGAAATTTTAAAAGTTCAGGAAATTCGCGGATATGATGCAGTAACACAAATTGCAAATACCCCTGAGTTTATTAAGGGTGTTGTTAATTTACGCGGAAAAATTGTACCGATTGTAGATTTGCGCATTAAATTCAACTTAGGGAAAGTTGAATATAACGAGTTTACCGTCGTCATCATTTTGAATCTGCATGGCCGCGTGGTTGGTATTGTGGTGGATGGTGTGTCAGATGTAATTGCACTAAAAGAAGAGCAAATCCGTGATGTGCCTTCTTTAGTGACAAGTATCGATACAAAATACATTGTTGGTCTGGCAACACTAGATCAAAGAATGTTGATTTTGGTCGATATTGAGCAGTTAATGACTAGTCAGGAAATGGCATTGGTTGATGCGGTCGCGGCTTAAAAGTCAGCAGTTGTAGGAATAAAAAGCAGCCGATTAAGTTTAAAGGTGGGGATTTACAACAGTTTTAATGTAAGCATTGTGAACATTTGATTGATTAAATTTTAATCAACATGCTCAATATAAAAAATAAAATACTAGTTTCGATTAAATACTTTGTTATATCACTTTTGGGAGCTCACACATGATTGCCGCATTAATTAATGGATTAACAGGTAAAACATCAAAAGAATTAAAAGATCAAAAAACGCTGATTGAGCAAGCTGCGTTAGAGATCGCCCAAAAGGATGCAGCAATTGCTGAGTTGAAGAAGCGAGAAGCTAAATTGGCAACCATTAAAAGTGCAATGGATAGCTCATCCTCAGCCATTATGATGGTAGACCGTAACTTCATTGTTACCTATGCCAACGTAGCAAGCATGAGTCTTTTTAATAACAATAAAGCTGAATTCCTAAAAGTATTTCCATCGTTTGATCCGGCTAAAATCATTGGTACTTGCATTGATGTGTTTCATAAAAACCCGCAGCACCAGCGTCAGATGTTGGCCACCCCTGCACGTTTGCCATTTTCAACAGAAATTAAAGTTGGTTCGCTTACCATTTCACTTTATGTCACCGCTACCTATGATGCTAAAGGGGATTACATCGGTAATGTTTTAGAGTGGAGAGATATTACTGCAATTAAAGCGCGTGAAATCGCTGACTTTGATAGTCGAATACAAAATGAATCCATTGCAAGATTCCAAGCAATGATAGAAATGGATCTGGATGGTAACATCCTCCATGCCAATGAAACTTATCTTAATTTGCTTGAGTATCAGTTGCCAGAACTGCTAGGTAAACACTCGTCGATGCTGCTTGATCCTGCAGATGTTAAAAACCCTTCGTATGCAGAAAACTGGAAAAAGTTAGTATCAGGTGAGTATGTATCAGGCAAAGTTAAGCGCATAGCTAAAAGTGGTAAAGAAATATGGGTTCAAGCTTATTTAAGCCCTATTCGAGATATGGATGGCAAGATCATTAAAATCGTGAACTATGCCATTGATATTACAGAGCAAAGTCTAAGAGATGCAGGTAACGCAGGGCAGTTGGCGGCTATTGATCGTGCCTACTCTGTGATTGAGTTTAGTATGGATGGAAGGGTCACTAGCATTAATGAAAACTTTGAAAATGTTGTGGGATACTCAAAAGCAGAGGTGATAGGGCAACATCACAGCAAACTAGTTGATCCAACCTATGCTAACAGCTTGGAATATAAGCAGTTTTGGGAAAACCTAAATAAAGGCTTGTTTGATCATGGGATTTATAAACGTCTAGGTAAAGGCGGTAAGGAGATCTGGCTACAAGCAAGCTATAACCCAATTTGTGATGTGCAAGGCCGTCCGGTGAAAGTTTTTAAAGTTGCTATCGATGTTACACAGCAACATGTTGCAGAAATCGAATTGGCAGATGCTGTGGCAGAGACTGATCACATTATTGAGGCAGCTAAGGATGGCGACCTCAGTAGCCGCATCCCGCTAGCGGGCAAGACTGGAGCGATTGCCAGCTTATGCGATGGCGTGAATGCGCTGATGGATAAATTAACGGAAGTGATTATCCAAGTACACGAAGCTGGAGAAACAATTAACACCGCAGCTGGCGAAATTTCCTCTGGCA
>NZ_DASWWA010000022.1:0-2199 GCF_036401095.1 Methylotenera sp.
CCAAGTGAACAACGCCATTACCAGCATGGATGAAGTGACCCAGCAGAATGCGGCGTTAGTTGAGCAGGCAGCCGCGGCAGCAGAATCGCTAGTAGATCAGGCGATGGGCTTAATGGATACTGTGAATGCGTTTAAATTGAGCCAAGGCTCTACGCATGGTGGTAAGAAAAGTGCTGGGCACAATAGCTCTAAGCCAGCTGTACTAGCTAGATTTAACAGTGCATTGAAACCGCCTTTAAGTAAAACATCACAGGCACCATTGGCTAAGCTAAATGGTGTTAGCCAAGATGGTGATTGGGAAGAGTTTTAGTTAAAGCAATTAAAAAGGGCGTATTGCATTAACTCAAAAGTGCGTACGTTCTTTTAAAAGTGCGTTTGTTTTTATGTTTTAAATATGTAGTAAAAGTGGAGATATTGGGATGAAGTTACTTAGAGCGCTAACTGTTGCGCAGCGATTAATGGTGATTATTGCACTCGCTGTGGTAGTAGTGATTACACAGGCTGCAATTGGCCTTTTTGAACTTAGCCAAGTGAAAAATAGTTTGAAATCTGTTTATCAGGACCGAATGGTGCCTGTGGGTTCATTAAATCAGATTGCTATTAATATGCTGAAAAATCGCGCACGACTAAACGCAGCGCTAGGACACTACAACGCAACAGTAAATGAGAGTGGCCAGGTGACTATTGAGCTTGATCCGCAATATTCAAACCAACAAGCCGATTTCATTGAAAGCAGAATGAAAGAAATAAGCCAGATATGGGAATCCTATATCAACAGTAATTTATCGCCAGAAGAAAAACTACTTGCTGATAAGTTTGCAAAAAGTCGTGGTCAATTTGTTTCAGTCATTTTAAAGCCGACAGTAATTAATTTGCGCGCTAATAATTATGAGGCTTTAAAACCGATTGGTGATCAGGCTGTGGATTTATATGAAGCAGCTGAAACTGATTTAAAAGCATTGCTTAAATATAATCTGGAAATAGCAGAAAACGAGTACATCACAGCATCTGCAACTTATGAGAAAGTACGTTTATTAACATTTTCTGGGCTAGCTTTGGCCTTATTGATGTTGGTCTGGTTGGGTTTTGCCATTACACGATCAATTACGAAAGCGTTAGGTGGTGAGCCTGATACAATGTACGACACTGCTAAGCGTATTTCTTTAGGGGATTTGGATTTCACTATACCATTAGAAGCAAATGATCGTAGCAGTACTATGGCAGCAATGAGTACTATGCAAGCCAATATTAAGTTATTAATCTCAGATATCGCAGTGCTTTCTCAAGCATCACAACAAGGGCGCTTAGCAACTCGAGCTGAAGTTAGCCGCCATCAGGGGGATTTTCGTAAAGTACTCAGCGGCGTAAATGATACTTTAGATGCCATTGTTGGGCCGCTAAATGTAGCTGCAAACTATGTAGATAGAATCTCCAAAGGCGATATCCCAGCGAAAATTGTAGATCATTACAATGGCGATTTTAATACGATTAAAAACAATCTAAACACTTGTATTGATGCAGTTAATAATTTAGTGAATGAAGCAATTAGCATGGAAAATGCTGCGATTGCCGGGCATTTAAACAACCGTGGTGATGTTGCCAAATATCAAGGTGATTTCCGCAAAGTTGTTGAAGGCTTTAATAATTGTTTAGATGCAGTTGTTGGCCCATTAAGTGTAGCTGCTAGCTATGTCGACAACTTTGCTAAAGGCAATATCCCAACCAAAATTAGCGAGCATTACAATGGTGATTTTAATATTATTAAGAATAACCTGAATGCTTGTGTTGATGCTTTAAGTTTATTGGTGGCAGATGCTAATATGTTGGCGCAGGCCGCTCAGAATCATCAATTAGATACGCGTGCAGATGCTTCTAAACACTGGGGTGATTACAAAAAAATCGTAGAGGGCGTAAACGGAACACTTGATACTGTGATGCAGCAAAATGCAGCAGATTCCGCAGTGAAAGCGGAAGAGGCGAAAGTGCTCTCTGATGCTGTATCAGAAACTCAAATTATCATTGAAGGTGCTAAAGCTGGAGATTTGAGTAGTCGAGTATCGCTAGCGGGCAAGACTGGAGCGATTGCCAGCTTATGCGATGGCGTGAATGCGCTGATGGATAAATTAACGGAAGTGATTATCCAAGTACACGAAGCTGGAGAAACAATTAACACCGCAGCTGGCGAAATTTCCTCTGGCA
>NZ_DASWWA010000023.1:0-92885 GCF_036401095.1 Methylotenera sp.
TATTATTAGAACCATTCACACATCACAAAAAAGGATTAATAAATGTTAACGCAACAAACTATAGACAAACTCTCTGTAATGAAATTAAACGGCATGAGCAAAGGCTTTGAAGAGCAACTTTCTAGTGCCGCAGCACAAGGATTGTCGTTTGAAGAACGTTTTGGCATGCTGGTTGATCAGGAGCAGACCTTTCGAGAGAATCAGCGGCTTAGACGGCTTCTAAAAACCGCCAAGTTAAAGGCGAATGCCTGTGTGGAAGACATTGACTATAGCCATAATCGTGGACTGGATAAGGCCCAGATGGCTTCCCTGAATAGCTCTGATTGGATCAGTCGTGGGTTTAATCTGATTTTGACAGGACCAACTGGCTGTGGCAAAACCTGGATTGCGTGCGCACTCGGCAATCAAGCCTGTCGGCATGGATTGTCGGTGCTATTTCAGCGTGTGCCGTTAATGCTTGAGGAATTGCAATTAGGACATGCTGACGGAAGTTTTCGTAAAAGGCTAATGGCATTGGCAAAGGTGGATTTGCTGATATTAGATGACTTTGGTGCTGCGACGCTTAATGCGCAAAGTCGTGGTGACTTACTGGAAGTCATCGATAGTCGTTCTGGGGGTAAGGCTACAGCGATTACCAGTCAAATTCAAGTTGAGCTTTTGCATGATTACTTGAGTGGTGGAAATCCGACCATGGCTGATGCCATTCTTGACCGCTTAGTCAGTGGTGCATTGCGGATTAATCTAAAAGGCGACTCTATGCGTAAGTTACGCGCTTTAAAACTTTAACTGTTGTGTAATTCGTATAAAAACTAAAGCCATTGCCTAATTCAATATTAGCAGTGGCTTTTTTGCGACTGTTATGCGTGGCCTTTTTGGTACTGTTATAGGTGGCCCTTTTGCGGTTGTTATGAGTGGCTCTTTTAGGTAAGAATACGCAATATCCTGCGGATTTAGCTCAAAAACTGAATGATTTTAAGTTTTTAGGGCATGGCCAGTTTAATGGAAAGATTTTGTCTATAGAAGGTGAAATCGTTACACAAAAGGTTGGTCGCTATAACACAGAGGTGCAGCGGCATGATCTGCGCGACCTCACTGGCGATCTGAAAGTGGGGGATGTTGTGAATATTGGTTACAAGAATGGCAAAGGTAGTGTGACAGGTCTTGAGAAAACAGGAATTTCACGCTAATGGCTACATAGTTTTGCTGCAAAAGTTTTATGGTCGCTTATATTGGACAATATAATTATTTCATATACAATAATTATATTATTTTAAAGATGAAGTGGAGTTATTAATGTCAAAAAGTACAGCAATGGCCATTGAGTTCTTTATAAGCGACGCTGGATTACTTTCTTTTATGACTGTACCAGTTGCGTGTGGATTGCAGTATGTTGATAGTTTGCGCTTGAATGGCCGATCGATGATGGCCATTCAGAATAATTCAATTCTACCAATTGAGTTCCCTGAAATTTCCGATGTTGCATGTAAAGCACTTGGTGTAATACATGCAGAAGGCGGCCAGTTATTAGTTGGTGAATTTAGGTCACAAGGTCTACATAATTCATATTTCTTAAACTTAGAGATAGTTACTAGTTAGGTGTAAATAGTATGGATGCTTTTGCCCACCGCGTTATGATCGCTAAAAGACTTATTGAGTTAATTAGTAGAAACGAATCTTTCTTCCATAAAAATATACCGAACATCAATAGCCTGCCTTTTACTGTTTCTACAGAAGGTGAGCATCGGCAGCTTTCTGGCCCTAATCTTTTTATTGCATTACAGACTATGAGCATGCGCGAATGGTCTGATCCTCGTTTCTTCACTTTAGCGCAAGTAGAGCGTGCCGGCTGGGAGCTTAAGGCTGAGGCGGAAAGTATTAATTTACAGTATTTAACAGTGATTGGTAGTGATGGCCTGCCATTAGAGGAACCTGAGTCTCAAATCTTTCGCGTTTTTAATGGTAGTCATATTATTGGTATACCTGAACTGCAACCAAGAAAGGAGGTGAATATTGAATCTATTCAATCCATCTTGGCTAATTCAAATGATTTTAGATTAGTTGATGGGCGTTTGGAGTTTAAACAAACACTGCGCAATCAAATGGCTGGCTCATTGTTGGCAATCACTTTAGGCATTGCATTTAAATCAGAAGTTGAACCTGAGTTAAGTCAGTCCTGGTTATTGGACTTTGATAAAAACCCGATTGGATTATTTAATGAAATTAAAGGTGCATTAGACATTGCTATGCCATTAATTACTAAGATCAATCTATTAGAAAGTGAAGAAGCTATTCTCACTAAAATGAATGTAGCTAGTCAAAACAAATCAGAAAACTCCAAGGATATGAGCATGGGATGGAAAGAGAATTGGGCAGCAAAAGTTGAACTAATGTTCATTGAGAAACAAGCTGTTTTATCCGTTCCTCATGCACAAAAGGACGAAGCGAAGAAACTTGGCGCTGTTTACTACCAGAAATACAAACTTTGGTTCGTGCCTAAAGGGTTAGATATTAATTTATTTAAGAAATGGAACCCTAGAAGTCAAGGCCTAGGTGAGGCTGCAACTAAAGACGTACTTATCGAGAGCTTCAAAGAGTTTATGGAGGTTTATGGCCTTGATACATCTAAAGAAATAAAATTTGATAATGGTTGGAATGGTGTCTCAGTTAATACTACGCGTAAGAAAAATGAAGCCGGAAGATATACTTTAACATTAAGCGGAGGCCTTAATGGAATGGCTGTTGGTACCGTTATTAACAACCATACTGGACTACAGGATACTTGGACAAATAAAGGCGTAGAGTTAACGCCAGAGCAACGGGCAAAGGCTAATGCAGAAGCACTTGCAAGGGCTGCTTTGGCTAAACAAGAAGCTTTAGCTAAACAAGAGCTGGCAGCAGTTCATGCTAAAGAGATAATGGCCTTGGGCCAAGGCGCTACTACTCATGGTTATGTTTTAAAGAAGGGGATTTCTGATCAAGGTTTGAAGCAAGTGCCTGGTGAAGTGTTGCTTAGATATCCTGAATTCAAAAGTGAAAATGGAGCCTCAGTAATTAAAGCCCGTGATAATTATTTAATTGTGCCGATGTCTGATTTAAACGGCAATCTGCGTGCAGTGCAGGCAATTAATCCTGATGGCTCTGTAAAAGCCTTTATGCGGGGCGGTCAAAAAAAGGGCACAGTATTTGTACTTGGCGCTGATAACTTCAATGCTATATCTCAAAATGATATTTCTATGATGGCTTATGCAGAAGGTGTGGCTACAGGATATTCATTTAGAGAGGTTTCTGGGCTACCTGTTGCTGTCTGCTTTGATGCGTCCAACCTAGAAACCATCGTTGATGAAACTTCTGATCTCTTGCCAGATTTTACGAGAGTTATTGCCGCTGACAATGATCAGTTCTATGTGGAACGCGCACTAGGCTTCCTAGGTGAGAAGTTGGGCATTAATCCATATCCAGTAGATGGTAATAAGATAGAAGTAATCACTAATACCACCCATACGCGAACTATTGTTGTTGGTGAGTTAGTTACAAATAATGAGTGGCAAGAAGTAGCTAATGGTACTTACAAAATCAATATAGAAGGTCAATACAGTCGAAAACTAACTGTCGAAGTCGCGCCAAAAAATGAGCGTAAATTAACAGCTACATTTTCAAATAGAGGGTTAGAAGCTGCTTTTTCTGCTTTAGAAATCTTAACTCAAAAACAAAGAAAAGCACTTATAGCCGTTCCTGAATTTAATTCGTTAAAAGGTAGGCCTACAGATTGGAATGACTTAGTAAAGAATGAAGGCGTTCATGCTGCTAAATCAGTTTTAGCCAAACTCAATCACGTTAAGTTTCCTAGCATTGAATTGGAACGTAACTTGGAGAAGAATCTAGAGCGCACTAGATCAAGAACGATTGTCAATGAAGTATCAAGATAACGGGTGATTATTATGGCAGTTAAGAAAGAGCAAATATTTTTAGTTTCAGGTCGATTAATGAATGCTTCAGGTCATTTAGTTGGCGAGGTTCAAACGGGCATTGTATGTAGTATTGATAAAGAGTCAGTGAGAACCTTTGTACATAAAAATTCGCCAGAACTTAACATTTTAAGTATTACTAGTTACATAGAATATGAGTCTGTTATTAACAAGATCAAAGCTACGTTCCAGGGGAGTAATAGAGATTGGAAGATTTCTAAAGATCCTATCCTTGATAATCTGTAAATTCTTTTTTATTTCTAATTTGAAGTTGCCCTAAATATATTAACAGTTTAAACTGTTAATATTGTGTTAATTAACTACCGTAAGTAATAATCGGAGTGTTCTATGAGAGAGCAATTAAGCTTTGAAATACCTGCATTACAAATGCCTCATCTTGAGGCTGATGGTGTTTGGATTTCTACTGCAGCTATCGCCATTAAAAAATCTCTTTATCAAGGTTCACTTGATGGTGTAATGGATGTAGTTGATAAATTATCCCCGTCTGAAATTGTTAATACATTTAGAGAATTGGGGTTTTCTATTTCGGAAAGCGCTATTGATCTAGGTCGGAATACAATATTAGAAGCATTACAAGTTGATCTAATCGAAGCGATTGATTTGCATACAGATGGTTATGGCCTTCCTAAAAGGTCATTGAGTGCAGACGTTCGTTATGACATGAATATGTCTAGCAGTGATGCTATTCAGCATATATTGAAAGCACAAAATATAAAGGTTGAATTACTTGGTGATTCATTACCTGGTGAACGCTCTTCATTAAATTTCATTGCATCGCAAGCGCTCCAGATGGGTTTGCAAGGGTTTGCTTTTGAAGGTATAGAGGGTAAATATAATGTTCCATTAACAATGGAAGCTGTTGCTGATTTATATGCGAATGCAGCCGGTGAAACGGCTATAGAGTCTACTCGTTTTGCTCTAGGTGGTTGGGTTCGTGGCAAGCTAAATAATGAAGTTTCTAATTATGTGCCAGATGATATACAGCGAATATTACAAGGCACATTGTCAGTTGAAGCCGTGTCTACAGTTGTAGAGGCAATTAATAATGGAAAAATTCATAACCATGCAGCTGCAATTGGTTTACATCGATTTACAGTCGCATTAAAAGACCAAGGCTTTGATATCGATGCTCCAACTGTAGAAAAGCAAGCCGAATTACGTAATTTGGAAATAATTAAGCCAGATACAAAACGTGGCCAATATATTGGCCCAGTTGTTGGGGCTGATCATAAGTCCGTGATCATTAAGTACGCACGCGATCGCGTGGTTGAGTTGCCTTACTCTGCATTACCAGACAAAACTATTCGACCAGGTAATGGTGATACTGTCAGGATGAGATATAAGGATAATGTGCTAACTGTATCTATGGGTGAACGAATTGGACATGAAGGTGGACGTGATGGAAAATAATTTAAGTCTTTTGAAATCGCAATGGGAAGCCGTTAGAGCCATTTCTGGTGATCATTTTAGAGATAGTTATGATAAGGCGGGTATTCGGTTTTCAACAAATGACGATCTGATAGTTGTTTTTAAAGATGATGTAGCAATTACATCTCTTGAAAAAGGTTTTAATAGAGAGGCGTTATACAAAAATCTGATTAAGAATATCCAAGAGAATGCATTGAGTGTAGGATCTATACTCAATGAATCATATAAGAAATTAAATCTGCCGGCTGGTTATGGTTTGCGTGTAGACCTCGCTAAAGATATTCGCTGGATTGAAGTCAATCAAGGCAATCATCTTAGTGCTTATGTGCGCCTAATTGGTGATGATACTGATTATGTTGAAAATCAAGTAGATGTTGAATTCAGGGTGTTTCTTGATGATAAACCACATGCAACCTTGTTTGCTGAGAAAGGGCCACGTTTCTTTGGTAAAAGTGAGAATATCGTAAGAGATAATCCTTTTCTTTACGCTGAAACTTTCGAAAAACTAGCTGAGGATATCGTGCTTGTCTTTAATGAAAAAATCATCACGCATGCGTTAGCTCCAAAAAAAGAAACACCGAACCATTATTCTGAAATTATTCTGCACAACCTTGTTGATCATTTTGGTTGGAAATTTACAGATAGCATTGGACATGTTCAGAAGAATTTTAGAAATGGTATAAGTGATGGTGAATTGAATCCTCACGGTGATCAATTCATTACTGCAAATTTCAATGATAGTGCCAGGTACTTAGAAGCTTACTCCGGTTTTAATTTAATCATGGATATTGATTGTCGTGATCGCGGAACGATAGAAGCTGCTGAGACATTTGATTCTATGGTTCGTGATTGGACAATTGAAAAGAAAAACGCCATGCAAACTACTGTGATTGATCCTACAACAGCTGAAGGCTATGCAAAGATTAAAGGTAACAAAACTCTGGAAGAAAAATATCAAGATGATTTGGATAATCTATTCTTAAGCCGTGTTGTAGCCGTAAGAAATGCCCTTCTTGGCATTGATGGCTGGGATTACGGTTTAAAACCACTCCATAGTAACGAAGATATAGTCAAACAAAATGTAACTAAAGCAGATTTCAGTTACGCCTATGCCGGCAGCGGCCGTAATGTTGTTGGTTTTTCTGTTAATGGTATTGTTGATGACCTATCTAAAACTCCGGAAGACTTGGCCATTGATATTGAAATCAAAGTGCAGGAGTTTACTCCCAAAAAAGACCGCACTTCTTATGGCAAGGTTGTTGAAGTAAATAATAATATAGCCATTCAGCGCCTAGGTAGAGGTAAGAAGGAAATTCATGTACTTGCAAATCTAGACGGCAATTTAAAGCAAGATGTAAATGCTGAAATCAAATACTCCGGTGGCCGTGGTGCAGTTATCGAAAAAGATACTGCTATGGAAATAGGGAGATAGTGATGGAAGGCTACTACATTAAGAAAGTTGGACAAAATAAGGGTGCTCCGAGAGTTTGGCTAGAAGGTAGTCAAACAGAGCGTGCCGGCTTTGTACCAGGTCAAAGGTTTGACATTGAAGTTCAAGGGCAGACCGTGGTGCTGCAAGCTAATCCTGATGGCTCTAGAGTTGTTTCTGGCAAAAAGTCTGGTGACAAACACAACCCTGTTATTGATATTAATAGCAAAGAGTTATTGGCCATATTTGATGGCATGGCATCCATACGTGTTGTTGTTAAAAAAGACCAGATCTATTTATTGCCTTTAGCAAGCGAAATCAAAAAACGTGAACGATTTACACGTTTACGGGAGAAATTAGAGAAAGGTGATCCATTATCAATAGGTAGTTTATTTCACGGCGGTGGCGTTCTTTCTCATGCGATTCACTCTGGTTTGGAAAAAGCAGGGCTGAATAGCCGCATGGCTTTTGCGAATGAGGTTAGGGGTGAGCTGTTAGAGCATGCAGCAATTCATAATGATGCATGGGATGAAAACACGCAAATTATTGATGCTCCAATCCAAGAATTTGCATTTGACGATCGTGGAGTGGCTAGCATTCCTAAAGTAGACATCCTCGAATTAGGCATCCCTTGCAATGGCGAGAGCCGTGCTGGAAAGAGTAAGCGTGGTTTAGTCCACGGTGAAGCTCACCCAGAAGTTGGTCATCTTGTAGTTAGTTCATTAGTCATTATCAGTAAATCTAATCCTGCTTTGGTGGTCATTGAAAATGTTCCAACCTATGTTTCTTCGGCGAGCGCAGACATACTCCGTAACCAATTGCGCGACATGGGTTACAACACCCATGAACGCATTCTTAATGGTAAGGAATGGGGTACTTTAGAGAATCGAGATAGATGGTGCATGGTGGCTGTTACGCACGGTATTTCATTTGATTTTGACCAGCTGCAACCTCCTGTAGGTAATGAAAAAACTATTGCCGAAGTGCTAGACAATTCTATTGATTTAAATGATCCACGCTGGCGTGAATATCAATATTTAAAAAACAAAGAAGTCCGTGATGCTGAGAAGGGTAATGGTTTCGGTATGCAAGTGGTTTCCCCTGAAGATAATTCAGTCCCTACATTGCGCAAAGGTTATCACAAGGGTGGCAGTACCGACCCATTACTGCAACATCCAGAAAATCCGGATTTATTAAGGCAGTTTACAGCAAAAGAACATGCAAGAATTAAGCAGGTACCAGAACATCTAATTGATGGACTATCCAATACTGTCGGCCATGAGGTATTGGGGCAGGGGATTGTCTATCCCCCATTTCAGGATCTAGGTATGCATTTAGGTAATGCCTTAAATCAATTTGTTGGTAAAGATATTGTCAATAACATTCGTGTAGACAATATCAAAATACTCGCCACTGAGACGGTGCTTACATTACGTATGGCCAACGAATCGAGTGGCAACTACACCGGTGCTGTTGTTGCATCAGATTCAAATTTTGTTGTGCAAGATATTGGCCGTGAAATCGGTGTTGTTCATGATGTGACTAATATTGAAGAAAGGCCGAAATTAGGTGCCTCTGTAGATATTAAATATAAAAAAGGGCTTGGCCAAGTTGTTCAAAAAGATGCAGCTCAAATGAGTTTAGGGCTAGGTTAATGTATAAAGTTTTGCTGCAAAAGTATTTGCATCAGTAAGTAATATTTAGTGTTAATATAACTTATTATTTATTGCATTATTAGTTTTTATAATATGACATCACCTAACTTACTATCATACAAATCCAAACGATCGCCAATGCAGAATGCATTAACTGCATTTTTCGTGATGTTCGTTTGTTTTTTTATATTTGGCATCATTCCTACGCAATGGTTTGCGCATAAGTATCACTATGACGTTAACCTAGGTGAGGCTTTGTTTAGGTTTTCTAGCTTTGCTTTTTATACTCCCTCAGATTGGGTGGTCTGGGGTTTACGATTAGCTGATGTACCATCACTGAAATCTAGCGTCCATACACTATTGATTATTGGATTAATATCGATTCTCATCGCTTTTGCTTTTGGTATTTACATTGCAGTAAAACTAGCTAAATATTCTGATGGCATGGATGGTTTACATGGCACTGCGCATTGGGCTGAATATAAAGATGTTAACCAGAAAGGCTTTATTAAATATAAAGACTACTCCCCTAAAGGCGTGGTTATTGGGTCGATCATGCTTGACTCTAAAAATAAAGTAATTCATCCACACCATAAGAAATATGCGGTTAGACAAGAGCCTGACACTGTTCGTGGTACAGGCATTAAATACTTCTTGAAAACACAGAAGCGCAATAAAGAAGGCGAACTATTATTTAAACCACGCAGGTCAGTCGTTAAAAAGATTGAAGTCATGCGCGATAGTGGCAACACCCACATCTATGCATTCTGTCCTACACGTTCCGGTAAGGGTGTCGGCCTAGTAATTCCTACATTACTTACTTGGGCTGACTCCGTTTTTGTTAATGATCCTAAAGGTGAAGCTTACGCACTTACAGCCGGATTCAGGCAAACTGCTGGCCAGGTTGTAATGAAGTTCGAGCCGGCTAACGTCGATGGCACTACCGCTTGCTGGAACCCTCTCGAAGAGATACGTATTTTTACTCATTTCGATGTTCAAGATGCACAAATGATCATGAGTATGATCTGTGATCCAAAAGGTGAGGGCTTAGTTGATTACTTTGATAAAGCTGCATTTGAGTTCTTAATGGGGCTTGCTCTGCATATGCGTTATGCGGAGGAAAAAGGCTCTTTAGAAGGGATTGCGCAGTTCTTGGGTGATCCTATGTGGGATTCAGATAAACAGATGTATCAACATATGATGGAAGCCGTACATGACCCAGAAGAGAAAATGGGCTGGCTTGACACCATGGGCAAGCCTACAAAGACTAATCCTGTAGTTGCAAACACCGCTAAAACAATGCTGAATAAAGAAGATAAGGACCGGTCAGGTGTATTGAGTACAGCCAAGTCTTTAATGTCACTTTATTTGGATCCAATCGTAGCTAAGAATACCTCTCATTCTGACTTCTTAGTTAGAGATATGATGACTGGTGAGAAACCAATTTCATTGTATTACATTACTGGCCCAGCAGATATGGAGCGTTTGGTTCCACTAACACGCTTGTTCTACGCGCTATTTATTCGCCGCAATGCTGCTGAAATGGAATTTGCAGAGGGTCGCACAGCACAAACCTATACATTTCCCATGCTGATGATTATTGATGAAATGGCTTCATTGAAGAAACTTCCTATCTTGCAAGAGGCATTAGGCTATGTTGCAGGATATGGCATTCGCTTATTTCTGCTTTCACAAGACATTACGCAAATTGAAGAGTTATATGGCGATAAGCAATCTATTGATTCCGGCGCCGCCACTCGTATTGTTTATGCCCCAAATAAAATTGAGACTGCTGAGAAATTAGCACGTATGTCCGGTAAAACCACAGTTAAAGAAGAGAAAGCTTCAAGAAGTCAGGATGTTGTTGGGTTCAAAGCAGGGTCCGTTTCTATTAGCACAGACAAGATTGCCAGAGATTTAATTACTGCAGACGAATTTATGAGCCTATCTTATTCGGATATGGTTGTATTCGTCGCTGGCCAGCCGCCAATTTACGGTCGTAAATATTTTTTCTATGAGAATGCCGTGCTTAATGGCCGCGCAAAACTACCGGCACCTAAGCGTTCTGACGTGTTACGTATTTCCTCAGTTAGAGCTGCAGAGCAAGCTGCAAATGAAGCTGCGAATAGTCATGAAGATACGCCCGTTGACAAATGGGCAGCGTCACGTGCTGAACTAAAGTCACAAGTCGCACATGTTATTAATTCCGATTACACGAGTGATAAGGCGATAAATACCTCTAATACTAGTCTAGGAGAGATAAGTCCCACAGTTAAGCAAAGAAGTCGTTACGCGGCCCCTCAGAAAGAATTATCTGACGAAGATAGAATGATGATTGAGAGCTTGGTTGCTGACGTGGCACTGGTAGATAAAATCACGGCAATTTCTGCATTCTAAGTCATTAATTAATGAATATTCAACTTAACAAGTTATTAATTATTCTAATTGGATGCATTAGCTTATCAGCTAATGCAATTGAAATTCCTGCAACGAATGAGCTTGATCTGAGTAGCCTAATGGCTCAGTGCGCCCCAACTGTCCATCCTGATACGATGAAAGCAGTAATGTCTGCTGAGTCACGTGGACATAAATTTGCAATTGCAGATGCGGGACTAGTAAAGCTGCCATGGGCTAAACGTAAATTAATGGTACGTTCTTTATATCCAACATCACTAGATGAAGCTGAATCAATTGTTAATGAACTATTGAAAAAAGGGCACACTGTTTCATTAGGACTTGGCCAAGTTAATGATAGAAATTTATCAAGATTGGGAATTAGTGTTAGGGATGCGTTCGATCCGTGTATGAACCTGGCAGCATCTGGAAAAATACTCACTGAGTTCTATCAGAGAGCTGTAGTACGTTTTGGTGCTGGTCCACAAGCACTTAAGGCGGCATTAAGCGCTTACAACTCAGGCAGCTGGGTAAGAGGCGCACAAGATGGTTATGTTGATCTGGTTATTAAGCAGCATGGCAGAAATCTTACTTTAACTTCTAATAAACCAACCAGCACTAGTTCTTATCGTCAAAAAAGTAGAAAACATAGGATTTACAGTCCTGATTCTGGGATGGAAAACATTAAGCAGTTTTCCATGACATCTGTTTCATTCGAAGAGGTCCTTAAAAATGAATAATGCTATTCAACAGTCTAATGTGATTAGGTTTAATTTAGATCGCCCACATGAACTTGAGCGTGGATTACGTCAAGCGATCGCTAATAATTTTGATGGTTTTTCATTGCACTATCAACCGCAAATTAATTTGCAAATTAAATCGATAATTGGTGCTGAAGCTTTATTACGCTGGTCTTATAAAAATGAATCAATACCGCCTTCTGAATTTATTCCTATTGCCGAAAATGCCGGCTTGATTGTTGAATTAGGCAACTGGGTATTGAGAGAGGCATGCAAAAGAGCATTCCATTGGAATGCTACGAACCTTTTTAATCAATTAGCATTTAAAATTAGTGTGAATGTTTCTGTGCTGCAGCTTACAGATCACTTCCCTAAATATGTGTCAGAAACGTTACTGGAAACTAGGCTATCACCAGATTTCTTAAATATTGAAGTTACTGAGAGCCTGCAAATATCAAATCAACAAATTATTGGGATTTTACATATCTTAAAATCTCTAGGTGTTAGTTTATCAATTGATGACTTTGGCACCGGCTTCTCTTGTCTTTCTATGCTTAAGAACATGCCTTTTGATGTGATCAAGATTGACAAGTCGTTTGTTGATGGATTGGACCAGGGATGTGAATCTAGCTTATCTTTAATTGAAGCGATTGTTTATCTATCTAGAAAGCATGGGATGTCAACGCTTGCAGAAGGCGTTGAGTCTCAGAATCAATGCGAGATGTTAACGGCCACAGGATGTGATGCTGTTCAAGGATATTATTTTTCACGAGCATTACCAGTAGATGAATTTGAGCGCTTTATGAATACTGGGGTTTAATATCTTAGCAGTGGGTTATGTTGCAAAACATTACTCGTTGCTGATATACTAAAATTATGAACATGTCTATATACAATGCCAAATTAAAAGCGCGGCAAGATCAATTAGGCCATGAGCAAAAACGTAAGTTAGCTCATGCGAAGGTTGCTGACCTATTAAGAGAAAGAAATATAGACGTTATAAATTTCGCCTTTAATCAAATCAATAAATGGCAAGAAAATAAACTATGTAGTCTTGATTATATTGAAGAGTGGTCATCACTCATTAAGTCTCCAGACAAAGCTGCCGATTTATTACTTGAAGATTCTCCTCGCGCCATTCGATTACGCCAGAACACTCCATTTTCGGCTTATCTATCAATCTAGTTCATGCGTATAGAACAGATCCAGAAAGCACTAGAAGCTGCTTACCAATTAAGTAACCATCATGAATATGTGATTGCTGGCAGCCTGTCAGTATTAGGCGCTATTGAAGAATCTCCTGAGCTTATGTCAATGTCTACCGATATTGATTTCTTCCCGCTGCAAGATCCTGGCCGAGCTAGTGAAATTGCTAATGTATTGGGTGAGGGTAGTGAGTTCCATATCAGAAATGGGTATTACTTAGACGCTATCTCACCAGACTTACCTACCTTGCCCAATGAATGGGAGTCAAGATTAGTTAAGCATGTTTTGAATGGGATCACCACCTATTTTCTTGATGTTAATGATACTGCCATTTCAAAATATACACGTGGTGCTGAGAACGATTTCCGTTGGATTGAAGCTGGTTACAATGCAAACATCCTACGTATTGATGTTATTGAGAGTCGCATGCGATTCATGACGGATTTTTTCGATCTTAGTGAAAAGCATAATGCATTTAGTAGGTTCCATATGCATCAAAGAGCGATGCTACCCAGTGGGGTACTAGATAACAATCTCCTTAATTTTCTACATAAAAATAAATTAGAAGACGGGATTAAAGAGATTGATGCAGAACATGGGAGTTATGAGGGGAAGATCTTATGGGCTTCAGATCTATTTATAGTTCAATCTCTCGGCCGAGGAAAATCTGCCATTCATGACTCTTCAAAATTAGATGTTGTTCCCGCGGCTGAAAGTCATGCCAGGTTTAATTACATAGATGGCCAACTCGAAGTAACGCCGGCTCAACAAAATGGTCTTTCTTTAGACTCCTAGCCACCGATTGCTGTTTTTTATTAGCACGCATTTTTCTAACTCTCTGCGCCTACGAACTCGGAATTACATTCACCACACTTTACGTGAATGCCAGGTTTAGCCCAAATATTAATTCCACATTCACAGGTATATTTGACTCTAGTTGGTTTGCTTTTACTGTCTGATTGAATATTCTTCGTCAGTGCTACTTGTATCTGCACTTGTGAATTAGGCTGGTTTGCTCTAATACTAGTTGCCGACTCTGGCATATCCTCTAATTGGCAAGCTAATGAGCTTTGGCCACTGTTGGCGACGCGCACATCTGGATAGCGATCATACCAAGACAATTTAAACGAATTTGTTAATAAGTCTTTACACACTTGTAAAAATAATCCGTTTTCAATTGCATAATCAGCTATTCGATCGCCTGTTTTTTTCCCACCTGGCCTGCCGGTTGAAGATGGCATCAATCCTATAGCCTCCATCTTGTCCGCCCATTCTTTATTATGGTAACGGCCGCGCCCTGGCGTGCCAAAATGGAATTGCCATAGATGGACCATTTCATGTACAAGCGTTTGCATGATCTCAATAATTGGCGTAACTCCAAAATAAGAGGGGTTGATAGCTATTTCATCTGTTAATTTACCTTCTACATTGGCAAATCTACCGGATGAGAAGTAGCCACACGTATGCTTTTCACGCTGCAGTGTAATTAAACAATTGGGCAATTCCCCATCAAATAGCATTTTGTTAAATGCATCATATGCCCAAGTTAATTCAGCGTAGGTTTCTGTCGTTGGCTTCATGTTTGTATTGTACAATACAACATAGCATCAGTAATACGTGATTGACGCATACATTAATAATATTTTCCGAGGACGCGATAATTTACCAAGCTAATGCATTGACTTTAGCCTTTAATTTAGCTCACAATCTCTGAATAGTTCCATTAAATGAGATATAACGACTTTGGCTAGAGCGATTATTGTAGAAGATTACCAGTTCGATCATGCGGTAAAAGTAGCGGCCGTCACTGGCCGCAACCAAATACGAGACGTTGCATTATTACACGTACTTTTTGGAACAGCCCTTACCACTACAGAGATTGCTTTATTGCGTGTGGACGACTACTTACGAGACGATGGCACCATAAAACAAGATTGGAAGGTGCGCGAAGAAATTGCCTACAATGGTAACGAAAGACCTTTATTCTGGAGTAATAAAAAGGTGTCAAGCAAGTTAGATCAATATCTTGACTACAGGCTCAATGCTGGGCTTGGTGTTGTAACAAAATCTAGTTATCGAGGATTACAGCCAGATGGCTCATTATTTGTCACTGAGAATGGTGGAAGTATGGCGATGACTAAACGTGTTTTAGATGGTAAGGCGCATTATTCATGTGATGTGCTTACCAGCATATTCCGAAAGTTATTTGCGCAAGCAGGTATTGAGGGCGCAAGCTCTACGAGTGGACGCAGAACATTTGCGACTAAACTATATAGAAAAGGTTACGACCTTAAACATATTCAAACTTTACTTGGACATGGAAGTGTTAAGGCTGTCAGGAAATTGGTTGAATGTGATCCCATGAACTTAGGCGCAATAGTAGCGAAGGCATTTTAATGGCAGCACAAAATAAAGAGCTTAGGTTTATTAATAAACAATCACTCAAAGAATTTAAAGCCCTCCCTGATGAAATACAAAAACGCTTTGCACTTGATCTCCAAGCGGTCATGGAAGGTAAGCGTCCATTTTCTAAGTTTAAAAATATCTCTGACAGTGTAGGCGTCGGCACTATTGAACTAATTGAAAATGGCCGTCCAGCCTACAGGACGCTTTATGTAGCAAAGTATGAGAACGCAGTTTACGTGCTGCACTCATTCACTAAGACAACTAACGGTGTTGATAGACAGGCAATGGACACAGCCAAACAACGTTACAAAGCAATGATGGCCGAGATTAAAAAATAAATATATCAACACTTGTATATTTTTCTTTTAAGGGATAATATATCACTACTGATATATATTAATGAGGTTGAAGCGATGAGTTCAATTAAATTTAGTAATGCTTTTGATGCAGTTACAGACAATAAAGAAGAGGCCAGCGAGCTGCAAATTCGTGCTGATCTGATGATCGCACTACGTGACATTGTAGAAGAAAAAGGTTGGAAGCAATCGGATGCTGCTGAAGTGTTTAAATTAACACAACCGCGAGTTAGTGACTTATTGCAGGGAAAGATTGATAAGTTTTCTATCGACTTGTTAATGACCTGCCTGCATAGGGTCGGTTTCAGATTTAAGCCTATGTATGAAAACAGCAGACTTAGCATAGAAGTTCAAGCGGCATAACTAAGAACGTAAGGGAAAAGAATTATGCGCACCTTCATTTGGACAGTAATTACGATTTATGGGATAGATGCAGCAGTTGATATTGCGTGCATCATTCGAGGGAAATTTCCTCCGAGAAACAAATATGCGACAGTGGTAAGTAGGCCATAGGTCTTGGGTTGATGGCATGGGGTGTATCGTTATTAATCATGCCAAGTTCAAATTAAACATATCGGAAAAAAATATGACAATAATTAATAATCAATTGGCAAGTGAGCTTAAATCTGATAGTGAATTGGATGCTAGTCAAGCTGAATTTCGTGCAGGCCTCAAAAAAATTGATATTGAAATGGCCTTAAAGGTTAATGCCAGAATCAAATCATCATGTGTAATTATTCCAAAGTTAGATAGCCCAACTAAAGAGGAAATGTTAGCCCGTATCAATCTACTATCAGATGAAATTGATGCTAATGAAGAAGAAAATCGTTTCATGCAAACAGAAATTGATGGTTTGTATGCTCGCATTGATGCTTTGAAATAACTCGGAAAAGGTGAACTGTAATGAGCATAGACTACAAACAACAGATTGAACGCGGCATAGAGCTTCTAAAACTCTGCCAACAGCTTCAATCCGAAAAAGACGGTGTTAATCGCCCTGAGCCATTCATTATCGACAAAACCAAAGAGCTTGATCAATTCGCCCAAGACATTGGTGCTGCTATCGTTAATATTTCAGCACTCAATAAATTGTTTCCTATGATGCTGGCACTTGGTGAACTCGGTCGAAAGCTACATGCAGAAGGCAAAATTGAAGTTGATTATGGAGATGATTTCTCAACCAGCGCACTTGGTTATGTTCTTGGCCAAAACGATTTAGATCCAGCTCGCTGGATAGATTAACTTACGACGGAAAATAACATGAATAAATCCTTCGCTCGTTTGCTCTGTAAAATCATTGGTCACAAGGGTCCAGAGGGTGCAACGTATAGCCTTAATCCTTCGCTCTCGAAATTATCTTCCATGAAATGGCATTGCCCTCGATGTGGTGAATCAGAACGCGCGGTGATGGTAGGGCAACTAAGGGATGGGGTGGTTATTGACAATCCCAGATCTATTCTCGACCTATCTCCATCCGAGAAAAAAGAATGGGAATCTGGAAACCAAGCGTTCAAGTTCTTTCCTCCAAAGAACTGATATGAACAAGGAATGTTAAGTTTAGGTCGGCGCTCTGCAGGTAATGGCCATATCCTTGATTCGCGCTGCTGTAAAATCTAGAAAATAATTAAAACTGAAGGAGTAACAGTGAGTAATATAGGAAAAATTGCAACTCTCGCAACTGCATTTCTAATCTTGGTATTGTTATCTTCTGCATTTGCACCTCTTAGTCCAATTGTAATTATTGTGACAATAGTTATGTTCATTGCATTGATAGGCATATTTCTGTTTCGCTAGGATATTATGTTGTATGCTAAATCTATCTTCAAATAAACGAGGTAGGTTATGAGCTGGGAACACACTAAGCGCAAAGCTAAATGTAATAAATGTGGCCACGAGGGAGTTTACATTGAGTCCTCAGATGATTGGAACCGACATAAACAAAGCTGGGAAGGTTTTAGTGCATTGCCTATTGGAAAGCTATCGACAATGCGCATGAAAGTTGGAAATAATGATGGGTCTCCAGCTTGCCCTGAATGCGGTTGTAACGAAATTATTATTGGCGAGGTCATTACGTCGTAATTTCCATTAATAATGGAAAAAAATAGTAAGCGATTAAAACCTATGTAAATTCCATACTGAGAAAACGTAAAATGAGTTTGATTAAATTACTTGATGTGAAGCTAAAAGATTTGATGCCAAACACCAATGCTAAAGTCGTAACCCTTCAAAATGAAACAAATACTTTTCGCAGGAATAAAACTGCTGAGTATAGAATAAGTGATCGATTACTCGGATCTGCGAGGATCCTTGCAATGAAAGAGGGCGTGCCAGTAACATCGATACTAAAACGTCTTCTGGATGAAATTAATAATTAAAATATTGGAAAGATCATATTTTTATTATGAAAATAACTCATCAGTTAAGTGTTCAGCTATCAAAGAAATTATTCATTGCCAATTCAGGCTTGGTCCTCCACTTACTAGAAAACACTCTTGTTTCTGAAGCTATGGCCGCTAAATTAAAACCCCTACTTATCTATTCAATGAATATTGAAGGTGTGCCAGGCAGGTTCGTATACTTTTCAGCGATTGATGCGCCTTTACCCATATTAGATTTTCTGGAGCTGGCATGGAGTGAAAATAACAAAGAGGGTATTCCTGATGTATTAAAGGTATCAAAAGATTTCAATGAACAGTTTCCGTGGCTATCTAACTTTATCTATCAATTTGGTATTGAGCTGATTGTTGCTGATGGAAAAGATAGATCATTCACGGCCAATCAAAGAGCAGCCCATGGGGTCGCTGATGAATATCATTATTTTAATTCCCCAAGAGACCTTGACCATAATATCCGATCAATACCCAATATTGAGGAAATGAACAAGCCAATACCTTTCCAAGACGGCTGGAAGTTTCCATTAAGCGGTTCGATTAGTTACATGGTAGACCTGGCAATATCAGATTATAAAAAGCTAAATAAGAATTTCCTAAAAATTACGAATTCATTCGAGCAAATTTATGAAGAATTTCCTAAAAATCACGATTGGCTTTTAAAGCAACAGAAAGGCATTCCCACACGACCAGTGAATATTATTGAAAATGATATTAAGCGATCTTTAGGAATAATTAGTTATAAAGAATTTATTGATAATGAACTAGAAGATGAGAATAACATTCTTTACGGCAGCGATTTAGTTAGAAAATTAATGAAATGTTGGCCGCAATCTTTATCATTTGTAGCGAAAAGAATAGGTGTCAAGACTAAAGATTTTGAATGGTATTTAACCGGAAAAAAAGGGTTAGACGAAACATCCTTTTATAGGCTATGTGAATATATTCAAATGAGAGAAAGCCATGAGTTCTATTATGAAGACGGCTCACCTTTTTATGAGTTATCTGGAAATTACTTGTTACATGCTAGAGACAAACTAGCGCATATAGATAGTATTTTTGATGAACTTACTGGTGGAGGCGATTACTCTTACAAAGTAGAAGTGCAACCAGATAATGGTAAATCTGATCCAAACTTCAGAATTCTATTATTTGGTAGTTATTCAGACTTTCATATTATTGTTTTTAACAGGTCATCCCCTGCAGTAACTTTAATAAATGAAAAAACGAACTCTTCGAATAACAAAGAAAGTGTTGTTATACCAATAAAAATGTATTTGAAAGTTTTGCGATTGTTTGGTGATGCAAGTAGCGGAAATTGCAATCCATCAAATATCGAAGTTAGTATGCTAGATTTGTTTAAAGAGATTCAAACAATAGTAGATTAATTTTATTAGGCATGAAAAGGATAGAGTATGAAAATATTAGATTTGGCAATTAACTTCATCTCTTATTTAATAGGGTTGTGGAGTAATAAATCATATGATGAATTTACAAATGAGCATAGATCATATGAGAGAGGAATATTAATTAGTTCAACAATGGCTACAATCTTTATATTGGCAGCATCATTTTTACTCCCATTAGTTGAAGTAAATCCATCTGAAGGAATTAAGTACTCAACTTACATTTTCTGTAAAACTACAAGTTTTTTTCTATATATATGCGGTGTACTTTCAACTCTTAGTGCTTTATGGAATTTTGCAGAATTAATTAATTTTAGATATAAAAATGGAATGGAATAATGACCGGCTCTGAATTCGAACAAGGTATGAAGCATCTTGGATTATCTCAAGTCAAAATGGCAGAAAAGTTAGGCATTGATCGCGGTACCATTGCTGCCAGGTGTAAAGCTGACGTTGTGGATGAATCATTCCGTTACATCATGTTAGGCATGCTATCTGAGGCGGCGGCCATATCCTTGATTAGTGCTGTTGTAAAATCTAGCAAATAATTAAATAAATGATGGTTTATTCTACACATTCTTGTTTACATTGCTATTTAAACATGCAATAATTAACCATATTGTAGAAATAACCAGCAAAGGTAATATTATGAGAGCCGAAAGAATAATTCACAATAACAAAACTGGCGAGAAATCACCAGCTGTGCAGTTAAACCGTAAATTTTCAAATATTACTGAGGTTCATACTCATGCTGATCGCAATGGGGCAGTTAGGTTTAGTTTTTTTAATGTGGCAGATGCTAAAGAAGGATTTACTGAAGAGATTGAAATTCATTTAAGCGAGGATGAAGTGAAACTTCTAGCAAAAATTATTCGCGCTTCAAAAAACAAATCTAACTAAACGGAATAGAAAAAATGAATCGTATAACACTTATTGCTACTCTTTCAATTCTACTTCTGTTTATAACATATGAGTATCTGTCGCCTGGGTTGATCTTTATGGTATTTATGTCAGTGGGTGTTTGGTTCTTTCCGGCGAGTCTTGTTAATGATGAATTCTGGTTTCTTCGCAAGCGTCTTTGGACGACTGGGACGTTTTGGGTTCAGCAAGATGATGTAGCCGAGCATGACCCCTTCATCTGGTCCTCTCTTCCCGTCCAGAAAGGGACTGATGTTTCCCATTTATTGTAAACGAATCGGAAAAGGATAATGAAAACTAATCAACTGAACAATGAAGCACGGGAAGTTTTATTGGCTATTTTAAAAGATGGCGCAAAAACACATAAACCACACTCTACAACAGTAGAAAATATTGTTTTGTTGCTGAATTGGGATGTCGGTGGAAAATCAAACGATAAAATTCGTGAAGTTCTTCATGAGTTGCTTACCAACGGTTACAGTATCCAGAACGGGAAATCATTTGCTTTGGGTTCGTATCTTTCAAGTTACGAGATTTCTGACCATGGGAATTTGACTATTACAGTAAATATTCCTGAAAGTCTTGCCCAAACTATTGTAAATAGTAATACCTAACAGGCGTAATAACGGAAAAGATCAAATGAATAAATCCAAAGCTACATATACTGTTGAATTGTCGGTTGTTGATGAGGCAGCCAAAATAATGATCTCTCATACCAATATGGCTATGCAAGAGATGGCTGCGAAAGGCCTGGACCCAGGCGGGGCGGTGCAAGCAGTGGTTCAAATGAGCTTGCGCTTGTACGCGGATTTGATCGGCGATGACGAGGAAGCAATTCGGCAAACCCGAAAGTTTATTGACGAATGGGAGCGCGATTTAAACGACGCTCCGGATAGTCAAACGCACTGACGCGAAAGACCAAGCAAAAAGAACATTGTCCTGCTTAGTAACTAACCATGGAAAAGAAAATGACTGAAGATCATCTTGCCAAGAATAGAATTGAAGTTGCAATTATCAATATCATTGTCGGGATTTTTGTCGGATTAATACCTGTTGTCGCAATTGGGGTCGCACATGAATATGAAAGTTTTGCAATACCAATGGTCATGTTTGTAGTAGCTGTTGGTATTGTATGGTGGAGAATCCACAGAACATATCAGGTTAATCAGTAACTAAAGGGTAAGTTTTTATGCATTTAAATTTAATGGTAGCAATAATGAAGAATAAAAAGTGGTGGGTTGCTTTTGCCAACAATAAAAAACAGGTTGATATTGGTGCCTATGAGGGTCTTAATTGCCGATCTCGCCGTCATGCGTTGACGACTGCAAAGAAGTTGATAATCGGTGGGCTACCTGTAGTCTACGTTGTTAAATATCAGCGTACTTATGCTGCGGTAACGCAGTAGTTTTTTATTAATTCATGGAAAAGACGATGCCAGCCTCTAAGACCTCAGTTATGCAAAAATTCGATGAATTACGCTGGGTATCAGTACATGCAGATGTTGTAGACCCATCAAACTGCGAAGCTGTGCGTATTAAGCAATTAAGGCTTTTTTACCCAGAGCTTTCACATTGGGGAGAAGCCGCACTGAATGAGGCTTGGGGTTGGTATTCTGAAGATTGCTGGTTAGTCGGGATGATGGAAATAAGCGAACGTGACCCATGGTTTCTTGGATATTTATACCAGGTTGAGCAAGGCCACCGCGTCGGATTGTGGAATGGAAATACTCAATTGGCTGCACAAGGTGCGGCGGCTCTTAATTTAGTTAGGTAATTTAAAAAAGAAAAATGAAAATCCAAACTATTGAAAAACTTAACTTGTCAGCGGTCCGGTTAGAATATGAAATTTAATAGAAAATATCTTAGTTGGGTTGCTGCCATCGTATTAGTAGCTACTATTTTCGGCGGCTGGCTGTATCTGCATTCCCCAGCAGAAGGTCGTCTGTGTAATGACGGCCAAAGCATTCAAAACGATGCAGACGGTAAGCTGTTCACGTGCCAATCTGGCGCGATCTGGAAGTTACACTAAATATCGGAAACCCTATGGATAAATTTCTAGTAGTGGAACCTACGATCTCAGATATGCGGAAAGCGACTCCAAATCCCACCCTTGAATGTGAAAGGTGTGGTTGGCAAATTAAAGCGACTGATACGAGTAACAGTTGCTGTTCTGTATGTGATGGTACATTGGTGAGCGTTGATGCAATTTTGGCCGGAAAAAAATGAGTGATATTGACGCCGCTGAACTTTCAGGTCGGATGTATGAGGCTACGGAGAATAATATAAATGGTACATTCTAAAACAATCAAAGATCAAGCATCATTAGCCAAACGCACTGGCACATCTATTAACAAAATAGTTGATCAACTTGAACTTGATTTTATTAAGAATCAATCCGAAGGTATTAATCGTGAAGATCGTAACACTTTAATTAAAGCAGCTTCAATACTGTCTAAATTAGGCTCAATCAAAACAAGCATAGCAAAAAAGGCTGAATCGGCTGAGGCCGAAAAAGAAAAAGCCATCAATCTAGCAGAACTAGAAGCTAAAAAAATAATCACTAACTGGAAAAGTGTAGAAACGAATTTAGATAAGGTGGCCTTAATCATTGGTGGTAGATTAGACTATTCCTTAGAAAGTTACTTGAAAGATGGACTGCCGATATGGAATCGTGAAGTCACTTCTGAAGATTGGTTGCATATGTTAAATGAACTGACGAGAGATGCGAACAAAGCAATAGCTTCCGATGCTGCATTTCACGCAGTCACTAAAAATAAGTCGATATTAGAGGTAATGTCGGCTGCCGAAGAAAAGCTACTCGCTTTAAAAAAACATTCAAGAACATTACTTCTCGCTAAAGAGTGGGCAGCTAAAATTAATCCTTAAGTAGCTTTTGTTGTGTCTGTCATCGTTCTTTACCAAACCTACTGTCCAGCTTAAAACGACATTAACGTTTTTTCTGTCTATCTGCTTCTTTAACTGACTTCTCTGCAACACTCACTTTACCGTTTTTATAAACAACATCGACTATCTCTTCAGTATTTGGCGCTACTAAAGCATGAAGGGCGTAACGACTACGGCCAATATGCTGCGCAAAGCCACCAAGTGCATTTAGATCTGGCTCAAGTGAAGCTGCTATACGACCACTATAAGTTCTGTTCAGATTAACATCTGGAATTTCGAATTCTGCACTTGGATCAATTGATAATACTTTTCGCTGCAATAATTGATTAGTTGTATATGGTGATTGCCCGATTTCCTCACCTACAGCTGGCGTTATTAGCTCATCCATAGTTTGACCTACGCCATCGCCCACCAGAGGCTCTAAAGCGTTTGCTGGCACTTCATGCTCTGTACTCGCCATTGTTGATGCAAGTCTATTTAGCTTCTCTTCACGGTGAGATGCAACCACCGCTTGCAATTCTGGATTAAGAACAGTTATACCCAAGTCATCAGCCAACTTGGCCATTCGGGTACTAAAGATTAAATCACCGGTTAATGTAATTTGATTACCAAATTTTTGTTGAGCATGAACAAGTGCAAGCTTAATTTCTTCATCCGTTACTAGAACTTTATCGAAAGTAATGCGATTCCCGCGATCCGTGAATAAGTGGCTTCCATGTACACTGTTATATTCAATATTACCATTGCCGGTTACATTCCATTTTATGCCAATATATTTTCTTAAAAGTGCATCAGCCTCATAAGGCCTTACAGAGTCAGCCCGTGCAGAACGAATTGCTACCTCCTTTCGCTCTTGCTCTAACAATCTAGCCATTACTAATTTATATTGATATTCCTGATACTCTTGAGAGCCATCATCTTCTTTAGTAAGTAATTCGTCATTCTGGCTTTTTTTAGCATCACGTTGCGCTTGATAAACAATACCTCTAAGCGCTGAAAGTGCAGCTTGATCATCTAAATTTGCTTGCTCTTGTAACCAGATTCTCCACCCTAAAGGCGGTAGTCTAGTTGCACGCATAATTTTCATTTGAGATTGAAAATTAGCTTCAGCTTGCAGTCGTGCACGAACGGCCATCATATTAATAACGACATTCCGTTGGGTTTTTTCAGCAAGGCTGAATGTACGATCATTTTTAATCGCTTTGCTATCTACCCATGATTTCTGCTTTATTTGTTTTAGCGCTTGGCCATATTCTGATTTAATTTCTTTAACGCGACTCCAATGCGATTGGTCGCCTTCACGAACAAAACGTTTATATTGTGCATACCTATTTCTTAAATCCTCACGTGCAAGAGCGCGTGCGGCTTTACGTTCTTCACGTTTGGAGTTATCTCTACTTAAGCTTCTGATGCTGCGGCCGCTGCCGCTATCTGGAATGGTGCGTCGCATGTCCGGATCGTGCCAGGCTTGCTGGTTTCCCAAACTATCGTATAAAGCGTCCGGCAATATGCTCTCACCGTGCTGTCCGTTGCCATCCATACTGCTAAAGGACAATTCATACAAGCCACTTCTTCTTTGGGCCGGCGAGCTGCGTCGATCAGATTCAAAGTTGGAGAACTTGTAGCTATTGGTGTTACTTTCGTTCCAGTTTCTGTTGTCTGTAGTGAAGACATGATCTATTCCTTTATTTATTTGTTGTTGAGTAAATTTTGAGAAATCTGGGGTGAAGCTGGGCTGCACACCTGCTTTTTCTGAGTCGTCTAAGGGAGTAGGGTCTGCTGGGAATGTTTCAACACCATATAGAGGCTCTAGCACACCTAATGTGAACTTACCCCAACGGGCTATAAGCTCATTGCGTTTTAATAATCGCAAACCTTTACTTGCCGGCATAGAAATTTTCTCCCCAGATTTTTCGGAAGAAATCTCTAGACGTAATCCACTACCGGTATCGGATAACTCTATATTTAACTGGTTTAGCCATTTATGTAGTGCTGGCCAGTCTTGCATCTTCGGTAATTGTTTTTTTAACGCTTTAGATACATCTTTTTTTAACCAAGACTCAAGACTATCTGGATCATGCCAGGTGGGCAGAGTAACTTCTTTCTTATATTGTCTATCCGCGTTAACTACATTTTCTGCAAACTCTGGATTAAGAATAACTTTCTTCTCACCGTGACTATTAGTTTCTACAATATATATCCCATTATCATGGGTCCATCCGTGCTTAATCTCACTTTCCCTTGCCGCTTTATGTAAGGTTTTTTTTGACCACATAATATTCTGGGTTTCAAAAGTAACGGGGTGTACACGATTCACAGCCACGTGCGCATGCCAATTGTCGGTATTACCATGTATTGCTATTACTGCCTCATGTTCACTTAAGCCAAGCGAATTTAGGGCATGCTGAGCCGCATCAAAAATAGATTCGTATTGTGGTTTTTCGTGTTCTGGCCAACTTAATATAAAATGATATGCTGGGTCTTTGCAGCGAGCGTTCTTTGCAGCTGTGGCATTCATTTGCACTGTAACTGCTTCTATACTGGAAAGATTGATAGTGCGAATGGCCACACATTTTTCTTCATTCGATTCTAAATCCGTTTCTGCAACCGAATATTCAATGATGTTATCAAATGTGTTATTAATTGATTGTGTACGCTGATGTCCTTTATCTTCCTCGATGTAATTCACCAGGTCGTTGAAAGGTTTGCTTTCATTCGAAGATTGAATCCGCTGTTTAGGGATTTTAGGAATCATTTATTAACTTATTACTACGCAAACATTTTTTGCTGTTTTGGTGTATACACAGCATAAGAAATTCTATTGGTAGATATATTGAAATAGCCGTGCTCTGTATCGTTATCGATCCCTATGTAATTAAAGCCCTCTAAAATAGCAGAAACACCGAATGATCCGGATCCCATAAACATGTCTAAAGTTGTGCCTCCTGGAGGTGTCACTAACCGCTGGAAATATGCCCCAACTTCAACCGGCTTTACTGTCGGATGGTGGTTTGCACGTAAAATTTCCTTCATTGGATCTATTTCACTATAGCCCCGTCCACTGTCATTTTTTATACCCGCTGGGTTTTTCTGCAGTTTCTCAATACCTTCATCACGCTCAGATGATGATGCCTTGGCGCAATAAAAGAAGCGTGCAGCTGATTTATCTGTCTCTATACGTGCACTATGTGCATGAGGAGGGTTCATATCCCCAAATTTTCCGTTACTTGGCCTACATTTATCTGTCTCTTTCACGTCACTTTGTGCACCTTTGGCATTCGGGAATGCTGCAAGCACTTCAGCACTACCATCATGAATTAAATTAGCACGCCAACGCCCAGCAGATGTTCTACAAGCATCAATATTGATGGCGCCAGTACCAAACTCTAATACATTTGCTGCAACAGTTTGGCTTAATGGCTTTCTCGCCATACATATAGGCTCATGTGCGGGTTTAAGTGCGGTTCCCCAACCCTCAAAATCACCTTCAAGGTTACGTGATTTAGGAAACCCACTGCCATATACCCATTCAAGCATTGATGGGGCGCCAAATGCAGTTAAAAATAGCTCAATTTGTTCATCAGATAAACTGTTCAGGAAAGCATCTTTATCTTTTTTTCCGGAATAAAACCTTGCAATATTATCTCTAACATCAAAACCTGCATCCTCAATTGCGGATGCCATGCGGTGGTAAGTCCGGCTCCCACTAAATGCTAAAAGATGACCACCAGGCTTAAGTACTCTCAAAGCATCTTTCCACATGGCTATGTCATAAGCAATGCCTGTTGAATCCCACGATTTACCCATAAAACCAAGTTCATATGGCGGATCAGTAACAATTGAATCTACACTGTTATCAGGAAGTAATGCCAGCACCTTCCTACAATCTTCGTTATACAAAGTTGCATTACCAATTATCATGGGATTATTCATATTACCTTTTTGGATCATAATGATTTTTTCAACAAAGCATTCTGAGTTTATGACAAAGCTATTGCAAATTACTAATTTAAAGTAGCACTTCAACATTCTCAGTGCGCTTACTAACTACAATCCCAATATTCGACAATGAAGATATAAACTCATTGACGTAAGCTAAACCTGTCCCATCTAGCATATCTCTATGAACCGTTTTCTCAAGTTCACCATCATCTATTTCAGGTGATAGGTTACGTAACCGAGCGAACAGAACTTCTTTAGCCATCTTTAGTTTTAATGATTCAGGAATAATTGCTTGCTCTTTCCCTTCAATGAAAATATAACCCTGTCCGAATGCTTCTTTCTCAAATGCCGAAAGCATTACCCCAAAGTGAGTTTCATTCATTTGTTCATGGACACTTTTAGCGTAGCTAGATAAAGGCTTTGAAAGTTTTTTATTTGTTTCCATTTTTATATTCCTAGTGAATTTAATTTAGTTATATGCTAGTACAGACTTTTTAACATAATGTATCTTACACGCAACTATGTCATTGATTATTAACGGTTATATATTTCGCGTTTTTTGATTTTCTATACTGCCAAGGTGGCAATGGGTTATCTTCTTTCCATAAACCATAACGATGTTCTTTAGCATATTTATGAGCTTCTGAATATTTTAAGAAATCTTCAGCAGATTGATTTTTCTTCCCAAAGCTAGCTTCGTGCCATGCAAAGCCATTCCTAACTTGTTCGAAATTTATGTCAATCTGATTAAAATAAACCGTGCCCAGAGGACGATTGAATGTTTTCTGTATTTTGTTCTGCCTGGTAGTTTGCAATTTAACTTGCACGACCTTCCCATAAATCATTTTTGATAATGACTTCTTTGCTGCTTTGCCGAATGGTTGACCAAACTCAATACATTTTTCATCATGGTATGATGGCTTTCTTGCATGACATGATGTTTCAGGTGAATCAACATTAGATAATCTTACTTCATGCTGTTGATTATTTAATTCAAGAATTGTGATGGTATCTCCATCAGTAACACCCACCACCCTACCCTGTAACCAAATATCGTTTGCATGCGCTTCTAAACTTATTGTTGTGACAGATAAATTTGTCAAGATAAGTAAACTCGCAATACTGATTTTCTTCATGTTGTTCACCATAACTAACAAAGTACTTACCAAGTAATGATTAAAGATCGGTTTAAATACTCTTCACCAGCTTGTGCTACGGTATAACCCAAACCTTCTAATTCCAAAATAAACGCATCAAAATCTACATCCGAACCAACACCTTCTAGTAGATATTTTCTGTGCCCAGATTTTGATTGCTCTTTGATTTTTGCCAACGTAGATTTCATAACCACATGACATTTTTGATCTCGCCAACGATTAATTCTTTCAGCAATTAATGATGCTTCTGCAGCTGTTAAGATAGTTAAATTATCAGTCATTTCTATTTCCTTAATTGTTAAAGCACCAATTAGGTGCTGTGAAGTGTTTAACGAGATTGTGTTTTACTTTGCTCTTGCTCGGCCATAACGTTGGTACCCAAACCCTTCTCATAGCTAACCTTTAACAGATCACCTTTTTTAGGGTCAATGTTTAAGTTTTCCTTGTCGTGGATTACGGCGCTACGACCAAGATTTTGAACAATATGGAATGAGGTGGCATCAATAACTTTACCCTCATAAACCTTACCATCTTGCGGTGTTAAGATTGGATCTTTACCCTCAGCTACATTCTTTGCTGTAACTAAGGATTCGTATTTCTGAGGTTTTGTAATTCGCATTTGTGCCTGATCTAATGACCTGGCACGTATAACATCTTGCTCACTTAAACCGAAAGCAGCGGCCTCCTGCTCTAACACACGCAGAGAACCAAATAGCACCTTATTCTTAATGCCATTTTCACTATAATCAACACTCAACATTAGAGAAGATTTATCAAGATATACTGAACCTATAGGCTTTTTTGTAAGCTGACTTTCATTTTTATTAATTAGAGGAGTAATAACATCTATGGCCATAACTACCAACTCGCCTTTTAACTCATGCGCAGTCACGAACTTATCAAAAGTAGCAATTGAGTTAAACAATAAAACCTGGCTCTTGCCTGCATCATTAACAACTTCAATCGCCAAATCGCCAGTTTTATTATCAATATACGGTGCTGACACTTGATCTTTAGCAAGTAGGTTCACGACCTGCCCAGTTCCCTTATAATACGAAACTGTAATTTCATTACCCACTTTCGGCAGTGTATCTAAGCGACTATTTTCATGAGTCACGATCTCACCAAGACGTGTTTGCTGTACTGTAAAAGCATCGTTTTGGGTTAATACTTTACCTACTGAAACTTCCCTAGGCATCAAATCACGCACTTGCTTTCCGATTAATTCTGATGCTGCAGCTAGAACTGGCCGCAAATCACTTGTGAGTGCTCTCTGTAACCCTAACTCTTTCTGAATAAAAGGATGTTCCATGCCTTTTGATAAGAGGTTGTATTCAACCAATGTTGAGTCCGGCAGCTGACTTAACCCATCTTCAACATTATTCAGATGTTCAATATTAACAATAGTCAACCAAGCAAAGCGTGTTGCTACCAATTCGGCCACTTTCAAATTATCGCGCAATGATTCTGGATCTAACCCTAACTTCTCTGTTAAAGAATTTACTGTAAGGTTGTCAAAAGTAAATTCTTTTAATTTTAATGGCAGATCATTAGTGTATGGACCATTCAAATAAATAGTATAGGTACTCACTGGCATACCTATATTTGAAGGTAAACGATTTACCGCTCCGGTTGGCTTTACGTTGTTAAAAAACTGTTCGAAATTCAATCTATGTGGCATTTTTAACTCCTGCGTTATCAATGGGATTGCTGCATTTATTATTCTACATCATTTAATTATTTATTGAATGTTTACTAAAGATCCAGCGATAAATTCCTAATAAACTAGTCCCAATGAAAATACTATTTTGCAAACATATTGGTGATTGATTTTCTGCCAAGCTATAAACGATCCAAAATATATTAGATATTAAGAACAGGACCCAACCCCAATTTGAATAACGTATGTTTAAGGCTAACAATAGAGAGCCAACACTTGCAGTTACGCTACCAGCCCATGCTATTAATTCTTGATTCATTTAACTCCCCTACTTCAACCATTAATTAAAACTGAAACTTTTGCTGCAAAAGTCTATTTTTCAATTCTCAACATAGCTTTAATTGCCTCATTACGAACTTCTGCCCACTTAGCCTCATCATCGATCAGGCCCATCTCGAATAAATCTTTTCTCAATAAATTTACAGCTCTAATTAACTTACCAACTTCAATAATAACATTGACTTCATACCTAACATCTGCACGCCTTCCCTCCACTGCACGGCGAATAAATTCGCTTACATCCAGCAATCTGGCAGCTGCTTGTTTTTTTAAGTTACGCATACCAGATGGCGTGAACTTAACAAGTACCTTTTCCGAAAAAGTTTCTTCACTAGTTTTTTTTACGAATAGTTTAGTCATATAAATACTTTAATGATTGTGATAATTAATTAAAACACATAATTTAATTACATTCAATATTTACGGGTATCGGGGCGAAGCCCTGATTCGATAGCGACGAGATGCGTAGCAGATCTAGCATCGAAATAACCTAGGTGGAGATACAACATGTTTTATCGTTGTATATACACCTAGCATCCTGTCCTACTGAATGCTTGAAAAAATGAGGTAAATTTTAGGTATAAATTACATAAATCTTTAAGTATTAAATACGTTTTATTTATAGATAACTTTAGTTTTAAATTAGTAATATTGCTTTAAATATTTTTCATTTTATCGGTGTTAATAAAATGAAAAATTCTAATATTTGTCGCATTAATAAAGGAATAAATATGGAAGTATTAAATATTAATTTGTGCTATATTATTTAATATATATGTATTTTATAAACACTTAGATTGGTGTTTTAATACATAAAAACGTTAAATTAGTTGCTTTTGTTCTGTAACTAACAGGTAAATATCTATGGAAAATAATAGTAAGCAAAGAGTTAAAATACCGTCAAAAACCGAGGATAAAGGCCGCTTAACTTCGAATGAAATTAAGCATAATTTACAGGTTTTTGCATTAGCGTATGATCCTAGTGAGTTCACTCAGAGACAGTTTTTTAAGACAATCATGCCGGAGCTTTTTGTTCTAAGAAGAAAAGGCTTTAGCTTTAAAGAAATTACAACGCTGCTTATTAACTGCGGATTGAAGTTGCAACCTAGCACTGTTCGTGAATACTACACAGATTTTCAGCAAGAATGCCAAGAGGCTTGCGATGCGAGGATTGAGGCTAATTTGAAACTGTTAGCAAGCTTAAATCAGCTAAATACAGAAGACTCTAATAAAAAACTTGTCGAAGCATCAATTCTGGCGAAAAAGGCCAATATGAGTCGCTCAAGCGAAGAGACATTGGCTATTATGGCTGGCGAAAAAAACAATTTGCCCCCACTTGTGGGGGCAAGCAGCCAATCGCAGGCTAATAAGCCTGCGATTGGCTCGTCGGGCGCTGGCGATATCGCCAGCGCCCGAAATTCCCCTACGGGGAAAGGTATTGGATTAGATGAATATGAGCCGTCAATTCCAGAGCTATCTAGCGACACTTTAGGAGATAATCCGCTGGCAAAACTACCGGCTCAAGAGGACCCTATTATTCCGGACTTATCTGGCGCTGCTGATACTAAAATTATTGAAAATAAACCATCCAGAAAAGGCCTAAAGTGCCGCCCATTAAAACCAAGTGAAAAACAAATTGCTGTTAGTCCAGGCGTGCCTAAAGAAGTTTACGAAAGCGAAGCCCTCATGGAGCATCCTAGTATTGAGGGTCTTATGTTGAGTAAAAATGAGAGACTGTATGATGGCTTACTTGAATACTCAAACGAGGATGGTGAGATTCTTGTCGAGTTAGTTAAAGAAAAATTTAATAGGACTAAATGGAGGCCACCTATACCTACTTCAACTTCTAGCACTGAAGACAGCTTTATTAAAATGAAGATTTAACACATAAATAACATTAGATATTGGCATAAGTGCTATAAAACAAAAATGGTTAAATCAAGTAATTTACCATGCAGATTTTATAATTAATTGTATTTGATTAAATACACAACAGAATAAATAATATCTCATCTTAATTAACCAAATACTACCGTTATGAGCAGACAAAAAGACAGCATTGAAACCATACTCTTAAAAGAAAGAATGACTAAATTATTCGTGAAAGCTGTAGATATTAGCAGTGTAAAGGCACGACCAAAAGAATGGGAAATAAGGCTTGGAATTGGCGGGAAAAACCCAAAAGGTATTGTTTGGTGCGCATACCGCCGTGGGGTACGGACAATGTCTTTCACCACACTTCGAAGTAAAGTAAAAATGGCAGTTGATGGCGGCTACATTACAGAACGCATGGCATATCAAATCATAAAAGAGCTCTCTATAACAGCTCAAGATGAGCATGCGATTGATTGCCGTAATTTTTTTGTTTCCGATATTACAAAGACTGTAAAACTATTAGAACAACAGGTACAAGCATATTTAAAATCATTACCAGAGAAAAACTTACTGCCAGATCTATTAAAACCATTAAATAAGTATGTGCCTTAATATTTTACAACTTTTGCTGCAAAAGTTTATTGGGGTAATTTAATTGCATAATATTATTATTTAATATATATTCACTATTACTTAACTTACTACTGGACTTAATAATCATGGCAAAATCTACTGAAAACCCATCTCCCCAACCAGTTACATTCAACAAGCCTAAAATTATTTTTGCTCATGGCGACAAAGGCGGCGTTGGTAAATCAATGATTGCCTCTGCTGTTATTGATTATTTAGATGCAACTGGACAGAAAGTAGCAGTGATTGATGCCGATACTCAAAATCCAGATGTTTCACGCATGTTCCTATCGGAACTAGCCGGTGCAAGCGTTCCTTGTATGAAAGCCAATCTACGCAGTGAAAATGGCTGGATGGACACCATGGACTTTGTTACGAAGCATAAGGATCATTATGTAGTGATAAGCATGCCTGCTGGTATTGGTGAAGTTATGAATACTAAGAATTGGCTTGCTGAATTTCGTTTGTTCCTGGCACAAGATGAAAACCCAACACCAATTGAATTATTGTGGGTTTTAAACACCGGTTTAGATTCAGTCAATTTATTGGTAAATGCTAATGAAACATACGGCAAACATTTTGATGCAATCCATGTAGTAAGAAATAACATTTGGTCTAATGCCGATGAATTCACTATTTGGAATAAAAACCCAATCAAAATTGAATTTGAAAAAAAGGGATGGAAGACAATAGATTTCCCAGCCTTAAACTACAGATGCCGTGACTCTATCCTTGGCACAACTAAGACTCTGCCATTCACTTTAGCTTTAGACTCTTCTGCAGCTGCATCCATTGGCCTTAAGTCATCAGAAATCTTTAAGCTTAAGAACTGGCTTGAAGAAGTAGCTAGCTGCTTAAAACCTGTATTTGGATAACATTGGTAGCATATGTCTGGATCTCAAAAAACAGTTTGGATGATCTCCGGCAATAAAGGCGGTGTCGGTAAATCGCTTTTTTGTCTTGCTCTTGCTTCTGCACTTGAAGCAAGAAGCAGATTTAAAGAATTTGAAGACGATGCAAAATATGCGGTTCTAGATGGTGATGGTCGGACCGGTGATGTGCACGCAATCTTCAAGCGAAAATGCCCCGCACGCTGGGCTGACTTCCGTGAACTTAGACCAGATACGCATAATTGTATGGCAGACGGTGAATATGAGGACCTAATACATAGGTTGTTAGTTGCCAACAATCATTTGATCATAAATACGCCAGATGGCGCAGATAAGATTCTTTTGAAATGGTTTGATAAAACACTGGCCCACACCGAACCTAATAACTATAGATTTAACCTCATATATTTAATGTCAGACAGACCGGATGGCCTCGAATCTCTTAATGATTTAGCTACAAGATTCCAATATTTATATCCTGTTTATAACAACTATTTTGGGAACGAGTCTGTTTTCTCAAGCTTTAATCGTGAATACAAATCTAAGTTTCATGAGGTACTAGAATTTCCCAAATTACGTGCTGAAGAGGTACGTATGATTTTCGATTTAAAAACTTACCCAGCGGAAGCCATGAGACTAAAAACCTTACCAATTATTACGCAATCAAGATTATTTAGATGGCAAAATCAAGTCAATACGAACATCAGTGAGTTGTTAGAGGGTGATGAGAAGTCTAATGTTGTTGTAGAACTGAATGATTAATAATCATTTTATGCGAATACTCTACACCCACATCTGGCTAGGGCATCTTATGGATAATACATTTCATGCATATCCAAATCTAAACGCGAATACACCGTCTATTTGTGGCGAAAGCACCATTATTGAACATGATATGGACCTCCCCAATTACAGATCACCATGCTGTATTCATTGCTTTTCTAAACTATATTCAATTGAATTGAAGGCGAATAAAAATGAATCTAAAAAATAATATTGAAACAATACTGGGCCGTCCACTCACATCGGATGAGCTTAATAACATAAATCAATTTAAAAACCAATTTTCAATTGATGAAGATGATCCACTTATCGTTGTACTCGCCTTAGTTGGGGCAAATAAAATATTGATCGAAGAAATGCCAAAACTTTTGCAGCAAAAGGCTAACGAAACAATAGATCTGCATCGCCAAACATTAATTACCCAGTCAGCTTTGATTGCTAAAGACTTAATTCATGTTGTGGCTTCTAGTATTGATTCATCTAAAAGCCCAATACAACGCGCTACGCCTTACTTAATAAGCTTCTTTCTGGGTGGACTTAGTTTGGCAATTGCTTTGGTATTAGTACGCTAACAATTTAATTTAGAGAAAAGGGTTATATATGGGACATAAATGGTTAGATGGTGAAGACGATTTTGAAGCTGTTCTGGTATGTACGACAAATAACTTAAGACCATGGGATGCTGAAGCGGTTAATCGCGCATTTGCAACTTATCAATTTGAATCGTATTCAATGCCAGGTGAGGATGATGAGATCTTAAAACACGTAGATTCTGGTGCTGTTGTACGCTATGACGGAGGCATGCTTGCCATCGATCTAGGCGACTCCTTATTGAAAGAGGCATTCCCTGATTTGATATTAGCACTTCATGCATTAGGATGGAGTGGAGCCGAAGTACACCACCCAGCTGCGACAATTCGTGAGTTTCTAAACGATATTGGCCGTGCGATCCCCGCTAACATTGATTTTGATATTAAAGCTGCCGCTGATAATGAAAACAGATTATCTAACTCACCAGAAATCTCTCATCTGCAAAGCGCAGCACATGACTACTTAAGCGGCGCAACACCTTCTTTAAACACAGCGCCGGACAACGATTTAAGTGTTATGTTTTCAAACGCATTAGGTATATCTGAAACAGATTCCAGTTTACATGTGGATTTTGGAGATAATAACTCGCAAATTGAAGAGAGTTTCGACTTCCCTTCGAATATGCTGGATGAACAAGAAGTGGTGACGGAAGTAAGTCACTCCCCTCTTCCTGTTTTTGACGATGACTTTAGCGAGCCAGCATTATTCAATTTAGATTCAACCTCAGATCTGCCCCCTGACTTTGTAGAAGTCCCAGAAACATTAATGCAAGCTAATGTTCAAGAAGAGGTTATCTCAACTAATTCTGTTGATGATTTTAATCCTATGCAGATTGTATCTGAGTATGAGGAACCTATTGAGGAGGCCAGTGCTCTTGAAAACACAGCGAGTGAAACTTCATATCAACATCAAGAAGTTTCAGAGCCGATATCTAATTGGGGCGATTTTAATAAAAATGAAAGTCACACTCCTAGCCCATCTGTGGATTTTGCAAAAGTAACACATATTGATGCAGAGAGCGTGCTTGACTCAGGCAGCCTTACTAAAGATACACTGACAACGGATCAAATGGCGATTGTTGGCCATAGTATTTTGGTCTTTAATTCAATATCTAATCCAATTAATCATCACGATATTATGTCGTTGGCAGAGAAACATGGCATTCCTACCAATGCGGTAGAGTACATTCGCCCTGGAGATGATAATGGGGCGTACCGTTGGGATGTGTTAGGTGAAATTCCTGCCGAGTCTCCTGCCCTTGCTGCCACTTTTGCGCAAGATATGGTTTCAGACTTTGAATATGGCCAACTAGTTGCAGCTGCAATTATCACTGCAAAGCTATCTAAGCCTAATGCCAGCTTGCGTGATCTATACATCTTATTGTGTGAAGATAATTATCAAAATATTGCACAGCGTTTCCCACATATTCATATGTTGCAACGCAATTACTCATCACACTCAGAGCATACAGTTAAAACAAAGTTTATTTCAATTCTAAGCACCTTACTATTCTCTGCTGACGGATCTAACTTTATAGATCCAAACAATGAAGTTTGTGAGGCTGGTAATATTTTCACTATTCGTGAACTGGCTAAATCTGATCAAGCTCGTATGTTAGTTTTTAACGTTGATAGTTTAGACACACATTTTACCCATTGGGTTGTTGGGTTAATCAAAACATTCGCTTCACGCCACGCACAATCTAAGCGTTTTAGCCCACGACCTCTTAAAAAAGTAGAGCCGGTTATTAAGCTAGATATATCACAGCATGATGCTGCTAGACTTTTGTCACTGCTGCAACAAGCGACCAGCCTGCAATAAGTTATTTTTAGTTCAATTTGTAGTAGATGTGAAAGGTAGTATTTTTATTATTTAATGTATTGGAGAAAGACATGGGTTTAAAAGACTTTAAAACACGGCCAAGCACCTTTGTTCAAGGTTATGGTTTGGTAATTAAGCTGGATAACGAGTTGCCACGCAAGTATGATCAAAAGATTATGGGTGATGCTGAGGCCAATGGCTTCACTTTGTCTGGTAGTGTGGTGTCTGTACTTGGAGCTAAAGAACACAGCGTAGTACCTGCAGCTAACGAAAAAATTAATGTAACCGTTCGTCCTGATGATTTGCGCAGCAAGATCTATAGCGACTTACATCAGACTCAAGAAGGTCATTTTTTCTTACTAGAAGGTGTATCTGGTGATTATGACAATTTAACAGCTCGCTGGGCGCACGGTGCCGGTGACAATAGAGACATTCAAGCACTTGAAATTGTTGGTGTACCTAGTGTTCGTTTTGAAAACCCTGATAAAGATGGTCCTCGTACATTACGTTTAAACCTTGATGGCTCACCTACGTTTGTTAATGTAAGAATTCCTAGTGGTGATTGGGTTGAACAAGAGTTGCCATTCACCACCGTTGTAGAACGTTTAAAAACAACTATAGATAAGGGCGGTAAATTCCGTGTATCACAACGTGTACTAGAGCCTTCTGGCGCACTTGTGGTAAATGACCAGAAGCAATTAGAAAGCACTTTGGCCAGCTTCCGTGATGCCGGTTACACGCACACGATTGTTAGGATTTTTGTTGAAGGTACAAATGACCCAAGAAATGTAGAGATGCAATATCTCTCATGGCCACTAAATATTCCTGAATCTGGATCACAACCAGCGCGTAATTTTGAAATGCCAGAATTGCGTGAAACGAAGAGATTTATCAAACTACGTGAAGCTGATGCAAATGTAATCATGGAAGTGATTCCTGGCTATGAGCTAAGTTTGATAGGCAATCCTTCAGACCCAACCAAGAGTGTAAAACATGCATTCGTGAATACTATTGTTGGTAAAGGCCTGTCTGATTCTCAAATGAAACTGTATAAATCGCAATCTTATGGTCCAGGTATATCTATACGTGCAAAAGATGGCAACAATACATTGGGGCTAATACGCACAGCAATCCGCACAGAAGGCTCGCAAATCAAAGGTTTGATACAAATACCTACCGAAGCATTCCCACAAGCTACAGCGCTCGATTTTAGTGATCAGGCAGCACAGAATGAGCCTGCAGATCTCATCGATGATGAGCCGTTCTAGCGTTTATTCAGTTAGCACCGTGTAAATTAGCGCCTGATATTTAATATTAAGAAAGCATGAGTAAGACGTAAGTCACTCATGTTTTTGGCGCTATTTCTATTGTGTACATCTATGGGTGGATTTTGAGTATTTCTAGATTAGTTTTAATTAGAAATTAGTATCTCTGAATCATTTACATTCACATAACTGTATGAATATATTAAATAAAACCTATCCATTTATTTTATCACCTTGGAGTAGGTGTCAATTCCATATGAAGTTGATGAACAATTCAATATATATCCCCCATAAATGTACACAATAGCTCACCATAAATGTACACAATCAAAATTACTATATAGGTAACTATATGATTTATATATATTTATAACACCATCCATGAACAACATTTGATCTGGTAACAGGCAATATTGTTATAGATTCCAGTTTTATACTGGCCATAAACGTACACATTAACTAACCATAAATGTACACAATGCATTCACCTATACTTACCATAAACGTACACGATACTTAAATATTAACAATATAATCAATATGTTATCTATGAATCTACCTATGAACAGTAGGATAGAGACCCCCACTGAACACATCATTGCATCCTTTAAAAGATCTCCCATAGACGTACACATTACAGCGATTACACCACTATTTTTCAGCTATCAATGCAGCTTCAGGTAGTTTAAATATACTATAACCAATTGTTTATAAAGATATATTTATAACAACATAACTTACCCATAAACGTACACAATAGCCACCCATGACTGTACACAACACTACCATAAACGTACACGATACAGTCAGCACCCTACCCTACCCTAACTGGTTTATTTATTCTCATGAGAATAACGATGAATATAAGATGTTGATTTCAAATAGATATATAAAAACTGCCACTACCCCATAGATGTACACGATAGCCCACCATAAATGTACACAATAGCTCACCCATAGACGTACACATATGTTTTATTATTAACCGTAACCTTATGATTATTAGTAAATAATTAACCCTGTAAATTCACCAGGCACAGCATCACCATAGATGTACACAATGTTTACCATAGATGTACACTTACCAACCATAAACGTACACATAAGCCACCATGGATGTACACAATAGCCGGCCATAAACGTACACCTACAGACCACATATGTACACATACCAACCATAGACGTACACAACAATTCCCAATACACAAATTAAATCAATTAGTTACAACACGCCTAAGCAGGCAGGTTCTTTAATATATTAAAGAGCTAGCAAGCCCGCTTCTTTTAATAAAGATAAATTCAAACCCAGCCCATAGACGTACACGATAGAAAAACGTGTAAAAAACTTTAACTAGGTACTTGCAATGAGTATTTATCTCTAGTATAAAGAGAAACATTGATTGTGTACATTGAACACCATGAACGTACACGATGTAGCTAAAGGATATTTAATGACTAAATTAGTAAAAACAGATGCATTAAGTAACATCTCAACACCAGAACAAATGGTGATGATGTTTTTCGAATCTGGCGTTCCTATCATTTCAGCACCCAAGGATATCAGTTACCGAAAATCAAACAGTATTATCAAAACTGTTAATCCATTAAGTTTGCTGCAGCTTAAAATTATAGATGGTTGTTTTTTCAAAGCCATGCCAAGAATGAATCAGGATGTAGTTCATGTACTCGATCTGGATTATTTTAAATGGCTCATTAGTTACAACTCAAATAACAATGATTTTCTAAAGAAAGCAGTTACCGGCATACAGCAAACATTAATTCAAATTAATATTGTTGACCCAGATAATCCAGATTTAGACTTTTGGCACTCAACCAATTACATTTATGATGTAACAATCACAGGCAAGAAATTTCATTTTAAGATACCAGAAAGCCTACGCAATCACCTTCACGATCCAAAGTCATGGACAAGACTTAGTTTAAGAATTAAAAATAAATTCAGTAGTGGCTACGCTTACACCATTTATGATAGGTGCAGGCTTGATCAGTTTAGAGGCGCAACTGATTGGATGACTCTGGAAGAGTTTCGCACCATTACAAACCCAGATAACCCAGACCAATATATAGATTTCAGAAACTTACAAAGACGTGTTATCCAAATAGCCGTTAACCAGATTAATGAGTTCTCAGATATTCTCATTACGCCAGATTATAAAAAACGTGGGCGCACAATTACTCACATCAGATTTGTTATTGAAGCCAATCCTGCATATTTATCTGAAGAAGATAAGGGCAACTTGCCACAGCACATATTCGAAATACTCAAGAAAGAGTTTGGTTTCTCTAACTCAGAAATTAATACAGTAGCTGAGCTGGACATGGATTTTGTCATGGAGAAAATCGAATTTGTACGTTACCGTATGGAGCAGAAAAATATTGAGAACCCAACACGGTACCTATTAAATGCAATTAATGAAGACTTGCGACTTACCCCTAGTGACAAAAAGAAAATAGAAAAAACTAAAGAAGCTGCTACTAAACATTTGTTTGATGAAGCAGAAAAGACTAGAAGAAAAACTCGCGTTAGTAAATCGAGTGAAAAGTTGGATGCGTTTGAATCACTTGATGAAACTAAGAAACAAGAAATATTGGATAAATTTAAAAACTCAGAAGAGTATTTGAAAATTAAGTCTGTTGTAATGAATAGTCTAGATATTAATAAACCAATTATTAAGACTGCATTTAAGAAATTCCTAGAACTATAACTTTTGCTGCAAAAGTATTTGACGTACACTTATCAAGGTGTATAATTGAATTGTGGTAATTAAATAATGCTTATCACAGAATAAAAAAGCGGCTTTCTGGGTGCAACCAAAAAACCGCTTACCACTAACACAACTATTAAGGAGTTGAATCATGGTTAATATGCATCTTAGCACATTGGGATTATTAAATAAATTGCGTCCTTCTGTGCCCAGAAATGATAGCTATCTAGTATTAGATGAATCTATGGCCCCTACCCTATCTAAAGGTGATGTGGTAGAAGTTGATGCTATGGGCCTTCTAAACAATGGCAAAATTATTCTATTGGTTTCTGATGAAAATACAGAATTTAGAGAAGCCAGGATAGTTAATGGTATATTGTATTTAGTAGCACACAATAAAAAATATGCCATGATTTCAATGCAGGATTACCGTGAACTTAATTCTGGGACCTTTATCGGTGGTGTAGTGGTTTAAAGGGTTCCGATGAGTGTCGATATTAACCAATGGGTAGTTAAATTAACTGAGTGTCTTAAGACGGCACAGGAATCAGACTGTGATCTAAATAAACTAGACGATGTTAAAGATAACACCCTGATAGAATGGTTAGAGCGACAGTTAAACAGTATTATTATTGAACTGCAGGTAATGTTGGAAGATATAGAAAATGGAGTCGGATCTAATTTTTTTGGGTTTGACTCCGATTCTGAATTTGAAGAATTAATTGATTCATTTGAAATTGAAATAAGGCGACTAAAGCAACGCATTCGTGATTTACGCGGAGTCAGTCGTAGTAGATAACTTTTGCAGCAAAAGTATATAGGAACTGAAATGTTTAAATCATTATTAATCACATTGTTATTGCTTAATTTAACCAGTGTACAAGCAGCTGGTAATAGTTATGAAAACCCAGTAATTCGTAAAGTTTCTACCCAGCAATTTGTAGCATCAGCATTGCTAAGAAAAAATGATCAGAACGCTACTGTAAAGCTCGTTCAATCAATCGAAAATGCTACTTCAAGGGAAGAGGCTAGTGGCATGCTGTTAAACCGCATTAAACAAGAGATGCAAGGGTATTCAGTATTAGAAACCTTGGTATCACCGGTTACTGAATCAAAACAAGGTTGTGAGACTTGGATTTAAATCCATAAACTTAATACATACTACAACGTGCAATTAATAATTAAATTATGCGTAATATATTAAAATGGAAGTTTATATGATCCGCCCACAGATGCTACTTGATATACATAATGAATTGATCGTAGACTTGTTCGCAGGTGGAGGCGGTATGTCCGAAGGTATTCTTAGGGCTCTTGGTCGCCATCCTGATATTGCTATTAACCACAATGATGATGCTTTATCGATGCATCGTGCAAACCATCCGCAAACACGTCACTTTGTTGCAGATGTGTTTGAGGTATGCCCACATTCCGTTACTCATGGTCGCTCAGTTGGGCATCTACACGCAAGTCCTGATTGCACACATCACAGTCAAGCAGCTGGTGGGCAGCCTCGTAATGAGAAGCGCCGTGCTTTGTCATGGGTTGTTGTGCGCTGGGCTGGTCAAGTCAAACCGCGAATCATTACGCTTGAGAATGTTAAGCAAGTGCTCCAATGGGGGCCTTTGATTGCGAAGCGCGATAAGGACACTGGCCGAGTTGTTACGCTGGATAAAATCATCGGTGAAGATGGCAAGATTACTAACCGCGTAGCTTCAACTGGTGAAGTTGTGCCACGCGAAAAGCAATATTTGGTACCAGATAAGAAACGCGCCGGCAAAACATGGAACAGATTTGTCCGCATGCTTGAAGGAATGGGCTATGAGGTGAAACATAAACTCATGGTGTCAGCAGATCATGGTGACGGTACCACCCGTGAGCGTTTATATCTGCATGCGCGTTGCGATGGCTTACCGGTTTATTTTCCTGAACCTAGTTATTTCAAAAAACCTAAACGCGGTCAGATGAAGTGGAGCGCTGCGCACGAACACATTGATTTCAGCATTGAATCACAATCAATATTTGATCGTAAGAAGCCATTAGCAGAGGCAACAATGCGCCGTATAGCTAAAGGAATGATGAAGTTCGTCATTAACAATGCTGATCCGTTCATCGTTCAAGTAACGCAAAGCAGCGCTAATGGCGTACATGACATTAACAATCCATTGAACACAATTACCACTGCCAAAGGCGGTGAGTTTACGCTTATTACACCGGTGATGGTGCAGGCCGGACATGGTGAAGGCTCTGGCGATTCAAAGCGTTGGGGCATGGGCGCTAAATCAGTTGAAGCTCCATTTGGTACCATTGTTGCCAATGGAGGCGGTCAAGCTTTGGCAATGGCGCACCTACAACAACACTCCGGCGACAAAGAAGCGACTACCGAAAGCGCTTTACGTGTATCAGCTTTCTTAATCAGCTACTACTGCACTGACAACATGAGCAGCGTTAATGAGCCGGTGCCAACTATTACCACTAAAGATCGCTTGGCATTAGTAACAGTGATTTACCAAGGCATGCCATATCTGATTGTTGATATTAAATTACGCATGCTTAAGCCTAAAGAGCTCTATTCAGCTCAAGGCTTTGGTAAAAACTACATTTTCACCCATGGGCACGATGGCCGGCAGTTTAGCGTAGCTGAACAGGTGCGCATGGTAGGTAATAGCGTTTCACCAAATACAGCAGCTGCGCTTATTCGTTGCTGCCATGAGGGTGATGAAATGAGATTGGTTGCGTAATTTTGTTACACATTCAATTTAATGAATTCTTATAGTAAAAATACAACGTAATATAAAGAAATCTTTTAACTTAGGAAAATATAATGAAAAAAAGTATTTTAGTAGCAGCTATTCTCACAACAATGTCTATTGCAGCCATGGCTGAAGATTCAACCAATGTAAAGCTTGATGTAATCGTCATTAATAAAGGCATTATAGTTAATAAAACTACTATCTCAGCCCCTTACGGAGTTTCTACACCAATTGAAATTACAAAAACATCTACTTATCGCGCTCAAGCGACGCGGAATGGCCAAGGTGAAATTATCACCACACCTGGCGAGATTAAAACAGGTCTTCTAGCAACATTTAATCCAACTTTAGAGAAAGACGGTAAAATCAAAACAAACATTGCGATTACATATACTGATCTAATTGCTATGAAAAAAATCAAAACTGAGGATGGATTGGAAGTTGAATTTCCAGAACTCAATAATCACGAGTTCACACAAGAAAATGCTACGCTTAAACAAGGCGAACCCAATACCATGCAAGCTGGCAGTTTAATTATCCAAGTAAAAGCTAGTAGTATTTAATATGGGTTACATTACTTCTCTATGGTCGAAATGGTTTGACACTTCCGTCGAAAGCTCCGTTTTGAGTGTGGTCGGGCGAGATAAGGCACTAGATCTGCTGGAAAAAAACGGTCTTCGTGCCCATTATTATTTACCAGCTGTTGGTATGGAAAGCCAAGAGCTTGCAAATGCTTGCAGAACCTTGGCTAGCGCTGGTTACATTATCACAGCAGCAGACGGAACCATTACTGGCAAGGTTGCTTCAGCAAGACCAACTAAAAAAGAACTAGCTGCGTTACGACGAGCAGCCTTCAAGCTGGTTCAAGCGAATTAATGTTAATGGAGTTGAAACAGAAAGTGATTTTAGATACCCATTTTGTGAAAATAGGCCATCGGCAGCAGAGTCCATATCTGACCGTCTGATTTGGGCTATAAGTGAATTTGCATCTCCACAAGGAGATAAATTATTTAACTATCTAGAACGCAGGTCTAACGGGTCAATTACTGCCTTAGAGTGGTCTAAAGTTATTTTAAAAGCAAAAGAGCCTACGGCAGCTATGATCCAAGTGGTATGCAACGAGCGACCGCACTTTACCGTATGGATATTGCTTGGCGAAGTGACAGATATTCAAGTAAATCCCGCGGATGATAGCTCAATAAAGCGATGGTTGGGTTGTAATCAAGAAACTTAAACTCTTTTAACCATCAATCTTTTCTCAGTTTTACGTGGCTAGTTTATAACTAGGTCACTTTAAAGCAGAGGGGTACCATTCTTATCTGATATTGTTTTCTTGCATTTTGGATATGTATTACACCCCCAGAATTTTCCTGTCTTTCCAGTTTTCAGTTGCAATGAACCGGTACCACATGCTGGGCATTTAACTTTCGGCGCGTTGTTGTCTTGTGTCTGTGATGCAGCTTTTGGCGTTAGGTTTGGTTTTCCGTTTACATCAGGAAATGAAGTCTCACAATTTGGATAAGCCGAGCATGACCAGAATGGGCCGAACTTTCCAGAGCGCTTATGTAATGTTCCTATACCACATGTAGGGCAGGCTATGCTGGCTTCTGGTTCTTTAGTTGGTGCTGCTGTATCAGAGTTACTTATTGCAGGAGTGGGAGCTGATTGTTGCTCAGGTAATGGAACCCTACCTATTTCACTTTGTAATTCATCATAAAAATACTTCATCACATCTTTAAAATGCAATTTACCTTGGGCTATTTCATCTAAGGTAGTTTCAATGTAGTTGGTATAATCCAGCTCAACAAATCCAAATGCACCGACTAAAGTATCAACAATAGTATAAGCGGTTGGCATAGGTTCAATAAATTTCTTCTTGGACTTTTTCTCGAAATCCACATAGCCTTTACTGAAAATGTTACTGATAATAGCTGCGTAAGTGGCTGGACGGCCAATCCCCGCACTTTCTAATGCACCGACTAATGTTGCCTCAGTGTAGCGAGGAGGGCGGCGAGTTTGTTTTTCTAATAACTTACCATTGGATGCAATTAATGTCTGACCAGGTTGCAGATCTGGAATAGGATTAATTGCTGCAGTGTTTTCATCTTCGTCACTATCAACCGATTGATCACCGGTTATAAGCTTCATCCACCCATCATAAATTAAAGTTCTGCCTTTGGCTTGAAACTCAACCAACTTACCATCATCAGTGTTAGCACTTAAGTGAACGGTTCTTACAGAATAATTAGCATCAGCCAACTGTGAAGCAAGCGCTCGAAGCCGTATCAGTTTATAGAGTGCACGTTGTTCGTCTGTGTCTCCAGCTGACTCTACTTCCCAGTGAGTTGGGGTAATTGCAGGATGGCCTTCCTGAGCTGAACCTTTCGCTTTGAACAATCTTTGAGTGCTGTGCATTTCTAAGCCAAGAGCAGCTGCTTGTGCGCGTATATCAGGCATAGATTCCGCTGATACATTGGGGTTGTCGGTACGGTGATATGTAATATGGCCAGCGTCCTTTAGTGCTTGTGCCAGTTTCATTGTTACATCTGGTGAAAAGTTTAATGCAACGCTGGCTGCCTGCTGCAAAGATACTGTGATGAATGGGGCAGGGGGGCTACGCTTTTCCTCAGTCTGTTTAAATGATTTAACTTTAAACTGTTTAACGGCCGATACTTTTGCTGCAAAAGTTTTATCTAAGAAATATGGGTTTTCATTATTGGTATAATTTGGCGCGGTTAACCATTCAGCACTCCATTTGTTATCAAAAGAACATTGAGCGCTGTAATGTGTAGTAGGTTTAAAGTTTGTAATTTCACGCTCACGCATAACCACAAGAAGTAGGGCAGGGCTTTGTACTCGTCCAGCTGATAATCCCTTTTTACCGGCCTTCTGACTTAAGATAGGACTAACCAACCACCCAACTAAGCGATCTAAACATCTGCGAGCTTCTTGTGCATACACTAAATGTACATTCAATGTTCTAGGGTTGTTAACAGCGTTAAGAACAGCAGCCTCAGTAACTTCACCAAAAGTTACGCGCTTAGTATTGCTTTGGAGTTTTAATTCATCCATTAGATGCCATGATATAGCCTCTCCTTCACGATCAGGATCCGTGGCCAAATATATATTGGCTGCTGGGTATTGGCGAACTAAAGACTTAAGAGTTGTAACAATGCTTTTTTTTGAAAATGATTTCCCACCTGGTAGTTTTACATCGGCCGGTATTTCATATGTAGGCTTGAAGGATGGTATAGCTATACCTAGATCGGTTGGTGATAAATCTCGTATATGACCAAAGCTCGCCGCAATTTTCCAATCTGGCCCAAGAATTTCAGATAATTTTTTAATCTTTGCCGGTGATTCGACAATCATCAAGTTTTCTGGCATATACGACTCCTTTTTAATATAAATGCATTATTTCATAATATGTTCATTGTTTGGTAATTGTTTAGTTTTCCGCATATATACGGAGGATGAGTACCATGTTAATGGGTATATTGCAGCCACTTAGAGGCTGCAATGAAAAAAGAACGAAAAGCATTAGGCACCGTATTAAGAAGATTCCGCAAATCAAGAGAATTTACGCAGGAAAACTTGTCTTTCGAAAGTGGCGTAGATCGCAATTTCATATCATTGATAGAGCTTGGCGAAAGCTCACCATCTTGGGACACCATCTGTCTATTATGTAAGGCATTGAATATAACTTCTTCACATCTTGCAGCTGCTTTTGATAAAGAAATGCTGCAGGGATGCCATGAAAAACAAAACAGTTAGAGATGCGCTAACAATCTATAAAAACACAGTATCTATCCTTAAAAAAGGATATGAACAAGAAAAATATCGTATAGAGCAAATATCAAATTCATTCCTCGGTGATCTAATCGTTAGAAAAGTTACTAGTGTTCAGATCGCAACCTATCGGGACCAGCGCCTACTCGATGTAAGTCCAAAGACAAAAAAGACAATTTCAACGGCCACTGTACGTTTGGAAATGTCTTTGTTGAGTAGTTTCTTTGATATTTGTCGCATCGAGCTGGGTTTTTGTGATGCAAATCCAGTCAGCAACGTCAGAAAGCCAAAGCCATCACCTGGCCGTGATCGAAGATTAACCGCAAGGGAAGAACGGTTAATCTTCAGATATTCACACGCGCACTCTAACCCAGAATTTTATTCCATCATTGTATTGGCATTGGAAACAGCCATGCGTCAGGGGGAAATACTGAGCTTGCGTTGGGAAAATATTAACCTAAAAACAAGAATTGCTCATTTGCCAGAGACAAAAAATGGTTCGAAGCGTGATGTGCCACTTTCCTTGCGTGCTAGAGACGTTTTATTACGTTTACAAGGGCAAAGTAAAGGGAAGGTGTTTAATTACACGTCTAGGGGCATTAAATCGACTTGGAGGTTCATGAGGTTGAAGTTGGCTATCGAGGATTTACATTTTCATGATTTGCGTCATGAAGCTGTGTCCAGGTTGTTTGAGTTAGGAACCTTGGATATGCTTGAAGTAGCGGCCATATCCGGACATAAATCTTTATCAATGCTTAAACGTTACACGCACTTACGTGCAGCTAATCTTGTGCGCAAGTTAGAGGGTAATAAAAATAAGGCGAAACAGGCAATAGCTCCCTATATGATTCCGTATCCAGCCGAGTTAGTTAGAGAGGACGGTGAAGTAAGAGTAAGGTTATTAGATTTTGAGAATCTTATTGTTGCTGCAGAGTCTGAATATCATGCCATACGAGCTGCGAGAGATGCTTTACTTAGAAAAATTATTGATTCAATTAATGATTCTGAACAGATTCCGCAGCCAGATCAATATTTAGATATTGTCGATGAAAAAGACTTAATAATGATTGATCCACGTAAGAGGCAGGAGGCTTGATACTTTATTGTGAGAAAGTATCAATATTTTTCAGTGAAAAAGGACAGTTTTGCCAATCCGGTGTTTGGAAGCAGGCAACAGGTTCTATCGCTGGTGGATTTTATAGTTTAGGAAATGGTGGCTACCTTAATGCAGTTAGGAGTCCTGGTTCGAGCATGTGTTCAGGCACAAATGGCTGTCAGAGAGTTAACTCAAACACTGGATCATGTTCCTGTCCAGCAGGTTCCTCTCCAGTTGTGTTATCAGCACAAGTCATTGACTGCTACTCTGGGACTGTAACCAGAACAACTTATACATGTGAATAACTCATTGCCAATCCGGTGTTTGGGCTAAAGCCCAAGGAAGCAGTGGTACTGGCTTAACGGGTATGCTCGCGCCCATGAAAGGGAAAACCATCTCTTGCAATGGTTATAGTGGGGGCACCCTCGCGGTGACTGGACAATCAACACTTGATAGTTCAGGTCAAATATATACCAGATGCATTAAAGCTACATATTTTGCACCTGGTGATTCTGGAATGGTTTATGGTGCCAATGCACAGAACACTGCAGGGGTTTATGATTGTTTCTCAAAGACATCAGCCACTGGGTTATACACATACATTTTATACAATGATGGTAGTCTTGTTGCTCAATGCTCATCTGATTGGCCGCTTAATTAGATTTAATTTTTCTAAGGGTTTGCGCACGTTGTAGTCGTGCCTGTAGAGCTTGAAGTGCAGAAAGTTGAGCATACAGGTACGAAGTTTAAACAATCAATCGTAGTGGGTGAGGTGCAGGTGGTACATGACGTGCTGTAGCCATTACAAACAGTCTGTGTTTGTGAGCCGATAGCATATGACCCATTATTACAAGAGCCATTAATCGCAGTTATATAGGTACTGCTTCTAGTTACTCCGCCATTTTTTTTCCAGCTACCGGATTGGCAAGAAAGTATCAAGCCAACAGAATCGCGGGCTACAAGGCCGTTTGATGAGCAAGCAGTGTTTTCTGTAACAACATCATTAATCTGTGTTTTCCCTACAGTCATAGTTGCCGCTATCGTCATATTTCCAGTGTCGTCTACTGCTAACGCTCTCCAAGCTGCGCCGTTGCAAGTATATGCGCGTGGTCCAGTCCCAGTGGTTGGCGTCTGCACAATTCTTGTTTGCCATGCTGCTGCTGCATTACATGTTGGTAGTAGGGCGGCAGTATTAACAGGATCTTTCCAATATGCGCTACCTTGTGCCTGCCAGGTGCCAGCTTGGCAAGAAAGCACTGCACCGTTACCATCTTGAGAGATAGCGCCCGTAGTAGTACACGCAGAGTTTAATGTTTGTGTTGCGGCCATAATCAAAGGAGTATTCATTTGATTAAGTTGCGGTTGTCCAGGAACAGCATTTCTATATAGGCGGTTATCAATCAATTGCCCGTTATTGAAAGTTAATAATGAAGCTAACTGGCCGCCCGAAATACCGGTATAGTTTGCCGTTGGTAAAGTCCAGCCAGCATAACTTCCGTATGCGGTTGCAGGCGAGCCGGCATATATTCCACTATCATTTTTAGGTATAAAGCCACCTTGTGCACCAACTAGATTTGCAATTTTGGTAGCTTGCTTATCATTTATGGCAGTGCCTCCACTGGTCATTGCAAGTGCTTGTAAATTTCCAGCAGAGGGTTCTAATATCTGTAATGTCCAAGTTTGGCCAAAAACGTTAGTAGCGTTGAATGCAGCTGGTAATAGATTAACTGCTTTTAACATTGCGACCGTTATGATTGCAGGCGTAGTGGATGATGCCGCAGCTTGTATAGCGATTGAGTTTTGTTCAATGTAGCTAGATGAGGCTTGATTAAATTGTGATTGTTGCTGCGCGACGTTCGCAGAAATAACATTCTCATTAGTGCTGGTTTGATAATTTAGATATGTAGGTAAAGCCATCATACCTAGTAGACCAGCAACCAAAACTGCAATTAGATTTCCCATGATTAACTTCCTATCTGAATAACTGAAACAATATAATTATTTGGTACTGCTACAGGTAAAGGCGATGCTGTTTGATTCGTACCCTGCGCGTAGCTTGTCCAATTTCCGCCGCTTGCTATACCTAATGAAGCATCATAAGAAGTCAGTTCTAAGGCTTCATTAATTGTTCCAGATGGTAGATTTGAATAACAGGTAATTGTTCGCCCAGAAGTACCGGCAGTTGTAACTTGGTTATTTGTTAATGCTAAGAATTCTGATGAAAATTGATAACCTTGAGCAGTTAATGTTCCAGCTGGAATGGATCCAGTGAATGTAGGATTGTTTTGTACATAAACAGCTACGGCATTTTTATATGCTATAAATTGACTCGCATTGTTTATATTCTTCGATATAACTGCCGCACGAGTTGCTTTGTTTATTTGGTTAACTTGTACAGAAAATACTGCTAAGAAAATAGCTAGTACAAGTGCAGGTGAGAACATGGTGCCCATAGTTATATTTTCTTAAATGATTATTGAATATTATTCATGAGCATTCGACGTTGATTGTCAATCTGACTCTTAAGCAAGCCATAATCACCCGATTTAATGATCGCTCTTAATGCATTAGCCATTTCTCCATTTGTCCATAAGGCATCTACTGATAACACACGCGGTGGCGTGCCTGTACCTTTAGTGTCTTTTAAGGAAAGGGATGGTGCTCCTGGTAACGCTTTATCGTTGATATTTCGAAGCGATAGGCTGATTGCCACGCGCAAAGCATCTGACAAAGCCACGTTTGCATTATCGTCACCTGCAAAACGTGCCAATCTAGCCAACCCAGTGATCAAGTCATTTGCGTGGAATGTAATAACTACTAAATGACCACTAGTGGCGGCCGCGATAGCTTCTCTAACTGCGGGGCCATCACGAACCTCACCAATTAGAATGATATTAGGTGCCGCCCTATACAATTTGGTGATACTTCTACCTATATCACCATCACTAGATACTTCAGTTTGATAACAAACCCCTTTACCATGCTTTCCTTGCATAGGTAACTCTATAGGATTCTCAACAGTCCATCCTACTCCACCAAATAGGCTGAGTCGTTGCAGCATAAAAGATGCTGCAGTTGTTGATTTACCCGCACCAGATGGCCCAATGAAAACTACCAATCCTTCCTTTAATGATGGAGCTAGTAATTTTTGAGCGATGGCAGGGGGTACACCTAGCGAATCCAAGGGGCCAGGTGCAAGCCTAAATCTGCGGCAAATAAATATAGTTTCATTATTAGCCGCAGGAATACGCTCTACACGCAAGCGAATACCATTGTTATCAGGCCATTCAATTCTAAAATCAGAGTTGCCAGATTGAATTAATAACTGTGCACGAAGCCTTAGAATTTCATCTTCGCACTCAGGCGGTATGGTCTGGGTTATAAGTGAGTCAGACGTTGGCTTAAACCAACTTGTCTTTACCTCAGAAGTAACGTATAGATCTGAAAAAATGATATCGCTTAATTTCATTATGAATCTTTTAATGAGCAAAGGTTAGAATTAATGTATTAGCTAAAGGTGAATTGCAACTAACGGTTGCTGCACCAGCATCAATAGGTAAAGTCACAGCGGTACCGTTTACCTTTAAGGCAACCAAATTGCTTAATGTAGTTAACATCTTAGAACACGCTTCTGCAGGAATTGTGGTATCTGTTATATCAAATTGTGCTGCATTGCCAGCATTAACATTAATTGTCACAGAGCCACCCCAAGGATTAGTAAGTGTGGATGCACCAGAAATCATAGTTTTAGGTGCGAGTTGACCAGATACAGCGACTGTGTTGGTTAATGATGTAAAAGTGGCTTGCGCGTTATATAAAGCCTGAGCATTTGTGGCTAACAGAGTAATATCTGAAGTTGCCTTAGTTGTTTTATCGGATGCAAATGCTAAATAAAGAACACCAACAACAACAACTAAACCCAACAATGCAATAATCTTCCCAAATAAAGTACCAAAAATTTCACCCATGACAATCTCCTAAATTAAAAATAATACTACATAAAATAATTACAACTATATACTACATGCTTTCTTGCATAACTACCACTTTAGTACAACTCAAAAAGCTTAGATCCCTGGCGTACTCGCCAATTGTGTTGTCATTTCATTAATTGCAACCATAAGTATAGCCATCACTGAATACATCACCATTTCCATCCAGAAACCAAAACGCGCAGCGGCTTTTAGAGTGCTTTCTTCAATACGCTCTGCCCACTGAGTAGCTAGCTTAACAGCCTTCTCAGGAAAGTCCGGAAAGTCCGCAATCGAAGATATATCATCAACAATATCTGGATTTGGAAATCCGAAAGGAGGTAAGCCATTATTACCTTTTGATAATAATGCTGTTTGCAAATGGTTCCCGTTATCCATTCTTTGTTTAATGGCCTGTAACCGCTCTTTTAACCAAGGATTTGCTAAGTCACTTTGACGTTTTAATATTTCAACATCACTCATACCTGCGCGAAGCAAAGACGAGAAGCCCATCAACCATTTATATCCTTGGTTGTCCCTGTAAAAAGAATATGGGAAGAAGTTTTCAGCATAAATTCTATTTTTTCCTGTCCACTTTGGTAAGGATTTTATAATTAATATAGCAAATAAAATTAATATAATTGGAGGTAAAAAAGCCCAGTAGCTATTAGCTAGATCACTGACCACGTATAGCCAGTGAGTCATTCCGATAGCCTTCTCTTTTGGTAAAGCTTGTTGCAGCCCTGGCGTTACGTATTTACCAATAAACCATAAAGTACCGTAAGTAACGGTCATCATAATTAAAGGTGAAGTCACTGCTGACTTAATCGCATTATTAACGCTAATAAGGCGGTTCTGCGCCACAACAACAAGTTCAAGAGCGTTTGGTAGATTTCCGGAAACTTCACCACTATTGATAATGATAATTTCATCTTGTGGTACCCAGCGCGTTAATGCATTAGAGAACGTAGAGCCATCGCGCATTTTCCGCATAACATCACCGATTATTTTCTCGGAAGTCATTTTATTATTACGCACCAATCTTGCGCGAAATGTTTCAAGTGCTTTTTCAATCGTTACTTCGTTTCCTACTTGTGAAGCCAAGTGATTATATAGACCTTCCCTTATTTTCCAATTAAAGGCCATTTTATTAACAAGATCGGAAGACTTCTTGGTCGTTTTTCTTTTTTTAGTGAGAGGTGTTCTTGTCGGGCTTTTCTTAACACTATCCTGTGAAACATTTACATCATTCATTATTAAGCCGCTCCCTTTAATTCAATTAAATCTACACTACCTTCAACGGCTACAGGGTCAATATATCCCGCAAGCACATATCTAATTGCAGTTTCAATCATAGATGGATCCGCATATTCTGTTCTCCGATAATTACGTCTAGCAATAGCAGATCCATATTCAATATAGTCATTCATTAGTTGAGTATTCGTTAAAATTATTTCTGGTATCGCTAATCTGCGCACACTGCCACTATGACCGCATCTATCGCAACCTTTACCCTTAATCCTAACCTTTCCAATATCACCCCACGACGATAATGACTTCCTAATTCTTTGATCTAACATATTTGCGTTATTGGTATTGGCAATAGGGATGCTGCAATGAGGGCAAAGCTGGGCAATTAAGCGTTGGCCAACTACCGCACGAATGATTTTCGGGTCGCAAAAGATTTTTCTGTTTAATCTGACTGGATCCATAATCTCCAGACGATCTACTACTAAAAATGGATCTGTAGTGTGAATGGTTGTTAATACTTGATGTCCTGTGATTGATGCTTCAATTGCAGCGATAGCCACCTCCGGACCACGTAGCTCACCAAGTAATATTGTTTTTGGCGCCATCCGAAGCATGGTACGTACATATTCAGCATATTTTGCACCAATTTCTTTATCCCCTTTTGCCCCTGTGATTGGCAATTGCACCGCCCACGGCATTGGATATTCAACGGGATCTTCTGCGGTAACTAAACGGCGATGCGGTTTTAATCGAGCCATTTGGGTTAAGACCTCATTCAAGGATGTTGTTTTTCCAGAGCCAGTAGGGCCTGTGTAGATAATCACGCCATCTGGGGCATCCATAACCTTTGATATTTTTTCAATTTGCCTAGGTGAATATCCCATATTGGCTAATCTGAACGTACCAGCTGGAGATTCTGGGGCTTTTAATGGAGGCAATCTATTATCAACTTGAATAGCGCTATCAGCATACTGCAATCGTAATGTCATGAAGTGGCAGGATTTATCTTGAGGGTAACATGGCCCTCGCATGATACGAACCGAGGTTAGTCCTGATTTTGGAGGTAAATCTTCACCAGCGACTTGTGCACTTTGATACTCTAAATCTTTAAAACTATTATCACGAAGTTTAGCGATCCCTTGATAAATAGATCGAATGAATTTATCGCCTTCAGATTGAGTGAAATTCTTGTAACTGACAAGCCCATTTCTAGTTTCGAATTGGACTTCTGAATGATCCCCCTTAAGTGTGATATGAATATCGGATGCTCCATATTGAGCACCTGTTAGAATAATCCCCAACGCTTCTTGACGGGTTTTTAAATCAGTATCTATATCAGCAACAACACGCACAGACGCACGTAGTTTTGCTAGTTCGTCTGGAGTCGCTGGCTTTACGCTAAGACTTATTCCTTCTCTACGATTTCTCTCAATCCAAGTAAGAAATATGGTATCTCCACAAAATCTTTGATCGATATAAACAGTATGATTCTCATAATCAAAGACCATATGCTCATTAAATTTAGGAGGTATTGGAGACAATGATGGCTTTGTATTTGCTGGCATTGCCACTACGTTATTTTCCATACAATGTCCCTTCAACGTGCCATGTACTGCCAGAGGTGTTGATTTTAGATAAGCGTAATCCAGGCACACTTGAGAAATCCAGATTTAATGGAGAAACAGATAGGTCAAGAGTGAAGCTTGTTTGTGGCCTTGGTGCTGGCAATAGATTTCCATTAGTGTCTTTTAATGGTTCTGCGCCAGGTAGTACTACAGGTGAAGTGTTGTTAATAGATAAAGTAAACTCGGCCGATTGTGCCCAAGCACGTAGCGCCAATTTAGCTTCTTCTAAATCAATTGAATCATCAACTTCTGAGTTGTTAATATTCTGCAAGTCGATAGTTTGATCAATTGAATCACCTTCTGCTGATAAAATGCCATCAGGCCTTTCTGCAACAGTAGCACCAGTTTTTCTTAGCCAATAAATATGCGTACTCACTGGATCGCACATTACCTTGTCAAGCTCCCAGCCGTATAGTGACAATGGCTGCTTGTAAATGATCTGCTTACAAGCATTGAGCCATTCGTTAGGTAAAGGCGTGCTAATAAGGGGAGAGGGTGCTGGAGGTAAAGGTTTACCAGCTTCAAGTTGTGCTTTCATTGCTTGCTGGGCTTGGAGTATTGCTTGAGCTTCTTGTAGCTTTTTTTCTTGCCAATAGTAATAGCCTCCGCCGATTAACGCAGCTATGGTGATAGTAATCACTGAAAGAGACGCTCCGGAAATAGCGCCAGACGATAATGATTTTGCCATGGTAGGTTTGGCATCAATGTCAGTTAAGAACCGCTCTAAATCATCTAAACCACCCTCGATGTAATTCCAATCCATAAATCCAGAATGGTTTTCACGAGCGGCAACAACCTCTTGTTCGTCGCCGATAAAATCGCCGTTAGGTAAAATGGCATGGCCATCACGAACTGCTAAATACCACCATAAATTATCAGCAATCTTAAACGTACCTAACCAAGGTTGCTCGTGCGAATCAGCAAGATAAGCGCCTAAGCTGGCCAATTTTACTGGGCGCTTCATCCCTTCAATTGCTGGGCAGAATCCAGCTTGAACAATCTGCTGGTTATCTCTAACGGCTACCCAATCTGACTCAAGACGGTCTGCATCTTCTCGTAGTTCAACTTTATTAGGATGATTTTCATAAGATGCCCAAGACAATCCTACTAGCCACTTTTTACCAGCAATTTCAATAATTCTAGCCACGTGTATTATTCCTTTATGCGCTTAAATTCAGGTTAATTTATTGTTGGAACGGCAATGATTGAGATTGTGTTTGGAAGGGCGCTGCACTTAATCCACCTAGGGTTGAATTTATCGCTGGTTCAGCTTCAAATGGAATTGCGTAAGACTCTTTACCTGATGTCACAATGACTTCATTGGTATTAATCGATCTAACTGTGCCGAGTCCATCAATGCGACTACCAGCTCGTGCAATTGATTTGCTACCATCGGAAAATACAATCGTCGCAGATAAATTTGAACCTATACCTGAAACCAACCTTACACGCGCATCGTAGTCGGTAATGTCTTTTGATTTTTTACTAGGCCGAACTCTGGTAGATGTTGATAATGTCCCAACTGAAGGTACGTTAGTACCGCCAGTGCCATTCATTTTTGATTGAAACTCAGCTTTTTTTAATTTCTCTGTTAATAACGCATTTTGTGAACGTAATTCATCTAGCTCTGAAAAATTACCAACATTTGGATTGTTGTATTCAGCCTTCTTAGGTGCTTTTTCCTCTGTTGGTGCTGTTGCTGCAACCGGTGCTGCTACAGGCGTATTGCTCGGTACTGCTGACGGTTTAACTTGATTGACAGTGTTAGCTACTGGGTCCGCCAAAGGATCCTGTTTAGATGGCATTTTTGTTGAGTTGACTGGTATCTTTTTTGCAGGTACATCAGCAAATGTCATTGCCGGTGCCGCATAAATCGCCAAAGCAACTAGAGCTAAGATTTTTTTAGTATTCATAGTAATTCCTAATTTTAAAAAAGATAATGGATTAAAGAATCCTAGCGGTAATGACGATGGCCGTTAGTTGTTTATTAAGCGAATTATCAATACCACCACCAAGCGCGTAATTGTTTGCTTTACCTACGCCACTTTTATTTACAGTGCCTTTGTCACGTTGAAGCCCTGTAAGTAGAAGTGCATCACCTGGCGTTAAAGACACGCTTTGTTGATTACTTTCTGAATCAAAATTAGGGTTCTGAATGGTGCCGCTACCATCTTGACTAGTAATTTTAGTGAAGCCCTTATTTGAGCTATTTTGCATATCCATACCAAGGATGATTTTTCCATTAATAATTCTAGGTATAAACAGTGCTGTAAAGCCTGTAGTAAGAGATCCTGGAGTAAATGAGGTGGTTGAACCAACATTTGCTGTGATGGTGGTAGTAGATCCTGCAATGTAGCCTTGCGTGTTTGCCATTTGAACAGGCACCGGCTGACCGTTCAATGTGGTGACGGTTTTCTCTATGGAGTCGGTAATATGGCCCATGCTAGAAAGCGCTTGGAAGGCAAGTTGTGAACCGCTGTATTGTGTTGTATTGCTTGCGTTTGATAATACATTGAAGCCAAATTTAGCAGGATTATTGCCGGATGATACGGTCGGTGTCTGTGGGCCGGAATAGTTAAACCCGTAAGCGCCTGCCACAGAGTTAAAAATAACGGATGGGTTCCAGTTATAGTTGTCATTATTAGTAACAGTGACAGAGTAAATCTGCATCGTAATAACGACCTGCTGACTCTGCTGATCAATCACTTCTTTTGCCCACATTTCTACTGCTCTAACTTGTGCAGGTGTGCCAGAAACGGTAATGCTGCCGGCAGCACGATTAGCAGCAATTTGCCCATTACCAGCAACAATTTTTGCCGTTTTTTCTAACTCACCCCAAGTATCAATTAAGTAATCAGAAGTGCTTGTGCCGCCACCTGAATTTGCACTTGTCGTACTGCTGCTTGTGCCGCCAGTGTTCTGCACACTAGAAGATGAGGTAATCGTGCTACTGCTTTTGAAATTTCTAGCTGTTGCGGGGAAGTAAAAGGTTTTTGTGTCAGTTTTAAAGTATGTGATTCGTCCATCTAGAACTTTCCACCACGCATTTACTTGGTTTCCTAGCGTATCAAGCAGCCCAGAGAGCGTACCGTCGTAATTAATGAACAAATTAGCAGGGTTTAACGGAGTTGTAGAATTGGCTGTTGGTACAGTGTTATTTGGCATGACTTGGCCAGACAAGTTTCCATTAGTTGCCGATGTTGATGTTTGTAATCCAGCAATATCTACAACTAACCCAGTGCTTTGAGTAATCCATGATGTTGCTTCTACAAGAGAAACGGCTTTTGTTGGGTGATAAGCAGCTCTAATTTTCAATATAGGCAGCTCAGGCTCTGCAATCTGTACTTGGGCACCCATAATAAATGCTGTATTGCTTGATGTAATGATTGGAATTGGCTCTGCAGCTTTCTCACGGCTTACATAAATAGTCTGCTTAGTATTTTCGGCCATTTTTTCGACTTTTGTTTCAAGACCTGTACAAGCAGAAAGGCTGCCGATTACAGCTAAAAGTAGTGTGCGCTTTAGAAAAATGTTGTTCATTGTTATTTCCTTAATTAAGAGTTCATCTACTTAGCCGCAACACCAGGGCCGGTGATTACTAATGTTTTATTCAAATCATGAAATTGAGCACGAATAATTGCGCCACTATTTGCAAGGCTGTTAATAACGGCAGAAGATGCGGTTTTAAAATCACCTTGAAACGTTGTCTCAGCCGCGACATTCCAATCTTTAGGCACTTGCCATACAACCGTCCAGCCCTCAGCTTTGGCCCATTCTTGCAATTCCATACCTACCAATTTACCTAAATGTAATTTCCATGATTTAGGAATAGGTGTGATTTCAAATGAAGTAGATTCAATAGGTTCTATTTGAAAATCATCTGGCTCTTTAATTGTTTTTGGCGCCTCTTTTGTAATGGCAATAGGCTCAATTTTTAGTGACTTAGCAGATTCAGTAGATTTTGAAGGGGTAGCTGATTTACTCAAATTAGGGATTATTGGCTCTATATCAAACGGATCTGGCTCCGCTTTTGATGTAGCACAACCAGCCATGCCAGCCAAAGATAGTAAGCATCCAACTAAAATATATTGACGATTGAATTTCAAGCTTGAAATAAACATGATTAGGCCTTATTTAAAATTACGGACGATCATTAATGAATATGGTTGACGTTTTATTTGAGACAGCCATATCAACGCCAGCAGCTACAGATACCTTGTCCACAACATCCAAGAACTCACCTGTAATTACAGAAGGCTTCCCAACTTTATAAAAATTTGAGGCATTCCATTTCACGGTGTAATTGCTGATTTTTGCCCACGCTTCAATATTGTCTTTCAATGTTTTTTCAGGCTTGAGCTGCCACTTGCTTTGACTGACTTGTGGTAGCGGAGCTGGTTGTGTCTGTTGTACGCTAATAATTGGTGCCACAGCTTGGGCAGGGGCCTGCGTTCTGTATTGGGTTGGTGCCGGTGCCGGTTTATATACTGCCGGTTGCTGGATTGGGGTATTAACAGGTTGTTGAGCGTATGCTGGGTCACTAGAGTTCTCAAGCAATACACGTAGAAGCTTTACCGCCAGCATTTGATCTAATTGCCCAGATTCTGCACTCTGATAAATTATCCCTACCAATTTAGTTTTAGTTAGCGCTGCGCCTGCTGAAGGTGCTGGCATTTGTTTTACCGCTTGTAGTACAGGATCCTTCTTTGCAACCATGCGCTGTACTTGTACTTGAGCCGGCTCTTTCACTGCTGTCATCATCGAACTTGGTTCCACATGCGTTTGATGCGACGGAGAGTTTAAAACGATAGTGCTTGGATAAATGTTGCCATTCATTTGAGGATTAGGATTGTTATCAACCTCAATAAAGATTGAGCTTGCTGGAATACCTTGTTTTGTTAGGTAGTCACGCATCTTATTTGCACGGTTAACCGCCAGCTTGTCTAAACCGTTCTTGGTTCCGATAGATGCATCTTGGCGGCCAATGATTTTAATACTTCCTTCACCAATCATTGGGAGTAAGTTTTTTAAAGCTTGGATGCCTTCTTGGGTTAGGGCGCTACTCTTTTTAAAGAATGGGATTAGGTATTCTTTATATAGGCCCTCTGCCGCGCTTTGTGTTGAAAAAGAATCATCCGAGAATGATTGATAGTTTTGCTGCAAAACTTTTTGCTGCGCTCTCTGTTGTTGCGGCTCATTCATAGGTGTAGGCAATAAGTCTTCATCAATAACTGTGTAAGCCGCAGTCACTGAAGAAGATACGAATAGCAATGAAAGCGCTGCTGCGATGCATTTTTTCTGGCTCATAATATTCTTTCGACTGGTTGTTGATTGTTTCATGTAATTCATGATACATTGATATTAAATTATGTGCAATAAATCATGTATAATTAATTTAAATTAGATCAAACTTTTGCTGCAAAAGTATTGGGCTATTTAACAGGGGTGATTAGTGGCTACTAAAGAAGAGTTAATAGACAGGAGATTGGATGGTTTACGCTTTGCACTTGGCGACATGGTGCTAAGTGCCTTAAACGATCCTGATACTGTTGAGGTGATGCTCAATGATGATGGCTCATTGTGGGTTGAGAAATTTGGAAGTATGGAGCAGGTGGGGGATATGTCCCATGAGGATGGCATGACCATATTGAATCAAGTTTCCTCGGCTCTGGGTGGCCAAATGTCAAAAGAAAACCCCTTAGTTGAAGGTGAGCTACCTTTGGATGGTTCTCGTTTTGAAGGTGTAGCGCCTCCTGTAACTGAGGCCCCGATCTTCGCCATAAGGAAAAAAGCCACAAAGATCTATACGCTTGATGATTACGTGCGCACAAGAAGCGTTAGCTTTGCTCAAGCAGAAGTATTGCGAACTGCTATAAAAGAAAAGCAAAATATCTTAGTTGTTGGCGGTACTGGGACAGGTAAAACAACGTTTTGTAATGCTGTATTGCATGCCATTAGCTTACTAAGCCCTGATGATCGTATGGCTATCCTTGAAGATACAAGAGAACTGCAGTGCACACTGAAAAATAGATTCTTTTTAAGGTCTACAGAGTGGACTACTTTGGCTAGGCTCTCTATGGCCGTGAATAGGCTACGGCCAGATCGAATTACAGTGGGTGAAGTGCGTGATGGTGCGCCAGCGTTAGCAATGCTCAAGCTGTGGAATACCGGCCATCCTGGTGGAGTTGCAACTGTGCATGCAAACTCTGCTTATGCTGGCTTAACGCGAATGGACCAGCTTGTGCAAGAGGTCTCACAAAATCCGCAATCAATCTTAATCGGTGAGGCTGTAAATATAGTGGTCTATCTTGAGCGCACTAATAAAGGCCGCAGGATTAAAGAAATTATTAGAGTTAATGGGTACAGCCCATTAGAGAAAAAATTTCTAGTTGAAACTGTTATTTAATAAGGGTGGTTATGGGGTTTGATTATTATTTGTCTTCTTTGCAGTATCAGCTAATGATGCTATTTAGCATGATGCCTAATTTAGTGACAGAAAGTTGCTCAGTGGCTACACATATGCTTTTGTACAGCATAGTTATTTCCAGTGTGCTTATTTCAATAAGTGGCGTTTGGTTTTATAAACGCTTTATCGTATCGAAGGCAGTAAAGTAGTTCGATGTAGTAGTAATTCTTTAATTTTAATAAGGGGAGTTTGATATGTTTATAGTGTTAAAAGCTATATTTAGTACATTTAATATGTTGGCATTTTTTCGGGTTTTATTAATGTTTGGGCTGCCATTATTATCAATTGATGTGATGGCAGCAGATGAGCTGGGTGATGGCACTTGTAAATTAGTTAACTTACTCACAGGTAAGTGGCTGTTTGCATTTACCATTCTGGCAGTTCTTGGTGGTGGTGCAGCGCTGCTTTTTGGTGGTGAGATTACCGATGGTATTAAGAAAATTGCGACTATTGTTACTATCGTCGGCATTATCTTGGCAACATCAAGTATTTTGACCTTGGTATTTTCAAGATTCGGTGGGGTTGCTTGTTAAATGACCATGCGTAGCCCAGTTCGTAAAGTATTGCTTAGAAAAATATCATGGATGGGAGGTGATCGCCGTCTAGTGGGCGTCAGCGGCTTGGTTCTATTCTGTATTGCTTGGACGATGTTTTACGGGTTTGGGTTCTTTTATGGGCTGCCTATCATTATTCCATTCGCTTTTTGGATGGCAATATTGTGGGTGGCTCGTGCAATCAATGAATCTGATCCATACATGGTGGATGTGATTTTACGGCAATTCAAATACCGCAAATATTACGCCCCTAAATCAGATGTAGGTGTAGAGCATCCCCAAGTTCGTGATTTTGTTTAATCGCGCCTCGATTAATTAAAAGTAAGGTTTTTGACTATGAGTATTGACATCTTCGCTAAAGAGTTTCGCACTAAACGTGCTGGCTTTCCTGATATGTTGCGCTATGACCGTTTGTTTAAGCGTGAAGGCATCATTTTGGGTAAGGGTGGCGAGTTAATTTCCACTTTTAGTTACCGAGGCCCTGATATGCAATGCGCCTCTGAGGAGGAGCTTTCAGTTTTACGTTTAATGGTTAGTGATGTTGTCCGAAATATGGGCGTGGGCTGGATGCTGCATACCACTACCTTGAGGAAAGCCTCTGTTTCTTACGTGGAGAAAGATGAGTTTCCTGATTTTGTATCACAAAGTATTGAGAACGAGCGTCGTAAGCAGTATGAGTCAGAAGGTGCTCACTATGAAAACGAATACTACTTCACTTTTACTTACCTACCTGAGCCGATGATGGTGAGTAAGGTGCGAGAATTTGCATATGAAACTGATGATAAGGGGAAAAGTAGCCCTATCCGGATTGCTTCAAAATCGGTGGAATACTTCGAGCGAATGTTGTATGAATATGTTGGTTTGATAGAGCGGCAATTAGGCGCATTGCAACGTTTGATGCCCTATCAAGAGCAGGACCCTGCTACCTTTAGAAAATCGTGGTTTGACCCACAACTTTCTTTTATTCACGAATGCTTAACTAGTGTTAAGCAGCCAATTAGATTACCGACGAAATCACTGGCCATTGGAATTGATTTTCTTATCGGCAGTTATGCATTTATGCCTGGTATTCGGCCTAAATTGGATGATAAATATATTGCGGTAGTCGCTATAGAGAGCATCCCTGATTTCGGTTCCGAGTTTGGTATGTTGGATATTCTAAATAAATTGCCTATCGAATTTAGGTGGACGACACGATGGATTGCTCAGAATCAAGAAGCTGTTAAAACTGAGGTTAGTCGTACCCGTTCAAAATGGCGCCAAAAAATACGTGGGTTCATTGCTGAGTATAGAGGTAAACAGAATGGCCCTGTAAACATGGATGCTGTCAGAATGGCCGAAGATGCGGAAAATGTGTTAAATGATATTAACTCAGGAGATGTTTCTTATGGTAAATGGACTTCCACAGTGGTCCTAATGAGTGAAGATGCTAGTGCGCTAGATGCAATGGTTCTTTACTTGATTAAACATATACGCCCATTGGGTATGACTTGCCGTGAAGAACGGGAAAATTGCACAGAAGCTTTTTTAGGTTCATTGCCAGGCCATGGTTATGAAAATGTACGCCGACCATCTATTCACAATATGAATTTAACAGATGGCTTGCCCCTTACTTCAGTTTGGCAAGGGCCAACTGAAAATCCATGTTCTTTTTACAAAAAATTCTATGGAAATCGCCCAGTTCCGCCGTTATTTTATGGCTCAGCAACCGGCTCTACACCATTTCGTGTTGTATTGCATAATGGCGATGTGGGCCATACATTCATTGCCGGACCTACAGGTGCTGGTAAGTCTACTTTACTGGGTTTGATGGCGGCATCACATATGAGATACCCTCAAGCCAAGTTCTTTGGTTTTGAAAAGGGTGAGTCTATGCTTGCTCTTTGTTATGCGGTAGGAGGCAATCATTATAATTTCTTGGATGAAGATAGTGATGGTTCTGAAATTGGATTTGCGCCATTTAGCCAAATTCACCGGCTATCTGATCAATCATGGGCAGTGGATTATGTGTGTACAATTTTGGAACTCCATAATATTGTTGTTACATTAGATACTCGTTCTGAGTTAGCTAGGGCGATGGAACTGTTGGCTTCGCGTCCAGTGTCGATGCGAACGTTTACTGATTTGGCTCAGATTGTGCAGATCCGTGAAGTGCGTCAAGTGCTTGGCCTGTATGAGCGAGATTTAGCTGGCGGTATGTTGAATGCTAAAGAGGATTCTATAGTAACGAGTAAATTTACCGTATTTGAACTAGAGCAGTTAATGGAGATGGGCGATACCCACGTAGTGCCGGTGCTCTTGTATCTATTTAGGATGGTTGAGCGTTCGCTAGATGGCTCACCTGCCATTATTTGTCTTGATGAAGCTTGGCTGGCCTTGCAGCATCCACTTTTTGTGGAGCAAATTAAAACCTGGCTTAAAGTTCTTAGAAAAGCGAATGCTTTGGTGATTTTCTCTACTCAAGAACTGGAGGATGTTGCATCATCTCCAATTGCATCAACAATATTTTCAAGTTGCCAAACAAAAATATTATTGCCGAATGCTGAGGCGAGTAGTGTTGAAAGTGCTAAGTTGTACGAGAATATAGGGTTGAGTCGTCGTGAAATCCATCTGTTGACTTATGCGGCGCCTAAGCGGGATTATTTCTTTAAATCCCCAGCTGGTAGGAGGCTGTTTCAATTGGAACTAGGACCGGTCGCATTAGCTTTTATAGCTGCCTCTGGCAAAGAAGATCGCAGAATGGCAAAAAACCTGTTTAGACGTTATGGAAGTGGTAACGAATGGACCTCGGAGTGGTTGAAGTATAAGGGTGCAAGTAATTAGTATGGTAATGAATTGCTGTTAATATTGACCGATATAACTTAATGAGTTGAGAGTGTAATGACTGAAATACAGTTTGATGTAATAGCGGCTTTATTGCCAACTCGGATCAATAAACCGAAATCAAAAGAGGCCGCTAAATTAGTATTGGTAGATGGCAAGCGAAACATTGAAGCATGCCATATTACTGGGTTGAAACCCAATGCTGTAGGTAATGCAATTAAGAGATATAAAAATGCGCACGACCTAATTTTAACTGCTTACAATGACAAATAAAAATAACTAGACATACACCTAGATAGGTGTATAATTATTATTAAGAAGTTTTGCTGCAAAAGTAATTGGCTATAATGGTTTTTATGATAAAAAAATCATTTGCATTTTATAATATGAATGTAATAATGTGTTTTTAGATGACATGGTTAAATTATGGGAACCCCAAATGAAAATAACAAAGAAAACTTCGTTGGCACATTTGTTGAAACATCATTTAATGGAGAAGACATTAAAGCCACTATTCAGTCAGAGCGAAATAAAGGCATACAAGAAGCGCCTTGTGCCTTTCTTGATAGTGGGGATGCTGACCGCTAATACTTCATATGCAGCCACTTGTGGCGCATGTGCAAGGGAGAGCACCCAGATTATGAACAAGATTCAACTGGTTGCAAGTTATGCGAAACAGGCCGCCTCTTACAGTACGCAATTGCAGCAGTATCAATCACAGCTGCAAAACATGATGTTAAACCCATCAACTATCATGCCTGATGATTTAAACAAGCTAACACGCGGCATTGGTGAGATTATGTCTGCTGGCAACTCTATTGGAAATACTTATGCTGAGGTTGATTCTAATTTTTCCAAAACATATAACTCGCCATTAGCCGGTGACTTTGCAGATCGATTTAGAAGTTGGACAACTAATAGCCAAGACACTCTTGGTTCAGCAATGCGTGCGGCTGGCTTACAGCGTGACTCTTATACTAGTGATACTGCGGCATTAAATGCGTTGTGGAATAAGTCTCAAAGCTCACAGGGTACAGTGGCGGCTATTCAGACTCTTAGTGAGATTAATGTTGAGCAAATACAGCACACACGCAAGTTAGAGCAGTTACTTTCAAGTCAGAATTTGGCGACCAGCACTTTTATGGCTAGTCAGAATGCTAAGGCTCAAGACAAGCAAAATGTTGAAGATGTTATTTCTGTTATGCCTAAACCTGTGAAATTACAGGATATGAAAACAAAGAAAATATCGGTAGATTAGAGATATCTAATCATTAATTTTATTAGGGAGATTGTTATGAAATTTATTATGTTAATAAGCTTAACTTTATTAATGACTGCTTGCGATGACCAAGAAGCAGAAAAGCTTAAACAAGAACAAGATAAGGCGGCAGTTGAGGCGTTAATTACAATTCCACCACAGACTGTTGTTTTGCCTCAGATGAAAAATATTAAAGGCCATGCCGAATAGTTAGCTTTCACTTACAGTTCATAGAAAATATAATATGAAATTCATTATTCCTATCTTATTCTTATTCTTTAGCACACTAGCAAATGCTGTTACAGCTGATCCAGATAGCGTTATAGGAATAATTAAATCATCCATGTTGCCTTCCATCGGCATTATAACCGCCATGGCAATTAAAACATTATCTGGTTTTGTGTTACTCCAATTTATATTAACTAATATAGGCTTGTTAAAAAGTGGCAGTGACCTAGAACAAGTATGGGCAAAATTATTAGGTAGTTTGTTTTGGTTTGGTATTTGTTTCTATGTAATATCCAATGGTCCTGAATTTATTAAAGGAGTGGGGAACCAGTTTTTTGATCTCCTTGGCATAGGTTTACCTGATCCATCAATTATTATCGCTTCTACATTGGCCATGGCAGTTCCACTCTCTGTATTAGGGGTAATTGTAGGCGTTGCTAGTACTGTTGGTGGACAAGCTATTTTAGGGGTGGCTTTATTTATCTTTGGAACTGGATTGTTCTTTGCGATAAAAATTTTTATGATCCAATTGGAATTGGCTCTAGTCGTAATGCTGTCCCCTCTAAGTTTCTCTATGCTCGGTCTGAATGCTTTAAAAGACCAAGGCATCGCACCATTTAAGGCTTTAATTTCTCTTATCTATAGAATCATCTTAATGACCATTATCTTGGCTGCGTTTACACAAGTAAGCACAGTAATGGCAGACCTTCTTAATCAGGCAATGGCTGAAGCTACAAGTTTAAAAGGATTGGTCGGGTCAGTAGTGCCAGGAATGGAAAATCCATTCTCTAAAATGTTTGGCATGTTATTTTCTGGTTTGGGCGCATTTGCATTGTTAGCGTATATGCTTTACAAATCAGATTCAATCGCTTCAAGTCTTGCTAGTGGTAGTACATCGATGGGTCCTGCGGATATGGCTGCTGGCGTCGCAGCTGGCGTTGCAGCTGGGATGGCTGCTCATTCTAGTGGGGCAGCTACGCTAGGAGCTTCAAATCAAGGCGCATCCGCTGTAAGTGATATGGTTAAAGGCTTGCGTAGTCAGGCGGCTAGTGTTACGAATGCATCTGGTAGTGGTACTGGTGGTTACGGTTCCGGACCAGGTTCCAATAGTATGTTTTCATTGGGAGACGCTCCGAAAGGAGGGGCTAAGTCCCCTAATTATTCAACTAAAGATATACAGCAAATGGCAAAGGACAAAGGCCTTCCTCCAGTGGGAGGGGTGCAACAACCTTCATCCAATTCCACAAGTTCCGCTGGTTCAAAAGCGGCCAGCTCAAGCTCAGGCGTTGATAGTTCACCTGGTAATAACAGTAATTCATCGTCGCCTAATCAAGCAGGCTCCCCAAGTATGTCTAGCACCAACACCAGCTCTCCCGCAAATGAGAACATCCAATCGGCGCCGCTTGGTAATGCAAATAATGCAAGTATTAGCGGAGCAGGTAGTTCTGCGTTAGAGAATCAATTAGGCGCGTTGGTGGAGCAATTGAGTAAGCAAGGGCAGTCTAAACCTAGTGCTAAAGATCGGCTGAGTTCGCTAAATAATCAAATTGAGCGTGAATCTTCGGCAACAAATGTAAGCATCAGCACACTTAACCATGATTAATACAATAATTAAGGGAATAAGCTCATGAAATCAGAAATCATTAATAATGCGTTGCGAGGGCGGGAACTTGATGCATTAGGTAAAAAACGTAAACAGGTTGCGATTTTATTATTTATTCCTACTGCATTGTTATGGTTCGTTTTAACTAGACTGGGCTTACATGCTTTGGTTTCTGGTTTAATCACTTGTATCATCGTTGCCGCAATTGGAACTGTAAGTGATAAATACTTTAGTTATGACAGGGATCATATTTTCTATCGCATTGTTGCGGCGATGATTTGTGCAACTATCTCTATAATTTGTATGATTCGGTATTTATAAAGAATTGAAAGTTTTGCAGCAAAAGTATTTTATTAAATAATTCATTATTTGAAAGTATTTGAGGTTTATATGGTTAAAGAAGGACTAGGTAACGAAAGTGCGGAATCACTTTGGCTGCAAGCAGGCAAAGCGCATGAAAATACCTTTCTAAGACAATCTGCACAAGTGGCTAACTGGCGTATTTTTGCTTTTATAAGTTTGGCGATAGCTGGTCTTGCCATAGCAGGTGCCATTTATATTGGATCTCAACCAAAATTCGTCCCCTATATTGTTGAGGTGGATAAGCTTGGTCGTACTGTAGCTGTACGCGCACTTGATAATGATGATGTTGCTGTTGATTCTAAGATTGTGTATGCAGAAATGTTCGAACTAATTGAAAATCTGCGCACCGTTTCTACTGACACTGCAGCTAATGACGATCGCATAGAGAAAGGATTCACTAGATTAAAAGGTGCCGGTGCTGAGTATGCAAGGGTAGAGTTGAGAAAAGCAAAACCTAACGATGTGGGTCAGACTAAAACTGTACAAGTTCAAGTAAAGGTTGCATTACCGGTATCTAATAGTAGTTGGCAAGTTGAATGGGAGGAGCACTCGTTTAATCTAAAGGGTGAGCCAATCGGTGTGGAGGTCTGGAAGGCTAATCTTAAATATGTACTTAAGCCGTCTAAAGAAGAAAGAATCTTCCGTAAAAACTCCATTGGGTTATACGTTACTGAACTAAATTGGGTAAAGGTCATTTAATGAAAACTATCTATTCAAAATTGCTAATAGCGTTAGCTCTTAATTATTCAATATCTGCAATATCCTACGCTGGTCAGACATACAATGATCTTGAAGACGCTGCTGTTGCGCAAGCGAGAGCATGGCAGCAAGGTAAAAAAGCAAGGCCGTTAATGTCTTCGGATGGGATGGTTCGATTCGCTTTTGGTCAATCTATGCCGAAGTTAACATGTTCACCTACACGTGCTTGTGATATGGAAACACAGCCAGGTGAGAAGGTTATTAAAGTGATACTGGGCGATAGTGCTAATTGGACTTGGGTTGGGGCAGAGTCTGTTGAACGTGGGGTGAGCGTGCAGCATATCGTTTTCCAGCCGCGCGATAATGCAGTTGAGTCGAATGCGATTATTACTACTGATAGACGTACATATCACATCAGATTGTACTCGCCTAAGAAAGAGGGGGCTTATTTAAATAGAATCGGATTCTATTATCCAGAAGAACTGGTTTCTGATTGGAATGAAAGAGCTGGCACTGTTGCAAGAGAAGCAGAGAAGGTAGAGAGTAAGCAGGTTTTAGACTCAGCTGTTGATATTAATAAAATTGATTACAACTATCTTATTACTGGCACTGCAGCATTTAAACCAGTTAGAGCATTCAATGATGGTGGCCGTGTTTATTTAGAAATGCCAAAAAGTATTAAAGCAGAAGAAAGCCCAATTCTCTTATTGTTGGATGAAAACAATAAGGTTCAGGTGGTTAATTATCGAGTGAAAAATGATCCTGACTCAGGAAAAATTCATTATGTGGTGGACAAATTGTTTACCCAAGCAGAATTACGTATTGATGGGCAACGTGTGAAAATTACTTGGCAAAGAAAAGAGCCGGCTGTTGCTAACAGCTTCAAGTCTAATAATGGTTTAGGTGTTTATTAATATGGCTAAAAAAGGAGATGCTTTTGATTTAGAGGCAGGCGTTCCACCTATTGAAGGTGACATGCGCACTAAGCCAAAACACGCGGATAGGATATCAAGACGTGTAATTGGGGTGATTGTTGGGGTGGTTATGATATTGGTGTTTATTTTCATATTGGCGTTGAGCAATGTTGATAGTAAGGAGTCACCAAAAGTGTCCAAGGATCCTGTTGCCGAATCTAAAAACAATTCAGAATTTGATGAGTTAACGCCAGTACCAAAAGATATTAAAGAAAAAACTCAGGTTGAAATTCCTACCCCTAAAGCTATTGATGAGATTAAAGAGGAGCCTGCTTCTGCTATACCACCAGAGGCCTCTGGAAAAATACCTAGGGATTCAGATGTAAATGCGAATGCTGGTCCTCCTGCGCTTACTCCGGCGCAGCAAGAGGCCGAAGTAAGAAGGCAAGATCGATTGGCTCGCTTGAAGAGTGCTAGAGATACAGGATTGTCGGCTAAATTGTTTGGTAAAGAAGGCGGTGAATCTGCGGAGTTGGCTAAAACTGCTAGTGATGGATCTGCATTGCAGCAAGCTTTATTAGCACAAACTGCACAGGCAAATCAGGCTGCAAAGTTAGGTGATGAGGAGCAAGCTGCGCCAGCACCGTTAGGTGAGCAGCAAGAAAAAATTAACTTTTTAGCTAATGCTAAAAAAGTAGAGCGGGAGTATCACAAACACATGCAAGCACCGGCTGTTTCTGTGAATGAAATTAAAGCTGGAGATTTCGTTCCATTGACTTTAGAGACTGGAATTAATTCAGACTTGCCAGGTTCAATAACTGCGCGTGTAAGGGAGAACGTCTACGATACGGTTTCTGGTTGTCGGTTACTGATTCCTGCAATGACTAAGCTAGTTGGTACATATGACTCAAAAGTAGCTGTTGGCCAAGGGCGAATGTTAGCTGTTTGGAATAATGCTATTTTTAAAGATGGCACAGAGTTAAATTTAGCCGGCATACAAGGCTACGACACCTCCGGCCAGGCAGGTTTCGCTAGTGATGTCGATAACCACTACCTAAGAACCTTTGGCCTTGCTTTTGGACTATCAATGGTTACAGCAGGTGTGCAGTTGTCAATTCCAGCGCCTCCGACTAGCGCCAATGGCTCTACCACACAAAGCACCTCACAAATTGTTGCGGCAGCACTTTCACAGCAATACGGCCAGTTGGGCGGACAGATCCTTGGGCGGTATGTGAATATCCAGCCGACCTTAAAAAACTATCCTGGTGAGCGATTCGTGATTATGGTTCCTCATACGATTGTTTTTAATAAAGTATGGGAAAACAGATGTGGTGTTAAGTAGCATTTGATTGGACTTTAATTATTTAACAGAAGATTGGGTATGTAATGGGTATTTGGATTAGTGCTTTGGCTAATGCTATAGAAAGCGATCTGCCAACTAATAAAACGGGGGCGGCATATCCAAAAGATATTTTAAATTGGCTGTCAGCTCGTTCACGTGATGGAAAGCTATTTAAACCTGCTGAGTTGGAGTGGAGTGGCTTAGTTGATTGGCTTGATTTGCAGCAAGGCTTAGTTACTAAAGTTCAGTTGCAGAATTACTTGAGCACCAATGGTGTACAGGTTAATGAGGTAATACTAGGTAATCAAAATGATATTGACATAACAGATCCAGATACTATTCCATCGGACTTGCAGGACTTATTAGATAAGTTCGAGAATGGTGATTTCCAATTAAAAACATTAGTAAAGAAATCCAAAAATATTGGGTATGAATTAATTATCGGTATGGATGGTGAGGTTGAAGATGTTGTTCGTATTGGACAATTGAATGAACCAGCTAAATACAATAGACACACCGTAAAAGGTGGTGAAAATTATAAAGAGCTATTGCTGACGTTATCTGACAAAGAAGAAACTATAGATTTTAAGCCGTTAGAAAAGCTGCCAGATAATTTCAATGTTTTGTTTGATAGGACGCAGCCAAAAGGAAAACAATATTCAGTTGCGCCAGCAGAACAAATTCATGGCATGCCTTATGGTGGATGGCGTGCTTCAACTTCAGAGGAGGCAATATCTGGAGCACTTGAGATTTTAAACAGCGAGCTGGAAAATAAAGCAAGAGATTTGGCAAGGCATAATAAGGTTGCGAAGCAATTCAAATCATCTCATTTTGATCATGAAAATATTTTAGCCCACGTTCGCTTTGATGAGCGAAGTGATGCAGACGGCAATAAAATATTATTCATACAAGAAATACAGAGTGATTGGGGTCAAACTGGTAAAAAAAGTGGCTTTATCGAAAGATATAAGGCTGAAGATATTGTTTCTATTTCACCGCTAGATCAAGAGGCCTCGCAGCCAGATTTATTCTGGTATTTTAAGGTGCCAAACAATACACTTCAGATTCCTAAGTCAATATACTTAACTGAAAAAGAAGCGTTAGATTACGTGCTCTCAGAGAAGCAAACTATCTCTGGGGCAACCACGCCAAAAGCGCCGTTCGTAACAAAAACAGATGCATGGGTCGGCTTAGCACTTAAACGAATGATGAAATACGCTGTAGAAAATTCATTTGATAAGGTTGCATTTATCTCCGGTGAGCAAGCGGCTGATTTGTATGACTTGAGTAAGCAAATTGGATATCTAAATCTAAATGAGCCTTCAAAAATCAATCAAGGAGATAGTAATTTATACAGAAATTACTCTGGAAAAAAATACATTTTAGAAGGCTATAAAAGTGCTGATAGTTTAAACGCCATTATTACTAAAGATTTTAATGATTTATCAGAGCTTGAGTCAATTATAGGTAAAGATGCAGCAAAGCTAATTATTGATAGAGTAAATTCTAATAGTTACGCTGGGTTAGTGGAGCTGAGAGGGGAGCAGCTAGCAATAGGAGGTAATGGCATGAAAGCCTTCTATAACTCAATTGTGCCTAAAGTTGCGAAGGATATACTTAAGAAACTGGCTGGGGAGGAGATTATTAGCATAAAGATAGAGAGCGAGTTAGGCTCGGTAGCTAATACTGATATGAACCAATTAGGTTTTAATATAACTCCTAAGCTAATGGCTAGTGTATCAAATGGTGTTCCATTATTCTCCTTAGAGTCAAAACCTGTAGCAGAGATGTTAAGTTCTAGTAATGATCTATCCCATGATGAACTGCATAATGAGATTCAGAGATTAAAACGGCACTGGCAAAAAATGCCTCCTGTAACAGTCGTTAATACTGTAGCTGAACTTCCTTTTCACGCTCCTAATCATGCTAGCGGTGCTTTCCTAGATGGCCATGTTTATATCGTGGCCGATAACATTACTAGTGTCGGGCACTTGCAGAAAGTAATGGCGCATGAGTGTGTGATGCATTACAGCCTACAGGAAATGTTAGGTGAATATGGCTTTGCTAAAATGAGTAATGGTATTCAGCAGCTTAAAGCCGATGGGGATCCAATAATTAATGAGCTGGCTTCTGTCGTTAATAGTCGTTATGGCAAACTTGATCCAATGGAAGAAGTTTCTGAAATGGTAGCATTAGCCGGTGAGCGTTGTGTGGATGGAAATGGCAATATTAAGATTGGTTATGGATTCATGAAAAACATTTATGCCGGTATTGCCAGTTGGTTGCGTGATGCTGGCGTTAAAGTGCCGTTCAGCAATTTTGAGCTGCAAGGAATTATGCATGCTGCCGGACAATGGATCAGGCAGGATCTCAATCGTGAATCTAAGCATAACTTTATTGGCCAGCCAGCTTTTAGGCTGGATGATTTGAGTTCCCCTACGGATTCATTTAATAAATGGTTTGATGGCAGTAAGGTGATTGACGAAGAGGGGAAGCCTTTAATCGTTTATCACGGCACTCGTGGCCGCGATGTAACAACGTTTAATGTTCCAGATACCGGTACATATTTCACAACTAATTTAGAAGCTGCAGAGAGTTATGGTGAGGTTATTCCTGCTTATTTGAATATTAGTAACCCAATGATATTGGATTTTGAGGGTGAATCAGATATGGGCGATGAGTGGAATATTGAAGAGGAAGTCGCTTTCGCTAAAGAGAGTGGATATGATGGATTGATTGTGAGAAATAGCTTTGATGGAGAAAACTATTTAGACCAGTATGTTGTATTTAAGCCTAATCAAATTAAGGCGGCTATTGGTAATAATCTAGGATTTAATCCAGATAACCCCAATATATACTATTCTTTAAATACACCAGACTTTCCGAGTAAAGGCAGCTTTAGCGGAAAAATCCTAAAAATTGAAGGTAATGTTATTACTCAGAAAATTAATCGTGCCGGTGAATTTGTTAAACATCTTGTTGACCACGTAGTTAGTAAAACTCTAAGAGAGGATGAGGTGGTTAATATTCAGTATGAAAATGGAGTGCCTGTTCTTATGGAGAGTAGAGAAAATATGATATCTAGATGATATGTAGCCATATAGGTGATTGTTAGTTATTTACATTTAAGTTACAATTGCAACGTTTACGACAATACAAATAATTATAAGGGGCTAGGATAGTGGATCAGATTAATACACAAACTTCAGTTCCTAAGAATATGGCTATATATGTGAAATTGCTAGCTATTGAGCATTATGGCGAGCTAAATGTCATGTACACCGATGTTCTAATCAAGTTTTTATCCATATCCCCATGGAAAGCTAATCCTCCATTACCTTGGCGGATGGCTAAAGTTCACAGCCCTGCTTTTAATAAGGGCAAGTTAGGTTCAGATGCTAGTTGGGTTCCTATGAATATGATGTTGCCAGCTAAGTTAGTTAATGATATTAAAGCTGAATTGATTCTTATCAACTCTACGTCTGAAAAGAACGTTTCATTAAGAACTTTCTTATATACAGCTATTTTTTGGTGGTGTACTTATGTAATGCCTTCAAAGAAATCTGGCTTATAACGTTTCTTACTTATTTAACCTATCTCGTAGCCCAATGCCAGGTTTAAAGCTTGGCACTTTCTTTTGTGCTACATCAACTCTCTGGCCAGTTTTTGGGTTCCTGCCCACTCTTGGCGGCCTAATTGTAACCGTAAAGCTCCCGAATCCCCTTATCTCAACTCTGCTCCCTTCGGCCAAAGTTTCTGTGAGTGAGTCCAAGATCACTTTAATAGACATATCAACATCCGCATGTTTTAGTGTGCTTAATCTATTATGAATTTTGTTGATGAGTTCTGATTTTGTCATAGCCCAATTCTACACAATCTGGATGGCTTTTACTTTTGCAGCAAAACTTTTTTGGTTAATAATTTGCTATTATGATATTAATCAGATACTATTAAAGTACATTATTTAATATGTAATTAGGGGCTGATGTGGCGCGAAAAGGTAGTAGAAAAATGATCGGTGTCTTTGTTCGTTTGGAGGAGAATGTGCTTAAAACTTATGATGAGATTGCTTTGCGTGCTACTAGCGTGAAACTCAGTAATGGGGATAGACGCGGTGTTACAACGCAAGATGTTATGCGACATAGATTGAATTCATTGCCATTAGTTGAGGTGAGAAATAAGAAAAATGACTAAAATTATTGTAGTTATCAATCAAAAGGGTGGTGTAGGTAAATCAACGTTAGCCTTTCATTTGGCGCACGCTGCTGCTGAGGGGAAGTCTGCGAATGGTGCAACTAAAAAGAATAATCGTGTTTTATGCATTGATTTGGATTCACAAGCGAACTTTAGTCAATACTTAACTGGCGATTTGGACATTTGCAATGTAACTACGGGTGGTGTTGGTGATTTGTTAGAGGGTTTAGCTTTAAATCCCCATGTAACATCTCATGATGGCATTGATTTGTTACATGGTCATGCTAATTTGGACCAGTTTGATGGTAATGTGGAAATTGAAGATCGTGGATATAGTCCTACAATGCGTGAATATTTGCGTAGTTTAGATTATGACGTGATTATAATTGATACGCCTCCAGCTGTTGGTTTCAGGCATATGGCTCCACTATGTTGGGCTGATCTTGCCCTGATCCCGATGGAGCCTGTTATGTCGAGCATCGTTGGATTCCAGAATGTACTAAGCGCAATATCTGATGTAATTGCGCCTATTAACCCTGCTCTTAAATGGGTGGGGGTGATAAACAGAGCAAATATGCGTGTTAAGTCACACCGAGAAAAAGATGAATTTGTTCGATCAGAGTATGGAGATCCTATATTAGAAACATTATCTACTAGAACTTCAGTATCTGATGCTATGGAAGAAGAGCCTGCACAGCCGGTTTGGTTAAGAAAGTCTGCGCCAAAGGCACTGCGTGAGCAATGGCACAGATTTTGTAAAAAAGTTATATCTAATTAGGGGAATGTAATGAGTACAATGGATAAGTTAAAGAAGCGTGCTATCGCTCAAAAAGTTACAGCAGATGTTGAAATATTAATACCTCTGAATAAAGTAAAATTTGACCCAAATCAGCCACGTCAAGCATTTCATGCTTTAGATGGCGTGGTGTCAGATAAAGACGAAGCTTATATATCTGAATTGGCCGGTTCTATTGAGGAGAATGGCCAAATAGAAGCCATTACTGTTCGAGAAGACGATGATGGCTCTTACTTCGTTGTAGTGGGTGAGTGTAGAACTCGTGCGCATCTAAAATTAGGAAGAGACACTATTCGCGCCATTGTTAGGAACGATTTAACAAATCCTTCCAAACGCTTGCTATATCAAATTGCAGAGAATGTTAACCGTCACGATTTAACAGATAATGAACTGTGGTTGGCAGTCCAAAAGCTCTTAAAAGAAGGTGATGATGGTGAGCCTATGTCACAGGTAGATATTTCTCGTGCATTAGGTAAAAAAGAAGACTGGGTTACTAAGGTGGTTCGTTTCGGTGATGAAGATAATCAGCGTACTTGGGTGCGCACTGGGATTGCAACCTCAAAAGATTCCGTCTATTTAATCTCTTTACTACCCATGCCGGTGCAATTGGAAATATTACGCCGAGTAGACCTTCCAGAGGATGATCCAGAGCGCATAGAAAAGCCAATCACACGCAAAGTTATCGATCAGTTACGTGCGGAAGTGAAACAGGCTAAAGCAAGGGCTAAACTTGCCAGTGACGAGTCGCATGCGCAGAATGAAGTAGCAGCTTCTGTTAAAGCCCAGTCTACATCTGACCAAACCCAAGTAGTTAATCATCAGGATCCTATAGCTGTTGCTATGCAAGAGTCTTTAGAGGAGGCTCAGGCTGGTAGTGAGCATCCTATTGATTCGAGCGAGGATAATAGTGCAGACACGGCTTCTGGAGGTTACGCTTTATCTGGTGAAGTTAGAGATTCCTTATTGACTACTAAATATAGCGTACCAGATACTCAGGTTGCGGTGGCAGCTGATTTAACCCGTCCTCCTTCACACTGCCGTGTTACTTTGCAGAACATGGAAAATCTTATAGATTTATTAACCGACGACTCTAATTTATTGGAGTTAGTACGTGGTTTGGAGTGCGAAGTAATTATTCCCAACCAGGTTGCATTGAGAATTGCGAATGTACTAACTGGGTCATCAGTGGTTGATGGTGAGGTTGCGCGAGTAGTGCAAACTGCCTTAGTTAAGTTAAGCTAATTTTAGATAACCGCCATTGGCGGTTATTTTCTAAATAATATTTATGGCGTAAATTAAAAAATGCAAGTACAAATCGGCACTACAACAAAATCAGGTTCCGCGCCTGTTATTCTAGACACCGCAATAGCTATTAATGGCCACATCCAAATTTCCGGTGTTTCTGGTATGGGTAAAACCCATCGAATCCGCGCTTTAGTCGAACAATTTGTTAAATCCGCACACACGTTAAAGCAGCCGTTAAGAATCCACGTTTTTGATCCTCATGGAGATATGGATTTACCATGGTCTTCCGAAGTAAAGTTTAGTGAAGCCACGGAGTTCGGCTATAACCCATTAGAAATTAATCCAGATCCAGATTATGGTGGCGTGAGACGCGCTATCCAAAAATTTATTGCTGGGGTTCAAAAGCATAAGGCGCTGGGGACGAAACAAGAAGCCGTTATGCGTTATTTGCTTGAAGATTTATATGAGTCGAGAGGGTTCAGAGCGGATGATCCTAGATCATGGCTTCCAGACGATCCTAGAGAAATACGTTTAAAGTTAAACGGTAAGGAAAGTAGACTTTATTTGGATGTTGAGTTTAGTCAAATCGAAAGATTTAAGTCATTAATTAGAGATTCTAAAACAGGGCGAACATTTGGTGGCTTTGACAGTGATTTTAAATGTTGGTGGATAGAAAAGAACGACTACGAGGGCGAGCTGCTCATGTGGGAGCCGCGTATTCTGTTCAAAACAGCCCCATCTATCGATGATGCAGTTCGATTCGCAGAGCGCAAGCTAAAGGCGCATTTCTGCGGTACAAATAGTGCTGCCATGGCACTATTGCAAGACGTTAACCTGGCAGCTTCTGCTTATCACCGTAAGGTGAATCAGTATGCTAAACGTGGCGCCATTCTAGAGGCAGAAGAGGCCGCCAAGTTAGAAAATGATTTAAGTAAAGCAAAAGACAAGTCTTTAGCTGCATACGAAAGTTATCTCGAAGCTATCCGTTATGGCCGTGAATTAGATGATTTGATCCGATATAACTCGACCGAGGTTTTAACCTCGGTCTATGAGCGATTACAAAATCTTAGAGCTATTGGCATCTTTAGGGCTGTCCCACCGCCATTTGACCCTGCAAAACCTGTATGGCGTTATGCTATTAAGCCATTAGACATTCCTGTTCAACGTATGTTTGTAGACCTTGTATGCTCACGCATTTTTGAACGAGCTATGCAGCGTGGCGTCCAAAAGGATCTAATAGAGATCATTATTTGTGATGAAGGTGCTCGGTATGCAACGGATGAGCCAGGAAACATTCTAAATATTATTGCAAATGAAGCGCGTAAGTTTGGTTTGGGCTTGTGGGTTGCGTCACAATCGCCTTCGCATTTTACAGATGACTTTATCAAAGCAACAGGGACCATGATTATTCTTGGGTTGTCGTCTGCCGATGCTAATTTAGCCGCACGTAAGCTGGGCATCGATGCTGATATGTTAAGTAAAATCTCACCACAAAAAACTGCATTAGTACAAATCAAAAATAAGGGTACGTTGCAAACTGATTTTCAGATGCTTAATTTACATACCTAAATTAATAATTAATTGATGTATATGCATTATTTGCCGCATACGGCAGTTGAATGTAATTCACATGTAAAACAATGTAACAAAATGTAACTTGTGTTATTATGAATATTAACAAATAAAAGTGTTAATAATTAACTATTATCATAATTAAGTGTTAATATAGTGTTAATCGTAAAGATTCAAATGTATGTTTTTTTATAAGGGGTTTGGAAATGACTGGTTATGTAATGCATGAAGACGAACGTTTGAATCTTCTTGTTCCAAAGAAATCCTACGCGGATGGAATTCTTCCGCGTGCTTTAGTATTAGAACTGACCAACGCGGAGCCTTGCATACCAGGCTTAGTAGTTGGAATGCCAGTGGATCTTGCTAAAGAAATGGTGGAGTTTGCTTTGGAAGCAGCTAACAATGAAACAAAGGCAGCGCCAATGGGCAAAGTCTTATCACGTAGAGTTGATGGTGCTTATTCAAATCTAGTCTTTCAATAACCTTAAATAAGTTTTAATATTCGTTTTTATACTTTATTTAAGTTAAATTCTTATGAAACTGTGGACTGATCAAGAATTTGATGTCTATTCTCAAAATACTCGCCTCTCTGATAACATCCTCGCGGCTAGCCGTGAGGTTTTAGTGCTTGGAGAGGTGGGGTCTGTTGCCGCTGAGAAATATAAAGTATGGGCACCTCAAATTTCACGAGCCATTAAAGTTCTAAGAAATAATCAAAGCAAAATACTGGCTGATGTTGAGTCTGTATCAAATGTTCGTGAATCAAAGAAAGTAGAGCTTGTACAAGAAGCTAGAAATCTGTTTGGTATGGATTTAGTAGTTAAATCAGCTAAATCCGGAGAGAATTATGTTGGCCCAGTCGTTTTAGAGTCTCCTGGCTATTTTATGATCCAACGTACCGGTAGGATTGCCATCCTTCATGAATTGGGTAAGCTGGAAAAAATCCCAGCTTTGAATGTTAGATTAGATATCTCTTATCCTGGTAATGGGGATCTTGCTAAAGTTAGTGAGGTTAACCCTGAGCACTCTAGGGAAATAGAGCGATAATTTTTGTGGGGCAATTCACTATGATTTTTGCTCAATAAGTAATTATTTTATAATAATTGATTTTTTATTATTAATAATATAATGTGTTAATAATGTGTTAATCACTTTGATTCTATTAATTTATTAAGGAGTTTCATCATGGCGAAGTCAAGTAATAGTGAGGTGGCCGTTTCAGAACATATGACCAAGTTGTTAGGTAATGTTGATGGTGTCGAGGTTGATACGGTTCTTGATGGTGGAGTGGTTGTAGGTTTTGAAATGCATTTTGAATACGATGTTGCATTAGTTGATCTTGCGCGCCGTGCCGGTGGTGAGTTCAAAGAAGATATTGGCAATTGGGTAATCCCTATCGCTAACCAAGAAGCTTTTGTCAAAGCGTTACCTAAAATTCGCTCTGAAGCAAAAGCAATTGAAGTTGCTCGTAATGAAATTATGTCGCTTGCTAAGAACACGGCTGTTGAACGTCAAGTATCTAACGGTACTGATCAGGATGTACAGCCACGTATCAGTGATTTCCGTGAAGCTGGCCGTGCATACACTGGTGAAATAATTAATGCTAATGGTTACTTTGCAGCGCAGTTAACTAGTTTTGGAACAAAAGCCGGTTTTGATAAAAACGATGTTCCTTATAAATCCGGCGCTGCATTTGTAACAATTCACCGCCAAGCCAGTTTGGATCGTAACGTAAATAAAGGTGAAGAAATTGGCATTAAATATTCAACGCTAAATAAGGCTGTTACGTTTGATACGAAATCCAAACAATTGGAAGACTACGAAAGCTCACTTGGTAAAAAAGTAGATGGCGTGACTGTAAACGAAACAGATAGTGCAATTCTGGTCAGCTTTGGCTATAACCCATCATTGCGTGCGCGTTTAGATCGTATTGCTGGTGTTGAGTTTGATGTAGGCAGCGAAGCATTCAAATTGCCATTTAGTGCTAAAGATAACGTAGTTCGTGCAGTTGCTGATATGCGCACTGAGTTCTTGGCTGCTGAAAAAGATTTTCAGGCTATAAGCACCACCGCACATAAGCTATATGATAATCCAAAGGTTGGTTTTGCATTTGTTAAAAATGGCTTTGAGCATAGTGGCAAAATTCAAGATGTTAATGATCGTTTTATTTTGCAAGAAGGTCGCGTTGGCGACTTCAAAGTGCATCACCGTTCAGGTTTGGATATGAAAGATATTAAGATTGGTCAAAATCTTGACATCAAGTACAACCGTGGCATTGGTGCTGTTATTGATCGTGACCTTAAAAAGGCGCAAGAAAATCTTCAATCTAAAGCGCGATAATTATGTAATGTAAATGCAAAAAGGCGGAATTCATGTTCGCCTTTTTTTATAAGTTCTTTTGCAGCAAAAGTTTCTGGCTACAAGCAAAGTAAGTGATATTGATAAATTAAGTTGTTTTAAAGTAATGAAGGGTGAAATGTGGCTATTTTTTTAACTGAAGGCGAATCTGCAATTAGGATCAGCGGCCGTGAAGGCGTTCCTATGACCTCAGTAGAAGGCGCCATTATGCGCTTTAGAGATGTAAGTGGCGCTCGTAGAGGTGCTCAGATTGTACATAAAGACGGATCTACATTTGAACTGGATGATGAGAAAGATATTGATGATTTCTCTGAATTTGTCGGCAAACTGACAGATTTTGAAAGAAAAACGCTGATTGATTTTAACAATCTTGCATATTCCATACTTAAAAATGAGTTAGAAGGGACGCGCACTATGAATTCAGAAACCAAAAAGTTATCAATGGCACAAATGGTAAATGCAAATATTCCATTTAACCCTTTAGCTGAAGGTGAAATATTAGGTGAAAAAGCTAATCAATTAACTCATGCTATGAAAGTGATGGGGTGGAAAGACCCTAGATTTGTTACTAGGAACCAAGCGGCAGACTTTGGCTGGCTCGTCGCAGAGAAAGCATTGAGCGTGCAAGTGTTATACAGGAACGAGATTAAAGGTGATTTTGAACCTGTTGAGTTATTTAATGCAAGTGACATTAATGGTATTCCATCACTAGGTGAGATGGTAAAAATGAGTGAAAGTGACATTGGCGATCTTAAATCTGATCTAGATTCTGATGTGATAGAGATTCAGCCGGTGATTGAGCAAGTACGTTCTCTTGAACCTACATTGAGTGTTAACGATGTTCAGCGCGAGACGGTCAACGATCAAAAGTGGTTGGAAGAAGCGGGGCTAGGCGTTGATAACATCTATGCTGCTATGAGTCCTTATTGGATTAATGGTCTGTACAACGCTGCTGGAATCGCATTAGCTGAAGAAATTAATAATTCAATTAAGAAATTGAAACTTAGTAAGGATAAAGAAGCCGTTAGAAAATTTATTGCTTCTTTTCCTGAAGCTAATAAATTGCAACTATCTTTAGTCACTGAGCAAGATCTACTAAATAATCTGGATTATAAGAATGATTTGGCTCGACCTAAATTCTTGTTGGGTAACTCATTTGTTAGGGATCGTGAAGGGGAATATCGCCCAGCTGCAGGTGGGCGATCAGTAGTTAAAGATAACGGTGATACCTTAGTTCTTAAAAGTAAAACTCCAGAAAGCTATCGTGCTGCCATGGAGTTGGCTAAAGCTAAAGGGTGGTCGGCCATTGAGTTAAAAGGTACGTCAGCTGCTTTAGCAGATGCTTGGCTAGAAGCAAAATTAATAGGTATTGATGTAGTTAATTACTCACCTTCTAAAGATGATTTGCAAAAATATGGGGAACGATTGGCAGAAGAGCAAGCACGCAAAGCTGTAGAAGAACAACCTGTTTTTGAGTCAAGGGCTACTACACAGTCACAAGAGCACGTGGAGCTTCGCCCGTACATCGGTCTTGAGGGTGAAACTAAGTTCGCAGAAATTAGCTATGTTGTGACCTTTCCAGGGGGGCAAGATGTAAATTTTACCGATCCTAAAGAAGCCATTGTTGCATTTTCAAAAATACCATCTGAAAAACAACCGGCGATTGTTCATGTTGTTGCAAGAGCAGATGGCTCAATTGAATCTGAAAATATTCTAGCATCAACTAAGCAATTTGAGCTGGGCGGTAAATTGGTTAAATCATTAACACCAAGGTCATTAAATCAGGCGTTCAATGAAGCATTTAAAGAGGTTGTAGGCGAAGAAAAAGAGCACGACCTACTAAATATAAATTTTGCGAACTTTGGCCGCCATATTGGACAAATTCTTGATGTTAAAAATGGCGTTGTCACCCAAAGTCTAGGCCGTGGCAATATTGTTCACCACAAAGCGTCTAGTTTTGATAAGTTGCCTGAAAAAGGCAGCATTGAAGAGATTCATTATAAACAAGGTAAAGCCAATCTTAAAGCTCGTGATTTAGGCCGTGAAAATAGTCAGGAATTAAGTCGTTAGGTTCCTGGCACGTGTAATTTGATTTAGTATAAATATAAAAATAAGAGGACTTATGCAATTCGATTTTTTTAGTAATGAAGCGGTGGCGATTAATGGGAACTCACCCCCAATGGTTGTAGACGGTGTTCTGAGACTTCCAGAAACGTCTTTATTTGAAATGGCCCTTCGTAATGGCGACTTGTCACAAGCATTAAAGATAATTAATCGCTTAAACACAACTTCCGCATGGAAAGTATTACTAGGTGCAGGTTTTACGGTTACATCTAACAAAAACCGTGTGGAGCTGATGTCCGGTGTACAAAAAGATTTAATTGAAGCGAGCCGATTAAAATTAACCGGTTACGAACTAAGAAAACATAAAGAAAATACATTATTTCTTGCAAACAATATTAATTCGCCTACTATAGTGGGTAAGGAGACAGAAAATGACAATTCAAACGATCTACAATCTGAAAGCTTATCCAATGGGGATAGCCGATCAGGTAACGGCAATGGGGCCAATGGCAGTAGAGATCGCCAATCGCTGGATGCTGGGTTGGGAGAAGAAGGTGCTGCAATTATTCGCTCAAGAAATCTATCTGGAGTCTCTGAGCAATCAGTTGGAGCAAGAGAAGGAAATTCTAGCGAACGAAGCATCACTTCGACATTTAGCTCGGCACGAGATTATGCAAATGTACGAGATTCAGGAATCTCCACCGAATTAGAATCATCAGCATTAGATGATGCACCGGAAGACTATGTTATTTCAGCGAACGGTAATCAATATTTAACGTTAGGCCAGAAATTTCGGATTAATATCCGAACCATTGAGATTATTAAAGAATTAGACCTGAATAAACGTCATGCCACTGAAAGTGAACGTGATATTTTGGCCCAGTATGTGGGGTGGGGTGGTTTAAAAGGTGTTTTTGATCCAAATAATAAGCAATGGGAAAAGCAGTATACGGAATTAAAGGCTTTATTAACTGATGAAGAATATGCTGCAGCTAGACGTTCACAACTTGACTCGCACTACACTTCTCCAGTAATTATCAATGCCATGTATGGCGCGGCTAATCGACTGGGTTTTAAAGACGGCCGCATTCTTGAACCTTCAGTAGGTGTTGGTGCTTTCTACGGTGTGATGCCGAAAGCAATGCGCAATAACTCATCTCTTCATGGTGTTGAGTTAGATTTATTATCAAGCAAAATTACATCGCACTTATATCCAAGTGCAAAGATCGCACAAGCTACTGGGTTTCAAGATTACGCTATCCCAGCAGGATATTTTGATATGGTCATTGGCAACCCTCCATTCGGTGGCCAGGTACTAGCAGACCAAAAAGGGTCTACTTATTCTGGATGGTCTATACACAATTATTTCTTTGCAAAAAGTATTGAAATGTTACGGCCAGGTGGCATTATGCCAATGGTTGTTTCACATAGTTTTTTAGACAAACTCGATCCTCATGTTCGCCAATGGATATCGCGCCGTGCGGAATTAGTTTCTGGCGTTCGCTTACCTAATACAGCTTTCAAAGATAATGCAAACTCTGAGGTAGTGACTGATATTTTACTATTTAAACGTCTTGATACCGAAAATATGCTCGGTAATGAAGCTGCCCCTGAATGGCTCAATACATCAGAAGTTAGTTTGCAGAATCAAGACACTGGTGAGTTTAGTTTGTCGTCAGTCAATGACTATTTCTTAAAAAACCCACAAAATGTATTAGGCACACCTGTGTTGGCCAATACTATGTATCAAGCCAACACTTACACCGTTGCAGAAAATGGCGACTTAGAAACTCTCTTGGCCGAATGGGTTGAAACTTTACCTGTAGGGATTTATGAGCCACTAATTCGTACTGCAGTAGATTTGGATAAGGCTTCAATAGAGATTCCTGATGGCGTTAAAGAAGGCTCATTTTTTGCAACAGATAATAAAGTATATCGCCGTTTACCTGATAACTTAGGTGAAAAACAATCCATTGAGTGGGATCCTCCTAACCAGAAAGCTTTAGAGCGCATGTTAGGAATGATTAAGATACGTGAAGTACTGCGTGCTCAAATATATATGGAACGTACTTATCTAGTGAGTTCGACTAGTGATGTGGAGCTTGAGCGTCACCGTCATTCACTCGACAACACCTATGAACAATTCAAACAAAAATATGGATATTTAAATGATCCGGTCAATCGTCGTTTGTTTATTGATGATACAGAATCCGCCTTAATCCAAGCCCTTGAGTTTGATTACGAAAAGGCAATTGGCGAAGTGAAGGCAGAAGAGTTAGGAATCTCACCAAGGCCTTCGCAAGCTACTAAGGCAGATATTTTAAGTCGTCGTGTACTTTTCCCGCCAGTTGAGGTTGCAAATGTAGAAAATGCGAAAGACGCATTGTTACACTCACTTAATCTATATGGCCGTGTCAACATGGACTTCATGACTGAGGCCTACCATAAAAGTGAACAAGACATTATTGATGAACTAGGTAGCTTGTTATACACAGACCCAGTGTACGGATTAGTAACACGTGACGCATATCTATCTGGGGATGTTAAAACAAAATTAGCTGAGGCAATTAAGGCTGCAGAGTCCGATTCTTCATTCAAAAAGAATGTAGAAGCATTAAGCGAAATAATACCGGTTGATAAGTTGCCGTCTGAGATTTTTGCTTCAATTGGTGGGATATGGATCCCGACCGATATATACAAAGACTTTCTCAAAGAAATTTCCGGAGGCGATGCCACTTTTAATCATCTGTCAGTTTCAGGACAATGGTTAATGAGTGATCCGAATAATCTTAATTATGGTAAAAATAGTACCGAGTTTGGTACGGATAAAATGGGGGCCTCACAAATTCTATTTGCAATGATGAATAGCCGAGGCCTTGAGGTTAAAAAACGCATACTTGTTGATGGTTTCGATAAGTATGTTACTGACGAAGAGGCTACTGAAGCTGTGCGTCAACGTGGCGATAAAATACGTTCACATTGGGATTCTTGGTTATGGGCTGACAGTGATAGAGCCATGCGGATTGCAGGTATTTATAATGACCGCTTCAATCGCTCTGTTGAGCGTAAATATGACGGCTCACACTTAACCTTTCCAGGAATGAATCCTTCCATACAATTACTTGGCCACCAAAAAAATGGTGTATGGCGTGGGTTGCAAGATCGCGTCATGTTGGCCGATCAAGTAGTTGGTGCAGGTAAGACCTTTGAATTGGCTGCTATGGCTATGGAAATGCGCCGTTTAGGTATTGCTAAGAAGCCTATGTTTGCAGTTCCTAATCATTTAACACTCCAATGGCGCAGTGAGTTCTATCGTTTATATCCTGGTGCAAATGTTTTAGCTGCTACACCACAGGATTTTGATAAAGAAAATCGTGAAAAATTATTTTCTAAAATAGTTACCGGCAATTGGGATGCCGTGATTATTGGCCACTCATCTTTGAAAAAACTTGGCATTCCAAAAGAAGCGGAAATTAAAATCTACGAAGAGCAATTGGATGAAATGCTTTCTGCGATCGCGGTGATCAAGAGTGAGCGCGGGGATAGAAATATTATCCGTGACATGGAAAAAATCGCATCAAATCTTGAGTCAAAATTAACGCTTCTTAATAAAAAAGCTGGCGAGAAAGATAATGTAGTTAACTTTGAGGATATGGGAGTAGACGCCCTATACATAGATGAGATTCATGAATTTAAAAACTTATTTTTTCATACACAAATGCAACGTGTCGCCGGATTAGGTAATCCAGCTGGATCTGGTAAAGCATTTGATCTATTTATTAAAGTTAGATGGCTGCAAGAAACTTTTGGTGAAAATGCACCATTAATTACAGCCACAGGTACACCAGTCTCTAATTCGTTGGCCGAAATGTTTACCATGCAGCGCTTTATGCAATACAACACTTTAAAACGTGATGGATTGCACATGTTTGATTCATGGGCTAAGCAATATGGTGACGTACAGACGGTTTATGAAGTAGCACCATCAGGTACTGGGTATCGATTATCACAACGTTTTGCAAAATTCAAAAATCTCTCTTCGTTAATGAGTGAATATCGTTCATTTGCGGATGTAGTTACTTTAGACGATCTGAAAGCGCAAGAAACAATGCTAGGAAGGAAGTTTCCTGTTCCTAAGATTAAAGGTGGTAGGCCATTGAACGTTGTAGCAAAGAGATCTGAGCTGCAGGAAGCATTTTTCGGTGTCCCAGAGATCAAGAAAAATGAATATGGTATTCCTGAGTTTGAGGTAAATTTGGATTTAGAGATTACCATCAATGAAGGCGAAAATGGCAAATGGGAATTGAAGCGTGAGTATTTTAGTAAAGTTTATGAGACTCGTGAAGCAGCTGAAGAAGCCTTAGTAACAGCAGCAACTACTCCCAAAATGATTATTGATCCTCATTCAATTGTTGGCCAGTTTGAGAACCTTAAAGAGCTTACTAGAAAAACAAAGGGTAAAATTAACGCGCTATCATTAACGAGTCTAGCTAATAAAGCCGGCCTAGATTATCGGCTCATAAATCCTAATGCAGTTGACCATCCTGGTACTAAATTAAATCTTTCAATTCAACGAATGTTGGCTATTCATGAAAAATGGGAGACTGACAAGGGTACGCAATTAGTATTCTGCGATTTATCAGTACCACTTTCTGCAAAAGCCAAAATGGCCAGCAATGAAAAACGTATCTATGTTCGTGACGATAAAGACGAATTGACACATAAAAAAGGTACATTGCACGCACCAAAAAACTATGAGGGGTTCCCTTATTTTCTAGTTGTAGAAGGTAAAGGTAAGGATCGTTTAATTACCATCTACGATTCAATTTCTGGTGCTAAATTGAAAACTGGCTTAGAGAATAAGCAGGCTGCTCATGACTTCGTTACTCAATTCTTAGAGCGTGAAGATGGCCAGGAACGTTGGTTAGATCTGCGCGATAAATCACGCTTAATTGAGTCTGAAGAGATTGATGATTATAAAAATACACATTCAATCTCGGAAGATGGGGACTCCGTAGATTTTGAAATTACTGCACAAGATATTGAAGGCGTTACAGGGGTTACTGCGTTCTCAGTATACGATGACATTAAAGCTAAACTTATCAGAAATGGTATACCAGCTAACCAGATTGAATTTATACATGATCATGATACACCTCAAGCTAAGGATGCATTATTCAAAAGAGTAAATGCCGGTGATGTTAGATTCTTACTCGGCTCTACTCCTAAAATGGGTGCAGGTACTAACGTACAGAAGCGCCTAGTTGCTTTGCATCATATTGATGCACCATGGAGGCCATCTGATCTGGAGCAGCGCGAAGGCCGTATTATTCGCCGTGGTAACATTTTATATGATCGCGATCCGGATAATTTTGAAGTCGAGATCATTCGTTATTCAACTAGCCAAACTTACGATACTAGACGTTGGCAATTACTTGAGCACAAAGCCTCCGGTGTTGATCAACTACGTAAATATAGTGGTGAAAATGAAATTGATGATGTAGCTTCAGAGGCTTCTAATTCCGCTGATATGAAAGCGGCCGCTTCTGGAAATCCGCTCATTCTTAAAGAAACTCAGCTCGCCACGGAAGTGAAGAAATTACGTGCATTAGCACGTGCACATATTGATGGTGAATACGTATTAAACAGCCGTTTTAATAATGCTAACAACTACGTTAACCAATTTGGTCCTACTTTCCTTGCTGAATCGATTGCAAGGAAAACTAAACGTGATACAGCTGAATCATTAGCTATTTATAAGGGTGTTTCAGTTAATACTAAGGAGGAGTTGCTAGGTCTAGTTAAAAACCTCTCGAATGACCTTTCTGCTAAAAAGGCAGAGTCTTCGATTGTTTACCGAGGACTAGAATTCGTATTTTCAAGAGATAGTAATCACTCCATCTTGATGTACAACCCGGATAACTCATACTCCACGATGGTAGAGCTTTCACATTCTGGCGTTGTTACCAGAATGGAAAATTGGGTTAATGGTGTTGATGAGAGAATTTCTCTTATCGAGGCTAGAATCGATAAATCTAAAGCAGAAGCGATTGAAATGAAGTCCTTAATGGGTAAACCTTTTAGTCAAGAAGCAGAGCTGGCCTCTGCTATCGCAGAGCACGGTAAGGTTCAACGTGACCTAATGAAGGCGAACTCTGCTGCTGCAATAAAGCCAGAGGAGCGTGCTACCTTTAATGCGGCACTAATAGTTCAGAAAGACAAACTCATTGAATTGGGTTTTGGTGATGCAGTAAGGAAACTTGGCATTGGTGAAAATTTAGATGTGGTTATTGACGGCTCTTATATAGGTAAGATAGAGAGTCATGAAAACGGCATTATTGTTCAAAACATTGGCCGTGGTGAAACTGTAAAGCATGATGTAAGTCGTTTCGAATTAATTCCATCAATAGGCGATGTTGTAACGATTAGATATGACACGGATCGTGTCAGAGTTGATGGCCAACAACAAAGTATTTCAAGATAAAAAATAATTTAAATTTAGGAGTAGTTATGAAGTTGCAATCAAGTAATGTTTTTTTAGTGCCAGGTATACAGGGATCAGATGAAGAAATTAAACATCATGTGGTAGTTGCTAAGGATAGTGATGCGGCAATTGCCACTATTTCAAAAAATGTACCTGGCTTCCAATCTCTAGGTGTTACTTCATTAAAAGAGTTTCAAGAGATTGAGGCAAAAATTAAACTATCTTTAAAAGGGACCGGTGAAGGCTGGAACTTACTTGTCGCTGAAGATATGAAGTTAGGAAAATAAAATGACTAAGAATTTTCCCAAGTCTATTTGGTCGCCGAAAGAGGCATTAGAGCAAGTACGCGCCGCATTGCCTGATTATGCTTATGCTGAACAGTTTAAAGTAGATCCTAAGCTTATAACAAAATTAAATGATGTCATTGAAGATTGTGATAATAATAAAATTGATCTAGATCTAATTACTGAATTACTTGCAGAAGCTGCCAATACTTTACCAGGTGCATGGGCACATACTAAAGATGGAGTGGGGGATTACTTCATGAGTGCACTCAATCATGCAAGAATGCAAATAGGTAAAGATATTCTAGCTAATGTTCTTAATGACCTTGGTTTTGTTCAAGCATCCTCATGGGAAAATCACGGCAACAATTGGGACTACACTAAGATTGTTTTCGGATTTAAAGTGCTGGCAGTAGGCGTATCAACCGGCGGGGTAGTTTCTTTCGATGGTGATCCGTTTACTGGCTATCCCAAGCGTGAAATGAATGTTTCATATAGTGCGATTAAACAATCCATTTTTGATAAATATGATGGGTTGGAAAACGTCCTCAAAAACTTTACCGGTAAGATTGATAACAACTACGTAGATGCCGTTCACGGGCTACTTTTAGACGCTGGTTTCAGTTATGAAAATAGTTCATTCACCCAAGTAAGTGGAAAATACAAAACGTATGTAGATTACTTTGATGATAACCCATCATTAAAGGATGTTTTTCAGGTTAGAGTTTTTTCAGATAATGAAAAAATCAGTGAATCAATATTCCCAGCAAGCAAATTTGAATATCCTGCGTATTCTTAGTAAAAAGGCCAACTAAAACAATTTCAAAAAGGCCACTTAAACTTATCGCAAAAAAGCCACCCATGATTTGCAATAGCGGCCATTCGTAATTCTCAAATGAAATTTAGATAAAAAGCTGGTTACGACAAAATTGCTGCCTCACAGATATTTATGCTGTCAGGCAGCAATGCAGGACAAAGCTGCCGTTCGCCTTAATTTTTTTGACATCAGCTATCGGCTCAGAAGTGTCTAGTAAACTAGTGGCGTATCAGTGTTATGCATTTTTTGGAGCAAAGATGATAATCGACATGCCTATAAGCGCTACAGATGATCCTACTAAGTCCCAAGCAGTGGGTCTTATCCCATCAACTGCCCATAGCCAAAAAATAGCTACAAAGATGTAAACTCCACCATAGGCGGCATAGACACGACCGGCTGCGGCTGGGTGCAATGACAAAAGCCACGCAAATAATGCGAGACTCAATCCTGCTGGAATGAGAAGCCATATGCTTTTGCCCTGCGTGAGCCAGAGGTAAGGGAGATAACAGCCAACAATCTCGGCCAGAGCAGTTATTAGGAAGAGAGAGATGGTTTTAATTTCTAACATAGTGTTTCGTGAATACCTTTTGCAATTTATTAAATAAAGTATGTAAAAAAATCATAGCATTAATTTATTTAGTAACTCCTTAAATTAATATTCCTTATACAGTGAGTATTCTTAATAAAAAACCACTCATAACAACCGCAAAAGCCACCTGTAACAGTATCAAAAAAGCCACCATAAATTTACATCGTGATGCATTTGAGTTGCTTTTGGATCTTGCTTACTTGAGTTCTCTAAGAGATTTATGTATTACCTGGATTGCCCCAGTTATACTTAGAGTTGCCATAATAAAAGCTACTATCAAATCTGGCCATACACTCTTACTCTCCCAAACACCTAATGCTGCTAACATAACCGCTAAATTGCCAATTGCATCATTGCGGCTACATAACCATACGGATTGCATATTGGCATCTCCTTCACGGTAAGCGTATAGCATGCTGGCAACGCTCACATTAGCAACTAATGCGAGCATACCTATGGCACCCATCGTATAAGGTTCCGGTACTTTGCCGTGCATAAACGACCATACGGCACTGGCCAACACAAATAGACCGAATGCCCCCATCATTAACCCCTTAAGCAAAGCAACACGCGCACGCCAAATTAGCCCCATGGATAATACCACCAGGGAAATACCGTAATTCATAGCATCGCCAAAAAAGTCAATTGCATCAGCCATTAAAGAAACCGAGTGTGCACTGAAACCACTTAATACCTCAACGAGAAACATAGCAAAATTAATGATTAATGCAATCCACAGTATCCTGCGATACCTTGGCGTTAGCAGTTGGTTGTTATTACTTCCGTTGTCACAGCACTCTTTTGCCATATATGTTCCAAACTTATAAACCTTAATAGTTTCTAGATCGTAT
>NZ_DASWWA010000024.1:0-72314 GCF_036401095.1 Methylotenera sp.
TTCGACATATTCTCTCCGTGCATCCATGAATGAGACGAAACTATACGCTGTCGCAAAGTGCATGTCCTGACTGAGATTGCGCTTTCTATTTTACCTACGTTGAATCCTCGATTGAGGATACGAATGACCGGTTAGGGCCGAAAGCAGTCACTTATTAACAAGCATAAGCATGACTTACCATGCACTTTTAGTTGCAACCTATGAGGAAAAACTTGGAGCTTGTAGAACCACTTACATGTCCGCTTTGGAGTTGATCCAGTTGATACTGGAATTTTCGCAAACTTTTTCTATAAGCACTACCGAAAGCTCAGGAAGATTATTTTGCTACATGAGCTCTTTTGCGCTACTAGTTACACCTCTGGCGGACGCACAGTAAATACAATCCATACATGAGGCTGTAACCTAAAATAAATAAAACTAGAATAAAATGGCAACAATGAAAAAACTGTTACTTTTATTTATCCTGCTATACGCACAACCTGCATGGTCAGCTCGTCCTTTTGTTACCGATGATGCACGATTAACTAACGCAGCGAGCTGTCAGCTTGAAAGTTGGACTCGCATCTACCCAAACAGCACTGAGTTCTGGGCTTTGCCTGCGTGCAACCCTACAGGTAACTTTGAGGTGACTCTAGGTGCTGGCTTGTCTATGGCTAGTGATACAAAGGACACATCAGACTATGTGATACAAGCTAAGACTTTATTCAAAGCTCTTGAAACTAATGGATGGGGAATAGGCTTTGCAATTGGTAAGGTTTATCATCCGGCGGCAACTCCTAGCGCAAACCAACTCGGAAACACTTATGCGTATATTCCGTTCTCAGCATCCTTTAACGATGACAAAATAGTGATGCACCTCAATGCGGGCGTGCTGCATGACCATGCGTCCAACAAAGACAACATGACTTGGGGTGTCGGTGGTGAGTTCAAGGCTTCACCGAGGTTTACAGGGGTTTTAGAAGTATACGGAGACCATCAATCAAATCCCTTCACTCAAGCTGGCATAAGGATGTCTGTTATACCTGACCTGTTTCAAGTAGATGCTACCTTGGGGAGACAGCTCAATGGTGTGAGTGATATCCAGTGGATTTCATTTGGAGTTCGCATTACACCTGATAAGCTATTCTAAGACCTAGAGGGGGAGGTGCCACAAACTTTGCACGGAATTTTCCGACTCTACAGACCGAATTAAGAGACATTAAGGTTGTGACATAAAAGAGCTATAAATTTAAAGCAATGTAGAAACTGCGCAAAACTACACCTTGATACAAAATTTCATCATTAGTATCAACTCTTCTTAAAAGTACCAATCACATAAAATTTGAATTAGTTACCGACTTTACACTGCTTTGGTTACCAACTTTAATGTCAGAGAACAGTAGGTAAATGATTACCCTACAAAAAAGCCCTGATTTTTCAGGGCTTTTTAAATTATTTGTTAAGACAGACTTTAGTTCTATCGACAGACTTTATTACTCGCCGACAGACTTTATTAATTTATATCAATATAGTTCACAAAAGATTAATCATTGGTTGTAGACGGGATCTTATGAATGGTCAAATCTGCGCCATCATATTCCTCTTCTGCGGTCAGTCTGATACCAACTAATTGCTTAAGTGCGCCATACACAATAAAGCCGCCCACTAACGCAACAGTTACACCCACTGCCGTGCCAAGTAATTGCGATGTAAAGCTCACACCACCCATACCACCCAAGGCTTTCATCCCAAAAATGCCGGCAGCAACACCACCCCAAGCACCACATAAACCATGTAATGGCCACACACCTAGCACATCGTCAATTTTCCAGCGCTGCTGCGTCAAGGTAAATGTCAGCACAAATAATACGCCTGCAATCGCACCAGTGGCTAGTGCACCTAGCGGATGCATTACATCAGAGCCTGCACATACCGCAACCAAACCAGCTAAAGGGCCATTGTGTACAAAACCGGGGTCATTTTTACCCATGACCAAGGCAGCTAAAGTGCCACCTACCATCGCCATCAGTGAGTTCACTGCAACCAAGCCGCTGATACCCTGAACCGACTGTGCAGACATCACGTTAAAACCAAACCAGCCTACTGTCAGTATCCATGCACCCAGCGCAAGAAACGGAATATTTGAGGGTGGATACGCATGCAAACGGCCATCTTTACTATAACGGCCATTACGTGCGCCCAGTAAAATAACGGCAGCTAACGCAATCCAGCCACCCATCGCGTGTACAACTACTGAGCCTGCAAAATCATGAAATGACGCACCGGTCGCGATCTTTAGCCACTCTTGCAATCCATAGTGATTATTCCATGCAATACCCTCAAAAAACGGATATACAAAACCAACCAAGGTGAATGTAGCAATCATTTGCGGATTAAATTTCGCACGTTCTGCAATGCCACCAGAAATAATCGCTGGAATCGCAGCTGCGAATGTGAGCAAAAAGAAAAATTTAACTAAACCGAAACCATTTTTAGCCGCCAAAACTTCAGCACCACTAAAAAAATCTACGCCATACGCAATGCTGTAGCCAATAAAAAAGTATGCAATGGTAGAAACAGAGAAATCCACCATGATTTTAACAAGTGCATTTACCTGATTTTTATGTCTAACTGTACCGACCTCTAAAAAGGCAAAACCTGCGTGCATTGCAAGCACCATAATGGCGCCAAGCAATACAAATAAAACATCATTTGCTGAGACTAATGCTTCCATTTCAATCACCTATTAACATTTTAAGCCCCGCAAAATAAGCAAATATCACGCCAAAACATAACTTATTGTTTTATATAGACCTTGCATCATGAAGCATGAAAATATTGCACTAAAATTGTGCCATTGGCAGTGCGTTGCACTAAATATGTGCAAACAAACGTTAGGGATGTTTTTTAGAACTAGATTAATGCGTTGCCAGCACCTTCTTTAAGCACCATGCTGGCAGCATCTGGATTACCAGACCAAAAATGATAAAACTCACGCACCACCACTAAAAATAAACGGCGGCTATGTTTAATGCTAAACAAGGGTAAAGTCAGGTCTACCGCGGCGCGGTAAGCTTTGCTATCTTTTTCTGGCGCGGTACGCAGGCGAATTAATATAATTTTCGCCAACTTAACGCGCGTATCAACTAAGGCCTGCTCTGCACCTTCAAAACGCAGGGCTTGGGTATATGCTTTTAAAGGCCAGTTTTCAGCAGCCTCAAATTTCTCGGTTTCCAAGCTATCGGATAGTAATTTGAGCGTTGCTTGCACTGGACGCCAATCAATAGGCTTAACATCAAAGCCCGGGTTAATATTTAAAGCGGCAATCGCTTTAAAATCCTTCATCCAGAATGGGTAAAACTCACGCGCAGCGGTAAGGCTATCATGCCATGCATCTACCGGAACCGAGTCCATCACAGTTTCTATAATATCGCGATAGATTTCACCGTTAGACACTTGCCCCACTAGTTTCTGAGCTAAAAGGTCTAAAAACAACGAACGTCTATGCAGCACGTCACTGTTTGCGCCTTTAACCTGCAACAACTTTAAATAAGCATCGATGGCTTCTTTTTCACGTATTTCATTCATGCGGTGATGACTCTTATCAATAATCCTATGAAACAATAGCTGACGATGCGAATGTTCGCTTACAATTAAATTAAGTACAATAATTGCCGGCAACAATCTTGAAAGTGACGACTTGTTAATTATGGATTAACTCGTGCCATATTGTAACCCCAATAGATAAGGTTTCTTGAATGACAAACGAACAAGCACTCAATTACATGCATAATCTTTTACGAGGCATGCTTGATAAAAAGGCATCGGATTTATTCATTTCGGCTGATTTTCCTCCCGCCATGAAAATTGATGGAAAAATGACACCAGTCACCCAGCAGAAACTGACCGGTGAACATACCAAAGCCTTTGCTGATGCACTAATGAATGAAAAACAACGTACAGAATTTGCAACAGAAAAAGAGTGCAACTTCGCTATCTGGCCTAAAAGCATTGGGCGCTTTCGCGTGAATGTATTTATACAGCAAGAAAAAGTGGGAATGGTTCTACGTACTATTACTACGGAAATTCCTAAATTTAACGACTTAGGCTTACCAGAGACCCTGCAAGACGTGATGCTCACCAAACGCGGGCTGGTCATTCTAGTAGGAGGTACGGGTTCTGGGAAATCAACCACCTTAGCGGCGCTGATTGATTACCGCAATGAGAATACTTTTGGACACATCATTACAGTGGAAGACCCTGTAGAGTATGTACACCAAAGTAAAAACTGTTTAGTGACGCATCGAGAAGTAGGCCGAGACACTAACGGATGGTTTAACGCCCTTAAAAACACATTACGCCAGGCGCCTGATGTGATTTTAATTGGCGAAATTCGCGATAGAGAAACCATGGAGTTTGCGCTGGCGTTTGCAGAAACCGGCCACCTTTGCATGGCAACCTTACACGCAAACAGCGCCAACCAAGCAATTGACCGCATTATTAACTTCTTCCCGGAAGAGCGTCATGCGCAATTACATATGGATTTATCGCTCAACCTGAAAGCGTTTATCTCGCAACGCCTGGTTTCCAAAAAAGGCGGCGGCCGCTGTGCTGCGATTGAAATCCTGCTCAACTCACCACTGATCTCTGACCTGATTTTAAAAGGTGAGACCAGCATGATTAAAGAGGTGATGGCTAAATCTACCGAGCTAGGCATGCAAACATTTGATCAAGCCCTCTTTAATTTATGCGAAGAAGGCCGCATAACTGAAGATGATGCCCTGCGTAATGCTGACTCTATCAATGAGTTGCGTTTACGCTTTAAATTGCACGGTAAAAACGCAGGCAGCGCAAAAAGCTCATCCAGCTTTGATAACTTATCGCTGCATGAAGATGAGCCCGATGAATCCGAACTAGATCCTTTATAAAAATGAGTATGCATTAATGGAAATGATTTTAATTATTATCCTGTTAGCCATCGGCTGGTTTTGGATAGACAGTTTAAACAAGCGTGAACGCGCAATTCTGCTGGGTAGCGAGCTTTCAGCAAGATTTAACCTGCAACTGCTAGATGAATCTGTCGCCTGCAGCAGAATATGGCTAGGACGGAATCGCCGTGGCCACGTGCAGTTTTTACGTACTTACGAGTTTGATGTAAGCGCCAGCGGCAATGACCGCCTGCACTGCCAACTCATGCTATTAGGTAATCAGCTAGGCTATTGGCATATTCCGCCATACCTGCAACCTGTTAACTAAACTCCATCAGCATGTACGTCGGCCGCTTTGCCCCCTCGCCCACAGGCCCCTTGCACTTTGGTTCACTGGTGGCAGCTGTTGCCAGTTTTTGTGAGGCCAAAACCAAGCAAGGGAAATGGCTAGTACGCATGGAGGATTTAGACAAGCCGCGCGAAATCAAAGGTGCGGCAGATACGATTTTGCATCAACTGGAAGCGTTTGGATTTGAGTGGGATGATACAGTCGCCTACCAAAGCCAGCGCAGCGCACTGTATGCTGATGCACTCAATCAGCTCAATCACAAACAGCTGATCTACCCATGCACCTGCACCCGCAAGGAAGTTGCTGACTCCAGCACGGCTTTCGGTATTGATGGGCGTATCTATCCAAAAACCTGCTTATACCACCCCATCAAATCTGACACTGCGATAGCCTGGCGCATCAAGACCGACAACAGTGCAGTTAGCTTTCATGACGACATTCAACAGCTTATTCAACAAAACATAGGCCAAGATGTTGGTGACTTTATCTTAAAGCGTGCAGATGGCTTATTTGCTTACCAGTTGGCAGTAGTGGTGGATGACGCAGTACAAGGCATCACACACATCGTGCGCGGCGCAGATTTGTTAGACTCCACCCCCCGCCAGATATACCTACAGCAACAGTTAGGATTTTCCACTCCACAATATGCACACGTGCCGGTTGCCGCCAATGCCAACGGCGAAAAACTAAGTAAGCAGACACTAGCAAAGCCCATAGACACAGCTACTACCAGCCAGCTACTCTATGATGCCTTATGCTTTTTAGGCCAGCAACCGCCCAGCAGCAGCAAAAACGCACCATTAAATACACTATGGCAATGGGCGCTTGAACATTGGGCTATTTCTACAATCCCTCAAACTAAGCAAATTATTATCGCCAGCTAACGCCTTTTTGCGTTTATTCACTCCCTGTTGGCAATGATGGTGACCATTAAAAACTGCATGCAAATATTTTGAATGCGGCATGCTAATGTTAAAATACAGGGATGAATAAATTACCAGACACCCTACAACGCTTTGTTTTTGAAAACACGCCTATACGCGGCAACCTTGTTAACCTGACAAATACACTACAACTGGCGCTGAATAAGCAGCATTTACCTGCTGGCCTAAAACGTGCACTTGGCGAGTTAATGGCTGCCAGCGCTTTGCTGACCGCGACCCTTAAGATGAGTGGCTCGCTTGTATTGCAGATTCAAAGTAAAGGCGCATTAAAATTACTGGTAGTAGAGTGCAACTCAGAGTTTGGCATTCGCGCCACCGCCAAGTGGAAAGGAGAAGTGTCTGACGAACAGAGCTTATTCGACCTCATTTCCCACGGGCAATTTATGATCACGCTAGACCCTAAAGATGGTCGTCAGGCTTATCAAGGTATCGTTTCGCTTGAGGGCGACAGCATCAGCACAATATTAGAAAACTATATGCTGCGTTCAGAGCAAATTGACACCAGAATCTGGCTACATTGCGATGGCAACGCCGCGGCTGGTATGCTGTTACAAAAGCTGCCAGACACTCTGAATCAGGTAACAAAAACCGAAGACCTCAGCACTCAGGATTTAGATGCATGGAACCGTATCGGGCATTTAGCCAGCACGATTACAGACGATGAACTACTTAACCTGCCAACAGAAACCATACTCACACGCTTATTTCATGAAGAAGATGTACGTTTGTTTGAGGCAAGCAATACTAAGTTTTACTGCAGCTGCTCACGTGAAAGTGTTTCCGGCATGTTGCGCATGTTAGGCAACGATGAAATTAGCAGCATCATTGAAGAGCAAGGTAAGATTGAAGTGAACTGCGATTTTTGTAATGCGCACTACAGCTTTGATAAAGTAGACGCAACGCAATTAATGGTGAGTGAAGTCACCACAAAAGCGCATCCAGAAGTGCATTAAACTTCGACCGGACTATACGCGGTAGTTACGGCTACCGCATTATTATTGCACAATCCTCTTTCGTGATAGATACCTAGCCGCATTACCTACATAAGCGTGGCAAATATTCATCCGGTATATTCGTTTTATTTTCACCCTTTACCGTCATATTGTCTGGGGCTTTTGCGTTTCCGCACACCCATGCCACAGGTACAACTTTAGACTCTTCAATCACCGCCGGCCTTAGGCTTAGTACTTTGTCTTTAATTTTTGGATGCGCTTTATTGCCAAAGGTCATATGAATAGCACCATTTTCAATTTGCGTATCGGTAATAAAGTTGCTCACTACTTTATTGCTGCTTGGCAAATCAGCAGCAGCATTATCAGGCAACATTACTTGAGAGAGTGACCATGCGGTGGCAATTGGTGCCTTGGCAATGTCGGCTAACGGCAAAGCAGCAGTAATTTGCTCTTTAATGATGCGACTCATGCTAGATGGAATTGCCACCATCGCCAAAATACCCATAATCACAACGATTGCCATCATTTCTATCAAGCTAAAACCACGCTGTGCCGATTGAGCAGAGTGCTGGAATGTTTGATTTTGGGCTGTTTGATCATTAGTTACTGGGTATCTGCGCATCAATCTATCCTTAATTTTCCAACGTTTACTTCAATGATGCCTGACGCATGCGTTCAAACAAACAAACGGCAGCTGCGGCACCAGCATTGAGAGATTCCACCGAGCCCAGTGCAGTATTTGCCATGGGGATTGTAATCCGCTTGGTTGCTGCAGCCATGGTTTGGTGACGCAGGCCCGCCCCTTCATTACCAATTACAAAAGCGGTGGGTTGTGATAGATCTTGCATATACAGCGAATCACCTTGCATAGCGGTAGCATAACTACTACCCTCAAACTCCTGCAAAGCTTTAATTAAATCCACACGCTCCACAATCGGCAATACAAACTGTGCACCCTGCCCGCCACGCAACGCCTTAGGCGACCATGCGTCAGTACAGCTAGTGCTTAAGTAAACCACATCAACGCCAGATGCTGCTGCTGTGCGCAGCATGCTACCGATATTGCCGGGGTCTTGTATGTCTTCTAACATCAATACAAATGCAGGTTGCTCAGGCACAGGTAATTGCGGTATTTTCACTAAAGCCAAAATACCAGTAGCATTCGTCACCGGGGTAAGCTCTGCGAACATCAACGTAGGCAGCATGATGGTTGGAATATCCGCTAAAGCCTGTATCAAACCAGTGGCCTCTACGCTACTTTTACCCTCTGGGATAATGATTAAATCCGGCTCACCGAAAGTGTCTATATATGACTCGATCAAATGCACGCCGTCTAACAGGGTTTTGCCCTCAGCCCTGCGCTCTCGCGCATTATCTGCAAATTTCTTGAGTTGCTTAAAAACCGGGTTGTCGCGGGAGATGATGTGCTTAAAAGACATATAACAGTGGTGTATAAATTAAAGGCCTAGTTTAACCCAAACTCGCTTGTAGTCACATCATGATTGCAGTAAATTAGCGATGCAATTGATATAAATGAAGTCCATGTAGATTCTAATAATCATTATAAGATTGGAGTAATTATGTCATTATCAAAACGTGCGCTTGCTGAGCTGATCGGCACCTTCTGGTTAGTGTTGGGCGGCTGTGGCAGTGCTGTACTCGCTGCCGGCATCCCAAATTTAGGTTTAGGTTATTTAGGGGTTTCTTTCGCATTTGGCTTAACTGTGGTGACTATGGCTTACGCTATCGGCCACATTTCAGGCTGCCACCTCAACCCCGCAGTTTCGATTGGCCTAGCGGCAGGTGGCCGCTTTAGCGCTAAAGAACTCCCTCACTATATTATTGCGCAGGTATTAGGCGCTATTTTAGCCGCCGTGCTGATTCGTACCATTGCCAGCGGCATGGAGGGTTATGCAGGCGGGTTAGCATCCAACGGGTTTGCAGAACACTCACCGCATGGCTACAGCATGATGGCAGGTTTAATCACAGAAATCGTGATGACCGCGATGTTCTTATTTATCATCATGGGCGCTACAGACAAACGCGCACCTGCAGGTTTAGCGCCTTTGGCCATCGGCTTTACATTGGTGCTTATCCATTTAATCAGCATCCCGGTCACCAACACCTCAGTTAACCCGGCACGTAGCACCGGCCCAGCCCTGATTGAAGGTGGCATTGCACTACAACAGCTATGGCTATTTTGGCTTGCCCCGATTGTGGGTGCAGTAATTGGTGCCTTTGCTTACAAAACCATCAGTGAAGACTAAGCTATAATTAAGTGCAATATGACAATGCCCGCACTGAAACATGCGGGCGTTTTTATTTGTGCCTTATAATACGAGCTATGGCTAAAAAACTTTCTATCGAACGCATATTACACAACCAAGGCTTTGGCGCACGCAAGCTATGCCGCATTCTTGTTATTAACGAAGAAGTGACAGTCAATGGGGAGCTATGTGACGACCCTGATGCCACTTTTGAGCTGGAGAACCTGCATTACACCATTAAAGGTGAAGCATGGGACTATCGTGAAAAGTCTTACCTCATGATGCATAAACCTGGCAATTACGAGTGCTCGCACAAAACTCAGCACCACCCAACTATTTATAGCCTGTTACCACACCCACTGGTCGAGCGCGGCGTGCAATGCATAGGCAGGCTGGATGAAGATACTACCGGGCTGATTTTAATTTCTGACGATGGGCAGTTCATTCACCGCATGAGCTCACCTAAACACAAAGTGCCAAAAGTATATGAGGTTACTTGTAAACATGCCGTCAGCGATGAGCAAATCGCCCATATTTTAAAAGGTGTACAACTGATTGATGAAGATGCGCCAATTGCGGCCCTCGCCTGTACCAAAATCAGCGACCATGTGATTCACATGACGCTGGCCGAAGGCAAGTATCATCAAGTTAAACGCATGGTTGCCGCGATTAGCAATCGTGTGGAAGCATTAAAACGCATTAAAATCGGACGTTTGGAGTTGCCACAAGACTTAAAACTAGGCGAGTGGCGCTGGCTAAGTGAAGCTGACCTTAATGCTTTAAAGGCAGAAAATCAGAACCAGTAATCTATACATTGTGAGCAATTACGCAGCACCCGCAATCAACAGCACCTTACATGCCATTTAGAACGGAAGCCCCATGAAACGCATTTACCAATATTTCTTTCGAGGCCTGCTTACAGCGTTGCCATTAGGGCTTACAGTGTATTTGCTATATACGTTTTTAACATGGGCAGAACACATCGCCATGTGGTGGGTGCGCCCTATCATAGGTGACTTCTACATCCCCGGCTTGGGCCTAATATTGGGTTTAGGCGGCATCGTGCTGTTAGGCTACCTTGTCTCCCACAAATACATATACAAAGTTCTCTCACTCATTGAGTTTCCATTTACAAACCTGCCGGTTGTAAAAAGCATCTATTCGTCATTAAAGAGCTTTGCTGATTACTTTGCTCCGCATAAAAAAGGCAGTTCACAACAGGCTGTGACCTTAAAGGTTCCGGGACACCCGCTTGAAATAGTTGGCTTAATCACCAGAAAAAATACTGATGGCCTACCAGATGGGTTTATTCAGGGCGACCGCGTTGCTGTGTATTTACCTATGGGCTATATGATTGGTGGCTACACTGTTTTTGTACCGCGTGACTGGTTAACACCGATTGATATGTCGGTCGAAGAAGTGATGAGTGCATCACTATTTGCGTGGATGTCTAAACCAGACTAATGTCAGTCAATGATTTAAATAGCTGACCATAGAATTTTTAAACCACTCAACAGTCAGATAGCTAACTATAAAAAAGATTAACCTTGCTCACCATGACACAGCTCGACACTCGCTACTTATTTATATCCATCTGCTTGCTGCTCTCTTCATGCATGGGCGTGCCTGACAAGGTGAAAGTGATAGAAAGCTTTGATGCAAACCAGTACCTAGGCACATGGTATGAAATTGCGCGGCTGGATCACAGCTTTGAGCGTGGCCTAGACAACGTAACAGCCACCTATAGCATGCGTGATGATGGCGGGATTAAAGTGATTAACCGTGGATTTAATACAGAGAAAAAAACATGGAAAGAAGCAGAGGGTAAAGCTTACTTTATAGACCCGGCCAACGCAGATAAAACACGTACAGGCAAACTGAAAGTATCGTTCTTTGGTCCGTTTTACGGCGCGTACAATATTATTGAACTGGATAAACCGTATTACAACTACGTCATGATTTGCGGCCCGGATAAATCTTACTTCTGGATACTTTCTCGTACGCCTCAATTATCATACCCAATTAAGCAGCACTTAATTGCGCAGGCCAAAGAGCTTGGCTTTGCTACAGACAAACTCATCTACGTGAACCAATCGCCAGAAGTGGTCAATTACGAGGCTGGGCGCCACGTCACACATTAGGCGCCAGTTTCACTTTACTTCACAACAGTCAGTTTATATCCAGCTTGTTTAAGGCTAGCAATCAGACCAGTTGACCCAGCCAAGTGTGAAGCACCCACGACTACAAATACGCTTTTATCTTGCGCTTTAGCCAGCACGCGCTGCATCATCAAGGCATTGCGCTCATCTAACAGCTTAACGCGCATTTTTTCCCAAAGCGGCGTAGGCAACATGCTCCCGGTAATTTGTGCATTCAGCGCAGCAAGTTTATTAGCATCGCCCTTTAAATAAGCTTTGATTAACCGCTCGTAATCGCGCACCTTAGCTTGATGACTACGCTTTAACACTTGGCGTAAAAAAGCCAACTGCTCATCGGGAGTCAGGCCATCCATCACGGCAAAATGCTCCGCCGCAGATTCTATGCCCTGCACTTCCTTACCATTGTCTTCAGCAAGGCGCATCAGCAAATTATCTTGCGCGTATGGGGTGAGTGGTCTTGGAGAATCAAATACAACCGCCAGCAACCACGGTTTAGTTCGTAGCGCGGTTTCTCGATGCATCACATGAAAATCAGCTAAGGCATAAAACTGCTCAAGCTCTTTAGGGCTCAAGCTTGTCTTAAGATCAGTATCCTGCGACTGCAATATGCGTGGATCTTGCGGCGCATCAGCCTCCATCATAAAAGCATCAACAGATTTTAAAGCCGCCAGCACGCGGGGAGAAAAGTCTGTTACTCGGTTGTCATCAGTATGAATCGACCCAAACAGATAAATCGGATGTGAAGTTTTAGACTCTGCTTTCCAAAACAGGCCTTGCTCAGCAAAAGCTGGAGTACTGAGCAAGACGAATAGCACCAGAGGGATGAGGGCTTTGTTTAAATTAGACATCAATGAACTTAACATCATCTTGCCCTCATACCAAATACTTACGTTAAGAGTACTTACGCTTTTTCTCTGTAGTGCGTCTAGGTCGTACAGTGCGCTCTAATTGCTCACCACGCACCGTGGTCACCGGTTTAGTTGAGAGCGGCTGCCAAGCAGGAATCAAACAATGCTTGCCACTACCAATTAAGTCGTCACGCCCCATTTTCTTCAATGCTTCACGTAGCATCGGCCAATTGTTTGGGTCATGATAGCGGATAAACGCTTTATGCAATTTACGCACATTACCCGCTTTAGGAATAGGCACCTCATCCGAGTCTGCCGTCACTTTACGTAATGGATTTTTGCCCGAGTGATACATCGCTGTCGCCATCGCCATTGGCGTAGGAGTAAAGGTTTGGACTTGATCCAATTTAAAGTCGTACTTCTTCAACCATAATGCAAGGTTCAGCATATCTAGATCAGTTGTGCCAGGGTGCGCTGCAATAAAGTATGGAATCAAATACTGCTTCTTACCCGCCTCTGCACTGAACTTCTCAAACATGGCTTTAAATTCGTCGTAAGCACCCATGCCTGGTTTCATCATTTTGCTCAGCACATTTTCTTCTGAGTGCTCTGGCGCAATTTTCAGATAGCCACCCACATGGTGCTGCACCAGCTCTTTAACATACTCAGGCGACTTCACCGCTAGGTCATAACGCAAGCCAGAACCAATGAGAATTTTCTTCACGCCTTTAATCGCACGTGCTTTACGGTACAGTTGAATCAACGCGCTATGGTCGGTATTCAAGTTCTCGCAAACGCTTGGGTAAACGCAGCTGAGCTTGCGGCAATTTTTCTCAATAGATTCAGACTTACATGCAATACGATACATATTGGCAGTAGGCCCGCCCAAATCTGAAATCACGCCGGTAAAGCCATCCACTTTATCGCGGATTTCTTCAACCTCTTTCAAGATAGAAGCCTCAGAACGGCTTTGAATAATGCGGCCTTCATGCTCGGTAATACTGCAGAAAGTACAGCCACCAAAGCAGCCGCGCATAATGTTTACGCTGAAACGTATCATTTCCCAAGCTGGGATTTTGGCATCTTTATAAGCTGGGTGCGGCTTACGTGCATACGGCATGTCGTACACATAATCCATTTCTTTAGTGGTAAGCGGGATTGGTGGCGGGTTGAGCCACACTTCTCTATCGCCATGCTTTTGTACCAAAGCGCGCGCATTACCCGGGTTAGCCTCCAAGTGCAATACTCTTGAAGCATGCGCATACAGCACTGGGTCATTCGCCACCTCTTCAAACGCAGGCAAACGTACCACTTGCTTAGTTCTATCTGCTTTAGGCGCTTTTAACCTAAGGTTAGGCACAATCTCAATGGCTTTAATACCGTCCGGCAACTCGGTTTTTTTAGCCTCGTCCGTTGCGCAACTGGCGTCAGATTTACCCATTTTCATTTCATATGGGTCTACCGGTTTATCTACAGCACCTGGACGGTCCAACTTGGTGCTTTCAATCTCACTCCAACCTTCTGGAATATTCTTACGTAAAAAGGCGGTGCCGCGGATATCTTGAATATCAGCAACTTTCTCGCCTTTAGCAATTCTGTGGCTAAGCTCAACCAATGCGCGCTCTGCGTTGCCGTACAATAAAATATCGGCCTTAGAATCTACTAAAATGCTACGGCGCACTTTATCTGACCAATAGTCATAATGCGCAATACGGCGCAAGCTCGCCTCAATACTACCCACCACTAATGGCACGTCGGAATAAGCCTCACGGCAGCGCTGGCTATATACCAACACCGCGCGGTCTGGGCGTCTGTTAGGTGCAGCATCAGGCGTATAAGCGTCATCACTACGGATTTTTCTATCCGCAGTATAGCGATTCACCATACTATCCATATTGCCAGCAGTAACCCCAAAATAAAGGTTAGGTTTGCCCAGCACTTTAAATGCGTTGGCATTTTGCCAATCCGGCTGCGCAATAATACCGACTCTAAAACCCTGAGCCTCTAATAGGCGGCCCACCAACGCCATACCAAAACTGGGGTGATCGATATACGCATCCCCGGTCACCAAAATAATGTCACAACTATCCCAGCCAAGGGCGTCCATTTCGGCACGTGACATCGGTAAAATTGGCGCAGGCCCAAACCGCTTCGCCCAATAAGGGCGATAGCTAGGAATAGGCTTTGCTAACATTGTTGAGTATTGTTCCAAGGTATCTGCTATAAATCGATAAAAGTGCGCGCATTTTACGCGCTAATCATATGATTAAGAAGCTTTTTTATAGTTCAATTACACCAAAACTAAAACTAGGCAAGTTAAATGCAGTATTTTTGGTAACAGTCACCCGCAATATTGCATACAATACAGGCATAAACCGCCCATGAGAACCTACTAAAAACTATGTGTGACTACGCAAATTTAGTAAAAACTTTGCATCAATTTGCAGAAAAATCCAGAGACAAACCACTCGCCGTGGGCGAAGCGTTAGACACGTTAGACGAAGCTGGCTACGCCTTTATCTGCATCATCTTGGTTTTACCGTTTTTACAGCCCATCCCGTTAGGCCCATTCACAGTGCTGGGTGGCGTCGCCTTTGCCACGCTGGGCTGGCAATTACTACATGGCCACGAATCACCGGTATTGCCCAAACAAATACTAGCCATTGAATTTAGTGAAAGCACGTGGAAAATGCTAGCCAAGGTCTGCCTGGAGATTTTGGGCTTATGCAGAAAAATCAGCAAACCACGCTACCCCTTTATTGCAGCAGGCATACGCGGCCAAAAAATGGGCGGCTTTATCCTGCTGGCAGCCGGCGGGTTAATGGCAATCCCGTTTGGTGTATTACCATTCAATAATTTTTTACCTGGCCTAGCCATCTTGTTTTATTGCATAGGCGAGCTCGAAGATGACGGCTTAATGTACCTGATTGCTTTATTCTGGCTGGTCGTCACCACCATCTATTTCAGCGCATTCTTCTTTGCACTTTGGTACTTTGGCGAAAAGGCGTTAGCGTTTTATAAAATACTTTAAAAGTGTGAATGCACCTGATACTCATGTGCACAATTAGTACGGAAAATATTAAGTGGCAAATATACCTTGGGTATTTGTAAGTTATTAATTAATAATTTAATATCGGAATCAGAAGGAGCAACAACATGAGCAATAGCAATCCGTTGGCCTCACTTCAAAAAGCACTAAGTGGCGGCAAAACACAAAAGGTTCTCCGCTTCCTCATGTGTCTGCTCGGAGGAACACCTTACATAGGCGGGGCAATTGGAGCCAGTGCTACTGCATGGTCTGAAGCCGAGCAAACTAAAGTTAACTCACTAATCCAAGATGCTCTAAGAGTTCAAGATGAACGAATCAATGAGGTTGATAAAAAGCTTGTCGATGTATCAGGGAAGCAATGGGTTGTTGCCTACGTCAAATTCAAACCAAAATCTTTTCAATTTGTTGACTCATCAAACGTATCCTCATTGACTGATAATGGGCACTTAGATTTCACCATTAATTTTATGAGCGCATTGACCTCTAAGTTTGCACTTCAGTACTTCGGAAGTGGCGAGGTCAAGCTTGAGAGCGTGGAGGAAACAAGAACCTCCGTAAGGATACGGCTTCTTGAACCACTTCCTGAAGTAGTCACGTTTTTGTTTTTCAACCTTGATTAGAGTTGCGGTGCCCAACCCTTTGATCAAATGGATCGTTCTTTTCGCGTTCCGTCTATAGATACCTCCTTACCTAACGTTAGACCTCTATGCACACCCAAGCCTCACCAGACGAATTTGCACAACATTTGACCGATGTCTTTCGACTGTTCGGACCAATCTCTTTGCGCCGCATGTTCTCTGGCTATGGTATTTATCACGATGGAATCATGTTCGGTTTAATTTCTCAGGACACACTGTACTTGAAGGCCGATGCAAAGAACTCTGCTGATTTTAAGGATCAAGGGCTTAACCAGTTCGAGTATGTTCGACAGGGAAAAATCATTGGGCTATCCTACTATCAGGCTCCAGAAATCGTACTGGAGGACGCCAATGAAGCTGCACTCTGGGCACGTCGCTCATTTGAAGCCGCGCTACGTGCTAACGCATCAAAAGCAAAGACTGTTCGAAGCCGCCATAAACAAGAAATCTAACCATCATTGAAGCGGAACGCCTAACGGCACCCATTAACTCAAACGTTAGCCAGATTAAATCATGAAAGTCCTACCACTTGAACTAAGTTTCGCTTGTGAAGCTGATGCTAAAGAAATTACAGCCCTCGTGAACAGGGCTTATCGGCCTTCCGCACAGGAGACTGGTTGGACACATGAAGCAAACCTCATAGCTGGTGAAAGAATATCTACCGAACAAGTACTTTCCCTATTTCACGAACAATCTACGATTTTGCTCTTGCGTCTTGGGCAAGAGATCGTAGCGTGTGTGCATGTGCAAGGTGGACAGTCCGGCACTTACATTGGCATGCTAGCGACAAACCCAACAATGCAAACGCAAGGTATTGGTAAGCAAATGTTACTACATGCAGAGGCGTATGCCATTGAACACTACAACGCTTCGGTACTCAAAGTGTCGGTTCTATCTTTACGGCCAGAACTATTGGCTTTCTATGAACGACGCGGCTATGCTCTTACCGGGCAGGTAGAGGAATATCCATTGTCTGCCGGTGTCGGCCAGCCTATGGTCACTGGCATTCAGGTTTTATCTTTGGAAAAGAGGGTCCGCAAACCTAGCATTCAAGCAAGCATCGTAAAAATGTAGCCTAAACAGCTTCATCAATCTGCGTGATTACTTTATATTCAAAACTTACATTTAATTAACGCTTCTAAGATGATAATGCGCAACATGGTGCATTATCAGCACAATACGGCAAGAGCCAGCAAATCAAGACTAAGTTTATGAGCCACGGTTATTATCAACTTCCTAATGGTCGGGTTGCCAGTATAGATGGTGAGTGTGACTTTCCACCTTTAACTGAAGCCCTTAACGAGCCTAATGGATTAATCGCGATTGGCGGCGACCTCTCGCTGCCACGCCTATTAGCGGCTTATCATCAAGGTATTTTCCCCTGGTTTAGCGAGGATGAGCCTATTTTATGGTGGAGCCCTAACCCACGCATGGTGCTTTTTCCTAGTGAATTAAAAATATCCAATTCACTACAAAAAACGCTCAAGAAAAAAACATTTGAGGTAAGGTTCAACACGCAATTTCGTGCAGTCATTACGGATTGCAGCAACACCCCACGCGGCGAACAAGCCGGCACTTGGATTACACAGGATATTATTGATGCTTACTGCAGGCTGCATGAAGCCGGATTTGCGATTTCAGCTGAGTCTTATTTTGAGGGTGAGTTGGTTGGCGGCTGTTACGGGGTGCACATAGGCCGCATGTTTTATGGTGAGAGTATGTTTCACCACAAAACAGATGCTTCCAAGGTTGCATTTGTGAGTTTGGTGCAGCACCTAACAGCGCTAGGCATTGGCCTGATTGACTGCCAGATGAAAACAGCGCATCTAGTTAGCCTTGGCGCAAGAGAAATTGACCGTGCGGAATTTGCATCGCAATTATCTACATTAACCCAGAGCAGTCCAAGCAACACAGAGTAAAAATAGGGTTATACTTTTACCATGAGTTTACCTAGCGATACACCGCTGCACAAACTGCAGTTTTACGTCACCACTGGCTACACCTGCGGCTACCTGCCTAACCGAATGGCACAAAGCCTGATTGCCGCGCCGCAGCACCTGGTGGATGCAAACGTATACAGTGGCTTGATTCAACAAGGCTTCAGACGTAGCGGAAAGTTCTCCTACAGGCCGCATTGCGAAAACTGCCAAGAGTGCGTGCCGGTAAGAGTTGTTTTAGAAAAATTCAGCCCTAACCGCAGCCAAAAACGTGCGTTTAAACAGCACCAAAACCTCATCACCACAATACTGCCAGTAGGCTATCATGAAGAACATTATGCGCTCTATGCGAGCTATCAGCGCGCACGCCATAGTGATGACAAAACTGCAGATCAAATGGAAACTGACTCAGACTCGCAAGAAAATGATGTTGAGCAGTATCAGAGTTTTTTATGCCAATCTAACGTAGAAAGCGTTCTCGTTGAGTTTAGAGAAGGCGAGCAGCTAAAAATGGTCAGTGTTATCGATATTGTGCGTGATGGTATATCTGCCGTTTACACTTTTTACGATACCAGCGACAGTACAAGCAGCTATGGCACCTACAACGTTTTATGGCAGTCATTATGGGCGCAAACTTTAGGCTTACCCTACCTGTATTTAGGGTACTGGATTAAAGACAGCAGAAAAATGGCTTATAAGCAAAATTACAAACCGCTGGAAAAACTGATAGATGGTGAGTGGCGTTAAATCTCTGCTAAATACCCAATACCACTAAGAAGTCAATTGGTTGCTACTACATACAGCATAACAACACTTACACTACTTCATTTGCCGGCTTACCAATAAAGTAGCCTTGTGCGTAATCAACACCATAGCTTCTTAGTAGCGTGAGGCAGCGCTGATCACCTACAAATTCTGCCACCGTGCGCTTACCAAAGCCGCGAGCTACCTCGGTTAGTGCCCTTACAAATATTTGGTCATCTGTACTATCGGCAAGATTGCGGATAAAAGAACCGTCAATCTTCACATAGTCCACAGGGAAGTGCTTCACGTAGTAAAAAGACGAAAAGCCAACACCAAAATCATCTAATGAGAAAGCGCAGCCTAAAGCGCGTATCGTTTCAATAAATGCTTGTGCTGTTGCAAAGTCAGCCACAGCCGCAGTTTCTGTAATTTCAAAAATAATATGTGAAGGCAATTCTGGGTGTTGCAAAAATAGGCTTTGCAGTAGTGTCAGCATGTTTTCATCGTTCATACTGTGCCCAGAAAGATTAATGGCTACTTTACGATCTTTACCTTCAGCCAACAATTCTGCCCAGCGTTTGATGACAGTGCGCACAACGTAATGATCTATTTGTTTGATTAACCCTGAGCGTTCGGCAAACTCAATAAACTCGCCCGGCGGCACCATTACCCCGTTTTCATCCACCATGCGTACCAGTGCTTCGTAGTGACTAATTACATTTTGATGAATATCCAGAATAGGCTGATACTGCATGATAAAGCTTTGATCACGCAGCGCCTGTTTAATACGGTCTTCCCACAGCACTTTCTGCTCAAGCTTTTGCTGCAAATGTTCACCTTCAGAAAACACGTGCATACGTGCGCTACCGGTTAATTTAGCCTGATACATGGCAATATCAGCATTAGCCAGTAAGCGCTTAGCATCATGGTTATTAGCACTCACTGCCACAATACCAATACTCGCCGTGATATGGTGGTCGCCCGCCAGCCCAGGATACTTAATTTCTCCCAACTGACGGTTAATCTCTTCAGCAAGCTTGATTGCCCTTGGCAAATCACAATCTCGCATCAAGATACCCATCTCATCACCACCTAGCCGCGCCAGAATGTCCTGTGTACCGCAGATATTGGACAAGATGTCCGCCACTGTGCGCAACACCATATCGCCAGCCGTATGCCCTGAAATATCGTTAATGTACTTAAATCCATCCAAATCCAGATAAAGCAAAGCATCGCAGGCGTCAGTTCCATCCAGCCTCACGACTGCAGCTTCTATTTCCTGCATAAAGCGCTGGCGATTGATTAAACCGGTAAGCTGATCATGCTCTGCCAGATACAGACTCTTCTCCTCACTTCTTTTACGTAGAGTAATATCAACCCCTACCGAGAGAATCTGTACCTGCTCTCCATCCATACGGGAGTGATGCCATGCTATTTCGCGCTTCACATCATGGTTACATAGCACGGCACACTCGTGATAATGATAGTCAATGCTGTTTGAAATAATGCCCTGATACACTTGATGCAACTGCCCACGTGCGTCTGGCTTCTCAAATGCATTGATTAGAGATTTACCTTGTAAACTGCGCTCGTCCCAGCCTAGTAAGTGTTCACCATAATGATTGATACTAGTTACTTTTCCATCCTCGTCCTGCGTCACAATTACTACTTGGGCTGTATCTAAAATGCGCTCCGAAAATGCATTCGCCTGCGTGATACGGCCTAACATATCTAAAATTTCAGATTGATGCAGGCTCGCATCTTTTTCAAGTGATTGCAGGCGGTCGGTCAGCTCTAGCGCAGCTTCTGCCAGCTGATCCACCTCGTCAACCAGTACTGGATTTTTACGTATTTTAATTTGGGCACGTACCGCTTCAAACTGCCGCTGGCCTAAAAACGGAATTGCTTTAACTGCATCAGTAATACGTTTTAATGGGTTATTCAGTAAAAGATAAATCGCTAGCAACATGAAAACTGCAAAAATAAAGCCAAACTTTAAGCGCTGCAATGTAGATTCATGGGTCTCCAGCACTTGTGTGGTTACATTCTCAATCACCACCACCATGGCTGGCACATTGACTAATTTATGCTCAATCGGGAAAAACACCACATCGTAATATTTATCAGCAAATTCCAAGCGTTGCCAAACATGCTTACCCTTATCCACTGCAATACTTTCTAACTGCTGTAACAAAGGTAAATTGGCATTGGCATTGGATAGCCCAGCAATACGCAAACCTAGCTTGGGCAAAGCATTTTGGTATTGACCTGCTTGACTTTGCAGAACAAAACCAACATCAGCGCCAGAAAAACGGTTAAACGATAAGATTAGATCGGCCATTGAGGATGCGACCACGACCGCACCACTCACCTTGCCATTAGTGAGCATAGGCGTTGTGGCATACTGCAGGCAGACTTCAGTGCAATCTATCCATGTGAGGCTGGACTCTTGCCGAATCGCCTCGGCAACTTGCTGCGCTTCCAATGCATTTTGCTGCCGTAAACCTGCCCATTCCGCCAGCATATGCTGATGCTGGTCGTAAATACGGATTGACTCTAAACCATAATCCAACTGTAAAGAAGCCAGCGCAGAGCTTACACGAGGCCCCAACCATTTGGAATTAGTAGTACCCTTTGTTGCCAGCGTAGCGTCCACACTCACCATGGTTGCCACTAATGAAGAAACTTGCGAAGTTTTTAACGAGAAGTCTGCCAGCATAGCCTTAAACTGCAAGAGGTAGCGCGCATGCACAACATCACGCTCATGCTTCAAACGTTCTGCTTGACTGAGATAAGCCCAACTAATCAACAACAAGGTCAGCGTCACGAAAGCCAGGCCTAACAAAGCCATAATCTTCCATTTAAGGCTAAAGAATATATCTGGATTTTTTCTTAGTGACATCATGATTCAGGCTGAGCTTTAAAAGCGATAAGAAGCAAGCAAAATCAACATATCCCAGTTTTTTTCCAGTGCGGCAGGATTTGAGTTTTCTAGTGGAGATAGCCAGCCAGCACCATTGATTCGATGGGCCTCGGCACGTAAGCTAAAACTTTCGTTCACGTCATAACGTACACCAGCTGACCAATCTTTACTATATTGCATAAAGTCCGGTAGCCCTGTCGTCGCTTGCCATTCCCTTCCATGTCGGTCTGAACGGTCTCTATAAAAAGCATCATAGCGAGTGAAAACCTCCCACTTGGAGGCTGGGCGGTAGGCCGCTTGCACATAAAAGCCATCTGCACTTGTTTTACTATCCATGAGCGGACCAAACCCTTTAAACTCAAGAAACTCCAGTAAGTACTCGGCAGTCAGGCTCCATTTTTCAGCATTATATTGTGCTGATAACAGGTAAGGCACCAAGTGAATATCGCCACTAGACAAATAGTCAGTAGCTTTTCTGTCGTATTCTAATTTGACGTTGGCTGCTGTAAATCCAAGCCGCCACTGACCGTTATTACTATCAAATGAGAAGTTCACTAACTGCGTCAATTTAGAGTCTAATCGACCTGGCATATCCTTACCTAAGAAGGTGGCCTCGGTCGATTTGCCATCTGCCTGTGGGTAGCCCAAGTAATATTTGATGCCAAAATTACCATAGTCAGAAACCGCGTTATGATAAAGCGATAAACCATCTGCTGACTTTTGCAAGCGGCGCGTCACATCAAAATAAATAGGCTGCGGCAAAATAGCGGAATCACGGGTAAAAGCAACATCACCAGTTTCAGCATAAAGCCCATAAGGCACTCTCACCCTACCCACACGTACGCCAGAACTACCCCAATCACCAGCAGCTACGGTCCAATCAACAAAGGCATGCCCAACCCGCAGCTCGCCATTATCGTTTTCACCTGCTTTGCGCGAAATCAACTGTGTTGAGAACTGCAACTGAGGTAACGCACGATAGGTGGCATTTAAACCAACCTCACGAAAATCATAGCTAATATCATCGCGGCTTTTACCCAAAAAATTGTTGCCTGTAGTATTCACCATCCCCTGTGTAATAAAGCCATGTAGCTGCAGTTTGCCATCATGCATATCAACCGCACCTGCTGCGCTGGACACCAACACAGAAAACGCGAGCATCCATCTCGCCAATAATGGCTTGGTGCAAGATGGGCCAAGGCAAGGTCTATTGCGATATTTGAAGTATGCGTACATCTTGGTTCACCTCTTGCAACAACAGATAACCTACGCTACCAGGCGTAGCTTTCACTTTCGCGAGCATTTCTTGTGTAGATGATACTTGCTCAGGATACTGCCCTAACCCTGCAAATACCTGTCGGTCCCAAGCCCGCCTGAGCTGTCGTGGGAAAAACTTCAACACTTCTTTGCTAAAAACTTCATGTGTGGGATTTGAATCTGAAAAAACATAGACCTTTACTGGTGTGCCATCACTCCACTTTGTCTGGTTCATCACAAAAATAGCGCGCAGTGTATTGGCGCTGATGGCACCTGGGTTAAATGATGAGGAAGCAATGACAGCGACTTTTGAGCCAGCATTAGCATCAACGCTGGCAGCAAGCGCTGGTGGGGAAAAGAAGATTACAATTTGTATAAATATTATTAGCTGCCAAATTCTCATTATTATTTACTTTGTGCAGAATATTTCTACCAATTATTACTGAGATATTTAAATAACGCCACAAAAAAATCACGAATCAAACTTAATGATTTCAAGCATTTCTCCGTGGCAGCAAAAACAAAAAATAGCACCATGATTCTGGGCAATTACAACAATGATACAATTGCGATTATTAATTGTCGTAAATTACCTTAAAAAAATTGAAAAAAATCGTTATCTTTGGTGTGGGCCTTATTGGCGGCTCGGTTGCACTCGCTTTAAAAAAAGCAGGGAGTGCGGCACAAATTACAGGAGTGGGTCGTTCCACTGAGAGTTTACAATCCGCACTGGATTTAGGGGTGATAGACGTTGCCTGCAACGACGTCAGTCAAGCAGTACACAATGCCGATATCGTGCTAGTAGCCGCACCAGTAGCACAAACAGCAAGCATCCTCACTGCCATCAAACCAGCTTTAGCAGCAAACACAGTAATTACCGACGCAGGCAGCACTAAAAGTGATGTACTTGCCTGCGCACAGGAAATATTAGGCGAGCAATTTAGTCAGTTTGTGGGCGGCCATCCAATTGCAGGCGCGGAGAAAAGTGGCGTCACTGCCGCCACTACTGATTTGTATCGCAATAAAAATGTGGTGCTAACACCAACCGAGGCAACCAACGCCGATGCAGTGCAACGTGTGCGCGAGTTATGGCAACATTGTGGCGCCAACGTCACCGAGATGCCAGCAGCAACGCATGACAGTATTTTTGCCGCAGTCAGCCATCTGCCACATTTACTGGCATTTGCACTGGTAGACGATATTGCATCACGCCAAAATGCAGAGCAGTTATTTGGTTTTGCCGCCAGCGGCTTTAGAGACTTTACTCGTATTGCCGGCAGCCACCCCGAAATGTGGCGCGATATCAGCCTAGCTAATAGAACTGCCCTGCTGAATGAAATCACGGCATACCAAGATGAACTATCGCGATTAAAACAAATGCTGGAACTCAGTGACGGCGATGCACTACATGCGCTGTTCGATCGCGCCAGTACTGCGCGTAACAACTGGGCAAAGCTTAAAGAGCAATAATCTACAATAAAGAATTAATTATGGAACAACTCACACTGGCCGCAGGCCATCAGGCACAGGGCACGCTTACCCTACCCGGCTCAAAAAGCATTTCTAATCGCACACTGTTACTTGCAGCGCTCGCTAATGGCACTACAGAAATCCGTGATGTACTGGCGTCAGACGACACCTCCCGCATGCTTGAAGCGCTAGAGACCTTAGGCGTAAAGCTAGAAAACTTTGCTGATAACGCATGGCGTGTAACTGGCTGTGGCGGCAATTTCCCAAATAAAGAAGCTAATTTATTTTTAGGTAATGCGGGCACCGCTTTCAGGCCGCTCACTGCCGCCTTAGCCTTAGTCGGCGGCAACTATGAACTGTCTGGGGTTGCACGCATGCATGAGCGCCCAATTGGCGATTTGGTCGATGCGTTAAAACAGGCCGGTGCTGATATCCAATATTTAGGTAACGATAGCTACCCACCGCTAAAAATTGCTGCTCCTAAAATAGACTTATCTAAACCGATTAAAATTCGCGGTGACGTTTCCAGTCAGTTTCTTACTGCGTTGCTGATGGCATTGCCACTAACCAAACAGCAAGCCACAATTGAGGTGGTGGGAGAGTTAATCTCCAAGCCATATATTGAAATTACGCTCAATCTAATGGCAAAGTTTGGCGTGCAAGTAACACGTAACGGCTGGCAAAGCTTCACCATTCCAGCCAACTGCAATTACATTGCCCCACAAGAAATTTTTGTAGAGGGTGATGCCTCCAGTGCCTCATACTTCTTGGCTGCAGGTGCCATCGCAGGTAATGTTACAGTTGCCGGCCTGGGTAAAGACAGTATTCAGGGTGACGTACGCTTTGCAGATGCACTAGCGCTGATGGGCGGCAATATCAGCTATGGCGATAACCATATCACGGCAACTAAGGCAGCTAATATCAATACTATCGATATTGACTGCAACCATATTCCGGATGCTGCGATGACACTTGCAATTGTGGCTTTATTTGCAAAAGGTACTAGCACTTTACGTAACATCGCCAGTTGGCGAGTAAAAGAGACTGACCGTATCGCCGCTATGGCAACTGAGCTACGCAAGGTAGGCGCGGTTGTTGAAGAAGGTGCAGACTACATTACCATTACACCACCGACAGCCTTAGTGCCAAACGCAGTAATTGACACCTATGATGACCACCGCATGGCTATGTGCTTTTCACTGGTCAGCTTAGGCGACGTACCTATCATTATTAATGATCCAAACTGTGTAGCTAAAACCTTCCCTAACTATTTCACTGAGTTTAAAAAACTGGTGTCATAACCCCGCTATACCGATAGTTACAAACAATACGATAAATTTTACAAATGAATAATATGCAAGAGCATCCAATCCCAGTCATTGCAATCGATGGCCCTTCTGCCTCCGGTAAAGGTACAGTGGCACAATTGGTTGCCGACAAACTAGGCTTTGCCTATCTGGATTCCGGCGCACTCTACCGCCTTGTTGCGTTCGCAGCGTATCAAAACAACATCGCTTGGGATAACGCTGACGCAGTAGCTGAATGCGCAAAATCCTTACAAATCAAATTTATACATGACCAAGTGTTATTAAACGGACAAGATATCTCCAATGAGATTCGCACCGAGCTCATGGGCAAAGGCGCATCGCAAGTTGCTGTACATGCACCGGTGAGAGCGGCCTTAGTCGATTTACAACACAGTTTTTTACAGGCTCCGGGCTTGGTTGCCGATGGCCGTGACATGGGTACAGTCATTTTCCCATCTGCACCGCTTAAAATATTTCTTACAGCATCAACTGAAATTAGAGCAGAACGCCGCTACAAGCAACTGTTAGGCAAAAACCAAGCTGCAAACTATGAAAACATCCTGCAAGACCTACAAGAGCGCGATGCCAGAGACAAAGGCCGTGCAAGTGCGCCATTAGTAATGGCTGAACATGCTATCTTGCTAGAAACTGACAACTTAAGCATTGCGGACGCAGTTAGCACCGTGCTAGATGCTTTTAAAAAGTGTAACAACTAAGTTCACACTCATATATAAAGCAAGGCCTTAGGCTGTATCACTGAAAAATTTAAACGACAGCTATTGCGAAATAAAATCAAGATTACATTGCAAGCTATTGATTTCACCAAAAATAGTGCTTAAAAACTATTTTTATACGAAAAAAGTATAAAAAATATTAGTAAAAATTCATTAATAGTCTTTTATTTTTCAATGTTTTAGTTATAATTCCATCTTTGGGCTGCATAAGCTCGGTATCGTCCTACCCATCATCACCGATGCGTAGCTTTTTAACTACCCCACTGCTAGGTGGGATATTTTAGGTAATTTTAATTAATGGCTTCTACTTCTAATTCTACTGCTTCATCTATGGAATCTTTTGCTGCGCTTTTTGAAGAAAGCTTAGCTCGCCAAGAAATGCGTTCTGGCGAAGTGATCACTGCTGAAGTTGTTTCTGTTGATAATGATCATGTGATCGTTAACGCAGGTCTTAAATCTGAAAGCGTAATCAACGCTGATGAATTCCGTAATGCTCAAGGCGAACTTGAAGTTCAAGTGGGCGACTTTGTTAAAGTAGCAATTGAGAAGCTAGAAGACGGCTTCGGTTCAACTGTACTTTCACGCGAAAAAGCTAAACGCATGGAAACATGGTTGGATCTTGAAGATGCAATGAACGAAGGCCGCATCATCAAAGGTTTCGTAAGCGGTAAAGTTAAAGGCGGTTTACGCGTTTCTGTAAACGGCATCATGGCATTCTTGCCAGGTTCATTAGTTGACGTACGTCCAGTTAAAGACACTACTCCATTCGAAAACAAAGAGTGTGATTTGAAAGTGATCAAACTAGACCGTAAACGTAACAACATCGTTGTTTCACGCCGTGCTGTAATGGAAGTTTCTGCTGGTGCTGACCGCGAAGCTTTACTAGGTACATTGGCTGAAGGTGCTGTTGTTAAAGGTATCGTTAAAAATATTACTGACTACGGCGCGTTCGTAGACTTAGGTGGCATCGATGGCTTGCTACACATCACTGACTTGGCATGGCGTCGTGTAAAACACCCATCAGAAGTATTAACAGTGGGTGAAGAAGTTGAAGCTAAAGTATTGAAATTCGATCAAGAGAAAAACCGTGTTTCACTAGGTATCAAACAATTAGGCGACGACCCATGGGTTGCATTAACACGCCGTTACCCAGTAAGCACACGCTTGTTCGGTAAAGTTTCTAACTTGACTGACTACGGTGCATTCGTTGAAATCGAACCAGGTATCGAAGGTTTAGTTCACGTTTCAGAAATGGACTGGACAAACAAAAATATTCACCCAGGCAAAATCGCTCAATTAGGCGACGAAGTTGAAGTAATGATCCTTGAAATCGACGAAGCACGTCGTCGTTTATCATTAGGTATGAAACAATGCCAAGCTAACCCTTGGGATGACTTCTCTGCAACTCACGCTAAAGGCGACAAAGTTTCAGGCCAAATCAAATCAATCACAGACTTCGGTGTGTTCATTGGCTTGCCAGGCGGCATTGATGGTTTAGTTCACTTATCTGATTTGTCATGGGCACAATCAGGTGAAGAAGCAATTCGTAACTTTAAAAAAGGTGACGAATTACAAGCTGTGATCTTAGCAATTGATGTTGAAAAAGAGCGCATTTCTTTAGGCGTAAAACAATTAACTGCTGACCCTTCAGGTGCTACTTCTGAAGAGAAATCAGATGCTAAACCTAAAGCTAAATCTGCTAAATCAAAAGAACCTGCTCAATTGCCAGATGATGGCGCGGCTGCTGGTACTACTAACCTTGGTGCACTATTAAAAGCCAAGTTAGACAGCAAGAAATAATTAGCCCGTTATTTAGTATCAAGAAAAAAAGGCATATAAGCATGACAAAATCTGAGCTAATCACGCTGCTTGCAGAACGTTTTCCGCAATTAGTGATGAAAGATGCAGAGCTTTCAGTGAAGGCAATATTAGACGCTATGTCTGATAACCTCGCGACAGGCGAACGCATTGAAATAAGAGGCTTTGGCAGCTTTAGCTTGAATTACCGTCCACCGCGTTTGGGTCGCAACCCAAAAACCGGCAGCAAGGTTGAGGTACCTGAGAAACATGTACCTCACTTTAAAGCGGGTAAAGAACTACGTGAACGTGTGGATTTAAGCTAGCATTTGCTTTTAAGTTCCAGTCTAAACGGCAACCATTTGGTTGCCGTTTTTTTATGGTGCCATTTCTTATAATGCCATAGTCAAATAAGGTAAAATGATAACAAGCTTGGGTTATCTACCTTAGTCAGGTTAGGTATCGCATTACCTTAACCTTGCACACACTCAGCACCTAAGCGCACAATCTTAATCAATTAATAAAGTAGAATAAAATGGAATTTGAGTTCTGGTGGCTATTAGCATTACCTTTATTCTTTAGCTTAGGCTGGATAGCCGCGCGTGTAGACCTTAAACAGCTTTTAGCTGAATCAACCGCCCTGCCTGCCGCCTATTTCAAAGGCCTGAATTTCCTGATCACCAATCAGCACGATAAAGCGATTGAGGCTTTTTCAGAGGCGGTACAAGCCAATACAGACTCGTTAGAGCTACATTTCGCCTTAGGCAGCCTGTTTAGAAGGCGTGGTGAGGTGGATCGAGCCATTCACTTACACCTGAACTTGCTTACCAAAAAAGAACTTGAACCACAGCAAAAACTTGCCGTTACCGCAGAGCTTGCGCAAGATTATCTAAAAGCAGGCCTATTTGACCGCGCTGAAGAACTGTTTGAGACTTTAGATGATGACCGCTACCGTCAGCCAGCATTACGAGCATTACTGGAAATCTATGTACGTGAACGCGAGTGGGAGCGTGCGATTAAAGCAGCCACCGAGTTGGAGCGCCTTTCAGGTGTGCCGTTCCGTGTTGAGATCTCACACTACTATTGCGAAATGGCAGTTAAATCCAAACTTGCTAACGATACTCATAGTGCAAGGTTTGAGTTAGACCTAGCACTAAGTGCCAATAAAAACTGCGTGCGCGCCAATGTATTACTTGGCGACTTAGAAGCAGAGTCTGGTGAGCATAAAGCTGCCATCTCTACTTGGAAGCGCGTAGAGTTCCAAAAACCTGAATACTTGGGCTTAATCGCGCCAAAATTACTCGCTAGTTACCGCTGTTTAAATGCAACTGCTGAGGGACTTGCCTTACTCAACACTTATTTACAGACATATCAGCTCAACTCATTGCTCAATGTACTCTATGAGGCAACCTTAACAGAAGAAGGCGCTGAAAGCGCAGCTAAACTAGCTCGCACAGAGCTCATTAAAAAACCTAGCCTCAACACACTAGACTTGTTACTGCAGGCACGCGCGATTGTAGAAACCAATCAACCCAAACATAGCAACCTGCAAGACACTCAGTTAATGCAGCAAGCCGTGCGTCATGCAATTGGCAACAAAACTGCCTACCATTGTGAACAATGCGGCTTTAAAGCTAAATACCACCACTGGCAATGCCCGGCTTGTAACGCATGGGAAGCACTTCCATCAGAACCTACTGCAGTTTAATTAAACGATACATACTATGACCACCTCATTACAAACCACTCAACAAGTTGACCCAAAAATCATCGTTGCGCTTGATTATGCAGACAGCACAAGCGCGCTAAAACTAGTAGAGCAGTTAGACCCTGCTCTCTGCCGCTTAAAGGTAGGCAAAGAACTATTCACCAGTGCCGGCCCACAGTTTGTTGAAAGCTTAACGCGCTCGAATTTTGGCGTATTTTTAGATTTAAAATTTCACGACATCCCTAACACTGTCGCTAAGGCCTGTTCTGCGGCTAGCAACTTGGGTGTTTGGATGCTTAATGTGCACGCAAGCGGCGGCCCCGAGATGATGCAGGCAGCAAAGCAGGCAGTTGACGCCAGCACAACCAAGCCGCTCCTGATTGCAGTTACCGTGCTTACCAGCATGAACCAGCAAACCTTGAATCAAATTGGTATCCAAACAGATATCGCCACCCATGTGTTGAACTTGGCAACGCTCACTAAACAAGCGGGTCTGGATGGTGTAGTTTGTTCAGCATTAGAAGCTGAAATATTACGTTCTAAATTAGGTCAGGACTTCTGCTTAGTCACCCCAGGAATTCGCCCTGCCAATGTCAACAAAGATGACCAGTCGCGCGTTGTCACTCCTGCAGATGCATTAAGCATGGGGTCTAGCTATCTAGTGATTGGCAGACCGATCACGCAGGCAGTGAACCCGCTAAAAGCATTGGAAGCGATTCATGCTGAGTGTGTGTCTTAACCTATCGTTGTATCGAGCTTGTTTGATATTGACTGTTTAAGCTATGATGGGCATCGCATTGTTTAATTTTTAAAACAATATTAATGAATAGTCTGAGAACCTAACGGAGAATTAAAATGAAAAAAATGTTACTAGCATTATTTGTTTTCTTAAGCTTTAGTATCAGTGCGCTAGCCGCGGTAAATATCAACACCGCAACCCAAGCCGAACTAGAATCTCTCAACGGTATTGGCCCAGTAAAAGCACAAGCAATTATTGATTACCGTAAAAAGAATGGTAATTTCAAATCAGTAGATGATCTCGAAAAGGTGGATGGTGTTGGTGCAGCTACGCTACAAAGTGTGCGTAAAGACGTATCAATCAGCGGCAAATCAACAGCCGTAGTTGACGCTAAAGCAAACGACAGCAAACCAGCCAAAGCACCTAAAGCAGTAGGTACCGAAAAAGCGGCGACCGCAGGCAAAACTGCCGAAACAAAAGAAGTAAAAGCAACTACTGAGAAAAAATCTGCTAAAGCAGATAAACCAGCTAAAGAGACTAAAGCTGCAAAAGAGGCTCAAGCCGTAGGCACAGAAAAAGCGGCTAGCTCAGGCAAAACTGCCGAAACAAAAGAAACAAAACCAGCAAAAGAAGAGAAACCTGCTAAAGCTGATAAGAAAGCAACTGACAAAAAAGACACAGCAACCGAAAGCAAAACTAAGAAATCAACAAAGGCTGACAAAAAAGCTGCTGCTGATAAAAAAGAATAGTTTTCAAACAACAATAAAAAAGCCGCTAATAGCGGCTTTTTTATTGGCTATCAGAGCTAATTAATTAGTCATCATGGCCGTGATGTTTATGTTTGTAGTGGCCTTTACCATGTTTGTGCTTACGTTTGTAATCACCACCACCGGTTCTAGGTGATGGCTCATCAATCACTTTACCTACCACGGCACCACCAGCGCCACCAGCAGCTGCGCCTACTACAGCACCAGCAGTACTGCCGCTTACTTGACGGCCAACATAAGCACCACCGGCACCACCAGCTGCACCGCCAATTACTGCGCCAGCCTGGCCTTTACCTTTAGTGGTTACTGCACCACCAAGACCACCGCCAACAGCACCACCAACAATCTCACCCGTGCTACCGCCAACCACGCTACCAATTGCAGTGCCTGCGGCAGCGCCTAAGCCACCACCAATTGCAGTTTTGGCATTGCTATCTGCAGCCATAGATTGCCCTGAGAGCAGCAACATTGCTAACAACGTAGCATTAATATATTTCATTTAAGACCCTTTCTTAAGTTAGATAAACTTGTACGATTTTAAATACACAAGCCTAAACTACATTTACAACAATCAAATTATTCTAACTTTCCAGTAGATTACACTTAGGAAAATAAGTTTAATAAATCTTTACTTAACACGCATGCCAGCTTGCGCGCCACTATCCGGGCTTAGTATATATGGGCCGCCACGCTCGTCACTAGCAGCTAACACCATACCTTCGCTCATGCCAAACTTCATTTTACGTGGCGCCAAGTTAGCTACCATCACAGTCAAACGACCCACTAAACTTGCAGGATCATAAGCGGATTTAATACCAGCAAACACTTGGCGTGGCTTATCCTCACCAATATCGAGACTAAGTTTAAGCAGTTTTTCTGCGCCTTCTACATGTTCTGCATTCACGATTTTAGCAATGCGCAAATCCACCTTAGTAAAATCATCAATACTGATATATTCTGCTTCTGAAGCTTCCGCACTGGCGGCTTGTTGATGCTCTGCATGGCGCTGTTGAGAATGTGGCGCTGGCGTTGGTGTCGCTTGCAGATTCTCTTTATTCGCTTCGGTCATCGCTTCAATTTGTTTACCTTCGACACGGGTAATCAAATGCTCATAAGCGTTAATACGATGTTGTGGTGATAAAGAGCTAGCAACCGCATCCCAGCTCAACGGTGCAATATTTAAGAACTGCTCAATCTCGCCAGCCAGTTTAGGCAACACTGGTTTCAAATACAGGGTTAATAAACGGAACATTTCCAAAGCATCGGAGCACACTTCTTGTAAAACTGCATCTTGGCCTTCTTGCTTTGCCATCACCCACGGCGCTTTTTCCGCCACGAAGCCATTGGCAACATCAGCCAAACGCATAATTTCACGTAATGCTTTACCGTATTCACGCTCTGCATAACTTTCCGCAATCGCACTGGCAGAAGCTTTGATTTCTGACACAACAGCATTATTGGCAGATGGGTTTAATTGCCCTGCGAAACGCTTATTAATAAAACCAGCGGTTCTGCTGGCGATATTAATGTATTTACCCACCAAATCACTATTCACGCGCGCTACAAAATCTTCTAAATTCAGGTCGATGTCTTCCATCGTGCTGTTTAACTTAGCCGCATAGTAATAACGTAGATACTCAGGATTTTTAATATGGTCTAAATAGCTGCGCGCGGTAATAAAGGTACCACGTGACTTACTCATTTTCTCGCCATTCACAGTTAAGAAACCATGCGCAAAAATTTGGGTAGGCTTGCGGTGCTCGGAGAACTCTAATGTCGCTGGCCAGAATAAGGCATGGAAATACAAAATATCTTTACCGATAAAGTGATAAAGCTCAGTCTGGCTATCCTTCTTCCAGTACTCGTCAAAATCCAAACCCTTATCCGCGCATAGCTTTTTAAAGCTAGCCATATAGCCGATTGGCGCATCTAACCACACATAGAAATACTTACCTGGTGCATCTGGGATTTCAAAACCAAAGTATGGCGCATCGCGTGAAATATCCCAATCGTTGAGACCATTTTCAAACCACTCGCCCATCTTATTGGCAGCCTCGCCTTGCAATGTGCCTGAGCGCGTCCAATCTTTTAAGAACTGTTCGCATTCAGATAATTTAAAGAAATAATGTTCAGTCTCTTTACGCACTGGTGCAGCGCCAGACACTGCAGAATAAGCATTAATCAACTCGGTTGGGTTATAGGTTGCACCACACACTTCACAACTATCGCCATATTGGTCTTTAGCATGGCACTTAGGACACTCGCCTTTAATAAAGCGGTCTGGTAGGAACATGTTTTTGACCGGGTCATAAAACTGTTCGATAGTTTTGGTTGCAATCTTGCCCGCTGCTTTTAGTTTTTTATAGATACTTTGCGAGAGCTCTCTATTCTCAGGCGCGTTCGTAGAATAGTAGTTATCAAACTGCACCAAGAATTCTGAAAAGTCTGCTGAATGCTCTTTATGCACATTGGCAATCAATGTTTCAGGTGTAATACCTTCTTTTTCAGCGCGCAACATAATAGGCGTACCGTGCGTGTCATCTGCACATACGTAATGCACATGGTGACCTTGCATTTTATGAAAACGTACCCAAATATCAGTTTGGATATACTCCACTAAGTGGCCTAAATGAATACTGCCGTTAGCGTACGGCAGTGCTGAGGTAACTAGAATTTTACGAGGATTGTTTGCTGTTGCCATGAGATAAATGAATCTATTGAGCTAAAAACCACATTCTAACAAATGCGGCATGGTTCACACAGTAATGATTAATTTTTTATAAGCATGCATACGAAATTAACCAATAGTTGGCATGCAGTTTATGCAAAAATTTGATGTAAAACATACAAGGCCACACACAATCAGTTAAAATAACCGATGAATTTACTCAAGTTATAACCACTTGTAGCTCTACCCAATAATAAATCAGGAATTTACGACATGGCAATTTCAGAACTACTCATTCAAAGCACCTTAAAGCTATGTATAGACCCGAACACGGGCAAAGACTTTGTGAGCAGTAAATCAGCACGAAACATTAAGGTAGACGGCAATGACGTGAGCTTAGATATCGTACTAGGTTACCCTGCAAAATCTTTGCTGGCAGCCATACAAAACCATGTAGCACAAGCATTGTTAGCGATTGAAGGCATAGGTCGCGTTGCTGTAAATGTCAGCAGCAAAATCGTCGCGCATAAAGCGCAGCAAGGTGTGAGCTTGCTGCCAAACGTTAAAAACATTATTGCAGTAGCTTCAGGTAAAGGCGGCGTAGGTAAATCAACCACATCTGTTAACTTGGCGTTAGCGTTAGCCGCAGAAGGCGCAAGCGTTGGCTTGCTGGATGCAGATATTTACGGCCCAAGCCAACCGCAAATGCTAGGCATTAGCGGCCGACCAGAAAGCCTGGACGGTAAAAGCATGGAGCCAATGGAAGCACACGGCATACAGGCCATGTCTATTGGCTTTTTAATCGATACAGACACCCCAATGGTGTGGCGTGGCCCGATGGTGACCGGCGCGTTAGAGCAACTACTACGCGATACTAAATGGCGCGACCTAGACTACCTAGTGATTGACCTACCACCGGGCACTGGTGACATTCAGCTGACATTGTCACAAAAAATTCCTGTTACTGGCGCGATTATCGTTACCACACCGCAAGACATTGCACTACTGGATGCACGTAAAGGCCTCAAAATGTTTGAGAAAGTCAGCATCCCTATTTTAGGCATTGTTGAAAACATGAGCACACACATCTGCTCTAACTGTGGTCACGAAGAGCATATCTTCGGTGCTGGTGGTGGTGAGTTGATGGCAAAAGACTACAACGTAGATCTATTAGGCGCATTACCACTGGATATTGATATCCGTATGCAAGCTGATAGCGGCAAGCCAACGGTGATTGCAAATCCTGATTCTAAAGTGGCCAATATCTACAAAGAAATTGCACGTAAAGCAGCAATTAAGATTGCCAATGCAAGTTTAGATCACAGCGGAAAATTCCCTAATATCGTAATCCAAAATACATAACGATAATTTCAACAAACTTTAAGCGAATACTTGAAGTGTTTTAAATCTTAAAGGGTAGCGTGCGCTACCCTTTAGTTTTTTAGCTGTATGTGTAGATAGATTGAATTAAAACTCAACACCAAAGCTGTATACATCCACACCACATGCTGGTGCAATAAGAGTTGCCGGGATCGCAACGCCATTCAACCAGTTATTCACTGCATCCTGCTTACCAGCACCAGTCACCAAGAAAATCACGCCATTTGTATTATCAAGACGGTTTTGGCTAATGGTCACGCGCTCAGAAGGTGGTTTTGGTGAGTTAAACACAGGCACCGCATCTGCGCTATTATCAACGGCTTGATTTGGGAACAAGCTAGCGGTGTGACCATCTTCGCCCAAGCCTAAAATCACCAAGTCGAACGTGCGTACGCCAGCCAAGGTTTGTGCATAGGCTTTCGCGCCTTCAATATTACCCAACTCAGCAGGGATATCATGAATCTGATTTTGTGGAATCGCCACATGGTTTAACCATGCATCGCGCGCCATTTTGCTATTGCGGTCTACGTGGTCTACAGGCAAGCAGCGGTCATCATTATGGTAAACATGCCAATTAGCCCAGTCTGCATTTTCTTTAGCAAGTAATTGATACACGCTTTTTGGCGTACTGCCACCAGCTAGCACAATTAAAAAGCTACCGTGTTTTTGAATCGCCTCATCTGCAGCCTGCAGAATACGTTTTAATGTCGCCTGATTGATTTCATCTTGCGAATTAAACCGGTACCAACGTGTATGCTGATTATTAGCCAAAGTAAGAGATTTAACTTCAAGTGTTTGTGTGGTTTGCATAAAACAGTGCTGCCTTTTTCGGTATAATTACGTTAATTCATTTAAAGGCGCTATTTTAACCTGAGTGATTCATAAAGTTGCGAAATTATGAATCAATCTAGCGAATGTAAAATAGCCGCAGTATTTACAAAAACCTATTTAAGAAAGTTTGAAATAATGGCAAAAAAAATAGATCCTTGTACCTTGGTGCTGTTTGGCGCGAGCGGTAACCTATCTCGCATCAAACTAATGCCTGGTTTGTTTCGCCTAGATGCAGCTGGTCGCCTACCAGAACACATGGTGATTCTTTCAGTTGGCCGCGGTGAAGTAAGTCGCGAAGACTGGCAAGCCGATGTTAAAGGTATGTTGGATGCCAAATTCAAAAACGGTTACGACCAAAAAGTGTTCGAGCGTTTTATCGCACGTAACCACTACCACTCAAACCCACCAACAGACCCAGATGCAATGAACAAACTGCGCGAAAGATTGGCAGATGAGTCTGTATACCCACAAAACCTGGCTTACTTCTTATCAGTACGCCCTACTGACTTTGCACCGATTGTTGCACAACTGGCAGGACTTGGCTTGGTTGATGAAAGCAAATACTGGCGCCGTGTGTTGATTGAGAAACCATTTGGTACAGACTTGCCAAGCGCACAAGCATTGCAAGCTGAGCTGACTAAATACCTAAAAGAAAGCCAAATCTACCGTATTGACCATTACTTAGGTAAATCTGCATTGCAAAACGTAATGCTAACGCGCTTTGCTAACGCAATGTTCGAGCCGCTATGGAATAACGAACACATCGATCACGTACAAATCACCAACAACGAAACGCTAGGCGTTGGCGATCGCACCACATTCTACGATGCAACTGGCGCCCTACGCGACATGGTACAAAGTCACTTGCTACAAACGCTAGCACTGGTTGCGATGGAAAAACCATCAGACCTTAGCCCAGAAAGCATTCGTGCTGAGAAAATCAAGTTGCTAGAGTCTATTCGCCCGATTCCTGTGAGCGAGCTAAACAAACACGCTTTCCGCGCCCAATACAAAGCTGGCCGCGTAACGGCTGGTGATGGCCATGGTGAGAACGTAACCGGCTACTTGGAAGAGCTAGCACGTGACGGCGTAACAGAAAGCGTCACCGAAACTTATGCCGCACTCAAATTGTTCATCGATAACCCACGCTGGAAAGGCGTGCCATTCTACGTGCGTACTGCTAAACGCATGCACGAAGGCAACACTGCTATTTCTATCCGCTTCAAAAAAGCGCCGATGCAATTGGTAGAAGGCCAACACCAAAACTGGTTAACACTGAACATCCAGCCACGTGAATGTATCAAAATGGAAATCGAATCTAAGATTCCAGGTCTAGACGTTGCAACGCGCACATTAAGCATTGATGCACCACAACGCCAACAAGGTGATGAGACTATCGATTCTTACGAATCTTTAATGCTTAACCTGATGGAAGGTGACCCATCACTTTACCTACACATCAGTGAAGTGGAAGCACAATGGCGCTTGGTTGACCCTGTGGTAAAAGCTTGGATGGCTGATAAATCACCAGTACATCAGTACCCAGCTGGCAGCCGTGACCCACAAGAGTCTAGCGTGATTTTTGAATCTGAAGATCAGTTCTGGCGCTACAGCATTGAGTTAGGTGGCGACAAGCACTAAGCTGCAATTTCATCTATAAAAGCGTTTTAAGAAGCCTCACAACTTATTCAATAAGTGTGGGGCTTTTTTCCGCCTTAAAACTTATAATTTTTCATTGTAATTCAGCGGTTAGGCCTTATAATTCGATTCACTTTAAACCTCTATAAATTTAAACACTTATGAGCATTAAATCAGACAAATGGATTCGCCGTATGGCAGAACAACACGGCATGATAGAGCCATTTGAGCCTAATCAAGTCAAAATGAATGCGGCGGGCGAACGCATGGTGTCTTATGGCACATCTAGCTATGGCTACGACATTCGCTGCTCAAGAGAATTTAAGTTATTTACCAACCTCAACAGCACTATTGTGGATCCAAAAAACTTTGATCCAAATTCATTTGTTGAAGTAAACGCAGACTACTGCATTATTCCACCAAACTCATTTGCGCTGGCACGTACAGTGGAGTACTTCCGTATCCCACGCAACGTGCTTACCGTATGCCTAGGTAAATCCACCTACGCACGCTGCGGCATTATCGTGAACGTAACCCCATTTGAACCAGAGTGGGAAGGCTATGTCACATTAGAGTTCAGCAATACCACACCGTTACCAGCTAAGATTTACGCAAATGAAGGTTGCGCGCAAGTGCTGTTCTTCGAGGCCGACGCAGACGATATTTGCGAAACCAGCTACAAAGACCGTGGCGGTAAGTACCAAGGTCAAGTTGGCGTGACTTTACCAAAAATCTAACACTAGCGCTTTTAGGCATCGGCTTTCAAACACCTGGCGAGAAGCAGCTAACCTAAGCGTATTACAAAGATAGATGTAAGAGTAAGCGACTGCGCCACAGTAAAGAACGTGTGCAAAATCGCCCTCACCATATAATTTAAAGGCATTTGAATGAAATTTCGTTTCCCTGTCATTATCATCGACGAAGACTTCCGCTCAGAAAACTCATCAGGCTTAGGTATTCGCGTACTGGCTAAAGCTATTGAAGAAGAAGGCACAGAAGTGCTGGGTGTTACCAGCTATGGCGACCTTACTTCATTTGCACAACAGCAAAGCCGTGCCTCAGCCTTCATTCTATCGATTGATGATGAAGAGTTTATCGAAGAAAAACCAGAAGCGATTGAGCAACTGCGCAAGTTTGTAGCAGAAATACGCCACCGCAACGAAGAAATTCCTATTTTCCTGCACGGTGAAACACGCACCTCACGCCACATCCCGAACGATGTACTACGCGAACTGCATGGCTTTATTCACATGAATGAAGATACGCCAGAGTTTGTAGCACGCTTGATTATCCGTGAAGCTAAAGCCTATTTAGACAGCCTGCCACCGCCTTTCTTTAAAGCGTTGACGCATTATGCGGCTGATGGCTCTTACTCATGGCACTGCCCTGGCCACTCAGGTGGTGTAGCGTTTTTGAAATCACCGGTTGGGCAAATGTTCCACCAGTTCTTTGGCGAGAACATGCTGCGTGCAGACGTTTGTAACGCGGTAGATGAGCTTGGTCAACTACTTGATCATACAGGCCCGGTAGCGGCTTCTGAGCGTAATGCAGCACGTATTTACAATTGCGATCACTTGTACTTTGTGACCAACGGTACTTCTACCTCCAACAAAATGGTGTGGAACTCTACCGTAGCGCCAGGTGACGTGGTGGTGGTAGACCGTAACTGCCATAAATCAGTATTGCACTCCATTATTATGACAGGCGCAATCCCGGTATTCCTGATGCCTACGCGTAACCATTTCGGCATTATCGGCCCAATCCCAAAAAGTGAATTCTCTTGGGAAAATATTCAGAAAAAAATTGACCGCAACCCGTTTGCAACCGACAAAACAGTGAAACCGCGTGTACTTACTATCACGCAATCAACCTATGACGGCGTGCTATACAACGTAGAAGAAATCAAAGAAATGCTGGATGGCAAGATAGACACCCTGCACTTTGACGAAGCTTGGTTGCCACACGCTACATTCCATGACTTCTATGGTGATTACCACGCGATTGGCGCAGATCGCCCGCGTTGTAAAGAGTCTATGGTGTTTTCAACACAATCAACCCACAAACTGCTAGCAGGCTTATCACAAGCCTCGCAGATTCTGGTGCAAGATGCAGAAAACAATCAACTGGACCGTGACGTATTCAACGAAGCATACCTCATGCACACCTCTACCAGCCCACAGTATTCAATTGTGGCGAGTATTGACGTTGCTGCAGCCATGATGGAAGCACCAGGCGGCACCGCATTGGTAGAAGAATCTATTATGGAAGCTCTGGATTTCCGCCGCGCCATGCGTAAGGTGGATGAAGAATGGGGCACCGATTGGTGGTTCAAGGTTTGGGGTCCAAACGACCTTTCAGAAGAAGGCATTGAAGAGCGCGATGCATGGATGCTAAAAGCCAACGAAGGCTGGCACGGTTTTGGTAACCTGGCAGAAGGCTTTAACATGCTGGACCCGATCAAAGCCACTATCATCACCCCGGGCTTGGATATTCATGGTGACTTCTCTGACGAGTTCGGCATCCCTGCTGCAATCGTTACTAAGTACCTTGCTGAACACGGCGTGATTGTTGAAAAAACCGGTTTGTACTCGTTCTTTATCATGTTCACCATCGGCATTACCAAAGGCCGCTGGAACACTATGGTAGCTGCGTTACAACAGTTCAAAGACGATTACGACAAAAACCAGCCATTATGGAAAGTTTTGCCTGAGTTCGTACAAAAAAATCCACGTTACGAGCGCCTAGGTCTACGCGACTTATGTGCACAGATTCACGGTGTATATAAAGCCAACGACGTGGCACGCTTGACGACAGAAATGTACCTGTCAGACATGGTACCGGCGATGAAGCCAACTGATGCATTTGCAAAAATGGCGCATCGCAAGATTGACCGTGTGGCGATTGATGAGCTTGAAGGCCGCATTACTGCAGTGTTGCTAACACCTTACCCACCAGGCATTCCGCTATTGATTCCAGGCGAGCGCTTTAACAAAATCATTGTGAATTACCTGAAGTTCGCACGTGAGTTTAACGAACGCTTCCCAGGCTTTGAAACCGACGTGCACGGCTTAGTGAAACAAGTGATTGATGGTAAAGCGACTTACTACGTAGATTGCGTAGCGCAGTAACAAGCCCCTGCGCCACAAACAACTGACAGTGAAAGGTAAGCGCTTCCAGTATGCCGTGCTCAGTAACACATACGGAGCACGGCAAGCGAGTGCGCCCTACGCGGCTGCGGGTGAGCTGCGAGCCTGATGGGTTGTAGGCATTCAAGAAATTTAAAATAGCTTGTTGGGTAGTCATTGAAAATCTCCAAATTAGCAGATAATTATTGATCAAACTCAACTGTCACGATGTAGGCACTTCGTTTGTAAGGCCAGCTCTTAGCATCAAGAATGTCTTTAATCAATTGAATAATTTCTTCTTTACGAATTTGTAAATCTAGTGGAATTGTTAACTGTTTAATTTTCAACAGCAAATTTTGACCTGTTGAAAAATCACCACTATATTCAGGCTCACATTGGAAATTAATTACTTCTCCGTTCCAACTCAATACATACCACTCTGTACGAGGCACGCCTTGGTGTGCCCCTCCACCGTGTCTAGTCATCACAAGGAATATATTTCTTTCAAATTCAACCGTCCATTTATAGAGAGTTGGTTTTGAACCATCTCTATTAGTCTCAACTGGAAAAGTAAATTTGTCTTTTTGTTCTTCTGGAATAATTTCGTTTAGGAATGCCATTTTCCTCTCCAAATAATTTCTATAATGTAGCAGCCCACGTAGGGCACACTCGCTTACAGTGCGCCGCATCTGCATAATAATTGGTTATTTTTTGGTAAGGCTTCAGGCAACTGACAATAGAGGACTCGTTCAGAGCTGGAGTGGGGGTAAGTGCTGGGATAGTTGCCAAAGGTTAGTCTAAGCACTGGTTTCATCTGTAGTGCCCCCCATTTCTGTATCTGAAAGATATTCAATAAGGAAAGCCTGATTAAGTGCACATGAGGTGGCGATTAATCAGAGTAAAAACTCTAGCTCTACTGCTTAAGAAGTTGATTACTTGCGTACATGAGTAGCATAACTAAAGTTCAAACCTTTTTCAGAGGTATGTGCTTCACGTTCAGTTTCTTGCCATTCGGTAGAAACTAATTTGGGGAAAAACGCATCGCCTGTTACGTCCAGCTCAATTTCAGTGATATATAGCTTATGTGCGAGCTTAAGGCCGGCTTGATACAGCTCTGCGCCACCAATTAAGAATACTTCATCATCGTTTTCACATAAGGCGATAGCGGCTTCTAGTGAATTAGCAACCAGCGCGCCCTCTACCTTGTAGTTTTCATTACGCGTCACTATGACGGTTGTGCGGCCTGGCAGCAGGCGACCAAGCGAATCGTAGGTCTTGCGACCCATAATGATATGATGCCCCATGGTTAGGGCTTTAAAACGCTTTAAATCCTCAGGCAGGTGCCAAGGCAAGGTGTTGTTGACACCGATAACACCATCATGCGCAACTGCAACAATTATTGATAACTGCGTCATTAAACAGCCACCAAACCTTTAATTGCTGGATGCGGGTCGTAGCCTTCTAATGTGAAGTCTTCAAATTTAAAACCGAAGATATCTTTTACTTCAGGGTTGATGCGCATGGTTGGCAATGGGCGCGGATCACGCTTTAGCTGCTCGTGCATTTGCTCAAAATGATTCGAATAGATGTGCGCATCACCTAGGGTATGCACAAAGTCACCTAACCTCAAATTACATACCTGTGCCACCATCATGGTAAGCAAAGCATATGAGGCAATATTGAACGGCACGCCAAGGAAGATATCAGCACTGCGCTGATAAAGCTGGCAGCTTAGTTTTGAGCGTTGGTCAGCGTCATCTGGTGCGGCCGGAGCTACATAAAACTGGAAGAATGCATGACAAGGCGGTAGTTTCATCTGGTCAACATCCGCTACGTTCCATGCTGATACGATTAAACGGCGTGAATCCGGGTTGTTCTTAATCGCATTCACCACCTGCGTAATCTGGTCGATATGTGTACCATCAGGCTTAGTCCAGTTGCGCCATTGGTAGCCGTATACAGGGCCTAGGTTGCCATTTTCATCTGCCCATTCATCCCAGATGCGTACGCCATTTTCTTTTAAATATGCAATATTGGTGCTGCCTTGCAAGAACCATAGCAGCTCATGAATGATAGATTTTAAATGTACTTTTTTAGTGGTAAGTAAGGGGAAGCCCTCTGCCAAATTAAAGCGCATTTGGTAGCCAAATACAGAAACTGTACCGGTGCCGGTGCGGTCTTCTTTTTTGTTGCCATGGTTGAGCACGTGTTGCACTAAGTCTATGTATTGTTTCATTCTTAACTTACCACCCAAGCTATCGTCATGTTTGTCCCAATTAAAAACTTATTACTTTTATTGCCTTCAGCCGTATGGCGATTTAAGGCATTAGCTCATTAAACAAATAACCACATTCATACATGCTGAATGTGGCCATTTATTTAAGTGTTGTTAGCGATAAAGGTTTTGATGTCTGCTGCACTAGCATCCATCACAGTAAATTTCTGCGGTAAAGACTCAATACCATTTAATGCTGCTGGACGCTCAGGAGCGTGACCTAAGGATTCAACGATTGCATCTTCAAACTTTGCCGGCAATGCAGTCTCTAACACCACCATTGGTGTGTTTGCATCTAAATGCTCCAACGCAACTTTTAAGCCGTCTGCGGTATGCGTGTCAATCACCACATCGTATTTAGCTTGAGTGTCGCGTATGGTTTGCATACGATGCGCATGATTACTGCTGCCAGATACAAAGCCATAATCCGCAATTTTTGCGAAATAGCCGTCCGCATTCAAATCAAAGCTGTTACCAGCATCAACTTTAGCCCACAGTGCACGTGTTTTATCGCTATCACGACCAACTAAGTCAAACACAAAGCGCTCAAAGTTAGAGGCTTTGCTGATGTCCATTGAAGGGCTGGAGGTATGGTAGGTTTTCGCTGAACCACGTGGGCTATATACGCCAGTTTTGAAGAACTCGTCTAATACATCGTTCTCATTGGTTGCTACAACGAGCTTATCAACCGGCAAGCCCATCATGCGTGCAATGTGCCCCGCACATACGTTACCAAAGTTGCCAGATGGTACAGAGAAGCTAACTTTTTGGCTGTTATTCTCAGTTACAGCAAAGTAGCCTTTAAAGTAATAAACAACCTGCGCCACAATGCGGCCCCAGTTAATAGAGTTTACTGCGCCAATTTTATATTCAGACTTAAACGTAGCATCGTTAGATACAGCCTTCACCATATCCTGGCAATCATCAAATACACCATTCACTGCAATATTGTAGATATTGTCATCTTGCAGGCTGAACATTTGCGCAGTTTGGAAACGGCTCATTTTCTTATGCGGTGACAGCATAAATACACGAATGCCTTTTTTACCGCGCATCGCGTATTCAGCAGCAGAACCAGTGTCACCAGAAGTTGCACCTAAAATATTGGTGGTTTTGCCTTCTTTCGTCAGCACATATTCAAACAAGTTGCCTAGCAACTGCATAGCCATATCTTTAAATGCTAATGTAGGGCCATTAGAGAGGCTTAGCAGGTATAGGTTATCTTCTAGCTTTAAAGTTGGCGTAATGTCAGCAGCATTCTGCCCAGTGCGGGTAAATGCATACACATCAGCGCGGTAAGTTTTATCAATAATCGCTTTTAAGTCTGCGGCAGGAATATCATCTACAAAGCGTGACAAGATGGCGAACGCCAAGTCTACATAAGACAAACCACGCATCGCGGTTAAATCAGCATCTGTGAATTGCGGATAGGTTTCTGGCAGATACAAACCACCGTCTGGCGCTAAACCACCCAATAAAATTTGGCTAAAACTTAAAGCAGGCGATTGCCCGCGTGTTGATATGTATTTCATTTAATCTCTCATACGTCCGCCACCCAGCTTGTGATGGATGACGGCTTAGTCATTATTTTGCAAGTTCTTCCATACGAATACGCACGACTTTAGCTGTGATTGCTTCAAGTGCTTCGATAGCGGCAATCGCTGCATTCATATTTTTCTCCACGGTGATATGCGTCAAAATCACGATATCCGCTTCGGTTTCCTTCTCATCCGGCTCTTTTTGCAGCATTGCATCGATTGAGATACTGCGGTCACCTAAGATTTTAGTCACATCAGCCAATACGCCAGGTTTGTCGCTCGCGCGTAAACGCAGATAATAAGCGCTTTGTACTTCATCAATAGGTAAAATTGCCAAGTCTTGCACTTGCTCTGGCTGGAACGCTAGGTAAGGCACACGCTGCGCGCTTGTTGCATCGATTAAACGTGCAACATCCATCAAATCTGCCACCACAGCACTTGCTGTTGGCTCTGCACCCGCACCAGCACCGTAGTATAGCGTTGGACCAACTGCATCGCCCTTCACTACTACCGCGTTCATGGCGCCATTCACGTTAGCTACTAAGCGTTTCTCTGGAATTAAAGTCGGGTGTACACGTAGCTCAACACCATTATCGTTACGCTTAGTAATACCAAGCAACTTCACGCGGTAGCCTAATTCTTCAGCGTACTTAATATCTACCTGCTCTAATTTGGTAATGCCTTCCGTATAAGCCTGCTCAAACTTCATCGGCATGCCAAAAGCGATTGCAGACATAATGGTCAATTTGTGCGCGGCATCAATACCTTCTACGTCAAAAGTCGGGTCAGCTTCGGCATAACCTAAACGCTGCGCTTCACCTAATACGTCGGCAAAGTTCAGGCCTTTTTCACGCATCTCGGTTAGGATAAAGTTAGTGGTGCCATTGATAATACCAGCCACCCACTCAACACGGTTGGCGCCCAAACCTTCACGCAAGGCTTTAATAATCGGGATGCCACCGGCAACCGCCGCTTCAAAAGCCACAATCACGTTGTTTACTTTTGCTGCTGCAAAAATCTCATTACCGTGCAAAGCAATCAGTGCCTTATTTGCTGTCACTACATGTTTTTTATTGGCAATCGCTTTTAACACGAGCTCGCGGCTTAATGTGTAGCCGCCAATCAACTCAACAACAACATCTACCGCTGGGTTATTTACCACAGCAAATGCATCATCAGTCACATCTGCATCCACAGCCAGTGCTTTTGCATTGGCTAAACTTCGATCTGCAACTTGCACTACATTAATTGCCACACCGGTACGGCGTGTAATTTCAGATGCATTGCGTTTTAAAACTGTATAAGTACCACCACCTACTGTGCCTAAGCCCAATATCCCAACATTTAACTGTTTCAAGCTTTTGCTCCATCTAATTTTGATTCATGCTTTTTTCTGTAATTTTCTAAGAACCTAGCAATACGTTTAATCGCCTCAGTCAAGTCATCCACATTTGGTAAGAACACCACGCGGAAATGATCTGGTGTTTTCCAATTAAAACCAGTACCTTGCACTAGTAACACTTTTTCTTCCAACAACAAATCGAGGATAAACTTTTGGTCATCTTCAATCGGATACACTTTTGGGTCTAACTTCGGAAACAGATACATTGCAGCCTGCGGCTTAGTACAGGTTACACCTGGAATTGCAGTAAGCAGTTCATAAGCAATATCACGCTGTTTGCATAAGCGTCCATCCGGCGCGACTAAATCTTCAATACTTTGGTAGCCACCTAATGCGGTTTGAATCGCTAACTGGCCTGGCACATTGGCACACAAACGCATAGAGGCAAGCATATTCAAGCCTTCAATGTAGTCTAACGCGTGCTTTTTCTCGCCACTGAGAATCATCCAGCCGGCGCGGTAGCCGCAAGTACGGTAGTTTTTTGATAAACCGTTGAAGGTCACGAACAGCACATCATCAGCCAGTGAAGCAATCGAGGTATGCTCATTGCCATCGTATAAAACTTTATCGTAAATTTCGTCGGCAAAAATCACCAAGCCGTGACGACGAGCAATATCAACGATGCCTTCCAAAATTTCTTGTGAGTAGAGCGCGCCCGTCGGGTTATTGGGGTTAATCACTACAATACCGCGCGTATTGGCAGTAATTTTAGATTCGATATCTTTAAGATTTGGCATCCAGCCAGATTCTTCGTCACACAGGTAGTGACGTGCGGTACCGCCAGCCAAGGTAACTGCTGCTGTCCATAGTGGATAATCCGGCATTGGCACCAGCACTTGGTCGCCGTTGTTCAATAAACCTTGCATCGACATCACGATAAGCTCAGACACACCATTACCGATAAAAATATCGTCAACCGTTACGCCTTTGATATGCTTACTTTGTGTGTAATGCATAATAGATTTACGTGGCTCAAACAGGCCTTTACTATCCGTGTAGCCACCCGCTTTGGCCATGTTACGAATCACATCTTGCTGGATTTCTTCAGGCACTTCGAACCCGAACGCCGCAGGATTGCCAATATTAAGCTTGATGATATGATGGCCGTCTTCTTCCATCTCGCGTGCACGCTGTAACACAGGGCCGCGAATGTCGTAGCAGACATTGTTAAGTTTATTAGATTTATGTAAAGGCTGCATAATGCGTGAATTCGTGCTTAAAAAAGCTTATTAGTGAAAGGCATTAGTTTACATTAGAATGAGGCTTTGATTCAATTAAGCCTCAGAGATTAAAGGCAAAAATCCGCAATGAAGTTACATTTAACCACCGCTGAAAATAACAACCTGATCACAGGCTATGGCGAAAGCTATATAGAGATCAACAAACAGCGCTACGCGCAAAACTTAATTGTTATGCCGCAGACTATAGTGGTGGATTGGCATGCGAAAAATGTTAGCGCTTTGAATAATGATCATTTTCAAGAGTTAATCAAATTAAAGCCTGAAGTTGTGTTGCTAGGCACTGGTAAAACGCATGTGTTTTTACACCCGAAGAACCACCAAATACTGACCGAACATGGCATTTCACTTGAGTGCATGACTACAGCTGCCGCCTGCCGTACCTATAACATCCTAATGAGTGAGGGCAGATTAGTGGCTGCTGCGCTAATCCTGTAACACAATCTACACACCCACAACCCTAACACTCAAACAGTAATAGCCAGCACCTTAACGCCCTCTGACAGCGCTAACTATTTAGCTCTTTTACAGCTAGCTCTTGGTAGCTGCCTTAATGACTGCATTTAAAACACCCGGATACTTACTTTCCACTTCTTCCAGCCTTAAAGAGTTCATGTGCTCGGTTCCTTCTATCAAGGTCTCAACCAGGCCGGCACTGCGAAGAATTTTGAAATGATGCGACATGCTGGATTTAGGGCGATTCAGATTAATTTCACCGCACGTCAGCTTCCTACCCGCTTGCGCAAGCAGCATAATAATCTCTAGGCGCGTTGGGTCAGACAGGGCATACATAATGTCCGTTAACTCGACCTGCTCTATCGTAGGATGTTTGATTTGTCGCATGTATTTAATTTAACACATCTCTTTACATTATTCTATAGTTCTATTATATTCGAACAATAGAATTAATTATTGAATCTCAACATTAAGGATCATCATGAATAATTTATTTTCGCCCTACCAACTGAAGGGTGTTACTTTAAAAAACAGAATCGCCATCCCACCTATGTGCCAATACATGGCAGATAATGGCCTAGCGAACGATTGGCACAAAGTGCATTATGCAAGTCTGGCACGTGGTGGCAGCGCATTGGTAATAGTAGAAGCAACCGCCGTATCACCCGAGGGCCGAATAACACCCCACTGCCTAGGTATTTGGAATGATGAGCAAGCTGACCAGTTACGTGAAATTGCAGCCGCAATCAAAGCAGCAGGTGCTGTTCCCGGCATTCAGATTGCGCATGCAGGACGTAAAGCTAGCGCGAATATTCCATGGGAAGGCGATGACCATATACCTGCTGACAACCCAGACGCATGGCCGACCATAGCGCCATCAGCAATCCCATTTGGCGGTGAACTTGGTCGCGTACCATCTGAAATGACGCTAGCCGATATCAAGCGGGTACAAAATGACTTTGTGCTAGCAGCACAACGTGCGCGTGATGCAGGGTTTGAATGGCTGGAACTACACCTTGCACATGGCTATATGGGCCAAAGTTTCTTTTCCCCACACTCAAATCAGAGAACAGATGAATACGGCGGAAGCTATGAAAACCGGGCCAGATTCAGCAATGAAATGCTTACAGCAGTAAGAGATGTTTGGCCAGAAAACTTACCATTGACCGCCCGATTTGGCGTTTTGGAATATGACAATAGAGATGAAGAGACACTAAGCGAATCAATTCGATTAGTGAATGAATGGAAGAAAATTGGGCTGGATATGCTGAGCGTCAGTGTTGGTTTCACCATACCAGAAACCAACATTCCATGGGGGCCTGCATTTTTGGCTCCAGTTGCTGAACGTGTGCGCAATGAAACGCAATTGCCAGTTTCATCGGCATGGGGATTTGGTGCACCTAAGCTTGCTGATCAGGCAGTACGCAATGAACAGTTGGACTTAGTAATGATAGGACGTGCTCACTTAGAAAATCCAAACTGGTCATATCAGGCAGCAAAAGAACTGGAGATGGAACAACCGGCTTGGGTTCTACCTCCACCATATGCGCACTGGTTATCAAGATACAGAAGCCCAACTGCTGAGTAAATTAATTTATAAGCTGGGTTGGGTGCAATCAGCAGGTTGTACCCACTCAAGTGTTTATTATCTGAATATACTTAACAGTGGCACTGGCGTGAGTATCAACCATTAGCACATCACTTACTGAGCTGGACTTAAGGTAACCTCTAGGCCACGATCTGTTACTTTCATGTCTTTTGGGTAATATTGCGTAGCACCCACCTTGAGCGAGTCGGGCTTGACCGTATAAAGTGTAAGGCCATTTAAAAGCTGACTGCCAACCATTTTAGCGATGCCTCCCATGGCATCGCCGTATTTGGGATCAACACCATCAATCACAAAATCATCTACTGCAACCTCATTCAGAATTACCGAGTTTGTGGTGGAATCTAATTGCAGATTACCTGATATTCCCAGCTTGCCTGCCATCTTTTTGCCATTTAACTGATTCAATAACTGTGTATCAAACTTTGTATGCATACGGCCTGTTGCATGGTCAAACTTCACATTGGCATTGCTTAAACTAAGATCAAAGACTTTAAGCAAAGAGATAGGAATCAGCAGCTTTTCATTTAGCTTGGATTGGATTTGCTGCTCGGAGATATAAACGGTGTGATTGGAGAAACCTGCGCAGCCAAACAGGAAGAAGATAGGAAATATGAGACCTAACAACTTAGCTTTGATACTCATACTTCCTCACCCCAATAACAACTAAAAACGCATTACAGATTTTTCGTAGACAACGTCAATGTTGCGTTAGTGCCGCCAAAACCAAAACTATTGGATAGTGCTGTTTCAATTTTAACGTTTTCAATAGCTTTGCGAACGATATTTAAACCCTCTGCTGCTGGATCTAACGTTTCAATATTGGCAGAGGCTGCAATAAAGTTATTTTCCATCATCAGCAAGGTATAAATCGCTTCATTCACACCAGCTGCACCTAAAGCGTGGCCAGATAAAGACTTAGTGGAAGCAATTGCTGGATTTTGGTTTAAACCATTTTCACCAAACACTTCACGAATTGCCTCCAGTTCTTTCACGTCACCTACAGGAGTACTTGTACCATGTGTATTGATGTAATCAATTTTAGCATCAACACCCTCTAGCGCCAGGCGCATACAACGTATAGCGCCCTCGCCACTTGGTGCAACCATGTCGTAACCGTCAGAGGTAGCACCATAACCTACGACTTCTGCATAGATTTTTGCGCCACGCGCCTTGGCATGCTCATACTCTTCTAACACGACAATACCGCCGCCGCCAGAAATCACAAAGCCATCACGGTCAGCATCATAAGTACGAGATGCTTTATCAGGTGTGTCATTATATTTACTGCTTAATGCACCCATGGCATCAAACATAAACGACAACGTCCAGTGCTCTTCTTCTGCACCACCAGCAAAAATAATATCTTGCTTACCCAGCTGAATTTGCTCAACGCCAGCACCAATGCAATGTGCGCTGGTAGAACAAGCTGAGCTAATGCCGTAATTAATACCTTTGATTTTTGCACCGGTAGCAAGACATGCAGATACACCGCTCGCCATTGCTTTTGTCACCATATATGGACCTACGCGGCGCACACCTTTTTCACGCAGTGTATCTACACCTTCTAAAATGCTTTCATGTGATGCACCACCTGCACCTACGATTAGACCCGTACGTACATTAGATACCATGTCTTCAGGTAACTTCGAATCTGCAATAGCCTCTTGCATGGCAAGCCATGCATAAGCATGGCCTTTGGCCATAAAGCGCATCAACTTACGATCAATCAGTTCTTCTACTTTAAGATTCTTGATAGATCCTGCTACATGTGAGCGTAAACCCATGGCAGCATACTCTGGTTGATAAGTGATACCTGACTGACCAGACTTTAGGCTCGCCAATACTTCTGCTTTATTGTTGCCTAAGCTGGAAACAATTCCAAACCCCGTAATAACGACACGACGCATTTCGTGCTCCTTAAAAACTTTTTTATTCTACTTAAAAACTAAAAATAATCTGAAAACTAGAAATTATCTGTACGCGTGAACAAGCCTACGCGTAAATCTGTTGCTACATAAATTTCACGGCCATCAATTTGCATGGTTGCATCGGCAATACCCATCACTAGCTTACGCATAATCACGCGTTTTAAATCAATGGTGTAAGTTGCTTTTTTAGCAGTTGGCAACACTTGGCCGGTGAACTTAACCTCACCTGCACCTAATGCACGGCCACGGCCTGGGCCGCCCATCCAACCTAAATAAAAGCCCACAAGTTGCCACATGGCATCTAAACCTAAACAGCCTGGCATGACTGGATCACCGGTAAAGTGGCAATCAAAAAACCATAAATTAGGCGTGATATCCAGTTCAGCAATAATTTGACCATTACCATACTTACCACCCTCTTCAGTAATGGAAACAATACGATCAAACATCAACATTGGCGGCAATGGCAATTGCGCATTACCCTCACCAAACATTTCACCGCGACCACATTTGAGTAATTCTTCTTTTGTGAAACTATTCTGTCTTTGCATAATTTTGTCTTTGTAAATGAGTTTTTTAAACGACTATTTGCACCCGACCAAGGAGCCATTCATCTAGCCACTTGATTTAACTTTCGCTATTTTCGCTGGAAAACCATTTTTACGAAAGCGATATTCACTTTTTATTGCTACTTTTATTCACTTTTTAATGTTTTCAATTCATATTTAGGATATATTTTAATAAAGGGGTATACAGATCTGTTTACCCCTGCAATAAAAACGTTTACCATGTGTTTAAGTTCTCACAACCATTTAAAAAATACAGGAATTCTCAATGAGTGATGTTCAACTAGCTGATTGGCGCAACCATGCGCTTACCTTAGAGTCTGAAGTCAATAAAGTTGTGGTTGGCCAACAAACGCCAATTAGACTGATTACCACTTCAATTTTTGCCCGTGGTCACGTATTGCTTGAAGGTGATGTGGGTGTAGGTAAGACCACACTGTTACGTGCTTTTACACGCGGTATTGGTGGTGGCTACCAGCGTATTGAAGGCACTATTGACTTAATGCCTAACGACTTGGTTTACCATACTTACTTAGGTGAAGACGGCAAACCGCATGTGAGCCCAGGCCCATTGCTGATGTCAGGTGAAAATCTTTCTGTATTCTTCTTTAACGAAATCAACCGCGCCCGCCCGCAGGTGCACTCTTTGTTACTGCGCGTGATGGCCGAGCGTAGCTTATCTGCTTTCAATACCGAGCATTACTTTCCACACATGATTGTGTTTGCTGACCGTAACCAAGTAGAAAAAGAAGAAACTTTTGAGATTCCATCTGCTGCACGTGACCGTTTTATGATGGAAATTCCAATTGTGGTACCAAATGACGATGCCATCATGGAAGCTTTAGTCTTTGACACCAAATTCCATAATGTAGACGCACTGGTCGACACTGTAAAACCTGATGTACTCCAATTTGACGAACTCAATGCATTCTCTAGTGTGATTCAAAACAACATTGAAGCAAGCGACACGCTTAAGAGATATGCCTTAAACCTTTGGAAAGCAACTAAAGCCCCGCTGGATTACGGTGTAAAAGTTTCTGGCGTAGATATGAACCGCCTAGTACTGTCGGGCGCCAGCCCACGCGGCATGAGTATGATGCTACGTGCAGCACGTGTAAACGCATGGCTAAACAACCGTAATGCAGTGTTGCCAGATGATATTCATGCAGTGTTTCACTCCACGATTGCGCATCGTTTGGTATTCAGCCCAGTGTATGAAATGCGCCGCACTGAAATTGCGCGTGAAATGCTCTCCGGCATTGTGAATGCAGTTGCTGCACCATAACTACAGCTACGCTAGCAGGTGAACATTGCGTTATAGCAATCCAGCTATATTTTAAGACTGCATTATCAAATCAGAGAAAAGGAAAGACGAACTAAGTCGGTGAGCGGAATTAAGCACAAAACGCCCAGAGCGCACGAGCTAATACACGCACAAGTTGTGTAGCGAGCTTAGCCAGCGCAAACACTTAGCTTGTGTTTCCTTAAAAATGGTGTTGAAAACAACCCAACCATTGGATTCTATGTTGGATTTTTATGATTGAAAATATTAAATCTTTTGACTATCACATTAGCTGGAGATCGCGCGGTCGCCATCCGGGTAGGCACGCCAGTACGCAACGGGGCATGGGCATGGAGTTTCGTGGGCATACCACTTTGCTATCTTATCCTGACCCGCGCCGTATCGATATTCGCCAAACTATACGCGACCCACTGGAGCAAGTGTACGTTCGCCTGTTCAATCAAAAAAGCGCCACGCCGGTGTATGTCATCTGCGATTTATCCGGCAGTATGAACTTTGGTGCTAAAAAGAGAAAAATCAAATTAGCTGCAGAAATTGCAGAGTCAATTGCACAATCCGCCAGTGAACATCATGACCCGTTTGGTTTTATCGGTTTTGATGAAAAAGTACGTGAAGACTGGATTAGCACAACTTCTTTCAAATCTCACCATGCAATTACTATGGCAGAGTCTTTAAAGGACTTCCACCCTGCCCAAGTCAATTGCAACGGCATTACTGAGGTTTACCGCTATTTGCCACGTGAACGTTCTTTAGTGTTTTTGATTTCAGACTTCCATATGCCTAACAGTTTGCTTGAGGGCGCATTATCTAACCTGTTGCGCCATCATATTGTGCCGATGGTGTTATGGGATTCTGCTGAATATAGAAACCTGCCAGAATTTGGCTTAGTCAATGTTGATGATGCGGAAACCGGAGAAAAGCGTACCTTATTTTTGCGCAAAGAATTGCGCGAAAAAATCGTACAGTCCTTCGAAAGTAGACGCAACGAAATATATGAGCTCTTTATGCGTTTCGACATGCCACCTTTTTATGTTGAAGGTGAGTTTGATGCAGACTCGCTGACAGAATACTTTCACCAATTTGTAGCCGCTTAAATCACTTAAAAAATAATCATGACAAAATATTTTAGAGACCTACTACTCGCCGCCATCCTAAGCATCGCCTCGCAACAGGCGCTGGCGATTGATAGTCAATCACTCCCAGATGTTGATGAAGGCGTGGTAAGTATCAGCACTGTAGACCCATTTAAACGTGTGGGATATACCGTTGGTGATGTGATTGAGCGAGAGGTAACACTCACGATTAAAGCCCCGTATAAACTGATAGAAACTTCATTACCGATAGTAGGCTACGAGAAACGTTACAGAGGTAAAGTGATTGGTATTGAGTTAAAAGAGATACAGCACAGCAAAATTGAGCATAAAGACTATACAACGCACCAATTGAAGCTTGCTTATCAGGTATTCACTAATAGCGTTGTAGCTAAAAATGCCGCATTGGGTCCTGAATATTTGCATTTAGTGAACACTAAAGACAAAAAGCAGTTGGTCAAATACCGCGTGCCTAGCTTAGATATTGCAGTTTCACCTATCGCAATTTTTGGCCAGGTTAAAGTAGAAAACAACATGAGTACGTTTCTTGAGCCTTTACTGCTAAAAAATGATCAAGAAAAAACCAGACTAAAACTCGCCATTGCTGTGCTGGCACTAAGCCTGCTTGCATTACTTTACATCTTTGGTAAGCACGCATGGCTACCACGCATGGGAGGAAACTTTGCCAAAACTTACCGTGCAATTAAAAAGCTGCCACACAATGATGAAGGGCTAAAACAAGCAGTTGCTGCAGTACACCACGCTTTTAACCAGACTGCGAAGGTCAGTGTTTTTAACGGCAACGTAGATGAGTTCCTCGCACACAACCCAAACTTTCTGCATATCAAAGATGAAATATCGCAGTTTTTTGGTTTATCACGCCAAGTGTATTTTGAGCCTAGCGCCGTACACAGTGTAGGTAACAACCCTAGGCTATGGCTATTGAAATTCACCAAGCAATGCCGCGACTGCGAACGAGGCTTAATTCCAACCACTAACAAGGCTGGAGTCTAACCATGGCTTTTTCTCATCCATGGGTCTTATGGCTGCTGCCTTTAGCATTTTTACCTTTGCTACTTCAACGCGCGCATGCCAAGCACTATTCTTGGGTAGACATGCTACCTGCAGACCCTCTATCCAATCTGATTGGTCTAATTTTAAAAATATTAGCGGTATTAACCCTGATTTTTATCATATTAGGTTTAGCCGCGCCGCATACCACCGAGCAGAAAGTGGAGCGTATTGGTGTTGGTGCACAAATCGCGCTGGTACTAGACCGTAGCGCCAGTATGGACGACCCTTTCTCCGGCACCACAGATCACAATGGCAATACTACAGTAGGTGAAACTAAGTCCGTGGCGGCAGCTAGGCTCATTACCGAATTTGTGAAGTCGCGTCAGCAAGATATGTTTGGAATGATTACCTTTAGTAATTCTGCCATGTATGTGCTGCCACTTAGTGAAAATAAAAAAGCGGTGATTGCAGCAGTGCAGGCCACTGCCGGCAACGCGCTGTTTCAAACCAATATTGGCAGCGGCTTAACTAGTAGCGCTGGTCTGTTTGATAAAGTCACCGACTCAGGTTCACGTGCTGTTATCTTGCTCTCCGACGGTGCCGGGCGAGTAGATGCCGATACACAGCAAAAAATCCGAGACTGGTTTCAACGCTTAAACATTAGCTTATATTGGATTGTTTTGCGCCAGCCTGGTGGACTGAGTATCTTTGACCCGAACTTTGTTCCGGTAGAAGACCAGCCCCTGCCTGCCCAAATTGAGCTGCATGAGTATTTCCAGACATTTAAGACGCCATTTAAGGCTTATGAGGCTGAAGATCCTAAGTCACTGCAACTAGCCATGAATGACATTAATAATCGTGAGAAAAAACCGATTAAATACGTGGAAAAAGTACCGGGGCGAGAGTACACAAATATTTGCTTTATGATTGCCACAATCATGATTGCACTACTACTGGGCGTTAAAAGAATAGAGGTAACGACATGGCATTAAACATTAAAACAACCATAGCCAACTTGATTTCATTTAAAAGATTGACCCACTTTTTTAATGTAAAAGTGCTGTCATGGCTATTCATCATCACGGCATTGCTAGCCAGCATTGCCTGCATTTACTACTTTAACCGCATTCAGCAGATTGAGGCATTTAATACCGCAATCAGCACTGGCAAACAGCCAAAAACAGACTTACAAAGCTTTGAAGCTAAGTTTTCAACTGCTTATTGGCTGGCAAAGAATGAACGATACAAAGAGGCAACCTTGCTCTTTAATAAAGCACTAAATGGCGCAACCATAGAGCAAAAAGCTGCGATTCAATATAACTTAGGTAATATCTTTTTTAGACGCGGACTAGCAATCGCCGGTACCAACATGACAGTACATGATGAAGCCGAATACCTGCTCAACCAAGCTAAAAAGGCTTATCAGCTTTCTTTAAGACAAGACAACAGCAACTGGAGAGCAAGACATAATTTAGACCGCTTGCTGACTATGTTGCCAGAAAACCCTACGCCAGGCGCAGGTGAAGGCGATTCACCAGGCTTGATTATGGGTAACATTCCAGTAGGCTTGCCTTAACGCTAAGACTGAATAACTTAGAGACTGATTGATTCATTATGCATCCAATTTATAATTATTTACGTCACCGCAAAGATGTAGGTCTGTTGCTCGCTGCCTTTTTACTGTTGGTCATCGCATTGTTTAATCCGAAGATTCCAATCAAGCGCAACATCTACAGCTATTTATTTGCTGTAGATATTTCACAAAGTATGAATGTGGTGGATAAAACACTTAATGGCAAACCAGTTTCACGCTTAGTCTACACACAAGATACTTTGCACAAACTCGTTAGTGAATTGCCATGCGGTACTAATATCAGCATTGGTTTATTTGCAGGCGTCAGCGTTGCCGCGCTCTATACCCCAATCGAGGTTTGCGAGAACTTTGACGCGATCAACGACACCATCGACCATTTTGACTGGCGTAACGGCTGGTCAGGCAATAGCAGGATTAGAGCCAGCATGCCGGTATTAGCTAAAACCATTCGCTCGTTCCCTGCCCCTGCCCAAGTGGTATTTTTTACAGATGGTGAAGAAGCACCTAAACTGCATATTTTTAACAGGCAGGATTTGACCTCTTTCCAAGGTGGTGATGATTGGCTGCTTGTCGGCGTAGGCTCAGACAAGGGCACCCCTATCCCTAAGTTTGATGAATTTAACCAGCTCATCGGCTACTGGGCAAATGAGAGCTTTGCTATGCAACCTGGCATTGCCCAGATTTCAGAATCAAATTTAGGTACCAGAAATGATAGCGTAGCGAATGGCGAAGGCGACCGCTACTTATCTAAACTAGATGAAGCATATTTAAAAGACTTGGCAAAAGAAATTAATGGTATGTACGTACGTGCAGATAGCGTAAACACAATCCTGAGTGCTATGAAAAAGCAAAAGCCAGCGCGCCGCGACAACGCAAATTTTGAAATTCGCTGGGTTCTAGCAAGCTTGGCTGGAATATTATTTATATTCGCCTACCTGCCTAAACACCCTCTACATGAACTAAAAACGCAGTGGCGCACTTTAGTGAGCCGTCGTCGTGAGGTTAAACAAGAAACGCTATAACAGTGCAGACAATGCTAAGGTATTAACGTAGCATTGTCGCGCTTCCCCCAAAGCATCCACACTCTAAATATCCTAAAGCTCTGAGCATCAGTGCTATCTGGCAAGATTAACACCGAGTGAGTTAACAGGCGCTGCAAATATGTTGCGTCTTTAGGCTTAAACTGCACGATAGTTAGCCATGGAGTGACTATACTGTCACCGCTTAATGAGCAATCACTTAAGCTATGCCCGTCTTTTCTAATGATATACAACTGGTTTTTCGCATTAACATGCAGAGCAACCGGTGACCACGGCAATAAATGCAATCCAACTGCCGCCATCACGTAAGTAGCTGCCAGCCAAATCAGTAATAATGACAAACACTGCATCACAAATGAGAGCGGCACCAGGTAAACTAGCCAGCTACTCATCACTGTCATGCATAATAATAGTGCACATAAAATAAATGAGGGCTTGAAATTCAGGGTTATCGGCTTCACGTTATAATCAGCAATCTGTTATACAAGATTTAATTGATACTAAGCAATAATACAAAAGGTTAACATGAGCAATCAACAATGGCAGGAATTTATTCAAACCTCAACACCCACAAAAGACGCGGGTAGCACTCAACCATTGTTAGATAGCGCAACCGTGATGTACGACTTATCGCATTTAGGTCTGCTGCAGCTTAGCGGTGCTGATGCGTTTAACTTTTTACAAGGCCAAGTCACCAACGACGTTAAGTTGTTAAAAGACGCTGCACACTACACAGGCTATTGCACACCTAAGGGTCGCATGCTGGCGCTGTTTCTGGCGTTTTCACAGCATGACCGCATCTATTTACAAATGCCGAAGGAATTAATCGCAGCCACAGCAAAGCGGCTAAAAATGTATGTAATGCGTAGCAAGGTAGAAGTAGTGGATGCCAGCCATGACATTATCAAAATTGGCCTAAGCGGTCCGAATGCACAGGCGCTACTTAGCACGCAATTTGCGAAAGTACCTCAAAATGACTACGAATTAGTATCACTGGAAAATGGCTCATTACTGAAACTACCTGGCAGCACCCATGCACGTTTTGAGATTCTGGCAAATATAGATCAAGCACAAGTGATTTGGAGCGCGCTATCTTCACAGGCCACAGTGGCGAATTCATCACATTGGGAATGGTTGGAAATTCAAGCCGGCATCCCTGATGTAAAAGCTGAGACTCAGGAAGAGTTTGTACCGCAAATGTTAAATCTGGATTTACTAGGCGGCATCAACTTTAAAAAAGGTTGCTACACCGGCCAGGAAATTGTTGCACGCACACACTACCTTGGCAGCATCAAACGCCGCACCTACCTGACGCATTCAAATCAAATTGCACAGCCGGGAGAGAATATTCTAAATGCAGCAAGCGAAGCTGTTGGCAAAGTAGTACGCAGTGCACCATCACCTCTAGGTGGCTATGATTTGCTGGCTGAAATTAGATGTGCCGAAATCAACATGGAAACTCCAGAAAGTAACCAGCTATCGGTTAATGGGCATGCATTAGCATTGCAAGCACTGCCATACGCACTTTAGCAGTTGCGTATAACAACTGGCATCAGCGACAGATAGCTTCGCTGATTCAGTGGCTTGTTATAGGTTTGGCGCTAACGCTAACATTTAAATCAAGTGTTTAAATTTAAGCGCTTTAAAATCTAAGCGTTTGGCGCCTAAGCTACACTTAGCACAAACTTAGTTAGAATAAGCCAAAGATAGATTTAGGGCTTTGTCGCAGATGGGGGAACTGGAGGAGGTGGCAACGCTTGCGGTAACGCTTGGTCTATCACCTGATAAAAAACTTCATCTTGCTTAATCATGCCAAGCTCGCTACGCGCGCGCTCTTCAATTGCTGCCTGACCACTTTTAAGATCTCGCACTTCAGCCTCTAGCGTACCATTACGTGCTTTTAACGTGGTATTTTTTTCCTGCTGTAGTGCAACCTGACGATTCAAGTCCCACACACGTAACCAGCTACCTTTGCCTAGCCACAGTGGATACTGTAGCAAGGCAATCAAGATCACAAAAATTAGTGTGAGGGCTTTCAATTTTAACTATTCAAACACACTTTAGCGTTATTTAAATAATTGGTAAAAAGCTGACTTACCAGCGTAGCTAGTTGCATCGCCCAACTCTTCTTCAATACGCAACAGTTGGTTGTACTTAGCAATACGCTCTGAACGGCACAGTGAGCCGGTTTTGATTTGCAATGCATTGGTTGCCACTGCAATGTCAGCAATCGTGCTGTCTTCTGTTTCGCCTGAACGGTGTGAAACCACTGCAGTGTAACCCGCACGTTTAGCCATTTCGATGGTTTGGAATGTTTCAGTCAATGTACCGATTTGGTTTACTTTGATCAATACAGAGTTAGCCACGCCACGTTGGATGCCTTCACGCAGGATTTTTGTGTTGGTCACAAATAAATCATCGCCAACCAACTGCGTTGTTTTACCTAAACGTTTAGTCAGGATATCCCAACCTTCCCAGTCAAACTCGCCCATGCCGTCTTCAATACTGATGATTGGGTATTTATCACACCATGTAGCCAAGTAGTCAGTGAATTGACCTGAAGTCAGTGCCAAACCTTCTGATTCTAAATGGTAACGACCATCTTTGTAGAACTCAGTACTTGCACAATCTAAACCTAGGAAAACATCACGGCCTGGCTCGTAGCCTGCGTCTGAAATCGCTTCCAAAATGTACTGAATCGCAGATTCGTTAGATGGCAAGTTAGGTGCGAAACCACCTTCGTCACCAACTGTAGTCGCAAGGCCTTTTTTATGTAAAGTCTTTTTCAAAGCATGGAATACTTCAGCACCACAGCGAATCGCTTCACGGAATGAAGGCACACCTGCTGGAATAATCATGAACTCTTGCATATCTACACTGTTGTCAGCGTGTGCACCACCGTTGATGATGTTCATCATTGGGGTTGGCAATTGCATAGCGCCTGAACCGCCAAGGTAACGGTAAAGTGGTAAACCTGATTCTTCAGCCGCTGCACGTGCACAAGCCATTGATACAGCTAAGATTGCATTTGCACCTAAACGGTCTTTGTTTTCAGTACCATCTAATTCAATCAAAGTTTTGTCGATGAAGCTTTGCTCTTCAGCGTCTAAACCGATAATCGCTTCTGTGATTTCAGTGTTTACATTTTCAACAGCTTGTAACACACCTTTACCTAAGTAACGGTTTTTATCGCCATCACGTAGCTCAACCGCTTCTTTAGCACCAGTAGATGCACCTGAAGGTACAGCCGCACGGCCGATCACGCCACTTTCAAGTAATACATCTGCTTCAACAGTTGGGTTACCGCGTGAATCTAAAATTTCGCGGGCGATAATATCTACAATTGCGCTCATTACTTTCTCCTAAGTTCTAAATCGTTTGGCTACCAATAAATCAGACGCACACGTAAATTAACGCATTAAACGCTTAACTCACCTATTGGCACGAATGCTGCAGCCTAATTATTTTTTACAACGTACTTTCAATAAAACCTGCTTTTTTAACTAATCTGTCTAAATCTACCAACACTTCCAACAAATCTCTCATTTTGTGCAACGGCCATGCATTTGGGCCATCAGATAATGCTTTTGCAGGGTCTGGATGGGTTTCCATGAAGATACCGGCAATGCCGCTAGCAACTGCAGCCCGCGCCAAAACAGGCACATGCTCACGTTGACCACCGCTCTTGTCACCTTGACCACCAGGCTGCTGCACAGAATGTGTGGCATCAAATACCACTGGGCAATCTGTCTCACGCATAATGGCAAGTCCGCGCATATCCGAAACTAGCGTGTTGTAACCAAATGAAGCGCCACGTTCGCACACCATAATATTGTCTGCACCACCGTTAGCTTCTTTGGCTTTTTGCACCACATTGCGCATATCACCAGGCGCCATAAATTGGCCTTTTTTGATATTCACCGGCTTACCTGAGCGCGCACAGGCAGTGATAAAGTCAGTTTGACGGCACAAAAATGCCGGCGTCTGCAACACATCGACCACAGCAGCTACATGCGGCACCTGCTCTTCTGTATGCACATCAGTCAAAATTGGCACACCAATTTGGCTACGTACGTGGTCTAAAATCTTTAAACCTTCATCCATGCCAAAGCCACGGAATGTTTTGTTCGAGCTACGGTTAGCTTTGTCGTAAGAAGACTTGTAAATAAATGGGATATTGAGCGCTGTGGCAATTTCTTTTAGCTGACCGGCGGTATCAATCGCCATTTGCTGCGATTCGATCACACATGGGCCAGCAATTAAAAATAGTGGATGCTCAAGACCCACATCAAAGTTACATAATTTCATACGATTAACACCTTAATATTTAGCGATAAAACAGCTATAGATAAACGCTAGCTGTAAACTCCATGCATATTGCGTTTATCTATACCGGTATTGATTGCTGGGTTATTTCTTCTAGATTACTTTTTATTGTCCAGCGCCGCCTGTACGTAAGCCGTAAACAACGGGTGGCCAGCACGCGGATTAGAAGTAAATTCTGGGTGGAACTGACAGGCAACAAACCAAGGATGCACATCCTGTGGCAGTTCAACCATTTCGCACAAGTCTTCAGTCGGCGTTCTTGCAGAAACCACCAGGCCAGCCGCTTTCAACTGATCCACATAGTGATTATTCACCTCGTAGCGATGGCGGTGACGCTCATTCACGGCTGTACCGTAAATGCTTGCAGCCAAAGTGTTCGGCACGATAGGACAGCTTTGTGCGCCTAGACGCATGGTGCCGCCTAAGTCTGAGTTCTCATCACGTTTTTCGATGTTACCTGATGCATCTTGCCACTCATCAATCAGGCCAATCAGCTTATGCTGTGCTTGCGGATTAAACTCAGTACTGTTTGCATCGGTTAAGCCTGCTACATGGCGTGCAAACTCAATCACCGCCAGTTGCATACCCAAACAAATACCTAAATAAGGCACTTTGTTTTCACGTGCATATTGAATCGCGGCAATCTTGCCTTCTGTACCACGCACACCAAAACCACCCGGTACTAAAATCGCATCCATGCCTTGCAATGCAGCAGTACCTTTTTGCTCGATATCCTCAGAATCCATATAGTGAATTTTCACTTTTGACTCAGTGTGAATACCAGCGTGAATCAATGCTTCTGTCAGTGACTTATATGACTCTGTCAGGTCAACATACTTACCCACAAAAGCCACGTTCACCAAGTGTTGAGGGTTGGCTAGTGCAGTAGCGATGCGCTCCCACTCTGACAAATCAGCCGGTTTCACCTTAAGCTCTAACTTATCGCAAATAATGCCATCTAGATTTTGCTCGTGTAACAAGCCTGGGATTTTATAGATTGAATCTGCATCAATCGCACTGATAACGGCTTCAGATGCAACATTAGTAAATAATGCGATTTTTCTGCGTTCATCTTCAGGAATATTACGGTCAGCGCGACATAGCAATACATCTGGCTGAATACCGATTTCACGCAATTCTTTTACAGAGTGCTGTGTAGGCTTGGTTTTTAACTCACCAGCGGTTGGAATCCAAGGCAATAGAGTTAAGTGAATATAGCAAGTATTGTTTCTGCCTTCTTCAAAACCCATCTGGCGGATAGCTTCCAAGAATGGTAGTGACTCAATATCACCTACCGTACCGCCGACTTCAACAATCGCTACATCAGCACCTTCAGCACCGCGTTTTACATGCGCTTTGATTTCGTCAGTAATGTGTGGAATCACCTGTACTGTTTTACCTAGATACTCGCCGCGACGCTCTTTTTTAATCACGGTCTCGTAAATTTGGCCAGTAGTGAAGTTATTGCGTTTACCCATGCGCTGGCTAATAAAGCGCTCATAGTGACCTAAGTCCAAGTCGGTTTCAGCCCCGTCATCAGTGACAAACACTTCACCATGCTGGAATGGACTCATAGTACCTGGGTCAACGTTAATATAGGGATCTAGCTTGAGCATGGTCACTTTGATACCACGTGACTCTAAAATTGCGCCTAAGCTGGCGGCAGCGATGCCTTTACCAAGAGAGGAAACAACACCGCCGGTTACGAATACATATTTGGTCATGGAGAAGGCACTTAAATTATTATTACAGACGGGAGCCTATTTTACTTTAAAGCCCTAACACCTACAAATAAAAACTCTTAATTCTGTGTTTATTTTACAGGGCCTAATTCTGCCTAGCGTTTTAAAAGCAATCATGAACCACACTGATAGTACGCTAAGAAATTCACGCAATCTTGATATAAATCAATCGAGTAAATTTTCATACGCATAGAATTAACAACGAAATAATCAAGGTGATTATATTTATTAAGGAGATTAAGGATATGTACGCAAATTTATTTGGCACATTTGCAGGTTTACTAAGTTTAGGGGTAATTGTATTTGTATTATTAATGGCGGCATTTTTCTTGCGCCTATTCTTTTCAGGCAACCCACAAAATAAACAATAAGTCTGGCAAGCCTCAAGCTCAGCGCTTGAGCATAATGCACACTAAGGGTTATTGACCCATGTGCCATAACCCTTAAACTTTTCCTGCACTTCCAACATCTCCTGCTGCGTCAGAATATATGGCTCTCCCACTTGCAGCGCCCTTAAGTACTGCTCACATAAGGTTTCTACCTCTAACGTGACGCTCAGCGCTTTTTCTGCCGTTGCGCCCACCGCAATCATGCCGTGATTTGCCAGCAAACATGCAGTTCTATGTGTTAATGCAAGCAAGGCGTTATCTGACAACTGCTGGCTTCCGAACAAAGCATAATCCGCACATTTGATGCTATCACCACCCGCCACCGCAATCATGTAGTGAAAGGCCGGAATATCGCGCCTTAGGGTACTGAGCGTGGTTGCAAACATGCTGTGGGTATGAATCACTACATTCACTGCTGGTTTTGCATGCAGGATATCCACATGAAAGCGCCACTCACTGGAGGGCGCCAGTTCACCTTGTGCATGACCGGAAAAATCCATCCACACCATATCGGCAGCACGCATATGCTCCACCGCCATACCCGAAGGGGTGATTAACAAGCCTGCCTGCCCTTGTGCATTAGCTACGCGGATACTTGCGTTACCGGACGTACCGCGATTTAAACCCAAAGCACAAAGCTGCTGACTCAATAGCAACAGCTGCTCACGCGCGCACTCCAACTGATCAGTCATCACCATATCCTTAGCATCATCTTTGCATTGTGTGTAATTGCTGCGGTGTGTAGACACCCCGCTCGGTAATGATACCTGTCACCAACCTTGCCGGCGTCACATCAAATGCCGGGTTTACTACCTGCGTGCCATGCGGCAATATATTAACTGTGGCAATCGTACCATCGGCCAGCTTACCACTCATCCAAGACAACTCTTCTGCGCCGCGCTCCTCAATCTCAATCGATTTCACGCCGTCTTCTATCGTCCAATCAATGGTAGGTGAAGGCACTGCCGCGTAAAAAGGCACATGATGCCCCAGCGCCACGCTATCAAACGCAGCCAATGCTTTTAAATAGGTGCCGATTTTATTGCACACATCACCTGTAGCGGTAACGCGGTCGGCACCCACAATTACCATATCCACCTGCCCCTGCTGCATCAAGTGCCCACCTGCATTATCGCTAATCACCGTATGTGGCACGCCATGCTGCCCCAGCTCCCATGCCGTTAAACTGGCGCCTTGGTTACGCGGGCGCGTTTCTCCCACCCACACATGCACATCGATGCCTGCATTATGTGCGGCGTAAATCGGCGCTAACGCCGTGCCAAAATCAACCGTTGCCAGCCAGCCGGCATTGCAATGCGTGAGTATATTAATAGTGCGGGCTTTTTGTTGATGCTGCACTTGGATTAAAGTCAGACCATGCGCACCAATTGCCTGATTCAGCCGCACATCTTCATCACAAATCTGCGCAGCCTCTGACCATGCTGCAGATTGGCGCTGTGTGTCTGGCAATCTGAGCAAAGCACTCAGCATACGCTGTACCGCCCACTTCAAATTTACCGCCGTTGGGCGGCTGGCAATCAACTGCTCTGCTGACTGCTGCAAATGCAGATCAGAACAGCTGTCTAAAGTGGAAAGTGCAATGCCATAAGCTGCCGCGGCACCAATCAAAGGTGCACCACGCACTTGCATGGTTTTAATCGCCACTATCATCTGTGCCAGCGTTGCCACCTTAGCTACCTCAAAAACGTGAGGCAGCTTGGTCTGGTCAATAATTTCTACACAGGGTTGTGCATACTCAAAATTAGGCCAAATAGTACGGTATTGCTGATGATTAACTAACATGAAAACCCTAACGATTTATACGCTTTTTTATAAAAATTATTAAATATAAATATTGACTTCTAAAAAGTTCCCGAGAACTTAAAATACTACCCACAATATCTGTGGATAACTTTGTGAATTATTGTGACTTAAAAACGTAACATACCAATTTATAAGGTTTTTTTTAAATCGCTTATTTTTTAATCTATTATTTTATTTATATAAATCAACAATTTACAAATCAACCGTTGATTGTTAACGTTTTTTTGGCATTCTTAATGTAGTGCATTAACTGGTGTGCATAAGTCAGCTAATTTTGGCATGATTTTTATGGCGTTGGCGCCAGTAATATCAAGCACTTGAGCCACATCAACCTGCCTTAAATCCGCTAAAACCTGTGCAATTTTTAACAGCTCAGCTGGGCTATTTCTGCCAGCTGTTCCTAACCATTCTGGCGGAATATCTGGAGCATCAGTTTCCAATACGATAGCCTCTAAGGGCAGCTGCGTCGCTAATGCACGAATCCGCAACGCACGCGGATAAGTCATTGCGCCGCCAAACCCCAATTTAAAGCCTAAGGCTACAAATTGCTCAGCCTGCTGCATGCTGCCGTTAAACGCATGTGCAATCCCGCCTTTAACTTTATATTTGCGTAATTGCTTCAAAATATCATCTATCGCGTGCCGCACATGCAAAATAACTGGCAAGTCATATGCTTGTGCAATCTTAAGCTGCTCTATAAAGAAATGCGTTTGCAGTTTTATGTTTTCAGGGTGACTGGTTGGATTGGTTAAGAAATAATCCAAACCAATTTCACCAATGGCAACGGGCTGGTGATTTTGTAAATAGCTACGCAGCAATTCGAGGTCATCTAATGATGACTGATCCACATACATAGGATGTACGCCAAGGGCGTACAAGCAATTTTGGTAGTGCTGACATAAGCTGATGACAGCATCAAAGTTAGAGCGCGCCACAGCGGGCACCACAATGCCAGACACCCCATGCTTAAATGCAGAGCGCACGACATTATCGCGGTCAGCATCAAACTCGGCTGCGTCCAGATGGCAGTGGGTATCTATCAGCATGATCATTCCATTTCTATTTAAGCACTAACACAATGCCAAATACACAATATCAAGTGCACAATGATTGTGACCATACATCAACGGTGGTTAGTTCTACAGCGTTGAAATTAACAAGATGCCACACCAACCACTAAATAGTATGCACAACGGGCTTAGCACGTACGCGGATATCATTGCCAACCTGGCGCACATCTAATATCTGCAAGTCTAGCACTTGCTTCATAGCGGTGAATTCAGGCATGGCAAACATGCCGTGCGCGGCACTCCCCATCAACTTAGGAGCATAATAGAAAATAAACTCATCTATCAGGCCAGCATGCAACAATGCACCATTCAGCCCCTGCCCCGCTTCAACCAGCACATCGTTCACACCGCGCTGCGCTAGCACTTGCAACAGTTGCTGCAAATCAACCTGCTGTGTTTGATTAGGGATAGCAATCAGCTCAACACCTTTTGCAGCCAAGGCTTCAGCACGCTGCTCTGCATCTACCGCATATGCCACCAGCACGGGGCTATGTGCCAACATCGATGGCTCTAATATTTTACTGTCTTGTGGTATTTGTAAACGGCTATCCACAACCACGCGCATGGGTTGGCGCATAGTCGGGTTTAAACGTACGGTCATGCTCGGGTCATCCGCCAACACCGTGCCGATACCAGTTAGAATCACACAAGACTGAGCGCGCCAGTGCTGCACATCTTGCCGCGCAGCCGCGCCGGTAATCCACTGGCTTTTACCATTACTAAGTGCAGTACGGCCATCTAAACTCGCGGCGATTTTACTGCGTACATAGGGTAAACCGCGCGTCATACGTGCAACAAAGCCCGCATTAAGTGCAACGGCCTCCTGCTCCAATAAGCCGACCACAACCTCTATGCCTTGCGCACGCAGGGCAGCTACCCCACGCCCAGCTACCAGCGGATTAGGGTCTTGCATGGCGATAATCACACGCTTAGGTTTTGCTGCAAGCACCGCTTGTACGCAGGGTGGTGTTTTACCAAAATGGCTACAGGGCTCCAATGTTACGTAAACATCGGCGCCTTCTGTTAGCGCACCCGCTTGCCGCAATGCAAACACTTCCGCATGCGGCTCACCAGCTTTGAGATGTGCGCCTTGCCCTACAATTTGATTATCTCGAACGATGACGCAACCTACCCTCGGGTTAGGTTGCGTAGTGTACAAACCTTGAGCCGCTAAGCGCAGTGCAAGGCTCATATAGGTGTAATCAGATGTGGGTAATGTAGACAAAAACGTTGAGCAGTATCGATGGGTTAACGATAGATTGGGCAGGCATTTTAAGTATCGGTAGAGCGGCGCTTAGCCGATACGGCTTGCTTATCCAAATCGCGGATAACATCATTAAAGTCGTCCACATCAGAAAAGCTCCGGTAGACAGAAGCAAAGCGGATATAGGCCACTTTATCCATCATCTTAAGCTCATGCATCACCATTTCACCTAAGTCTCTGGCGTGTACCTCACGCTCGCCACGCGCCAATATCTTTTGCGTCACGTGGTCTAGCGCTTTATCCACGTATTCGGTTGGTACCGGACGCTTGTGTAACGCACGCGTGAATGACACCCTTAACTTTTCACGCTTAAATTCTTCACGTGTCCCATTTTGCTTCACAACCTGTGGTAAATGCAGCTCTGCCGTTTCGTAGGTAGTAAAGCGCTTATCACATGCGCCGCATTTACGGCGGCGGCGAATTGAATCCCCCTCATCATTGACTCTAGAGTCAATGACTTGGGTATCATCGGTTCCACAAAAAGGACACTTCACAATTAGCCTTGGTACACAGGGAATTGTGCAGTTAAAGCATGTACCTTAACTTTAGTTGCAGCAATCACTGCTTCATCCGTTGGATTATCCAACACGTCAGCAATCAGGTTTGCTACCAAACGTGCTTCTTCTTCTTTAAAGCCACGTGTAGTAATTGCTGGTGCGCCGATACGGATACCAGAAGTCACGAATGGGCTCTCTGGGTCGTTAGGAATCGCATTTTTGTTCACAGTAATATGTGCCAAACCTAGCGCTGCATCAGCCGCTTTGCCAGTTAAGCCTTTAGGACGTAAATCCACCATAAACATATGTGACTCAGTACGGCCTGAAATAATGCGTAAACCACGTGCAGTCAAGGTTTCAGCCATAGCTTGTGCATTTTTAATCACTTGCGCTTGGTAAGTTTTGAATTCTGGCTGTGCTGCTTCCAAGAATGCTGTCGCTTTTGCTGCAATCACGTGCATCAATGGGCCGCCTTGTAAGCTTGGGAACACACTAGAGTTCAATGATTTTTCGAACTCAGCTTTAGCCATAATGATACCGCCACGTGGGCCGCGCAAAGTTTTATGCGTGGTTGACGTTACAAAGTCAGCATGCGGTACTGGGTTAGGATACACGCCAGCAGCGATTAAGCCTGAGTAGTGCGCCATATCTACCATAAAGTATGCACCTACTTTTTTAGCAATCTCAGCCATACGTGCCCAGTCAAAACGCAAGGCATAAGCAGATGCTCCGCCAATCAATAGTTTTGGTTTGCACTCAACGGCAATACGCTCCATCTCGTCGTAGTCGATTTCTTCTTTATCGTTTAAACCATAAGGCACTATGTTAAATAACTTGCCTGAAAGGTTTGCTGGTGAACCGTGCGTCAAGTGACCGCCATGACCTAAGTTCATACCCATTACGGTGTCACCTGGTTTCAAGATAGAGAAATATACCGCTTGGTTGGCTTGCGAACCTGAATGAGGCTGCACGTTGGCATACTCTGCACCGTAAAGCGCTTTTAAGCGATCAATCGCAAGTTGTTCCACTTGGTCAACATATTCACAGCCACCATAAAAACGTTTGCCTGGGTAGCCTTCTGCATACTTATTGGTCAACTGAGAACCTTGAGCCTGCATCACTGCTGGGCTAGTGTAGTTTTCAGAAGCGATAAGTTCGATGTGTTCATGCTGGCGCACAACTTCTTGCTCAATCATGCCCCACAATGCAGGGTCAGCTTGATTTAAAGTATTGGCGTAGTTAAATGGTGCTTGCGACATGGTATTTTAGTTTTCCAAATATTTGAATAAAAGGGAGTTGTTCACATTTTAACATGCCAAGCCATCATCGTTAAGATGAAGTATTAAAGTTATAAAATTTAGCCACAAAAGCACGCCATGCAGCACAAGTGGTTGATATTAACCACTTTGGTTTATTTTGGTGCACAAATTAAGCACCATAAAAATAATAAAACATTGAATATTAACAATATTTTTATTGGCATCTTACTTGCTTTTATAGATACAAGCGCATATCTCCAAAACGCCCCTTAACCCGTACACTTTATCAAGTGCTACGGGTTTTTTTTGCTTATATAAAATACCGCACATGATTTTTATAAGGGACAAAGCTATAATCCATCAACCATAAGGAGAGAAACGTATGAAATGGACGGACAGCCAAGCAATCGCAGAGGCACTTTACGACAAACACCCTGATATTGACCCCAAAACCATCCGCTTTACGGACTTAATGGAATGGGTACTCAACCTTGACGGATTTAATGACAGCGCAGATAAGTGTGGCGAAAGAATCCTTGAAGCAATACAACTTGCATGGATTGACGAAGCAGACTAAAGCTAATGATAGAAGCTTTGCTATGCTTGTTTATCAAGCACTTTATCTGCGACTTTCCACTACAGGCATCGCCTTGGATGTACAAGAACAAAGGCGTTTATGGTCATGTTGGCGGCATAGCTCATGCTGCAATACACGGCATAGGTACGTTAATAGTGTTAGCCTTCTGGCTAGGTGCTTCTGCATGGATTTTTGCACTGGCTGATATGATTATTCACTACCATATCGACTGGGCTAAAATGAATGCCAGCAAAAAATTTGGCCTACAAGCCAATAATAGCGAATGGTTTTGGATACTACTCGGCTTCGACCAGCTATTACACCACCTGACTTATTTTGCAATCGTTGCAATCGCCTTTAAACTCGCGTAATCAATATGTCTAGAAACACGCTGCTTTCTATCATTGTCTGGTTAGCATTAGCAGGCATCATTTATTACCTCGCGGACAGCATTCAAAATCCTAATAAGATTTACAGATTAGGCAACGCAAGCTCTGTCGTGCTTAAACGCGGCTTAGATGGGCACTACCGCAGTGAGGCACTCATCAACGGCAAAAAGGTCAACGTACTTGTAGATACAGGAGCAACCGGTGTTGCCATCTCACAAGCCACTGCAGATCTGCTTGATCTGAAAAGTATTAACGCTGTGCGCACTAATACCGCCAATGGTGACAGCGTGGGCTACATGGTTAGGTTAGATTCAGTAAAAATAGGTGGCGTGCAAGCTCGCAACGTTGCGGCCATGATTGCACCAGGGTTGGATGGGGACGTGTTGCTAGGCATGTCATTTTTAGGACGCATGGACATTCGCTTGTATAAAGGCGAAATGACTATCACGCAAGTAGAATAAGCCTACTTCAACACACCATGCGAGCAAGACATAACATCTCACTCGCATATCTAATAAATCTCTAGGTAATGACTGTAGGTGCAACTCGGCTAGTTTTCTCTACCAACTGAGATATCTGCAGCGCAATTTGTATCATTTCCGCTAACGCCACCTGCGCATCCAAGTGATGTTTCGCACTATCAGGCTCATACGCTTCTAAGTAAATACGCAAGGTTGCGCCTTCCGTACCGGTGCCAGACAACCGGAATACGATACGTGAGCCATCGGTGAATAGCACGCGTATGCCTTGATTATTGCTAACCGAACCATCAATCGGGTCATGG
>NZ_DASWWA010000025.1:0-15797 GCF_036401095.1 Methylotenera sp.
GTAAGCTTTTGCTTCGCCGCCGTATTTCTTTGTCAATACAGTGGTGATCGCTGCTGTCAATGTTGTCTTACCATGGTCAACGTGGCCAATCGTACCTACGTTAACGTGCGGCTTGGTCCGCTCAAATTTACCTTTTGCCATGATTATTTCCTTTTATCTAAACTTTAAAATTAATTAGTGATGGACTATTTTTTGTTAATAATGGCATCAGCCACGTTTCTTGGTGCTTCTGTGTAGTGCTTGAATTCCATGCTGTAGCTAGCGCGACCCTGTGACAATGAACGCACAACAGTTGAGTAACCAAACATCTCTGCCAATGGCACTTCTGCACGAATCACTTTACCAGACGGGCTGTCTTCCATACCTTGGATCATACCGCGGCGTGAAGACAAGTCACCCATTACGTCACCCATGTAGTCTTCTGGTGTTTCCACTTCAACTGCCATCATAGGCTCAAGCAAGATTGGGTCTGCTTTACGCATACCGTCTTTAAAGCCGATAGACGCAGCCATCTTAAACGCGTTTTCGTTCGAGTCAACATCGTGGTATGAACCATCAAACAATGTAACTTTTACGTCAACCACTGGGAAGCCAGCCAAAATACCTGAAGGAATTGTTTCACGTAAACCTTTTTCAACCGCAGGGATGAATTCACGTGGCACAGTACCACCTTTAATTTGGTCAACGAACTCAAAGCCTTTACCAGCTTCATTCGGTTCCATTTTCAACCAAACGTGACCATACTGACCTTTACCGCCAGACTGCTTAACAAATTTACCTTCAACTTCAACAGATTTCTTAATCGCTTCACGGTAAGCAACTTGTGGTGCACCAACGTTAGCTTCAACGTTAAACTCACGACGCATACGGTCAACCAAAATCTCCAAGTGCAACTCACCCATACCAGAAATAATGGTTTGGTTAGTTTCTTCATCTGTTTTAACACGGAATGAAGGATCTTCTTGTGCCAAACGGTTTAAAGCAATACCCATTTTTTCTTGGTCAGCTTTAGTTTTTGGCTCTACCGCAACGTGAATCACTGGCTCAGGGAATATCATGCGCTCTAAGATGATTTCAGTACCTAGCGCACACAATGTATCACCAGTTGTTGCCTCTTTCAGACCAACCGCAGCTGCAATGTCACCTGCACGAACTTCTTCAATAGGCACACGGTTATTAGCATGCATTTGCACGATACGGCCAATACGCTCTTTTTTACCTTTGAGTGGGTTGTACACTGTATCACCAGCATTAACCACACCTGAATACACGCGGAAGAAAATCAATTGACCAACAAACGGGTCAGTCATGATTTTAAATGCTAATGCTGAGAATTTCTCATCATCTGAAGCCTTCAAACGGATTTCATTACCATCTTCGTCTTCTGCTTTTGTATCTGGAATATCAGTAGGCGCAGGCATCAATTCGATAACCTTATCCAACATTGCTTGCACGCCTTTGTTTTTGAATGCTGAACCGCACATCATAGGTACGATTTCAGAAGCAATAGTGCGTGTACGCAAACCTAACAAAATGTCAGCTTCAGACAAATCACCTTCTTCAAGGTATTTGTTCATCAACTCTTCAGAGGCTTCAGCTGCAGCTTCAACCATGTTTTCGCGCCATTTGTCGCAATCAGCTTGCAAATCAGCAGGGATATCACGGTAATCAAACTTCATACCTTGAGATGCTTCATCCCAGAAGATAGCTTTCATTTTGATTAAGTCAACCACGCCTTCGAATTTCTCTTCAGCACCGATTGGCACTTGCAAAGGCACTGGGTTAGCTTTCAAACGTGCACGCATTTGATCGTACACTTTGAAGAAGTTAGCACCAGCACGGTCCATTTTGTTAACGAACGCTAAGCGCGGCACTTTGTACTTGTTAGCTTGACGCCATACAGTCTCTGACTGTGGCTGCACACCACCTACCGCACAGTAAACCATACATGCACCATCAAGCACACGCATTGAACGCTCTACTTCAATCGTAAAGTCAACGTGGCCTGGGGTATCAATAATGTTGATGCGATGTTGATCAAATTGACCAGCCATACCTTTCCAGAAGCAGGTAGTAGCAGCAGAAGTAATGGTAATACCACGCTCTTGCTCTTGCTCCATCCAGTCCATGGTTGCAGCGCCATCATGCACTTCACCAATCTTATGATTAACGCCTGTATAAAATAAAATACGCTCTGTCGTAGTTGTTTTACCTGCATCAATATGAGCAGAAATACCAATATTACGATAGCGATTAATAGGGGTTTGACGAGCCACGTTTATTACCTTTACTTAATTTTCTTAAAGAGCGATTCTATTAGTTAAACAACTAATTAGAAGCGGAAATGTGAGAACGCTTTGTTAGCTTCAGCCATACGGTGAACTTCTTCACGTTTCTTCATAGCTGAACCACGGCCCTCTGAAGCTTCAACCAACTCAGCTGCTAAGCGCAAGCCCATTGATTTCTCACCACGCTTACGCGCTGCATCACGCAACCAACGCATTGCTAAAGCACTACGACGGCTAGGACGAACCTCAACTGGCACTTGGTAGTTTGCACCACCAACGCGACGGCTCTTAACCTCAACCAACGGACGTAGGTTGTTTAGCGCCAAAGTGAACACTTCTAAAGCGTCTTTGCTAGTCTTGCTAGTCACTTGATCAAATGCACCGTATAAAATACGCTCAGCAACAGACTTCTTACCGCCTGTCATTAACACGTTTACAAATTTTGAAACTTCTTGGCTACCGAATTTTGGATCCGGCAGGATATTACGTTTGGGAACTTCTCTACGTCTTGGCATAATCTTCTCTATTCTCTTTTATGTTTTGCTAGCAACTGCTCAAGCAAGGCTTTTGGTTAGCCGCTACATTAATAAAACCGTTACCGGTTGATTGCTATTATTTAGCTTTAGCTTCTTTAGGACGCTTAGCACCGTATTTAGAACGTGATTGTTTACGATCTTTAACGCCTGCAGTATCCAAGCTACCGCGCACCATATGGTAACGCACACCTGGCAAGTCTTTTACACGACCACCACGTAGTAAAACTACGCTATGCTCTTGCAAGTTATGGCCTTCACCGCCAATGTAGCTAATTACTTCGTAGCCATTGGTTAGGCGTACTTTAGCAACTTTACGTAAAGCAGAGTTTGGCTTTTTAGGTGTTGTAGTATAAACGCGAGTGCAAACACCACGTTTTTGTGGACAAGCTTCAAGTGCTGGCACTTTGCTCTTTGTGACCACTTTAACGCGTGGTTTACGTACTAACTGATTGATGGTTGGCATTGCCTGTAACCTCTAATGTTGTTCTCTAAAATTATTTATTTCAAAATCTAAAAAATAGACAAGGATGGTGTTAATACAATAACACCATCCTGAAAAACTCAGCATTCTATTTAGCCTGACTTTTATTGTCAAGACTTAATTATCTGATTTTATTCTGCATCTATCTCACTACTTACTTCTGTTGTTACATTTACTACCACTTCTTCTGCTGCAATTACTTCTACTGCTGGTGCTTCATTTTGTGGAACGCCGCCGGCAACCGCTGCACGCTTACGCGCTTCGTGATATGCAAGACCAGTACCTGCTGGAATCAAGCGACCAACAATTACGTTTTCTTTCAGACCACGTAAGTCATCACGCTTGCCTAAGATTGCAGCTTCTGTCAGTACGCGCGTTGTTTCTTGGAACGACGCAGCTGAAATGAATGAGTCTGTAGACAATGAAGCTTTAGTAATACCAAGCAACACATACTCAAACAGTGCAGGACGTTTGTCTTGCGCAATCACTACTTCATTTTCAGCTAACAGATCTGCACGCTCTACTTGCTCACCTAAGATGAAGCTTGTATCACCAGCATCTGTCACACGTACACGACGCAACATTTGACGCACAATCACTTCAATATGTTTATCGTTAATCTTAACGCCTTGTAAACGGTAAACGTCTTGCACTTCGTCAATGATGTAACGCGCTAAAGATTCGCGACCTTGTAAACGTAAGATGTCTTGTGGATCAGCTGGACCATCAACAATGGTTTCACCTTTAGTTACCACTTGACCGTCATGCGCAGTTACGTGCTTGTCTTTTGGAATCAAGTATTCATTTGAAATACCGTCCAAATCAGTAATCACTAAACGTTGTTTACCTTTGGTATCTTTACCGAATGAAACAGTACCAGTTACCTCAGCCAACATACCTGCGTCTTTTGGTGAACGTGCTTCAAACAACTCAGCAACGCGCGGTAGACCCCCGGTAATATCACGTGTTTTAGATGACTCTTGCGGTACGCGAGCTAACACTTCACCCACACCCACTTCTTGACCATCTTTCACGGTAATAATACAACCGATTTGGAATGTTACGTTTACAGACTGATCACTACCAGCTAGCTTCACTTCCACACCGTTTGCATCTAACAATTTCACTTGTGGACGCAAGCCTTTAGTTTGACCGGCACGTTGCTTAGGATCAATAACTACCAATGATGACAAACCAGTTACATCATCAATTTGTTTAGCTACTGTGATACCTTCTTCAACGTTTTCGAATTTAACGAAACCAGCGTACTCAGTAATGATTGGACGCGTATGCGGATCCCAAGTTGCAATTGCCTGACCTGCTTTTACAGTTTTACCATCAGTAATTTGTAAAGTAGCACCGTATGGCACTTTATGACGCTCACGCTCACGACCATTTTCATCAGCAATAATCACTTCACCGTTACGTGAAATTACCACTTGCTCATTACGTGCATTAGTTACGTAACGCATAGTAGAAGTAAAGCCCAACACACCGTTAGATTTACTTTCAACTTGGCTTACAGATGCTGCACGTGATACCGCACCACCGATGTGGAATGTACGCATGGTCAACTGTGTACCTGGCTCACCAATAGATTGCGCAGCGATTACACCCACTGACTCACCCATGCTAATCAGTTTGCCACGACCTAAGTCACGGCCGTAACACTTAGCACAAATACCGTAGCGTGTATCGCAAGTCAGCGCTGTACGCACTTTCACTTCATCTATACCTAAAGCATCGATACGCTCTACTTCATCTTCAGTCAGCAAAGTACCGGCTGGGTAGATTACTTCTTGTGTTTCTGGGTTGATTACATCCAACGCAGTAGTACGACCCAAGATACGGTCATGCAACGGCTCAATTACTTCACCGCCTTTAACCAAAGCTTTAGTCACTAAACCATCAGTAGTGCCGCAATCATGCTCAGTCACTACCAAGTCTTGTGTAACGTCAACCAAACGACGTGTCAGGTAACCTGAGTTCGCTGTTTTCAACGCCGTATCAGCTAGACCCTTACGAGCACCGTGGGTTGAAATAAAGTACTGCAACACGTTTAGACCGTCGCGGAAGTTAGCTTTAATCGGTGTTTCAATAATAGAACCATCCGGTTTAGCCATCAAACCACGCATACCAGCTAACTGACGCACCTGCGCTGCAGAACCACGCGCACCTGAGTCGGCCATCATGTAAATCGCATTGAAAGACTCTTGACGCACTACTTTACCGTTAGCGTCTTTTAATTGGTTGCCATCAGCATCCAATACGTCTTCTTCTTTCAGTTGCTTCATCATTGCGTCAGCAACTTTATCACCGGCACGACCCCAGATATCCACTACCTTGTTGTAGCGCTCACCTTGTGTCACCAAACCAGAAACGTATTGGTCTTCGATCTCTTTCACTTCAGCATCAGCAGCAGCAATTAATTGCTCTTTTTCTAATGGCACTAACATGTCGTTAATACTGATAGAAATACCTGCTTTAGTCGCGTATGAGTAACCAGTGTTTTTCAATTGGTCAGCGAAGATTACTGTTTCACGGATACCAACTTTACGGAACGAAGCATTGATCAGTTTTGAAAGCTCTTTCTTTTTCAAAGCTTTATCAATGTGACTGAATGGCAAGCCTGCTGGCAAGATGTCTGACAGCAATGCACGACCTACAGTAGTTTCGTAACGTGTGGTTTTCTCAGTTTTAACGCCGTCCACATCCAAATCGTATTCTTTAATACGTACGGTTACTTTAGCGTGTAGATCAATTAAACCTTGGTCAAACACACGTTGTACTTCTTTCACGTCTGAGAAGCGCATGCCAGTGCCGCGTGCGTTAACTTTCTCACGTGTCATGTAGTACAGACCCAACACGATATCTTGTGAAGGCACAATGATTGGCTCACCGTTTGCAGGTGACAATACGTTGTTTGATGCCAACATCAAGGTACGTGCTTCCATTTGTGCTTCTAAGCTCAATGGAACGTGAACCGCCATTTGGTCACCGTCAAAGTCGGCGTTGAAAGCCGCACAAACTAACGGGTGCAATTGAATCGCTTTACCTTCGATCAAGATAGGCTCAAACGCTTGAATACCTAAACGGTGCAATGTAGGCGCACGGTTCAATAGTACTGGATGCTCGCGGATCACGTCCTCGAGGATATCCCATACTTCTGGTCCTTCTTCTTCTACTTTTTTCTTCGCAGCTTTAATGGTTGTCGCTAAACCTAACACTTCCAGTTTATGGAAAATGAATGGTTTGAATAACTCTAAAGCCATTTTTTTCGGTAAACCGCATTGGTGCAATTTCAATTGCGGACCAACCACGATTACAGAACGGCCTGAGTAGTCCACACGTTTACCCAGTAAGTTTTGACGGAAACGACCGCCCTTACCTTTAATCATGTCAGCCAATGATTTCAATGGGCGTTTGTTAGCGCCAGTCATCACTTTACCGCGACGACCGTTGTCTAATAATGAGTCCACTGCTTCTTGCAACATACGTTTTTCGTTACGTACGATGATTTCTGGTGCTTTCAACTCTAACAAACGTTTCAAACGGTTGTTACGGTTAATTACACGACGATATAGATCGTTCAGGTCAGAAGTTGCGAAACGTCCGCCGTCCAATGGTACCAATGGGCGTAATTCTGGTGGCAATACTGGCAAGATTTCAAGAATCATCCACTCTGGTTTAATGCCAGATTTTTGGAATGCTTCTAACACTTTTAAGCGCTTAGCGATTTTCTTGATTTTAGCTTCTGAGCCAGTTGCACCTAAGTCTTGACGTAGGGTTGTGATTTCACGCTCAATGTCCATTGTGCGCAATAATTCACGAACCGCTTCAGCACCCATCACCGCATTGAATTCATCACCGTACTCTTCTACTTTTGCCAAGTAGTCATCTTCAGTCAACAACTGACCGCGTGTAAGCGGAGTCATGCCTGGGTCAACCACGATAAATGCTTCAAAGTACAATACGCGTTCGATATCACGCAAAGCGATATCCAATACCATACCTAAACGGCTTGGTAATGATTTCAAGAACCAAATGTGCGCTACTGGTGATGCTAGGTCGATATGACCCATACGCTCACGACGCACTTTTGATAATGTTACTTCTACGCCACATTTTTCGCAGATTACGCCGCGATGTTTTAAACGTTTGTATTTACCGCATAAGCACTCGTAATCTTTGATCGGGCCAAAGATTTTTGCGCAGAACAAGCCATCACGCTCAGGCTTGAACGTACGGTAGTTAATGGTTTCTGGCTTTTTCACTTCGCCATATGACCATGAACGGATTTTTTCAGGTGAAGCTAACGCAATCTTAATTGCATCAAACTCTTCTTCTTGCGTTACCTGTTTAAATAAGTCTAATAGAGCTTTCATGTGAATTCTCTCCTGAATTAGTTGCGGTCTAGGTCGATGTCGATAGCGAGTGAACGGATTTCTTTCACTAACACGTTGAATGACTCAGGCATGCCTGCATCAATTTTGTGTTCGCCTTTAACGATGTTTTCATACACTTTGGTACGGCCAGTAACGTCATCAGACTTCACTGTCAGCATCTCTTGCAAGGTATATGAAGCACCATAAGCTTCTAACGCCCAAACCTCCATCTCACCAAAACGCTGGCCACCGAATTGTGCTTTACCGCCCAATGGTTGTTGTGTGACCAATGAATAAGGACCTGTAGAACGAGCATGCATCTTGTCATCAACCAAGTGATGTAGTTTCAACACGTGCATATAACCTACAGTTACAGGACGCTCAAATTTGTCGCCAGTACGGCCGTCAAACAAGGTCACCTGTGTTTTGCCTGCATGGAACTGCAATTGTTTAGTACGTGCATCATCATCCGGGAACGCCAAATCAAGCATCGCCTTAATATCTGACTCTGCTGCACCATCAAATACTGGCGTTGCGAATGGCACGCCGCGTTTGAGGTTTTGCGCTAAATCTAAAATCTCAGCATCGGTGAAGGATTTAATATCTTCATGCTTACCTGTGCTGTCGTTATAGATTTTTTCCAAGAACTTACGGATCTCAGCTACTTTAGTTTCTTCACGAAGCATTTCTTCGATACGTAAACCTAAACCTTTAGCAGCCCAACCTAAGTGCACTTCTAAAATCTGACCAATGTTCATACGTGAAGGAACGCCTAGTGGGTTCAACACGATATCCAATGGTGTACCGTCAGCCATGTGTGGCATATCTTCTACTGGGCAGATTTTTGAGATCACACCCTTGTTACCGTGACGACCCGCCATCTTATCGCCTGGTTGGATACGACGTTTAACAGCCAAGTAAACCTTAACCATTTTTTGTACGCCTGGTGGTAATTCGTCACCTTGCGTCAATTTACGTTTTTTCTCTTCAAAGCGATTATCAAACTCAATACGCGCTTGTGACAAGCTGTCTTTCAACTGCTCTAACTGACGCGCTGCTTCTTCGTCTGACAAGCGAATGTCAAACCAATCGTAACGACCTACAGACTCTAAGTACTCAGCAGATAACGCTTCGCCTTTTTTCAGTTTGTTAGGACCGCCAGTAGCCACTTTACCTTCAATCAAGCGACGGATACGACCGAATGCATCGTCTTCCACGATACGCATTTGGTCAGCCAAGTCTTGCTTGTAGTGCGCCAATTGGTCATCAATAATTTGTTGTGCACGTGCATCACGGTCAATGCCTTCGCGAGTGAACACTTGCACGTCAATCACGGTGCCGCTCATGCCTGAAGGCACACGCAATGAAGTATCTTTAACGTCAGATGCTTTTTCACCGAAAATCGCACGTAGCAATTTCTCTTCTGGTGTTAATTGTGTCTCACCTTTAGGTGTTACTTTACCAACCAATACGTCACCGGCTTCAACTTCAGCACCAATGTGAATAATACCCACTTCATCCAGACGCGCTAGCATGCGCTCACTCAAGTTTGAAATATCTTGTGTGATTTCTTCTGCACCAAGTTTTGTATCACGTGCAACCACTGATAATTCTTCAATATGAATAGAAGTGTAACGGTCATCAGCAACTACGCGCTCTGAAATCAAGATCGAGTCTTCGTAGTTATAACCGTTCCAAGGCATAAAGCCTACCAACATATTTTGACCCAGTGCCAATTCACCCATATCTGTTGATGCACCGTCTGCAATCACGTCGCCGCGTGCAAGTTGGTCACCTACTTTAACCAATGGACGTTGGTTAATATTGGTATTTTGATTAGAACGCGTATATTTAGTTAAGTTGTAAATATCTACACCAACCTCACCAGCTTTCGCTTCTTCATCGTTTACACGAATCACAATACGTGCAGAATCAACGTAATCCACTAAACCACCACGGCGAGCAGTTACTACAGTACCAGAGTCAACTGCTACTGTACGCTCAATACCGGTACCTACTACAGCTTTCTCAGCACGTAGACATGGCACTGCTTGACGTTGCATGTTGGCACCCATCAATGCACGGTTCGCGTCATCGTGTTCCAAGAATGGAATCAAAGATGCAGCCACAGAAACAATTTGACCTGGCGCCACGTCCATGTACTGAACGCGATCAGGTTGTGTCATCGTAAATTCGTTGTGATGACGTGATGAAATCAAATCATCCACAAACAAACTCTTAGCGTCTAAGTGCGTGTTCGCCTGCGCGATCATGTACTGACTCTCTTCAATCGCTGACAAGTAGTCAATCGTATCTGATACTTTATTAGCCTCAACACGACGGTATGGTGTTTCTAAGAAACCATATTCATTAGTACGTGCATACAATGCTAATGAGTTGATCAAACCAATGTTTGGACCCTCTGGTGTTTCAATCGGGCAAACGCGACCATAGTGAGTTGAGTGAACGTCACGTACCTCAAAGCCAGCACGCTCACGTGTCAAACCACCTGGGCCTAAAGCTGAAATACGGCGTTTATGCGTAATTTCAGACAATGGGTTAGTTTGGTCCATAAATTGTGACAATTGTGAAGAACCGAAGAACTCACGGATTGCACTTGAAACCGGTTTCGCATTGATTAAATCATGCGGCATCAGGTTGTCAGATTCAGCTTGTGATAAACGCTCTTTAACTGCACGTTCTACACGCACCAAACCGGTACGGAATTGGTTCTCAGCCAACTCACCTACTGAACGGATACGACGGTTACCTAAGTGGTCAATGTCATCGATCTCGCCACGGCCATTGCGCAACTCAAGCAATACACCAATCACAGCCAAGATGTCGTCGTTAGACAAGGTATTAGCGCCTTCATCACCTTGCACGCCAACAGCTTCGTAGAATCTGCGAATCCAGTTAGATTGACGCTCTTCCGCTTTTTCTGGGAAAGCGCGACGGTTAAACTTCATACGGCCTACGCGTGACAAATCGTAGCGATCTTCATTGAAGAACAAGCCTTGGAACAACGCTTCAACTGATTCTTCAGTTGGCGGCTCACCAGGACGCATCATGCGGTAGATAGCAACGCGTGCGCTGTATTGGTCAGGGATTTCATCAATACGCAATGTTTGTGAAATGTAATCACCGTGATCCAAATCGTTTGAATACAATGTGCTTACAGTGCGGATGTTGGCATCAACCAATTTGTCCAATAAAGACTCAGTGATTTCGTCGTTTGCGTTTGCAACAACTTCACCAGTTTCTTGGTCAACAATAGTATTAGCCAAAGCACGACCTAGAATGAAATCTTGCGGCACAGCGATTTCGCTCACGCCTGCTTTTTCCATGTCACGGATATGCTTCACGGTAATACGTTTATCTTTAGCAACAATCACGGAACCGTCTTTAGCAACGATATCAAATTTCGCTACTTCACCACGTAAACGCTCAGGTACTACTGTAAATTCAACACCAGATTTACCGATATGGAATGTATCAAAATCGTAGAAAGTTGAAATGATTTGCTCTGGCGTGTAACCCAGTGCTTTCAACAGGATCGTTACCGGCATTTTGCGGCGACGGTCAATACGGAAATACAAGTAATCTTTTGGATCAAACTCAAAATCCAACCATGAACCACGGTAAGGAATAATACGAGCTGAGAATAATAACTTACCTGAACTATGAGTTTTACCACGGTCATGCTCAAAGAACACGCCTGGACTACGGTGCAATTGAGACACGATAACACGTTCGGTACCGTTGATCACAAATGAACCATTTTCTGTCATCAAAGGCAACTCGCCCATGTACACTTCTTGTTCTTTAACTTCTTTAACTGTTGGTTTAGAAGCCTCTTTGTCCATAATGGTCAAACGCACACGCACACGCAAAGGCGCAGCATAAGTTAAACCACGTTGTTGACATTCTTTAACGTCAAATGGCTCAGCGCCTAGTTGATAGCTCACGTAATCTAAACGTGCGTTACCTGAATGGCTAACGATAGGGAAAACAGAACTGAATGTTGATTGCAGACCTGTTTCAGTACGTTGATCAGCAGGAACATTAGACTGCAAGAATGCAGCATATGACTCTAATTGCATTGCCAGCAAATAGGGAATTTCTTGAACGCTTTCTCGCTTGGCAAAACTTTTACGAAGGCGTTTCTTTTCGGTGAAGGAATAGCTCATTGCATCTCCTAGATATTTTGAGGGCAGAAATTAAAATACTTTTTTGCACTACATCCATTACGTAAGTATTTTCACCTCTAACCTCAGTTAATGATTAACTGAAGACTTACTACAGTACCAGCGTCTATATAATTACCTTAAGTTAAGACAATTACATTTTGTTACATTGCAGGCCATTACAAATGGCGAAGGCTGACGGTTTCCCGTCAGCCTAACTTATACACTTAAAGATGTATTATTTGATTTCGCCAGTTGCGCCAGCTTCGATCAATTTTTTCAATGCTGCGTCAGCGTCAGCTTTTGAAACGCCTTCTTTAATTACTTTTGGTGCGCCGTCAACTAAGTCTTTAGCTTCTTTCAAGCCTAAACCTGTTAATTCACGAACAGCTTTAATCACGCCAACTTTTTGCTCGCCTGCGCCTAAAAGCACAACGTTGAACTCAGTTTGCTCAGCTGCTGCAGCTGGAGCTGCACCACCTGCTGAAGCTGCAACTGCAACTGCTGCAGCTGACACGCCAAATTTTTCTTCGATTTCTTTAATAAAAGCTGTCAAGTCTAAAACTGACATTGAACCAACTGCTTCTAAAATATCTGCATTTGAAATTGCCATTTGAATATTTCCTAAAATAAAATAATGTTGCTTTAAATAAGCGATCTGATGAATTAAGCTGCTTCTTTAGCGTCGCGAACTGCCGCAATCGCACGTGCAAACTTAGTAGGCACTTCGTTAAGAGTACGAGCAAATTTAGCAAGCAACTCTTCACGACTTAATGTAGATGCTAGCGCTTGAACACCAGCAACATCCATCAATTGATTTGGCACCGCACCTGCTTTAATAACGAATTTATCGTTAGTTTTAGCAAAATTGTTCAGTACTTTAGCTGCCGCTACTGGGTCAGCAGAAATGCCGAACACCAATGGGCCAACCATTTGGTCTGCTAATGCTGCAAATGGTGTACCTTCAACCGCGCGACGTACCAATGTATTTTTCAATACACGTAGATACACGCCTGATTTTCTGGCATCTGCACGCAATACCGTCATATTGGCTACGCCCATACCACGATATTCAGCAAGAACAATCGCTTGTGCTTGTGCAACTTGTGCACTTACTTCAGCAACAACCGCTTTTTTCTCTGTAAGATTTAGACTCAAGGTCTTTCTCCTTCCGTTAAAATCTCCGCTTTATTTCTAAAGCAGAATCAGCTCTTATAATTAATATTATAAAAACCACTTTTACGGCGACCTTTTATCAGGATTAACCTGTTATAGGGATACGCCATCTGCGTAGGCCAGGTTTTGATATTAAAAATTAAAGCCAAAAGCTTTAATCCAACACAAAACCACATTAAATCGAAACGACACCTACGGTCTTTGATAACCTCAATTCAATTGCATCACCATTAAGTTAGCAAAGGAAATGAGCCCAAAGCACTATATAGGTGAGGCAACAAAGCCTCACCCATTATTCTAATTAAGCAACCAAGCTTGCTTGATCAACACGCACACCTGCACCCATAGTACTAGATACAGATAGTTTTTTCAGGTAAACACCTTTGCTTGCAGCTGGTTTAGCTTTGTTCAAAGCATCAACTAATGCAGCCAAGTTACCTTGCAATTGTTCAACTGTGAAAGAAGCACGGCCGATTGTGCAGTGAATGATACCGCCTTTGTCGGTACGGTATTGTACTTGACCAGCTTTAGCATTTTTAACTGCAGTAGCTGCATCAGGAGTCACAGTACCTACTTTCGGGTTAGGCATCAAACCACGCGGGCCTAACACTTGACCTAAAGCACCAACGATACGCATTGCATCCGGTGTAGCAATTACAACGTCAAAGTCCATTACACCAGCTTTAACTTGCTCAGCCAAATCCTCAAAACCAACGATGTCAGCACCAGCAGCTTTAGCCGCTTCAGCTTGTGCACCTTGTGCAAACACAGCAACACGTGTAGTTTTACCTGTACCGTTAGGTAACACGATAGCACCACGTACCAATTGGTCAGATTTACGTGCATCAATACCTAAGTTAACTACCGCATCGATAGACTCATTGAATTTTGCAGTTGCATTCTCTTTAACTAAAGTTAAACCCTCAGTTACTGGATACAATTTATTACGATCTACTTTTGCACGTAGTGCGTTAATTCTTTTAGCCATGTTATACACCCTCCACTTCAATACCCATACTGCGAGCGCTACCTGCGATAGTGCGAACTGCAGCATCCATATCAGCAGCAGACAAATCAGCTTGTTTAGTTTTCACAATATCTTCAGCTTGTGCACGAGTGATTTTGCCAACTTTATCAGTATGTGGACGAGGTGAACCTTTAGTAATACCAGCTGCTTTTTTGATCAAAATAGTTGCTGGAGGAGATTTCATCACGAATGTGAAGCTCTTATCAGCAAACGCAGTGATTACTACTGGGATTGGCAATCCTGGCTCAACACCTTGTGTTGCAGCGTTAAACGCTTTACAGAATTCCATAATATTCAAACCACGTTGACCCAATGCTGGACCTACTGGTGGACTTGGATTAGCTTTACCTGCAGGAATCTGCAGCTTGATATAGCCAATAACTTTCTTTGCCATGCTATTACTCCTAATATGGGTACTAACGCTTCAATCGAGACCAAAGCTCCCCGTTAATAAAAACAACTACTTACTACTAAACTTCTTTTTCTACCTGACTAAACTCCAACTCAACCGGTGTAGAACGACCGAAAATAACCACAGAAACGCGCAACTTGCTTTTCTCGTAGTTGATTTCTTCCACATTGCCAGAAAAGTCTTTAAATGGACCATCGGTAATACGAACTGACTCACCTTTTTCAAAGGTAAGTTTTTGTGTAGGGTTACTTTTACTATCATCAATGCGCTGCAAGATGATGTCGACTTCTTTATCTTTAATTGGTGTTGGCTTTTGCGCACTTCCACCAATAAATGCTGTTACACGTGGTGTACTTTTCACCAGATGCCAAGTGTCATCTGTCATATTCATCTGAACCAACACATAACCTGGGTAAAGCTTACGCTCAGAAATTGTTTTCTGACCCGCTTTCATTTCGATCACTTCTTCGATTGGCACTAAAATTTGGCCAAACTGATCTTGTAATCCAGAACGCACTACGCGCTCTTCTAATCCTTTTTGCACGGATTTTTCAAAACCTGAAAAAGCCTGCACCGCGTACCATTTCATACTCATTACGCGCCCCGTCCTAGTAACCACTTAACCATAAAAGCAAATCCGATATCGACTACCGCCAGAAATGCAGCCATCACAACTACTAATACAAATACTACCAATGTAGTTTGTATTGTTTCTTTACGTGTAGGCCAAACCACTTTACGTGACTCAGCAACTGCTTCACCAATAAAACCAAATGACTGCTGACCAAGCGGAGTGGTCCAAAGCACAGCAACAGAAGCCGCCAAACCTGCAAGCACAACCAAAATACGCACTACAGTAGGCTTGTCTGCTAAAAGGTAAAAACCGGCAATGCCTGCCACCAGCAACAGCGCAGCTGATAGCAACTTAATTTTATTGAGCATAATTGTCTTAATCTAAGAACTTACTTAATGGTGACTAAAATAACTTCAGGTCTTACTAACGCGAATAACTAGAAATATGAATATTTCTAGTTATTCGGCAGATTAATAAATCCATACTATATATTTGGCAGGCCAAGAGGGTCTCGAACCCCCAACCCTCGGTTTTGGAGACCGATACTCTACCAATTGAGCTATTGGCCTGTACTTAAACCTTTTAATAAGAGTTACGCAGGGTTGTTTGCGCAACTCTTACAAATTATCTTACTCGATAATCTTAGCTACAACACCAGCACCAACAGTACGGCCACCTTCACGGATAGCGAAGCGTAAGCCTTCTTCCATCGCGATTGGTGCAATCAATGT
>NZ_DASWWA010000026.1:0-5696 GCF_036401095.1 Methylotenera sp.
AAATAAATCCGTCTATAAAATCCGGTCAATATTGATTTATTGATGTGCATTAGTTTTTCTTAAAACTTTATGTCTGTTTCTAGTTGTGTTTAATAGAAGTATTTCAAAAGGCTCTTTGCCATTCACACATAGCCTGAATGCAGGCACAAGCACGCGCTCATCCGCGTCCCATCGAGACTGGGATATTTCTCGTCCAAAATCATCGTTTCTACAGAGACGACTTTGGAGCCAAGCACGCCCTGATAGTTGGCACATGTAATGATTTTCTAATCAGGACTCTAGGAATAAGCCCCTAGCGACTTTTACCATGTCAGCATGGATTCATAGTTTAGCTATGAATAGTCAGTAACACTTACCTACGGTTTTAAGCTTAATGATTATTACGATATTTGTGGGATTAACTAATGCGAGATTTGAATTATCAACTGAAGAAGCTCTGTGAGCGCAATCGGGATGGAAGCCATTCGACTCAAGCTAATCGAGAACGACGATTAAGCCTAGTCGCTAATCAACTGCATGGATTGGGATTTAGAAATCTAAGAATTGAGAATCTGAAACCTAAGCATATCCACGCACTTGTGAATCACTGGCAACTTGAGAACTTAAGCTCTGGGACGGTGAAAAACAGAATGAGTGATTTACGCTGGGTGGCTGAAAAGCTAAATATTAAGTCAGTCATCGCCAATGACAACTCACACTATAAAATTGAAAAACGTGTTTATGTGACGAATATTTCTAAAGCAACAGCTTTGGATCATGAGAAATTAACCCTCATTGCAGACGAGCATATTAAGTTGTCATTAAAACTTCAGGAGCAGTTTGGTTTACGTCGTGAAGAGTCTATCAAATTCAATGTTTCTTGGGCTGATCGCGGCGATAGAATAGTTCTTAAAAGTAGTTGGACCAAGGGAGGTAAAGAGCGTGCAGTACCAATCAGGAACGAAGCTCAGAGACAGCTTTTAAAACAGATTAAAGACTTCGCCAGAAATGAGAGCTTGATCCCAAATACGCTTACCTACATACAACAATTGAAACGCTTTGAGGATCATACCGCCAAAGCGGGAATTCATAAGGTACATGGCTTTAGACATGCTTATGCACAACAACGATATCTAGAACTTACAACGCAGCTATCACCAGCAGCAGGTGGGAAAAGTTCTAAAGAATTAACCAAAGAAGAAAAAATTATTGATAGAGAGGTTAGGTTGATCATAAGTAAAGAGCTGGGACATGAGCGAGAGCAAGTCACAGCCATCTATTTAGGAAGATAAGTGATCTTCTCTATACCTTAATCATTCAGACCGGCGAAGTGTGTAGCAAGCCCTGATTACAAACTTCTCACTAAAAAATCTCAAAACTTGCATGAAAAACCTTTTGTGCTAATTTGGAATTTTAAATACAAGGAAGAATGATGAGCCAAGCTCAATTAGTATTAATTTCAATCGCTCTATTGTCTTTAATCCTGATTCCAGGAATTTTATTAATCAACTATTTCTTTAAAGATACCCATGAAATATTGGAAGAAATCTCTGAGCTAAAGCTTGAGAAATCTAGGCTGAAATTGAAGTTATTATGCCACCTTAACGACTGGATAAATTCAAACAACTACAGCCGAGAGCAAGTAATAAGTCAATTATCAACCACTAACAAAATTGTGACTGAAATTCTTGATCAACGGGTTGATAAATTTACAGTAGATAAGCTAATTGATTTGACTCTGCGGACTGGGCAATCTGTAGATATCATCACAAAAAATAAAATCAATAAGAAGGAAAGTTCGCATGCAAAAAATAAGATTATCTAATACGGCCGGAAAAATTTTCTGGGGTTCATTGTTGGGCTATTGCGCAGTGTTCTCAGCTTTCTTCTACAACACTCAGTATTCACTCGGTAAACTTGAGAACGAGATGCGTAACGGCAGTGTGTTTGAGGCTATCCGTCACACCGCTTGCGAGCAAACCAAAGGATGCAAGGATATGGACTACCTACCCTACTTAATTCTGAATGAATCTACTGGGAAATATAAGGTACAGGTTATCGCGAAAGCTAAGGATGCTAAACAAGTAAACGATATTGCCTTGAATCAGCAATTAGACGCGCAACGTGCAAACTTACCTTGGTACGTGAACAATAAGTTGGATTCGATTGAAGTAGCTATCGTGAATGGTAAACGAGTAATTGACCTGCCAACTAAGCCTAGCTGTTATCAATCATTAATTTCAATGTTTGGATAATTAACATGAATAAATTTTCTATTAAAAGTTTAGTTGCAATGCCGCTAGCACTATTAGCCTTTGGCGTGCTGCCAGTGTTATTGCTACCGATTGGACAGTATCCAATTATCAACGCAATGGATTATGAAAAATCTGATATTAATGGGTTGATTAACACAGGTTGGCCAATGTTTTTTGATGCGTACCACTTAGCTAACATTGAGTTTGTGCTGTTATTGCCAGTCGCTTTTATTCTTTATTCATTATTTAAAGGCAAGAAGGCATATCACGGCATTTGGGCGCTGTTCTTAGTGATTGGTTTGGCTGTTAAAGCTTCCAATATGGATACGACCAACATGGCCTTACTATTCATGATGGGCGTATTTGCATCACTAAATGCTTGGGCATATTTGGAATACCACAATGAGACATTGGATGATTGGTTGCGTTATAAGTTTGGCCGTCATGTTATGGCACGTGCTTACTATGTCCCAAATACATATGACAACAATGGGTCTAGCAACAACGGTGCAAGCGTTCAACCAGCAAATGTGCCGACCATTACATACAACGCTCTTATTGCTCGTAAAAACTTTAACAATGTCGTGGGCATGGATGAGTTCAAAGCTCGTTTATTGAAAGCCGGTAATGAAGTGCTATCTAACGACCCTGCAAGCCCTAAACGTAACGGCATCCTGCTTACTGGTGATCCTGGTAACGGAAAAACAACAATGGCAGAAGCGTTAGCTGGTGAGTTGAAGTTACCTATCATCAATGTAGCGTTTGGCACATTTGCCAGCTCATGGGTTGGTCAAACTACTGAGCGTGTAATGAAGGTTTTTGATGATGCTATCCAACAAGCGCCATGTGTGCTGTTCTTGGATGAAATTGAAGCGGTAATGATTGACCGTAGCAAAGTGACAAATGCAGATAGCGAAGGCCCTAAGACTGTATCTGCTATGTTGAAACGTCTTGAGGATATTCGTCGCAGTAAAGTAGTCGTAGTTGCTGCTTCTAACTTCTTAGAACGTTTAGATCCGGCCGCGATTCGTGAAGGCCGCTTTGATTACAAAATCGAAGTACCACCACCTGACTTTGCTGCACGTAAATTCTTACTGAATGACGGCTTGAAGTCAGTTGCGTCGAAAGTTGATGCAAGCGGATTAGAGCGTGCTGCTAAGCGTTGGGAAGGCTTTGCTGTGTCACGTATTAACGCGATTGCCACAGAAACATTAGACCAACTCAAAGAAGGTAAGATTGAAACTGTTGGCTTTGATGAGTTAGCTGGTGCGTTACGCCGATTAAACGCTTCTATGGGCGATAAGATTCCTGAAGATGCATTGAATATTGATCAGCTAATCTTGGCACCAGAGATGCGTAGCAGAATGACAAAATTGGCTAAACGTATGGTGAACATTGATGAAATTGAAGAAATGGGCGGTAGCGTACCTTCAGGTGTATTGTTCCACGGCCCTGCCGGTACAGGTAAGACGATTGCGGCGATGGCATTAGCGAAAGAGTCTAAATGGGCATTCTTAAAAACAAGCGGTCATGACTTGCTTCATAGTCCAGACAAGATTGATACATTGATTAAGCGTGCAAAAGATGTACGCCCTTGTATCGTGTTTATTGATGAAGCTGATGATGTATTAGCAGACCGTCGCAACTCTATCTTGTCAAAAGATGTGACTAACAAGCTTTTGACGATTATGGACGGGGCTGATGGTAGAACAAAAGACATTTTGTTTATTGCTGCGACTAATGCACCAGATCTAATTGAAGCTGCGATGTTACGTGGTGGTCGCTTTACGGAGAAAGTAGCTTTTGATGTGCCGGATGAATATTCATTGCATGGCTACGTGACCAAGTGGATTGGTAAAACCAAAGCTAAATTAGGCGCAGACTTTACTGCAGAGGCGATTGTTGAACTATTGAACGGTGAGTCATTGGCCAACGTAGGCGAAATTCTGCAATCTGCGGTAAATGAAGCGATTTCAACTGGTGAAAACAAGAGATTCCGGGTCACGCTTGCGCATGTTCGCCAAGCGATTAAATTGATTAAAGGGGAATAATATGTTTTGGTTAAAAACGCTCTTTGCGTATCCGCTTATGGCCTTAGTTTTTTATGTGACATCGGGGAAAACTTTAGCATCGCTCATATTGTGTATTGGTATGTTAACTTTGATCAAACTATCAAATTTTCTGATCAGCGAAATTACTAACGCGTAGACGCTATGCCGAATAAAGAAACACCGCCCCTTCTAAGGAAGATTAAAACCAAGTGTTTTTTAAGGCTGCTAATGATTGCATTGCGTGAGACACGCTAAGTGAAAATGCCTTTTAAAAATAAAAAGTTCACTGTGATTAATGGCAGTAATCACGGCTTTGAGAAGCAATTGGCAGCGGCATTTTTGGTGAAACCCAGTGGAAGTTTTAAGTCTGGTAAGTAATTAGAGGAAACGAAGATAACCATCCAGCTTTAGTTTTCGATACATCCAAAATCAATAACTAAAACTCTCGCTAAATTTGACATATAAATGATATCTGGATAATGAGCTGTGTAAATCAACTCATTTAAGGAAGTAAATATGATTATGCAAGACGTTAGTTGTAAAGACACAAGAAGCACTAAAGCAATGCTAAAAGGACGAGGAGATGGCCGTGAGTTTAGTTGGCTTGCTTTCGAAAAACTTCACTCTAACTTAACACTAGAGGATTTATTCGACGCATTTACCAAAGCAGTACGCTATGGACGCCTTCCATCAAATGCCATATTTATAAAACTACCATTCAGAAAAGCTTACCTCTTTATTATGCTGCTAGTTGCTGTACTAATTTGATACGACCTTCACAATAAGCCTAATAAATAAAATTTTAGAAGAGAATGGGTAGATCTTACTGCCTTAAGTTCCGCTCATTCCAATGCATATATTTAGTTTGACCTCACTCCATTCTGGTCAACTTTAAATGCTCGTAGGTAAGCATATTGATTGCTATATGGGGATAAGTAACTCAAGCACAAAAGCTGAACTAAACTGATAAAACATAACACAGGAATTCTGTTGTTATTTAGAATCGATCAAATCCTCCAAATAAGTATTATGATTATTCCAAAAGTTGAGAGGGAATAAAATGGATGATTTGATAAAAGTTGATGCAGTTTCTCTAGGGATGTTGAGCGGCGAAACCGTTCTTGATCTAGGTGAGTATGTTAATAGCTTGGGGCTTAACTTTAAAGCTAACGTTCTTTGGCAAATATTAGAGCAAGCCGAAAAACAATTCTACGATACCTTAGCCGAGATGTTTATTGAAGCGTCAAGTCTTGAAAATAGACAGAATTTTCTTTTAAAAAACAGGGTGAGAAAATTTGCTAAAAAATATAAAGAAACTACGAGCCTTACTATTCCGAACATATCTAGATTAGAAATAGCATGCCAAGAAAAACTTCAAATCAAAACTAGGTCAATGACAATTTGGCTTTAA
>NZ_DASWWA010000027.1:0-103515 GCF_036401095.1 Methylotenera sp.
GAAATGGTAATGCCAGGCGACAACGTATCAATCACTGTTACATTGATTGCACCAATCGCGATGGAAGAAGGCTTACGCTTCGCTATCCGTGAAGGTGGCCGTACTGTTGGTGCTGGTGTTGTAGCTAAGATTATCGAGTAATTTTTGTAGTTAAATCAAACGGCAGGGTGAACCCTGCCGTTTCGCTCTTTTGAAAGGCAGTAAAAATGACAAACCAAAAAATCCGTATTCGTCTTAAAGCATTTGATTATCGTTTGATTGATCAATCAGCTCAAGAAATCGTAGAAACTGCCAAACGTACCGGCGCTGTTGTTAAAGGTCCAGTACCATTACCAACACGTATCGAGCGTTTTGATATTTTACGCTCACCACACGTAAACAAAACTTCACGTGACCAATTCGAAATTCGTACCCATCAACGTTTAATGGACATTGTGGATCCAACTGATAAAACAGTAGATGCATTAATGAAATTAGATTTGCCTGCTGGTGTGGATGTTGAAATTAAGTTGTAAAAAACTTAAGTAGTAAAATCTAGTTGTAAAAAAAACTGAGGTTCGGTATAATCCGGCCTCTTTCACAGAAGTCGGTCAATTGTAATCGACTTTTTAACTAAAATATAAGGAAACGATCATGAGCTTAGGGCTTATTGGTCGCAAAGTGGGTATGACCCGCGTGTTTACTGAGGATGGCGCAAGCGTTCCGGTAACCGTGTTGGAAGTTGTACCTAACCGCGTGACACAGATCAAGACGACCGCAAGCGATGGCTATACTGGCCTTCAAGTAGCTTACGGCACACGTCGTGCCAGCCGTATCAACAAAGCATTGACTGGGCATTATGCTAAGTCAGGTTCTGCTGCAGGTGCTGGTATTCATGAATTCTCAGTCGGTGACGACGTTTTAGCTAATTACACGCCTGGTGCAAATATCACTGTTGATATTTTCCAAGCGGGTCAAAAAGTTGACGTTACTGGCACATCTTTAGGTAAGGGCTTTGCTGGCGCGATTAAACGCCATCATTTTAGTTCTAACCGTGCTTCTCATGGTAACTCACGTTCACATAACGTACCTGGTTCTATCGGTATGGCGCAAGATCCTGGTCGCGTTTTCCCTGGTAAGCGTATGCCTGGTCATTTGGGTGCTGTTAAAGTAACTACACAGAACTTGGAAATCGTTCGTGTAGACGTTGAGCGTAACCTGTTGTTGATTAAAGGTGCGATCCCTGGCTCTAAAGGCGGCGACGTTGTTGTGCGTCCAGCCATTAAAGTGAAAGGGGTTAAATAATGGAACTTAAGCTAATAGATAAAAATGGTAAGCCAGCTAAAAAAGGCGTGACTGTATCTGAAGGTACATTTGGTCGCGAATTTAACGAAGCTTTGGTTCACCAAGTTGTAGTTGGTTACATGGCAAATGCTCGTACTGCTACACGTGCTCAAAAGGGCCGTGACACAGTTGCGCATACGACACATAAGCCTTACGCGCAAAAAGGTACAGGTAACGCTCGTTCAGGTATGAGCTCAAGCCCTATCTGGCGTGGAGGTGGTCGTGCATTCCCTAACTCACCTAATGAAAACTTTAGCCACAAAGTAAACCGTAAGGCTTACCGTGCTGGTATGCAAACAATCTTGTCAGAATTAGTTCGTCAAGACCGTTTAAGCGTAGTTGAAGAGTTCTCTGTTGATACGCCTAAAACCAAGGCATTGGCAGAAAAAATCAAAGGTATGGGTTATGCAGGTGGCGTGTTAGTGCTAACTGATAGCTTTAATGAAAACTTATATTTATCTTCACGTAACTTAACTAACGTAATGGTGGTTGAAGCTCAGTTTGCTGACCCTGTTAGTTTGGTTCGCTTCCCTAATGTAGTTGCTACTGAGGGTGCAGTGAAGAAGCTTGAGGAGATGTTAGCATGATGAGCGCTATTACTAAAACTCAAGATCGTTTGTTACAAGTAATTTTAGCTCCGCAAATTACTGAGAAAGCAACTTACATTGCTGACAAACATCAGCAAATCGCATTTAAAGTGCGTACTGATGCTACTAAACCAGAAATCAAAGCTGCAGTTGAGCTTGTTTTTAAAGTTGAAGTAGCTAGTGTTGCTGTTATTAATGTTGGCGGTAAAACTAAACGCGCTGGCAAAAATATGGGCAAGCGTAAAGACTGGAAAAAAGCTTATGTTAGCTTGAAACCAGGCCAAGAAATTAACTTCGCAGCGGGCGAATAAGGAGAGAAGAGATGGCATTAGTTAAAGTCAAACCAACCTCCCCGGGTCGTCGTGGCGTACTTAAGGTTGTAACACCAGACCTTTACAAAGGTAAACCACACGCACCGCTGTTGGAGAGTCAAAGTAAAAACGCAGGCCGTAATAACAACGGTCATATTACAACGCGTCATCAAGGTGGTGGTCATAAACAGCATTACCGTTTAATCGACTTCCGTCGTAATAAAGATGGCATTCCAGCGAAAGTGGAGCATATTGAGTATGATCCAAATCGTACAGCACACATTGCTTTGCTTTGTTATGCTGATGGTGAGCGTCGTTATATTATTGCACCACGTGGCATTGCTGCAGGTGCGCAATTAATCAGTGGTTCAGATGCACCTATTAAAGTAGGTAATGCAATGCCATTGCGTAACATTCCAGTTGGTAGCACGATCCATTGTATCGAGTTGCAACCTGGTAAAGGTGCTCAATTAGCGCGTTCAGCTGGTACTTCAGTACAGTTGTTGGCACGTGAGGGCAGTTACGCTCAATTACGTTTACGTTCAGGTGAAGTTCGCCGCGTACACGTGGATTGCAAAGCAACTTTAGGTGAAGTGGGTAATGAAGAGCATTCACTACGTTCAATTGGTAAAGCTGGTGCGATGCGCTGGCGTGGTGTTCGTCCAACCGTTCGCGGTGTGGTGATGAACCCGGTTGATCACCCTCACGGTGGTGGTGAAGGTAAAACAGCTGCTGGTATGAATCCAGTGAGCCCATGGGGTGTTAAAACTAAGGGTTACCGTACACGTAGCAGCAAACGTACGGATAATATGCGCGTTAGTCGTCGTCCAAGGAATGTAAGGTAATCATATGGCACGTTCACTCAAAAAAGGTCCATTTATTGATGGTCATTTGGCGAAAAAAGTAGAAGTTGCTGCGGCAACTCGCGATCGCAAACCAATTAAAACTTGGTCACGTCGTTCTACAATTTTCCCAGATTTTATCGGTCTTACTATTGCAATTCATAATGGTAAGCAACACATTCCAGTGTTGATTTCTGAAAACATGGTAGGTCACAAGCTTGGTGAGTTTGCGTTAACACGTACATTCAAAGGGCATGCAGCCGACAAGAAAGCTAAGAAGTAGGAGCTGAATTATGCAAGTATCTGCAATATTAAAAGGTGTGCATCTCTCTCCGCAAAAAGCTAGATTGGTGGCAGACCTTGTTCGTGGCAAGAAAGTAGATCACGCACTTAACATCTTGAACTTCACACCTAAAAAAGGTGCTGAGATCATCAAGAAAGTAGTTGAATCTGCAATCGCTAACGCTGAACATAACAATGGGGCTGATATCGACGAATTGAAAGTTACTTCAATTTATGTTGATAAAGGCATTGTGCTTAAACGTATTCGTCCACGCGCAAAAGGTCGTGCGGGTCGTATTACTAAACCAACCTGTCACATTCATGTGACTGTCGGTAACTAAGGGATAATCATGGGTCAGAAAATTAATCCAATTGGTTTCCGTCTGAGCGTTCAAAAGAACTGGGCCTCACGTTGGTATGCCAATAGTAAGAACTTCCCTGCGATGTTGCAAAGCGACATCAAAGTGCGTGAGTTTTTGAATAAGAAACTAGCAAGTGCTGCAGTTAGTCGTATTATGATTGAGCGCCCAGCTAAAAATGCAAAGATCACCATTTACAGTGCGCGCCCAGGCGTGGTTATTGGTAAAAAAGGTGAGGACATCGAGTCATTACGTTCTTCATTGCAAGGTTTGATGGGCGTTCCAGTTCATTTGAACATTGAAGAAGTGCGTAAGCCAGAGCTTGATGCTACTTTGATTGCACAATCAATTGCACAACAACTTGAAAAACGTGTGATGTTCCGTCGTGCTATGAAGCGTGCTATGCAAAATGCAATGCGCTTAGGTGCACAAGGTATCAAAATCATGAGTTCAGGTCGTTTGAATGGTATCGAAATCGCACGTACTGAATGGTACCGTGAAGGTCGTGTGCCATTACATACATTACGTGCTGACATTGATTACGGTGTAGCTGAAGCTTCAACAACATACGGCATCATTGGTATCAAAGTTTGGGTATTCAAAGGTGAAATTTTTGCAGGTAATGCTCAAGCTGCGCAAGCTGCTGTAGCACCGGCTGCAGAACCTGAAAAAAGAGTAAGAAAGGCGAGGGCTAAAGATGCTACAACCGTCTAGACAAAAATACCGTAAGATGCAAAAAGGCCGTAACAAAGGCATTGCAACTACGGGTAATAAAGTAAGTTTTGGTGATTTTGGTTTAAAAGCGATTGGCCGTGGCCGTTTGACAGCTCGTCAAATTGAAGCAGCACGTCGAGTAATGACTCGTCACATTAAACGTGGTGGTCGTGTATGGATTCGTATTTTCCCAGACCAACCAATTTCTAAAAAACCTGCAGAAGTACGTATGGGTAACGGTAAAGGTAGTACTGAGTACTACGTAGCTCAAATCCAACCAGGTAAAATGTTATACGAGATGGACGGTGTTAGCGAAGAGCTAGCGCGTGAAGCGTTCCGTTTGGCTGCTGCTAAGCTACCAATCGAGACGACATTCATGACACGCCAACTTGGTAGTTAAGGACAAGGAAGCTAATATGAAAGCAACCGATTTAAGAGCAAAAAGCGTTGAAGAGCTAAATGCAGAGTTGATTGAATTGCGTCGTGCGCAATTTTCACTACGTATGCAATTAGCTACTCAGCAATTAAATAAAGTAGATCAGCTAGGTAAAGTACGCAAAGATGTAGCGCGTGTTAAGACTGTGTTAGCTGAGAAAGCAAAGCAGGCATAATATGACCGATACAACAAAAGTAGTGCGTAGTCTTACTGGCCGTGTTGTCAGCGACAAGATGGACAAAACTGTTACTGTTTTAGTTGAGCGTAAAGTTAAACACCCTTTGATTGGTAAAGTGGTTCGTCAGTCTAAGAAATTTCACGCACATGATGAAACAAACAGTTGTAAAGAAGGTGATGTGGTGACTATCGTTGAAAGTCGTCCATTATCAAAAACTAAAACTTGGGTTGTTAAACAGGCCTAAGTTTGATAATTACGCAATTACCGTTAAAAGTAATTGCGTAATTGTTTTAAGCTGTATATAATGTTTTGTTTTTCGGCGAGCGACTTCTTGTAAGTCACAAAGCTCTCGCCCCAATACTGACCGTGGTCTGTCGGCCTACATAGTTTTTAACTATAAATGGCCGGTGTTGGTTTTTACGGATTAAGTTGGAGATTACTCTCATGATTCAAATGCAATCTCGGCTAGAAGTTGCCGACAACACTGGTGCGCGCTCTGTGCAATGCATCAAGGTGTTAGGTGGTTCTAAACGTCGTTACGCTGGTATTGGCGATATCATTAAGGTGAGCATTAAAGATGCTGCGCCTCGTGGTCGCGTTAAAAAAGGCGAAGTGTACAGTGCGGTTGTTGTGCGTACTGCTAAAGGTGTTCGTCGTCCAGACGGCTCTTTGGTTAAGTTCGACGGTAATGCAGCTGTGTTGTTAAATAACAAGCTCGAACCGATTGGCACACGTATTTTTGGGCCAGTGACTCGTGAATTACGTTCAGAAAAATTCATGAAAATCGTTTCATTAGCGCCAGAAGTTTTGTAGGAGCTCACATGAATAAAATTCGCAAGGGTGATCAAGTCATCCTGAATACAGGTAAAGATAAAGGCAAGCAAGGTACAGTGTTAAGTATTCTTGATTCAGGTCATGTTGTTGTAGAGGGTCTTAACCTAGTTAAGAAACATGCAAAACCTAACCCGATGAAGGGTATCGCTGGTGGCATTATTGCTAAAGAGATGCCAGTTGACATCTCAAACGTTGCTTTATTTAACAGTGCGACACAAAAAGGTGATCGCGTAGGCTTTAAGACATTAGAAGATGGTCGCAAAATTCGCGTATTCAAATCTAATGGCGAAGCAGTTGACGCATAGGAAGAATAATGGCGCGTTTAAAACAATACTATAAAGACTCAGTTGTTAAGTCATTGACTGAGCAATTTGGTTACACTTCTGTGATGCAGGTGCCTCGCATCGAAAAAATCACACTTAATATGGGTGTTGGTGAGGCTGTTGCTGATAAGAAGGTGATGGAGCATGCTGTTGGTGATATGGAGAAAATTGCTGGTCAAAAAGCAATCGTAACCAAAGCTAAGAAATCAGTTGCTTCATTTAAGATTCGTGATGATTATCCTGTTGGATGTAAAGTTACTTTGCGCCGTGAGCGCATGTACGAGTTTTTGGATCGCTTAGTAACAGTGGCTATTCCTCGTATCCGTGACTTCCGTGGTATTTCTGCTAAATCTTTTGATGGCCGTGGAAACTATAACATGGGCGTTAAAGAGCAGATAATTTTCCCTGAAATTGAATATGATAAAATCGATGCAATTCGTGGGATGAATATCACTATTACTACTACTGCGAAAACTGATGAAGAAGCAAAAGCATTACTTGCTGCATTCAGTTTCCCTTTCAGAGGTTAAGATATGGCTAAAACCTGTATGACAGAGCGCGAAATCAAACGCCGCGCAACTGTAAGTAAATTTGCTGCAAAACGTGCGGCACTTGAAGCTGCAATGAACGATGTAAATGCTACTGCTGAAAGCCGTTTTGAAGCGCGTATGAAATTCCAAGCGCTTCCACGTAACTCAAGCCCAGTGCGTCTTCGTAACCGTTGTGCTTTAACTGGTCGCCCACGTGGTGTGTTTAGTAAGTTTGGTATTGCACGTAGCAAATTGCGTGATTTAATGATGAGTGGCCAAGTGCCAGGCGTCACCAAAGCTAGCTGGTAATAGGGGAATAGATCTATGAGTATGAGTGATCCAATTGCCGATATGTTGACGCGTATTCGTAATGCGCAGATGGTCAATAAAGCGGTTGTAACTATGCCTTCTTCTAATGTTAAGTCAGCTATCGCTAGCGTTCTTAAAGATGAAGGCTATATCGAAGACTTTGCTGTGCAAACAGAAGGTAATAAAGCAACGTTAAACATTAGTCTTAAATATTACGCAGGTCGTCCAGTAATTGAACGTATCCAGCGTATCAGTAAGCCTGGTTTACGTGTGTACAAAGGAAGCCAAGAGATTCCTAAAGTGATGAATGGCCTTGGTGTGACAATTATGTCTACATCTAAGGGTGTAATGACAGATCGTAAAGCTCAAGCTGCCGGTATCGGTGGTGAAGTGCTGTGCGTAGTGGCTTAAGGAGAAGCAAATGTCACGTGTTGCTAAAAATCCAGTAGCTATTCCTGCTAAAGTTGAAGTTGTACTTAGCGCTGATGCAATTAATGTTAGTGGTCCATTAGGTAAATTGACACAGTCTTTGACTGGTGCAGTTTTGCTAAAACGCGAAGGTGAAACTATCACTTTCGAAGCGGCTAACGACGCTCAGCATTCTCAAGCAATGTCAGGTACTTTACGTGCCTTAGTTGCTAACATGGTTAAAGGTGTTTCAGAAGGCTTTACTCGTAAATTAACGCTAGTTGGCGTTGGTTACAAAGCTGCTGCACAAGGCGCTATGTTGAATTTGGAATTAGGCTATTCACATCCGATCAACCACAAAATGCCAGAAGGCGTTACTGTTGCTACACCTACACCAACTGAAGTTGTGTTAACTGGTGTTGATAAACAGGTTATTGGTCAAGTTGCGGCACAGATTCGCGCTTACCGTGCTCCAGAGCCTTATAAAGGTAAAGGTGTTCGTTATGCGGATGAAGTTGTTGTAATTAAAGAAACCAAAAAGAAATAAGGCTTAAAAAATGAACAACGTAAATAATCGCTTGCGTCGTGCACGTAAAACCCGTGCCAAAATTGCAGAGCTAAAAGTTACTCGTTTGAGTGTGCACCGTACTAATACGCACATTTATGCGCAAATTATTGCCGGTACTGGTGATAAAGTGATCGTTAGCGCTTCTACAGTAGAAGCTGAAGTTCGCAAAAACATCAAAAATGGTGGCAACGTTGAAGCTGCCACAGCAATTGGTAAATTAATTGCTGAAAAAGCGATCAAGGCTGGTGTAACTACTGTTGCTTTTGATCGTTCTGGTTACAAATATCATGGTCGTATTAAAGCGTTGGCTGATGCCGCACGTGAAAACGGCTTGTCCTTCTAATTGGTCTGACTGCTAAAGAGGTTAATGATGGCAAAAGAAATTGAACAGCAACAGCAGCAGACTGATGGTTTGCGCGAAAAAATGATTGCAGTTAATCGTGTAAGTAAAACGGTTAAAGGTGGTCGTATTATGAGTTTTGCTGCACTTACAGTAGTAGGTGATGGCGACGGTGCTGTAGGCATGGGTAAAGGTAAGGCGCGTGAAGTTCCAGTTGCAGTACAAAAAGCAATGGATGAAGCACGTCGTGGTATGTTAAAAATCAATTTAACAAACGGTACTTTGCATCATGCAGTTACAGGTGTTCACGGTGCTGCTAAAGTGTTTATTCAACCAGCTTCTGAAGGTACTGGTATTATCGCCGGTGGTGCAATGCGCGCTATTTTCGAAGTAATGGGTGTGACTAACGTTGTAGCAAAATGTATTGGTTCAACCAATCCTTACAACTTAGTTCGCGCTACATTGAACGGTTTAGAGTCAATGAATACACCAGCGGAAATCGCTGCTAAACGCGGTAAATCAGTTGAAGAAATTAGAGGCTAATTATGGCTAAAGCAAAAAAAGATGCATCAGGCATTAAAGTAACTCTTGTTAAAAGTGTTATTGGTCGTATTGAGGCGCATAAAGCTACCGTTAGAGGTTTAGGTTTACGCCGCATGCACCATACAGTTGAATTACAAGATACTCCGGCAATTCGCGGTATGATCAATACCGTTGGCTATCTATTAAAGGTAGAGGGATAATGCAATTAAATACGATTAAGCCTGCAGAAGGCTCGAAAAAAGAACGTCGCCGTGTTGGTCGTGGTATTGGTTCTGGTTTAGGTAAAACAGCTGGTCGTGGTCATAAAGGTCAAAAATCACGTACTGGTGGTTTTCATAAAGTTGGCTTTGAAGGCGGTCAAATGCCTATTCAACGTCGTCTACCAAAACGTGGCTTTAAATCATTAACTAAAGCGAATACAGCGCACGTTCGTACTAGCGAACTTGCTTTGATTCCTAATGAAGTGATTGACTTGTTGGCTTTGAAAGCAGCAAATATCGTTTCTGGTACAGTAACTAACGCTAAGATCTTTTTGTCTGGTGATGTAACTGCTAAGTACAATATCCAAGGTTTGCTATTAACTAAAGGCGCTCGCGCTGCAGTTGAAGCAGCTGGCGGTAAAGTTTTAGAAGCTGCTTAAGAGTATATATCTTGGCACAAGAAGGCATTTTAAAAACAGCGGCAAAAATGGGCGAACTTAAAAGTCGCCTATTGTTTGTCTTAGGTGCGTTAATTGTTTACCGCTTAGGTGCTCATATTCCAGTTCCAGGGATTAATCCTGATGAACTGGCTAAATTATTTGCTTCACAAAGCGGCGGTATCTTGGGCATGTTTAACATGTTTTCAGGTGGTGCTTTGTCTAGATTCACTGTGTTTGCCTTGGGTATCATGCCGTACATTTCTGCATCTATTATTATGCAGTTGATGACGGCTGTGTCACCAAGACTAGAGCAGTTGAAAAAAGAGGGTGAAGCAGGTCGTAGAGCAATCACCAAATATACACGATACGGTACTGTAGTGCTGGCAATGTTCCAAGCGCTTGGTATTGCGATTATGTTAGAAGGTCAGCCTAATTTAGTATTTGATCCAGGCATGGCATTTAGACTGACAGCTGTGATTACTTTAGTATCAGGCACGATGTTCTTGATGTGGCTAGGTGAGCAAATTACAGAGCGTGGTATTGGTAATGGTATTTCTATCATTATTTTTGCCGGTATAGTTGCTGGTTTGCCACATGCGATTGGTTCTACTGCTGAAATGGTAAATACTGGTGCGTTTAGTATTCCACTAGCATTCTTCTTGCTGGTAGCAACAGTGCTAGTAACTGCATTGGTAGTGTTCGTTGAGCGCGGCCAAAGAAAGATTACAGTTAACTACGCTAAGCGCCAGGTAGGTAATAAAGTGTATGGTGGACAAACTACGCACTTGCCTATGAAGTTGAATATGGCTGGTGTTATTCCTCCAATTTTTGCTTCTAGTATCATTCTGTTCCCAGCTACTTTAGCGGGTTGGTTTGGTAGTAGTGAAAGCACATTCTGGTTGAAAGACGTTGCTGCTGCATTGTCACCAGGACAGCCGATTTATATCCTGTTATTTGCTGCTGCAATTTTCTTCTTTTGCTTCTTTTATACAGCATTGCAGTTTAATCCTAAGGATACAGCTGATAACTTGAAGAAAAGTGGTGCTTTTGTTCCAGGAATTAGACCAGGTGATCAGACAGCAAAATATATTGATCGTATTATGGGTCGTTTGACTTTAGTTGGTGCTGCTTATATTACGTTGGTATGTTTGTTACCTGAATTTTTGATTTTAAAATTTAATACGCCTTTCTACTTTGGCGGCACTTCTTTGTTGATTATTGTCGTTGTTACTATGGACTTTATGACACAGGTGCAGTCTCATTTGATGTCTCATCAATACGAGGGATTGCTTAGAAAAGCTAATTTTAAAGGTAACGCACCTAGCGTTAAGTAATTGCAAGATGGCTAAGGAAGATAGAATTGAAATGCAAGGTGAGATTTTAGAAAATCTCCCCAATGCTACTTTCAGAGTTAAGTTAGAAAATGGTCATGTTGTTTTAGGCTATATTTCAGGAAAAATGCGTATGCACTATATTCGTATTTTGCCTGGTGATAAAGTCACCGTTGAGATGACGCCTTATGATTTATCCCGTGCGCGAATTACGTTCCGTGCAAAATAAATAATAAGCGTTGTAAGCATACAGTTTAGTTGTATTGGAGTGAAATATGAGAGTTCGTGCATCAGTAAAGGCTTTATGCCGTAATTGTAAAGTTGTCCGTCGTCGTGGCGTTGTGCGTATTATCTGCACAGATCCACGTCATAAACAACGTCAAGGTTAATTGATTAAGTTCAATTAATCCAAATTAATAAAGGCTTAGGCTGCATATTAATTTAAGTTGGTCAATAATTTGATTGATCAGAAGATTAGCTATTTGATAAAAAATGGTTTTCCTGTTAAAATCATCGGCTTTTTTAAAGCAAGTGAATCAGTAAGGCCTAATTTGGAGTAAAGTATGGCGCGTATTGCAGGGGTAAATATCCCGAATAACAAACACACTGAAATTGCTTTAACAGCAATTTACGGTATTGGACGTAACACTGCACAAAAGATCTGCGTTGCTGCTGGTGTTTTAGCAACTGCAAAAATTAAAGATCTGAATGATGCAGATGTTGAAAAGTTACGTGATGAAGTAGCGAAGTTTAAAGTTGAAGGTGACTTACGTCGCGAAGTTTCAATGAACATTAAACGTTTGATGGATTTAGGATGCTACAGAGGCGTTCGCCATCGTCGTGGATTGCCGGTTCGTGGTCAGCGCACTAAAACAAATGCGCGTACTCGTAAGGGCCCAGTTAAGGCAATTAAGCAGTCTAAGTAATCCCTAGGCGGTAAAGCGCTTTTCACTTAAGCGCTTTAGTATGCTAAACGATTAAAAGTTTACAATTTAAGTTAGATTTATTGGTAAGGAAAATGCAACATGGCAAAAGCTAATGTACGCGTAAGAAAAAAAGTTAAAAAGAATATTGCAGAGGGTATCGCCCACGTGCATGCTTCTTTTAACAATACCATCATCACCATTACAGACCGTCAAGGCAATGCTTTGTCATGGGCTACTTCTGGTGGTCAAGGTTTTAAAGGTTCACGTAAAAGTACCCCTTTTGCAGCACAGGTTGCAGCTGAAGTTGCTGGTAAATCGGCGCAAGAGAACGGTGTAAAGAATTTAGAAGTGCGTATTAAAGGCCCAGGTCCAGGTCGTGAATCTGCTGTGCGCGCACTTAATGCAGCTGGTTTTAAAATTACCAGCATTACTGATGTGACGCCAGTTCCGCATAACGGTTGCCGTCCACCTAAAAAACGTCGCATCTAAGCGAAAAAGATTACTGGAGAACTATCTTGGCTAGAAATTTAGATCCTAAATGCCGTCAGTGCCGTCGCGAAGGCGAGAAGTTGTTTTTAAAAGCTGAAAAATGCTTTACTGATAAATGTGCAATTGAAAAACGTAACTTCCCACCTGGTCAACACGGTCAACGTCGTAACCAACGTTTATCTGACTACGGTGTTCAGTTGCGTGAAAAACAAAAAGTTCGTCGTATTTACGGCGTTCTAGAAGCTCAATTCCGTAGCTACTACGCTGAAGCTGATCGCCAAAAAGGCATTACAGGTGAGAACTTGTTACAGCTGTTAGAGTGTCGTTTAGATAACGTTACTTACAGAATGGGTCTAGGTGGTTCACGTACTGAAGCACGTCAAATCGTTCGTCATAACAGCATTTTAGTAAATGGCAAGCGCGTTAACATCCCTTCATACCAAGTTAAAGCTGGTGACGTTATCAGTGTAGCTGAAGCATCAAAAACGCAATTGCGTATCAAAGGTGCATTAGAAGCTGCTGAGCAACGTGGTTTCCCAGAGTGGTTAGAAGTAGATGTGAAAGCTTTGAAAGGTACTTTTAAAGCTAAACCACAACGCGATGAGTTGCCACCAACAATCAATGAATCATTGGTAGTTGAGCTTTACTCTAAGTAATTAAGTTCTGATTAGATTAATTAGTTAGCCCTGGGGTTAACTAATTAATCACTCGTTGTTCATAGCAGTGACGAGCATATTAAAAAATTAAAGGTATAACTATGCAAAACAGTCCTACCGAGTATTTGAAGCCTCGCGTTGTTGATGTTGAGGTGTTATCTCCATTACGCGCACGTGTTACTTTAGAGCCAATGGAGCGTGGTTTTGGTTACACGCTTGGTAATGCATTACGTCGCGTTTTGCTTTCATCAATTCCTGGCTTCGCTATTACTGAAGTTAAAATTGATGGTGTAGTGCATGAGTACTCTACTTTAGATGGCGTTCAAGAAGATGTTGTTGATATCTTGCTTAACCTTAAAGGTGTAGCTCTAAAGTTAAACTCAAAATCAGAGACTATTCTGAAATTGAATAAATCTGTTGAAGGTGTTGTTACTGCAGCTGATTTTGAAACAGGTCACGATGCTGAAATCGTTAACCCTGATCACGTGATTGCTCACTTAACTAAAGGTGGCAAACTGAATTTGGAAGTTAAAGTTGAAATCGGTCGCGGTTATCAACCTGTTCCAGTGCGTCAAAAATCTAATGATGATGACCGTGTGTTAGGTTTCATTATGGTTGATGCATCATTTAGTCCTATCAATAAAGTAAGCTACTATGTTGATAGCGCTCGTGTTGAGCAACGTACTGACTTAGATAAGTTGGTAATGGATGTGGAAACAAATGGCGTAATTGAGCCAGAACAAGCAATTCGTGATGCTGCTCGTATCTTAATGGGTCAGTTGTCTGTATTTGCTGATTTAGAAGGCGCACCTAGTGAAGTTGAAGTTAAATCAGCTCCACAAGTTGATCCTGTGTTATTACGCCCAGTTGATGATTTAGAGTTAACTGTACGTTCAGCTAACTGCCTAAAAGCAGAAAATATATTTTACATCGGTGATTTGATTCAACGTACAGAGAATGAGTTGTTAAAAGCTCCTAATCTTGGCCGTAAATCATTGAATGAAATTAAAGATGTTTTGGCTACTCGTGGCCTGACATTGGGTATGAAATTAGAAAACTGGCCACCGGTTGGTTTGGAAAAAGCTTAATACAAGCTGATATTGAAGATATAGAAAACTTAAGGAATTACTATGCGTCACGGTAATAGCAATCGTAAATTAAATCGTACAAGCAGTCATCGTGCTGCAATGTTCCGTAACATGACAACATCTTTGTTGCGTCATGAAATCATCAAAACTACTTTGCCTAAGGCAAAAGAGTTGCGTAAGTTTGCAGAGCCGTTAATTACGCTTAGTAAAACTGCAACTTTGGCAAATCGCCGCCTTGCTTTCGATCGTTTACGCGATCGTGACATCGTAGGTAAATTGTTTGCTGAGTTGGGCCCACGTTATAACACACGTAATGGTGGTTACTTACGTATCCTAAAATGTGGTTTCCGTAATGGTGATAACGCACCTATGGCACTTGTTGAGTTGGTTGATCGTCCAGATCCTTCAACGGAAGCAGTAGTGACTGAGTAGGTAGTTTCAGTTGTTATAAATACTAAAAAACCAGCAACGTTGCTGGTTTTTTAGTTTTAAGCGTACGCATTTGATGTTGTGAAACTTCTATTTTGGTATTGTGTCTGTTTTAACTAACGCTAATATCTCTTCTGCACCAAATGGCCATTTAATCTCAGAGCTTGTGCCAGTTATCTGGATTGCTGGAATGGTTGTGCCGTAAGCTTCTAGTAGTTGATTATTATCTGCAATTTCAATTGAACGCCAAGTAATGTCATGATTGTTTGCTATGCTAATTAGCATAGCTTCTGCCTCTTCGCATAGATGGCAATGTGATGTGGTGTAAAGCGTGAGCGCTATCATGATGCGTGTGGTTCCTGTGTTGAGGTTGATTTCAGCATTGCGCAGTAAGGACTAACGCAGATTTTTTGCTGAATGATTCTATTTTTAATTAAAAATAAATCATAATGGCGTAGTAACTAAAAGAAAATAGTATTGGGTCATTATGGCAGACATTCAGGAAACCAAAGAGAGTTTGAGCGAAAGCCTGCAACAGGTTATTTCGCTCCTTGAGAAGCATCGCTTAATAGAAAATATGGTGCATAACCAAGAGATGTCTAATCATGAACTGATTGAGTCTTTGGTCCATAAGCAAAACCTTAATGAACTCCAAAAGAAATTAGAACTATTACACCCTGCTGACGTTGCTTATATTCTTGAAGCTTTACCGCTAGAGCAGCGTTTAGATGTTTGGGAGTTGGTGAAAGCTGACCGTGACGGCGAAATCTTGCTTGAAGTGTCTGATGCGGTACGGCAGACCCTAATTGCAGACATGGACTCTGATGAGTTGCTAGCGGCCGCTGAGCAGCTTGATACTGATGAATTGGCTGACCTGGCGCCAGATTTGCCTAAAGACGTATTACAGGACCTGCTGGATAGCCTAGATGCGCAAAATCGTGCACGTTTGCAATCTGCACTGTCTTATTCTGATGATGCTGTTGGCTCAATCATGGACTTTGATATCGTCACGATTCGTGAGGATATTACCTTAGAGGTTGCTCTACGCTATATGCGTCGGCTAGGTGGCTTACCTGATCATACCGATAAACTATTTGTGGTAGATCGTGATGATGTGTTGCATGGTGTATTGCCGCTAAAGCGCTTGGTGGTAAGCGATTTGGATGCAAAAGTGGCTGACGTGATGTCTGAAGATGCTGTGATATTTCATCCGGAGGATATTGCCGATGATGCAGCAAAGGCGTTTGAACGTTATGACCTGGTGACTGCGCCTGTAGTGGATGAAAGTGGCAAATTAGTTGGGCGTGTGACTGTTGATGCGGTGATGGATTTGATTCGTGAAGAGGCTGAGAGCGATATGCTTTCTATGGCTGGTTTGCGTGAAGAGGAAGACTTCTTTGCTTCTGTATGGAAATCTGTGCAAAACAGGTGGGCTTGGCTAGCTATTAATTTAATTACTGCATTAATCGCGTCACGCGTGATTGGTCTATTTGAAGGTTCTATTGAAAAGATAGTTGCCTTAGCCGCGCTGATGCCTATTGTGGCTGGTGTGGGTGGAAATTCAGGCAATCAAACCACCACCATGATTGTACGTGGTTTAGCATTAGGTCAGGTAGCTTCACATAATATGAAATCACTCATTACCAAGGAGCTTGGCGTTGCTTTGTTAAATGGCTTGCTTTGGGGTGGTGTAATTGGAGCAGTAGCTTACGCGCTATATGGCAGTTACCCTTTAGGCTTGGTTATGATGTCGGCAATGACGCTTAACCTGCTATTAGCCGCGCTGATGGGGGTTGTTATCCCCTTAATGATGAATAAGATAGGCCGCGACCCTGCCGTGGGTTCCAGTGTGCTGATTACAGCGATGACAGACAGTGGCGGTTTCTTTATATTTTTAGGGTTGGCCACTATATTCTTGATATAGATTTTTGATTTAATTTCTAGGTTTAGCAAACATGAGTAATCGCATTGATTTCATATGGCAAGAAATATTAGCTGATATTGGAACGCCTGTTGCAGGCTGGCAAATTGGTGTAATTGTGATTGCTTGTGCTATTGCCTGGATGATCAATGGCGCCATACGTGCCTATGTTATGAGTCATGCGCCTGAGAGTTGGAAAATAGGTATAGGCACATTCAATCGTCTGCTGTTTCCGTTATCCACCCTTAGTATCGTTTTATTCTCAAAATGGGTACTGGGACACTGGCAGCATACGACCATGCTTCACCTTGCCAGTAATTTGCTTTTGGCGATGGCTGCGGTGCGCCTAGTGGTCTATGCCATGCGTTATATTATCGCCCCAGGTGGCGTGCTTAAAACGATAGAGCACACTCTTGCAACGATGATTTGGCTCGTGTTGGCATTACATTTAAGTGGCATCCTGCCTGAGATGCTGGAGACGCTAGAAGCCGTCAAATTCAAGATAGGCAAAAACCCTGTTAATTTATTACTTTTACTGCAGGGACTGCTCACCATATTGATTACAGTTTTTGTAGCAATGTGGCTAAGTCGCGTTATTGAAAATAAACTGATGCAGGTGGCGCAGCTCAATGCTAATACCCGTGTGATGTTGGCTAAAGTGGTGCGCATTTGCTTGCTGTTTATTGCCGTGTTGATGGGGCTTTCTGCTGTTGGCTTAGATTTAACTTTAATTTCCGTATTTGGTGGTGCATTAGGCGTGGGGTTGGGTTTTGGTTTGCAGCGTATTGCCAGTAATTATGTGAGTGGCTTTATTTTGCTGATGGATAAGTCTATAAGCATTGGTGATATTGTGACCATTGATGTGCATTACGGGATTATTAAAGATTTACGTACACGCTATTTGGTACTGAAAAAATTGGATGGTACCGAAGTTATCATTCCTAATGAAACCTTGATTATCAACCCTGTGATTAACCACTCTGGTATGGATAGAAATACCAGGGTGCAGGTGGCGGTACAGGTTGGCTATGAGAGTGATTTGGAGTTAGTCTTGCAGTTGTTAATTAAGGCAGCCGAGGATCATCCTAGGGTGCTGGTAACGCCGGCGCCAGGCTCTGTTGTCACAGGCTTTGCTGAGAGTGGAATAGATGTTCGCTTAACGGTATGGATTCATGATGCTGAAGAGGGCACTTCTAGCTTGCAGTCTGATCTTTTTATGGCGATTTGGCGCTTGTTTAAGGCGCATGATATATCTATCCCTTACCCACAGCGAGAAGTGCGTGTATTGGGCGGTTAGTAGTAGATTTTGGGTTTTGCTATGCTCATCTGCTGCTCACCGTATTTATTAAATACAACTCATTAAAGCATTAGGCAATAAAAAAAGCTCACGTATAGTGAGCTTTTTTATTGCTGAAATAACGAATTATTTCAATTTTGTTTCTTTGTACATAACGTGCTTACGTACAACTGGGTCAAATTTTTTGATTTCTAATTTGCCTGGCATTGTACGTTTGTTTTTTGTAGTGGTATAGAAATGACCTGTACCAGCACTTGACTCTAATTTGATTTTTTCGCGCATTTTACTTTCCTTTATTTGCTAAGTTAAGTTAGCAGCTTAAATCTTTTCGCCAGCAGCACGCATATCAGCTAAAACAGCATCAATACCGTTTTTGTCGATAGTGCGTAGCGCAGCGTTAGTAATACGCATGCTTACCCAGCGGTTTTCGCTCTCAACCCAGAATTTGCGGTTTTGCAAATTAGGTAAAAAACGACGTTTTGTTTTGTTTTGTGCGTGAGAAACATTGTTACCCACCATTGGCTTTTTGCCTGTTACCTGACATACACGTGCCATGGTTATCTCCAAGAACTCTATTTTTGAGAAAGAGCGTGATTATAGTACACATTCTTTATTTGTTTCAAGCTAAATATGTGTTTCTTTTCAGTAAATTCACATATTATTTTTTGTTAGTGTTTTCCGGTGCTACCAAAGCCACCTTCACCACGTTCTGAAGTATCAAAATCGTCTACTACATGGAACTCAGCCTGCATGACCGGTACGATGACCAATTGCGCGATTCGCTCCAACGGATTCAACTCAAACGCTGTATTACCACGATTCCAGCAGGATACCATTAGTTGCCCTTGATAGTCTGAGTCAATTAGCCCAACCAGGTTGCCCAGTACAATGCCATGCTTATGGCCGAGCCCAGAGCGCGGTAAAATAAGTGCGGCATAATAGGTGTTGTCGATATGAATCGCCATGCCTGTAGGGATCAGTGTAGTTTCCCCTGGATTTAAAGTGATAGGGGATTCAATACAGGCGCGTAAATCCAGGCCTGCAGAGCCTGGCGTTGCGTAGGTAGGGAACTGGCTACGTAAACGATCGTCTAGAATTTTTAGATCAATGAGTATGGACATAATGTTTGTATTTTTATAGTGGTTGGCTCAGGTTTGTATTAAACACTAAATATGGTTAATAAAAAAGCCAGCATAATTAATATGGTTGCTGGCTTGAGTTGTTTGGTTACGTCTCTAGAATTTATACTGAGCGCTTAGGCCTAACAGATAGTTTCTACCTGCTGCAGGTTCAAAGAAGCGTAGGTTAGAATCATTCACACGCACTGAACCTATATAATTTTTGTCACTTAGATTTTCCACGCGTACGTATTCAGTTAAACGCCAATTCGCTAGGTTTTGCTCAAACCCAGCTCTTATATTGAATATTGTATAAGCGTGAGCTGAGTCGGTGTTAATGTCGTTCACATAGGCTTTGCTATTGTGTCTTGCTTCCAGCGCAGTTTTGAAGCCTAGTGGTGCGTATCTCCATGCCAGTTCACCATAAATTTGACTACGATAAGTACCGGGGATTTTATTGCCTGATTGAATCATGGTTGGTGTACCTGAAGATGGTATGTAGGTGAAGTCTGAGTCAAACTTTGCATTTAAGAGTGAGTAGGAAAGGTACGTTGATATATTGTTATCGTATTGAGAGTCAATAGATAGTTCTGCGCCTGTACGCTTGGTTTTGTCTGCATTGCCAAAAACGCTTCTATTAAAGCTGTTTGTTTCTTTAGTGACAATTTCGTTCTTAGTGTCTATTTTAAATACATTAAAGTTTAGTTGATGATTATCAGCAATTACTGACTTTAACCCCAGTTCATAGTTAGTGCTTTCGCTTGGTTTAAGTGTTAAGTTAGGTGCGCCGTTATTAACTGAGTTGTATGCTGCTTCAATAAAAGTTGGTGTTTCAAACCCTTTGCCATAATTGGCATATAGGTTTATTGTTGGGGTTACCTTCCAAATGGCGCCGATTACTGGCGTGGTTTTTTGGTACTCAACAGAGCCACTGTTATTACCATTATTTGCTGTGCCAGATAAGAAGTGATCTTTTACTTCTAGTTCTACTTTGGTGTGTCTGGCGCCGGCATGAATATCCAGATTGTCACTTAGTGATATTTTTCCTTGGATATATTGGTCAAAATTGGTCGAGATATTATCTTCATCACGGTTTAGTGCTGAGTTGGCATTGTTCGCAATAATTGGTCTTTTAATGCCTTTGTCCGTATTGATATCTAACCTTACGTCATTCATCTTGCCATAAGTGAGCCCCATAGAAAGACTGTATTGAAGATTAAATAGGCTGCCTTTGTTATCCCATCTTAAATCCGCGCCCCAGAAGTCGCGTGAGATTGAGCTTGCCCTGCCTGCGTTGCTGGACACATTAGTTGATAGATATTGCAGGTTTTCACGATTACCAGCGTATGTCATCAAATTGATTTTATTGTTTGTGTTTAATGCATGCTCAATATTAAAACCTACTTGAGTGTGATTTCTGCTTACCTTTGTATTTGCATTGTAAGCACTATTTGGAGCTGCTTTGGGGTTCACAAAGGCAGACGGGTCATTAGCAGTCGCAACTCTAGGTAGTCCTAATGGATCTTCTGCCTCTTGCTCAAACCAGTTTAGAAGTGCATTAATTTTAGTATCTTCGCTAACGTTGATTTTGAATTTTGCGGTAGCTTGTTGTTTATTGCTGGCACTATGGTCGCGATAGCCGTTGGTCTCAAAGTTCGAAACATTAACAAGGTATTCAATGTTTTCTGCTGTGCCTGCCGCATCCAAAATCTGGCGTTTAGTATCATAGCTACCAAACATGACAGTCGCACCTACTTCAGGTGTTTTGGGTGCATCTTTCGTCAGCATTTGGATCACGCCACCAGAGGAGTTGCCGTATAGCGCAGAGAATGGGCCGCGCATCACTTCTACGCTTTTGACTGCTGATAAATCTACTACACCGGGCTGGCCTTGGCCATCTGGCATGGTGAGTGGAATGCCATCTACATAAACGCGTACGCCGCGCACACCAAAGCTGGAACGGGAGCCAAAGCCTCGGCTGGATATTTGCGGGTCCTGTGCCGATTGTGTTCTGTTTTGTGCAGTAATGCCTGGAACGCGAATTAGGCTTTCGGAAAGCGTCATTTGTAGTTGGCCGTTTTGGATGTCTTTGCTTTCTACTACATCAATCGCTACCGGTAGGTCGAAGCTATTTTGCTCTACGCGTGTTGCAGTAACAACTACTGGTGCGGTGACGATTTTTTCAGTTGTTTCTGCTTGCGCTTGTTGCGCGATGCCAAAGGTGCTGAGCACGGCAAGCGTGAGCGCGCTGTATTGAAATGTGGTGGTGTATGACATATGTTGCCTTAGAGATTTTTTGATTTGTTAGTAATGAGTTGCTGCGATTCTAGTGTTTAAAGCACATCAAGGAATCAGGATTTTCATGAGTTGCCAGATGCTCTTAGCTATGTTTGATTTATATCAAACATAGCGGTGGGTTAGGGTTGATTAATCTTAGTTTTATTAGGATGGTGTAATTTAGAGCATGGTTGCCACATGCACTAATATCGATCTGGCAACTTGAATTTTAGCAGCAGTCTCAAGTGGGTGTGTGCCATCTTTATCTAGCAATAATACTTTGTTGTTGTCGCTGCCCATGGCGTCGCTAGTAAGGTTGGCTACAATAAGCGGTAGTTTTTTCTTTAGGCGCTTTGCTTCTGCATACGCCAGCAAATTTTCAGTTTCTGCCGCAAAGCCTACACAAAATGGCGGGCTGGGCAGGCTTGCCACCTCTGCGATGATGTCCTTGTTACGTGTTAGTTCTAACGATAGTGACTGTTCACTTTTTTTGATTTTCTGTTGCTGTGCGTGGGTTGGGCTGTAATCTGCAACGGCGGCGACACCAATGAAAATGTCTTGGCTGGCAATGTTTTGCATCACGCTTTGGTACATTAATGATGCCGATGTAGCCGTGATGTTGCGCACACCATTCGGCCGTGTGAGTGCGGTTGCGCCGCTTACCAGTGTGACCTCTGCACCCATTTCATAAGCGGCTTGTGCAATAGCGTAGCCCATTTTGCCTGAGCTTAAGTTGGTAATGGCGCGTACTGGGTCTATCATTTCTAAAGTGGCGCCTGCCGTAATCAGTATTTTTTTACCTTTGAGCAGCTTTGGTTGAAAGTGCGCGACTATTAAATCTAGTAAATCTTCTGCTTCTAGCATGCGGCCTAAGCCAATTTCACCACATGCCTGCTCGCCGCTGCCGGGGCCGAGGATGCTGATACCGTCTTGCATCAATTGTGTGATGTTGCGCTGAGTGGCAGGGTTCTCCCACATTTGTTTGTTCATGGCTGGGGCAACCAGTAAATCACAGTCTCTGGCTAAACATAGAGTGGACAGCAAATCGTCCGCACGACCATGCGTGAGTTTAGCCATGAAGTCTGCACTCGCCGGGGCAATCACAATTGCGTCAGCGGCGCGGCTTAGTTCAATGTGCGGCATGCCGTTAGTGATGGATGCATCCCACATGTCAGTAAATACCGGTTTACCAGAAAGTGCCTGCATTGTGACTGGTGTAATAAATTGGCAGGCAGACTGTGTCATCACAACCTGTACTTCAATATTATTTTTTACCAATAGGCGTACAAGCTCGGCAGCTTTATAAGCGGCGATCCCACCTGTGATTCCCAATACGATAGATTTTTTATTTTGCATAATGCTGGTCATTCATGTAAGTCATTCATTCTAATACGAACATTGTTTTGTATAAAATATTCTTTACGCTTAATCTAAACTAAAGAAAATGTTTTATAGTGGATGTAACAAAAATCAATAATACTCATGCGGCTAATACACAATGTGGCGTAAATTCAGAATCATTATTCTGTTGTTAATTTTAGCAACAGCATTGCAAGAGCTGTGGCTGGATAAAGCGGATTTGGCTTGGAAGCATAATCTTTATGTTGCAGTGTATCCAATTAACGCAGATGGTAGGGAGGAAGTTAGTGCTTACTTGCGAACCTTGAGCCGTGAAGATTTTGAGCCTATGGCAGAATATTTTGCAGAAGAGGCAGAGTCTTATAAGTTAGGTTTACGGCGCCCGATAGAGGTGCAGCTAGGCGCAGTTGTGAATGAGCTGCCGCCAGAGCCACCTAGAAACGGTAGCATATTAAGTACCATGCTATGGAGCTTAAAGTTCAGATGGTTTGCCTGGCAAAATAGCCCTAAGGTAAATATTAAGCCAGATATCCGCTTGTATTTGTTGTATCACGACCCTAACACTACCTCAATGTTGGGTCACTCTACCGCGCTCAATAAAGGGCGCATCGGGCGTGTGAATTTGTTTGCTAGCGCGGCATATGCCAAAAAGAACTTGGTAGTCACAGCCCATGAGTTGTTGCATACCTTGAATGCGACAGATAAATACGATTTACATAATAACTTGCCTATTTATCCTGATGGTTATGCTGAGCCACATAAGATGCCGCTATATCCGCAGAATTTTGCTGAGCTAATGGGTGGGCGTGTGCCACAAAGTACAGCCGAAGCTGATATTCCTAAAAGTTTGAGGCACACATTGATAGGTGAGCAAACTGCACGTGAAATTGGCTGGCTTGAATAGGCTTTATTAGCAATGTGCCAGGCGACCATGCTGATTGAAGCTAAGTGCATAACTGAGGTTGGGCTGTAGCGCCAGTGTGGAAATATTGAAAGGGGTATGGAGTGGCAATTACTGATTGGCCTGCAAACGAGCGTCCAAGGGAGAAGTTAATCGAGCTAGGTGCGGAAGCGTTATCAGACGCTGAATTGCTGGCAATTTTCTTGCGTGTAGGTGTGGTTGGCAAGAGTGCGGTGGATCTAGCGCGTGATTTACTGAGTCAGTTTGGTAGCCTGAACGGTATATTTGCGGCAAGTGAGCAGGCTCTAAGCCAAGTGCATGGTATTGGCAGCAGTAAGTATGTGCAGTTACAGGCGATTTTTGAAATGAGTCGCCGCGCATTGAATGAACAATTGCAGCAGCGCGATGTTTTTCAATCACCGCAACAGGTACGTGATTATTTGGTGCTTAAATTGGGTGCGCTGACACGTGAAGTATTTATGGTGCTGTTTTTAGATACGCAAAATCGCCTGCATGCAGCAGAGGAGCTATTTAGCGGTACCCTGACCCAAACTAGCGTTTATCCTAGAGAAGTGGTCAAACGCGCGATTCATCACAATGCTGCCAGTGTTATTTTGGCGCATAATCATCCTTCAGGTGCCGTGCAGCAAAGTGCGGCGGACGAGCTATTAACGCAGCAATTGAAGCAAGCCTTAGCTTTGGTAGATGTGCGCGTGTTAGATCATTTTATTGTGGCTGGCAATCAAACGCTGTCATTTGCTGAGCGTGGTTTGCTGTAAATAAAATCTAAAAATTAGTAAATGGAAATGTTGTATGTTGATTAATACTGCACACTGGTTAAATTTAGCGGTTGCACTGGGCATAGGCTTGCTGATTGGCGCCGAGCGTGAGCGTAGTAAGGGCAGTGGTGGCGAGAGCACAATTGCCGGTGTGCGCACCTTTACCATTGCATCTTTGCTTGGTGCGGTTAGCACTTCGATTAACTTCTGGTTACTGGTTGTTTCTATTATTTGCGTCACCATTTTTGTCGCAACCGCTTACTTCTCAAGAAAAGATAGTGACCCAGGCTTAACCACGGAAATCAGCCTAGTTTTTACTGTTATTTTGGGTGGCTTGGCCATGAGCACTGCTTCTATGGCGGCTAGTTTGGCCGTGGCTGCGGCGATATTGCTTGCTGCAAAACAGCCGATACATGGTTTTGTGCGGGGTGTGGTGACCAAGGATGAGATGATTGACTTCTTGATTCTGGCTGCTGCTACCTTGATTGTATTGCCGTTGGTGCCCAATGAGTTGATTGGCCCATTTGATGCGATTAATCCACGCAACCTATGGTTAATCGTGATACTGGTCATGTTTATCGGTGCGCTCGGGCATTTAGCGCTACGCTTGCTTGGTAGCCGCACAGGCTTGCCATTAGTGGGCTTGGTCTCGGGGTTCATATCCAGCATTGCCACTATTGGTGCGATGGGCGCACGTGTAAAAAAAACGCCAGAGCTGATGGGCACGGCAGTGGCCGGTGCAACGCTATCCAGTCTGTCTACAGTGCTGCAGTTGGCAATGTTGCTGACAGCGATTCATCCATTAACCTTGCATGCTTTAAAAATACCGTTGCTGCTTGGCGGCTTGTCCATCGGCATATATGGCTTAGTGGTGACTTTAAACTCCTTTCATCATCACACGCCTGAACTAGGTAAGCCTAGTAGGTCATTCAGTGTCAAAACCGCAATGACTTTAGCCTTGGTGATTGCGCTAGTACTGGTGGCCTCTGCCGCGCTTAAGGCTTGGTTTGGTCAGGCTGGCTTGGTGGTGGCTTCCGGCGTTGCCGGCCTGGCCGATGTGCATGCCTCCACAATTTCAGTCGCTTCTTTAGCTTCTACGATTAAAATCACGCCTGCCAATGCCGCAGTGGCAATACTGGTGGCGGTTTCAACCAATGCCATCTCTAAGGCGATTACAGCCTTGGTGACAGGCGGCAAGGCATTTTTTCAGCAGGTGACCTTGGGGCTGGTGTTGCAAGTGTCGGTGATGTGGTTAGGGTGGTGGTTGTTTTAATTTTTTACGTATAAGCAGATAAACAAAACAGGGATAGCGTTTATTGCAACATGCTGAGTTACTAAAGTGCTTTTATCTACAATTTTTGTTGATAAAACCCATTTAAAACAATTGGTTCCAAAAATTCCAGTAGTGGGGGTGCGCTTGTGTGATTTATACTAATGCCAACCCTTTTATTTAACTCAAAACGCTTAAATTACATGAACAAAAATATTAAAACCATGCTTTGGGTCGCCGTTGCATTGCTAGGTGCATTTGCTGTTGCCGGCATAGCGTTGAACCGCGGCGAAAGCATTAATGCATTATGGCTGATTACCGCTGCAGTGTGCGTTTACGTAATTGCTTATCGCTTTTACGCGGCGTGGATTGCCGCCAAGGTGTTAGTGATAGATGAAACCCGCGCCACGCCAGCAGAGCGGCTGGATAACGGTAGGGATTTTGTCCCTACTAATAAGTGGGTGGTATTTGGCCATCATTTTGCTGCAATTGCAGGCCCCGGGCCTTTGATTGGGCCTACATTAGCGGCGCAGTTTGGTTATTTGCCAGGCACGTTATGGATTTTAATCGGCGCGGTATTGGGCGGCGCAGTACAGGACATGGTTACGCTGTTTTTCTCAACACGCCGCAACGGACGCAGCCTAGGGCAGATGGCGCGAGATGAAATCGGCGTGGTCGGTGGTAGCGCAGCACTTATCGGTACGTTTCTTATTATGATTATCTTAATTGCCGTGTTGGGGTTGGTGGTCGTTAATGCCATGAAGCATAGCCCTTGGGCAACCTCAACCGTAGCAGCTACCATCCCGATTGCCATGATCGTCGGGGTTTATATGCGCAATATTCGCCCTGGACGTGTGTTAGAGGCTTCTATTATTGGCGTGGTTTTATTATTGCTCTCAGTTGGGCTAGGGGGCTGGGTGGATCATCACGAAACGTTGCGTTCACTATTTGACCATGATGGTTTGCCATTAGCTTACGGCATTATTCTGTATGGTTTTGCAGCAGCAGTATTGCCGGTATGGCTGCTTTTGGCGCCACGTGATTATCTCTCTACTTTCATGAAGCTAGGCACCATTATGTTGCTGGCGATTGCCATCGTGATACTGCGTCCAGATATGCATATGCCGGCAGTGACGCAGTTTGTGGATGGCACAGGGCCGATTTTTGGCGGTAAGCTGTTCCCTTTTGTCTTTATTACCATTGCTTGCGGCGCTATTTCAGGTTTCCATGCATTAATTGCCTCTGGCACCACGCCAAAATTACTTGGTAATGAACGCGATATCCGTATGATAGGTTATGGTGGCATGTTGCTAGAAAGTTTTGTCGCCATTATGGCGATGATTGCCGCAACGGTGCTGGAGCCTGGCGTGTTCTTTGCCATCAACAGCCCTGCAGGTGTGGTGGGTAAAGAAGCAGTAGATGCCATTGCCAAAATTAACAGCTGGGGTTTTGCGGTGACGGTAGAGCAAATGCAGCAGCTTGCCAATGATATGGGTGAGTCCACCTTGTTCTCGCGTACTGGCGGTGCACCAAGCCTAGCAGTGGGTATGGCGAGTATTTTCGGCAGCGCTTTTGGTAAAGAGTTATTGGCGCTTTGGTATCACTTTGCCATTATGTTTGAGGCCATATTCATCCTGACTACGCTGGATGCAGGCACACGCGTTGGCCGTTTTATGCTGCAAGACTTATTAGGCAACTTTAACAAAAAACTGGGCGAAACCTCATATACGCCTTCGGTGATACTGACTAGCAGTATTGTCGTGGCAGGTTGGGGCTACTTCTTGTATATAGGCGTGATAGACCCTAACGGCGGCGTTAATATTTTATGGCCGCTATTTGGCATTGCGAACCAAATGCTTGCGGCCATTGCCTTATGTGTGGCAACAGGCATTCTAGTGAAATCTGGTAAGTTGAAATATGCGTGGGTAACAGGTTTACCGCTGGTTTGGTTGGTGACCATTACCACCTCAGCAGCTTACGAAAAGATTTTTAGTGCTGATGCGCGGGTGGGCTTTTTTGCCGCGGCGAATGATATGGCCGCAAAGTTGGCGGCAGGAACATTGCCAGCTGATAAAGTAAGCGTTGCACCGCAATTGATATTTAACCAGCACTTAGATGCCTATCTCACCATGTTTTTTGTGGTGGTGCTGTGGGTGGTAATACTGGATATGGTGCGATTATGCCTGCGCTACTTGAGTGGCAAGCCGGTATTGCAATTATCAGAAGTGCCGCATGAACCAAGTCGCTTAGTAGAAAACTGGGTGCGCGATTAGTAGGGGATTGGTATGTTAAAGATGTTAAAGAAATTATGGTGCTATGTGCGCCATGTTTCAGGTGATGATGCTTATGAGCAATACTTGAAACATCATGCCGAGTTTCACCAAGCCACGGTAGATGCGCCGCCAGCACTATCGCGCAAAGAGTTCTTTAAGTTATGGCAAGATAGCAAATGGAAAGGCATTAATCGATGCTGTTAAGCTCGGTTAGTGCGCAGCCGTTAGATGAAGCGCAAGTTTCCCGTGTGATAGAAATGGCGTGGGAAGATCGTACCCCGTTTGAAGCAATCGCTTATCAGTTCGGCCTGAATCAAGATGGTGTGATTAAGTTGATGCGCGCTCACTTAAAGTTCAGCTCATTTAAGTTGTGGCGTGCTCGCACCCACGGGCAAACGACCAAGCACGCAAAACTAAGGCCAGATACCGTTACTAGACATAAAGCCAACCACAGAGTAAAACAGTTTTAAAAGTATTTAAAGCCTGCAGTGCTTGCTAAGTGAGTGCTTACTGAGCTCGCCTGCGTTCCTCATGTACCTCTGCCGCAGCCACTCTGCGTTCTGGGCCAGCATATTCTACATATTCATCATAACTCAACTCAGTTACCTCAAAATCAGATTTTGAATGGCTGTTATGGGTGCTGATAAACTCTGGATTTAGCGGACGTGACTTAGCCGTTTGATGGTTTCTAAAGAACACAAGTTTTAGAAGTTTCTTAATCATAGGGCTCCTTACATTAACAGATCAATAACCCGTCAGATAATAAGCCTAATGATTCGTTGCGCCAAGTTAACAATTGTTAACTGAAGGTTGAGAGAGGGTGCTAGCCAGTAGGTGTACCTAGAAACAGATTGTAGGTACACCATACAGCTAAGAAAGTTGAATCAGGTTGCTACTGTGCCGCCTGTACTAAAAACCACGTTTTTTATTGCACAAGGCAAACATCACCACGCCAATTAAAATCATCGGCAAGCTTAACCATTGCCCCATACTTAAGCCCATAGAGAGTAAACCTAAGTAATCATCTGGCTCACGTGTGTATTCCACAATAAATCTGAAGCTACCGTAACCGATTAAGAATAAAGCCGAAATAGTGCCTGTTGCACGTGGTTTTGCTGAGTAGATCCAAAGGATTAAAAACAACAACACACCCTCAAGTGCAAACTCATACAACTGTGACGGGTGGCGTAATGCAGTGTCGACTTTAGGGAAAATCATGCCAAATGGCGCGTTTGTAACTCTGCCCCATAGTTCTGCATTGATGAAATTGCCCATACGTCCGGCACCCAAGCCAATAGGGACTAATGGCGCAACGAAATCCATGATTTTTAACCAGTTTTGCGGATACTTCCTGCCAAAAAGCCACATAGCTACAAGCACACCTAAGAAGCCGCCATGAAAGCTCATGCCGCCTTGCCACACTGCAAAAATCTCTGTGGGGTGGCTGGTGAAATAGCTTAGCTGATAAAACAAGACATAGCCCAAGCGTCCGCCGATGATTACCCCTAATGCACCAAAAAACAGTGCATCATCAAGCATTTGCATGGTCCAGCCATGCCAACTTCTATGGTTGATTTGGTATCTGCCTAAAGCTAAAAATGCCAGGAATCCTAGCAAATACATTAAGCCATACCAATGGATGCCAAAATTACCAAGGTGGATCGCAATAGGGTCAAACTGGGGGTGAACAAACATGAGCGCTAACATCAATTGAATAGAAGTGAGATTTTACCTAAGTTTCGTGAGTTCACAATGACTTAGTTGCGCAGATGTAATTTTATGCAGCCCACTAAGCGAATCACAATGCTCACTTAGCGGGCAGTTGGGAATAAAAATTATACTTGGGCAATATTCAGGCTTGCTCTGGCTTCAGCCATTGTTTGCTCTGAGTCTTTTAACACATAGCCTTTTTCTAACATTCTCGTCATGTACTGTTTATTGTATAAAAAGGAAACAATTAGCTGCCATAAGCCAAAAGTGAACAGTGTGAACAGCATATGCAAGGCAGCAACGCCCAGTTCCCCCCTGAATAAAGGCACTAACCAGCCAAAAAACAGATATGTCCAGCTATATCCAAAGTAGCCATTTTTAGTGAGGCCATTCACTGGGTGCTGAATAATTACTTTTTTTGCCATGTTGCGTTCCTTTTTTGTTATGTCGATATGAAGTTGTTACAAAAGATATAAGGTTTAAATAAGGCTGGGTAAACCGAACGTTACATTTTTACTACTATAGTAGATGCTATAAAGTCACCTAGCCTGCGATGAGAGCCGAAAAAGATAAATACCCAATCAAGAATACCAAATGGAAAAGTAATATTTCTTAAAAATGATTCAGCCAAGGAGCATGGCAGCAATGTTTCTTGATTAACTACTCTTATTTTTAACAGCTTTTTCCCGATGCTCTGACCGTTGGGTAGTGCGTCTGAAAACAGAAAGTAAGTTACTCCAATTGCGATTGCTACAAGAATAGACATGTCCTTACCGATGACTGTATGTAAAAGGTAAAAGGCAATAGCACCCAATAAATAAGCGACAAAACCATCAATAAATTGACCTTGGAACCTCTTGCCTGGGTGGGCTAACTTTATTGCTCTATCTTGCAAATCCAATTATGACTCCTTCTGCTTAACGTCTGAATTGAGGCCGCTGTTAGGTGTCCCGCTTGAATGATGGGTTAGGCTGTAATTTGATAATGCCATAAGCCAATATACATAAATACAATAGATATACCAACATCATACAATGCCTTGCCAGTATTAACTCCCACTCCTAAAATTTTTGCAATTATCTCAGCCAAAGCGCACCCTCGTCCGTGAGTGAGGCTGACTGTTTGAGAGCTTGCATCAAGAAATGCAAAAATCAAGAACAACACAGCTATAGAAACTGATAAAACGAGCACAGGAACTCTTTGTTCTTTAGACGCTTTCACTCTGAGCCTAACGTTTGAATTAAGGGGCGCGCGTCAGCGCGTCCCGCTTGAATGATGGGTTAGAGCGCCAAGCCTTGCCATCTGGGGAAGCCCGCCATTTAGACAAAGATATAAATTCACCCTCGGTGTTATCAATATAAATTTTGTTTCCAATTTGGCTGATATAAAAGTCGTGCCAACGGTGGATATGATCGCCTTCGTCAGAGTAAGCGGAAAGCTTAGAAAAACACTTATTTTTTAAAGTTTCCGTTTCAATTTCCTTTGAAATAATTGGCTTTTTACCTTTATGTGATAACACGTACGATTTCCAGTTTATTACTTCAGGAACTGCCCAGAACTTTGAGATAGCAGCAGATTTTTCAGATTCTGAGATATTGCAGACTGCAAAGGAGCTATAACTTACACAAAGAAAAGTTAAGGTAATAATGGCTCTGAGTATCATGGCGCTCTAACGTAAAGTAGCCATCCTATTTGACGCAAAACTTTGCGTCGATGAATGATTTTTGTAGTTAATTGAATTTAAAGTATATAATAAAATCATATTGTTATAATTTTTTAGTGCTTCCTAAAATAATATGATGACTACGTCAAATACCCCAGTGCCCAGCGAGCCTAAGTTGTTGGATATAGTGCGCGGAAAAATCCGTTTAAAGCATTACAGTATTCGTACTGAGCAAGCTTATTTGGATTGGATTAAACGCTATATTCTGCATTTTGACAAGCAACACCCTAAAGACTTAGGGGCGGCTGAGGTTGAGGTGTTTTTAACGCATTTGGCGGTTGTGCGTAATGTTTCTGCAAGTACGCAAAATCAGGCTAAAAGTGCGCTGTTGTTTTTATATAAAGAGGTGTTAGGTACTGAGTTTCCTTGGTTGGATGATGTTGAGCAGGCAAAAACACCTAAGCGCTTGCCTGTGGTGTTGACGCAGGATGAAGTGGGTAGAGTTTTAAAGCGTTTAGATGGCACGCAGCATTTGGTGGTGAGTTTGCTTTACGGCACCGGGATGCGCATTTTAGAAGCGCTGCGTCTGCGGGTGAAAGATGTGGATTTTGCGCGTAAAGAGATTTTGATTCGTGATGGTAAGGGGTTTAAAGACCGCATCACGATGTTGCCAGTGAGTTTGATTGCACCGCTTAAACTGCATTTTGAAAAAGTTAAAACTTTGCATGAGGCGGATTTGGCGCAAGGTTATGGTGCAGTGTATATGCCGCAAGCTTTAGGTAAAAAGTATCCATATGCGGCACGAGACTGGGGTTGGCAGTATGTGTTTCCTTCAGGCAAGTTGTCGGTTGACCCGCGTAGTATAGATGAAAATGGACAGGGTGAAACGCGCCGTCATCATGTGCAAGATCAGGCGATTCAGCGTGCGGTGCGTCAGGCAGTGGTTGACGCCGGGCTTACCAAGCCAGCTACGCCACATACGTTTCGGCATAGTTTTGCCACTCATTTGCTTGAGAGCGGTTACGATATCCGTACAGTGCAGGAGTTATTAGGACATAGCGATGTTGCTACCACCATGATTTATACGCATGTGCTTAACAAGGGTGGGCGTGGGGTGGGTAGCCCACTTGACGCTTTATAAGGCGTTGGCGTAGGTTTTAGTACTTTTGTATAATGAAGTCATACGTTTCTTTCACATTTCTTTGGCTAGTTGGCGCTAGCTAGTCTAAAATCATACTTTATCTATTAATCAATTTTTTACGGATTTTTATCATGCCAGTTTATCGTTCACATACCACTACTCACGGCCGCAACATGGCGGGTGCGCGCGCACTATGGCGTGCCACTGGCATGAAAGACGGTGACTTTGATAAACCAATTATCGCGGTGGCTAACTCGTTTACCCAGTTTGTACCGGGCCACGTACATTTAAAGGATATGGGGCAATTAGTTGCCCGTGAAATTGAAAAGGCAGGCGGCGTAGCCAAAGAATTTAATACTATTGCGGTAGATGATGGTATCGCCATGGGCCATGGCGGCATGCTGTATAGCTTGCCCAGCCGCGATTTAATTGCAGACAGCGTTGAATACATGGTGAATGCACACTGTGCAGATGCGCTGGTATGTATTTCAAACTGTGACAAAATCACACCGGGCATGCTGATGGCAGCCTTACGTTTGAATATCCCAGTGGTATTTGTATCAGGCGGCCCAATGGAAGCCGGTAAAGTGAACTGGGGTGGCAACACACACAAACTAGACTTGGTTGATGCAATGGTTGCAGCAGCAGATAGCAATGTGAGTGATGCAGAAGCTGACGCGATTGAGCGTTCAGCTTGTCCTACCTGTGGTTCTTGCTCAGGTATGTTTACTGCTAACTCAATGAACTGTTTAACTGAAGCTTTAGGTTTGAGCTTGCCAGGCAACGGCTCAACCTTAGCTACACATGCAGCACGTAAAGAGTTGTTCCTAAAAGCAGGACGTTTGATTGTAGATCTTGCAAAACGTCATTACGAGCAAGATGATTACACCGTATTGCCGCGTAGTATTGCCAATATGAAGGCGTTTGAAAATGCAATGAGCTTAGACGTGGCAATGGGTGGCTCTACCAACACAGTATTGCACTTGCTAGCAGCTGCACATGAGGCTGGTTTAGATTTCACTATGAGTGATATTGACCGCATCTCACGTAAAGTGCCATGCGTAAGTAAAGTAGCACCAGCAACGGCTAAGTACCATATGGAAGACGTGCACCGTGCAGGTGGCGTGATGGGTATTTTAGGCGAGCTTGATCGTGCGGGTGTGATTCACCGTGACACGCCAATGGTACATAGCCCAAGCTTGGGTGATGCACTCAATGAGTGGGATATTAAAGTCACAAAAAATGAGGATGTGAAGAAATTCTTCCGTGCAGCGCCTGGCGGCATTTCAACCACCATCGCGTTTTCTCAAAGTATGCTTTACCCAACACTGGATGATGACAGAAGCGAAGGCTGTATCCGTGATAAAGCGCATGCCTACTCACAAGACGGCGGCTTGGCAGTGCTCTACGGCAACATCGCATTAGATGGCTGTATTGTTAAAACTGCGGGTGTGGATGACAGCATTCTAAAATTTAATGGCCGTGCACGTATTTTTGAAAGCCAAGATGCTGCGGTAGAAGCGATTCTTGCTGATGAAATCGTAGCAGGTGATGTAGTGGTGATTCGCTACGAAGGCCCTCGTGGTGGCCCAGGTATGCAGGAAATGCTGTACCCGACCTCTTACTTAAAATCTAAAGGCTTAGGTAAAGCGTGTGCGTTGCTAACTGATGGGCGTTTCTCAGGTGGTACCTCTGGTTTGAGTATCGGCCATGCTTCACCAGAAGCGGCTGAAGGCGGCGCAATTGGCCTAGTGCAGGAAAACGATACGATTGAAATTGATATTCCAAACCGTACTATTCACCTAGTGATTAGTGATGAAGAAATGGCGCACCGTCGCGCCAAAATGGAAGATAAAGGCAAAGACGCCTGGAAACCGGTTAACCGTGAAAGAGCAGTTTCACCGGCATTGCGCGCCTATGCGGCAATGAGTACCAGTGCTGCACGTGGTGCAGTACGTGACGTTTCTCAAATTGAGAAATAATTTATTCAGATTAAAAGTCACTTTGATAAGTAAAACCTAAAGTGAGCAATTGATAAGGTAATGTATGACATTAGATTCACTAGAAGACCATATCTTTAGAAAAAGAGACGGGCAGGGTTGCTCAACACTGCACCCACATGTGACCGTGACTGAAGACGAAAATGGTTTGCAATATTTAGAGATAGATAACCCATTAGCGACCGCAAAAATTGCGTTGCAAGGTGGCCATGTGATGCAATGGCAGCCTAAAACAGAAAAACAGCCTGTGCTGTGGCTTTCTGATCATGCGCGCTATGTAAAAGGCCGCTCAATACGTGGTGGTGTGCCTATTTGCTGGCCTTGGTTTGGTGCGCATCCAACCGATAGCACCCTGTGCCCACATGGCTTCGCCAGAGTGATTCCTTGGCAGTTGGTAGATGTAGATTCAACAGAAACAGGCGCAACGCGCATTGTGTTGCAAATGATAGAAACACCAGAAGCGAAAAGACAGCTTTCGTACTCATACGTGCTCACTATGATGGTGACTATCGGTAAGCGTTTGAAAATTGACTTGGCTACTACTAATAAATCCGACCATCCATTCTTAATTGGCGAAGCATTCCACACTTATCTTAATGTGAGTGATGTGGGTAATATTAGGGTAACCGGTCTGCAAGATTGCCTGTATGCCGATAAATTGCGCCAGTACAGACGTTACGTAGAGCATAACGTATTGAAGTTTGATGGTGAGTTTGATCGTGTTTACCTAGACCACAATTCAGATTGCTTAATCCATGACCCTGTTTATAACCGTTTGGTTCGTGTCGGTAAATCAGGCAGTGATACTACTGTTGTATGGAGCCCGGGTGCAGAGAAAGCACACGCAATGGGTGATATGGGCGATGCCGATGAGTGGCGTAAAACCGTTTGTGTAGAAACCGCTAATGCATTAGAAAACTCTGTGGTGATTAGCCCGAACAGAACGCATACCATGTCGGTTGAATATAGCGTGGAAGCGCTTTAATTAGCTTTTATTTTTTATTTTAGGTTGCTGTCAACCCGTGACATTGTCGGTACGTTGAGTGTACCCTAGGTACTGCAAATTTATTTTAATTGCTTAAGATTCTATATATTTTAATTGGTTGAGATAGATTTGATTTAACTCACTTGTCATAAGTTAAATTATGAGTATGATATGCGGGTTGTAAAATTTATAACTACTATTATTAAGCGTTAATTCAAGGAGATAGCATGAAAGCTTTATTATTAACAATCGCTACTGCTGGTTCTATGTTGCTTACTGCGCAAGCAGGTGCTGCGGTAGATGCAAAAGCTGCTGAAGCTCTAGCACAAAAAAGTGGCTGTTTAGCATGTCACTCAGTAGATAAAAAAGTATTAGGCCCAGCTTACAAAGATGTTGCGGCTAAATACAAGGGTGACAAAACTGCAGAAGCAAAGCTAGTTGAAAAAGTTAAAAAAGGCGGTAGCGGTGTTTGGGGCCCAATGCCAATGCCACCAATGGGTGCACAAGTTAAAGAAGCTGACATCAAAACAGTAGTTGAATGGGTGTTGTCACTGTAATCGCTTGCTCGAGCTTTTGAATACAATTTAATCGCTTGTCACATAAAAAAAGCCAGCTCAAAAAGCTGGCTTTTTTATTAGGTGTTAGTAGCAGCTATGCTTTATGTTTATGCAGTAAATTCAATTTACTGTGGTGCATAGAGTAAGCAAAGTAAAACACGATACCCACTAATATCCAGGTGCCGAATCTAATCCAGGTACTTGCGGGCAGAAATGACATTAATGCGCCGCATGAAATAACCCCCAACACCGGAATCAGCGGATTCCATGGGTTTTTGAATGGGCGATGCAGGTTAGGTTGACGAATACGCAGAACGATTACGCCAATACATACCATCACAAAACTTGCCAGCGTGCCAATATTCACAGTTTCTGCTAACTCGCCTAAAGGAATAAAGCCAGCCACTAATGACACAACAAAACCGCACATGAGAATAATGCGGGTAGGGGTTTTACGGTCTGGGTTAACTTTTGAGAAAATAGGTGAGATCAGGCCGTCGCGGCTCATTGCAAACAAGATGCGTGTTAGACCGTAGAGCAGAACCAATAACACCGTAATAAGGCCAGCAAGCACACCGGTTGCTACTAGGGTAGATGACCAGGTATGGCCAATTCTGGTGAGCGCATAGGCGACTGGCGATGATACGTTGAGCTCAGTGTAAGATACGATACCGGTAAGCATGCCAGACACGACAATATAAACCAGCGTGCAGAACACCAGTGAGCTAAGCAAGCCTATTGGTAAGTCACGTTGAGGGTTTTTAGCCTCTTCAGCTGCGGTAGAAACCGCATCAAAGCCAAAATAGGCAAAGAACACTAAGGATGCGCCAGCGAGCACACCAATGTTTTTGCCGTTCTCTAATGTGCTAAACCAGCCAAATGGCATAAATGGCTGCCAGTTATCTGTGTTGATATGCGCGGAGGCTAAGGCAATAAAGATGGCGATGGTCGAGAGCTTAATAATGACGATAATATTATTAAAGCGCGCACTTTCTTTAACGCCAATAATTAATAAAATCGTGAGTACCCAAATAATAGAGAACGCTGGTAAATTAATGATGCCGCCCATCACCGGGGCTTTGGTCATGGCCTCAGGTAGGTGTATATTGAAATTAGTGAGGGTGTTGATAAAGTAGCCAGCCCAGCCATTAGCCACGGCAGCAGCGCCTACGCCGTATTCTAGCAGTAGAATCCAGCCCATAATCCATGCGATAAACTCGCCAAATGCCACATAGCTGTAGCCATAAGCGCTGCCTGATCCGCCAACTGAGGCAGCAAGCTCGGCGTATGCTAGCGCGGCAAAACCTGATGCAACGCCAGCAATAATAAACGAGAGTACTACCGCCGGGCCCGACTGCGTGGCCGCTGCAATGCCAGTTAATACAAAGATACCGGTGCCGATGGCGCAGCCTATGCCTAGTAGCGCTAAATCAAACGCTGATAAGCATTTTTTAAGCTCGCTATCAGCGTGAGCGCTGATTATTTTAGTTCTAAGTAGCTGCTTGAGCATAACGGTTATCCCTTTGGTGTATTACGTTATGCATGGCCGATGACGATAAATCGGTCATGCATTGTTAACGGATGCTAAACATTAAACAATTGCTGGTCAATCACCCTCGCGATTAACTAGCTATTAAACAACGCGCTCAGCGCTTGTATCATGTAATAGTGGTCGAGTACGCCTGCGCTTTCTCTAATGCTGTGCATCGCCCACATCGGTGAGCCTACATCCACGCTGGCAACCCCTAAACCTGAAGCAAGAATCGGCCCTATTGTGCTGCCACAGCCTAAATCTGTGCGATGTGAGTATTGTTGTACAGGCACTTTGGCGCGTTCGCACAGCGCAATGAAGCGTGCAGCGGTGTCGGCATTGCTTGCATAGCGCTGGTTGGCATTGGTTTTAATCACTGGGCCTTTGTTGACCATAACGTGGTGACAAGGCTCGTATGCACCAGCATGGTTCGGATGGTATGCATGCGCCATGTCTGCGCTGACAAAAAAGCTTTGCGCCAAAGCACGTAGGCGCTCTTCTTCACTCATACCAACATTACTTGTGATGCGGTTGATTACATCAGACAAAAAGCTACCGCTGGCGCCTGTGGCGCTCTCGCTGCCGACTTCTTCATGGTCGAACAATGCGCAGATATTGCTGCCATCTTGATTGCTGCTATTGAGCATGGCGGAGATTGCTGCGTGGCAGGAGGCTAAGTTGTCTAATTGGCTATTCGCGATGAATTCTTGGTTGGCACCCCAGAATTTACCTTTTTGTGTATCAAACACGTTAAATTCAAAGGTCAGGATGTCGTTCGCTGCAACATTAAGCGCTGCGGCAATGTAAGCCAGAAATTGCTGTTCAGCCGCAATGCCTTCTGCGCTTTCTCCAAACAGTAAGGGTAATTCCGTTTGCTTGTTGAGCTTGAGGCCTTTTTCATTCACTTCGCGGTTCATGTGAATCGCCAAGTTGGGCAGGCGCATCAGTGCGTCGTCAAACTTGAGCAGTTTAATGTCGTGACCTGTTGCCGTGCGTACCGTAACGCGCCCGGCAATGCTTAAGTCACGGTCAGTAAAGGTTGCCAGAATCGGCCCGCCATATACCTCTACGCCTATGCGCAGTAGGCCGTCTGTTTCATAAGCAGCTTTAGGTTTTAGCCTTAGGCTAGGGGAGTCTGTATGCGCGCCCACCATGCGGAAGCCGGTATTGGCGAGTGGCTTGCTGCCGAGGGTGAAGGCAATAATGGAGGAGCCACCGCGTACGACAAAATAACGCTTACCGGTGCTCAATTGCCAGGCTTGCGTTTCGTCTAGCTTGCTAAACCCTGCATTGAGTAGCTGCTGTTCAATCTGCTCAACCGCGTGCCAGGGGCTAGGGCTTAGGTCAATAAAGTTAAGTAAATCTTTTGCTAGCGTGCGTGCTTGGTCAGAAATGCTTATTGGGGTAGAAATATTGACTGGGGTTGAGGTATTCATAAGTGCCTACTGGTTAAGGGAGAGCCAGTCTTTCGCAATAAGAAAGTCAGTATAGAGTTTTGCTTCTGGGCTGCCTGCTTCTGGCTTCCAGTCGTAACGCCATTTCACAATCGGCGGCATGGAAAGCAAAATAGATTCAGTGCGGCCGTTGGATTGCAGGCCGAAAATCGTGCCACGGTCGTAAATTAGGTTAAATTCTACATAGCGGCCACGGCGATAAGCCTGGAAGTCACGTTCACGTTCGCCGTATGGTGTGTCTTTGCGGCGTTGTACGATAGGTAAATAGGCCTGCAAGAATGCATCACCTACTGCGCGATGAAAGTCGAAGCTACGTTCAAAACCGAGTTCGCTGAAATCATCATAAAAAATGCCGCCTATGCCGCGAGGCTCCTGGCGGTGTTTTAAGAAGAAGTAGTCATCACACTCTTTTTTGAATTTAGGGTAAAAGCTGGTATCAAACGCATCTAATACTGTTTTGTTAGTGCGGTGGAAATGTTCAGCATCTTCACTAAAGCCATAGTAAGGGGTTAAATCCATGCCGCCTCCAAACCACCAGATATCCTGCTCGCTGGCATTTTGTGCTTTGGCTACAAAAAAGCGTACGTTCATATGTACGGTAGGTACATACGGGTTACGTGGGTGAAACACCAAAGATACACCCATTGCTTCCCAAGGGCGGCCTGCTGCCTCTGGATGCGCCACACTGGCAGCTGGTGGCAACTTAGTACCTAATACGTGAGAAAAACCTACACCAGCACGCTCAAATACGTTGCCTTCTTCAAGCAGGCAAGATGTGCCGCCGCCACCTTCAGGACGTTGCCAGCTATCTTGTAGAAAATTTTTACCATCCACTAATTCAATGGCCTCTACAATTTTGGCTTGCAGGTTTTGTAAGTAGCTGAAAACGTCTTGAGTGTTCATGTCGTAAGCTCGTATTTCTTAACTTTTAATGGCACGGTAGCCGATATCACTACGGAATTGTGCACCATCAAACTTAATTTCTTTCATGGCTTGGTAAGCTTGCTGCTGTGCAAACTTAACGGTTTCGCCTAGTGCTGTAACGCATAGTACGCGACCGCCGCTGGTGACTACTTTGCCATCTTTTTGTGCAGTGCCTGCGTGGAAAATATGCGTATCTGCTACTTGGTTGGTGAGGCCGGAAATTTCATCGCCTAGTCTTGGTGTTTCCGGATAGTTGGCTGAAGCCATGACTACACCTAGCGCCACACGTCTGTCCCACTCAGCTTCGGCACGGTCTAAGGTGCCATTCACGGCGTGTTCCATCAAGCCTACTAAATCACTCTTCAAGCGCATCATGATAGGCTGGGTTTCTGGGTCGCCCATGCGGCAGTTAAACTCTAAAGTTTTAACATCGCCATTTGGACTGATCATTAAACCTGCGTATAAAAAGCCTGTATATGGGATGCCATCTTTGGACATGCCTTCTACCGTAGGCTTGATAATCTCGCGCATCACTTTGGCGTGGATAGCCGGTGTTACCACCGGAGCCGGTGAGTAAGCGCCCATGCCGCCAGTGTTAGGGCCTTGGTCTGCGTCTAGCAGGCGTTTGTGGTCTTGGCTGGTAGCAAGCGCTAAAATATTTTTGCCATCTACCATCACCATGAAGCTGGCTTCTTCGCCTTCTAGGAACTCTTCAATCACCACGCGTGCACCAGCAGCGCCTAGTTTGTTGTCTTCCAGCATGGCGTCAATTGCAGCATGGGCTTCATCTTCGGTCATGGCAACTACCACGCCTTTGCCTGCAGCTAAGCCATCAGCCTTAATCACGATAGGTGCGCCTTGTTGCTTCACGTAGTCATGGGCAAGTTTAGCGTCGGTAAATGTGCCGTAAGCGGCGGTAGGGATGCTGTGACGCATCATAAACGCTTTAGCGTAGTCTTTAGAAGATTCTAGCTGTGCTGCGGCTTTTGTTGGGCCAAAAATCTTTAAGCCTGCGGCGCGGAATGCATCAACGACGCCTTGAGAGAGGGGGGCTTCTGGGCCCACAATGGTGAGGTATATTTGTTCGTCTTGTGCGAACTTAACTAAATCATCAACTGCGGTAATAGGTACATTAACCATGTCCGGGTTTAATGCGGTGCCTGCATTGCCTGGCGCTACATAAACACGGCTAACCTCTTTGTTGTGAGTAACTTTCCAGGCGAGGGCATGTTCACGACCACCACCACCGATGACTAAAATTTTCATGTATTTGAAACCCTTAAAAATCTTTCGCCACAACCAGTTGTGACACAGGCTGTGGCAAAAAGAAGAACAAACGTATTATTTTAATAATTGTTTAATGCCTAAAGTGGCGAATACCAGTCACGACCATCACCAAACCATGCTCATCAGCTGCAGCAATCACTTCTTCATCGCGCATACTGCCACCTGGATGAATCACGCAAGCTGCACCAGCTTCTGCCAGTACATCAATACCATCGCGGAATGGGAAGAATGCATCAGAGGCAACCACTGAGTTTTTTAATGTGAGGCCAGCATTTTGCGCTTTAATCGCTGCAATTTTAGTGCTGTCCACACGACTCATCTGGCCTGCGCCTACACCTAGTGTCATGCTGTTGCCGCAGAATACAATCGCGTTGGATTTAACGTATTTTGCAACGCGCCACGCAAACAGCATGTCTTGCAATTGCTCTGGGGTTGGTTGTTTTTTGCTGACAATTTTTAAATCGTTAACGCTGATTTCATGGTTGTCTGCAGTTTGAATAAGCAGGCCAGAACCAATGCGTTTGGTGTCATGTGAGTTGCGGCCTTGTGCCCACGCTGTATCGCCACCTTCTGGTAATGCGATTTTAAGTACGCGTACATTGGCTTTAGCACTAAAAATAGCCAATGCTTCAGCGGTGTAGTCAGGGGCGATTAACACTTCTACAAACTGCTTGCTCACTGCTTCTGCCGCGGCTTTATCCAGCGTTGTGTTGAACGCGATAATGCCGCCAAATGCTGAGGTCGGGTCAGTTTGGAATGCTTTGCTATAAGCTTCTAACGCATCTTTACCTAGTGCTACGCCGCATGGATTGGCGTGTTTAACGATCACACAGGCTGTTGAATCAAAACTCTTCACGGCTTCCCATGCTGCATCGGCATCGGCAATGTTGTTGTAGCTTAACTCTTTACCTTGTAGCTGTACTGCTGTCACCAAAGAGCCTGGTGCTGGGTTGGTGTCACGGTAGAACGCTGCGCTTTGATGCGGGTTCTCGCCGTAGCGTAAGTCTTGCAGTTTTACAAAGCGGCTATTGACCTGCGCTGGGTAAGGGTTGCGTGAACCGTCAGCGTTGAAGCTAGAGAGGTAGTCGCTGATGGCGCCGTCGTAGTTGCTGATGCGGTTAAATGCGGCAACAGATAAAGCAAACTTTGTGGCTTGGCTGGTTGCGCCGCCTGTGCTTTTTAGCTCACGTAGTACATCTGCATATTGGCTGGCGTCTGTTACTACGGCAACGTCTTTCCAGTTTTTTGCAGCTGAACGTACCATTGCTGGGCCGCCGATGTCGATGTTTTCAATCGCATCTTCCAGGGTGCAGTTTAGGTTAGCTACTGTGGCTTCAAACGGATAAAGATTCACCACTACCATATCAATGTTAGGGATGTCTTGCGCTTGCATGGCTGAGACGTGTTCTGGCAAGTCACGGCGACCTAAAATGCCGCCATGTACTTTTGGGTGCAGCGTTTTAACGCGGCCGTCTAACATTTCTGGGAAGCCTGTGTAATCACTTACTTCAACGACAGGAATGTCGTTGTCACGGAATAGCTTAGCGGTGCCGCCAGTCGATAAAATTTCAATGCCTAAAGCTTGCAAGCCTTTTGCAAAATCAATAATGCCAGTTTTATCAGAAACGCTAATTAGCGCACGTTTAGTAGTTGCCATAAAATTATTCCATAATACAAATGATAAGCTGTATTCGCTAATTGCCAATACACGTTAAATTTTTGCTGCCGGTTGTTTCCTGGTAACCAAGCGTGGCTGGTTAAATTACCGCCAAACTAAATTGCCAGAATGCAAGATTGGATAAAAAAGCGTGTTACGTGCTTGTTTTATTCGATCTTGTACTGCTGAAGTTTTTTACGCAGGGTGTTGCGATTGATGTCTAGTATCTCGGCTGCCTTGCTTTGGTTGCCGCCTACTTTATGCATGATGTAGCTAAGCAATGGCTTTTCTACGCAGCCCAATACCATATCGTAAACGGCATGGGGCGGCTCACCATCTAAATGGGTAAAATAATCATCTAAAGACTCTTGCACTGCTTGGCTGAGCTTACAATTCTCTGACATACAAGTTCCTAGGCTGCTAATGCTGAAGACGCATCTGGATTAGTATCATCAGCGTCATTATCAATGTAAACCAAGCGTTCATTTTTTGTTTTCAGTTCAACAAAAAAGTCATTAATTGCTTGTAGTTGTAATTCTATGGTCTGCAGGGTGTTCATGCTGTGGCGGAACTGTGCAGAGCCGGCTAAACCTTTGGTGTACCATGAGATGTGCTTACGTGCCATACGCATACCAGTCAGGTCGCCATAAAACTCATATAAATCATGCAGATGCTCTAGCATCACGGCATGGATTTCGTCTACGGTAGGCGGTAGCATATACGTGCCGGTCGTGAGGTAATGCTCAATTTCGCGGAATATCCACGGGCGGCCTTGTGCGGCACGGCCTATCATTACTGCATCGGCACCGGTGTAATCGAGTACAAACTTTGCTTTTTCAGGCGTGGTGATGTCGCCGTTAGCAATCAGCGGAATCTTGATCGCTTGTTTTACTGCGGCGATGGTGTCGTACTCAGCGTCACCCATATAAGCACATGCGCGGGTGCGGCCATGCATAGCCAGTGCTTGTACGCCTAAATCTTCCGCCATTTTGGCAATTTGAATTGCATTGCGGTTTTGCTTGTCCCAACCCGTACGTATTTTTAAGGTGACCGGTACATCGACTGCGGCAACTACTGCGCGCAGAATTTGTGCGACTAATGGCTCATCTTTCAGCAATGCAGAGCCAGCCATCACGTTGCAGATCTTTTTAGCCGGGCAACCCATGTTGATATCGATGATTTGTGCGCCATTATCCACATTGTGTTTAGCGGCCTCGGCCATCATTTGCGGGTCTGCGCCAGCAATTTGCACAGAAATCGGGTTAACTTCACCTTCGTGGTTGGCACGACGTTTTGTTTTTTCACTGCCGTACAGTAGCGAGTTAGAGGTCACCATCTCAGATACAGCCAAGCCCGCACCCATCTTCTTACAAAGTTGGCGGAAAGGCCTGTCAGTCACGCCCGCCATGGGTGCGACAACTAGGTTGTTTTTTAAGATGTGATTGCCGATTTGCACTAGTGTATTTCTCGAACGCGAAAGTTGCTTATTTTATACGCAATCTGGGTTTGAGAAAACAATTTTCAGCATACAATTGGCAATAGTTTGTTATTGAGTCGGATTATGCAGAAGCCATCAACCACGCACATTGCCTTTGCCAGCTTTATTGGTACTGCGATTGAGTTTTACGATTTTTATATTTACGCCATGGCGGCGGCTTTGGTGATTGGGCAGGTGTTCTTTCCTGCTAGTGACCCCGCAACACAGTCCCTTAACGCATTTTTAACTTTCGGCATTGCTTTTATTGCCAGACCGGTTGGCGCGGTTGTGTTTGGTCATTTTGGCGATAAGGTTGGGCGTAAAACAACGCTAGCGGCCTCTTTGCTACTGATGGGTATTTCTACCTTGCTGATAGGGCTGCTGCCCGGGTATGAAGTGTTAGGGATTTGGGCGCCAATTGCACTATGTATATTGCGTTTTGGTCAGGGCTTGGGCTTAGGTGGTGAGTGGGGTGGCGCGGCATTGCTGGCTACCGAACATGCGCCGCAAGGTAAGCGCGCTTGGTTTGGCATGTTTCCGCAATTGGGACCATCGGTTGGTTTTTTAATGGCTACCTTGAGCTATCTTGCTTTGTCGGTATGGCTAACGGACGCACAGTTTAAAGCTTGGGGCTGGCGCCTGCCTTTTATTGCCAGTGCATTGCTGGTGGGAGTGGGGTTGTATGTGCGTTTTAAATTAGCAGAAACGCCAGCCTTTGCGACTGCGCTGCAACAGAATAAAACCCATGCCATGCCAATTAAGCCTTTGTTAAACAAACATTTGCGTCCTGTGTTGTTGGGTGCGTTAGCGATGGTGGTGTGCTATAACTTATTTTATACTGCCACGGTGTTTTGCTTGAGTTATGGCACGGCTAATTTGGGCATTACGCGCAGCGACTTTCTGGGCATGTTATGTGTTGCTATTTTGTTTATGACGCTTGCTACGCCTATCTCTGCAAAGTTGAGTGATGCCTATGGGCGGAAGCCTGTGCTGTTAATTAGTAGTGCACTGGCGGTGCTGGCAGGCTTTGCGCTGAACCCCTTGCTTGCAAGCGGCTCAGTAGCGCAGGTAACCCTGTTTTTATCTCTAGCACTGTTCTTAATGGGAGCCACATTTGCGCCTATGGGAGCATACCTACCTGAGCAGTTTCCGGTGGCGGTGCGTTATACCGGCGCGGGCTTGGCTTATCAGCTTGGTGGTATTTTAGGCGCGTCAATGGCACCTTATATTTCACAAGTGCTGGTGGCAACCGGCGGGCTGGCATGGGTGGGGGCTTATGTTTCCATTGCTGCCGCTGTGAGTTTTGTTGCGGTGTTATTGCTGGGTGAGCGTAGGAGCGGTGATTTGCTCTAGATTTGTTAGCCATGTAATCGCTTGTTCACGCGTGTCTCCACACATTTCTGCACTAGGCTGTAGGCCGCCACAAAATGCGGGCCGTTCTGGCTGGCCAAAAATCTTGCACATGTTTTTCTCATTGAGGTGTACGCAGCGCACGCCAGCAGGCTTGCCGTTCGGCATGCCGGGGATGGGGCTGTTAATAGAGGGCGCGATGCAACACGCGCCACAATGCTCTCTACATTTCATGGTGAATTAATCAGCCTTAGTGCTAGGCAACCCTTAGTGCTCTGTCCATGGAAAATTCAATGCGCTGACTGCCAGTTTGATTTCCTCCAATGCCGTGTTTGCCATTGCCGCAGCGCCTTTGACTCCCACTTCTGTGGTGCGGCGATTATCCAGCTTAGGCAGGCTAAAAAGCTTAAGCCCCGGGTATTTTTGTACGATATGATTCATTAAGTCAATTAATTGGCTTTCACCGGCGTCCATCACCAAAATCGATAGCTCGGTGTAATCCTGCTGGTGAAACAAGTGGGGGTAATGCGTGTCCAGCACCCACTCCACCATAGGGTGTGCCATTTGTGGAAAGCCTGGCACAAAATAATGCTGGTTGATGGCAAAGCCCGCTACGCGATTCACTGGGTTGGGGATCAGTTCTGCTCCTGCTGGTAAGTCTGCCATCAACACTCTTTTGGGGTAGGCGCCTTCGCCATATTGCGCCTCAATTTCGGCAACGGCACCCGGGTGGCGGGTGAGTGCTACTCCGGCAGCATCAGCCGCACACTGGCGCGTGTAATCATCTGGCGTGGCACCAATGCCACCAAAGCTCAACACAATATCGCCATGCTGCATACTGGCTTGTAGCAGGCTAGTAATCTGTGCAGGTATATCCCCCAAATAATGCGCCCATGCCAGTTGCAAACCGCGTGATTTTAATGCCTGTATAACAAAGCTTAGGTGCGCATCCTGCCGTTTTCCAGAGAGGATTTCATCGCCAATGATATAAATGCCGATAGACTGATTATCTTTTTGCATGATTGTTTAAATACGCCCGTGAACCGCTATGAGTCAATGTTAAGGATTAATGCGCGCTTTCCCAGTTGTTACCTACGCCAACTTCAGCCAGTAACGGCACATCCAGTTTGGCTACACTTTGCATGAGTTCTGGTAGTTTTTGTTTCACTAACTCAAGCTCTGCGTCTGGCACTTCTAATACCAGCTCATCGTGCACTTGCATGATAAGTTTGGTGTTGAGTTTTTCATCTTTCAGCCATTTATCTACCGCAATCATTGCTAGTTTGATTAAGTCTGCCGCGGTGCCTTGCATCGGTGCGTTGATGGCGGCACGTTCGGCGCCTGCTCTGCGCATGCCGTTGGCGCTATTGATTTCTGGCACCCACAATCTGCGGCCAAAGTAGGTTTCTACATAGCCTTTTTCTTTGGCGAGTTCGCGTGTGTCCTGCATATATTGGCGCACACCTGGGTAGCGCGCGAAGTAGCGTTCTATGTAACTTTGTGCAGCGCCGCGCTCAATGTTGAGGTTTTGCGCCAAGCCAAAAGCACTCATGCCATAAATCAGGCCAAAGTTAATCACTTTGGCATAGCGGCGCTGTTCGTTGTCTACAGCACTGCGTTCTACGCCAAAAATCTCGGCAGCGGTGGCGCGGTGGATATCTTCATTGTTGGCAAAGGCTTGCAGCATGCCTGTGTCTTTAGATAAATGCGCCATGATGCGCAGCTCAATTTGTGAGTAATCGGCAGAAACAATATGGCTGCCCGGCGGTGCGATAAACGCTTCACGGATACGGCGGCCTTCGGCGGTACGTACCGGAATGTTTTGTAAATTAGGGTCGCTACTGGCTAAGCGGCCGGTAATTGCCACAGCTTGGTTGTAGTTGGTATGCACACGCCCGGTGTGCGGGTTAATCATTTTTGGCAGTTTGTCGGTATAGGTGGATTTTAATTTGGCTAAACCGCGATACTCCAGCAGCACTTTCGGCAATGGGTAATCTAGCGCCAGTTCCTGTAGTACGTCTTCATCTGTGGACGGTGCACCAGAAGGGGTCTTCTTAATCGGCTTGATGCCGAGTTTACCAAATAGGATTTCCTGCAATTGCTTAGGTGAGCCTAAGTTAAATGGCTGCCCAGCAAGCTCAAAAGCTTGTGTTTCTAGCTCCATCAGCTTCATGCCGATTTCGTTGCTTTGGCGGTTGAGCATATTGGCATCAATCAGTACGCCGTTGCGCTCGATAGTAAACAGGCATTCCATTGAAGGCATTTCAATTTGGCTGTAAATAAAATGGAGTTTGCTGTCCTGCAGTACTTGTGGTGACAGTGCCTCATGTAGTTGCAGGGTAATGTCAGCATCTTCAGCCGCGTATTCTGCGGCAACCTCTACCGTTACCTGATTAAAGCCCACTTGCTTGGCGCCTTTGCCTGCCACTTGCTCAAAGCTGATGGGTTCAATGCCTAAGTGTCTGGCGCTGAGTTCATCCATGCCGTGTCCACGGTGGCTTTCCAGCACGTAAGATTGCAGTAAAGTGTCGTGCGCAATGCCATTAAGTGCAATGCCGTGGTTAGCCAATACGTGTTTATCGTATTTTAAATTTTGCCCTACTTTTTTAATGGCTGGGTTTTCCAGCAAAGGCTTAAACTTGGCTAAAACTTGCGCCAGTGGTAGCTGCGCGGGTGCGTCAAAGTAATCATGCGTGAGCGGTAAGTAGGCGCCAGTACCTGCGGCCACGCTAAACGACATGCCTACAATTTGGGCGGTGAGCGGGTCTAGTGAAGTGGTTTCTGTATCAAAGCATATGAGCTCAGCTTGGTTAAGCTTGGCAAGCCATGTATCTAAAGTTGCCTCGCTGAGTATGGTTTCATATTGGCGGCTGGTGTTTGGGGTGTAGCTGAACTGCTTAGTTTCAGTTCTAGCTTCGGTATTAGGTTTAGGCGTGGGTGCGGGTGTGCTGAATAAATCACCTGAAGTACCTGCCGGCTGGTTTTCAATACTGGGTTGCGGTGCTGCGTCTGGCATGTTGTCCAACTCGCGCTTCCAGCTTCTGAATTCAAAGTGGTCAAATAATGCGGCCAGTTTTGCTTTGTCCGGCGCTTGCTGTACCAGCTCATCAAAGTGGTCGCGGATGCCTACGTCGCAGCGGATGGTAATCAGCTCGCGCGCGGTGGGTAACCACGGCAGTGCTTTGCGTAGGTTCTCGCCGACCACGCCTTTGATGCTGTCTGCATTAGCGACTATGTTATCCAGCGTGCCGTATTCTTTTAGCCATTTAACCGCGGTTTTTGGGCCTACTTTTTCTACCCCGGGCACGTTGTCTGAAGTATCGCCAATCAGCACTAGGTAATCAATAATTAAACTTGGCGGGATGCCAAATTTGTTTTCTACGCCGGCTACATCCAGCACGTCATCGGTTTTGCGGAAAGCATCGCGCATAGTGTTGACCACGGTAATGTGCTCGTTCACCAGTTGTGAAATGTCTTTATCGCCTGTAGAAATCACGGTTTTAATGCCTTGGCGCTCAGCTTGTTTGGCCAGTGCACCAATTACATCGTCCGCCTCTACGCCATCTTCAACAATCAATGGCCAGCCCATGGCGCGTATGGTTTCAAATAATGGCTCAATTTGCGAGCGTAAATCATCGGGCATGCTGGCGCGGTTGGCTTTGTATTCTGGGTAAATGTCATCGCGGAAGGTTTTGCCTTTGGCATCAAATACGCAGGCGCTGTATTCAGCAGGGTAGTCTTTATGTAGGCGACGCAGCATGTTAAGTACGCCCTGAATGGCGCCTACCGGCTCGTTGGCCGAGTTGCGCAGGTCGGGCATGGCATGAAATGCCCGATACAAATAAGATGAGCCATCCACCAATAATAAAGTTTTCATATATAAATCCAAAAAATGCGAGCATGCATTGCATTAAATCGCCCAGCTTTAGGCAAATAATTGCAATAGGTTGTTGCCAACGGTCTTTAATCGCCTACATAATAAAACATATATGACATGCTTAAAAATTGTTTATGCGCAGCTGCTTAATTTAGCCTGTGTAAATTTTGGTATTTCATTCATCAAGGATTAATCGTCATGACCATAGTTAAAAAAATTCCAAAAATTACCGACCCTGACGTACAAGGCATGCACCATACCGGCCTTGAGTCTTGGCATGCGTTTAAGATTATGTCTGAGTTTGTGGATGCGACCGAGCGGCTTAAAGAAATTACGCCTGCGGTTTCTATTTTTGGCAGTGCACGCACCAAGCCGGATAGCCCGTATTATGAGTTGACAGTGGACATCGCAAGACGCCTTTCTGATGCTGGCTTTGCTGTGATCTCTGGCGGAGGCCCTGGTATTATGGAGGCTGCCAACAAGGGCGCATTTGCAGGCAAGTCGCCAAGCATAGGCTTAAATATTGAGTTGCCGCATGAACAAAATGCTAATCCTTATCAGGATATTAGCCAGAACTTTAAGCACTTTTTTATGCGTAAGGTCATGTTTGTAAAATATGCGAGCGCGTATGTGGTGATGCCTGGCGGCTTTGGTACTTTAGATGAGCTGATGGAGGCGATTACTCTGGTGCAAACTGGTAAAACGCTGAGGATTCCCATCATCTTAGTTTGCGAACCATTCTGGCGTGGACTGGTGGACTGGGTGAAAACTACTTTGGTGAACGAAGATATGATTTCTAGCAGCGATTTGGATTTAATCCAAATGATTGATGACCCGGAAGAGATTGTGCAAGCCATTTTCAAACATTACGAAACCCGCGGTTTCAAGCTTTCTGCAGAAGAAGAGCGCATCCAGCTTTATTTGTAATGATATGGCCTTATACCGGATGGTTTTTGATAGAATGGGCACTTATTTAGTTGATGATGTTGATGCCGTAAAGGGTGGTAATGATGATGCGTAAAAATTACAAAAATCTAAGTGCTTTATTACTCGCAGCAATGCTAGCGCCAACGCTGTTGCAAGCTAGAGAGTTGCCATCTAATCTGCAGCCGTTGGAAGATATCCCACCGCCTAGCATCAGCTCAGAAGATGTTCCAGATGAGCCGGAAGTTACCATTGTTAAAAAGAATGGTGAAACCATAGAGGAATATCGTGTTGGTGGCCAGCTGTACATGATGAAGGTGACCCCTAAGCATGGCGTGCCTTACTACCTGCATAGAGAAGACCAAGACGGCGCCTGGGTAAACGTAGGGCCTAATCCGCCGCTATCTATCCCTAAATGGACTATCTTTAGATTTTAATTCACCATATTGACCAAAGCGGGCATGTGGATGCAAACAGCGCTTTCATCTACATGCTTGATATAATGCCCCGCCTTTAATTTTTTCCAGTTTTTTAAATTATACCTATGTCTGTTTTTACCTCAGTTAACAACCAACAACTACAAGCATGGCTTCAAGATTACTCCATCGGTGAGCTGGTTGAGTTGAAAGGTATTTCTTCAGGCATTACCAATACCAATTATTTTGTGACTACCACACAAAATAAATATGTACTGACACTGTTTGAACACAACACGATAGATGAACTGCCTTACTTCATTGATTTGATGCACCATTTATCCACGCACGGTGTGCCTTGTCCAGACCCGATTAGCAATAAAGCTGGCGTTAATTTGCACATGCTTAATGGTAAACCTGCCGTGTTAATCAGCTGCCTGAATGGTCAGGACATTACAGCCCCTAATAGCGTGCATTGTGCCGAGGTTGGCCGTGTGCTGGCGCAAATGCATCAGGCAGGGCAGTCGTTTGTTTCGCAGTACTCCGGGCAGGCGCATCAAAACCCGCGTGGTGCAGACTGGCGTAATCAAACTGCACAAAAGGTGATGGCGCATTTGCCGGCAGATGACCAAAAGTTACTGAATGAAACATTGGCGTTCCAAGCTGGGCTGGATGCTTCAGCCTTACCTAAAGGTATTATCCATGCTGATTTGTTCCGCGATAATGTATTGTTTGATGGCGATAAAGTCGGCGGCTTGATTGATTTTTATTACGCATGTCATGATGTACTGGCGTACGATTTGGCAATAGTGGCAAATGACTGGTGCGTGCAGGCGGATGGGCAGTTAGATGCCACAAAAGTGGAAGCGTTGTTGCAGGCTTACCAAGCGGTGCGTCCATTTGAGCAGGCAGAGCATGCGGCATGGAATGGTTTGTTACGTATTGCCGCCTTGCGTTTCTGGCTGTCGCGACTGTACGACCAGATTTATCCGCAAGCGGGCGAGTTAACGCACGCAAAAGACCCAAATCATTTTAAAAATATACTTAAGTTAAGAACCGCACAATCTTAATTAAAAATAGGATTAATCAAACTGGATTAAGCTGTTGTACGTTAGCGTAGAATGGTTATTACAGTAGGCTGATTTAAAACTACTGATTTGAAACTAGAGGTGAAGGCATCATGGCAGACGATCTAAACACGCAATCTCCAGCAGTTAAACAAGTGCCGGCGGCAAATGCATGGCTTTGGATTGTAAACGGCATTAGCTTGTTTAGAGCTAACCCTGTGATGTGGGTAATTCTGCTGCTGATTTATTTGGCTATCATGATTCCTATCTCAATGGTGCCGATTTTGGGCTCTGTGGTCAGCACTTTGTTAGCGCCAGTATTTGCGGCAGGCATGATGTGGGGCTGCCAAGCACTCACACGTAATCAAGATTTAGAAATCAACCATCTGTTTCAGGGCTTCAAGCAAAACACTTCACAGTTAGTGGCAGTGGGCGGCTTTTATATGATGAGTTTGCTGGTGATTGCGGTTTTAGTGGTGTTGATGCTAGATAGAGGAGCGGTAGAGTTGATTGCGCAAGGTAAAGACCTGAGCCCTGAGCAGGCAAGTACTGTAATCTTGCCGCTGTTTATTGCCATGTTTTTGTTGATGCCAGTCTTGATGGGCTACTGGTTTGCACCTGTATTGGCTGGGCTTAACCAATTAAAAGCAGTGGATGCAATGAAATTAAGCTTTGTGGCCTGCTTGAAGAATATGCTGCCATTCTTGCTTTATGGCTTGATGTTTATGGCAGTTCTAATGGCTGCCATGTGGTTGGTTGTAAGTGTGCATGTGGTTTTTTCTGTGGTGTTTGTCGCCATTATTCCAGTCATGATGGCCAGTTTATATACTAGCTACGCTGATATTTTTAGCATAGACAACACTAGTCAGGCTAGCTCGCCTGAACAAGCTATCTAACTTAATTGAATTAGCAACCTGCCTGGCACACCTGTTAAGGTTTACGCTAGGCAGAACAGGGTTTAGATAGCAGTCAATTTAGCAAACTCTAGCGCCAGCCATTTTAGGCCTTCACGTCCAAAGTTCACTTGCACGCGCATATCGTTAGCGTTGCCTTCGTAGCTCACTACTACGCCATTGCCAAATTTATTGTGAGCCACTTGCTGGCCTACTTTCCATGGCATTGCGCTTTTTTGCGTGCTGCTTTGCTGTTTACTCATCACTGCAGGCAGCTCGTTGTAATCTCTGCCGTAGCCTGATTTTGCCACAGGTTTACTGTTTAAATGTTTGAGCAGTTCATCCGGAATTTCATCTAAAAAGCGTGAAGGAATGCCGTAGCGTACCTGTCCATGCAACATGCGGCTTTGCGCGTGGCTTAAATACAGGCGTTGGCGCGCACGCGTTACCGCTACGTACATTAAACGACGCTCCTCTTCTAGGCCATTGGCTTCGTAAGTGCTCTGCTCATGCGGGCACAGGCCTTCTTCCAAGCCGCTGATAAACACTACTTTAAACTCTAGGCCTTTAGATGCGTGCACGGTCATCAACTGCAAGGCTTCGCGTCCTACGTCTGCTTGGTGTTCACCTGCTTCTAAACTGGCATGGCTTAAAAACTGTGTAAGTAGGTCTTGCTCGGTTTCGCCATCCGCATTGCTATGGTTACCAAAATCCTGATTGGTGAAAGCTACTGCCGCCGTGACTAGCTCTTCCAAGTTGGCAATACGGTCTTCGCCTTCTTTTTCATTCTGGTAATGTGCTTTGAGGCCAGAGAGGGTGGTAGCAAGCTCCGCAAGTTCTGCCAGACTGATGCCATAAGCTTCGTCTACCATTTGCCTGATTAATGCGACAAAACCATCTATGCCCTTGCCGCCAATTTTGCCATTACCTACTTTGTTAATTGCAGCTTGCCATAAGCTGCAGTTCTGCGCGCGCGCTGCCTCTTGCAGTTGTTCCAAGCTACGTGCGCCGATGCCACGCGCGGGGAAGTTAATCACACGTAATAAGGCGGTATCGTCATTAGCGTTGGCAATCAGCCTCATGTAAGCGAGCGCGTGTTTAATCTCGGCGCGTTCAAAGAAGCGCAGGCCGCCATATACTCGGTACGGTAAATTGGCAGAGAATAATGCATGCTCCAATACGCGCGATTGCGCGTTGGAGCGGTAGAGCATAGCCATTTCGCCCAGCTCTGTGCTTTCTGCATGCAGCATTTTAATTTCATCTACAATAAACTGGGCTTCATCATTATCGTTGTAGGCTTGGTACACGCGCACCGGCTCACCGGCACCAGCGCTGGTCCATAGGTTTTTACCTAGGCGGTTTTTATTGTGTGAAATAATGGCATTGGCTGCATCTAGTATATTGCTGTGTGAGCGGTAGTTTTCTTCCAGCTTCACTACGCTTTGTACGTTAAAGTCAGTTTCAAAGTCACGCATATTGCCAACGCGTGCGCCACGGAAGCCGTAAATAGATTGGTCATCATCACCCACGGCAAACATACAGTTGTCTTTGCCGGCCAATAATTTTAACCATTGGTATTGCAAGCGGTTGGTATCCTGAAACTCATCTACCAGGATGTATCTGAAACGGCTTTGGTAATGCAGGCGGATATTAGTATCACGCTCTAATAGCTCGTAACAGCGCAATAGCAGCTCGGCAAAGTCGGCCACGCCATCGCGTTGGCATTGCTTGTCGTATTCTTCAAAAATCTCACGCAGTTTTTGTGAGTGCGGGTCGTAGGCATCAACTGCATGCGCGCGCAGCCCCTCATCTTTACAGCCGTTAATGTAGTTTTGCACCTGCTTAGGTGGAAATTTTTCATCATCCACATTCATCAGCTTCATCAAGCGCTTAATCATGGAAAGCTGGTCTGCAATATCCAAAATTTGGAAACTGGCTGGAAGCCCTGCCTCACGGTGATGTGCGCGCAATAAACGGTTGCACAGGCCGTGGAAGGTGCCAACCCACATGCCGCGCGTGTTGATAGGTAATGATGCAGTGATGCGCGTGAGCATCTCTTTTGCTGCTTTGTTGGTAAATGTCACAGCCAGCAAACCGGTAGGGGAAACTTGTTCCGTTTGTATCAGCCACGCAATACGTGCGGTAAGTACGCGTGTTTTACCGCTGCCTGCACCTGCCAAAATCAATGCAGATTGTTGGGGTAAGGTAACTGCTTCTAGCTGTTTATTGTTGAGGCCGGCTAAAAGGGGATCTTGCATGGTGGTTTGCGGTTGGCTATTCATAGTCGATATTTTAGCATGACTACTTAATGCGAATATTTCATATGTGGCGACAACTTATGTATGTTTTGCATGTATGCGCTGGAGTTGTATTGCAACTCAGCTGATACCAGTGGCTTGCTTTGTTGAGGGAGGTAGAGCAGTGGCTGAGAATAGGGGTGATATAAAAAACAAAAGTGTTTGGAACTTATTTTGAAAAGGCTTAGTCAGAGCTTACAGGTAACGCAAGTTACCTTTCCGCTCCAATCCTCCCTGAGCGGAAGCCTTAGACGATGAGGCATTTTTTGGACCCCGATTTCATCCCCTTGGTTGGGGTCTTTTTTTGCCTGCTATTTATGCAAAGGCTTAATTTATAAGCATTAGTATAAACTTAAATCTTACTAATTGTAAATAACTTGTAAATGATTTGTAAATTAATTGCTGTATGGTTTTAAACCTAAGTAATTAGGTGTAGCTTAGTAGTTATGAAGCCAAACATTAAACTCCCAGTATTGTTCATTTCTCATGGTGGTGGGCCGTGGCCGTATATTGAAGATATGCGTCAGCGCTTTGCCGTTACAGAGGCTGAGTTGGCCAAACTGCCTGCCAGCTTACCAGCAAAACCCAAGGCGATTTTGGTGATTACAGGTCATTGGGAAGAGCCGCAGTTTACGGTATCCACAGCCCAGCAGCCGCCTATGGAGTATGATTATTTTGGCTTCCCCGAGCATACCTATCATGTGCAGTATCCTGCAGCGGGGAGTCCTGCCTTAGCTAAGCGCGTGGGCGAGCTGTTGGCATTAAGCGGCGTGAAGGTGCTTGAAGACGAGCAGCGTGGTTTTGATCACGGTGTTTTTGTGCCCATGATGCTGATGTATCCGCATGCAGATATTCCTGTGGTGATGCTATCAATGAAAACCACTTATGATCCACTTGAGCATATCAAGCTGGGTGAAGCGCTTGCGCCGCTGAGAGAGGAAGGTGTGTTGATTGTTGGCAGTGGGCTTACTTATCATAATATGCGTGGTTTCGGCCGGCCGGTATCGTTTGAGCCTTCAGTACAGTTTGAGCAGTATTTATATGAAGCGATTGCTAATTCTAGCCCACAGCAGCGAAATAAAGCCTTGGCAGATTGGGAGCAGGCGCCATTTGCGCGTTTGGTGCATCCGCGCGAGGATCACTTAATCCCTTTAATGGTGGTAGCTGGTGCGGCAGCTGATAGTGTGGGAGAGCGTATTTTTACTGATACTGTGTTTGATGTGGTAATGGCTTCTTACCGTTTTGGCTAATGCTAAGCTGGCTGTGCGATAGGGCAGTTGCTAAATTGTTACCGCCAAGCCAGCTTAGGGTTGTCATCCTATCCCCAACCATGACTCCTCTTCTCTGAATTTTGCATCTAAATCAGATTGTTGTAAGTCTGTTGTATTGGCTTCTTGCTCAGTATTTGCGCTGAAAATGGAGTTTCTCCAAGTGTAGATTCTTTCTAAAATCATCATTATTCTCTTTTCTGTATGTGCTTGATTGGATTAAAGCTCCCAAGCTTTTGCTCGGGAGTGCTTTAGCCGCTACGCTAATTTAAATAAAAGCGGCTTTGTTGGCAGTAATGTAGTCTTCAAATCGGGTTAATGGACGGCCTAATAAGGTTTCACCATCAGTAGTGACTACCGCTGCTTGGTTTGAGGCAAACACCTCAAATAGCTCCAGAACACCTTTTGCCTGCCATTCTGGCCAGCCTGAACCGGTTAGTGATGCATAAGTAGTGTCTTCATCTGGTGATACGTAGTCCACGCTGTGGCCAGTGACACGTGAGAACACTGCCGCAATGTCGCTTCCTGATAACAGTTCTGGACCGGTAATGTTGTAAGCTTTATTGCTATGGCCTGGTGCTGTTAGTGTCACGGCTGCTGCTTCGCCAATGTCTTGCACGTTTAATGGCGCAAGTTTGCCTTCTCTGATGCCAAAGTATAATTTGCCGCTTTTTACGCCATCGGCCCATCCAAAAAAGTTATCTTGGAACCAGATCGTGCGTAAGTGCGTCCATGGCAAACCTGATGCTTCCAGATACTTCTCAGCCTCGCGGAATTGTTTAGCAAACAAAATTGCTTCCCACTCTGCGCCTACTACCGATAACAATACAACTTGATTTACTGTGCCTGCTGCCACCGCTGCATCCACTGTGTTTTTAGCATGCTGTGCTCTGTTCTCTACGTTACCTGGAATGATGTAAACTTTTGTCACCCCTTCAAAAGCTGCTTTCAAGGTGGCTGGTTCGTCTAGATCAAAAATAGCGGTTTCGATAGTTGGAAATTTTTCTTTAAGCTGCGCGGCTTTGCTTGCGCTTCTTACGCCAGCCACTACTTTGATATTGCTATCATTTTTGTTCACTAATGCTTCAATTGCAGCTACGCCGTTATTGCCTGCTGCGCCTACGATTAAAATGGTTTCTTGTGTCATGGTATTGTTCCTAAAAAATATAAAGTAATTAAAATTAAATAAAAGTTAGTAAGGGAGGTCGAACATCAATAGCTCGGCGTCTGCGGCATTGCTAAACTCAATCAAAGATTCCTCTTGAATTTTTAATGCATCGCCTGTGCTCAATTTAATGCCGTTAATTTCAACTTGGCCTCTAATCAAATGCACATAGCCTGTTCTGTTAGGGGCTAATTGATGAGCCAATTTGGTTTCTCCGTTTAATATTGCGGCATAGATGCTTGCATCTTGGTGAATCAACACTGAGCCATTTTTGCCATCTTGAGAGGCAATCAAACGCAGTTGCCCTGTTTTTGATGCGCTATCAAAATGCTTTTCCTCGTAGCTTGGTGCAATGCCGGTTACGTTAGGGTTAATCCAAATTTGCAAAAAGTGCACACGTTCAGTACTGGAGTGGTTAAATTCGCTGTGGCTCACACCAGTGCCAGCACTCATTCTTTGCACGTCGCCGTAGCTAATCACAGAGCCATTGCCCATGCTGTCTTTATGTTCTAGTGCGCCACTCAATACGTAGCTGATAATTTCCATGTCTTCATGGCTGTGTGTGCCAAAGCCACGCGCAGGTTGTACGCGGTCTTCGTTAATCACTAGCAGGGGGCCAAATCCCATTTGCTCTGGGTTGTAGTAATGGCCAAATGAGAATGAGTGGTTTGATTGCAACCAGCCATGGTCAGCTGCACCGCGTTGTCCGTTTTTAAGAACTTGTAACATCATCAATCTCCTTTATGCTTTGGTATCATTTGTGTATATGCGATAATTTAAAACATCACATTCTCTGCTAAATGATTGCCGGTTAATGTGAGAAGCATTATGAGCCGTTATTTCATTGATGAAAAACGGAAAAATTATCAACCTATCATCGAAAATTTCGAATGTTCAGAATAAGCCTAGATTCTTTATTAATTCTTGATGCGATTGACCGTGGTGGATCGTTTGCTGCTGCGGGTAACGAATTACACAAGGTTCCGTCCACCATCTCGTACACGGTCAGTAAGTTGGAGCAGGATTTAGGAGTGCAGGTATTCGAGCGCCAAGGCCCTAAAGTCAGTTTAACCAGCGCGGGTAAAGAGCTATTAAAAGAAGGGCGCTATCTGTTGAAAGCGGCAGAGGACCTTGAGCATAGAGTGCGGCGCGTGGCGTCAGGCTGGGAAACCGAGCTGTCCATCGGCATGGATTCCGTGTTCTCCCCCACTGCGTTGGTTGAGGATATTGCCGAATTTTATAAAGTAGCTAACCTGACCAGACTGCGGTTTGCACAAGAGGCACTGTCAGGCAGTTGGGAGGCGCTGATGGATAGGCGCGTGGATTTACTGATAGGGGCTGCGGGCGAGGGGCCATCTGGTGGCGGATATCATGCTGAGGTGATTGATAGCATCAATTTTGTGTTTGCCGTTGCGCCTAGTCACCCACTTGCGAGTGTGGATAAGCCCTTAGGTAAGGCTGAGTTATATCAGCATCGCGCTATCACGGTGAGTGACTCGGTGCGGAAGTTGCCGCCACGCACCGTAGGATTGCTGTTTGGGCAGGAAGCCTTAGCGGTATCCAATATGCGTACAAAGTATGAGTTTCAGCTAGCTGGGCTTGGTTTTGGTTTTTTACCAGAGCCATTAGCGCGTGGTGCTATCACAAAAGGCTTACTAGTAGAAAAACAGGTCGAAGAGCCACGCCAACCAGAATCAATCTACATGGCCTGGCGCAGCAGTGATGCTGGTGCTGGCTTGAAGTGGTGGATTGATAGAATCAAATCACAGAATATGGCAGAAAAGCTGTGGTGAGGTAGGGCGTTTGTTGAGTGGTTGGTGGGTTTTTGTGCTTAACTATTTGTTCTATTTGGGTGATTGTTTCTAAGTTTGTTGACTGATACTGTTTGCTTGGTTTGAGTTTACAGGCATGCAAACGAGCTTCTTATTTGGTTGGCGATGAAACATTTGACCTCAATATACTAAAAGCAAGACAGTTGAACGGATTTGCCGAAATTAACGCGTCCAGATTATTTGTTGGCAGATTTGTAAATTCAAATTGTAGATAAGTGTAGCGATACTTTTTTATTAACAATGAGATTGCAAATGAAGAAAAAACTAATAATCCCCATCATGCTCGCTTTAATCGTCCCACTAATCGCGAGCTGGTTTGCTTACCCCGATACGCATTTACCGCCTGGTTTTGGCGTATTCCCCCCGCAGTTTGTAGCAGAAGCACCAGGTTTTAATTTAGTTGTATTCTGTGCGTTAGCCCTAGTAGAGTTAGTTGTGTTGGCGCTATATATTTCCCCCACGTTATTTGGGTTTAAAAAGGTGGAGCCTGCTGCACCTAACAAACCCTTACCTTTGCCTATTTGGTTTTGGCTAGGTTTAGCATCTACGCTGTTTTTCTGGTGGCTGATGTGGACGCGAGTGACTATATTTGGCAGCTTGGTTTACTATGCATTTACACCACTCTGGTGGAGCTTTATTTTTACATTAGACGGCGTTGTTTATCGTTATAACAATGGGCAGTCTTTGTTGTCATCCAAACCTAAAACACTAGTTATCAGCGCCTTGGTGTCCTTGGTTGGTTGGCGTATGTTTGAGTATTACAATTATTTTGCGTTAGGTAATTGGTATTATCCGCAAACAGAGAGCATTCCATCACTGTCCCATGAGGCGGTGGTGGTGATATTTCTGTTAGCTTATACGACTGTTTGGCCTGCTATCTTCCAATGGTACATGCTGTTAAACGCCTGTCCTAGTTTGGCTAGCAGGTACTCGCAAGGCCCCAAGGTTTCTATCAAGGGCAATGTCTTATTGTATGCAGGCTATGCATTATTATTTCTTATGGTGTTTTGGCCTTATCCATTATTTTGGGTGCTGTGGATAGGTGTATTGATGGTGTTTTCAGGTTTACTCATCAAGCTTAATATTTGGACACCGTTTGCTGATATGGCGAAAGGCAACTGGACCTCTGCACTGCTCATTGCGTTAGCTACCATGTTAAATGGTTTTGTGTGGGAGTGCTGGAACTACGGTAGTGCACATCCACAAATGCCGATTACTAACCCTAATTACTGGGTTTACGATATCCCTTACGTAAATGTGATTCACATATTTTCAGAAATGCCGCTTTTAGGCTACATGGGCTATATGCCGTTTGGGGTGTTGGCTTTGGTGATGTGGATATGGGCCGGTAATGTATTTGGTTTTGATACAAAAATACTTGATACCGACCAACACTAGCTAGCACAATAATCACCAAGCCATGTTAAATGGAGTGGCTAATCATAGATGAGGCAGATGTCTTTTGCCTCATCTATGAAGTTGATGCCTTTGTAACGATATGACAGCATGGTGGAGCTTTGGGTTTGGGGTGCAGCTTGTGCCTCGCCCGAGTCAGGCGAGGTGTTTATATTTACCACTGCTTGCTCAGCATTAAATGCAGAAAGAACCCTTCGTTACGTACTTCAGTATTGTTGCCAAATATTGGGCTGTCGTAAGTCACTTTTTTAGGTAATAAAAACTCAATTCCACTCGTGAGTTTCCAAGTTTCATCCAGCTTGCGGGCAAAGCCCAGTGTCACGTGCTCTTCTAAAATCGCGGCGAGCAAAGCACTTGAGTTATTTCTTGGCACCGGATTTTTGCCGTAGTTGTAGCCTGCATATAAAGTGGTTTTGTCATCGTAAGTGTAAGCTGCACCTAGCGCATATACTATTTGGTTGCGCCAATCTTGTTGGCTAACATTCACCACTGAGGCGGGTGCAAACGCGCTTGAGGTGTCGCTCCATGTAGTGGTTACATCGTTAATGGCATCTGCCCAGTTAAGCCAATTGATTTTGGCTGAGAGTAATAAATCTTGGTTAGGCTTAAACGCGGCGCCAATTGCTACTTCACGCGGTAACGCAAATCCTTTAATGCTCAGGTTGTCATATTTAACAGCGCCAGCCGCGCCATAGTTAAATTTGGCCGTGCCGCCGGTAAGCGGTAAGTCAGTTTTTTCGGTGTAGCTTGCACCTAGTGCCCACTGTTCGTTTAACTTATATTGAGCGCCAAGTTTAAAGCCAAAGCGTAGCGTGTCTGCGCCTGTGTTTTTAAAGCCGGCGAAACTAGAGGTAGGCGGGGTGTGGTAAAAAAACTTTTGCTCAATACTCGCGTAAATCATGCTAATAGAGCCGCCGATTGCAAGATTGTCTGTCACTTGGCAGCCAATGCCTGGCGTTACTTTTGCAATACCAAACACTGAACTCATTTCGTCATCAGTACCAAACGGTGTATTGATGTGTTTAAACACTGCGCCTGCGCCACCTTGTGAGAAAAAACCAATGCCCACGGTACAGGGTGAGTTTTCTAATTGCTGCGCATAACCGCCACCGGCAAGCATGACGTAGCGATTGTCAGCATGCTGGTCATTGCGTGCGTCTTGGTGTGATAAATCAGTGGTGCGTAGCATTGAGCCATAAGCATCAAGCAATTTACCTTTGATTTGCGCCAAACCTGCTGGGTTGGTGTTTAATGCGCTGGTGTCGCGGGCTACAGCAGTATCTGCACCGCCCATCAGGGTTGATTCTGCGCCGTAGCCAATTAAATTGATGCCGTTTGTCGCATGGCTTTGCGTTGTAATTGATAGCCCACAAACTATCAATGCAATCATGTTGTTGCGTTTCATCTTATTGTTATTTCTTTAGTTTTATCACGCAACGCGTGTTTGATTTTTGGTTGATTTTATATTGCTGCACTGATGTTCTTATAATGGTGCTTAATTATGCAATCAGCATAGTCTATATTTAATCTGTTACGACAATATTTTTGCATTCTGTAGGCGCTGGTAGCTACTTTAGCTTTATATTTTCATGCACATTCGCCAACGGCGGCTTAAAGTGATGTTATTTGCCACTCGCAAGAAAATTAGCTACTACTTCTATAAATGCTTGTGGCTGCTCTGCGTGCACCCAATGATTTGTTGCTAAGCTGGCAAATTGTGCGTTGGTGAAATGGTTTTTGATATGCTCAATATCGGCATCCTGTACATAATCACTGCGTTCACCGCGGATAAATAGGCTAGGCTTTTCATAACGCGTATGTTCACACACGGCTTGTGTCAGGTGAGGGTAGTTAGCTCTGAGCGCGGCTAGGTTAATGCGCCACGTTAAGTTGTTTTCGGGCTTGATCAAATTCAACAGTAAGAACTGACGCACCATCGCGTGGGGGATTTTGCTGGTCAATGCTTTATCCACATCACCGCGGCTTTGCATGGTGCTGAGGTCAACAGCCATCATGGCATCAATAATATGCGTATAAGCATCGGGATAAGTGCGTATAGCCATGTCCACCACGATCAATTTTTCTAGCTTATCAGGGTATTGTGTAGCAAATTGCATCGCAACTTTTCCGCCTAGTGAATGCCCAACTAAATGGATGCGGTCTAAGCTGAGCGCGTCACACAATTCCAGCAGGTCATCTGCCATCTCGGGATAGGTTTGTGAGTCACTATGGGGTGATCTGCCGTGGTTGCGTAAATCTACACTAATCACTTGGTGGTGCTGCGAAAAATGCTTGGCAACCGTTCCCCAGTTATCGCCAGAGCCAAATAAACCGTGCAGTAAAATGAGTGGGCTTTTACCTGAGATTTGATCGCCTAAGGTTTGGTAATGTAATTGCATAGGGGGATTATAAAAGATTGAAGCAGGTGGAGTGTTAGTGCCAGACAATACGAGATAGGGTGTAACAGGGTAGATAAACTAAGTTATCTACCCTCGTCATATTAGCGATTATTCAATCGCTAATAACTCAACTTCAAAAACCAATGTAGCATCTGGGCCAATCACTGGGCCGCTACCGTTAGCGCCATAAGCCAAGTTTGATGGAATAGTTAACTCAAATTTACTGCCCACGTTCATTAACTGTAAACCTTCAACCCAACCAGCAATCACGCCAGTTACCGGGAAAACGATAGGCTCACCACGGTCGTAAGAGCTATCAAACACCGTACCATCAATCAATGTGCCTCTGTAATGCACTCTTACTTTATTGCTTCTGCTTGGTTTTGCGCCATCGCCAGCCACCAATGATTTATATTGCAAGCCGCTATCTGTAGTGATCACGCCTTCTTTTTTAGCGTTTTCAGCCAAATAAGCCGCGCCTTCAGCTTGGTTTTTTGCAGACTGTTCAGCCTGTGCTGCCATTTGTTTTTCTTGGCTCTCCTTTTGCACTTGCTCAACTGTGCTGCGTTTTTCTGCATCAGTTAAACGTGATGGGGTGTCCGCCATTACATCTTTAACTGCCAGTGCGACTACGTCTGCGTCTAAGGCTAAGCCATCATTTTTAAGCTGATGCGCCATATTTTCACCCACGATATAACTTAAGCGTTGGGTTAAGGTTTCTAATGCAATTGTCATTGTGTTCTTTCGTTGATTTGAGGGGATGCTATTAATGCGAGTGAGGCAAACGGCATAAACCGTAATTATGACGGAGAATGATAGATAAAACAAAACCCGCCGAAGCGGGTGAGCAATTATTAAAAGTTTGCTTGTTTTGAATGGTTATCATACGATCCAAGCATCGTTCGATGTCAATGCAAGCGCGCAACACCTTGATTAATTCACCCATGATGGCCAATTTAATAAGTAAAGTGTTACAGCAGATTGTCTTCCTTAAGCCTATGAAAAGCTAATCGTATTTCTTCCTCTGGAAACACATTTCGTTTATTCTTTTCTAGAGCAACCATCTCTGAGGCAATGTATTTAATATCGTTGTTACCTACCTCTGATGTAGTGGCTAGCTTATGTACAGTAGATAGCAACTCTAGACCGTACGGAGTTTCAAATCCATCAACTAGCTTCGTTAAATTATCTATAACTGCTTCGCTTTTCTCATCATTTTTCAAATAGTCTTCTGCAACTGCAAATCCAGCCGGCGTAACATGTGCTTCTCTATCTGTTTGAAAGCCGGCTATTAATTTGTAATCAACCTCAAGAGCAACTATCGCTTTTTTTAAAGCTTCTGAATATGGTCCATAAAGATTTTTAGTGAAATCCAGATTTAATGGCACACCCATAACCTGCAAAAAATAAGCAATCTTCTGAAGAGAAAGGCGATCCAATACCCCCCCAAAAGAAGTTTCAAGCTCGGCAATCGATTTTAGAAAAATCGCCCTACCTTGAGTCATTTTTAAATTCGTATCAACATACTCTGGATCGTCACTTTCATTTAAAGGTGCGTAAATAGAAACACTAACATCATCCAATACAGACAGTTTTTCCAATATGATTGGGCGCACCACATCCCAATCAAGCCCACCATTACCGCACCCCAATGGTGGAAGAGCTATTGATTTAATTTTGTATCTTTTTATATCACCGACTAAGGCATCTAGCCCTTCGGAAATATATTCCAGTTTAGATTTGGCTCGCCAGTGATCTTTTGTTGGAAAGTTCACAATAAATTTAGGCTCGCTTTTACCAAACAAATTTGTAAGCTCGAATATCAGCATGGAGCCAGGACGCAAAACTTTGGCATTGCACGCCTTCTTGTAAGCTTTGTAGTTCTCTGGCCAACGACGCTTGAACTCAAGCGCTACTCCCTTACCCATGACTCCGACGCAATTAACCGTGTTTACCAAGGCTTCGGCTTTATCTAAAAACAAATCCCCTGATTTGAATGTAATACTCATATCACAAAACATCCAGGTTTAGAATAAACAGGTAATTGATAACCAGCAGATTGAATCATATTACTCACAAGAGCTTGTTTTTGTGCATTTGGAGCCACCACGCAAATGAACGTGTTCATAGGAACCGCAGTGCGAACCAAAAACTCTGCCATTCTAATTGACCCACGTCGCTGATATCGTTCAGGCGTTGCTCTGCTATAAAAAAACTTACATGCCCCTCTATATCCAATTTCAGGGATTTCACCTGCAAAATAAAACTCATCCTCGTCAAACATAGTCCAGTCTATGTGGCTTTCAAGCATATTAATATCACTAACAACAATTGGCTTAGGTACTGTCGTAGTAAGTGCATAGTTACTAAAACAACATTCTAGACCAGCAATGTATAAATCCGTAACTCTAGCGACCAAAAAAACTCTATCATCTAATCGAGATTTTGTTGATGCTGCTCCATCATTGGGCGGTATCACATCTACAGACCCACGATGAATGGCACAGGTAAATGACGTTAACGGGGAGAAATAGAAAGCAACGCAGTCATTAACCACCCCACCAAAAGGTAGCTGAAAATTATTTGTGCCACGCCGTTGAACTAGATTCTGATAACTAGTTTGATGACAGATCTGTGGATTAGGATGGTTTTTTGAACGAACCTCTCCATCTGCTAGAAATGTTGGTAGATCTCTATAGTCTATCTGTCTAAATACAAATCGCTCTGGCATTACCTGAACCTACACCTTTAATGGCTATATGTTGTTACTATACTGAAATAATTGACTAATTAATAATGAAAATAAAATACATGTTCCAGAAAACAAAACCCGCCGAAGCGGGTTTGTTTTTTTGCAATGCTTGTTAGGGCATTTTGCTTTGAGCAGAAAATTGAGACTAGGCGCGCAAGCCGCAGACAATACAATGAGTATGGCAAGGCTTGCGCAACGCAGTATCAATGAACTGCTTAAATGCAAAATTACATCATGCCGCCCATGCCGCCCATACCACCCATATCCCCACCCATCGCTGGAGCGTCATCTTTAGGTAGTTCAGCAACCATGCAGTCAGTTGTTAGCATTAAGCCAGCTACTGAAGCAGCGTTTTGCAATGCTGAACGGGTTACTTTAGTTGGGTCTAGCACGCCCATTTCAACCATGTCGCCGTAGGTTTCGTTAGCAGCGTTGTAACCGTAGTTACCTTTACCTGCTGCAACGTTGTTCACCACTACTGATGGCTCAACACCAGCGTTTTGTGTGATTTGGCGTAATGGCTCTTCAACAGCGCGCAATACGATTTTGATACCAGCTTCTTGGTCAAGGTTGTCACCTTTAACTTTAGAGATAGCGTCACGTGCACGAATCAACGCTACGCCACCACCAGCTACGATACCTTCTTCAACTGCTGCGCGTGTTGCGTGTAGTGCATCTTCAACGCGTGCTTTTTTCTCTTTCATTTCGATTTCAGTTGTAGCGCCAACCTTGATCACTGCAACGCCGCCAGCTAATTTAGCTACGCGTTCTTGTAGTTTTTCACGGTCGTAGTCGCTTGTTGCTTCTTCGATTTGTGTTTTGATTTGTGTGATGCGTGCTTTGATGTTTGCTTCAACGCCTGCGCCGTCAATGATGATGGTGTTTTCTTTACCTACTTCAATGCGTTTAGCTTGACCTAAGTCTTCAAGCGTTACGTTTTCAAGTTTTAGGCCAACTTCTTCAGCAATCACTGTACCGCCAGTTAAGATAGCGATATCTTCTAGCATTGCTTTACGACGGTCACCGAAACCAGGTGCTTTAACAGCAACAGTTTTCAAGATGCCACGGATGTTGTTCACAACCAATGTTGCCAATGCTTCGCCATCAACATCTTCTGCGATGATTAACAATGGACGGCCAGCTTTAGCTACTTGCTCTAAAGTTGGTAACAAGTCACGGATGTTTGAGATTTTTTTGTCATGCAATAACACGAATGGATTGTCCATCAAAGCGATTTGACGCTCTTGGTTGTTGATGAAGTATGGTGATAGGTAGCCACGGTCAAATTGCATACCTTCAACTACGTCTAACTCGTTTGAAAGGCCTGAACCGTCTTCAACAGTGATTACGCCTTCTTTGCCTACTTTGTCCATTGCGTCAGCAATGATTTGGCCAACTGATGTGTCTGAGTTAGCTGAGATAGAGCCAACTTGAGCGATTTCTTTGCTGGTTGTACATGGTTTTGATTGTGCTTTTAAATCAGCAACTGCTGCTTCAACTGCTTTGTCGATACCGCGTTTTAGGTCCATTGGGTTCATACCCGCAGCAACAGATTTCATACCTTCACGGATGATAGCTTGCGCTAATACTGTTGCTGTTGTTGTACCGTCACCAGCGATGTCGTTGGTTTTAGAAGCAACTTCTTTCACCATTTGTGCGCCCATGTTTTCGAATTTGTCTTTTAATTCGATTTCTTTAGCTACTGAAACACCATCTTTAGTGATAGTAGGTGCGCCGAAAGAACGCTCTAACACTACGTTACGGCCTTTAGGGCCTAAAGTTACGCGCACTGCGTTTGCAAGTACGTTTACACCTGCAACCATTTTTTGGCGAACGTCATCGCCGAATCTTACGTCTTTTGCTGCCATGTTATATAGCTCCTTAAATAATCTATTTATTAATTCTGAGTCTGAGGTGATGAAACAGATTTAGCGATAGGCGTGAAAGATTTTTTTTGTGCATACAGTACGATTAGTACGGCAAGCAAAAAAATCTTGAGCAACAACGCTATAAACTGTTACAAGCACTCAGATTTATTCGACGATAGCCATGATGTCTTCTTCGCGCATAACTAGTAGCTCTTCACCGTCAACTTTAACAGTTTGGCCTGCGTATTTGCCGAAAAGCACTTTGTCGCCTACTTTAACGTCAAGGGCAATTACTTTGCCGCTTTCGTCGCGCTTGCCTGAACCAACAGCTTGAATAACGCCTTGATCTGGTTTTTCTGTTGCGCTATCTGGGATTACAATGCCAGACGCGGTTGTGCGCTCTTCTTCTGAACGTTTAACAATCACGCGGTCGTGTAATGGACGAATTTTCATTCAATTTCTCCTGATGAGTTATGCAAATAAATTGGTTAAATACAAAATTGTATAGGTAATGCCGCATTTTAGCACTCCCGTATCTCGATTGCTAATTTGGGGACCAATTAAGTGATTTCAAGAGCTATCATTAAAATATTCGCAATTGTCGCTGCCATCTAAATTTGGCTTGCACACGTATAGTTGTGCTCTCCTGTGAGTACAGGCTTTCTCAACTGTACTCTAAAAACTCTCCGCTTCTGTGTCTGGTTTGCATCTGTGATCTACCTTACGATGGCCGTAATCGTTATTCCGTATTCATGCGCGGCAAGCTTTTACCAAAAGCAGCCCGTATTTTAAAATTTTAAGTAAAGATTTATGTCACAGCCAAAAGCCGTTATTAAGCCATACCATCATCCTGCCGCCGGTTGGGGGGCATTAAAACAAGTTGCAGCGCAGCTTGCGTTACAGAAAATTCCAGTGAAGGGTGTTATGACCCTGCTTGCCCAGAACCAGCCAGATGGTTTTGATTGCCCAGGCTGCGCCTGGCCTGATAAAGAGCACACTTCTACTTTTGAGTTCTGTGAAAACGGCGTGAAAGCGGTTGCCGCTGAAGCCACTGCCAAGCGTGTGCCGCCTGAGTTTTTTGCTAAACACACTGTTACTGAGTTAATGGAGTGGAGCGATTTTGATCTGGAAAATGAAGGTCGCTTAACTCATCCTATGCGCTATAACCCAGCAACGGACAAGTATGAGGTGGTTTCATGGGATGGTGCATTTGAGCTGATGGCGGCGCATTTAAATGTGTTAGCTGACCCGAATGAGGCGATTTTCTACACGTCTGGTCGCGCCAGCAATGAAGCGGCTTTTCTTTATCAGCTGTTTGTACGTGAATTCGGCACCAATAACTTCCCAGATTGTTCCAATCTCTGCCACGAATCTACCAGCATGGCCTTGCCGCCTACCGTGGGCATAGGTAAAGGCTCGGTGACTCTGCATGACTTTGAGCATGCGGACACTTTGCTGATTTTTGGCCAAAACCCTGCGACCAATCACCCACGCATGTTGGGTGAGTTACGTGAGGCCGCCAAACGTGGCGCACGCATCGTTGCGATTAACCCATTGAAAGAGCGTGGTCTGGAGCGTTTTGCCGACCCGCAAAGTCCATTCGATATGTTGTCTTTTAAGGGCAGCAAGATTAGCGGTTTGTTTATCCAGCCTAAGCTGGGCGGAGACTTGGCTTTGATCAAGGGTATGATCAAGTTCGTGATTAAGTGGGATGACGAAGCGATCAAACATGGCACAGAGCGTGTTGTGGACTTTGCGTTTATTCAGCAGCACACCAATAACTTTGAAGCGATTGCCGAAGACGCGCGCCAGGAAAGCTGGGATCTGATTCTGGAAGAGTCCGGTGTGCCATTAGCGCAGATTGAAGAGCTTGCCCGTATTTATGCAACGGGTGATCGCGTGATCTCAACTTGGGGTATGGGGATTACTCAGCACAAGCACGGCGTGGCTACCATCAAAACTTTGGTCAATCTGATGCTGCTACGTGGCAATATCGGCAAAGAAGGTGCAGGCTTATGCCCAGTGCGTGGGCATAGCAATGTGCAAGGTAACCGTACTGTAGGCATTTATGAAAAGATGCCATTGGCGTTTCTTGAAAGCCTTGATCGTGTATTTGATCTCAATGTACCCAAAGTGCCAGGTTACGATGCGGTGGCCGCTATTCAGGCCATGATTGATGGTAAAGCTAAATTCTTCTTTGGTTTGGGCGGCAACTTCTCAATTTCTACACCAGATACAGACCGTACCTGGCAGGGCATGCGTAATTGTGATCTGACTGCTCATGTCACAACCAAGCTTAACCGTAGTCATCTGGTGCATGGGAAAGAAGCCCTGATTCTGCCATGCCTTGGTCGTACAGAAATCGACACGCAGGAAACTGGCGCGCAAGGCGTAACGGTGGAGGACTCCATGAGTATGGTGCACGTCTCCTACGGTATGAATAAGCCAGCGTCACCGCAGTTACTTTCTGAGCCCGCCATCGTGGCGCGCTTTGCACATGCCACACTCAAGCACAGTAAAACACCGTGGCTGGAATACATTAAGGATTACAGTAAAATCCGTGACGCGATAGAGCAGACCATGCCGGAGGCATTTAAAGACTACAACCAACGCATCAGGCAGCCTGGCGGTTTCCGTATGCCGGTGCCTTCTAGCGAGCGTATTTGGAACACACCATCAGGAAAAGCCGAGTTCAGTGTGCAAGATATCCCGTCTCGTTCGCCTATCCACCAGGCGCGCGAGCAATATGGCGACCAACTGTTCGTGCTGATGACTACGCGCTCACACGATCAGTACAACACTACGATCTATGGCATGGATGACCGTTATCGCGGTGTGTTTGGTCAACGCCGCGTTATCTTCATGAACCCGGCAGATATCACACGCATGGGGTTAGTGGCAGGTGACTGGATTAACCTGGTTAGCGTCTGGCAGGATGGCATTACGCGCCGCTCGGACAAGTTCTTAGTCGTATCCTACGACATTCCTCAGGGTTGCTTGAGTGGTTACTATCCGGAAACCAATAATCTGGTGCCGCTGGAGAGTGTGGCCGATCACTCACGCACACCAACCTCGAAGTCCATCCCGGTGATTATCGAGAAAACTACGGCACCTGAGGTGGCTAATGCTGCTTGAGTGTGATCATCATGAAGTGCAGGTGAGCGCGGGCTTTGTTTATGGTTCGCTTGACGCTGTAACGCTGGATTCTGTTCAGCTAGAGCCAGTTCAATTAAATCCGGTTCAATTAGACCATAGCGCCGTGCTGATGCTAGGCATACTGGAGCTGCTGCATGCAGAGCATGAAGCAGGCCGTGCGCATGTGTCGCTCGCTGTTATTTGCAAGCGTCTGGATATCCGCATGAGTACGCTGCAACGGTTGATGACTGCATTAAGCGAGCAAGTGCTGGTGGAAGTTTCCACGCAAAAGGAGCGGCTGGTTGCTGCACTGACGGCTAGCGGTGAGGAGCTTTCTTTCGCATTGCAGGCGGCTTAAGACTACCCAACCACGAACCTAGAACGAGCTATCAAGCGAACCTAAGGTGGTGACGTAAGCTGTGCAGGGGTAGGCTGTAGTATACTTGTCGATAACAAGAACCCTCCCACTTGGCCACCCATGAAGCTTTATGTCTCGTTTGCCGCTCGCATACGCGCAATGATCGATGAAGGCGTTTTAAAGCCGGCGGACAAGATTTTTTCGGTGCGGCAGGCCAGCCAGAAATATGGGCTCAGCATCAGCACCGTATTACGTGCTTATCTGCTGTTGGAGCAGGAGGGGGTTATCAGTAGTCACCCTCAGTCAGGCTACTATGTCACACCGCGTAAGCGCCTGCAGCAGCGCCATGCATCTCCGCTTGCCAAGGACCTTAATCTTTCCGAAGTCGATGCGAGTAAGCTGGTACTCACTACGCTTAAATCCATCCGCGAATTTGGCACTGTGCCGCTAGGTTCACCATTCCCAGATCCACAGCTGTTCCCACTCAAGAAAATCCATCAGTATGAAAAAGCCCTGACCGATGACGAGGGAGAGTGGGGCGTGTTGAGCGACTTACCACCCGGCAACGAAATGCTGCGTCAGCAGATTGCACGTCGCTATCTAGCTAGTGACATAGATGTATCACCGGACGATATTGTCATCACGCATGGCGCCACCGAGGCTATCACCCTCTGCCTGCAGGCCGTGGCCAAGGCGGGAGATACCATTGCGCTGGAGTCTCCCGGCTATTATGCGCTGGCACATACCGTGGAGCGGCTGGGGATGAAAGTCGCTGAGATTCGTACCGATCCTGAATCTGGTATTGATCTGGATGCGTTGCGTGCGGCGACAGCGGATACGCGTATTGCGGCGGTGATTCTGACTACCAATTTTCAGAATCCGCTAGGCTTTGTCATGCCTGAGGCAAAAAAGCAGGCGTTGGTGGAATTTCTTGCTGAGCAGGATATTCCGCTGATTGAGGATGATGTCTATAGTGAGCTGTACTTTAGCAATGAGCCGCCTTTGCCCGCCAAGGCCTATGACCGCTCGGGCATGGTGCTGCACTGCTCGTCGTTCTCTAAGTCGCTGGCACCTGGCTACCGCGTGGGCTGGACCAGTGCAGGACGCTATCGCCAAGAGGTAGAGCGACTGATGTTTCTTAACAGTCTATCGCTGACCTCAGCGCCGCAGATTGCGATTGCCAAATTTATGCAGCGAGACAGCTTTGAACAGCACCTTAAGCAGCTGCGGCATACCTTACGCTCGAATTATGTGTTGATCCGCAATGTGATAGAGCAAAGTTTCCCGGTCGGCACAGAGCTTTCTGTCCCTAAGGGTGGCTACGTGTTATGGGTAAAGCTCCCTCCGGCGCTAGATGCACTACAGCTTTATCGTGCAGCGATCGACAACGGCATCACCGTAGCGCCTGGTACCATTTTTTCACGCAAAAAAGAACTTACCCACTATATACGCCTTAATTTTAGCCATCTTTGGACACTTGCAATCGAACAGGCTGTGCGTGATGTGGGCGCCCTTGCCTGCGAGATGCTAGCATCAGCAAGGCCTAGTCCGGATGACAGTACTAGTGACTAGCAAAGACATTGCATGTAGTAAAAGGCATTTGGTATGCCTAAGCTTACCGCATGTTTAAACTTAAAATATTGTCTAAATTTACGACGACAGTAATCAACATCAGGATCAAAGTATGCAATACACCAAGCTTGCCCACACCGATTTAAACGTTTCTAAAGTCTGCTTAGGTACCATGACCTATGGCGACCAGAATACTGAGGCCGAAGCACATGAGCAGTTAGATTATGCGATGGCGCGCGGCATTAATTTTATAGATACGGCTGAAATGTACCCGGTACCGCCCAAGGCTGATACTTATACACGTACGGAATCTATGGTGGGGACTTGGTTAAAAAAACAGCCGCGTGACCAAATCATACTGGCTGGTAAAGTTTCTGGTCCACGTCGTGGCTTGGATTGGATCCGTGGCGGCCCACCATCGTTAGATCGTGCCAATATTCGGGCCGCGATTGAGGGATCGTTACAGCGTATGCAGACTGATTATATCGATTTATACCAACTGCATTGGCCAGAGCGTAACGTGCCGATGTTTGGACAATATCAGTTTGACCCTGCGGGTGAGTTTGAGTCTGGCGTTTACCAGCAAGGTGAAGAAAAAGTGTGGGTGTCGATACAAAACCAGCTGGAAACGCTGGCTGAGTTGGTGCAAGAAGGCAAAGTGCGCTATGTCGGCTTATCCAATGAGCAGCCGTGGGGCGTGATGGAATTTGTGCGTATCGCTAAGGCATATAACCTGCCACACATTGCCAGCGTACAAAACTGCTATAACCTGATTAACCGTGGCATGGAGTTTGGCATGGCTGAAGTGCTATATCGCGAGCAAGTGGGTTTGCTTGCGTATTCACCGCTGGCGTTCGGGCACCTCACTGCAAAATACATTGATAACCCAGAGGCAAAAGGTCGCGTCACCATGTTTTTAGGCTATGCCCAGCGCTATAAAAAGCCTGGTGTATTTCCTGCGAGTGCTGCATATGCCAAGCTGGCGAGAGCGCATGGGCTTACCCCTACGCAATTAGCGTTGAGCTTTGTATATCACCGCTGGTTTGTGAGCAGTACGATTATTGGCGCAACTACCATGCAGCAATTAAAAGAAAATATTGATGCGTGGGATACCAAGCTATCCCCAGAAGTGCTGCAAGAAATTGAGCATTTGCATTTAACCATGATGAATCCTGCGCCGTAGTAGTGTTAGCAGCAGTCTTTGCACAAGTGGTGCTGGTGATTCGCAGCTTGTGCGCCAAATAAATCATGTCTGAGATAACCACATTTAAAATAATGTCTTTCTAATAAGGTGCAGCCTGCATTACAATCACGGTATTGTTTAGCTAGTATTATTTAATTGTTTAGAAAGTTCTGCATGTCTCAGCTCCCATCATGTCCGCAATGCCAATCTGAATATACGTATGAAGATGGCGATAGATACGTTTGCCCAGAGTGCGCGCATGAGTGGTTAATCGCCGGTGGTGCAGAGAGTGCGGATGAAGTGCGCATTATTAGAGATGCAAACGGTAATGTGCTACAAGATGGTGACACGATTACAGTGATTAAAGACCTGAAGGTAAAAGGTTCTTCATTGGTAGTAAAAGTCGGCACCAAGGTCAAAAATATCCGCCTCGTGGATGGCGACCATGACATTGATTGCAAAATCGATGGTATTGGTGCAATGAAGCTAAAGTCTGAGTTTGTAAAAAAAGCGTAATAAAAGCTTGGTATAAAGCTTGCTGTTTTTAGCCGTACTGTGGTCTCCTAATTTAAGCTTGCTTAGATCTGGGCCTGACGTGGCAAGTATGCGTAGTTTAACTTTCACCCCAACTAGCACTTCAACAAAAAGGCATTAATCTGTATATTGTGAGACATACATTAATCACACCTAGTTTGACAGTTAATGATGTCATGGTTTAGCCCACAACAATTACGTACGTGTTTTGCTTGCCTAGCTTCTTATGCGGGCTTGTTGCTCAGTCTTTTTCTTTTTGTGATTGAGCCAGCTAATGCAAGCCCTGAACTGACTCCTAGTTTGATTGAAGGGCATTGGTATGCTGTGCACCAGCCTGCGATGCCGATTAAATCGCTGCCATTAACTGGCGGTGATTTTGTATTTAACGGCACTTTGCATATCGCTACCACCGGCGACTACGTGATTGATTTCAAAAACACCAGTACGTTTGCGATGTTTAGACATAAGGTACTGGATAGCCGCAATGTAGTGGTTGCTGAGTTAGAGGGTGGGATTAGCAGCACGGAAAGTAACCCCTTTACTTTAAGGCATGCACGGCTTTTGTATTTGGAAGCAGGGAACTACACCTTGGTGACCTCGCTTAAAACTCCCTACCTGATTGCTCAGCCTCAGCCATATTTAGACTCAAAAGCACACTACCAGCAGGCCATTAAGTTTGGTAACTTTATCTCGCTACTTTGTTTGGGCGTGCTCGCTGGGTTAATGGCGTATTACGTTGTGCTGGGTCTAATTAGAGGACAAATGGTGCATGGCATGTATGCGCTGTTTATCTTGGGCAACCTCTTTTTACAGGGAACATCGCTGCTGGTGTTCTCAGACACGTTTGGTATCCATTACTTTTACCTGAGTGCGCTGCCCATTCTGTTTTCAAATATCGCATATGTTTTCTTTGTTAAAGGCTTGCTGAACATTCGCCAGCAATACAACCCTAAGCTATATCGCTGGATTCAATATGCAGTAGCGATATTGGTGCTATTTGCAGTGTGGGGTATTTACTCTCCTCACTGGATGATGGAGATGGCACGTTATGGCGTTGGTGTTTTTCTGTGCCTTGGCTTGGCATGTGGCATCTACCTGAGCAGTAAAAAGAACATGACCGCGCGTTATTACTTGATTGCGATTCTGACCTTTTTTGTTTTAGGTGGCTTAACGATTACTGCCCAGAACTTCACCGGCTATACGCTATATGTGGAGCATTTGGGTTTGGTGGCGGTAACGGTAGAGGCGCTGTTGCTGTCGTTTGTACTTAGCTACCAATTTAGCGAGTTATTTAAAGAAAAAGAACAGGTGCTAACAGCGCTTGGCATCAGTGAGGCCAGAGTTAAAACAGATAAATTAACTGGTTTACCTAATCGTATGGCACTGGAAGCCACTATTCAGGAGCTACCTAAGAGCGGCAGTATTACCATACTGGATTTAGATCGCCTCAAATACTATAACGATAATTTTGGGCACGCCTACGGCGATAAATTGCTGTGTGATTTTAGCCGTTTTCTACAGGCCAAATTAGAAGGTGTGGCGACGCTGCATCGTTTAGGTGGTGATGAGTTTGCAATTACTGCACATAATGCAGACGAGGCGTTGATTCAAACTCTACTGGATGAAACCGTGGCACATCTGCGTGCCAATGGTTTTGAATTGGTGGGTGTGAGTGCAGGTACGGCATTTATCTATGAAGAGATGGATAACTGCGGCGTGGTGATGCACATAGCTGACTTGCGTATGTATGAGAACAAGCGCGCCCATAAGCGCGCGCAGAATGAGCAGTTTTATTAGCGGAGCTTTAGGCAATACAGAGTAAATAGCTACGCGGCTGAATTACTTTGTTGTGCGGTACTCGCAACCTCACTGTATGGCACATGCAGTCTCAGATTCTCCGTCCTGTGCGCCTTTGTGTGTGAATAATGCACGTTGCGCATATATTACAGGGACATGCACATGCACTTAGCGGGTGCACTGCATCCCTCTTGCTCACTTAGTCTGTATGCCCCTAGGGAAAAAACTCACTGGTTGCGGCTCTGGTATTTGCAAAATATTTTTGCGGATTTTACCCATCACATGCATCTCGCATGGCTTGCAATCAAATTTCAGCGTGTAGCGGTCATTGCCGTTAATCAGTGTCATCGGTTCTGCGGTGACTGTGCCTTGTACACCAATCACGCCTTTAGCCTCTTTAGGGCATAGGCCGTGGCTAAAGCGCAGGCAGTGCTTGGTAATCATCAGCGGTACTTCATCCAGCTCTTTGTTAGCTTCATACGCCGCTGCAATCATTTTCACGCCATGTTTCTCGTAAAACTGACGTGCTTTTTTGTTGTACACATTGGCGAGGTAGCTCAATGTATCTTCAGGGAAAATCGCTGGCGGTTGCGCTGCCTCACGGCGTGGCGGGCGCTGGTAACCTAAGTCACGGGTTTGCTGCAATTGCTCGATAGCGTCACGGCGTAAGTTGTTAATAATTGAGGCCGGGATAAACCAGGTTTGCGTAGTGCTGATTTCAATGCCTTGCGTGCTGAAGTCGCTACCACCCAGTTTACTTAGGTTCTCACGTAGGCTAGTTTCTGCTTTTTCCAGGTTTTGCGCGCTTTGCTTTTCTGCCTCACAGGTGGCGGTGGCGCTAAAGCCATTTTCATCGGTAACGGTTAAGGCAAAGCCATTGGCAGTTTCGTAAAAGTTCATAGTCACTGCAATTTTGCGCTGTGCGGAATCTTTTTCCAGCAGGCGCATAAAGGCGTGGTCGCGATTACGATAAATGGTCATATTGCGCGTTATGCCAGTTGGCATTTCGTTAGGATAGAGTCTTTTGCCCTCTACCGTGTTAACACGCAGGCCCACCAGCTCTTTATGTACGTCAAAGAAGCATACGCCGTCGCCGTTATGTAGCTCGATATTGGTTTCTACTTCAAAGTAATCTTTGCCCACTTTGGTGACTTTACCCAGCGCCTCACCAGAAAACTTAGGCGTATCAAACGCGCCGATGTCGGCTTGACGCCCGTTTACAAAGTAATCGGTAGCACTGCGGTTAAAGGTTTTTTCCGGCTGTGGTGTGAATGTGTAGGTGGCGTGGCCTGACGATGATTTTGCCAGCTCGGGCCTGTAGGTCAGGATTTCATCAATCAACTCACGGTAATGCGCGGTGGCATTTTTTACATAAGGTAAGTCTTTGTAACGCCCTTCAATTTTGAATGAACTAACACCGGCTTCAATTAAAGCACGTAAGTTAGCGCTTTGGTCGTTATCTTTCATGGATAAAAAGTGCTTATCCTTACCGATAATACGGCCTTTTTGGTCCTCTAGCGTAAAGGGCAGGCGGCACTCTTGTGAGCACTCGCCGCGGTTGGCGCTGCGGCCAGTGTGCGCATGGCTGATAAAGCATTGGCCGCTAAACGCTACGCATAACGCACCATGAATAAAAAATTCCAAGTTGCATGAAGTTGCGTCAGCAATCTGCTTGATCCTTTTTAAATCCAGTTCGCGCGCTAATACAATTTGTGAAAAGCCAACCTGGTCTAAAAATACCGCTTTCTCTACGGTGCGGATATCAGTCTGTGTGCTGGCATGCAACTGTATCGGCGGTAAATCCATTTCCAACAACCCCATGTCCTGCACGATAAGCGCGTCTACTTCAGCATCGTAAAGTTGGTGCACCAACTCACGTGCGCTTTCTAACTCGTTATCATGGAAAATAGTGTTGAGTGCCACATACACCTCTGCGTGGTAGCGGTGTGCGTGTTTCACCAAGCGTGTAATGTCTGCAATGGTGTTAGGTGCTTTTGCGCGCGCACCAAAGGCTGGGCCGCCGATATATACCGCGTCTGCGCCATGATTAATGGCCTCAATGCCGAAGTCAGCATTTTTTGCAGGAGCGAGTAGTTCTAAATGGCGGCGAGTTTTTTGCATGGGACTTAATTTGCTTAGGTGATCAAGGTTGAATTTTAGACTAAACAACAGCTTATGACGACATTTGATTTTTGTTCAGATGAAAAACCTCACACAATTATCGTACAATTCAGCCATGAGTAATCAAGATCTATTAAATCGCAGTATGCAGTCTGTATGGCACCCGTGCACACAGATGAAGCAACATGAGTCTTTTCCATTAACGCCGATACAACGCGGGGAAGGGGTCTGGCTATATGATACGGACGGCAAAAAATATTTAGATACGGTCAGCTCCTGGTGGGTAAACCTGTTTGGGCATAATAACCCACGCATCAAAGATGCCATTAAGCAGCAGTTAGATACTTTAGAGCATGTGATGCTGGCAGGCTTTACCCATGAGCCGGTAGTGGCGCTGTCTGAGCAGTTAGCAGCGCTTACCGGGCTTGGTCATGCGTTTTATGCCAGCGACGGTGCCAGCGCCACTGAGATTGCGCTCAAAATGAGCTTTCATTATTGGCGTAATGTTGGCCTACCCAATAAAACCAAGTTTATTAGCTTGCAGAATAGTTACCACGGCGAGACCTTAGGCGCTCTGGGCGTGACTGATGTGGCCATTTTTAAAGATACCTATGCACCGCTATTAATGCAGTCTGCACAAATGCCTAGCCCTGATTTTAGGCTGGCAGAAGCGGGTGAGAGCGCTGCAGATTATGCCTTACGTTGTGCTGCACAATTAGAGCAGTATGTGGCGCAGCATCATGCAGAGCTGGCCGCTTTTATTATTGAGCCCTTGGTGCAATGTGCTGCTGGTATGGCGATGTATCACCCCGTTTATCTGACAAAAGCGCGTGAGATATGTAGCAAGTACCAAGTGCATCTAATTGCTGATGAAATCGCGGTTGGGTTTGGGCGCACCGGCACCATGTTTGCAACTGAGCAGGGCGCCAGTGGAGAAGGTAAGGTCAGTGATATTGCAGATTTTGTCTGTTTGTCTAAAGGGATTACCGGTGGTTACTTGCCATTGTCTGCGGTGCTTACCACCGATGATATCTATCAGGCATTTTATGACCCAAGCACCGTACGTGGTTTTTTACATAGTCATAGTTATACCGGTAATCCATTAGCATGCAGTGCTGCATTGGCTACACTGGCTATCTTTAAAGCAGACCAAGTGGTGAAAAATAATTTGGCTCTTTCTGAGGTAGTAGTGCGTGAAATGCAAGTACTTACTGACTTGCCTATTCAGCATCTACGACATCAAGGCATGATATTTGCGTTTGATGTGGTTACCGATAATCAGCAGTTTTCTAAGCATTGCTACCAGCTGGCAATGCAGCATGGCTTGCTGTTGCGTCCGATAGGCAACACGGTGTATTACATGCCGCCATATACAATCGATGCAGATGAAATTGCTTTTATGGTGCAAAACACGCATCAGGTGATTAAGCAGATACTATGAAAAAACTCGCATTATTGGTTAGCCTGATGTTGCTCTGCGCGCCAGTGCAGGCTGAGTTGCCTAAAACTGTTGCAACGGAGCTGGTGCAAGCAGATGTGCCGCTAAGTGGTGTGTCTATCTACGTCCAGGCGGTGGATAAACAGGCGCCAAGCCTAAGCCATAACGCAGACAAAGGTATGAACCCTGCGTCTGTGATGAAAATGGTGACAACCAACGCCGCATTGGACTTGCTCACACCAGCTTACCGCTGGAAAACCGAGCTCTACCACGACGGCCAAATCAAAGACGGTGTATTGAATGGCAACTTAATCATTAAAGGCTATGGCGACCCTAGTTTTAAAGTGCAGGATTTTTGGCGCTTATTGATGAGCTTAAAGCAGGCTGGGGTTAAAAAAATCAACGGTGATTTACTGATTGATAAAAGCTACTTTGCCAATGATATTGATAATGGCATTAGTTTTGATGATGAAAAATGGCGTGCTTACAATGCAAAACCCAGCGCATTTTCTGTGAATGGCCGCAGTACCAGCTTCCGCTTTTTTGCTGGTGATAATGGAATCAGCGTGAATCAGGAGTTTGAATTGCCAGAGGTAACGATAGTCAATAACATGAAGCTGGTTGATGGGGATTGTGGCAACTGGCGCGGCAGAATGAGCTACGACATTCAGACCAATGAGCCAAAAGCTGTGGTGAGCTTTAAGGGCACTTATGCAGCTGACTGCGGCGAACGTTACTTAGAGCTAAGTTTGTTTGATGACGCGCAATATGCCTATTTTACGTTTAAAAAATTATGGCGAGAGTTGGGCGGTACGTTTGATGGTAAGTTGCAGTTACAGTCAGTGCCTAGTACTGCCATAAAATTGCTTGAACAAGTATCTGAGCCTTTAGGCAGTAACGTGCGCGATATTAATAAATGGAGCAACAACCTGATGGCGCGGCAGCTATTGCTTACATTAGGGGCAGAAAAATCGGGTGCGCCAGCGACCATGCAAAAAGGCGCTGCCGCTATCAACAATTGGCTGGCTATGAACGGATTTAATTTTAAAGAGTTAGTGATTGAGAATGGCTCTGGTTTGTCGCGCGTGGAGCGCATCAGTGCCGAACACTTGGGTAAAATGTTAGTACGCACTTACTTAAGCCCGGTGATGCCAGAATACATGGCATCTATGCCGATATTGTCGTTAGATGGTACGGTGAAGCATCGCTTGCAAGATAGTGCCGTGAACGGTAGAGCGCATCTTAAAACTGGCTCTATCAACGGGGTGAGTAGTATTGCCGGCTATGTTTTGAGCGCTAGCGGGCATCGTTACGTGATGGTGATGCTGGTTAATCATCCTAATGCGGGCGCCAGTAGAGATGCGCAGGATGCGTTAGTGGAGTGGGTGTACCGCCTGCCTTGAGTTAACGGTAATGCTGATTTTAAAGTATGATTACAGATTAAATCCCTTTATTTAGATAGAACGCTACAGGACACACAATGAAATTATTAGGATCATTACTCGCGGTTGTTTGCTTGTTAAGCTTAGGTGCATGTCAAGCCGAGTCAAATAAATCAACATCAGATAAGTCAACAGTTAAGGAAGCAAAAGCGATGTCAGAACAAGTTAAAGAGTTACAAAAGATTGATACTTTAGTGGGTGAAGGGCGCGAAGCTGAGCCTGGTTTTAATGTAACCGTGCATTACACTGGCTGGCTGTATGACCCATCTGCTAAAGATGGTAAAGGTAAAAAGTTTGATAGCAGCTTAGACCGCAAGCAGCCTTTCGTATTCTTCTTGGGCGCTGGCCAAGTGATTCAGGGTTGGGATGAAGGTTTTGCTGGCATGAAAATCGGCGGTAAACGTACACTGATTATCCCATCAGAAATGGGCTACGGTGCGCGTGGCGCAGGTGGCGCTATTCCACCAAATGCTGATCTGATTTTTGATGTGGAATTATTAGGCGTTAAATAATTCATCAGCAGTTTATTGACCATGACTGGCTATGATAGCGTTTGTATTCAGCGCTATCAGTTTGTTACAACTGGTTATTGATTAGACCTAACGGTACGAGAGATGGAACATGAAAGTAAGTATAAAGTGGATTGACGGTGTAAGTTTTGTCGGCGAGTCTGAGACTGGCCACGCTGTTGTGTTGGATGGCGCACCTGAAAACGGCGGCCGTAATATTGGTATGCGCCCGATGGAAATGCTGTTAATCGGCATGGGTGCTTGCACTTCATTCGATGTGGTGGCAATTTTGAAAAAAGCGCGCCAGCCTATTTTTGATTGTGTTGCCGAGATTGACGCAATCCGTGCAGATGAGATTCCAAAGGTATTTACCAAGATTCATGTGCATTTTGTGATTACTGGCGACAATTTAAACCCAGCACAGGTGGAGCGTGCGGTTAAACTGTCTGCGGAGAAATATTGTTCAGCTTCTATTATGCTGAGCAAAAGTGTAGAAATCACACATGACTTTGAAATAAAACCATTGGCTGTACAAGCCTAAGGTTAAGTAATTGCTTGGTTTCTGCTGTGCAGAAGTTAGTCCTAGTAATTACTGCAATAAAAAAGGGGATGAGCAATCATCCCCTTTTTTATCTTTGTAAGTACTCAATCACCTGAGCCTCTAAGCAAGCAGTTCGTCCGTTATCTGGATAAACGGGTATCAGTTTATGCTTCAATCACTTTTACCGTGAGCGGTTGTTCATCTTCTAAAATATTCAGTAATCGGTCTACGTTCGGGTGCTTGCCTGGGCAGTTTTCAGCATCTTCAGTATGCTCTGCATATAAGCTTAAACCTTCAACCGCTGCATCTAAAGAGATTTCACCATACATGCGCGCTAAGTGACTGTAAACCTTGATTGAGCCTTGGCTGCCAGGTTTATTCTCAATCACCCCCGCTGGGCTGCCGTCTTTATTGTAAAGCTCGATACGTTCGACATTGGAAGCGTCATCGAGAGTTTGTAGTACGTCACTGAATTTTTGCATGGTATTGCCTTAAAAAATAATTAGATATGATAGGTAGTGCTAGTCATTAGTTGCGACATTTTTGTCATGCAGAACTTAATCGGCGCAGGTAGTTGGGCTGCGCCTTGTATGCTTGCATCATTTGCGTGTTTGGCTTCATCAATTTGCATTTGCTCAATGATACGGCGTGACTTTTCATCTGTGGCTGGCAGCTGGTCAAGATGGCTGGCTAAGTGTGCGCCTACCTGCTTTTCGGTTTCTTCCAAAAAGCCTAGGCTCCAATTGTCGCCTAAGGCACCTGCTACTGCGCCAATTGCAAATGAGCCTGCATAGAATAATGGATTAAGTACGCTAGTGTGCCCACCTAATGCTTCAATGCGTGATTCGCACCATGCCAAATGCTCGGTTTCTTCTCGTGCGGCTTGTTGCATGCTGATGCTGGTCGCCGCGCTTTGTGCGGTAAGTGCCTGCCCACTGTAGAGTGCCTGTGCACAGACCTCACCAGTATGGTTGACACGCATTAGCGCGCTTACATGTTTTTTCTGCTGGTTATCCATTGGCGACTCATCAATGGCCGCATCCGGATGTTGACGTTCGCTATGTGGTTTTGCAAACAGGGTGCGCAACCCGGTGTCAAACGCACAAATTAATTTGTCTGTCGTGATTAATCTGTTCATGAAAGTTATTCTACGCTTAATTGTCTTGGCTAAGCTAGTATCCCGTCGTTTGTTTTGTGTGCCAATACGATTATGCTGCTGGTATCGGTTTTAGCAAGCTTGCTGGTTTATGCCCTAAACCCCATTTGCTTTGCAATAACTTGTACAGGGTGCAGTACATCAATGTCCATGCCTTCGTTCTCTAATCCCTTAGCGATATGGATGCTACAGCCAATATTAGAGGTGGCCAGTATTGATACCTGATTGGACTGTATAGCGGCAAGTTTATCATTGCGTAGCGTGTTTGCCATCTCTGGCTGCGTAATAGTGTAAGCGCCAGCGCCACCACAGCATTGACCGTTGCCCGGCAGTGCTTGTATATCGGTAGTCGGAATTTTTTTAAGCAAGTCATACACCGCTTTTTGTGCTTTGAGTCCATTGCGTAGTGAACAAGGGTCCTGCACGAAAATGCGTTGTTGTAGCGGTGCAACCTCTGCTGCAGACCAGTCGCAATTGATTAAAAAGGTACTGATGTCCTGTACTTGATGCGTGGTAAGGTAGTCCTGCAGGACTGCGCCGCAACCGCTTGCCGTGGAGAGTATGGGCATGCTGCGGTCAAAGCTCGCGCCATTTCTTGCAACTAGGGTGTCTGCTTCAGTGGCGTCACCGGCTTGGCGAGCAATACTGCCGCAGCATGTTTGCGCAGTGGGTACGTGTACATCGTAGCCCAGTGCGTTTAATACATAAACGCTGGCGCTTAATGTTTGGTTATCAAAAGCGTTGGTGGCGCATCCTAAAAATAAACTCACAGCACCGCGCTTGGGTATGGTCGCTGGGTACAAGGCCTTCCATACAATAGGCTTGGGGATGGTCGGCAAAAGTTTCGCAGCAGGTACGATGCGCTTTAACGCGCCAAGCAATTTGGCTTTAGATAGTAGCCAAAGCGGCCATGTGGCTAGGTAGCTTAATGTACGGTAACGGATAAATGGTTTGGCCAAGCTTAAGCCAAGACTTTTTTTCTTGATGTAAAGTGCACGTGTTGTATCCACCAGTGCGCCATAGCTCACGCTGTTCGGGCATGCCGACTCACAACTGCGGCAGCTTAGGCACAGGTCAATATGCTCTTTGAAGCGTGCGCTGTTCGGCAGGATATCTTGCGATACGGCTCGGATAAGCTGGATGCGTCCACGTGGAGAGTCTGCCTCAGAGCCCGTCTTTCTGTAGGTAGGGCAATGCGGTAAGCACAGGCCGCATGCAACGCAGCGGTCAGCTTCAGCAGTGAGTTCTTTAAGTGATAACGTCATGGTGACATTATAATCGTTTTCAATCTCAACACTTATTAAACAATGTTAAGTCATGGTGGCAGACGTAAAAAAACCGCCTTAACTATGGCGGTTTAGTTTGCTACGGCAATACCTTATTCAGTTTTTGGTGTTTCAGCTTTTACCGCAGGGGTAGACTGAACAACTGGCAAGCCTTTTAGCAGGTTCATGGCTTGCGTAAATTGAATATCATCTTTACTTGCAGGCTCTATCGGTGCGCTAGGCTCTGCGTATTTCTTCTCATTCAATTTTGCTTTGGCGGCATCATTGTGAGTAGCGCTGTCTGCAGGTTTATTTGCTTCAGCATCTTTTGGATTAGATAGATGGCGAGATAAGTCCGCTTCATGGATTGCGCCAGATTGGTCGGTACCATCTTCAACCAAGTAGTCAGGCACAATACCTTTAGCCTGGATAGAGCGACCTTTAGGCGTAAAGTAGCGTGCAGTGGTTAGCTTAATCGCCGCACCGTTATTCATCGGCATAATGGTTTGCACTGAACCTTTACCAAAGCTTTGTGTACCCAATACTGCAGCGCGTTTATGGTCTTGCAGGGCGCCCGCTACAATTTCAGATGCAGAAGCAGAGCCACTGTTAATCAATACCACCATAGGTACGGTTTTGATATCTGCCGGTAAATCGCGGATGTAGTCGTTTGCTGCGCCACCACGTACGTAGTTTTCCGGTGTGGCAGTGAGTTGCATTTTAGAGTCAGGTGCACGGCCTTCTGTGTAAACCACTAACTCACCTTTAGGTAAGAAGGCAGCAGACACGCCTACTGCACCGTTCAGTAAGCCGCCCGGATCGTTACGCAGGTCTAATACTAAGCCCTTAAATGCACCTTTGTTTTCTGTGTGCATGGTTTTAATGGCTTTGGCTAAGTCTTCACCAGTACGTTCCTGGAACTGCGTGACACGTACGTAGGCATAGCCAGGCTCGGTTAGTTTGTATTTAACGCTCTTGCTCTTAATAATTGCACGGGTCAGCGTGAACTTAAGTGGCTTGGTTTCAGTTTTGCGGATCACCGTAAGTATAATTTTGGTATCAGGTTTGCCGCGCATGCGTTTAACCGCATCATTCAATGTCAGCCCTTTAACTGGAGTGTCATCAAGCTTAACGATTAAGTCGCCGCTTTTCAGGCCAGCTGCATAAGCTGGAGAGTCTTCAATCGGAGAGATTACTTTGACTAAGCCATCTTCCATGCCAACTTCAATGCCCAGTCCGCCAAATTCACCCTGTGTGGCAACTTGCATGTCTTTAAATGCATCGGGGTCCATATAGGTGGAGTGCGGGTCTAAGCCGGTAAGCATGCCGCTGATGGCTTCTGAAATGAGTTTTTTGTCTTCAACCGGCTCTACGTAGTCGGTCTTGATTTTGCCAAACACTTCAGCAAAAGCACGTAGATCATCCAGCGGCAGCTGCGGTTTAACCATTTTTTCTGCAACGGCAGAGTAGGTTAAGCTCAGCATTAGGCCAAGTATTAAACCTGAGCCAACTAGCCCGATTTTAGTAAGCCTGTGATGTTTATTATTTACTTGCATGAATGTAAGGTGTCCTAACAAAAGTAACAGTAACTGATTTATGCTTTAATATCTCAACTCGCTTTATATTAGGTTACATAAAGCAAGATTAGGGTTTGTTGCACTAATACATTGCGCATACGTCGCGCTAGATTTAACGGGCTAAACAACAGCCTAGCGATAACTATGAGTTGCCAAATATTTTTTAGTTTCAGAGTTTAATCATTATATTGCGTTCTACGCATATTAAACTATATCGGTCGGGACATACAAATTGAGTAGATATATTGTTGAAATCACCTATTGCACGCAGTGCCGTTGGTTATTGCGCGCGGCATGGCTTGCGCAAGAGCTATTAACAACGTTTGAGCAAGATTTATACAGTGTGGCATTAAGGCCGGGTACTGGCGGCATCTTTGAAGTGAGCTTAAATGATGAGCTGATTTTCTCCAGAAAAGAGGCTGGCAGGTTCCCCGAGGCAAAAGAGATTAAGCAACTGGTGCGTGATAAAGTAGACCCAGACCGTCATTTGGGGCATAGTGATAAAACGACTACTGAGAACTAGTCGTCTATCGCATGCGTCAGTATTAAGCGTTACCGATCCAGAGTCGGGCGATATATTTTTTGATAAGAAAGGATTACAAAATGTCAGATCATCACGATAACAGTCCTATTGTGGACGCACTCAATACGATTTTAGAGTTTGAATTAGCTGGGGTTGTAAGATACACCCACTATTCGTTGATGGTGTTTGGTTACAACCGTATTCCTATTGTGTCATGGCTACGTAGCCAAGCGACAGAGTCTTTAGATCATGCAAATAAAGCAGGTGAAATTATTACGCATTTAGGTGGGCATCCATCATTGTCAATCGGCCCTTTGTTAGAAACTCATAATCATGACATCGGTGATATTTTACGTGAGTCTTTAGCGCATGAAACGGCAGCTTTAAATGCATATAAAGCATTGTTAAAACTGGTAGAGGGAGATTCAGTAATGCTGGAAGAGTACGCCAGAGAAATGATTTACCAAGAAGAGCTGCATTTGGGTGAAGTGGATAAAATGTTGCGTAAGCCTGGGGATTTAGCTAAGTTCCACGCCTAAGCTAAACTCTGGGTTTGATATTAACTGGCGGCATTTGCCCGCCAGTTAGTTAAGACATGCGAAATTAAAACAGAAAGTTAGATAACTAGTTCAGCAGGTTGTCGGTATTGTAAGAACAGTAAAACGTATCATTGCAAACTTATAGGTTTGCGCTCCGGCTTCCATTAGTTTTTATCTTGCTCAGGCTCTATGCGCTGGGCGCCATTAAAGCGTTTGCTCCAATAGCTAGTTTGCATATCATCTACACGCACACCGCCGCCACTGCTTGGCGAGTGAATAAAACGGTTGTTCCCTACATAAATACCTACATGTGAGAAAGTTGATTTGAGTGTGTTGAAGAACACTAGGTCACCTGGCTGCAAATCACTTTTAGATACTGATTTTCCAATCTGGCTAATGGCTTTTGCGCCATGTGGCAGGCTTAAATTAGTGGCTTGCTGGTATACATAGCGCACAAAACCACTGCAATCAAAACCGGTTTCTGGTGAGGTGCCACCATATTTGTAGGTAATGCCGGTGAGGCTGAGTGCACTCACTAAAACTTCACGCGCACGTTCTGGCCAAGCGTGATGGGCCTCTACAGGCTCTGCTGGCGTAGATTTCTCTGTGAGTGTGTTTGTGTTGGTCAGCCCGTTAGGGGTAGCTGCGCAGGAGGCACTGGTGAGTGCGAGCACTAAACACACTAAATAATTGTAGTAAGTGAATTTTGCCACGGACTCATTATATTCAACTTACCCAAAAGTACCAAATGTGACGATAACTCAGGTTAAAACAAACATGAGCGTGTTAACTCATGGGATAATTACCGTTCTATGAGTGAATACAATATCCGCCAAGTTTTTGAAAAAGATGGCATTTTAGCTTCTCACATTGCTGGTTACCACGAGCGTACCCAGCAATTGGAAATGGCGTTGGCGATTGCCGATGCAATTGAGCATAATACCCAGTTAGTCGCAGAAGCTGGCACCGGCACCGGCAAGACATTTGCCTATTTGGTGCCTGCATTATTGACTGGCGGTAAAGTCATTATTTCTACTGGCACTAAGAACCTGCAAGACCAGTTGTTTAGCCGCGACCTACCCAATGTGCGTGATGCACTGAAAGTATCGGTGACGGTCGCTATGCTGAAGGGCCGCTCCAACTATGTGTGCCACTATCATTTAGAGCGTGCAGCTAACGAAGGGCGTTTTTTAGCACGAGATGATGCGCAATACGTCCATGTCATCAAAGCATTCGCTGAGAACAGTAAAACCGGTGATAAAGGTGAGCTGAACACTGTGCCGGAAAATGCTACGATATGGGGCAATGTCACCTCAACTCGTGATAACTGTCTGGGCGGAGATTGCAACTACTATAAAGAGTGCTTTGTGATGGAAGCGCGTAAACAGGCGCTGGCTGCGGATGTGGTGGTCGTGAATCATCACTTGTTCTTTGCGGATGTCATGTTACGCGATGAAGGCGTGGCCGAACTGCTACCCAGCGCCAACACCGTGATATTTGACGAAGCGCACCAATTGCCGGAAGTCGCAGGCTTGTTTTTTGGTGAGGATGTATCCACCAGCCAATTAATGGAGTTGGCACGCGATTGCACTGCCGCACATTTAAGTCTGGCCAAAGACTGTGTGCAGCTGGGAGAAGTGATTCCAGTACTGGAAAAAGCGTGCAAAGATTTTAGGTTGATTTTTTCATATGAAGGTTCACGCATGTCGGTGCAAAAAGCACTGGCACTGAAAAACTTTGAATCTACATTTACATATATGCAAGAGCAGTTGCAAGCCTTGGCAAAAGTGCTGGAAACACAAGCCGCGCGCGACCCGCTACTAGAAAAATGCTGGCAGCGCAGTATGGCACTGCATGACTTACTCAGCCGCTGGCATGCTGCTCAAAATAATAATTTAGTGCGCTGGGTGGAAGTGTTTACGCAATCTGTACAACTGCATGCTACGCCGCTCAGTGTGGCCGAAGGCTTTGGCAAGCAGTTAAACGCACAGCCACGTGCATGGATTTTTACTTCCGCTACTTTGGCGGTTAAAAATGACTTTAGCCACTATTTAGCGCAGATGGGCCTAGAGGCTGCGGCTACAGCTTCCTGGCAAAGTCCGTTTAATTATCAGGAGCAGGCATTGTTTTATGTGCCGCCTGAAATGCCAGACCCCAATCACCCATCCTACACGGCGTGTGTGGTTGCGGCAGCACTGCCGGTGCTACAGGCGAGTGGCGGGCGCGCCTTTGTGCTGTCGACTAGTTTGCGCGCAATGCGCGAAATCCATGCTTTGCTCAAAGATGCATTTGCAGAAAACGGGATTGAATGCCCATTGCTGTTGCAAGGTGATACCTCACGTACCGAACTGCTGGAGCGCTTTCGTAAGCTGGGTAATGCTGTGCTGGTGGGCAGTCAGAGTTTTTGGGAGGGCGTAGATGTGCGTGGCGAGGCCTTAAGCGTGGTGATTATTGATAAATTGCCATTTGCGCCGCCTGATGACCCGGTGTTGTCGGCACGTGTAGATAAACTTAATGCAGAGGGTAAAAATGCATTTATGGAGTACCAGCTCCCGTATTCGGTGATTACCTTAAAGCAAGGCGCTGGACGCTTGATACGTGATGAAAATGACCGCGGCGTGCTGATGATTTGTGATCCGCGCTTGATAACCAAAGCATACGGCAAGCGTATCTGGCAAAGCTTGCCGCCGTTTAAACGTACACGTGTGTTGAGTGATGTGCAGGAATTCTTTGCTGATCATTAACATACAAAGGCTGCAGGCATGAACTCTTGTGGTGAATTTAGCAAAAATAATGTAGGCAGAATAAATCTCGTGTTTTTGATTGGCTAATTAGTTTAGAATGCGCGTCCTTTATGTTTTTAGCGGCATCGACCATCTGGCGCTAAAAATTTCGCATACGTTTTAAACTTTTGGAATTCAACATGATTCGTTTTTTATCTGCGCTTTTTGCAACCGTACTTTTTTCTGCTTCAACACTTAGCTTTGCAGGTGATTGCAATAAAACAGTGATGGGTGGCGGCTGTACGTTAGAGGCAGGCGCCGGTGTTGCTGCCCATATGCGTAGCCAGCCTGTGGTTAAACCAGCGGTTGCCAAAGCAAAAGAGGCTGTGGCCAAAGAGGCTGCAGTACCAAAAAATGTGAAAATGAGCACAGCAGCAAACCAGAAGCCACAAATTTAGGTTAGATACCTATATGAGTAAGTGCACAGTTGCTGGATGCGCGGGTATGGTGTCGTTCTAATGCAGTCTTCGGGAATATTGCTGCAATTTGCACGGAAAATTATTAAAAAGCTGACGTCATGGTCAGCTTTTTTAATTTTGTCCATGACTTAAAGTAATTGGCGCTATAGTTCTCTTTTTAATTGAATCCCCAAACTTATTGCGATGCATCTTATTCAGATTCCAGAAAGTGAGTACGAGCTTACTGCAATTCGTGCGCAAGGTGCGGGTGGGCAAAATGTCAATAAAGTCTCCAGTGCGATTCATCTACGGTTTGATGTTCAGGCTTCAAGCTTGAGTGATTGGCTTAAAGAGCGCTTACTACACCTTAAAGATAACCGCATTAATGATGATGGGGTGTTAGTGATCAAGGCGCAGCAGTATCGCACGCAAGAGGCCAACAAGAAGGACGCCATTCAACGCCTGCATGAGATTATCAACGCAGCCAATCAAGTCAAACCTACCCGTTATGCCACGCGGCCCACTTATGGCTCCAAGCTGCGTCGACTAGAAACTAAATCACAACGCGGGCATTTAAAGCAATTGCGTGGCAAAATAGCGGGGGAGTAAATCTCCATGCGTTGGCATCATTGTTTATTGCGGTCTTAACTGGCTGTGCTTAGATTAAAATAGTAATTAAGCCTGCCACTAAAGCCACGCAGGGGCGCTTTACTACGAGTGTAATTTAGAAAATGTAGTCTGAAAATTTAACCAATGAATCTATTAGCTTTTGATACCTCAACCGAGTATTTATCACTCGCCATCATGCGTGATAACACGATGTTTAATTATGATGTGCTGGCCGGGCAAACCCACTCGCAAATTATTTTGCCGCAGATTCAGCATTTATTGAATCAAGCAGAATTACAGTTACAGGATTTAATCGGCCTAGCCTTTGGCGCCGGGCCTGGTTCCTTTACAGGGGTGCGTATTGCCGCTGGCGTAGCTCAGGGTTTGGGCTTTGGGGCGAATCTGCCTGTGGTTGGTGTTTGCACCTTGATGGCATTGGCAGAAGCTAGCGGTGCATCTAAAGTGATTGCCTGCTTGGATGCGCGCATGGGCGAGGTTTATCACGCGGCGTATGCGAAAGATGCTGCGGGTTGGCAGGCCGTGCTTGCGCCCGGCTTATATAAGCCAGATGCCGTGCCGGCGCTAGAAGGCGCAGATTGGGTGGGTGTAGGTAGTGGCTGGCAAACTTATGGTGAAGTGCTGGCCGAAGCTTATCGTGGGCAGATTCTATCTACGCAGCCAGCCTTGCTGCCTATGGCAAGTGCGGTGCTAACTTTAGCACAGCCGACTTTTGCAGCGGGTGAAGCCAAAGCCGCAGAGCATGCTATGCCAATTTATATACGTAACCGGGTGGCGCTTAAAACTGCGGAGCGTGAGCAGGGTTTACGTTTATGAGTGCAGTACCAAAGCCACAATATCAATTCCGCGCCATGACGGTTGCCGATTTAGACGCAATCATGGAGATTGAGCCTCACATTTACTCACATCCTTGGACGCGCGGAAATTTTGCAGACTCGCTGAAGTCTGCCCATAACGCATGGGTGCTGTTGCATAATGAAGAAATCATCGGTTATGCATTGATGATGATGGTGCTGGATGAGGCGCATTTGTTAAATTTAAGCATCAGTCAACCCTACCAAAAGCAAGGCTTGGGGCGCTTGTTGTTAGAGCATATGATTAGCATTGCGCAAGCATTAAATGCTGCCAATATGTTTTTAGAGGTAAGAGCCAGCAATATTTCTGCCATTGCTTTATATGAGAACATTGGGTTTAATGAAATGGCTGTGCGCCGCGGCTATTACCCAGCGCACCATGGGCGTGAAGATGCAATTTTAATGGGACTGGCGATATGAGTTTGATGACGCGTGAGGATGTGTTGCGAGAGCTTGAATTGCTACCTGTGTGGCAATTAAAAGCACCGCTATCGAGCGTGTCGGCAATGCCTGCATTAACACCAGTACAGACCAATGTGATTGAAAGCGCAGCGTTATTAAGCCAGATAGTTGAGCCAGTCATTGAGCCAGTCATTGAGCCAGTCATTGAGCCAGCGCCGCTGGTTAGTGTGCATGTGGAGATCGCTGCAGTTGCCGCGCCATTCCGCTTGCTGATTAGTGATAATGCGAGCATGGCGTTTGCGCTGGATAGCAGTTCTAGTGATGCGCAGGATGTGGAAGCGCTATTGAGCAATATGCTGAAAGCGATTAACATAAACTGCAGTATTGATATAGCAGAAGCAACTATCACGACACTCGCGGAACATAGGGTTAAGTTATTGGTTGTGATGGGCGAGATGGCCGCCCACGGTCTGATGGGGCAATTGCAAACCATAGAGGATTGGCGAAGCGACCAGTCTGCCAATCCGCTTAATTATCAGAACTTGCCAGTAGTGATTACTTACCACCCTGCATTTTTGCTTAAAAACACTGACCACAAGGCAAAGGCCTGGGTTGATTTATGCGCAGCAAAACGTATTCTACAAGGGTTGTGATTAGCGTAAGGCTTGTAAATAAAAGATTCGGCACTATATTAAGACCGATAACATTGAATCGGTAATTAATCAATTTTAGAGGAATCATAATGAAACATTTAGTTTTGAGATTTTTAGCCGTGTTGTTTGTATTAAGCTTAACTGGTTGTGGTTACAACACTTTCCAATCGCTGGATGAAGAGTCGAAGGCTAGCTGGTCTGAGGTATTGAATCAGTATCAACGCAGGGCAGACTTGGTGCCTAATTTGGTGAATGTAGTAAAAGGCTACGCTTCACATGAAAAAGAAGTGCTGACGCAAGTTGCAGATGCGCGATCAAAAGTCGGTAGCATCCAAGTGACCCCTGAACTACTAAACGACCCGGAAGCTTTTGCCAAGTTTCAGGCGGCGCAAGGGCAGTTAACGTCTGCATTATCACGTTTACTGGCTGTGTCTGAAAACTACCCAAATTTAAAAGCGGACCAAGGCTTTAGAGATTTACAGGCACAGTTGGAAGGTACCGAAAATCGAATTACAGTTGCGCGTAATCGCTATATCGAAACCATTAAAAACTACAATGTTGCCGTACGTAGTTTTCCTAATAACTTAACCGCTATGGCGCTGGGTTACAAAGCCAAGCCATCATTTACTGTAGAAAACGAAAAAGCAATTTCTGTTGCACCTACGGTTAATTTTGAAAGCAAATAGCTAGCCTAAATACTGGCGTGATTAGCGTGTCTTATTTTTTGAAAGCAAGCTTGTTTGCACTTTGCATGATGCTGCTCGCATCGTTTAATGTGCATGCCGAGCTTGCGCCTATCCCAGTTCTACAACACCGTGTTACTGACTTAACTCAAACCCTCAGCGCTCAGCAGCAATCGGCTCTTGAGCAGAAAATTGCTGCATTTGAGCAGGAGAAGGGCAGCCAAATTGCGGTGTTAATCATACCCACTACCCAGCCGGAAGCGATTGAGCAATATAGCATCCGTGTAGCAGAAGCTTGGAAAATCGGGCGTGAGAAAGAAGATGATGGCGTGCTGCTACTGGTGGCAAAAGACGACCATAAAATGCGTATAGAGGTGGGCTATGGCTTGGAAGGCGCAATCCCTGATTTAATTGCCAAACGTGTGATTACAGAAATCATGGCGCCAAGTTTTAAACAAGGTGACTTTTACGGCGGCATCAGCAAAGCTGTGGACGCACTGATAGGTTTGATTGCGGGTGAGCAGTTGCCAGCGCCGGTTAATCAGAATGGTCAGAACAGTTTTGGTGACCTACTGCCTTTGTTGCTGGTTGGCGGCTTGATACTAGGCAGCATATTACGTGCGGTATTTGGCGACTTTTTTGGCGGCATTTTAAATGGTGGTGTTGTCGCCGCCCTAGCCTGGTTTTTTGGGGTAGCTTTGTTAATTGCGCTGATATTGGGTATTGTTGCCTTTATTCTCACTTTGATTGGCCCCTCTGGGCTAGGGCAACTCGGCAGTGGTAGCTATAGTGGTGGAGGTGGACATTCCGATAGCTGGAGTGGCGGTGGTGGCGACTTTGGCGGCGGCGGGGCATCAGGAGATTGGTAATGGCAGCTAAACTGATACGACGCTTATGCAGGCATATTTGCACTTTACCAGGTGCGGTGAAAAAGCATTTTTGTTACGGTGCGATACAGCGTATAGAAGCGGCAATCGCTACCAGTGAGTTGCAGCATCTAGGCGAGATTCGTTTTGCGGTAGAAGCCAGGTTGCCATTGTCGGCACTGCTTGCCAAGAAAACGGCTAAGCATAGGGCGCTGGAAATTTTCTCATCATTAAAGGTGTGGGATACAGAACAAAATAATGGTGTACTGATTTACCTGCTGTTGGCGGATCATGATTTTGAAATTTTGGCAGATCGCGGCATACATAAACATGTGGGGAGCCATGGCTGGGAGCAGATTAGCCGCCACATGGAGCAGATGTTCAAGCAAGGGAAATTTGAGGCCGGTGTGATTGAAGGCGTCGCAAAAATTAGTGAGCATCTGATTCAATATTACCCAGCCCACGGTAAAAATAAAAATGAGCTACCCGACACCCCGGTTATTTTGTAAATTATTGCTGGGGCTCAGTTTACTAATACCACTCAGCTCGCAGGCATCTATTGCCGACATTACTCGTATTTATAAACAAACACCAAAATTGGAAGCTTTTGAAATCTGCACCGGTGGCGGCTGCGCAGAGATTAAACAGGTTGCAGTGACTGTGGATGAATGGCAAGTCATTAACACTATATTTGAGGATGCTATTCCAACCAAAGACGCAGTGTTAGAACGCAGGCATATTGCAGAAGCGATAGGCGCATTGGAAAAAATAGTTGGTGCTAAAACAGGTACCAGCACTGACCGTGCAGGCACATTTGATAACTCACGTTACCCCGGGCAACTTGATTGCAATGATGAGGCTATTAATAGCACGACCTATATGCGCCTGATGTACCAACATGGCTTAATTAAGTTGCATGTGGTTGAAGATATGCGTACGCGCAGTTATTTTCTGTTTGGCTGGCCGCATAGCACTGCGGTGATTCATGAACTTGCCACAGGCGAGCGTTACGCAGTTGATAGCTGGTTTTACGATAACGGCTATCCTGCCACTATTGTGCCGTTTGCATCGTGGAAATCTGGCTACTTTCCAGCCGATAGCCCCATCCTAAAGGGTCGCTCTGAGGTTAAATAATGCAAACTTACGGGTGCGGTGTAATAAGTATTACTGACTAACACACTGATTATCTGTAAAATTCGCATTTTTATTTAGCACTGATCTTAATTACTATGCGCGCCTCTCAATTTTTCTTTAATACTCAAAAAGAAGCCCCTAACGAAGCTGAACTGCAAAGCCATATTTTAATGGTGCGTGCCGGCCTGATTAAACGTCTAGGTTCAGGGCTGTATAGCTGGATGCCACTAGGTCTGCGCGTCCTACGCAAGGTAGAGCGTGTGGTGCGTGAGGAAATGAACAATGCAGGTGCGTTAGAGCTTTTAATGCCGGCAGTGCAGCCTAAAGAACTGTGGGAAGAAACCGGCCGCTGGGCGGTATTTGGCCCACAAATGCTTAAAATTCAAGATAGGCACGAGCGCGAGTTCTGTTTTGGCCCAACGCATGAAGAGGTGATTACCGATATTGCGCGTAAAGAGATTCGCAGTTACAAGCAATTGCCGCTCAATTTTTATCAGATACAGACTAAGTTCCGCGACGAGATTCGCCCACGCTTTGGTGTGATGCGCGCACGCGAGTTTATGATGAAAGATGCCTATTCGTTCCATACAGATTTTGCATCGCTAGAACAAACCTATAACACTATGTATCAGGCTTACAGCAATGTTTTTACCCGCTTAGGTTTGAAGTTCCGTGCGGTAAAAGCCGATACGGGCGCAATTGGCGGTGACGGTTCGCACGAGTTCCACGTATTGGCAGATTCGGGCGAAGATGGCTTGGCTTACTGTGAGACTTCAGACTTTGCGGCAAACGTGGAGTTGGCGGAGGCGATTCCTGTCGCTACCAGCCGTGGCGCCGCTGCTGAAGCCATGCGTGAAGTAGATACGCCGAAACAAACCGCATGCGAAGATGTAGCGAAATTACTGGAAATCAGCATAGAGCGCACCGTTAAGGCAATTGCCTTAATTGCCAAGGGTGCAGCAGGTAACGATAAGTTTTACTTGGCATTGTTACGTGGCGACCATCACCTAAATGAAGTGAAACTAGGCAAGCTCAAAGGTTTGGCCGATTTCAGATTTGCCACTGAAGAAGAAATCCGCGCTAACCTCAATTGCCCACCAGGCTTTATTGGCCCAGTAGGCGTGGGAACCAATGTCACCGTGATTGCAGATAAAACCGTGGCATTGATGAGCGATTTTGTTTGCGGTGCCAATAAACCTAAATACCACTTAGCTGGTGTGAATTTTGGCCGTGACTTACCTGAGCCGGTGTTGGTGGCAGATATCCGTAACGTAGTGGCAGGTGATGCCAGCCCAGATGGTAAAGGCTTGCTGTCATTATGCCGCGGTATTGAAGTTGGTCACATTTTCCAGCTGCGCACCAAATACTCAGAAGCCATGAGCGCAACCTACCTAGATGAAAACGGGCAAACTCAAGTGATGGAGATGGGTTGTTACGGTATTGGTGTGTCACGCATTGTGGGTGCAGCGATTGAGCAAGGTAATGATGAGCGCGGCATTATCTTCCCTAAGAGCATGGCACCGTTTGAAGTAGTGATTTGTGCAATTGGCTATGATAAGTCTGAGGCGGTTAAAACTGCAGCAAATAAACTACATGATGAATTACAGGCCGCTGGCGTTGACGTGCTGTTAGATGACAGAGGCGAGCGCCCTGGCGTGATGTTTGCCGAAGCAGACTTGATGGGCATTCCGCATCGCTTAGTGATTGGTGAGCGTGGCCTCAATGAAGGTAATGTAGAGTACAAAGCCAGAACGCAGGCGGATGCGCAGTCTGTAGCGCTGGCATCAGTGGTTGAATTTGTGCAGAATTTGGCTTAGTATCAAGGTGTTGCATTGATTGCATTAGGGAGTTTGCGTGCTAAAAAAACTACGAATTAGCTTGCTGATGTTGTTAGGTGCGTTAGTGCCTCACATGAGCTATGCTGGCTCGCAGATTGAAGAGCCACTTTCTAATAGCGTGAAGGCACTGATGCAGCGCAGTGTAAGTGACCGCGCTGCGCCTACGCTGACCTTTGCTACTAAAGAAGAAGGCCAAGCTTGGCTGAATGAAATGTCGCAGCGCCTGCAAAAACGCATGCCAGACCAGCAGTATCGGGAAGACTTTTTGCGCACCGTGCATTACGAAGCCAGCCGCGCGGGTTTAGACCCACAAATGGTGTTGGGCCTGATTCAGGTGGAGAGTGGCTTTAAAAAGTATGCAGTTTCCTCAGTGGGTGCTCGTGGCTTTATGCAAGTGATGCCATTCTGGGTGCGTAGTATAGGCGCTAACGATCATAATTTGTTTTTGCTGCGTACTAACCTACGTTATGGCTGTACAATTTTAAGGCACTATGTAGATATTGAACGCGGTGATTTATATCGTGCTTTAGGGCGCTACAATGGTAGTTTGGGTAAGCCGGAGTACCCAAATTTAATCCTTGGGGCTTGGCGTAAAAACTGGGATTACACGCCAAATCGCTGGTCAGTTCCACCCAAGAATATTTAATTGGTGCTCATGTTCTTAGTTAACCATCCGTGATTAATAAAAAAAACCGCCCATCAGGCGGTTTTTTTATTGTGTACTTGCTAAGCGTTACTGCAAATTACTTTTGTATTTTAAAGCCATAGTAAGTACCAAATTCACCCTCTGGCTCATGGAACACAAACAGCATTTGGTTGGCGTAACCTAGGCCGGTGTAATGGTTGTTAGCACGCAATTTTAGTGCTTTAGGTAATGCAGATTTGCCTACAAATTTACCTGTAATATCAAACATTAGTACAGTTTTATGGTCTACGTCGAGCAAAGCAAACTCTTCCCCTTTTACTGCAGTATAGGCAATAAATGAGTCGCTCACGTCATCATGCGCAGCACCGGCTTTGTCGAGCTCTAGCGTGATGACCCCGATTTTTTCTCTGCTGTTTGGGTCCACAATAAATACATTGTTCCCATGCGCCTGCTTTGCGTAATAGCGTTTATGCTCGGCATCGTAGCTTGGGATGGTCGCAGAGTCACCAAACGCAGGGTTGAATTGTGAAATCTCGTCAGATGAGTCTTTTAAATCACCAGACTCAGTTAAATGGATAGAGAAAATACCTGAGTTAGGTGCAAAGCCTAAATCACTGGAGATATTGTAGGTAACTGTTTCCAGCTGGTGCGTGTTAGTGTTGTAGTAAATCGAACGGTTATCGTAACCTGGGCGTGAAGAGTTTACATATTTGCCGTCTTCGTCATAAGCATGAATTTGCGATTTTGAATACGGCGCTTCAGTTTCGCTACCCATAGGCGCTAAGCCGCCATCTGCAATGTAATAGCGCTTAAAGCCTGGAATGTGCGCTACGGTAAATGGGCGCGTGGTTGGCTTTTTTACCATCGGAATTTTAATGCCAACTTCGGCCTCAGGTAAAATCTCCGCATTAGCAGTTGAGGCCAGCGTCATTAAGGCAAACGGAATGAGTAGGGTGAGTGCGCGCATTTTTTCTCTATTTCTTCAAACGGTTAAGTGTCAGTTAGTCCAAGTGATTCTGGTTTTTGTTCAATATAGTTCAATCAGCCATGCATATGCATCTATGCCGCATGTAGTTTTTCTATCAGCATGGCATCGCCATAACTAAAGAAACGATACTCAGCCTCTACGGCATGGGCATAAGCTTTCCTGATGTTATCAGTGCCGGCAAATGCAGAGACTAGCATGAGTAAGGTGCTTTTAGGTAGATGAAAGTTGGTCAGTAAGCGATCAACTACATTAAAGCGATAACCTGGCGTAATGAAAATGTCGGTGTCTCCTTCGCCTGCGGCTAATTTGCCATTTCTTGCAGCACTTTCCAGTGCACGCATCGCTGTGGTACCAATTGCTGTGACGATACCGCCACTGGCTTTGGTTGCCTCAATTAGTGCGACTGTTTCTGGTGGTACATGAAATAACTCGCTGTGCATTTTGTGGTCTGCCACGTTATCGACACGCACAGGCTGAAATGTACCGGCGCCTACGTGCAGCGTGACATATGCGATATTTACGCCTTTTGCTTTGAGCTGTTCCAGAATCTCGGTGCTGAAGTGTAAGCCTGCGGTAGGCGCGGCTACTGCGCCCAAGTGTTTTGCGTACACAGTTTGGTAACGCTCTTCGTCATGGTCGGTCGCACCGTGGGTAATATATGGCGGCAACGGCAATGCGCCATGCTGCTCAAGTAACTCAAACACCGAAGAATCGCTTAAAAAATGTAGCTCGAATAAATCGTCATGGCGTGCGGTGACTTCTACATCAAATGCTTCGCTAAGTGTGATGCGGCTGCCAACTTTAGGCGCACGCGATGCACGCACATGTGCGTAGGCAGTGTTTTGGTTAATCACTCGTTCAATCAATACTTCAACACTGCCGCCAGAGTGCTTGTTTCCAAATAAGCGGGCCTTGATAACGCGCGTGTCATTAAAAATGAGTAAATCCCCAGCTTTGAAGAAGTCAGGGAAGTCTAAAAACTGTTTATCCGTTAATTCACTGCTCGCACTATTGAGGTATAACATGCGACTGGCAGTGCGTTCTGAGGAGGGATGTTGTGCAATTAGTGAAGAAGGTAGATAAAAATCGAAATCTTGGGTTTTCATATGGCTCATAGCTTGCTATAATAGCGAAATCGCAATTATACAGGAATGTATAATTCCAAGAGGCCCAGGTGGCGGAATTGGTAGACGCACGGGACTCAAAATCCCGCGCCGCGAGGCGTGCCGGTTCGATTCCGGCCCTGGGCACCAAAACACTAAAAATACCTCTCTTACGAGAGGTATTTTTTTATCTTAAACTTGAGCAAGCTTAATCTGTTAGCGGTAAGTATTCATCAGTTTTTTTTGATCTAACTGATTGATTTCTATATGGGTAGCTTGTTTTTATACTGCGGCATCAGCTTAGGCATATATCTCTATAGTTTTAGTGGATCATGATTTTACTTAGCTGTTATTCATGAACAGTGACAGTGTTATTTCTCTGCACAGGTGGATAATGGAATCATTGGAACAAGACATTATGTCAGTTCAACCAAATACTAGGAGAATGATTATGTGGACAACACCAGCAGCAACAGAAATGCGTTTTGGCTTTGAAGTTACTATGTATGTTATGAACAAATAATTATTGTTTGCACTTAATTATTTTTTGTAATAGCAGTATTTGCAATACAATAAGGGAGCTTATGCTCCCTTTGTCATTTATATGACATAAAACTTGCTTATAGTTACCCACTATTAAAGCAATTTATCGAAGTTACCTACTTCATTTGTAATAAACAGGAAACCAAAAGTTTCTAAAGGAGATTTAAATGTACACATATCAACAATATGATGATGTCACGCCAGATGTGGTGCTAGACGCAGATCAAGTCATACGCTTCATCTTCACTGCAGTATTTGTCGTCGCAGTGTTTATCGTTCCCACTGCGGTTGCTATACAGTTTTTTGTAGCTTAGTCAGGTTTTGTAGCTTATGGCCTCGATGGCTAGTTGCTCAAATGTAGTGCGTTCTCGTTTACTAGCCTTTGCTCGGTATGCAAGCGGCTGCGTACTTGTTATTTAAGCTTAGCTAAGGCCGCGCTAATGGATGCTTTACTTAATGGACGCACTAATCGCTCGATTTCTACACCATCTTGTAACAGAATGAGTGTAGGCCACAGTTTCACTGCATAAGTCCGGCCCAAGCGCTGGCCTTTGCCGTCTTCAATTTTAATATGATGGATGTTAGGGTAGGCGTTGATGGCTGCGCCGATGTTGGCCTGAGCCGCTTGGCAATGTCCGCACCAGTTTGCGCCAACTCTACTAGGGTAGCACCCGGGCGCTGATCAAGAAATTCACGATTAATGGGTTGGTTGGGGAGCATGCTGTCTAATAATGCCTCTAAATAAATATGTTGATTGAAAGCAGTTACTTAGTCAAGCTGTGCCCATCCATCCCACAACTTTACCCACAGAAATTGTGGAGTAATCAAAGTCAGGTTATCCTCAGCACCTTACATAGTTCTATTTAGCAGGTGCTTTATTTAAAGCGCCTGAAAGAGCCAGTTACTACACCCCATACCTCAAAGTTCATTTCCTCTGTGATATTAATCGGTGCATAGTCCGCGGATGAGTTTGCAGGTAGCAAGCGGATATTGCCTTCTTTACTGCGGCTTAAGGTTTTGATGGTAAATTCACCGTCAATTACTGCTAATACAATATCGCCGATAGAGGCAATTTTTGCGCGGTCAACCACGGCTTTATCGCCCGGCAATAAGCCTATGTCCACCATAGAGTAACCTTGAATCGTTACAAAGAAAGTTGTGTCTTTCTTATCAATCAAGAAATCGTTAGGGTCTAGCCTTTGTTCTAAATGGTCTTCAGCTGGGCTAGGTAAGCCTGCGGATACCTTGGAGCTAAATAGCGGCAGTTCCATGGGTTGCGTTACTAAAGCGGGTAATTCAAATTGGGTTACTACGTCTAAATCGGTCATCATTCTTTTTCGTTGGTAAGCAGCCAGAAAATCTTTAATCACAGGGGCTTGGCTGGTGGGGATTCTAAGCACAGAGGTTTGCTCACGAAATTTCCCAGAACCAGTCTTACGGCCAGCACCTTCGCGTTTGCCGCCTGCTTTATTGATTTTAGGTAAATCATTCATGTGATTAATGTTACGTTAATCAAACCGTTAGTGCAACTAAACTTAGATGACCTAATGAGGTTTTAAAAACTATGTATTTAACTTACCTAGAGCCGCCTGTTATGCAAGCTGGGTTAAAGGCATTTGAACGCATCTTCAATAGAGTGTGCTGAAAATTTGGATACGCAGCATGCCCCATGATTCGATAGATGCAGTTGAATCAATTTAATCACTTCATCCAGTTGTATGAGCTCACTTGTGGCTAGTAACGTTAGCTGCTCAGTTTTGTGCAGTGTAAACACATGACCGAGCTTATCAATCAGCATATCCTGTGGCTGAAAGTACGTATTTTTCAGATTCTGGTTGTTTTCAAAATCTGAGCTATTGGCAATTAACAGCAACTCATCATCCGCATGCAGTTTGATTACCGCAGGGAAGTGCACTAAATTTATATTAGATGGGTTCATTGCTGCTTATTGTATACAGATTGGTTGTGACTATTAGCTAAATAACCATTTATGCACTAATTTAGTGTAACGCGGCATCACCACATACACCATCATCAATACCACCAGAAACGTAGTAATCAACACTGTTAACTCATGGCCAAGCGTGACTGAAATGCTGTTAGCTAGCCAATTAACAAATGCAGACATGGTTAACACTAGCGGAAAAATAGCAGACCAAGTCATCAGTAATTGTTTCCATTTTGTAGGTAGCTTGGCTTTTGCCTCTTGTGGCGTGAACCAGAAATCTAGACCGCTACGTACAAAAAATTTGTCATCTTCTACCAGGTATGGCTGTACTTTTTTAATCAGTTTTTTTCTAGCATCGGACTGCATCCAGGTAAGCAGATTTTTGCGTGTATAAAACCGAATAATCACTGTGTAAGTGACGGTAGCGCCTGCCACTGGGTGGACGATACTAACGCCTAAGTGCCCGGGGTAACTTTTAGCTACTGGAATAATCTCGTTTAACCACGCTTCATAATCGAGCTTAGCGTCATCTCTAACATGGTGAGAAATAACAACAGTAGCGGTTTGTTCGGTATCTAATGTGAAAGTCATGCTTAATTATCCCTGGTAAATATTATCCCCAAGATTAAAATTAGCCTCTTGGGGATATTCGTCAATTTTCTGTAGTTATTTATTACCGCTCAGCGCGTTATACGAAGTAATCAGATTACGGTAATCCGGGATATGGTTAGATAACAAAGTAGCCAAACCTTCCACATCATTACGCCAGTCACGGTGTAACTCACAAGCCACGCCAAACCAAGTCATG
>NZ_DASWWA010000028.1:0-18558 GCF_036401095.1 Methylotenera sp.
TGGTGCCCATTATCCATTGGCGGCTTTGGCGCGTTGTATGGTGTTCCATAACAAAGGTGCGCTTACGCTCAATATTGATAAGGCCTAGTTTCTCTAGCTTGCGCTTTTTGTAGGCCATGCCGCCCTTGCTTTTGTATGCAAATAGTTTGCTCCATTTAGCATAGCTCAGGTTATTATCGGCACGGTGTGCATGTAGCCAATATCTATCTTCATCATTTAACCCTTTGTAATTGCGTAGGAATGTTGCCAACTGGCTGTAATGGATAGCATCTCTACTGGAGCTACCCGCAACGCGCTGCATTGTTTCCCTTGCTTCGGGGTATTTATTAATGTAATAGTAAAAGGCTTGCTTGCACTTTTCCATGTACTCATTCATACCAATGGCTTCGAGTATATCCTCTAACCTGGCATCGCCTGTAGGCGGCTGTACATAGTGGCCACCACGGCGTATTTGTATCTTAAAATATTCGCCTATCTTATCCCAACTAGCAAAGTATAGCATACCATCTTTACGGTGCGCTAGCTTTAGCCTTATTAGCTCCTTTATACGTGTGTCGTATGTTTGAACATCGCGGCGGCACTTGGCTGCATACTCGGTGTGCATGGCCTTGGTATCGGCATAGCGGCCCGCATCGCAGTAGTAATGCAAGTACAACAGCACCTCTACGCATTTGCGTAGGCGCTTGCTGTGCATTACAGCCAAACCTAGTTGTCTAGGTATGCGTATGTTCTTAGGGGTGGGCATGGGAGTGTTATATCAAGTCTGTAGGATTTATCCTTACATGGTTAAACTTCATTACTTTAAAGTCTATATTTATATAATTGAATGGCTCATGCAAATCATATAGTGCATTATCCGCTATCCTATGTATATCAAAATCACGGTCAGATGCTTCTATATTATTTTTCAACTCTATAAGCGTAGCAAGTTCAATGCTATTGGCTCTACCTAAATACCATTTTCGTATAATGCTTTCTAAGAGTGCCTCACTATTCTTGTATATCATATCTCTTATTTTTAAAATGGTAAATCGCTATCCCTTCTATATTGTCCCGTGTACCACTTGTGTCGGTAACGTATAAGCCTCATTTGCTTCTTTCTTTTTTGCTGTGCTGCTAAGTAGCTACGGTGGCTATCAACAAACACATCGCTATGAAATTCGTAATGTTTTACGCGCCGATAGTATGGCGGAAAACGTTTGTTTATTCTTGCTTGCTTGTGCTTGCTTGGTGTGTAGAAGTCTGCCATGATTATGCCCCCGCTATTGAGCCATAGAATAATTCCGCATCGGCATAGCAATTAACTGTACGGCTATGTGCGCCACATATACACCTCACACGTAGGTTTTGCCCATCGGAAAACCATTCGCGGGCTTCGTCTAGGCTTTTTACAAATGGGAGCTCCTCGTCGTCAACAGTCAAGAATGCAGCCAAGTCTGCCGGCGCTTGAAGATTACTTTCTATCTCTCTTGCAAAGGGCTTCATTGACTCTGCAAAATTCCCGTTTAACATTTCTAAAAAATTTGGGTCATTCTCTATTGCCGCGTTTAAAGCATCTACTCTACTATTCACATCGTCTACTAATTGCAAATACACATCTTGTGGTACTTGCCTTTCGTAAGCAGTTAGAAAAGTGTTGAACAGTTTAGCCATGCTAGTATTTTGAGCGTACTTGCTTAAGCCACCACATGAGAGAAACAATATTTCTTCCATTTCTTCATTGGTAAAGTCCTCGGTCATTAAAATGTGTTTCATAGCTACAGGTGTGGGTTTATAGGGCGGTTGATTAATGTTAGGCCGTCAATGATTCGTTGCTGTTTTTCTAGCATAGATATAGCAGCAAGTAGCAGCACATAGCTTGGGTTATCTACTTTAAAGGGCGCTTTGTATGTAGCAATACAACCTCTTACACCGTTATGGGATATAGCGTGCAAAAATTTAATTTGGCGCGCTCCTTTCTCTAGTGCTGTATTAATAATGCACATATCATACCACCATAAGAATATTTCAAATTCGTACATAGGCTTAGTGTTGGCAATGGTTTGAGTTACTTAATGGTTTACTAGGTACAGCCGGATATGTGCTACATATCTGTAGCAGCTTTCGCTTAATCCTGTAGTATTGGTTTTCCTGTATTAGCAGAAAAGGAAATATTTTACCGTGGCGCATATAGCGCACTATTTCTTGGTAGGTTCGGCACTCGGTTATAAGGCCGCTTTGTGTTATGCTATCGGCACGGTATATCAATTCGTGATACTCGTTAGGGTGCTTACTAGCCTGTATATTTATGCACTCCAGTTGTACAAACCTTTCGCCTGGTTCAAGCTGCTGAAAAATGTAGAGGGTAGCACAGTAGCACATATCGTCGCTAGCATTGCTATAGAAGTAGAAGGTTCTCATAGATGGTCCATTTTAATGGTTAAGCGTGTGCCGTTCGGGGTCATGGTTTCAGCATGCTTGCCACCTTTAATGAGTTTTAGCATGTCCTGAAAAGGTTTGCTCATGTACTTCCAGTTTATACCATAAACTTTAAATACAATGCGTATTGCCTCGAATGTGCTTACTAAGTGTATGGTAGGACTTTCGCCATATCGAGTATGTACTATGGCTATTGTTTTAACGGCTCTACTGCGCTTAGGTAGGGGAGGGGTTGCCATACGCACAGGATGATAATAGGCCAAGCTGCCAAGGTTTTCGGGAGCATTAACCATAACGTTATTGCCTAGGTTTTTAGAGGCATTTTCCGTTTCGTTTTCGCTATTTTCCATTTTGAACTATTCAGCTATTTTCAAAACGCATAGCATCATTGCGCCAAAATTGTTTCAATCCATTAACTATTGATTTTCAGAGTATTTATGTATTGTACTGTATTGCTAGCTTTAAGCTAAAAACACTACTTAACATAATGTAAACTCTGCAAAATCAATTAGTTAGAAAACAATTTTCGCTAGGGTAGGAGTGTTGCTCCATATAATGCGAAAAAAAATTTGGTAAGATTAACTACATACAACAGGAAATTGTATATTTGTACCTCTTACAGACAAATCCAAAGCGCGGTTCCTGATGCAAAAAGGCCGCGCTTTTTTGTTTTCGTACCCCAAAGTAAAGCAGAGTATTTTATAATTCCAAATCCTAAGCGAGAAAATACGCCATTATTTTAAACGGCTTAGGTAATTAGTACCCCTATTAGGGTATAGTAAAATATACATTTTACCTCTCAAAACACGGTAGGAGAGGAGCTAATGAGCCATGCCACCGATTTACCGAAAAAAAATGCAATAGGGTAGGAGCGTAGCGGCGTTTTATACCCCTATTATGCCACTATAAGCACCTATACGGCCTACATATCTTTAGCAATATGGCACAAAAAAAACACGTTTTAAGAACATTCTAGGCAGATTTTTGGAACATGCTACTTTTGAATATATTAGCATCGGATTTGGCTGTAAGGTGAAAACCCTACCAGCTATGCTATACACGGATTTAAGCAAAAATGAATTGAGGGCTATACTAGCTAACCCTAGCATTGATACAACACAGTCGAACTGGATTGCAAAAGCTAATCGGCTAAAATCAAAGCGAGAATTTATGGCTATCGTATATCCTATTGTTGAAAAACATTGTATTGGCATAATAAGCCTAGATGAATTTAAAAAGCGTAAAATCATTCCCCATAAAGTAGTAAAAATTATACTAGAACAATGCGCGTAATACTTACCCTTGTATTGCTACTTACCGTAGCTACACTATTTAGCCAAGATACACTTACAAATATCAACACTACAGCTAAGTACGATTCATTGATGAAAAAAGCTAAAGAGAATATAAGTGGCGGTACTGCAATGACAATAGCAGGTGCCGTATGTATTCCTTCGGGTGCCACAATATTAGCACTATCAAACGGTGAACCGCTATTTGTAGGTTTAGGTACAGGCTTTTTAGCTATAGGTGTAGGCTTTGTAATAGCTGGGCCAATATTAATACACCAAAGCAAAAAGCAGCGCAATGCAGCCAATGAATTGAAGCGCACGGCTTATTTATTGCCGCCTTCGTTTAATTATGCCTATAACACAAAGTTAGATAGTAGGCCTTCTTTTACCGCTTCTTTGCGGATAGCCTTTTAAAATATCGGCACTTACCGAAACTTATCGGCACATATCAAAACATACCGCCACGGGCAATTGATATAGGTACTTAAAGGCAGTAGTTTAGAGGCAAAACCGCCTTTATGTCTACTCCTTACGATGTTGTACCGGGTAATAACAAGCGCACTTTGAACACCTCAAAGGGCGATACTTACGACATTATACAGGTAATACTAGATGCCGACCCATTCGGCCCACAGTACGTTGAAAACCTAGCACAGCAACTAAAGGCCGATACCGTTTATGAAACGTGCTATAACATCTACCGTTATGTGCATGACACCATACCGTACCAAGAGGACAAAAACGGCTACCAGTTTATACAGCTACCCGGTGCATTATACAATGGCCGCCACAAACACCTAGGCGGTACAGGCAAGGGCGGCGACTGTAAAAGCATGGCACTATTTGCTAGCAGCGTATTGCGCGCGCTTGGCAATTACAACTTTGTTTACCGCTTTATAGCCGAAAAACACGGGCAAGACCTACACCACGTTTACATAGTAGCCTATGATGAAAACGGCCTACCTATTACCATAGATAGCACGCTTAGCACATTTGATGACGAGGCGAAGTATGCCTACAATGAGGACTATGAGCCAACAAAGCCACATAAGGTAAGCGGTAAAATAGCAGGTATAGGCCGCATAGGCTTACAAACACAGGCTGATGCAGGTAATGACTTTTGGGAGCAGTACCACGACTGGATGAAAAACAACACAGGTACCCTTATTGCCAATATGGGTACCAGGCTACTAAGCGGTGTATTGTTTGCCAATGGCTGTAAGCTAAACGGCAAAGGTAAATTTGTGTGCGACCCACCTAGCATGGATAATATAAAAAATATATCCATAGCTAAAAAAATATTCTTGAAGGATAAGGATGGGCTATATACTGCCATTATTAAAATGGGTAGCTGCCTTATATACAAGTATTGGAACGACCCTAGTTTTTATGCCTATGTAGCATGTAGGCAAGGTAGCCAAGATACTACACCGCGCCCCTTAGCTTTTCCCGCCGATATACTTGCTAAAAAAGACAATTCGGACGAAATATATAATATGCTACATGGCATAGGGTGTAGGGATGCCGATATTAAAGAGCTATGCAATGTAAGCACTTATTTAAACTATGGTGTTAGCCTAGATTATATGCTATACCGTTGCTACTGTGTTGGCCTATACGGTCAGGAGTTTGCACCTAAACCGGGCATACCATACTACAATAAATTTACTGATGGTATAACACCAAATGGCGCAACTTTCCAAATGGGTGTTGAGCTATTGCTAAACTTTCCAGCCCAAGGCGGTATGGGTAGGCCAAACGGCACACCGTACTGGACGCGCGGCGGTTGGGTAAGCACCAATGGCGCTAGCGAGCTAGAGGTAAAGAAGTGGCTAGAGCAACCTGTAAACGCTCGACCTGGCACACTTACCACTAGCGGCCAAACTGTACCAGGTACCATATTGCCACCACCCAATACACCGCAAGAAGAAGCGGCACGTAAGGTAGCTATGGAAAAAAGTATGAAGGTGTACAACGATTGGCGCAAAGGCGAAATGGTAGTAATACCAAACCAAGGCCAATACCTAGGGCAAGGTAAAATAGGTGTGCAAGGTGCAGCAATCGGCTTAGGCGCCGCTGAAATTGCATCTATAGTTATAGCGGTAGCGGCGGCTATATCTGCCATAGTAGTGGCTGTATTAAAGTATTTAGAAAGTGTAAAGATAGATTCTAAATACTCTACTATACCCGACCCACCTAGCGACTTTCAGTTCGAGTACAATACCGCCGATGGCTGCATGATAGGTACTAGCGTATCTCAAGGCGGCAACGTGAAAATATGCAACGGGCAAATAACTGAGGTTAACCCAGACTTGAACGACCCGGCCAACCAACCACCCGACCCAGGCAATGGGTTTATAGATAAAATACTTGGCGGCGGTAATGCCCTTAAAGTAGGGGGCGCACTCCTACTAGGTGGGGGCTTACTGTTGCTATCATCTTCATCATCAAAAACCAAATCATAGCATGGCAACTAAGAAAAAAGCAGCCGCTAAAAAAAGCACTCCATTAAGCCGATTAAGCAAGGCGCTAGACGGTGTAGCCAAAGGCCACAAGGGCGCTAAAGGCAAGGCACTAAAAGCCGCCAAAGCCTATGCCAATGCAAGCTGTAAGCTGAAAACTACAGTAAGCAAGAAGAAGGCTGTAACCAAAATTGGCAAGAAGAAAAGCGCGGCTAGGAAGCGCAAAAAGTAGCTGAAGTACAGTTATAAATAACTGTACTGGCCAACCTAAAAAAGTCAATCATTTTTCACAATAAAATTTACCGTTATGTGCGGTTGTAAAACAAAAATCTCAGGTATGGGAAAAGGAAAAACGGGTATCGGCAGCACCCAAAAGAAAATACTCGCTGCCGTTATTGGAGTGGGCGCAGCATCTGCCGCTTCAATAGGAGTAGGTTACTTTAAAGACGACCTAGTAGGCCTAGTAACCAAAGAAGGTGCAACCGCCGAAGAGCTGCAAACTGGTAGGCATATTGTTAACACTGTGGGTGTAGCCTTAGGCCTTGGCCTGGCATACGCTAGCACTATGTTAAGCGATGAAACTATGGCGCAACTGGCAGCAGGTGCAGGTGTAGGCGTAGCAGCACAATGCGCTACTTCGTTAGCGGGCGATATGCTAAGCAAAGACGGCAACAATGCCATAAGCGGCGGCGGTATTGGCAACCGTTGGATGGGTAAGGGCTTATTGCCACCTACACCATACAACAACAACAGCTACGGCCTGTTTGGCATCGACAATAACAATTCGGCTATTATGGGCATCGACAATAACAATTCGGCCATAATGAAGTCGTACATACGCCGCGATGCAAGTGGAAGGAACGGCATGGGTAATACCGTGTACGATAAATTCCCTGGCTTTGGCCAAACGGTGTATAAGGCCGATATAGGCGATGCAGGTGGCGGCATGTAGTATTAGCCACAAAAGGTAATTAGTAAAGTGCTTTTAATCCATTAATAATTTTCTTAAATAAAAATAGTTATGAACAAAATATATGGTGTATTTGACACTACAAGGGCTAGGGCAGCGTATGATACGATACTAGCAAGGGTTGCAGAAATTAACGGCGTTTTTGATACTGGTATGATAGTAAATGAAGATTACTTTCTATCGGAGCAATTGATAAGCGACTCGAAAACGGTTTACAAATTTGATGTATTGGCACAAACAATGGATGCTGACCGTCAAAGCTGGCCAAACCAAAAAGGCGTACAGAACAATGATATATTCATTGGCCTATGTATGCTAATGACGATTGACCACCGCGAAGAAGGCAAGAGCAACATACTGCCACAGACCTATCCTAACCCGTACCAGTTTACTGCTGCCAATACAGGTAACTTCGAGGACTTGTATGCTTTCTATTCGGGCAATTGGGGTTTAACTGTAGGTAGCCGCGTGTATATACCTAACATGAGTACACGCCTATTCCTAGATGTGCCACAAACACAACAATCGCTTGCAGCAAATGCCAACGGTTCGCAGTTCAACGGCAACAAATTGGTAGAGCTGGACCCATACCCTGTACTATCGGGCAAGGCTGATAATAAGCTAACGCTTAATATCAATACCTACGAAGATTTTGCAGCGGCTGCGTTGGCAGGGCAAGGCCAAAACGTTGTTAGCTTCTTTATGAAGGGTATAACCGTGCAGAACGGTGCAAACTTCGCCGATTTTGTTACGGGCATGAAGTCTATAACACGCGAGGCAATACTTGCTGCTAAGCGCTAGATAGATACTGTTTTTTTAGTTAACAAGTAGCCACGGTAGTTAGGTCAGCTACCGTGGCATTTTTCAAAAAATATTCCACCCTTTAAATTAGATACGGTGAAAAAAAACTATAAAAATATTGCGGCTATGGTACTTACTACCATAGTTACCGCAAACCAGGCAGCCGATGCACCCGCTAGCAATGGCAACGGTACATTAACAGGTGGCAATGGCGATACCGACTTAGGTACTGCTACCGTAAACGCTGAATTGATTAAGGTAAGCCGAGCAGCAACAACGGCTGCCGATACTGTTTTTACAGCAGTAGTAAGCAGCAATAAAATAAAGGCTAGCAGTTATTGCTCTGTGCAAATATCGGGCTATGCTGGCACACAAGGCCAACCAGATGTACTAAGGCACGAAACTGCCAATGGTTCTATAACCATTACTGGTATAAACTGGGATGGTGTTGATGCCCTTGATGGTGCATTGGAGTTTACCATTATAGTACACAATGCTATAGGCCTAAACTCGTAGTAAATAATTTTTTCATCTTATAAACTCCAGTTATGGGTTTAGATATTCTTAAAAAGCTGTTCTATTGGTTCGCAGCCGCAATTTTCCGCGTAGGCAGCGAGCAGTATCTTAAAAACGTGCCGTTTATACAAACGCTTACTATTGAGATACCAATAAAAACAGGTGTACAACAGTATTTTCTTAACCAGTACCAAAGGTTAGATAATACGCTATTGCTTTCACTTACTATGCCCGATACAGCTTTAACCAGCTACCAAGGTACACCCGGTGCCGATATTGATTTCGCTAAAAACGGATGGTTGGTATTGCAAGACACAGAAAGCCGACAAGTATTACAGCAAGTGCCATTGGCAGTATTCACACAGGATGACACCTATACTACCGATAAAAGCCAATTCAATACAGCAGAATTGAACTGGCGGCAAAGCTATGTATGGTTTCCCGATAAGGCTACCATTGCAACTAACAATGGTAAAATGGTTTACCTAGTTGTGAAGTATATCGACTATTCAAACCGTAAAAAAGTAGATACTTCGGAAGCTCAAAAACAGTAGTATATGTTAACTGGTATAGAAAGAGTTTTGGCTTACGCAAATGCTTATCCTACGCTAGTGCATTGGAAAATTTTCCAAGGCACTAGCGTTAAGGCCGGCAGCCCTGTAGCTAGTACCGAGCCGTGGACGCAAGATGGCAATATCTCGCGCGAGGATAGCCACTCAAAGCTAAAGGAGCAACTGGAGCTACTTAGTCCAGGCGACTACACCATATCCTTCAAATCGGCTGAAAAGAGTAACAATGTACAAACGTTTACTTTTGGTATTAATAGCGAACGTATAGCGGGTGTGCAACAACAGCCTATTATACAACCTGTAAACCAAATTGGCGGCTTATACCGTGAAATGATGGATATACAGGTAGCAGGTATAAAGTCGGAAATGAATAACCAAATGCGAATAATGCAGTTGGAGCGCGAGCTGGCAGAACAAAAAGAGCGTAACAGAACAAAAAAGAGTGAGAAAACCGACTATATAAGCCAACTGATACAAACCCTTGGCCCCGAAATAGGTCGGTTGATTACAAAACGCTTAGGTGGCCCACAAATGGCTATTGCAGGAACTACCGACCAAGTACCACATACTACCATACAGGCAGAAGATATTGAAGTAAGTGATGATGTAAGTAATGCTGAAATGGATAAGTGGAACAAGGTAGCTGATGATGCCATTACACGTATATGTAAGATTGTTGAACCACAAGCGGTAGGCACACCTAATGAGTATATAGCCGTGGTAAAGCGCATACATGCACTAAGTAGGTACATGGAAGAAAATCCTACAGTTTATACAGGCATGGTAGCTCCTATGCTTGAACCGTTCATTAAAGAAGTAGAGTAATGCAGTTATACCCAGTTATAAATACAGGTTTTTTCGTTAACGAAACGGGAGATTATACACCGCTAAAGGATACGGGTATGGTGTGCGCTATAACCTTTGCCAACGAAGGCACTAACAGCAATGTAACTGTTAAGTTTAGCGGCGGTCAAAAAACAATACTACCCGGCGACACACTTGAGATAAATGCACCGCTATACGCTTACGATGTAAGCACTTACAGCTACTTTTTTACCGATGGTGGCACGGATGAGGAAAGGGTAGACAACATGCAAATATTAATTCAAAAATACGCTGATAATGGCTAAGAATAATAAAACAGGCAATGGCCTTAAATGGTTAGTAGGTGGCACAATAGTAGCGGGTGGCCTTGCCTTCTTGTTTGGTAAACTAAGCAAGCAAAATACTACGGTAATCAATCCACCGTTACCACCTAACCAAGTACCACAACAGGTAACTTTTGAAGACCTTGGCCAAACGGCTATTGTTATTGACGAACAACCTATTACCGTGCCGGGTAAAATAAAAGGCAGGTACCACAATCTAAACGGCTGCATGTAATGGTAGTACTACACAAAAATTCACTTAGAAACCGCCGCGCTAGTGTGCGCGGTACCGATGGTGGCAATAATACCGCTGCATACATTTTGCTAGGCTTAGGCGCGGTGGCATTGCTGTATAGCTTTATGGGTAGCAGAACTACCTATGGCACTACACAGCAGCAAATACCGCCAGGGCAAAGCTATGGCGGCGTTACTAACAATACAGGGCAGTTGATTACTGCCATATTTAGCGCAGCAGGGCAATTGCTTGGCACATTGAACCAGGCAGGTGTATTTACACCAGCTAATAACAATAGCAATGCACCGCACGAAACAGAGCATAGCAATTCCGATATAATGTAACAGAACTGTTACAGTCATTTTTAACTGTACTGAAGTATGGCAAAGGGAACTACCAAAATATATACCATTAGCGGGTTAGGTAAAAGCAAGCGTATAGGCGCGGCTGTTTACCCTCAACCGCTTACGGCCGATAGCGTACCCGATTTTGACGAATGGGGCCCCGACAATTGGTGGAGCCCACAGGCTTACATACAATGGCACAAGCTAAACCGTGCCCAATACGGCCTAGATATTGCCAATGGCAAGTTTGAGCAAGCAATGAACCAATGGAGTATGCTATGGGGTGCGGAACTGGAGTTTATTTACAATACACAATTCCGAGATTATTTCCGTGGCTTAGGTTTTGATATTACTTCGGGTTTCCTCTCTCCAATACTTGTACCAGCCGATGAAATAACCGATAGCCTGGGCGATGTGGCTACGGGTGTAAGTAACACGGTTAGTGGTATAGGTAAAGTATTGCCCTGGGCAGTAGGTGCCGGGCTTTTGATATGGGGCTATAAAACATGGTTTACAGATGGACGCAAATAAGGTACTATACATAGGGGCATTGGCAGGATTTTGGCTTTGGATTACCAAAAAGCCGAAGTATGTTATAAATATACTTGCAACCAATGCAGCACAAAAGGCCGTGCAATACGAAGTAAAATATAATGGTGTAGGCTATACCGATACATTCTATTATGGCGACCAACCTAACAGCGTTCCGCTTATTGATGGCAAAGTAGGCTATACAGTAACAGCACCTAGCCTAAATGCCATACAGATACATATAGGATACTTTGAACCTAACAACGGCTTTAAGAGCAACTACAGCAAGACAATTGAGTTTTAATCTATGGCATCATTCGAACCCGCATATAATTACAGCGTAGTAGGCTACGAAGGTGGCTACCGTAACTTTGCGTGGGACGATGAAACATATAGGGGCATTAACCGTGCTGCATGGCCTACATGGAGCGGATGGGCAATAGTAGACGCTAGAAAGCCTGTACAGTATAACCAAGTATTTACCGACTTGGAGAATATGGTAAAGGCGTTCTACCGTGCTAATTTTTGGAACGCCATGAATGGCGACTATATCAATAGCCAACAAATGGCAAACCTAGTATATGATTACTTTATGGCTAGCGGTACGTATGGGCTGAAAAAGGTACAGATGGCTATAAACAGCGTATTGCCTACAGCTATGAAAATTGATGTGGATGGTGTACTAGGCCCACAAACCATAAATGCACTTAATAGCAGCTATGCAGGGGCTATATATAACGCGATAATTGACACGCGCAAGGTACACTATCAAAACCTATTGCAGCAGGGCGTATTGAGCCCTAATGACTGGAACGGTATATGGAAGCGTATAACATCGTTCCCAACGTGGGTAGCAGCTAACAAGGGCAAAGCAGCCATAGGCGGCGTATTGTTATTGGCGGGCATAGGCGCTACCATTTATTTAGTTAACCGCAACCATAAGCAAGCAGCATGAGGACACGTACAGCATTAGCACTAGGCGCAGTTGCCGGGCTTGCAGGGCTTGGCGTATCGGCGTACCTGTACCGCAAAGGGGTTGATAAGCTGCAATTCCAGTTACAGGGTTTCAGCTTCATGCAAAGCGGCGCGGTACGTGTAGTAATTGCAGTTATCAATCCGAACGACTATTTCGCATATCCAGTACCGCGTATAGATTTAGGTGTATTCGATAGCCAAGATAAATACCTGGGCAACTTACGTAGTAGCGGCTTACAATGGATATACAAGTACGGTATAAGTTATCTAGTGGCATACATACATCCAAACTATGCTGAATTGATAAACACGCTTACAGGGGCGGCGCTTGGTACTGTACCGCTTGAATTGAACTTGACAGGCAATTTGTACGTGTCTAACCTCTCATTGCCTATTGATACCACGCTTAAACTTTCTACAAATGGGCTTTAGATATACAAAAGCAAATAGGGCTACCACGCCACCAGTTAACCCGTACTGGGAGCAGGCTACACCGTTCGGCCCCGTTACAGCCAACGATATACAAAATACTAATCAAAGTACAGGTGGCGTATTTGGTGGCTACTTCAATGGCGGGGTATATAGCTTGCTATTAGCCTTGCAAAACATTCTTAGCCTATCTTATGGATTAGTAGGTATAATGTCAAACCTCGCATTTTCAAGTATTGGCACTACCTTATTACGTACAGTAAACAACCGTACAGGCAAAATAGAACTGGTAGATAATGCGGATGGTGGCGACCTGGGTGCAAGGATGCGCACAGAAGATTCGGGCGGTAATTATAGCGAGGTATTAGCAGGTGTAAACTCATCTGCATTGGTTAGCGACCAAACCGCTAGCGGCGGTACGGCGGCTAGCTTAAGTGTAGCCAATGGCAGCGCTATTGTAATGCAAGGGCAATTATGGACAGACCAAGCAGTTGCGCCTGGTGTACTTGTTACTACCGATTATATGTTACCTGTTTACGATGCTACAGGCAACTTACTAGGTTATGCTGAAATTAAAAACCCTGTATAATGGCCGATAAAATAACATTGATTATAAAGCGAGAAAATGCAGGGCCGCATGAAGCGGTGCGCCTGTACCTGGGCGAAACCTTACACCGCACCTTTCAAGTGCGCCACTATTCTACTATGGATTGGTTGGTACAGGATGCCAAACAATACTGCGATAATATGAAGATGAGCAACATGTATAACGATGTACTCGATACAGAGGGCATATTGTTTCCTGCAGTATAGTCAATTGTAACTGTATTCGATAGGATATGACTAAAGGTAAGCATAGGAACACAGCTGGTACAGCCAAAAATGACTGTACTGGCCAACAAGATAAAAGCACCTGCAATACAGTTATAAATGACTGTACGATCCATGGCAAAACAAAAGCTAAAACAATGAGAACAAAACTAGCCAACTTCTATAAGCTGCTAAGGGTATGGGACGGCTTTTGGAGCATCCCACTTCTGTTATGTATTTGGGCATTATCGGATATAACAGGGCGCTTTTACTTTGGCGATGCCTGGGCAGGGTATGACCCTAGTATTTTTCAATCTGTAGTAATAGCGGCGGTATTGGTGTCAAGCATCAACACACTTGCCACGGGTGGCATTATGTTTACCTTTCGCGACTTATACCAGTATATGTATAGCGAGCAATACAAAACCGATTTAGATAACCTAGAAAACAACGGAGCATGGCGGCGCGTACTTCTATCAAAAGCAGTTTATTTTGGCTTCTTCTTACTTATAGCATTTGTACTCAAGCAAATTCTGACACCGTTCGCAACTGCGTAACACAACGCTACACCAGTCAAATAGGTGTGCGCGAGGCTACGGGCAATAATGACGGTGCGGAAGTAGAGCGGTACTTAATGACCGTAGGCCTGGGCAAAGGGTACGCATGGTGTGCAGCCTTTGTGCATTGGGCATTGAGCGCGTGCGGTGTACCTAATAATATTACAGCCTGGAGCCCAACGGCGCACAACGCTAAAAATGTGGTTTACCATAGGGGTATGCTGCATAAGGATATTAAGGCCGCCGACGTATTTACCATTTATAGCAATGGTAAGAAACGCATTAGCCATACTGGTTTTGTACACAAGTACACAGGCAACGGCTACTATGTAAGTGTAGAGGGCAACACTAATAGCGGCGGTAGCCACGATGGGGACGGCGTATATAGGCGCATACGGAGTTTAAGCAACACTTATAGCATTACACGATGGATAAAGGAAAATTAGCCAATATAGCTGTAGTTATCTTCGCTGTATTGCTTTTGGGCTTTGTATGGTTTGTGCAAGGTTGTAACCATAACCGTACAGACATTGCAGAGATACGAGAGCTACAGCGCAATATTAAAGCTAGGGAAAAAACCATTGATAGCTTGCGCCTGGACGCGGCCCATTGGCACCGGGTGGAACTGGAGCTAAGGGAACGCCTGGACCGCGGCCGAGCTAGCAGCGATAGCCTAAATGCGGTGCATAAAACACTTTTTGCCAATTATAAAACGCTATACCGTAAATATGAAACACTTAGTAGGCCTAATACTTTGCACGATACTTTACAATTTAAGTTATTCTTTGAGCTTATCGGGCGATAGCATAAAGGTAGCGGTAAGCGATATTCGCAAGGCGAATGATAAGTTAATACAGGGCGAGGCTTGCGAAGCGGCCTTATATGCAGCCGATAGCCTAATAAGGGTAGATAGTGCCAACCTAGCTACAATGCAGCAAAATGCCTATATCTGTGATTCTATAGCAACGGTAATACAGACACAACGGGACGACTACAAATGTGCCTTGCTGCAAAGCGAAATAAACGTAGCAGATATGCGAACGATACTAGCCAAGGAAAAGCAAATAGCACGGCGAAGGTTTTGGCGCGGTGTAGGTATTGGCAGCGGTATTGCCTTTATACTAGGCGGTGCCGCTGGAGCTACCGGGGCTTACTATATCTTACATTAACTATTCAGCACACGGCGCACCAGTAATGCCATACATTCAGGGGTATTGGCAGGGTGCGCCGTTATTCTTATACTTCTTCAAATTCTATATCTTCTAGCTCTACAATCATTCCCTTTACAGTTACTAGCTCTGGTAAAGGCTTGTCTTCGTTTTTCTTTTTCCATTCCATTAGCAGCCTTATCCTCTTATTAATTTGATTCGTTTGTTTCGATTTAAATATATATTCCATGTTACTGCTTTAGCTTGTTATCAATGATTTTAAGTAAACGGGTGTACAGCTCATTTTTAAAGGTTTGTTCGGCGGGTGGCATACCTACCATTAGCAGCACAGCCAAAGCGTTTAATTGGGCACGTGTAAATGTAAATGGTTTATCGCCCTGGTACTTGTATTGCGTTCGCTTTACAAAGTACAATTCTAGCTCCTTCCAAACATCTACCACCATACCATTTATGTACTTAGCAAATTCCTTATGCCATATACCGAAGTAAGCATCATCTGTCCATCGCAATTGCTCGCGTATTAGCTCCGCTTCACCGTAGTGTAGTTTAATTATAATTGTCATGCTAGCTGTTTTATTGCCTTTACTAGTACGTTCCGTTCCTCTTTTGGCATTTCTGCTATCTTCTCAAGCAACCGATTTATTTTCCTTTCGTTGCGCTGTCTATCCCAACAATCTGTACCTATATACCCGTATTTATTCGAGTGCTTTTTTTCTTTCTTAGCAGGGTTTACTATTAGTGGCTTTGTATTCATATCTATGCTGCTTTCTAGTAGTTCTATAATGTCATACAACCTGTTTACAAACGGTACATGCACCGCATTGCCTAGTGCCTTCATTCTGTCCATCCAATTGGGAAACCCATCAATTTCTCGTATAAGGTCGGATTTGGATAGGCCTTGTAGTATAACATTATTACTTCTATCAATGCTAATTGAAAATGGTTGCCTTTCTTCGATTGGTTGTAATGGTGCTTTATTAGCGATGAGGGCTTGTAGCTTGCCTTCCGATATTCCGAGGCTTGACAAGTAGGCAAGAAATATTGTTCTGTATCTAATATCGTATCCGTCTGTAGCTCCAGTTGGATATACGAACGGCCATACTTGGTATCCCGCTTTTTCCAAGTCGCTGCACACTTGTTCAAAAACTTTGGTGTTAACGATGTTTCTAACATTCTCAGCAATAAAATATCTTGGCTTGATAGTTTTGACAATTCCGAAATTGTAATCCCATAGGCTTCTTTCATCATGGTGTGCAAGCTGCTTGCCGAGGTTGCTAAAAGGTTGGCATGGAAATCCGCTAGTGAGTAAATCAATTTTGCCTTGATAGGGTGAGGCTTTAAACGATTTGACATCCTTAAACCTAGCAGCACGGGGAAAATGCGTTTCGAGGCGCCCAAGGCAAAATTCGTTCTGCTCCACTTGGAACATAATATTATACCCTCTCTCTCTAGCCGGTAGGTCAAAGCCGCCAATTCCTGTAAACAAACTTCCATACGTTCTTATCATTTTCCATGTACCATTAAACCATGTAGATTAGTTACCGCGTTCTGTATGTGCTGCATGGCTTTTTCGTAGGCCTCTAACCATTCGCTGTAGTGTATTTGTACTACTTCTTCATCGGGCATAGGAGTAGTAGCAGCAACTATACCAAAAGCATTAATTCTAGTATCGTGCATAACACATATTACTTGTTCCTCGACTGTAGCATAGTAATAATGGGTTATTCCGTCATGTAGTATCTGTGTTTCCCTATAGGCTTTCATGCTGCTTTATTTTTATAGTTGATAGAATAGATTACTTTGCCATTCACTACACGGCATATACAATTATCTAGCTTTGGTAGAGAGTTATCATATATAGCTATCTCTAGGCATCGGTGTAGTATCTCGCTATATTTATGCCTTAGTGCTGCTATATCGCTATCAAAATCTAGTTGCTTAAACTTGGTGTAGTATTCTCGTACCTTATCGGCGCGAAAGGTAAATCTGCCTTCGGTACCTGGCTTGGTGTATTGCGGCTTAAATGTGGCTACCATTGTAAACCTTGCTACTACCTTGCCGCGAGCGGTGTGCGTTCTCATTTCGTTACTTTCCATAGGGGTATGCTTTATTTATAGCTTTAATAATTGCATTTCTCTCTTGTGGTGGCAAGTTGCCTAGCTTGCCTATCTCACGCGCTATTTTGCGCTTTATACGTTGCCTATCCCAACTATCGGTGCCTAGGTAATTGTACTGGTGTAGGCGCTCCGGTTCTGCATAGTTCATATATAGACACTCTGTGGCCTTGCCCGCGCGTGTCATTACTTCATACTCAAGCTTTCTCCATCCGTGCTTTTCTACCAAGCTGTCATATAAATGGTGTGGGTACTGGCTAATGGCTATCATACACTTTTGCAATTTGCACCACTCTATAAAATCGAAATGGTCGTTATACGTTAGCTCATGCCTGTAATATAGCTTGCCATTGCGGCGGCTATCCAGTATATACGGTGGGTCTGCATATACTAGGGTAGTTGGCAGCTTCATTAACTCGTGCGTGTGATGCGTTTCTAGCAGGTATTTTGTTTGGCTGCAATGGGCGGCAATAAAATCGTAGTTGTATAGCTTGGCACCAGTATAGCCCTTCCAGTAGTGGCTGAGCGTTCGCGCGTCCACCTCAATACCTATGTTGGCACCGGGTGCAGGTTCTTTTTCGCGCATAACGGCACAACTTCCTAGAAACGCGCTGATAAAATTTATATGGGGCGGAAACTGGTTTATGATTTTTATGTAAGCATCGCTACCGTACTTGTTACCTGGATAGGGTGGGGGAGTAGCTGTCCGATCCTGTACAGACAATTCCGACTGTGCTGAAGCATCGTCCGCTACAGTCATTTCCAACTGTACCGCGTTTTTTTCGGTTTTCGGGTTTTCGGGGTTCCATTCCAGTTCCATAGGCTTATCGGCGCGGCGCGTTTTGGTGGATAAGTGGCTGACTATGAGAGTACCCTTCTTGTGTTACTGTAAAGCTAAGAACATAGGAACACAGGAATGTTTTAATACTCGTAGAGTACCACTTGTGTATAATCAAATTTTTATTTCTTACCATTATGCAGCTTGGTTTTCTACCGTATTAGCGGCATTAAGGGAATTGAATGTAATAGCGTCCACAAGCTGCATAGCAGGGGTTTTATCCTTGCTTGCATAGTAACTGGTGCCCATTATCCATTGGCGGCTTTGGCGCGTTGTATGGTGTTCCATAACAAAGGTGCGCTTACGCTCAATATTGATAAGGCCTAGTTTCTCTAGCTTGCGCTTTTTGTAGGCCATGCCGCCCTTGCTTTTGTATGCAA